>CAWDYK010000001.1:0-24951 GCA_963806475.1 uncultured Solirubrobacterales bacterium
GGCTGTCGCAAAACGTTTTCCGTAGGCGGCGTGGGTGCAAGGTGATCGTTCCTGTGGTGGCGGTCGTAGTGGCGTGGTGAGCGTTTGGGGGTGGTGGGCGCGGTTGTGGCCGGGCGCTGGCGCGTGTGGGCGCCTCCCGGTGTGCCGGGTGGGGTCGTGCTCGGTGTGATCGGGGGGAGTTAGGCGGTCGCGGCCGTGGTGTGGTGCTGGTAGAGCTTGAGCATGTTGCCGGCGAGGTGGATGAACGCCCACTCGCTGCGGACGGCGTTAAGGCCGCGGCGGCGGAAGCGGCGGATCCCGCGGTTGTGCTTGCGGTCGCCGAAGACGGGTTCGATCAGGCTGGAGCGTTGCGTGTAGGCGGCGGCGCCTTGGGGGGTGCGCAGGAGGTGTTCCATCTCCTCGATCGGGCGTGGCGTCGGGGGTGGCGGGCCGGCGGTGTGGCCGAGCTCGCGGGCGGCGCGCCGTTGTTTGTGGTCTTTGATGGTCGCGATCAGCCGGTCCGGGCCGGGGCGGTGGCGTTGGCCTCTGACCAGTAGCCGGCGTCGGCGAGCTCGAGCTCGATCTCGTCGGTGATCCCGGCGGCGGTGAGCGTGTGGGTGAGCGTGCTGTTCATCGGCTGGTAGAGCTCGACGTCGTTGGCGTTCTGGCTGACCTCGCAGGCGAGCACGATCTGGTGCGGGTTGACGATCGCCTGGGCGTTGTAGCCCTGCACCCAGCCGTCCTTGGTGCTCATGATCCGGCTGTCGGGATCGGTGATGTTCGCCCGGCCGGCCGCGGCCGGGGCGGCCTCGACCGCGTCGCGGGCGGCGGCGAGCGCGGTTCTGCCCGCTGGAGCGTGTCCTTCGCTCTCTCGATCCGGCACGGCGGCGGCGCCTTGGGCTTCTCCCCGCGCGCTGCCGCGGCGAGCTTGCCGCCCGCGCGGCCTGCATCGCTTCCACGCGCTCGGACGCGACCAGCGTGATCGACCTCGGCGCGCGCGAGCGCGGCGAGCGGCTCTTTGGGCTTGCGGCCGGTCAGCTGGCGGCCCTGCTCGGCCTGCGCAGCCGCGGCCTGCGCCTGGCGTGCCGCCTCGGCGGCCGCCGCGGCGTCCTCGGCCTCGATCACCGCAAGCGCCGCCTGCAGCCGTGCCAGGCGACCGCGCGGTGAGGAGATCTCAGCGACCGGCTCGAGACCGGGCAGCGCCTCGCGCCGGCCGCGCCAGGCTGCTCGTCCTCGCCGGTCACGGCCATCAGCTTCGCGACCTCCCGCCGGATCCACGTCAGCGTCACGGTTTCGGCCAGCGACGCGTCCGCAGCGAGCTTCGTGCCGTCCAGCGCGACCACCGCGAGATCCGCCAGCCCCGCCGCCGCGCACAGCCGCAACCCCTCAACGAACAGATCCCCAAGCGGCTGCTCCTGATCAACGACGAACCGCGCGATCGTCGCGTGATCAGGCACAAGCCCCCCGCAGATCACCCGAAACGCCGCGTCCGTCCGGCACGCCGCCTCGATCCGCCGGCTGGAACGCACCCCACAGCAATACGCATACAACACAAGCGCCGCACATCATCTCCGGCTCATACGGCGGACGCCCCGGCACGCCCCCAGGACGACGATGCAACGCGCCGCGTGTCCAGCTCTGCGACCACGTCGAGCACGAACCACGCCAGATGCCCCTCCTCCAGCCAATCGCGCATGCACACCGGCATCAAGAACAGCTGATCTCGCGCGCGGGCACACATACCCCCGCGTCGCGCCCGCCGACCGCTCATCAACCCCCGCGCCAGCCTCGCTTCCGCCGCCCCGCGCGTCATCATCATCACCGACCTCCTGACGCAGGCCCCGGCTGCTGCAATCAGCCGTAAAAGCCCTGCTCAGGAGGTACTTTTACAGCATGGCAGCCGGACAGATCCCGGCGACCGCGACCAGGCACACGGCACTGATCAAACTCCCAAAACCCAGCGGAACCAGCCGGGTTTTGCGACAGCCTCCGTGGTGGGGCCTTCTCGCCACGCTCGGGGTGCCGCCGGGCGGCGGATTCGGTCAGGCGCGCAGAACGGGCGGTGGTGCGCCTGGCCGAGGCTGTCGAGCGCCGCCGTCAGCGCGGCGGCGGTGTCGAGGGTCGGCTCTGCTGGGCGGACTGACCCGGTCGGCGGCTCGGGGGCGAGCAGGGAGTCGGTCGGCGGCGCGGGCCCGCTCGATTCCTCGGCGTCACCGGAGCCCCGGCGGCGGTTTCGGGTGTTGCTGTCTCAGCGGCGGGCTCCTCGGGCCCCACGGCGAGCGGCGCGGGTCTGTCCGGCAAGTCCGCGCCAGGCGCCGGCTCGAGGACCACCGGGGTTGCCGCCCGCTTGCTCAACCTGCCGAAAAATCGCGCGATCAAGCCGGAGCGCGCACCGGGGCGAGGAGCTTCGTGTGGCGGCGGCTGCGAGGCGTCACGTGCCGGCTCCGAATCCTCGACAGCCACCGGCTGGTGCTCGGCGACGCCGATCGGATCAGGCCCCGGTTCCGGTTCCGTTTCCGCCTCGGGCTCCGCGACCGCCGCCACCTCCGGCTCCGCGACGGCCGCCACCTCCGGCCCAGAGTCCGCCGCCTCGGTCTCACCGACGACACCGAGCTCATCGACACCCGCGACGCCAGGTCCTCTGAGGCAGCCTGGGCGGTCAGCACCACCCGGGTCCCCCATCCCGACGGCTCGAGCCGCACCGTGCCGCTCGCACGCTCGCCCTCCCAGGCAACGGCGGTCTCCGGCTCGAGCCTCGTGATGCGAATCTCTCCGAACTGGCCCAGGTGGCGGGCGAGCGATGCCGCGTCGCTGCATTCGGCCCACAACTCGGGCGGGGACTTGACCAGGGTTCGGCTTGCCTCGTGCTCAGTCATGGCTCTCGTTTCGCCCGGTCGGGCGCGACTCCTTCCGCGGCCGAAGCTTGCAACCGGGATCATCAAGCTCGGCGGGCACGACAACGCCCAAACCCGCGTCTCACGCTGACGCCGTCGGTCCTCGACCAGCACGACGACGCCCCGCCACCAGCGTTCGTGCCCGTCCTACAACGCATGGCCGCCAGCGGCATCAAGCTCTCAGACCTCTTGGCCGACTCCGGCTACGCCTACCGGACCGCCGAGCACTGGGCGCTCCCCATCCGTCGCTTGGGCGCCCAACTCGTCCAGGATCTACACCCCAACGACCGCGGACCGAACGGCACCCACCACGGCGCGATCCGCTCAAACGGCAACCTCTACTGCCCCGCCACCCCCACCACGCTGCTCGAGCTCTCCCCGCTCGCGCGCGGCGCCAGCGCCGAGCAGACGCACGCGCACGACAAGCTGTGCGAGGAGCTCTCGCGCTACAAGCTCTCACCGCTCACCGGCTACAACCACGACAGCTACCGGCGCGTGATCTGCCCCGCCCAGGGCAAGCTCCGCTGCCCGCTCCGCCCGCAGTCGATGACGCTGCCGCACACCCGCCCGCAAGTGCTCAAAGCGCCAGAGCACCCCCCGGCCTGCTGCTCTCAGCAGACGATCACCGTGCCGCCCTCGGTCAACGCCAAGACCGCCCAAAAACACGACCACCCCTCCAAAGCCCACCGAGACTCATACGCCCGCCGCTCCAGCGCCGAGCGCGCCTCTCGACCGTCAAGGACCCCGCCACCAACGACCTCTCCCGCGGCTGGTGCCGGCTGATGGGCCTCACCCCAATCGCGCTCTTCACCGCCACCGTCTTCATCGCCCGCAACCTGCGCGTCGCCGACGCTTTCGCCGCCCGCCAAGCCGAGCAGCAACGCCGCGCGGCCAACGGGCTACCACCCAAGCGGCGCAAACGCCGCCGCCAAAGCGCCGAGGACCTCATCAGCGCGGCCAACCCGCCGCCATAGAGCCCGCCGCCCCCCGCCAGCCAGCACAGCTCAAACAGCAGGCGCCGCCAGGCGGCAAGCCTCCCCCGCCCGCTCCCGGCCGGCACCGTCACACGGGCATCAGCAACCGCCGCCCCAACAGCCCCAACGACGGGCTCGCCCGCCGCCCCGCCACCGCGCGGAGTTCCGTCCGCCCCAAACGTGAACATCAGCCGAGGTTAAACGTGAAACCTCATCAACCTCCACAGGGGACTTGCACCCCCGAGCTGCTGGTCATGCCGGGCGTACCGGTTGGAGCGCCGAGCAGCGCTCGGTGCTCTACGGGATTGCGAAGGACAAGGACAGACGACTTGTTCTAATTGTATGGCGTCTGGCGTATGGTATCTCCATGGAGAAGACGACGCTGTATCTGCCTGAGGATCTCCAGCGTGAGCTGCGGAGACGGCGCGCCGGGAGCGGCGACCGCAGTCGGAGGTGGTGCGCGACGCGCTGGGCACGTATCTGCGTGGGCGGCCGCGGCCGCGGCCGGCCTCGATCGGGATGTTCGAGGACACGGAGCTTCACTCCGAGGACGCCAAGCGTTGGGTCCGTGAGCGGTGGACCCGCACCGCCGAGCACGGTGATCGCGCTCGACACCTCGGCGCTGCTGGCTCTGTTCAACCGCGCCGACCCGCACCATCAGGTGGCCGCGGCCGTGCTCGAGTCCGATCCCGGTCCCTACCTGGTGCCCGCGGGCATCCTCGCAGAGGTCACCTACATGCTCGAGGTCCGCCACGGCACCGAGATGCTCGACTCGTTCCTGGCCGACCTCGAGACGGGAGCGTTCGCGCTGCACTGCGGAGAGCGCGACCTGGCGCGGATCCGCGCGCTCGTGTTCCGCTACAAAGACCTCCCGCTCGGCTTCGCCGGCGCCGCGGTGATCGCCTGCGCCGAAGGCAACAACGGCCAGGTCCTCACCTTCGATCGCCGGGACTTCGATGTCGTCTCCCGCGAGAGCACCATCTCCGTGCAGCCGTCGTTGTAGCGGCTGTCGACGCCTGCGAGTTCGTTTGAGCTCGGCAGCTAACCTAATCCGATGTGGTTTCGGCAGAGAGGCACCGACCGACCCGAACCGAGGCCCGCACCCCGAGCTTTGCCCTGGACGGATCCAGCACCGGCACACCCCAGCCGACATCGATGGCAATCCGGCTCACTCCGTCTCCTCGCGAAAGAGGCGAAAGACCGGACCTGGAGCGGAATGTTGCCTGACCTGAGTGCTTCGAACCTGGCGCTGCCCTCCACTTCGGCAACCCACGCCTCCGGTCGGGCCCGATTGCGCCGCGCGCAGACCGATCCGAACCGCGACCAGCGGGGCGCGTGCGCGGGACCACCTGCGACCAGATGACGTTGACGCGGACCATTCCGGCGCCCTCTGCCGCCGCGCAGCGTATCCGTACCGTGCGCGTGGAGCTTGTGGTGCGCCGGCCCCGGCGAGCAGCAGCGAGGCAAGGACGGCCAGTCGGGCGAAGCGCACGACGAGCCAGGAGTCAGCTGGCCCGTCGCCGGCGCGCGAGCGCGAGCGCGACGGCGCCGAGCAGGCTGATGGTCAGGATCACCGGCAGCAGCGGTCCAAGCCCGCCGCCGCTGCTCGAACCGGTCATCGCCTTGACGAGTGCGGTGACCGGGGAGGATCCGGCTCGGGTCGAGGCCGCCGAGCCGGCGAGCCGCGTGGGCTTCCGCCTCGCCCAGCCGCGTCCGTCGGTGCGCCTGCGGCAGTCGCTTGCGCGAGCGCTGCGACCGCCAGCCCGTCGGGGCCCTGCGCGGCGAGCGCACGCCTGACCGACGGTGCGATGACCGACCGCCCGCTCGCACCGTTGTTGCCCAAGTTGAGCCGCCTGAGCCACCGGATGTGCCGACGCCGCCCGAGCTGCCCGAGCCACCCGACGTGCTTAGACCGCCGGAGCGACCCGATCCGCCGATGCCGCCTGGGCCGCCCGAGCCACCTGAGCCCCCCGATGCGCCGACGCCGCCTGACCGGTGCGAGCCGCCACCGCCCGGTTTGATCGTGTTCGTCGGCCGGCTTCCTGATGCCGTCGGGACGCTCTCGAGGTACTGGGACACGCCCGAGTTCCCGGGCGGCGCAATCGTCTGGTTGCGCGCCTCGGCCGGCACCGACGCACCGAGCGCCAGGACCAGCGTGACCAGCACGAGTCTCATCACCCAACGCATACGTTTGCGGGGACTCGGGCTGACAGCCGGCGAAGGGAGGGGCGTCAGCCGCTGCCGCCACCGCAGGTGTCACGCATCAACCGACTGCGACCCGTTCCGCGTTCTGCACGTGGATCCGCCGCTGCGGTGCGCTGCGTCTGCTCGCTGGCACCTGTGCGCCGGATCCTTCGCTCCGCAGCGCCACGAGGTACATCTGGTCCTCGTCGAACAGCTTCAGCGCTTGATCGCGCGTGAGCGGCGCGCCGTGCCCGGGCACGACCGTCTGCGCCTGCTCGATCAACGGTTGCAACCGCTGCAGGGACGCCAAGTAGCCCGCGAGTGTGCCGCCCGGCGAGATCATCGGGATCTCGACCGGCGAGAGGTAGTCGCCGCAGACGAGCACCCGCCGCCACGGGAGCCAGAACGCCATGCCGTCGGCGGTGTGGCCGTCGGCGGGATGCAGCTCGAGCTCCTCGCCCCCGAGCTCCGAGCGCCAGGTGGCCCGGCACCGGGAAGCGCCTGCAGGCCACCGAGCGTCAGCGGCCGCCGGCCGCTCGACGTAGTGCTCCTCGTCGAAGCTCCGCAGCTCGCGCTGGGCGGCGCCGGGCTCGGCCGCAGCCGCGCGCGCCGTCGCCTCGCCGCAGCCGAGCGCGCTCCGGGAACGCGAGCCGGCCGAGCAGGTGGTCCCAGTCGCCGTGGGTGGCGAGCAGCCCCGAAACGGCGAAGCCCGCCTGCTCGAGCACGCCGGCAGCGCCTCGAGCTCGTCGGGTAGACCGGCGAGTCGATCACGAAGGCCTCGTCGCCCGCCGTGAACTGCGGTGCAGGTCGTCTGCCAGACGTCGCTGATCGAAGACGATCACGTCGGCGTGGAGCGCGATGACCGCGCATTCCGGCTCAGCCTAGTCGACGCCGAGCAGCTTGGCCGCGTCGCGCAGCGTCGTGACCTCGGCGTCGGCTTCTTCTGGCCCGAGCTCGAGCTGCTGCTTGTCGCGGTTGACCCAGATCACCGGGATCTTCTTCTTCAGGCAGGGCTCGACGTCGTGGTAGTAGCTGGCGGCGACGTGGACCCAGCCCTTCTTGCCGCCGATGCGCCGCTCGCACTCCTTGAAGTGGGCGGGATCGGGCTTGTAGGAGCGGACCTGCTGGGCGGTGACGACGAGGTCGAAGTCGAGCGGGATGTGGCGGCGCGTCTGCCCGAGCAGCTTGTCGTCGATGTTGGAGATCAGGCCGATCTTGTACTTCTTGGCGATCTTCTGAGCGGCGGGTTGGTCTCCTTGAACGGCGGCCAGCGCTGCACGGAGTCGGGCAGGAAGCCCGAGCGCGAGGGCTCGAGCGGCCAGCCGAGCTGCTTGGCGATCTGGACCGCGGTGCGGCGCAGCACCTCGGCGTAGAGCTCGTAGGAGCCGGCCTCGATCTGCTGCTGGATCTCGTGGAACAGCGGGATCAGCTCGTCGCGCTCGATCGTGAAGCCGTCGCGCTCGGCTTCCTGCGGAAGGCCTCGTAGACGCCGGTCTCCCAGTCGATCAGCGTGCCGTAGACGTCGAACGTGACGAACGAGACTTGCTTGGGGAGCGCCATGGCGAGCGGGCATGATGCCACGCAAACCGCTTCGATAGAGTGCGCAGTCGCCGATGGACCTACTCGAGTACCAGGGCAAGCAGCTGTTCGCGCGCCACGGCATCCCGGTCCCGACCGGAAGGCCGGCGAGCACGGTCGACGAGGCCGTCGCGGCCGCCGACGAGATCGGCTACCCGTGCGTGGTCAAGGCGCAGGTGCTGATCGGCGGCCGCGGCAAGGCCGGCGGCATCAAGGTCGCCAACGACCGCGACGAGGCGCGAGCAGCACGCCGAGGCGATCCTCGGCATGGACATCCGCGGCCTCACCGTCCACGAGGTGTGGATCGAGGGCGCCTCGGACATCGCGGCCGAGTACTACGCCTCGTCGATCTTCGACCGCGGCGCCAAGGCGCCGCTGGTCATGCTCTCGACGCAGGGCGGCATGGACATCGAGGAGGTCGCCGACGAGGACCCGGACGCGATCGCCCGCCTGCACGTCGACCCGCTGCTCGGCTTCCAGGACTTCCACGGCCGCCGGCTCGCGTTCGAGGCCGGCGTCGACGCCGACGTCGTGCGGCCGGTCGGCGCGATGCTCGCCAAGCTCTACGAGGCGTTCGTCGCCGAGGAGGCGACGCTGGTCGAGGTCAACCCGCTGATCGTCACCCCCGACCGCGACGTGAAGGCGCTCGACGCGAAGGTCACGCTCGACGACAACGCGCTCTACCGCCATCCCGACAACGCCGCGCTGCGCGACTCTCGGCCGAGGACCCGCAGGAGCGGATGGCCAAGGAGCGCGGCCTGACCTACGTCAAGCTCGACGGCGACATCGGCATCCTCGGCAACGGCGCCGGGCTCGTGATGTCGACGCTCGACGTCGTCGCCCAGGCCGGCGGCAAGCCGGCGAACTTCCTCGACGCCGGCGGCGGCTCGAAGGCCGAGGCGATCACGCAGCGCCGTCGAGGTGATCCTCTCCGACGACAAGGTCAAGGCCGTGCTGTTCAACATCTTCGGCGGCATCACCCGCTGCGACGAGGTCGCCAGGGGCCTGATCGAGGCGTTCGACGCAGATCGAAGCCGGACGGTGCCGTTCGTCGTGCGCCTCGACGGCACCAACGACGAGGAGGGCCGCGCAGCTGCTGGCCGACGCGAACCTGCCCAACGTGCACGCGGAGTCGACGATGCTCGGCGCCGCCGCAGAAGGTCGTCGAGCTCGCGCGCAGAGCTCGAGCCGTGATGAGCATCCTCGTCGACACCGACACGCGGCTCTGCGTCTCCGGGATCACCGGCCGCGAGGGCACCTTCCACACGCTCCGCAACCGCGACTACGGCACCCAGGTCGTCGCCGGCGTGACGCCCGGCAAGGGCGGGCAGGACGTCGAGGGCATCCCCGTCTTCAACACCTTCCACGAGGCGGTCGAGCGAGACCGGCGCCAACACCGCGATGATCTTCGTGCCGCCGCGGTTCGCCGCCGACTCGATCCTCGAGGCCGCGGACGCGGGCATCGAGCTGATCATCGCATCACCGAGGGCATCCCCGCCCACGACGAGCTGCGCGTCTACAACATCGCTCAAGAAGAACGGCCGCGCGCGCCTGCTCGGCCCCAACTGCCCGGGCATCCTCTCGCCGGGCAAGGCGAACGTCGGCATCATCCCGGCGGCGTTCTTCAAGCAGGGCAACGTCGGCGTCGTCTCGCGCTCGGGCACGCTGACCTACCAGATCGGCAACGAGCTGGCCCAGAGCGGCTTCGGCAACTCGACGATCGTCGGCATCGGCGGCGACCCGGTCCCCGGCATCGACTTCATCGACGTGATCGAGCTGTTCGAGGCCGACCCGGAGACCGAGCTGATCGTGATGTGCGGCGAGATCGGCGGCGACGCCGAGGAGCAGGCCGCCGAGTTCATCGCCGAGCACGTCTCCAAGCCGGTCGTCGCCTACATCGCCGGCTTCACCGCGCCGCCCGGCAAGACGATGGGCCACGCCGGCGCGATCGTCTCGGGCTCGCAGGGCACCGCCGCGGCGAAGGCGCGAGGCGCTCGAGGCCAAGGGCGTGCGCGTCGGGCGCACGCCGACCGAGGTCGCCGAGCTCGCCGTCTCGCTGCTCGGCGCCGCCGCGTAACCGATGTGACCCGCGTCGGTCCGCGCGTGTCGCCGGCGCGCTTGGTGGCGCGCACCTGTCGTAATCTTCTCCGAAGATGGCCAAGCCGATCTCATTCGCCCGCGGCGCGCCGTCGCTCGACATCGTCGACGTGGACGGCCTGCGCGAGGCCGCCGGTCGCGCGTTCACGAACGATCCCGGCGGTGCGACCGCGTACGGTACGGCGATCGGCTATCCGCCGCTGCGCGCTTGGATCGCCGCGCGCCATCAGGTCGAGCCCGAGAACGTGATCGTGACGAACGGATCGATGCAGGCCGACGCGTTCCTGTTCGAGGCGCTGGTGCAGCCCGGCGACACCGTGATCGTCGAGCGCCCCACATACGACCGCACGCTGCTGTCGCTGCGACAGCGCGGCGCCGACGTGCGGATGGTCGAGCTCGAACACGACGGGATCGACGTCGCCGCGCTCGAGCGCGTGCTGGTCGCCGGCGCGCGGCCGAAGCTCGCGCACATCATCCCGAACTTCCAGAACCCGGCCGGCTATACGCTGTCGGCCGCGAAGCGCGCGCGACTGCTCGAGCTCGCGCAAGCCCACGAGTTCACGATCTTCGAGGACGATCCGTACGTCGAGCTGCGCTTCGAAGGCTCCCCGCAGGCGACGATGCTCTCGCTCGATCCGGAGAACGTCGTGTACGCGTCCTCGTTCTCGAAGACCGTGTGCCCCGGGATCCGGGTCGGCTATCTGGTGGGCCCGGCGGAGCTGATCGCGCGGATCACGAAGCTCGCGACGACCACCTACATCTCGCCGAACATGGTCGCGCAGGCGATCGTCAACGAGTTCTGCCGCTCGGGCGCGATCGAGCGTTCGATCGAGACGGTCAAGGCCGCCCTGCGCGAGCGCGCACAGACGCTCGCCGAGGCGCTCCGGCGCGAGCTTCCCGACGCACGCTTCGTCGCCCCCGAGGGCGGCTACTTCATGTGGGTCGAGCTCCCGCGCGGGACCGACGTGAACGCGCTGTTCACCGCCGCCGCCGAACGAGGCGTCCAGTTCGTGAAGGGATCGGACTTCGTGCTCGAGGGGGCCGACTCGTCGCTGAGGCTGGCGTACTCCGGCGTCACGCCCGAGGAGATTGTGGAAGGCGTCAGCCGCCTGGCCGAGGCCTACCGCGAGATCACGGCCCCCACCAAGGTAGATGCGGCCTGAGGAGCTAGCCGCGCTCGGCGATCTTGCCGGCGACGCGGCGTCCTGGCTGACCTCGCAGGTTCGCGAGATGCACGCTGGGATCGCGGGACGGGTGTTCGACGCTGTCGGTGACGCCGGAGCGCCGGTCCGGGTCGCCCACGACGAGATCACGGACGGGGCATACGAGGCCGCACGGCTGCTCGCGAGCGGGCTGCTCCGGGGCGGGGGTCGCATGATCGCGCGGACGCGACCGTCCGATGCCCGTCCGATCGATCACTCGCCGCGCGCCCGCCTCGCGGTCGGAGCGCTGAACGGAGCGTTCGGCGACGGCCTGCACCGGCGCGGCAACGGTCTGGCGCTGAGCATGAGCGTCCGCCGCGGCGGACGCGACGTGACGATCACGCCGGCCGCGCTTGCAGACGCGTTCCCCGATGCGACGGGGCGACTGGCGCTGTTCGTGTGGGGTGCCGAGCGTGAACACCACCATGGGGCGCCGCTCGAGCAGGCCGCGACCGCGACCGCTGCGGCGCTCGCACGGCTGCCGGAGACCCGCGGCATCGCCCAGGCGCTGAACGCGCGCAGCTCCGGCATCAAGGACCTCGGCCACGGCTACCTGATCGACGAGGACTGGGTCGATCAGGACCCGTTCGCATTCATCCAGCAGTCGGCCTTTAGTGGAGCGACTTAGGGCCCACGACTTCGTAACTGACGGTTCCGGCGGCGTCTGGACGCGCCTGACGCCACCCGCTCGCCCTCACGTACCACCAGTACGATCGGGGCGAGCGGGCGACGTCAGCCACGCCCAGCCACTCACCGGATCCCGCCATTTACTCAGTCGCGAGCCCTTAGCGCCCGTAGCGGTCGCGGCCGAGCACAAGCTGCTCGGGCAGCGCGATCCGAGGGGGCGGGGAAGGATCGGCGAGCACCGACACCGTCTCGGCGACGCTGTGGGTGACCACGGCCTCGCCCGTGGCCGTCTCGACCGTCACCAGCTCGCCGTCGTTGGCGGCGATCTCGCCCTCGAGCCCGGGCTCGATCCCCGCGTCCTTCAGGTAGTGCAGGAGGTCCTCGGCCTCGTTCTCGAGCCGCAGGATCGTGACCTTCGCGCCGGGCGCGCAGTCCGCGAGCGGGACGCCGTCGATCCGCTCGCCGACCCTGATCGGGTGTCCGTGGGGGCAGGTCCGGGCGTCGTCGACGCTGGCGCGGACGTACGCCTCGAACCGCGGCGTCATCGCGTGCTCGAGGTGCTCGGCCTCCTCGTGCACGTCATCCCAAGGGATGCCCACGACATCGGTCAGGAATCGCTCGATCATCCGGTGCCGGCTGACGATCCGCTCCGCGTGCTCGCGTCCTGACGCGGTGAAGTCGATCGTTCGACCGGCATCGCGGACGATGTAGCCGTCGCGCTCGAGCCGGCCGATCATCTCGTGGACGGTCGGAGCCGACAGCTGCATCGCGCGCGCCACGTTGGCACCGGTCATCGGCAGCCCCGCCTCGAACAGCCAGTACAGCGTCTGCAGGTAGTCCTCCTCGGCTGCGGTGGCGTGCGCGGCCATCGGGCTGATCGTAGCGTGGGGCATACCCTGTCACGGCGCCGCGGATAGCATCGTGGGCACGTGACTCTGCCGCTGAAACCCCCGATCGAACCGCAGCTCGCCCGCTCCCGGGCGACGCTGCCCGTGGGCGAGGAGTGGGTCTACGAGCCCAAGTACGACGGATTCCGAGCGATCGCGTTCGTCGACGGCGAGGAGTGCATGATCCAGTCGCGCAGCGGCAAGCCCCTGTCTCGCTATTTCCCCGAGCTGTCGTTCCCGCCGGGCCGTTACATCCTCGACGGCGAGATCGTGATCGACGACGCCGACGGCCTGCAGGACTTCGATGCGCTCCAGAACCGCATCCACCCGGCCGCATCGCGAATCCAGATGCTCTCCGAGCAGACGCCGGCTCGCTACGTCGCGTTCGACCTGCTCGCGCGCGACGACGAGTCGCTGCTCGAGCGCCCGCTCGCCGAGCGCCGCTCCGCCCTGGAGCAGCTCGTCTCAGACCCGGTCGCGCTGACGCCGCTGACGAACGACTCCTCGGAGGCCGAGCCGTGGCTCCATCGCGGCGAAGGGGTAGTCGCCAAGGACTGCCGCGCCCCGTACCGCCCCGGCCAGCGCACCGGGATGGTCAAGGTCAAGCGCGTGCGCACGATCGACGCGGTGGTCGTCGGCTACCGGCCGGGCAAGGACCCGGACACGGTCGGCTCGCTGATCCTCGGCCTCTACGACCCCGACGGCAAGCTCCACGTCGTCGGCCACTCCTCCGGGCTGCGCGCCAGCGAGAAGCGCGCTCTGGTCGAGCGGCTCGAGCCCTACGAGACCGGTGATCGGGGTCACGGCGACCCCAGCCGCTGGAAGAACGAGAAGGAGCTCGAGTGGATCTCGCTGCGTCCCGAGCTGGTCGTCGAGGTCACGTTCGACCACACCAGCGGAGGTCGGATCAGGCACGGCACGAAGATCCTGCGCTGGCGCGAGGACAAGCCACCGCGCGAGTGCCTGCTCGAGCAGATGCACTCCTAATAGGGCCCGGTCGCACGCTGGGGCCGTGGAAGACGCGGTTTCGTTGCGTCCGGTGTGGTTTGCGTTGATCTAGACGCATTCCACGCTAAGCGGGCGCCGATGATGCTTGACCTCCGCCAAGTGTCGACCTAAGGTCGCGCCGCAGCTTTGAGCCACGTGAAGGTCGGATCTCTTGCCTACAAAGGACCCGGCGACTCTTCCGGCCTGACCGACGCGGCGCGGCGGGCCCCGGAGCACCCGGAGCCCGCCGTCCGCTTGCGTGCTTCGGTGCGCCGCTAATGCCTGATCACTGCCTGCACGAGCAGCAGGCAGTCGTCGACCCCCTGTGAGCTGCGGAATCCGTCGCCGAGCGCAAGCAACGGGTTGAAGAAGGTCAGCTGGCCGGGTGTGCCGTCCGAGCAGTACTCCGCCTGATTGTTGTTCGTGTCGATCGCGACCTCTTCGCCGCGCTGGACCTTGATGTTGACGTTGGCGGACTCGATCGGCGAGATGCCGTTGTCCAGCTGGTCCTGCGACGGGCCGTGGAAGCGAAGCGTGCGGCTGACCGCGAACACCTTGGCCTGGCCGGTCCGATGGTCGGAGGACAGGGAGCGAACCTTAACGACCTTGAAGCGCAGCGTCATCGGTCCCTCGGAGCGGACGCGAATCTTCGTGATCGTGCCGCTTGCGCCGGCCTGGGCGCGGCCCGAGGTGCCGGGATAGAACGAGCCGATGTGGGTGCAGAACACCTTGTTGTCGAGATTGCTCTGATCGCAGCTCGAGCCGGCGTTGGCGGGCTCGTGGTTCAGGCTCGACCCGAACCACGTGGTCGCGGCCGAGGCGCCGGCGGGGACGATCGCCGCGGCGGTCGCCGCGGCGGCTAGGGCCGAGATGAAACGGGTCCTGCGGGTGATGTTCGTGATGCTCGACATGCGTGTGCCTCCGAAAGTTGCCTGATGTGTCGTTGGGAGCATCACGGTAGGTTCCGGGCGGGCGTTCGCCCAGACGCCCTAGGGTGCGTCTGAACCACACCCCGCTCAAGCTCGAGTTGCAGCAGGGACAACTGCTGCAACTTCACCACCGAACGCTCCTCAGCCCGGCGGGAGGTGCGCCGGGACCGGCTGGATCTGCGGGCCCCGACCGGCGGCGGCGACCGTGCGCGCGTACGAGGCACGGAGCTCGGTCGCGTCAGCAGGGTCCACGCGCAGCCCGCGGCCGACCGGCAGCACGGTGAACGTGGGGTGCTGAACCCAGATCGGCACGTAGTGGACGAACGTGACGCGTGCGCCGGTCTGATCGACCTTGATCGTGAGCAAAGCGATCAGGCCGTCCTGCGAGCCCGCCGGGCAGCATGCCAGCGTCTGGTTCGAGATCAGGTTGCCCTCGCCGAACACGACGAGCTTGCCGTTGATCTTGCGGATCGGCTGCACGACGTGGACGTGCTGACCCACGATTGCGGTGATGTAGCGCGAGTGCGTGAGCGCCCTCGCCAGCGCGAGCTGGAACGATGCCGGTTGGTTCACGTTCTCGTCGCCCCAGTGGAGGTTGACGATCACCGCGCGTGCGCCCTCCTCGGTGGCGCGGCGGGCCTCGCCGATGATCGCCGGCGCGCTCGCGCGATCGACCGACCACGGATGCGGCGAGGGGATCCCGTTGGTGATGTCGGTGTAGGAGAGGAAGGCCACCTTGATGCCCTTGATCGTCATGATCAACGGCTTGCGCTGCGCTGCGGCGGACGCGTACGTACCGGCATGGAGCACGCCGGCGCGATCGAGCGCGTGAATTGTTCCGTCGACTCCGGCCTGGCCCTGATCGAGCGAGTGCGTCGCCGCCGTCGAGCACGCCTTCCATCCCGTCTGCTTGATCGCCCGCGCGAGCTCCGGGGGCGTGTTGAAGACCGGATAACCCTGGGGCGCGGCGTACGTCATCGGCGTCTCGACGTGACACAGCGGCAGGTCGACGCTCCGAATGATCGGCTTGATCTGCGCGAACAGCGGCGCGAAGTTGTAGTGCGAGCCACCGCCGAGCTCGAGCGCGCGCTCCCACACCGGCGAGTGGATCAGGAGATCGCCGCTCGCCTCGACCGTGAACGTGACCGGCCGCGGGACCGGGCGGCCCTTGTGAGTGACGGCACTCGTGCTCGAGCCGGCGCGGTGACCCCCGCCGCCGCCCGCGAGCGCGATCCATGCTCCCACGGTGAGGGCGACGATCGCGACCGCGAGCGCCGAGATGAGCAGGCGACGGCGCCTCCGGCGCGCCCGCGCCGCGGCCCGGCGCTGCTGAAGCTCTTCGATGGTCAGGGGATCACTCATAGCGGAGCTACCGGCGGAAGGATGACCGATCCGCGGTCCCGACACACTGCCGCCGCTGGACGGAATCCCGACCTACTGCCCGCCGCGAGCCGTGATCCAGACATACTGCGGCCGTGCCCGCGATCCCTGGGATCCCGACCGCGGCGCTGGTCGCGCCCGACTCGTTCAAGGGGACGCTGAGCGCCGCCGAGGTGGCGAGAGCGATCGGCGAGGGATTGGAGCAGGCGGGGGCTGAGGTCGACCTGTGCCCGGTTGCGGACGGTGGCGAGGGCACGCTCGACGCGCTGCTCGCCTCGCTCGATGCACACGTGCACGTCGCGACCGTCTCGGACCCGCTGGGGCGTCCGGTCGAGGCCCGGTTCGGCTTGGTCGAGCCGCGGCGCGGCGGAGCTCGCAGCGCGATCGTGGAGGCGGCTGCCGCGAGCGGGCTCGGCCTCGTCGCCGAGCACGAGCGGGACGCGTTCGCGGCCAGCACGTTCGGGACGGGCGAGCTGATCGTCGCGGCCATCGAGGCCGGCGCCGAGGTCGTGTACGTCGGCGTCGGTGGGAGCGCGACGACCGACGGCGGCGCCGGCGCGATCCGCGCGATTCGCAACCGCGGCGGGCTCCGAGGGGCACGGTTGACGGTGCTCTGCGACGTGCGCACGCCGTATGAGGACGCGGCGCGGGTGTTCGGGCCCCAGAAGGGCGCCGCCGAGGCCGGTGTCCGCCGGCTGACGCGGCGCCTGCACGCGCTCGCTCGCCGGCTCCCGCGCGATCCGCGCGGCGTGCCGATGACCGGCGCGGCCGGAGGACTGTCCGGCGGCCTGTGGGCGGCATTCGGCGCGGAGTGCGTGCCCGGAGCGGCATTCATCCTCGACGCGCTCTCGTTCGATCGGCGGATGCGCGCCGCGCGCGCAGTCGTCAGCGGCGAGGGAAAGCTCGATCAGCAGAGCCTCGCCGGCAAGGCCGTCTCGGAGGTCGCCACGCGCGCGCGTCAGGCAGGCGTCCCGTGCTTCGCGGTCTGCGGGCGTCGCGAGCTCGACAGCTTCGGCGCGCGGGTCCTCGACCTGCAAGCCGTGCTCGAGGCGGGCACGCCGCAGGCGCTCGAGCAAGCCGGTCGAGAGCTCGCACGGCTGATGTGGTCGTAAGCGCGCGGAAGGGACCACTAAGTGGTCGCGACGGGCTGTTACTCGGGCAACAGCCGAAGATGCCCGACGTGCGCCGGTCGCACGATGCTGAAATGCCGGTGATCAAGCGTCGCGAGCTTCGCCTCCCCTAGCCGCTCCACACATGCCAGGACGCTTGCGTCGACCAGGCCAAGCGGGAGGTCGGCGTATTCCTCGACCAGGCGCGCGGCGCGCGCCAGCTCGCGTTTGTCGGGAACGTGTATCGAGAGCCGACCCGCGTTCACATCCGCCATCAGACCGGCGAAGCCGCCGCGCCACGGGCGCAGCTGGTATTCGACTTCAACCAGCGCGCAAACGGGCACGACCCGAAGCTCCGCTGCCGCGGTGATCAGCTCCCGGCACCGGTCGTGATCCGGGTCACTGCGATCGATCAGAGCGACCAGCGGACCAGTATCGAGGATCAGCGCCAAGGGTCGGGTCGGTATTCCCGGTTGCGAGCCTCGCCGCGGCTGTCGATCGCGCCGGCGCACGATAAGGGGCCGGGATCGGCGTCGCCGAGCTCGCGCTCGAGCGCGTCGCGCACGAGCTGGGGAAACGTCACGCCACGTTCCCCGGCCAGCTTTCGAGCCCGGGCAAGCAGCGATTCGTCTGCCTGGATCATCACCCTTCGTTGCACTGCTAGCAATGCTAGCAGCTTGTGCGGCCGCGGGGTCCGTCGCGCCTGCACCGGAGACTAGGGTTACTAGGGTTTGCGGCGACGGTACGCTTGGTCTGATGCCTACGCTCGTGCTCGACCCCCAGCCAGCCGCGATCGAGCAGTTGCTCGAGCAGCGCGCGCGTCTCGATCTCGATCGCCGCGACGAGGTGTGGGAGGGTGTGGTCCACATGATCCCGCCGCCGAGCCATGAGCATGAGCGGCTCGCCGTGAAACTGGTCGGAGTGCTCGACTCACTCGCCGATGCGGCCGGCCTGGAGCTCACCGGCACTGTCGGCATCGGGAAGGGCAAGGACGACTACCGCGTCCCGGACCTGGCGCTGCACCGTCCCGGGTACGCGCCGCAGTGGCACCCGACCGCCGCACTGGTGGTCGAGATCGTCTCCCCCGGCGATAAGACCTGGGACAAACTCGGCTTCTACGCCGCGCACCACGTCGACGAACTGCTGATCGTCGACCCGGCCAAGCGGAAGGTGGACTGGCTCGTCCTCGACGGCGACACCTACCGGCCGACGACTCGGAGCGCGTTGATCGACCTCACGGCCGCCGACCTCGCCGCACGGCTCACGTGGTCGGCGCCAGCCCGCAGTCAAAACTCATAAGGGCGATGTTCGCAGAATTCTGCTTCGGCTGTAGGTGCAGAGCTGAACGTCCAGCGAACTCCAAAACCTGTCACATTTGCAGGTAATTCTGCATAAGCGGATTATCGAGTGAGATTAGGGGAACCGCCCACGGGCGGGCCCACGCTGCGAAGTTCGCCGCGACGGCTCATCGTGATGCCGGGGAAGCCGAGCCATTCAGCTCGGCCCCCGGCCGCAGCGCGCGATCGTCTGTAGCAAGATCTTCTGAAATGCAACTACCGCTGGTATCATAGGTCACGTGAGCACGTCCCTTTCAAGCGCTTCGACCGCTCCCGCTCCCGCACCGCCTGAGGCCCCAGTGGCGGCAGCTCCGACCGGTCTCGCGACGGCGGCTCCGACCGATCCGGCCGATCCTGCCACCACGCCGGAGCCGCTGGCGTCGGACCTCTGCTGGCTGCTCTCGCGCGCGAGTCATTCGCTGACGACCGAGTTCACTGCCGTGCTGGAGGCCTCCGGGATCTCCCCGCGCGAGCACTCCGTGCTCGCGACCGCGATGACCCGCGAGTGCACCCAGACCGAGATCGCGCGAATGGTCGGGCTCGACAAGACGACGATGGTCGTGACCGTCGACGAGCTCGAAGCCGCCGGCTTGGCCGAGCGGCGCCCCTCGCGGACCGACAGGCGGGCGCGCGTTATAGCGGTGACGAAGGCCGGAGAGCGGAAGGTCCGCGAGGCCGAGGCGATCCTCGACCGCGTTCGCGAGGACGTGCTCTCGGCGCTGCCGGCGTCCGAGCGGACGGTCTTCCTCCGCGCCCTCGGCCGGCTTGTCTGCGGCCGCCTGTCAGAGCCGGTGCCGTGCTCGCATCCGGTTCGCCGCCGCAACTGAACCGCGCCGCCCGGGCGTAAGGGCTGGGACTCTCGACTAAGACTACTAAGGCGCCCGACCCGAAACGGTAAGGGGCCCGATCCGCCGATCGGCTGCGATCTGCCGATGCGGACACGCGGTTCGCAGCTCACAGTCTGGTGCCACGGAGCTTACGAGCCTTTGAGCATTTGATCCACACAAGATCGTTCCGTAACAGACGATCTGCTAGTGTACGTTTTGGTCCAAGACAGGAGATGTTGATGACAGAGACAGCGGCAACGACTGCGGGGGCAGTGGGACGGTCGCAACGCGACGAGGAACGGCGACGCTGGATCTCGCTGGTGGTGCTGTGCGCGGGATTCCTGATGATCATTCTCGACCAGACGATCGTGAACGTCGCGCTGCCGTCGATCCAGACCGACCTGCACTTCTCGCAATCGAACCTGGCGTGGGTGGTCAACGCGTACCTGATTGCGTTCGGCGGGCTGCTGCTGCTGGTCGGCCGGCTCGGCGATCTGATCGGACGCAAGCGGATCTTTCTCGTCGGTCTGACGATCTTCACGACCGCGTCGGTGCTGTGCGGCGTGGCTGACAGCCAGGGCCTGTTGATCGGCGCGCGCTTCGTCCAGGGAATCGGCGGCGCCATGACCTCGGCCGTGATCCTCGGGATGATCGTGACGATGTTTCCCGGCCCGGCGGAGCGGGCCAAGGCGATCGGCGTCTACTCGTTCGTCGCCGCGGCCGGCGGCTCGATTGGGCTGCTCGCCGGCGGCGTGCTGACCCAGGGCCTGAACTGGCATTGGATCTTCTTCGTGAACGTCCCGATCGGGATCGCTACCGGACTTTTCGCGACGCGCCTGCTGCGCTCGGACAGCGGGATCGGGCTCGAGCACGGAGCGGACGTCCCTGGTGCCGTCCTGCTGGTGAGCTCGCTGATGCTCGGCGTGTACACGATCGTCGAGGCCAGCCGCTATGCGTGGGGATCCGCGCACACGATCGGCTTCGGAGCAGTGGCGATCGCGCTCCTCGCCGCGTTCGTGGTTCGTCAGGCGCGGGCGGCCAATCCGCTCGTTCCGTTGCGGGTGTTCCGCTCGCGGACGGTGACCGCGGCGAACCTGATCCAGGTGCTGATGGTCGGCGGGCTGTTCGGGATGTTCTTCCTCGGCGCGCTGTACATGCAGCGGGTGCTGCACTACGACGCGATCGAGGTCGGCCTCGCGTTCCTGCCGGTGGCCCTGGGTATCGCGGCGATGTCGCTGGGACTGTCGGCCCGTCTGATCACGCGCTTCGGGGCGCGGCAGACGCTACTCCCGGGGCTGGTATTCGTGGCCGCCGGACTCGTGCTGTTCCGCGAGGTTCCGACTCACGCAAGCTACGCCGGCGACCTGTTGCCGTCGATGGTGCTGATGGGCATTGGCGCGGGCATCGCGTTCCCGTCGCTGATGACGCTCGCGATGTCCGCCGCGACGGCCGAGGACTCGGGGCTCGCATCCGGGCTCGTCAACACCACCCAGCAGGTGGGCGGCGCCCTCGGCCTGGCGGTCCTCGCGACGCTGTCGACCACCCATACGAACACGCTGCTGCATCGCGGCGATTCGCTGACGACCTCGCTCGTGAGCGGCTATCACCTGGCGTTCACGGTCGGCGCGATCCTCGTGATCGTGGGGATCGCGGCAGCGCTCCTGCTCCTGCGCGCCGGCGGGACGGTGGCCGCCGAGTCCCAGCAGGTCGAGACCGCCGAGCCCGAAGTAGCCTATCAGGAAGCCGCCTAAGCGGGACCTTATGGCACGGCGGCTCGGCGCCCCCCAAGAGCTGCCCGGCGAAGTCCGCGACTCGATGCTCGCGGCGTCCATCCCAAGGCGGCGGGTTACAGCGGCGCGATCTCGCGTGACTCGTGGCTTGGCAGCGGCGTCGCGGTGACCGTGAACCACACGGTCTTGCCGATGTCCACGCGTCGCCGCACGCCCCAGGCCTCGGACAGAAGGTTCACGATCTGAAGCCCGCGGCCCGTTGGGTCATCGGGACCTGCAGAGCGCATCCGTGGCGTTCCACCCGCGCTGTCGGTCACCTCTACGCGAATGTCTCCGTCCTCGCAGGTCACGATCAGCTCGAACGCCGAGTGGGCATGACGGATCGAGTTGGTGGCGAGCTCTGAAACCATCAGCTTGACGGCATCGAGCACGTCGTGGTCGATGCCGCGCAGTGCCTCCGTGGCAAACCGCCGGGCGGCGCCGACCGACTCTGCCTCACACGCGAATGTCCGGGTCCGCCTCATTCGTTACCTTCAGCTTCTGGCCGAGACCCATCGAGGTGATCACACGCCGCAGCAGCGGCGATGGATCGCGCAACTCAATCTCAACGCTCGCAGCCCACCGCACCCACAGCGCGATCGCGGAACTGTCGGCGAACCGCAACCCGCTCACGTCGACGACCA
This sequence comes from uncultured Solirubrobacterales bacterium, assembly GCA_963806475.1. GTDB lineage: Bacteria > Actinomycetota > Thermoleophilia > Solirubrobacterales > Solirubrobacteraceae > Palsa-465. The sequence goes on from CAWDYK010000001.1 coordinate 21,405, forward strand.
GCCGCTGCGGCTTCGCCTCGATGATCGACGAAACAGCCAGCTCCAGCGGTTGGATGTTCGCGATGTCGAGCTCGCCGTTCAGCGTGACCACGGCCGTCCCTGGCTGACCCGTGTCGATGTCGAACGTCACCTGAGTGCCGTCTCCGTGCTCTAGCCGCTCCATCGAAGCCCCACGATCGCGGCGTCGTCTTCGGACGGCGAGGCACACAGCCGCGCCACCAATCGGCTCAGGAGATCGGGAAGCGCGGCAAGATCGGCGCTCGCCTCTTGCCTGAGGCGCTCCAGGCCACGATCCAGGTGCTCGCCACGCCGCTCGACGAGGCCGTCGGTGAACGCGAGCAACGTCGCCAAGTGAGGCACCGTAAGCGTGGAAGATGCGTACGACGGGTCCTCCTGGACGCCGACCGGCAACCCCACCTCGGTCCGCATGTACTCGCCGTGGCCGTCGCTGATCAAGAGCGGAGGCAGGTGTCCTGCGCTCGCGAACGTCACCTCGTGCCCATCCACGTCGATCAAGACGCACAGGACAGTGGCGAGTTGGCCGGTGGAGCTGACGCTCAACAGCTTCGACAGCTTGGTGAGGATCACCGCGGGCCCGTCGTACTGAGCCGCGTATGCGCGGATCGCATATCGCAGCGACGCCATCGTCTCAGCCGCGCGCAGCCCTCGTCCCGACACGTCCCCGACGACAAGCAGCAGGTGCTCGTCGTCTTGCGGGATCACGTCGTACCAGTCGCCGCCGATCTCGACCCCGCGTTGCCCCGGCTCGAACCGGCCGCTGGCCTGGGCTCCGCGGATCTCTGGCAGCGGATCGGGAAGCAGCGCGTGCTGCAGGGTCTGCGCGATCGTGCGCTGCTCGGCGAACAGCCGGCGGTTCTCGTCGACGGCGCGCTCCAGCCGCACCGCCAGCAGCTCGGCCGCCTCACGGCGCTGAACCAGACGGAGCGTCAGGATGCCCGCTCCCAGCGACAAGACGACGCCGATGAGGACGATGATCAGCGGCAGGCGCTGTGCGAGCGTGCCGGTGAGCGGTAGCCGCGGTGCGACCACCAAGGTCAGGACCGTATCGCCGGACGGGATGTTCGATCTGGCCTGCTGCCCGCGAACCGGGAGCTTGCTCAGGCTCGTTACGAGCAGGTCCCGGTTGCGCTCGGAGTTGCCGAGGTAGATCGCATAGTCGAGATCCGAGAAGGCGGCGTTTCGCTCGAACTGGGAGCGCCGGTTGGCCGGCACCTCACTTTCGCCGTAAGCGATGAAGCGGCTGGTCGCCTCCGGTGTCGTGAACGCGTAGCCGATGCCGCTGAGCTCAGGCGTCCGCAGCCCGATCACGCTGAGCTTCGGCGTGCGCGCGGCCCTCGCGAGGAACGCGTGGGCGTTCATTCCGGCAGTGGTGAGCATCGGAGCCCTCCCGACCACGGTGATCGGGCCCGTCCGGTTCGCGCCCACCCGCCAAAGCGAGACCGACACGAACTGGTGGCTCGGGCGAGGTCCCGCGTAGGCGGCGACGAAACGCTTGAACTTCGCGACGTTGCCGCCCGTCGCGTCCGCCAGCGCGGCGGCGGATGCCAGCGGGATCTGGACGTTCGGCCGAGCCTGAGTCAGCACCGCCGCGACCTCCTTGACGCGCAGCCCCAGAAGCCGCGTTTCGTCGTGGTTGTACTGGGCCCGCGACACCAGCGCCAAGGCGCCGGCGACCGCGAGCCCGACGATCACGACCGCGACGGGCGCCCAGTACGGCCATACCGTGCGTTTCCAGCGGCCGCCTGGGACTGGTCGTGTGCTCGATCCAAGCGACGTTCCTGATGGCCCGGGCGCGACCCGTTCGTTCATCTCCGGGTACGCCGTCGCCACCGTGCGCCCTTCGAGTACCGGCTCCTCGGCCTTCGATACCCCGTCACGCCGAGAAAGCTACCGCTATTGAACGGGGGAGAAGTACGACGAGCAGGCCGTCTGCTGGAAACTCGCTTTCGACGAGGCGACGCGAAGCTCGTCGCAGCGCAATTCCGCGAGAAACTCCTCCCGCGGGGGAACGCCGGTCAGCTCACGCGGCCTCGGAATGCTCGGTCGTGTCCAACGGACCCATGGTCCCCGGGAGCACGGGTCACCCCCCAGCCGAGCTCCACTCCGGCGGGTCATAGACCCCGCCCGGCACACCGCCGATGCAAAGCACCCGTAGGCCGTTGGGACCGGACGAGAGGACTCTGGCCGTGCCAGCGTCCACGCGCACGAGGTGCTCGGCGTCAAGTGGAAGCCGGTCGTCGGCAATATGCACCCAGCCGGAGCCTCGCAGCCCGACGTAGAGCTCCTGTTGCCCGGACGCCGACTCGTCGTGCGACTTCGTCGAGTAGCCAGGCGGCAGGTCCATGATGTTCGCGCCAAAGGCGGTGATGTTGAGTCCGGCGCGGACGAGCTTCGCAAAGCCGTCCCACAGGGTCGGCAGCTCGTCGATCGACTTCGCGGAGTAAGCGGTCATGGCGCGGATCATGATGCCAGACCCATATTCCTAGCCACGGTCGCCATCGTGCGGCCGTGCTCCTCGACCGGACTGAGCTCGATCAGCTCGACCGGCTCGAGCGTCTGGCCGAAGTCGCCAGGCCGCAGGTGGTACGCGTCGCCGGAGCGCACGATGCAACAATGCCGCAACAGGCGGTTCGAGTTGGGCGCAAACGCGACCGTGGGACCGGGAAACCCAAGGTTGATACCGGCCGAGCGGGGGAAGCCCGTCTCCACGAGACCCGGGCAGCCAGGCCGCAAGTACGCCGCGCGCCGTCGCCCGCTACGTCCGCGGCTCGTTCTACGGTTCGCTCACGCCCGATCAGCTACTACAGGAGCACGCGATGAGTCAGCCCAGCCCCGCGCACAACGTGATCATGCAGATCAAGGTCAAGCTGCTGAGAGTGACCAAGCCGCCGGTGTGGCGGCGGCTGCAGGTGTGCGCCGACGCCCGCCTGGATCAGCTGCACGAGATCCTCCAAGCGGCGCTCGGCTGGGAGAACCACCACATGCACGTGTTTACCTTCGGCGAGGAGGAGTTCGGTGTCCCCGACCCCGAGCTCGGGTTCAGCGACGAGCGCCAGGTCACCCTCGCCCACCTGATCACGGGTGTCGGGGACCGCTTCCGATACACCTACGACTTCGGCGACGACTGGGAGCACGAGCTCGTCGTCGAGGAGTTGACCCACGCGGACCCCGAAACCCACTACCCGATCCTGGTGGCCGCGAAGGGGGCCTGCCCGCCAGAGGACTGCGGTGGCCCCTGGGGATACGCGAACCTCAGAGAGATCCTCGCTGACCCAAGCCACGATGAGCACCAGGAGATGCTGGAGTGGCTCGGCCTCGAGAACGCCGGCGAGTTCGACCCCGCCACCGTCCGGACCGACGAGATCGACTACGAACTCGCACTCAGCGGCGCCGGCCGCTGAGACCCGCCGGCCTACCGAACTGGCGCTCACCCGCTCAGGCCGCGACCTCGAGCATCACGACTCGATCCGGGGCGGCAAGAGCGGATCGGGCTGCGGTAAGAAACCGTTTGCCAGCGAGTCAAGTG
>CAWDYK010000002.1:0-44860 GCA_963806475.1 uncultured Solirubrobacterales bacterium
GAGGACAGGCGGGTCGTCCCGCCGCGCCGCTGCGAGATTCCTCTCGCATCCACAGGCATGATGCCGCCGGCCCACTGATCCTTCGCAGGGCGCAGAAGAGTTGCTGTCCGCGGCGCAGCGCGAAGGACCGTGCTGATACCAAAGCGGGTCTCGAGCGTCCGACGGCCGCGCACCTCGTATTCGCCATTAAGGAGGGCTGCCGTCTTCGAGGGAGCCCACGCCGCTGTTACCCGAACCGCGTGTGGCAACCTCCTCCCCTTCACGCTGCCCGTCGAACTTGCGGCGGGACAGCGCCGGCAGCTACGGGAGCTCGGCCAAGCGGCTTAGCGTACGTTCCTGTTCCATTACTACCGGGATGTCGTATAAGCCCGGCGTGAGGCAGCCAGGCACGCGCCGCGGGCTCGCCGCTCGGGCGGCTGTCCCCCCCAGGGGTAAGCTCGTTTCCCGTCCGGTACGGGCTGGCGAGAGAGTCACGGAGCGAGCATGGTCACGTCTTTCGTTTGGGACGTGACGCGTCGGTGAACTCGCGGAGCTCGGTCGTGATCAGGAACGCGGCCTGTTCGGCGATGTCGACGGCGTTATCGCCGACCCGTTCTAGGCTGCGAGCGATCAGGACGTGCCGCAATCCCAGCTTGCGGCGCTGGGGAGCATCCTCTATGTCGAGGGTTGTTTCGAACACTTCGCGGTTGAGCCTGTCGATCGCGTCGTCTTCGCGGTCGATTCCGCGCGCGCCAGCGAGATCCCGGGACGCAAACGCGATTGCGGCGTGTTGCAGTTGTGAGCCGGCTAGTGTGGCCATCGAGGTGAGCTTCTCGGTGGTTCGGTGGCGATCGGGGATGTCCGGGTCGATGTCGCTCAGCTGTTGGCTGATCAGCTCGAACTGGTTGGCGATCAGCCCAAGCGTGTGAGCGAGCTGCAGCAGCGCCAGCACGAGCCGCAGATCGCTCGCGACCGGCGCTTGGCGCGCCGTGATCGTCACCAGATCGCTGTCGATCCCGTGACTGGCGCGTTTGAGCCGCTCGCCGGCGTGCGCGATCGCCTCGGACCTCGCGTCGGTGGGATCGCCGACAGCGTCCGCGATCTCGGCGAGCGTCAGGACCGCGGTTGCGAGCTCGCTGCCGACCCGCTGCTCGAGCTCGGCCAACTGATCGGCGAACGCCTCACGCATCGGCCATTGGTATCACGGCCGCTCGGCCCGGGGGCGCTGAGTGCCCGCGCCGGGGCGAGTCAGGCGGCTGACGTGCGCAGATGCGCCGGGTGCCCGCCACGTCGGCGGCGACAGCCGACCGTGGCCACAGCCATCGTGACCTGCTCGATCCCGTGTCCCGCGTGCCCGGCAGCGATCCCGGGACGGCTCCGCGCTCACGGCTTCTGACGCGGGCGGTGTCGGGGAGGTGGTCGCGGTGGCGGCGGTGGCCGGCGGGGTGGGGCGGTGCCGGAGAGCGCGGCCTCGACGCTTGGGAGCAGCCGGGAGAGCGCGTCGACCTCCGGTGGCGGGAGCTCGAGCAGGAGCGTGGCGAGGCGCTCGCGCAACAGCTTCTCGGCTGAGTGAAACGCCCGCTCGCCGAGCGGCGAGAGGCTGAGCGCCTGGCGGCGGCGGTCATCGACGACCGTTCGCCGCTCGAGCAGACCCGCGTCGGCGAGCCCGGCGAGCAGCTGCGAGACCGCGGGACCGGAGACGCCGGTGCGCCGTGCGAGCTCGGATCCGGATACCCCGTCGCGGGCGATCGCGCGTAGCGCGAGGTACTGGGGCACGGTCATGGGCGGGTCGTGGCCGGCGAGCAGGCGCTCGATCCAGCGCGTCGCCAGCGGCGCGACCGCGACCAGCGCCTCGGCGGCGTCGACGGGTTTACGGTGGACAGGAGACAATAGATACGCTACCTTAACTACTAACTATGCTTATCGGCCAGGGGTTGGGCGAGGTAGTCGGCGATGAAGATCGTGCGGACGGCGCGGCCGAGTTCTTCGAGCGCCTGGTAGGTGGGGTGCTTGGGCCCGCCGCGGGTGAAGCGGCGGAGGACCTGTTCGGATTCGGCTGTGCCGAGTCGTAGGGCGGTGGCGTATTTGACGAGCTGGTCGTATTGCTGGGCGATCAGCTGCCAGCGGATCGGGCGGGTGAGGATCTGCTCGAGCCCGGGGTAGCTTGAGCCGTCGTCGGGTTGGTAGAGGGTCGCTTTGCCGATCCGCTTGAGTCGAGGGAGGAGCCGGAAGCCCAGGAGGTGGCAGAACGCGAACGCGACGACCGAGGCGCCGTGGGTGTCGGTGTAGTTGGCTTCGATGTCGGCGTCGGTGCAGTGGTGCAGCAGGCCTTGGAGCATCGCCGCGACTTCGCTGGCGGAGCAGGTGGTGAGCTGGCTGTGGATGCAGGCGCTGTGGCGTTCCACGTGCCAGTAGATCATCACCCCGGGGCCGCCGTAGCGGGCGTGGTATTCGGTCATCAGGTTGGAGTCCCAGGACCCGAACCGCTTGCTGTCGCTCGCGACGGTGGTCGCGTTCCCCCACCAGCGCTCCTCGCGCGCGGCGAGGGTCGCGTTGACGACGCGGATGATCGCTGCGGCGGAGGTTGTCGCGGTTGATGTGCGTCTGGCGGGTGCGCCTGAGCGTGTGCTCGGTCTCGCCGTGCTCGCCGGCGGCGGCGATCTTCGCGATCCCCATGTTCGTCCCCAGCGCGAACAGCGTCAGCAGCAGCCGGCGGCGGACACGTTCGCGGGGGAGGTTCTCCCGCGTGGCGATCGTCGTCAGCTCGTCGGTGAAGCCGGTGAGGTAGTCGGTCTCTTTGAGCACGTCGAGCAGATCGACGACGCCCCAGCGGCGGATGATCTCCCGCTTGACCGCGGCCAGTGTGGCTGGGTCGGGCTGCTTGCCCAGTTTCGGGACGCGGATCCATACCTCGCCCTTGCGGGTCGTGATCCGCACCCCACCCGCCGTGTTCTGAGCGAACGCGCCGGATAGGCGACCGAGCGCCTGGTCCAGGTCGGCGCGGAGCTCGGTGATGAACGCTGTCGGATCGAGCGGCTGGCTGATCGCGGCGTAGTGGATCTCGCGGTGCGCCTCGAAGTCCGCGGGCAGGTCGGTCTCGGGGTCGCGCCAGCGCCGGGAGCCTTGCAGCCAGATCTCGCGGCGGCGGATCGCGTCGCGCAGGCTGGTGAGCACGCACAGCTCGTACGGGATCCGCTCCACGCGCCCGCGCTCGTCGACGACCGCCGACCGCCAATCCGGTCTCACTACGCCGTCGAGCGGGACGCGGTCGGCCGGGTCGTAATAGATCGACCCGTTCGCGATGCGCGTAGCGGCGCAGCAGCTCAGCGCGTCCATCAACGGCCGATACGCGGTGTTGTTGCACCGGAACTGGAGCGCGTCGAGGACGGCTGGGAGCATGCGGCGGTAGTGGTTGCTGTAGGAGGAGCGCAGCACTTTGCGGACCTGCGCCCGGAACGCCCGATCGTTGGCCTGTGCCTCGCGTACCAGCTCCCGCAGCGTCTGCTCTCCGACGACCGGGAAGATCGCGCGGCGAATGGTGTCGTCGGGGTGCTCGACCGCGGCGCCGGCGAGCGCGAACAGGATCCCGCGCTTGCCGCGCACGCCTTCAGATCGGCGACCAGCTCCTGCTCCACGCGATAGTCCGCCCGCGCGCCCATCTTGTGCACCACGCCGAGCAGCAGGTCGACCAGGCTGTCGGTGATCTCCGTGACCCGAGACCAGCAGAAGCACGCGAGCAAGGTGAGGCGGACATCGCGCGGGTGCGCGCGCAGCCAGGACGGATGCTCCGCGGCGGCCCGCGCGCGCCACAGCGCGACCCGCTTCTCGTCCGCCTCGGAGAACAACTCGGCGGGCAGGCCGATCGCGCGCACCCGCTCGAGCCTCGCGATCTCGCACAGCAGCGACTCAAGCCCGGGCGGGCCGGGATCCGCACGCAGCTCTGCGAACAACCCCGGGCCGCCACCGGCCGCCTCGCTCGGCTCGTCTTCGGCGACGAGCTCTTCCAGCCGCTCTACGGCCAGCCGATCGAGCCGTGCGACCGTCCGGCGCAGAACCGCTCGTCCGCGAGCCTGCGCGCGCTGCCCAGCAGCCGGCCGAGCCGCCCGGGTGGCTCAAGACGCTCCTCTCGGCAACGCCCGAAGTAGCGCCGTGCGCTGGTGCTCCTCGCTGAGCTCGCCGGGGCATACCTCGTCGGCGAGCCAGCGCGCCAACTGGTCCTCATCCGCGCGGGTCGGCTCGCGAAATCCGGACGCTTCGCGGATCTGCGCGCGGTGGTACTTGATCGTGCGCCCCGACCACTCATACTGCTCGAGCTCGCTCGCCTCGACCTTGACCAGACCGGCGACGTACTCGACGGCCGCGGGCGGCAGCTCTGCGGCGTGCGCGGGGAAGCGGGCCTCCAGCTCGAAGAACTTCAACAACAGCGCGAACCTCTGTCGCGCCGGTCTTGTTCGCGACCAGCTCCCAATCGCGATCGACCAGCGTCCAGCAATCGATCAGCTCCTCGGGCTGCCACTCGCGACGCACGCGCGCAAACCCTGCCCGAGAACCACGCGCCGGGCGTGGAGCGAGTCCGCTCGCAGCGCAGAAATCCTGCTCGGACGGTTCCCCGAGGAGCACGAGCTTGACGGACCGCGCCGCGGCCAGCGACCTGTCTAACCGCGGTCGAGCTCCTCAAGCGCGGCGCGACGGTCGTCAAGCTCCGAGCGCGCGTAGCGGCGTGTGGTCTTCACATCGGCATGCCCGAGGATGTCAGCGACCAGCACAAGATCGCGACGGTGCTCGCGCACCAGCCGCGTCGCGACCGTATGCCGCAACCCATGCGCCGACTCCTCCACGCCAGCAGCCGCCATCACACCCGCGACGAGCTTGCTGATCGACCGCACCGAACCGCTGGCCTGTCCGCGAGAGCCACAACGGCCCCTCATCGCGCGGCGGGGTTCGACGGGTGGCGCTCGCGGTCGGTCCGCCACGCACTCACCGCCGTCCTGGCCGACCGGGAGAGCGGCACGATACGACGCCGATCACCTTTGCCGTCGCGCACGACCAGCTCGCCGGTGCGCTGCGTCAAGCGCACATCGCTGGCGTCCAGGGCGGCGACCTCCCCGATCCGCAGCCCGGTGCGCAGCAGCAGGACCATGATCGCCCGATCGCGACTGGAGCCAAGACGGTCGCTCTCGCGCTCGACCGCGCGCAACTGCTCACGCGACAGAGCCCTCGCCGACGCCGGGTCGACCTCCACCCGCGGAACCCGAGGGGCGAGCAGCGCGCGCGAGTCAAGCAGCGAGGTTGCGGCCGCGAGGGCGAGGTTCACCGTCGACGGCGTCAGCCCACGGTCGACCAGCCGACGGCGCCAATCACCCAGCACCCCCCGGCGGTCATCCTGTCCGTCGACGGCGAGGAACGCCTCGAGCTCGCCACCGGCGGTCAGATGCGCGACGAGCTCGCGCACCCAGCGCCGGTAGCTGGAGCGGGTTCGAGCGGCGAGCGCCTGGCGCCCGAGCCAGCGTTCGTACTCGGCGAGGATCTGCTCTGCTTGCACGCGTGGATCTGGTCGGAACCTCCGGTCGGTCGACTCGCGCCCTCGGCGAGCTCGTTATCCGCCGTCCACGGGCCGCGGGATTCCGCGAATGCTGGTTGTCAGACCAACGGCACGCGCTCCCTCTCAGCGATTCGCTGAGCGGCAGTCTTGGATCCGCGGGTCCGACCCGGAACGATCAGAACATCCCGTTTGCATTCTCGGCCTGCTCTGGGATTGGTTGCATCACGTCCCAGTGCTCGACGATCTTTTCGTCTTCGAGCTTGAAGATGTCAACGATGGCTGAGCCGCGCTGCCCGGGGACCCGCACGCCGTGCACATGGGCAATCACGAAATTCCCCTCGGCGAAGAGGTGCTTGATCTCCGCGCGCAACTGCGGGAATGTCGCGCGCAGGTAGCTGATAAATCCCTCGAGGCCGTCTATCCCGTCGGCGATCCGCGGGTTGTGTTGGATGTACTGCGGTCCGACCAGCTCGGACACCGTCTCGAGGTCCTTGTTGTTGAGAGCCGCTTCGTAGAAGGCCTGCACGGTCCGCTTGTTCGCGTCGAGCCGCGAATCTGGACGGTCGTGGGAGTGTGTTCGGGTCATGCTCGGGCCGGGTCAGGCAGCGCGTCGCGGGCGGGTTGGGATTCCTCGCCGCGCGTGTTGGTGGCTCGCAGCCCGATCACCGCGGCGGTGAGGATCAGGAAGCTGCCGACGAGCAGGGCTCGCTGGAAGCCTGCCGTGAGTGCCTGGTCGACCGGTGCGTGCGCGGCTAGGAGATGGTGGGTGCGGCTGGTGGCGATCGCGGTGAAGATCGCCAGCCCGAGCGCGCCACCGACCTGTTGTGAGGCGTTCAGCAGCGAGGCGGCGAGCCCGGCCTTGTCGGCTGGCACGCCGGCGTTGGCGGCGCTGGTGACGCCGACGAACACGGGGGCGATGCCGAGCGAGAGGACGAGCATGCCAGGGAGCAGGTCTGAGAGGTAGGACCCGTGGACGGGGATTCGGGAGAGCCAGTACATGCCGCCGGCGGCGATCACGGCGCCGGCCACGATCACGGGCCGGGTCCCGATCCGGGACAGCAGCTGGGAGGAGACTCCGGCCGCGGTGCCGATCGCGAAGCACAGCGGCACGTAGGCGGCACCGGTCTGGATGGCCGAGTAGCCGAGCACATTCTGCATGTACAGGGTGAGGTAGAAGAACACCGCGAGGAACCCCGCGAACGCGATCAGCTGGGTGAGGTTCGAGAAGCCGAGCCCGTTGATGCGGAAGATCGACAGCGGCGCAAGCGGGTTCTTGACTCGTAGCTCGTTGGCCACAAACGCCGCCAGCAGCACGATCGCGCCGCCGAGCTCGCCGATCGTGCGGGCCGTCCCCCAACCAACCGTGGGTGCCTTCACCAGTGCGAAGACGAGCAGCAGCATCCCGGCCGTCGCCAGCACGGCGCCAAGCGCGTCGAAGTTCGCCAGCCGCGCGCGGCGCCGGTCGTCGGCGATCAGCATGTAGATCGCGCCGAGCACGAGCACGACGGCGATCGGGTTGACGAACATCACCCAGCGCCAGCCGGGCCCCTCTGTCAGCAGACCGCCGAGCAGCACCCCAATCGCCGACGCGAGCCCGGCGATGCCTCCCCATACCCCCAGTGCGGTGTTGCGATCCTTGCCCTCCTTGAAGCTGGTGGTGAGGATCGATAGGGCGGCGGGAAGTGTCATCGCCGCGCCGAGGCCTTGCGCAAGGCGGGCGCCTACCAGCACGGCCGAGCTTCCGGCAAACCCGCCGATCAGCGACGAGACGCCTATCACCACTACGCCGGTGACCAGAACTCGCCGCCGCCCGAGCAGGTCGGCCGCGCGGCCGCCGAGCAGCATGAACCCCCCGTAGGTGAGCAGGTAACCGCTCGGCACCCAGATCAGGCTCTGAACCGAGAAGTGCAGTGAACGCCGAATTGACGGCAACGCGATGTTGACGATCGACGCGTCGACGAAATCGAGGAACGCAATCCCGCACAACAATGCGAGCGTGAGCTTGCCGCGCCGGGTCGCAAGGAACGACGTGTCTGCGGTGGTAGAAGCCATGGGCACCTCCGGAGTCTCGTAACGCTGGGAGCACTCGCGTTTGCGAGCGAGGTCCGATGATGCGCGCGGCCGGTCTGCCTTCGCATCGTGCACCCACCCCAATGCCGTCCGAAGTCTTTTGCGAGGCGTCCGCTAGAGAAACACCCGCGAGGGACGTCGCTGCGGGTCTAGCTGGCGAGTGCGGCGGGTAGCTGCGAGCGGGAGCTGATATCGAGCTTGCGATACACGCTCGTGAGGTGCACTTCGACGGTTCTCTGGGTGATGAACAGCGCCTGGGCAATCTCGCGGTTGCTCGGGCCCTGGGCCGCCATCTCTGCGACCCGCCTCTCGCTGGGGGTGAGCGACTCAACGCCGTATACGGCGACGCGCCGAGGCCGGGCCCCCGTGGCGAGCAGCTCGGTCTCGGCGCGGGCGGCCAGCGGCGCGGCGCCACAGATCGTCGCGAGCTCGACTGCGCGCCGAAGCTGCTCGCGTGCCTGGACGCGATGGCCGGCTCTGCGAAGCGCAGCTCCAAGCTCGGTGCGCGCCTTCGCGTGCTCGAGCTTGGCGGGCGAGTCGCTCAGCACCTCGACCGCCTCGCCGAGCAGCGCCAGGCCGGGATCGCCACCCTCGACCAGTCCCGCCGCACCGAGGGCCGCACCCAGGGCGCGGGGCGCGCCCCAGGCGCGCGCCAGCTCCAGCTCTTCGCCGGCCAACCGATCGGCCTGATCCCGGTCCCCGAGCTGGCGCAGCACGAGCGCCGCCGGCGAGCGCCAGGGGATAAACGCAGGATTGACGCTGCCGACCGAGTCGAACTGGCGACCCGCGCCGAGCAGCTCCGCGAGGCCGCCGGCCAGATCGCCACGCAGGATCCGAAAACGCGCGCGGCTGTCGCGGAGATAGAGCAAGCGAACGGTCTCGGGCAGCGACGCGTCCAGACCCGGGCGATTGAGGACAGCGGCCGCTTCGTCGAGCCTTCCCTGCTCCATCAGCGCGTCGGCGAGGAAAGCGCTGGCATGCCCGGCGAAGCGGGCCGAGGCGGCCCAGTCGGCGGCACCGGCAAGGGCCTCGCGGGCGTCTGCTTCAGCCTCTCCCAGGTCGCCTCGCCAGACGAGCGTCTGGGCGCGAAACACCTTCACGGCGGCGAGCGCGAACGTCGACCCGCGCCGGTATGCCTCGGCGAGCAGATCCTCGTAGACGGTGAGCACCTCGTCGAGATCCGCCATTGCCAGCACCGTGCAGACCGGGAACAGCGCACCGGAGACATTCGCCCGGATGAGCGTTCCGTCTGCGACGACGCGACGCGCGAGCGGTACCACCTCCGCCGCCGGCGTACCGGACCGGGCATCGTGGTACGCGAGCTGGCACAGAAGGAGCTTCTCGCCGATTGTCCGATCCGCTGGTCGGCGGCGGACGCGCTCCAGCCGCGCGCGCGCATCGCGGTGCCCGGATGAAGCGAACAGGCCGTTCGTGATAAGCCCCACCTCGAGCTGGTTCGCGAGTTCCTCGTCTGCACCGTTGAGCTCGGTCAGCGCCTCGATGAACACGGCATCCGCCTCCTGGCCGCGAAGCAGGAAGAGCTGCCGGCCAAGGATGAGCGCAACCTCCGCCTTCCTGACCGGATCGTCGATCATCGCGTATGCCTCCCGCAGATGTTCGATCGCAGCGTCGCCATCAACCAGCGTCTCCGCGGAACCGAGCTCGAGGAGCAATTCGACTCGCTTGGCCGCAGACGGGGGTTCGGCAAGCGCGCGGCGAAGGTACATGACAGCGCTCTCGGACGCGCCGCGACGCCCCGCTCTGCCGGCCGCGTCGCGGAGCGCTGCCACGACCCCTGGATCCATCGCCGGGGGGCTGCGCAACAGGTGCGCCGCTACGCGCTCTGGCTCGGCCCCGGCGTCGATCAGCTGCCGCGCGGCGCGTCCGTGCCCGTCGTCTCGCTCGAGCGGGGTGAGTGATTCGTAGACCGCCGCCTGGATCAGGGGGTGCACGAAGCCCAGTGGTGGTCGCGGGCGCAGGACATCAAGCCGCGCCAGCGCACGAGCCATCTCAGATGCGGTTCGCTCGTCCAGGCCGGCCAGAGCCGCCGCCTGGCGGAGATCGGCGTCATCGCCCAGGATCGCAACCGCCCGCGCCAGCATCGTCGCTTCGCCCGAAAGCCCGGAAAGGCGCAGCGCGATCGCTCGTGAGCCTGCCTCCGCCGCAAGCTGGCGCAGGCGGACCACATTCGCGTCGGTAGGCGCGAGGCTCTCAGCGGCGATCGTGTGGGTGAGCTCGCGCAACAGCAGAGGATTGCCGCCCGTCTCTTCCCAGCAAGCAGCGCAGAACGCATCCTGAGCGTCCGGCGAGAGCGCCTCTCGCAGGATCTGAGCGGTCGCTTCGGCGCTCAGCGGTGCAGGTCGGAGCACCGCGGCCAGCGGGTCGGAAAGGATCTGTGCCATCAGCGGATGCTCCCCAGGGTCCTGGGACCGCAGGCCGACAACGACCGACACAGCGAGCCCTTCCATTCGCGGCAGCAGGTACGCGAGCCAGCGCAACGACGCGAGATCGCACCAGTGCAAGTCGTCCACGATCGCCAGCGACGGCGAGCGAGCCGCTAGGTTCGCTGTCAGCCAGTAGAGCCCGTGCAGCGTCGCAAGCGACGAGTTTTCCGCTGGCTCGGCCGCGACCTGGGCGGGGTCAAACAGCGTCGCCGCCAGCGACGCAGCGCCCGCCAGCGAATCAGCTCGCTCCTCGGCCGACAGGGAGGCGAGAACAGGCTCGAACAGCTGCCGGACGACGCCGTAGGAGAACGAGCGCTCGAGTTCTGAGCCGCGGCCGCCGAGTACCCGCATCCCGGCCTTCAAGCCCAGGGCTCTCACTTCCGAGAGCAGCGAGGTCTTGCCAATCCCCGGCGGTCCCTCGATCGCCAGCAGCCGCCCCCCGCTCGGGGAAGGATCGATCACGCTCTCGATCGCCGCCAGCTCGTCGTCGCGCTCAAGCATTCCACCCGGCAGGGAGAACGGCTGGCTCGATATCGGCGAGCTGTCGCCCTGACCAGATACCGCCACCCGACCAGGCTACTCGGGGCGCCAAAGGACAGGGCAAGGCTGCAGGCGGCGCCGTCGCGGGCGGCTTGTGTGCGCGTTCGCCCGCTGCTCTAGCGGTGCCGCGGGCAAACACTGCGGTCGCGATTGGGGGTGGCCACGACTCGCGAGCAGCGACCCCCGCGAGCAAGATCGAACACACCTTACGGCCTCGAGGAGGACACGATGCAGAGCAGAGGACTGACGTTCGACGAAGGCTCCGGCCGATGACTGGACAGGTCGAGCTCTCCGCAGGAACCCTGGATTACGAGGACACCGCGGGGCCCGGTCCGGTCATCGTCCTGCTGCACGGTCTGATGATGGATGCCTCGCTGTGGACGGACGTGATCGCCGATCTCGCGGTCGAGTACAGATGCATCGCGCCGACGTTGCCGCTCGGCGCCCATCGACACCGAATGCGATCCGACGCAGATCTCTCGATGCGCGGGATAGCGGGCGTCGTCGCGGAACTGCTTGACCGCCTCGAGCTGGACGACGTCACGCTCGTGGGCAACGACACCGGCGGGGCGCTCGTCCAGCTGCTGATGCGAGATCGCGTGAGCCATCAGCTGTCCCGCGTCGTGCTCGTCTCGTGCGACGCGTTCGACAACTTCCCGCCCGGGCTCACCGGTAAGGCGCTGCTGCTCGCCGGCAACCTCCCGCCCGCCCTGTTCGGCCTGTTCATGCAGCAGATGCGGCTGCGGCCGCGAGGCGGCTTCCGATTGCCTTCGGATGGCTGACGATGCGAGGAGACGCCACCACCGCTCGCTGGATCAAGCCGGTCCTCGAGCAGCGCGAGATCCGACGCGACGAACGGCACAGCCTTGCCGCACGCGCACGCCGGCCCTTCCCGCACCGGGAGGCTCGCAGGTGATTGCGATGTGAAATCGGCGACCGGCCCGAGTTTGAGGTCCGAGCGCGGAACGGCGCGTGCTTCGCCTGTGTGACCGCGAGCCAGCGGAGCGGTTCACGCCGTGCCTGCTTCGGACGAGCGGCAGAAGCCGCCCACGCCCGCGTCCGCGCTGTCGCTCTCCCATACGGAAGAGGAAGGCGTCGCGTCGCGTACTTTGCCCCTGGGGACAGCAACCCAAGGAGAGGGCCTGCCCGGGCTGCTCGCCATCGCCGCGTCCATCGGAGCAGCGGCCGCGCTCGCCAATAACCTCCCCGTCAGCGTGTGCGCCACCGGGCTGCTCACAGCCGGCGCGCCCGCCTACGCAGCCTCGGTCGGGCTCGCGATCGGGTCGCTCGCGACCCCCCAGGGATCGGTCGCCTTCCTGATCGCGACCCAGCTCGCCGGTCCGACCGCACCCCCGCTCCAAGTCCGCCGGTTCGCACCGCTCGCCGCCGCCAGCGCACTCGCCGCGACTCTCCTGCTCTGGGCAAACCTCTAAACACTGGTCGTTCTCGCCGTTGCTAGCGAAACCCTCGCCGTCGGCTCAGCGGGACCCGGGGAGGCGGGCTTGAGGAGCGCCTGTTGAAGGCCGGGGCTATGCCCGTGTCGCCGACCGGGCGCGCCGTCGGTCGCTATCGTTGTGGATCGAGCGATGAGGCTCGCTCCATAACCGCGTCCCCGCTGATGGCCTCTACGACAACGTCGAGCGACGAATCGTGGAGGTTTCGTCATGGAGCCTTTCAACTGGCGGCGATCCTGGCGGCGGCTGTGCTGCTGGCGAGCATGGTGTCGGTCCAGATCGGGGTATCGGTCGCGCTGATCGAGCTCGCGCTCGGGGTGCTCCTTGGCAATACGTTCAAGCTCGATCCGAACCAGAGCTGGCTTGTGTTCATCGCCGGCTTCGCGTCGGTCGTGCTGACGTTCCTGGCAGGTGCGGAGGTCGATCCGGACGATTTCCGGGAGCGGCTGTGGCCTCGATCGGGATCGCGGTGGTGTCGCTCGCGGGGCCGCTCGTGGTCGCGACGGTGATCGCGCTCGGCCCGCTCGGGTGGAGCACGAAAGCGTCGTTGATCGCCGGTACGGCGCTGTCGACGACGAGCCTGGCGGTTGTCTACGCGGTGCTGGTCGAGACCGGGCTGAACACGGGTCCTCCGTGTACCGGGTGTCGCAGCTGTCTGGGTGAGGGGTTTGCCGAAGAACGGAACAGAATTTGGCGCTAAGCAGGTGGCAACGACCCGTGATATGCGCTGGCACCGGCTTACTCAGGGGAGGTGCGCGCGGCTGGGCGGGCTGACTCGAGCACTCGGTCAGTCGCGCACGCGACGTCGATCGGCATCGAGGCTGGTGACGGAGGCGCCTGCGATCGGCCCGCTTCCGAATGGCGGTCTCCATCGTGTTGGGCCCGTGGCTGAGTTGCAGCAGACTGGGCCACCTCGTTCCCCATCGCCAACGTGGCTGGTCTTGTCCGACAGGAGTAGCCGGCAGCGGAGTTGGAGACGTCGGAATCGTGACCGCTTCGCATGCTGGACGACGGCCGCGTCATCGGTGTCGAGCGGATGCTCCGGTGCTAGCAGCCAAGGCCGATCCTGGCTAAGCCCGGCTGGGGTTGTACTGATCGGAACTGACTGATCCGGGGCGCGGGCCAATTCCTCGGCGATGCTCGAGTTCCGCGCAGAGCGCGTCTCCGGCGCGGTCCACCGCGGACACCCTCGCGGGGAGGAAAGCGGGTCGGACGCCTCGCGCCTACGGGCGGTCTTGCAGCGACGTGGGAGCGGCGCCCACGGACGCAGACACGGTCGCACTCACAGACCCAGCAGTAGCCGGCTGGCGACGGGATGGCCCTGCAGCGCGTCGTCCAGACCAGGCGCGCGACCGGCAGCGATCCGGGCGCTCGCATTGTGTACCTGAGCGGAAGCGACGGCCGTCCCGTGAGGGGATCGACGACCGGGACACCGTCGAGCCGGAGCTGATGATTCTCCGCCTGGTGGGCTCGCACGAGCTCCGGCCCGCCCGGCTGCGGCAGATGGACGCGCTCGTCGAGGCCTGGCTGCCGGGCTCCGACGGCGAGGGCGTGGCCGATCCGCTCTTTGGCCGCACGTCCAATACGGGCAAGCTGCCGGTCACCTGGCCGCGCACGCTCGCGCAGCAGCCGATCAACGTCGGCGACCGCGACTAAGACCGCTGTACCCGCGCGGCTTCGGCTCGCGGACGAAATAGCCCGTGCCCGCGCTGCGGCCGCTCAGGCGGTCGCGGCGCGCGGCAGCACGACGAGCTTGCCGGTCGCCTCGTTCGCCGCCATCCGGCGGTGCGCGTCGATCGTCTGCTCGAGCGAGTAGACCGCGTCGATGTTCGGCGCCACCTCGCCGCGCTCGACCTGCTCGACGACGGCGCGCAGCAGCGGTCCCCCGACCCGCGCGTCGTGCACGTCGTCGGAATGGAACACCGTCAGCTTGCGCCCCGAGGGGATCATCGCGATCGGCTCAAAGTCCGGGATCACCCAGATGTCGGACAGCGAGCCGGAGTTGCAGGCCGTCGCGCCGGGGCGCAGCAGGCGCAGCGTCTCGAGCACCGCGGGGCCGCCGATGAGGTCGACGGCGCCGTCGGCGCCGCCCTCGGGCAGCGCGCCCCGGGCGCGCTCGGCGAAGCCGTCGCCCTCGAGCACGATGCCCGCGGCGCCGAGCTCGGTCAGCCGCCGGCCCTTCGCCTCGCTGCGCGTCGTCGCGATCACCCGCACGCCAGCGGCGCGGGCGAGCTCCAAGCAGGCAAGGCCGACCGAGGACGTCGCGCCGCGCAGCAGCAGCGTCTCCCCCTCCTCCAGGCCGAGGTGCTCGAGCGAGCCGGCGGCGGTCACGAAGGTCTCGGGCAGCGCGCCGAGCACTTTCCACGGCAGCGTGGTGTCGAGCGCGATCAGCTGGTGCTCGGGGACAAGCGCGTACTCGGCGTAGCCGCCGTCGAACGCGCGGCCCATCTCCCCCATCAGCGCCGCGACCGTCTCCCCCGGCGGTACGGCGGGCGCGTCCCCGTGCACCGCCTGCACCACGCCGACCAGCTCGATCCCGAGGATCCGCGGGAACTTCACTGCGTCGCCGGCGTAGCCCCTGAGCGTCTTGTACTCGGACCGATTGAGCCCGAACGCCTCGACCCTGACCAGCGCCCAGCCCGGACGGGGCTCGGGGCGCGGCACCTCGCGCACGACGAGCCCGTCAGGCCCATCCGGCCGCTCCGCGACCACTGCTCGCATCTGCGCCATCCGCCCCGACTTTACTCGCCCCTCCCGCGCTCGCCCATTGCTCGAGCTGAGCCAGGGAACCGCGACGCCCCGAGTCGCGAGCGCTGGGAGCAGCGCGGCCACCTGAAAGCGGGTCCATGCCGAGCGACGGCGCGCGACCTCCTCCTCGCCACGAACGGGACTGACCGCTCGAGGCTCGTCGTCGGCGACGCCGAGCTCCCTGCAGCTCGCGCAACTCAGGTGCGCCCTTCGGAGTACCGCGATTACCGCGGCCGCACAAAACGAGGTCTTCTACCAAGCCAGCTTCCGCATCGTCCCGAGGCTGCAGACGCCTACCTTCGGGGTCGGCGCGGTCTCGCGTCTCGTCCATAGCGGTCGCCTACAGCCGCGCTCGAGACAGGCCCGTTCGGCCCGGAAAGGCAGAACAGCCGCCGGCTGGAAGCGGCGAGAGGGTGCCGTCATCCACCGCGGGTCTTTCGACGCTCGTTGAGCCGCGCCGCCCGCATCGTCAGGTAGTGGTTCTCTGGCACGCTGGTTGTTCGGCTGGCTGCCGTCTCGTATTCGGCGAGCGCGGCGTCGACTTCGCCGGCCATCTCGAACAGATGGGCGCGCACCGCATGGAGGCGGTGGTGGCCGGCCAGCGGCTCCGATAGCGGCTCGACGAGCGAGAGCCCGGCCGACGGGCCATCGACCATCGCGATCGCGATCGCTCGGTTGAGCGAGACCATCGGATTTCCGGTCATCTGCTCCAGGAAGCCGTAGAGGCCCGCGATTTCGCGCCAGTTAGTGTCTTCCACCCCGGGCGCCTGGTCGTGCAAGGCGGCGATCTGAGCCTGCACCAGATATTCGCCGACCGACCCCTTGCTCCATGCGCCGGCGACTAACTCGAGGCCCTCGGCGATCAGATCGCGGTCCCAGCACGATCGATCCTGTTCGGCCAGCGGGATCAGCTCGCCGCTCGGGTCGGCTCTGGCCCGGCGGCGAGCCTCGTTCAGCAGCATCAGCGCCAGCAGACCTGCGACCTCCGGGTCGTCGGGCAGCGCCCTCCGGACGATCCGGGTAAGGCGGATCGCCTCGCCGGAGAGGTCGCCGCGCGCCAGCTCCGAGCCGCCGCTGGTCAGGTAGCCCTCGTTGAAGATCAGGTAGAGCACGTGCAGGACCGAGCGCAGCCGCTCCGCCCACTCGTCGCCGCGCGGCATCCGGAACGGGACGCCCGACGCCCTGATCGTCTGCTTGGCGCGACTGATCCGCTGCGCCATCGTCGCCTCAGGGACCAGAAACGCGGTGGCGATCTCGGTCGTGGTCAGTCCACCGACCGCTCGCAGGGTGAGGGCGATCGCCGATGCCGGTGTCAGCTCGGGATTGCAGGACATGAACATCAGCGTGAGCGTGTCGTCGTGGTCGGCCGGCGGCTGCGGCTCGCGCTGCTCGCGCGCTGCGACGAGCGCCTCGCGATCGCGCCGCGCCGACTCGCTTCGGGCCTCGTCGACCATCCGGCGGCTCGCCACCTGGATCAGCCAGCCAACCGGGTTGTCGGGCGTTCGCTGGCGGGGCCACTGCTGGGTCGCAGCGAGCATCGCCTCCTGCGTCGCGTCCTCGGCGTCGGCGAAGTCGCCAAACCGTCGCACGACCGCGGCGAGGACCTGCGGCGCCG
The DNA here is from genome assembly GCA_963806475.1 of uncultured Solirubrobacterales bacterium. GTDB lineage: Bacteria > Actinomycetota > Thermoleophilia > Solirubrobacterales > Solirubrobacteraceae > Palsa-465. Next base: position 16,393 of record CAWDYK010000002.1, read on the forward strand.
CTTCGCGCAGCAGGTCCTCGATGTCTCGCGGTCGGGTCACTCGTCGGACGTCGGGGCGCCCATCAGCTCGCGCACCTCGATCGGCGTCTTGATCGGCTTTCCGCCCGGCCCGGGCGCAGCCGAGGCCTCGGCCGCGATCTCGATCGCCCGCTCCAATGATTCGACATCCACGATCCGGTAGCCGGCGAGAAGCTCCTTGCCCTCCGGGAACGGGCCATCGGTGACGACCGGCGCCCCGACCCCGTCGTGGATGACGACCTTGGCCAGCTCGGGGCCAGTCAGGGCCTGCGCTTCGACCAACTCCCCGCTCTCGGTGAGCCGGTCATTCATCCGCCGCTGGAACTCGATGTGCGCCTTGGCGTCCTCCGGCGCCCAAGCGCCGATGAACTCGGTCGCAACCTCGGTCGGGGCGTAGTCCTGTAGCAGCATGAACCTCATCTGATCCTCTCCTTCTTTATGCACCCAGCTTGGCACGGTCACCAATATGTCGAAGCCACGGACGCGTTCTCGACATCGCGACCTCAGCCCTCTACCGCGGAGTACGTGGCGATGATCGCGCCCGTGCTCGTCACCTGGCTCTCTACGAGCCGGAGGGGCCTGAGCGCGCCATCGTCGCGGAAGAGGCGCTTGCCGTCGCCCACGATAAGCGGGTCGATCATCAGCTGGAGCTCGTCGACCAGGCCGTGCCCGATCAGGCTCTGCACGAGCCCGGGGCTGCCGATCACGTGAAGGTCCCTTCCATCCTCCGCCTTTAGGGCGGTTACAGCGCTCGCGATGTCGCCGCGCAGCAGCGTCGAGTTCTGCCACTCGAGTGGCGCGGCAAGCGTCCTCGAGGCGACGTACTTCGGCAGCGTGTTCAGGGGCTCAGCGAGCGTCTGTTGCTCCTCCGGCGCGTTGGGCCAGTGGGCGGCGAACATCTCGTACGTGCCGCGCCCGAGCAGGTAGCCGCCCGCACTGCTGACGTTCTCCACCACCCAGCTCATCGAGAGGTCGTCGAAGTAGCGGGCATGCCAGCCGCCGTGTTCGAAGCCTCCGGTCGTGTCCTCGTCGGCATAGCTCGGGGCCTGCACGACCCCGTCGAGGGTCATAAATTCATTGGCGATCAGCTTTCGCATCTCGGTCTCCTTGCGGCAGATCTCCGCCGTTCCCCATTCGCTGGATCGGCGCGTTCACCTAGACGTCGGAGCCGCGCGTCCGTTCTCGACATGGCCTCCGAATCGAGCTGAGCCCGCTCGATGGTCACCTGCGGGCCTACCGGCTGCGCACGCGGCGCTACCTCGCTCTCATCCAGACCCGAGAGCTCGACGCCCGGAGTCCCGGACCGAGCAGCGAACCAAGCGCCTCGGCCGCGCTCGGCGCTTTCGCTGCGGACGAGACGCAAGAGCTCGGGCATGATGTCGGCCCACTGATCCTCTCGCAGGGAGCGGAAGTGTTGTTGTCCGCTGAGCACCGCGAAGGAACCGTGCTGACACCAAAGCGGGTCTCGAGCGTCCGGCAGCCCCGCACCTCGTATTCGCCAGAAGGCGGGCTGTCGTCCTGGAGGGAGTCACCCGTTGCTAGCGGAACCGCGCTCGGCAACTTCCCTTCACGCTGCCCATGAGTCTGCGGCCGGACAACGCCGGCAGCTGCGCGAACTCGGTGACCGCGCTTAGCGTACGTTCCTGTTCCGTTACTACCGGGAGGCCGAGAGACCTCTCGTCCCATGAAAGCGGGGCCGCCGATTGGTTCCGCGGCGACGGCCTGAGCGTGCCCGTAGTCGTGGGAAAGCAGGGACGTCGGACTGGCTGTTCACGGCGAACCCAGCCCCGACGAGGCCGCCTGCCTCGCAGTTGGCGAGGGGCAGAGCTACCCGCCGACTCTTACGTCTGACGCGCTTTCGTGTCAGTCTGGCGCTCTGCGCCGGTGAGGCCATGGGTCTGGTCACGACTCGGCCGAAGGCGTTCCGGCTCTCGACGCGCGCGTGCGAGGCGGCGGCCTCGGAGAGAAGGGGGACGGTCCTGTCGATCACGTCCCGTGGCTCGCCGGTCCCGGTGCGCGATCTGCTCGGCGTCGCTATTGGCACGGCCCGCGCGGCGCGCCCGACGTGGCGTGGCTTGCCCTGAGCGTCTCGCCCGATCTCATCGCAGCGAGCGTGGTGAGAGCGCCCCGAGCCGCTCACAGAAGTGTTTGCTGCGGGCAAGCCGTCGAGGTTGCCGCGGTCGCGCTGTGGCTGGTGACTGCGGCCGACCGACCCACCTCCGCGGTCTCCCAACTGCTCGAGGCGCGTCCCCACGACACCGCGACCGTCGAGCATCTGATCGACCACTGGCGGGACGCGAGTCCCGCTCCCGAACCCGACCCGGTGCCGCCCAGCGCCGGCATCGACTACCCGGACCTCACGTATCGAACCAGCGAACAGGTCATGACGCGCGCCCGGCTGTGCGCCGGGCTACGAGGATCCCAGCGAACCGCCGTCGCTGAAACCTGGCAGTCCGCTGTGCGGTGGACGCACACCTGGCTGCAAGAGAATCCCCAGCTCACCAGGGGTCAGCTCGCGGACGCGCTCTACCGCCTCACCTGGGCCGGTGACACCGGCTCCGAGCTGCTCGTCCGCGCCCAAGCCGCACTCGCCACGGTTGACAGAGCAAGGATCGTGGTCAATCGCGAACTCGTCGCCACGAGCCTCACGGTCGCTTGGGGTGAGACTCGTCCCTACCAATGGCGCCAGGGCGTCCATCGCGCAGCCGCGCTCGCCGACCGCGTCGCCGCGCCGCAGGTCGCGGCCGTCATCGCGCTCGGCGTCATCTACCGCCATCCAGCCACCGTCCGGCGAGCCACCGTCGGCGGCACCGCCCCGGGCGGCTCGATCGTCGCCAACGACTGGGCCAATCGCAGTGCTGTCCCACCGCCGCTGCGACGAGCCCTCGCCACCCAGCGAGAGCAGCTAACCCGCGCCGGCGCCGGCGCCCGAGACCCGCTCCTGCCTGGCACCACCCACGGACGCCTGAGCACCCCGGAGATCGAGGACATCCTCGCTCAGAACGAGCTACCTGAGAGCCTCTGAAAGCGGACCGACGAGCCATTCGACCCACCAGACCTAGACGGCCGATCAATCCTTTACGGCCTCAACGCCGTCGACCTCTTTGACGTTCAGGATTGACAACTCGCTGACGCCACCGCAGACAGGCGCTGTCGCAATCCGGTGACAGCACGTTGTCGCCTGACAGCCCGATGCGGCAAGGAAGGCCTCCCCGTGAACCCCGTCTGGAAAGGGGGTTCCAGAAGGCATCCGGATCCGCTGGGATCATCGGGGCATGCCTGGTGGTTATGACACGAACGAGCTCGTGACCCGCCAGCGGGAGCTGCGGACGTTCGGACGCGAAGTGACGGTCGATTGGGGACCGGTCGACCTGGGGGGTGCAGACGAAGCGGCCGAGCTGCGCGACCGGGCGCTGCGACTGCTCGCGGTTGGGGTCGGCGACCACACCCCGATCGAGGTGCAGGAGCAGGTCGCCGAGATCGCCCGGCGGCTGGCGCAGCTCGAGCCCCCGGCGCACCGGTGGGGATGAGCGCACTCGCTGTCTCCGCGGACGCCGAGCTACCGATCGGCCCGGCCGGGCTCGGTGCCGCTGCCGAACGGTACGCGCGGCTTACCTTGCGCAAGTCCGAGCAGACCCAGGCGACGTACCTCTCGACCTACCGCCGGTTCGCGGACTGGCTGAGTCACCACACCGGTCATCCGGACCCGCCGCCGGCAGCGCTGACGGCGGACGCTGTCGCGGCCTACATCACGGAGCTCGAGACGCGCAAGGCCGCGGCGACCGTAAAGAAGGAACGCGCGGCGATCAACCGGCTCGCGAAGTACCTGCGCCCGCTCGGCGCGATCGACGCGACCGAGATCCTGATGATCGAAGGATCAAGGGCGGCCGCCCAGCCCCGCCGTCGCGACGCGCTTGACCCCGCCACTTGGAAACGAGTCAAGGACGCTGCCCGCGCTCGGCTACATCAAGGCCCACAAGGACGCACCTCGAGAGCAGCGGCGCATCGCGACCTGGCGCTGATCCTCGCGCTCGGAGCGATGGGGCTGCGCTCGGAGGAAGCACGGGTGCTAACGACCGATTCGATCGGCCCAAAGCGGGCCGACGGCCTCACGCCTTGGCTGGCCGTGTACGGCAAGGGCGCCAAGACCCGCGAGCTACCGATCCCACCCGAAGTGGCCGACGCGCTGCTCAGCTGGCTCGCCCAGCGAGAGCGCATCCTCCCCGCTGCGGGAATCCTGTTTCCCCGGCTTGGTCGCCAGCGTGCTGACGGGAGGTTTCCCGACGCCGGCGCTCGTGTGGACGCGCACGGCGCAACGATCGACGACGGCCGGCTCTCCCCACACGCGCTCAGAGACATCGTGCGCCCGGTGATGGTCGCCGCCGGCGTTCCACCGGCGCTCGCGCACCCGCACGTGCTTCGCCACACCTACGGGACTCTGTTCATGGTCCGCCCCGACGCGCGAATCGAGCAGCTGCAAAAGCTCATGGGCCACGCGGACATCTCGACCACGGCGGCCTACCTGCACCAGAGCGCGAGCGACCTCGAAGCTGCCGTGTTGGCGCAGCACGCCGCACGCGACACGCTCGCGGCAGACGCGCAAAGACGCCGCAACCGAGCCCGGGCGCGCGCCCAGGCGAGACCGTGAACTACCCGCGCCGCCAGCAGTACCGGCGTCTCGGTCGCGCACTCGCAACAGGTGCGGGCGGTCTACTGGCGGCGGGCGCGGCGCTGCTAGCCGCGGCTCAGGGAGCGCTCTGGATTGCGCTCCTACTGCTGGTGGCGGCCGTCGGCCTGGGCGCGTACGCACGCCACTGGGCGCGTCTGGCGGGGCGGAGCCGGGTCGGCGCGCGCTCAGAGAAGCGGGTGCAGCGCGCGCTGGCGCCGCTCGCGACCGAGGGCTCGCGACTGCGGCACTCGCTGGCCTGGCAGGGCCGCGGAGACATCGACAGCGTGGCGATCGCGCCGACCCGGGTCGCGTTTGCGATCGAGACAAAGACGAGGACCTTCGACGGCCAGCATGTCGCTCGGGTGCACGAGATGGCCAACTGGCTGCGGGCCCGCCGTCGCCGCTGGTGTCGGCAAGGCGCGCTCGCGGTGCTCTGCGTCGTCCACGCCAGGCGCCTCGAGCGCGTCGAAGCCGGCGTACTGATCGTGTCGCTGGACCGCCTGATAGGAGCGCTACGAACCGCGGCGGGCACCTGCGAGCGGCCGACGTTCCTCGCGGGCCGTGAAATGCAGGTGCCAGTCGAGCGCAGATCCGGCGCTTCCTTTGAGTCGCGTCAGGGGCACTTCCATCGGAACCTCTGCCAGGCGGGTCAGGACGAGCTGACGGAGGCGCCGGCTGGAGCTCCTCACGATCGGAGCGTCGCGAACGCGATCGCGCGATGTCAGACGGACGGGAGGATGAAAGTGATTTGGCCGGACGACGCGACGGGACAGCGATGCTTACTCGGGGATCCCTCTCGCCTTGGGCCGGGCCCCCATCGCTGCCGAGTGCCTTGAGCGGGTCCGGAGCACCACCGATACTCCGCGGGTATGGCTGAGCCCGTGAAGTCCACTCGTCCGACTGCGTCCGTCCAGCTCGAAGACGACCACGTCGTCATCCGCGACCTTTCAATGGACGGCGCTGTTGCCGACCTCGTTCGGGTCGGCGTCGAGGATGGCCGCGACCCCGAAGCCATAGTCCGCGAGGCTAATTGAGGTCGGCGCCGCTGTCCTCATTCACGGGGCGGCAAAGAGCACAGTCGACGCGGTCGGGGCCGAGGTCGACCGGCTGCTGACGGCGCTCAACGAGCGGAGCCTCCGTATGGAGTCACTAGGGCGAATGGCTGGCAAGGTCGCGGCCAAGGGCCTGGTCTATGAGGCCGAGCTTGGGGTCGCCCTGGAGACATGCTTCGCGCCGCATCAGGACGTGCTGGAAGCTATTGGCACCACCACCGGGACAGCGGACGACAAAGTCGGTGACTTCGTGGCAACGCTGAACCCAACGGAGACGAGCGGCCGCGCCCTGCGCGTTGTCATCGAGGCCAAAGCCGGCCGCTGTCGATGCCGAAGACCCTGGCCGAGCTCGACGCCGCCATGCTCAACCGCGGGGCGGTTGCCGGCATCATCGTCTTTCGCCATCAGCGGCTTGCGCCCACCGCTGGCCGCCCCCTACGCTGCCTGCCCGGCAACCGCATCATCGTCGTCTGGGAGGGCGCCGATGCCGGCGACGACCTCGCCCTTGAGGTCGCTGTGCAGCCCGCCCGGACTCTGGCGATGACCGCCGAGCACGACGATGCCAAGCTCAACCGCAAGACCCTGGGCGACCGCGTCGCCCGGCTGGTGAACATCGTCGAGAGTGCGGACGACATACAGCGCGGAATCCGTGGCGCGCGCAAGGCCCTCGATTCCACGGAAGACGCCTATCAAGCGATGCGGGACGACGCGCTCGCGGTCCTCTACGAACTCCAGGACCGCCTGTAAGCAATCCAAAGGCGGCCTTCACGGCGCGCGACTCTGAGCACCGCTGCAGCGGACGGTGTACTGCATCGCCCCGAGGAACCCTGGGGACAGGTGTGGTCGTCAGTTCAATCACGGACGCGGGCGCGTCCTCGGCGGCGAGGGCCCGGTGGAACGCCTCGGCTCGCTGCTGGGCCATCAGCTCACGCGCCCATTCGGGAGTCGCGGGCCCTGCGCAGCATCAGGCTGGCGGCGATCGAGATGTGAGCGGGTAGCAGGACCCAGGCCAGCGGCTTTGAGGCTGTCGCGGAGCCGGTCGAGGTGCTTGCGCAGCTCAACGGGAATACGGATCGTTCGAGTGCCCGTAGGACGCGCGACGTTGGCACACCAAATAGTCGCAAGGCGCCGACTCAAGCGTGGGGAGCTGACCTTCACGCGCAACCCCGAAATTATTCGTCTCGGCGGGGGCCTAGCCTACGGCCGCTGATCCGGTACTTGTCTTATGACGCATTTCCGAGCATTCGAGAGCCAAGATGGATTTGACGAATCTCTACCGCAGCCGATCCCCGATCACCGGCGCGGGAGCGTGCCCCGGCACCGGTGCGCCCGTCATTAAAATTGAAAACGCAACGCGGGAGAATGAGCGCAAGACCGATCCGGACGCGTCCGCTCGGTGCCGATGGTCCCCCAGATCGCGACCGCGTTGGCGAGACTTCACGAGGCGACAGGCATCACCAACGCGGTGGGCGTAGGCACGCCAACTCGGTGTCGAAGCTGCGCGACATGCTCGATCGTCCGGTCGTCAACGGGCACCACGCTGACTTCGGCGGTGTCGACGAGGACGGGGCCTTTCACTCGTCATCGGCGAGTGCAGCCGCGAACGCCTTGCGAGCCTCGTCGGTGAGGTCGGGGATGTCGGGATGTCGAGTTGGTCCGAGCACGCGTCGAATTGCGAAAGGAGGTCTTTGCCCGGCAGCCAGGCTCTGCCAAGCAGTTCGATTGTGCGTGTGCTGCTGCCCGCTGGAGTTCGGGGTTGGTGAGCTTCCGGCGGCTACTGCAAGTAGGCTGCGGAGCGCATGACCGAGCTGGGTGGCACCCGCGCGCTGGTCACCGGCGCCACCAGCGGCCTCGGGCTGGCAATGGCCCGGGCGCTCCTGGACTCGGGCGCGCGCGTGACCATCACGAGCCGTGACGCGGAGCGCGCCGCGCACGCCGCCGCCGACCTGGGCCCGGGCGCCCTCGGCCTGGCGCTCGACGCCCGCGACGATGGTGCCGTCGCCGCCGGCGTGGCGGAGGTGTGGGAGCGCCTCGGGGGCATCGACCTGCTCGTCAACAACGCGGGCATCGGGATGCGCACGGTCAACCCCCGCTTCCTGTCCGACCCGCAGCCCTTCTGAGAGGTGCCAACAGACGGCTTCCGCGACGTGTTCGAGACCAAGGTCACCGGCTGTTTCCTCATGGCGCGCGCGGTCGTCCCGCTGATGTCGCGCAGGGCGGCGGCCGCATCGTCACGATCTCGATGAACGAGGCCACGATGGTGCGGCGGGGCTTCGTGCCCTACGGCCCGTCCGGGGCGGCGGTCGAGGCGCTGTCGCGGGTGATGGCGGCCGATCTGGCCGACAGCCCGGTGACGGTCAACCTGTTGCTCCCCGGCGGCGCCACCGACACTGGGATGGTCCCCGACGACGCGCCCGCCGAGGCCCGCGAGCGGCTGCTCGACCCCGCGATCATGGGACCGCCGATCGTCTGGCTCGCCTCGCCGGCGGCGGCCGGGGTCCACGACGAGCGGATCGTCGCCTCCGAGTTCGGCGGCCTGATGTTTGGCGCGAGGTCAGAGCAGGACTCGTCCGGTACCTCCCTGCGCGCATCGGAGATCAGGCTGGATCAGGAGCGACCGCCGCGGTGACGGTGGCGCGAGTCCGCGTGATCTGCCACCGCGCCTTTCCCGAAGCTCTACTTCATGTAGCCGGTCACGCTACCGATCCGGTGAATGAACGCAGCGGGGTGGTCGTTTGCGCCGTGGCCGGCGTCCCAGTACAGCCATTCGTTGACGCTGTCGCCGAGATCCCGGTTGATCGTGGCGAGGTTGCTGACGATGACCGGTGAAGTGTCGGTGTCCTTGGTTGGTCCCGGTGCGCAGGAACCAGTAGCGCGCGCGGTGCGGGTGCTTTGTTCTTCTGCGCCAGGAAGTACATCGGGTTCATCATCTCGATCTTCCGCGGCAGGTCGGAGGGCAGCTCGGCCTTTGAGTTCCCGGTCGCGTGACGCAGGCTGAACAGCGTGAAGTGCCGGGCGTTCGTTGTCGTGTTGCCGAACTCGATGTTTTCCGGATGCTCGAAGGTGAACCTGTCGAACGCAGGGAGATCCTTGCTGCGACCGACGTGGTTCAGGAAGCCGGCCCATGTGAACGTGGCGTGGTTGCCCGACCAGCGGATACAGGTGTTCGCTGCCAGGTAACTCTTGCGAGCGGAGCTCGAGAGCGACCGCAGGTACTTCGTGGCCGACGGCTCCAGCACCGTCTTGACCATGTAGTTGGCGTAAGTGGCCGCGGTCAGCCGCCCGAAGTCGCTGCTTGTCAGATCCAGCGACGCCTCGTAGGTGGAGAACTCCGTGCGGAGCTCCCTAGACAGCGTCTGGTTGACGAGTTTGCCGCTGTAGTCCTGCGTGCCGAATGTCCACTCGTACGCGCCGTCGGCGTGGTCGAGGTCGGTGATCGGGCTGTAGGCCGAGACGGCGTACACGCTGTCGCTCGCCTGCGCCGCGCCGAGCGCGTTCTGGTAGGCGTCGTACATGTGGCTGCCGACCGAGGCGCCCAGGAGCGTCGAGAGCGCACCGCCGGCGCTCACGCCGGTGCTGATGATGTGATTCGTGTTCCCGGGGACGCGGCCCTGGTTGTAGTGCAGGTAGCGGATCGCCGCCTTCAGGTCGACGATCGCCGCCGGCGCCTTGCCGAAGTACCTGCCGCTCGAGGTGACGTTGTCGCGGCCGCGCACGCCCGGGATGACGACGACGTAGCCGGCGGCGAGCGCGAGCTCATCGTTGTTACCCTGGCCCTGGCCGGCGATGGCCCCGCCAGCGTAGCTGCTGGTCGTGCTCGTGCCGCTGCTGCTCCCGCTCGGCGGCCCGCTCGCGCCACTGGCCGGCGAGCCCGAGGGTGGCGACCCGGATGGGGCGCCTCCGCCCCCACCGCCGCCGAAGCTGCTCTGCACCGCGGAGGACAGGTAGCCGCCGACCGGGATGTCGAACAGGATCGGGCGCATGCGTAGCGTTGATGGTCTTGTTGCCGATCCTCACCGGCACGACCACATCAAGGCTCTCGTAGGTCGTGCTCACCGGGTGGGCGACGTAGACGAGCTCCTTGTAGAAGTGGTAGGTGATCTTCTTGCCGCCAACCGTGATCGTCCCGGTCGTGTAGTCCTTCGTAGGGAACACGAGCAAGTAGGAACGGGCGCTCTGGGCCTTCGCGCTCGCCTTCTCCGCATTAGTTTAGCCCGGCCGCCACCGCACCCGGCGACAAGTCCCACTGGGGTAGCGAGCGCGGCCACAATCGCAACCGCTCTACCAATCACCGCCGTCTCCTTCCTGGTAAGTCACGCGATCTCAACCGTTTCTCGTTCAATCATCGGTGGCATTTGTCGCATGGTTGTAAGAGCCCGTCAAGGTCAGTACAGACATCGAGCCGGGCTACGGAGACTCCGCATCCGGCCTGCATTGCACTGTCTGTCAGGGCGAACGGGTCCCGGAGCGCGGCCCCGGGCATCCGCGCGCCGCGAATGCTGCTCGCACAGCGTTTGCACATCGCCCCGATCATTCTCGACACCCCGCCGCGTCGACCCCGCGTCGGCTGAGGTGGGCTACCGGGTGGCCTTGACGGCCGAGTGGCCCAAGCACGAGGCATGGGTTGACCGCCGGCCGACCGTGTGGCATGCGCGGCGTTTGTTCGAAGACGTCACCTCATCAACGGCCCGGCGCTGGCGCGCCCGTCGCCTCAGCCAGCCGATTGTCGATTGCTTCGACACTACCGGGGATCCTGAGGCGTTCCGCCTCCTCGGGGTAGGCGCGCGCGAGCTTGGCCAGCTCCGACCGCAGGAAGCGCAATCCGGCGTCCAGCTCGCGCTCACCGGCATCGGCCCTCCGGGCGACGCCCATGGCGCGGTTTACGCGGGTCTGAGCCTGCGGCCACGTGTAGCTCGGATCGATCGCACGCCGTAGCAAGGCCCACCGGCGAGCCAGCCGGTCGAGCGCGCCCCGCTTGGCATCGAGCCGGCGATGTGCCGGAACGGCTGGCCGCGCTTCCGGTGAAGCCCGGACTTCGCGTGGGTGTGGATCGAGCGCCGGCGCAGCTCCGAGTCGCTCGCGCCGCACGAACTCGAGCACCCCACGCAGAGCTCGCTCAGGTTGTCCAAGCTCCCGCAGCAGACGACGAGCCGCCTCGACCTCCTCGCGCCGATAGTGCACCCCCGCCACGATCATGCCGCCCGGCTGTACGTCCGCATCGAGCGGTTGGAAGTCGCGCCGCCGGGCGACCCCGAGCGGCGGCTCGACCTCGAATGCCGTCCCGACCTCGTCCCTCACCTGCTGCCGCAGCTCGACCTCGACCCGCTCTGCGCACCCCTTCAGCGTGTCATCAGCCGGGAGGAAGACGGTCGCTTCCAGATCATCAGGGTCCCCCGCCCGCCGCCGCACGACGCGTCCGACCGCCTGTCGGAAGAACAGGTCGGTCCGCCTCACCGTCGCATAGGCGGCGACGATCAGACGCGGAACATCGACGCCCTCGCTGACCATGTTGACCGCCACCAGCCAGCGCGGTGCGTCCGGCCCGCCGCGGGCGAAGCGATCGATGCGCGCGTGCGCCCCCGGCTCGTCGCTCAACACAACCAGAGGCCGCTCGCCCGCGACCGTCCGAAGCAGCGTCGCGGTCGCGCGGGCGTGCGCGCGGTCATCGCAGAGCACCAGCCCGGCGGCATCCGGGACCACTCTTCTCGCCTTGCACAGCAGCGCATCGGCGTCGCGCAGCATCCACGACAACAGCGGCGTGGCGGGATCGATCGCGGTCCGCAGCCGCCGCGCATCATCCTGAGGCTCGAGTTCATCGGCGAACGCGGCGATCACCTCCTGTGCATCGACCCGCCAGCGCAGAGTCGCATCGAGGAGCCTGAACGCCAGCGGTCGGCAAGTACCATCCGCGACGGCCTCGCCGTAGCCGTAGACGTAGTCGGCTACGCACCGACGCTCGTCGTCGTAGCTGACGAACGGAATCGCGCGCGCATCCGATCGAAACGGCGTGCCGGAAAGCGCCAGACGGCCCACGGCGCGATCGAACGCCGTCCGCAGCGCCACGCCCCACGTCGCAGCCTCGCCCGCATGATGCACCTCATCGAGCACCACGAACGTCGAGCGCGCCAGATGATGAGCGAACAGGTCGGGAGCCGACGCCACCTGCTGATAGGTGACGACGACACCATCGACGTGCGGATTGAACGCTCCGTCAGCGTTTCGCCAGCGCGGATCGAGATGTAGCCCGACTACGTCGGCAACGTCGGCCCACTGCGCGCGGAGAGCGGTGGTTGGACACACGACCACGACCTGCTGGCTTCCGCTCGCCCTGGCGGCATGGCAGGCAGCGAGGGTCTTGCCCGAGCCGGGAGTGGCCACGAGGAGGAAGTCCCGAACGCCGGTTGCGGCGTGACGGGCCAGAAAAGCCGCTTGCCACGGCCTCAGCGCCGGCGTCACCTCACCCGCCCACCCTTGCGTAGATTGCATCGGGGGCATAAGGCACGGCCGTTCGCCGGATGCGTCTCTCCACCAAGCCGGACCGGCGTCACGTGATCCGCGTGCCAGCCGGGGCGCAGCGGAGCGCCGCACTCGGCGCATCGTCCTCCCGCGGCAAGAAACAGCGCCACGCGCCTCGCGCTCGGAAACCGGCGAGCCATCGGCACTCAGTCTGACAAGCGGCCGCGCCGCCCACCCGCCAAGGGGAGGGTGGACCGGGCATCAGCCAGCCGCCTCGGTACTGAGATCAATCCTGGTTTCGCAGCTTGATCTGGCATTCGTTCGTAGTGACGAAGTCTACGGTCAGCCCGGGCAGCGACCTTCGGGATCCTCGCCGCCTCTCGCTTGCTACCACGTAGCTCTAGGACCCCGGCCTCGAAGGATCGGCGCTGCCGTCGCCGGACTCGTTTGGCAGCTCGCCTGCGGCCCGATCGCTGGTCGAGATGTTCTTCTTCACGGAATCGAAGATCGTGAGCCCCTGGCCCACGAGCCCGGCGGCGATCTGGCCGAGACCGTCGGCTCCGTTGAGTACGTTGACGTTGGCGTTGGCGAGGCCGTTCGCGGCCTCCCTGACGATTTGCGGGAGCTGGTCGATCAGCATCCGGTCCAGCGCGACGCGGTTGTACGACGCCGCCGCCTCGGCCTGGATCTTGGTTCGCTCCGCGTCGGCCTCAGCGAGCACCCGCACCTTCTCAGCCTCCGCCTGGGCGGGCTTGACGACCTCGGCGACCAACTGCTGCTGGCGCAGCGACGCCTGACGCTCGGCAAGCTCGGTCTGCGCCGCGATCACCCCCCGTTGTGCGTTGGCCTCAGCGAGCGGCCCGGCCTGCGCCGCCTCCGCCTGCGCCGTGTCGACCTCGGCCTTGTACTGCGCCTGCACGACCGCGGTCTGCCTCGCGTACTCGGCCTGCTTGCGCTGCGAGTCCTGCTCGGCCTCGGCTGCGGCCTGGTTGGCCTGCGCCTGGGCGATCTTCGCTTGGCGCTGGATCGCGGCGTTGTGCGGCGCGGCCATGGCGTCGATGTACCCCATCCCCATGTCGTCGATCGACTGGATCTGCAACGAGTCGACGATCAGGCCCATCTTCGCCATCTCGGCCTTCGAGCCGTCGAGGACCTCCGTGGCGAGCTTCTGCCGCTCGGTGACGATCTCCTCGACCGTCATCGAGCCTACGATCGAGCGCAGATGCCCCGCGAAGATCCGACCGGCGAGGACCGACATCTGGTCCTGGTCGGAGAGGAACCGCTGCGCGGCGTTGACGATGCTCTCGGCGTCGTTGCCGACCTTGAACGCGATCACCGCTCGGGCCTGCAGCGCGATGCCCTGCTTGGTCACGCACTGTTCGGCGACCTCGGCCTCGCGCATCGCGAGCGTGAGGAAGCTGGCCTGCCGGAAGAACGGCATTGCGAACGCACCATGGCCGGTTACTACCCGGAACGGGGTCCCGTCCCGCCCCGTCTTTCCGCCGGAGATGAGCATCGCCTCGTCAGGTGCGGGCACGCGGTAGCCAAGCATTACTGCCTCCTCTCGGGATCAGGTGGTAGCCCTACCGCCGAGCTCGTCGCCCGGCTCATTCCATTCCATTACATCGACTGTGCGCGCGCCGCGGGAGTTGAACACGAGGACCGTCGTTCCCTTCGCAAGCGGCTGCTCGGACCAGGCGAGGTACGCCTCGGTCCCTCCGCGCATCTTCACGAGCACCTCGCCGGGGCCGGCTGGTCCCCGGGTGGCGACCGTCAGTTTGCCGGTACAGCCCACCGCCGATTTGTGCGCAGGCACGAGCGATGTTCTACCAGCCCTACTGAGCTGCAATGATCGGCGCGTATCCGGATCGGAGCGATGCGCCGCGCCGCTCCCGGATCCCACCCACGAAGCGCCAGCTGAAGACTCGACCATCACCCTTGTCGCTTCGAAAGCGGGGCTATACTCGGCCTCCGCGCGGCTGTAGCTCAGTTGGCTAGAGCGTCTGCTTGCCATGCAGAAGGTCGAGGGTTCGAGCCCCTTCAGCCGCTCTCAGAAAAGCCCCGCTCAGGCGGGGGTTTTTTGATGCCCGACAGCCGATCTCGGAGAAGCTGGCTAGGCATTTTCCTCGCTTGGTTCCGGATTCGTTCCGGAAACGCCGCGCTGCCGACGTCCGTTTCTCGAGTCTCGAGCCTTCGATCGGCCACTGCCGCGAGGCGGTTTCCCCGTCGGTTCCGGATTCGTTCCGAGAATGTCGGCCACCGTGGACTCGCCGTTGTAGATCGCACGGGCCTCGGCCAGCGAGCATCCGAGGGTCTCTTCGAGCAGCCCGACCGACCCCTTGCCCATGTCGAGCACTTGCTGGTAGACGGCGAGCGTGAGCGTCGGATCGGTGTGCCCCATGAGGTACATCGCCCGCCGCGGCGGCACATCGCAGACCGCGAGGATCGACGCGAACGTTCGCCGCAACGTGTGCGGCGTCATGTGCGCGATCTGGAGCTGACCCTTGGCTTCGAGCAGCGCGTTGGCCCGCTCACGGATCGGCGCGAGGATCCGCGAACGGATGTTGTCGGGGTGCTGTCGCGTGTCGTTGCGGGTCGGGAAGGCCGGCTTCCCCGCACCCCTCGGGTATCGATTGTGGTGCTCTGTGAGTGCACGGTGGAGCGTCGGCACGGTAGGGATGCTGCGATCGCCGGCGTCGGATTTCGTGGCCGACCTGGGGATGCGCAGCCGCTCACCGTCGAGGTCGATGTGGGGGCCGTCGAGCCCGCAGAGCTCTGAGACACGTAGGCCGCCCAGGATCAGCGTCTCGCTGATTACCCGGCGGGGCACGTCGTTGCGATTACGCCGCTCCGGCTGCCCGCTCCAGAGCTCGCCGCGGCGGACCTTGCGGACCAGAGTGTCGGAGACTCCAAGCTCACGCGCCAGCGCCACCGCGGAGCGGCTGGAGCCGCGGATCAGGGCCACCGACTCCCAGGTCAACCCCCGATGCTCGACCTCGATCAAGTCGGCCGCCCGCAACACCGCGGCGATCTGTTCGGCCTCGAGGAACGAGCGGCGCGGTCGATCGGTCTTCGGCGCCGCGGACTTGAGGGCAGGAACCTCGCCGGTCAGGGCTCCGCGCTTTTGCGCGTCGCGCAACACGCGCTCGGCAGCACCAAGCGCCTTGCGGATCGACCCATTGCTCACAGCTCGCCGGCGCGCCTCGTAGCGGCGGCCGGTGCGCCGGTCGAGCACGCTGCGCATGAGCGGCACCCCCTCCGCCTCCGCGCGCTCGATCGCAGCTCGCTCCTCGCAAAGCTCAACTACCAGCTCGTCGGCGAGCGCGAAGTCCACGGATTCGATTGGCTCAGAGCCGAACTTGTCCATGACAACCGAGAGCCGCCACTCGAGGTCGCGGATCGTCTTGGAGCGTCCATCCGGGTCCCCGGCTCTCAGCTTGCGGCGGTGAAGCCATTGCGATGCCTCGACCTGGAAGGTCGGCACCACTGCGTCTGCAGACATCCGCGCAAGCTGAGCTTTCGCCGGCGTCCACTCGCCACGATTGACCTTCTCCATCAGGAACCGCTGCTCCTCCGCTGCGCGCTCCTCGTCCCAGCCCTCCCACTCGCCTCCGAAGTGCACGTAGAACTCCTCGCCACGGTATGTGAACGAGACGCCGTAGCTTGTGCCCTGCTTCGTCGGGCGGCGTTTGAGCGTGCCGCGTCGCGGACGCGCCATCAGCCGCAACTCATGCTCGGAGCTGTGTGTTTCATCGGATCCGCCATCCGCAGTCGAGTATCCAGGACCGTGAAGGATCCACCGAGCAATCGTGAGCGCGCAAGCATCCACACGTCCGCGCTCACCGGCTGGACCTGCCCTGAATCAGGGGCACGGCGGGCACGGCCTTGTGTCGAGGCCGTCCGCGGCGCCGCCGCAAGGGTCCGTTGCGCGTCGGCCGGTCGTCCCCCGTGCTTGCCGCCAATGCCTCGCGAGCCCGCTCGGCGTCGAACCGCAACCGAGCGCGTGGACCGCTGCCCAGGCGCACCCCACCGAGCCGTTCGGCGTTCGCGTAGACCCAGTCACGGGCGACACCGAGCTGCTCGGCCAGGTCACGCGCATCGATTAGCCCCACCGTCGGGGGAGGCGAAGACGCGACGAGCTCGGCGAGGTGCTCGGCCACCGCCTCGATCTCCTCGACATCGAACGCCACCAGACGGCCGTGGCGGGTCGCCAGCAGCTCGATCTCCCGCGCGATCAGCACGGCGAGACGTGACGACGCACGCATTGCAACGGATCTTCTTCTCCCTGTCCGCATGAGTGGTTCCGACTGCCAGGTACGGACGTCGAGCTGAAAGCCCCGCTGGGTTCCAGACTCCCGGCATGCGCTCAGCAGCCCTGACTGTTGGTCATCACGGGTTGGGTTGCCACTACGCGAGTTCGGCACTCTCGAGCTTCGGACGACACGACTCCCGGTAGACACACGGGCCGCCCGCCGCGTGTAGAGGAATGTTCATCTCGGCACCTCGAGTCATGCTGTCATCGGCGGATCGCAGGTTCTTCCGTCTGTGGCGGCTCCCGGGAGAAACATCAGGTCACGTGATGTCTGACCAGTCTGACTGAGTTGCGGTAGCTACTGGACGGCGCGACGGAACGCTTCGGCTCGACGATCTGCCAGCCATCAGCTGTCGGGCTTGCTCGACCGTTGCCGGTCCTCTCAGGACGATCGCGGCCGCGACAAGGTGAGCACGGGTGGCGTCGGGGACCCCGGCCAGAGCGAGTGCGTTTCGCTGCTCGTCGAGCCGCTCCCGCAACTCGAGTGGGAGGCGAAGGTTGTGTTCCTCCCATCGTTGCCCGGCCCCCGTTTGATCTGAGGGGAGCGACAGGTCGACAGCAACGCGACCGTAGGCTTCTGCTTGGCGGAGGAGCTCGGCGATGGCACGCGCAAGCGGCTTGAGCTCGTTCTCGAGCATCTGCTGCAGCAGTACCACGGGATGGTTCCCGTGGACTCCTCGAGCGACAGCGACGCCGAGGACACCTCCGGAGTCGGCAACGAGCGTAACGCTGTCTGGCCTGTCGATCCCCGTCTGTTGTGCTGCGGTGACCACGGCGCCGCGTGCGAAAGGGGCGATCGCCGGCGCCTGACGCTCGAAGGGCAAGCGCCTGGGTTGCACAGGGGGCAGCACCACGTCGGCCATCGCCATGAGGCTGTCGCCCGCGCGGCGTGTCAGCGGCCACTCGGAGAGCGCCGGTGTGACCGTCAGCGGGGCAGCACGCGCGATGTAGCGGACGTCGACCTCGTCGGCAAATACAACACCGCGCGGGCGCCAGTCGAGCGGCCGCAACGCGTAGCCGAGCCGACTGCCGACTGCTCTACCAGGCGGCGACGGGCGCGCGCCTCGGCCTCCTCGCCGCGCCGCGCAAGCTCGAGCAGCGTCCGATGGTCGTCGACCGGCTCCTTGCCTTTGGAGCTGCGGACGTACACCGCGCCTGTGCCACGCACGATGTGTGGGACATCGGCCGAGGCGAAGACGCGAACACCGCGATCGGCTTTTCAACCTGCCGCATGTCGGCGACGAATGGCGGAAGCGGGTCGACCCTGGGGCACTGATCGCGCTGCCCAGGTGCGACTGGAGGTCAAGCCGTTCCGGTTTGGTCCAACCGTGCACGGTCCCGTCGTCGGCCACGCCGAGCAGGATCCACCCGCCGAGCGTGTTAGCGAACGAGCCCGCGGCGGCGCCAAACCCCGGCGGCTTGGGTAGAGCCTGCTTGCGCTCGACAAGGAGATCCTCTCCGTGGCGTACGAGCTCCTCGAGCGCTGGCTGATCCAGCCCGGCAAGAGAGAGCCGGCGGATGCTTGGACGTGCGGGCACAGAACGTAAGGACGATCGGCGCTAGCCCCATATTCCGCAGTGCGAGAGCTCTACCTCTGGCGCTGAGGCCAGGGTGGCTGGATGCCTAGCAGCTCGAGGATCCGCTGTTGGGTGGGGGTGAGCGGGTCGAGCTCGATTCCGGTGTGGGTGTAGGTGAGGTCGAGGCCTTGGAAGGCTGAGAGGATGTTGGCGCCGGTGGGCTTGGCGAGCCGGCCTTCGGGCAGCAGCGGCAGCAGCTTGTGTTGATGGTCGGGGTCGGCGTGGAGCGCTTGCCGGAGGCTGGTTTCGATCAGCCCGAAGATCAAGAGTGCGATCCCGACGATGCTGATCAGCGCGTAGATGCGGTCGTCGTTGTGGAGGAAGATCGGTCGGACCTTGAGTGTCTGTTTGAGGTCGCGGTGGCGGCGCTCGACGACCTCTTGTTCTTTGTAGAGGCGGAGCATCTTGCCGGCGGTGAGGGGTCCGGGGATGTTGGTCGCGAGCGCGTAGATCCCGTCGGTGCGGGCTGCCTGCTGTATCGCCTGGTGGTTGCGCTCCCAGGTGAGTCTCGGTTTGCCGGCGCGGGCGGGGCCGACGGTGACTTTGATCAGTCCCTGGATGTTGGTGGCGATGATCTGCCCGACGCGCCGGTCGACCTGGGTCTTGGTCTTGTAGTAGCGCCCGCCGAGCCCGTTCTTGACCCGCCCAAGCTGTTCTTCGGCCTTGGCGAGCGCGCGCTCGCGGGCGGCGGCGACCTGCTCCTGTTCCTCGGATGAGTGGATGTAGGCGACCCGGAAGCGCCGGCGCTCGCCGGTGTCGGGATCCTCGAGCTCCCAGTCGCAGAGCGCACCGCGGTATTTGGTGCGCAGCTTGGCCGGCAGCCGGCGCTGGCGCTCGGCGACATACGTGATCGCCCGCAGCGCCTCGGGCCCAAGCTCGTTGAGGTAGCGCTCGGCAAAGCCGGTGTCGGCCCGCAGCGGCACGATGAACCGAAGCCCCGCCCGGTGGAGGGCAGCTCGACGCCGACGTCGACCTGCAACAGGTGCTCGCGGACGCGGCAGCTGACCCAGCGCGAGGCTCCGCGAGTGGCACGGGACGGGGGACGGGGATGCCGACCGGCCGGATGCCCGACCGCGGCGTCGACCGACCCCCAGCCCCAGACGAGCTCCAGCACGCCCGCCGCTACGCGACCCGCTTGCGTCAGGCGCTGACACACGGCACCAGGCAGATCGACAAGCGCACCCCCGGCGGGCGCTTCGACGGCCGCGCCTACGCCCGCGGCAAAGCCCAGCGGCAGACCGGACGGCCTGTCAGCAGTCACCCGTGGCGGATCACCCGCCATGTCACGGCGCCGATCCAGGAGCCGCACGTCGGGCTGGTGATCGACACCTCCGGCTCGATGGGCGCATACGAGTACGCGCTCGGGCCGATCTGCTGGATCCTCACCGACGGCCTACGGCAGATCGGCGGCCGCTGCGCCACCGCCCTGTTCGGAAACAGCGTCGCGCTGCTCGCCGACGGCGCGCGGCCGCTGCCGCTCGTCCCCGGGATCAAGACCGGCGGTGGCACCGCGTTCGCCGGCGACGCGATCGAGCTGCTCTGCGAACAGCTCGAGATGACAAACCACCGCCGCCCCCGATTCGTATACGTGCTCTCCGACGGCGGCTGGGCCGACACCCAAGCCGGAGTCGCAACGGATCCGCTGGCTCGCCGAACACGACGTCCCAACGATCCACCTCGCGATCGGGATCGCACCGCTGAGCGTCGAGTGCGACCGCATCCACGTGATCACCGACCCCGCACAGGCGCTCGACCAGATCGCCGCCGACACCGTCGCCGCGCTGCGCACCCGCGTGCGCGCCCGGTCCACAACACCCTCCACGTGAAAGGACACCGACCGCATGCCCAACCCCAACCCCGCGTTGCTGCCCTCCCCCGCCCTGTTCGACGTCACCACCGTCGCCAAGGCGCCCGTCGAGGGCACGATCGAGCGGATCGCGCTCGAAGACCTCGAACTCGCACCAAACCCCCGCAAGCACATCTCCCACGACAGCATCCACTCGCTCGCCGCGCTGCTGATGCGAACCGGACAACTGATCCCATGCATCGGCCACCGCCCCACCCCCAACCACCCGACCGTGCTGCTCTACGACGGACAGCGCCGCCTGCTCGCCGCCCGAGCCAGCCACGAGCTCGCGGGAACCGAGGGCTTCGAAGAGCTCGCGCCGGTCCGCGCCCTGATCGTGCTGCTGCTCGACCACGAGCCCACTCCCGACGAGATCCGGCGCATCCAGGCCCAAGCCAACCAGCGCGAAGAGCTCAGCCTCGTCGACCAGCAGCACAGTTCGCCGACTGCTGGCACGCCCGCGCCGGCCTGCCAGACGACGAACGCATCCTCGCCGTCTGCGCCGACCTCGGCATCTCCCCCAAGCGCGCGCACAACCTGCGCCGCCAGCTCACCCTCCCCGAGCAGATCCGCGAACGCGTCGCCGAGCGCCCCACCGGCCAGCAGCTGTCGGTCACGATGGCAAACCGTCTCGCCGACATGCACGAGATCGCCCCCGACCTCACCCAGGCGGTCGCCCAGCGCATCACCAGCACCGACCTGCACGACAGCGCACTGCGCGACCTCGGCGCGTTCGTGCACCGCACGATCGTCGAAGACGAGCACACCTACGCCGTCCGCATCGACGACGGCGCACTCATCGACGCCGCCGAGCAGATCGAGCACGCCCGCCCCCAGCTCACCCCCACCGCGCGAGAGCAGCTCGGCCAGATCCTCGCCTGCGAGCACGACAAGCTCGACCGCGAGCTCGACACGCTGGCCGCCCGCGCCAAGACCAAGGCGCTCAAGATCAAGATCACCCCGGAGACCCGCGAACGCGCCCGCGTCGGACGCTTCGCCTACGTCCACCAACGTGGACAGGACTTCGCCGACGGCATCTGGGTCGTTAACCCCGTCTTCATGATCGACCTCGTCCGCGAACAACTCGCCGACCACCAGGACGATCAGGCCGCTCGCGAAGAGGCGTTCTTCGCCGGTGCCGCGATCGACGACGACGAACTCCGCACCGCCGGACGGGAAGACCGCGAACGCCGCAACGCGCAGCGCCTGCGCCAAGCCGAGGCGACCAACAGCAACCTCGGACTCGGCCACGACCTCCGCGCCGGCCTGATGGACCCCGCACCCGGCCAGCTGCACGCGCTCAAAGCGATCATCTGCCACGTGCTCGCCCACCACTACCGCGACGTCATCGCCTACGGCGCAGGTTGGACAGACCAAGAGCGCCAGCAGCCAATCGGCGATTCCGGCCGCCACGAACCCAGACAAATCGACGCCGTCGTCGACGCTGAGCTGCAGCGCGGGCTTGAGGACCCCGACCCGCTCCGCGGCATTGCGCACCTGACCGCCAGCTGGGCCGCCGCCTTCGTGCTCGACCCCGACGGCATCACCCGCACGAAGCCGCTCGGAAGCGAACGCATGGCCCGCAAGCTCGCAGACGCACTCCCCGGCGGCCCCAACCCCCTGAGAGCAGCCGGGTGGGACTTCCTGCGGCCGATGCTCTCACCACGCCTAGCCGCGCTTCACCGCGACACATTCGTGTTCGACGAAGCGCTCGAGACTACCGTCGCGCTCGCCGCTCACCGGGCAGAGTCCGACCTCGCCGACCTCGACCTCCCCGACGAAACCGAGCCGGCCGCGGCACAACCAACTGCGCGAACGCCACGCCTCCCGTCCCGCCAGCACGCGGGGCGGGGGCCACTCGCGCCCTCCCCCTTTTTCCGCACTCAGGCTGTCCAGCACGTCCGATAACCTCCCACACACGCCCAGCTCGACGCCGCCGGCGTGCCGAACCGAACCCAAGCACGAACCGTGGAAAGCGGCAAACGGTCCCTCCCTTGACCGTCGCAGACAGGCCGCTACGGTGCAGCGGTAGTACATGCTACCGTGTTACCGGAGTGGCGTCCGAGAACCCGTTTCGATTCAGCGCGCCGATCCAGCCAAGCGAACTCGTCGGCCGCGCCGAAGAGCTCGACCGGCTTCTGCACCTTGCCAGCTCGGGGACCTACACGCTGCTCGACGCACCCCGCAGGTTCGGCAAGACCAGCCTCCTCAACGCGCTGATCGAGCAATGGGCACGCCGCAAACGTTCGCTCGCCGTGCGCGTGGACTTCTCCGAGGTACTCACGGTCGAGGACGTCGCCGCGCGCATCGAGCGCGCGTACGCCGCGGCCGGCCACCGCCAACTCGCGCGCCTCCTCCGCGCAGCAAGCGATCGCGTCACGCTCAAGCTCGGACCCGTCGAGATCGGCCCGCCCCGGCCAACGGACGGCACCGGCCGCGTGCATGACCTGCTCGAGCTACCGCTCGAGGTCGCCCGCGGCTCGCACCACCGCGCGCTCGTCGCATTCGACGAGTTCCAGGACGTGCTCGCCGTTCCCGGCCTGGACGGCGTGATCCGCTCGCACGTCCAGCACCACCAGGAACACGTCAGCTACGTGTTCTCAGGCTCAGAGCCCTCGCTGCTGCGCGAGCTATTCGCCCAACGCGCACGACCGCTCTACTCCCAAGCACTACCGGTGCGCCTCGGCAGGATCGAACCCTCGACCCTCGCCGAGCACATACAGCACAAGTTCGCCGCCACCGGCAAGACCGCCGGCGCCGCGGCCAGCCTGTGCGCCGGCGCCGGCGCCGGGCACCCCCAGCGCACGATCCTGCTCGCCTGGCACCTATGGGAGCAAACCACGCCCGACGCTCCCGCCGACGCAGACACCGCCCGGCTAGCGATCGAAGACGCGCTCGAGCACTGGCAGCCCGAGCTCGAAGCAACCTGGCGCGGACTGCCAACCAACGAGCGTCGCGTCGCAGTAGCGCTCGCACACGGTCTCGCACCGCTCGGCAAGGACGCCCACAAGCTCACCGGGCTCGCGCGCTCATCAAGCGCCCAACACGCACTGCGAAGCCTGATCGAGCACGGCCGCGCAGAGCAACTCCCCGGCGGCCACTACACACTGATCGACCCGCTCTTGACCATCTGGCTCGCGCAACGCCACCAACGCCAAGCGGACCGGTAACCATGCACGCCGCGCTCGACGGCGCGCTGCAACTCCGCCCGGTACAGCAAGACGACAATTCGGACGGGAGCCGAGCGAGCCGCGACGCGATCAGTCCGTGGCCGCCAAAGAAAGCCCTCACTTGGCCCGAGCACCTTCAGCTGCGCGATGCGGTCGACGAGCTGCGGTGATGCCCGGCTCGTCGACATGCAGCGCCCCTTGCGACTCGACGATCCGAACGAGCCATCCGCCCAAATCTTCTTCCCGATCCAAGCTGACATCGCCCGAATAACAGGTCATACCCCTCGCTGCCGACCCATGTCTGGCAGCCGGCCAAATCCGGCGCTCGCACGCTCATCTGCAGTTCAGGACCGGGCGGCAATGCCGAACAACAGTGCTCGCGACACCACGCTGATCCCCCGCAGAACCTCATCCCGGGTGGGTGGCCGTTTGAGCGCTCGCCCGTGCGCGACGTCGTTTCGAGCGGAGCGCAACGTCCCGAACAGGAGCTCTCGCTCCTCCTCGGTCAGGAGGACACCATCCCGATCAAGGCGCTCCGACAGCCGCACGCCGAACGCGGGGGTGTTCCGCCGTTGATCGCCTTCTCGAACTTGTCCTTCTGCTCAGGGTTCAGCCAGTTGGGGGCGAGCTCACGAAGCTCCTTGCGCTGCGCCTTTGAGAACAACTCGGGGACTTCCACTCCGGCGACGTACGACTCCAAGGCCTCCGAGAGCGCTTGGACCTGCTGCTGCAGGCCAGCCTCGTTGACGGCGCGCATCAGCGCTCGCAACGCTCGGTCGTCCGCCGGGTCGAGACCCTCGGGCAGGGCGGGTCGCATCAGGTCGGACTCGACGGCCAGGTCCCTCACCGCCGGTCGTCCGGCGTCATGGAGCCAGCGCAGCCATTGGCGCCCCGTCTTCTCACCGCGCACGAGGGCGACGGGTCCGTATCGGACGCTCTGGAGCGCCTGGGTGCGCGAGAACGTCTGAGCTGCCCCGTCGGGGAGCCGCAGGAAACCGTAGCGCTGGCGCGCCACCAACCAGGCGATCGTGGTCTCGACCGCCGTGTAGCCCTGCTCCTCGGCGGTATCGAGCGCGTCGGCGTTCACGCTGGCGACCACGTAGGCGGTGGCATCGCGGTACTCGTCGGTGAGCGACTGAACGTGCTCCTCGGTCAAATTGAACGCGTCAAGCGGCTGCTGGCCGTCGGACACAGGCACGATCCTGATCCGGCCGATCTCCAGAAGCTCACCGACAGCAAGACCGCGAACGGGGACGAACACGTCAAACCGCTCCCGAGTCCGCGGGGGCTGCTCCGGTGAGCTCAGGGTGATCGTGTCCTCGGGCAGGCCGATCTGCCGCATGATCGTCGTGACCAGCTCTGCCGGATCGACCCCGGCAGCGGCGAGGCTGCCCCGGTTGTGCTCGGTCAGCTCAACCGCCCCTTCGCAGTTCAATGCCAGAGGTTCGCGGCCGGAGGCGTCTTGGACAGCTCCGGCGAACAAGCGGTGGCCCAGACCGCCTTCGGCGACGTCGAAGGTCACAGCGCTCCAGAAGTCGATCGGTGCAGAACCGAGTAGATCGACGTCCAACGTGAGTTCTGCGTGCGGCAGTTCGTTGACGGCAGTGGTCGCACGCGCACTCTCAGAGGCCGAGCTGATGTTGACCGAACCGATTGCGACCCGCTGGTGGGCGCCCGCCTCGATGACCGCAAACAACGCCTGCGCGAACTGATCCGGGGTCAGCGTGTCGAGCCGGTCGCTGAAACGGCGAAGGGCCGCGGCCTGAGCGATCGCCAGGGCTGCGAACGTCGCTCGCGACGGTCGGTCACGGCCTTCGACTCGAACCAGATCCGGGATGACGCCATTGGGCGCGTCATCGAGCAGCGCTTCGAGTTGGCGAGCCGGTTCGGCGATGGCGCCCGCCAGCACCCCGACGCTGACGACAACGAACTGACCGACCTCCGAAAGCAACGTGTAGCCGAAAGCGGCCGCGTCGAACGCCGTCAGTCCAGAGACGCGGACTGCCGAATCGTGGAGGGTGAACGCGATCTTCCCGTTCCGGGCGTCCGGGACGCGGGCCGAGCAAGCCAGGTAAGCCGGCCGGGTTTGCAGGAACCGCCTCGCAGCCTCGACCGCTCGGGTGTGCTCAGCGTCGGCGTGACCCTGAGCCAGTAGCGACTGCGCCGTCGCGGCGAGGCTTCGCTCGGAACGCGCGCCGGCGTGTCCCATCGCGACCAGATCGAGCGCAGCCGCGACAAGCATCGCCTTCGGGAGTTCCTCCCCGGCGGCCAGCCGCTTGCGGGCCTGCTCGACGGTCTGCAAGGGTTTGTACGAGGAACTGTGTAGGCACGAGCGAAAGAGATCGCCATGTCTACGAGAACGAAGAACGCACAGAGCAGCAGTGTCGTGTTGGTGGAGGATCCGGGGCTGGATGAGGCCAGGCTTGGGCGGGCGCTGGAGGGCTGCGCGCTTCCTTCCCCCGCCGCCCCTGGCGTATCGGCCGATGTGATCGATGGGGCTCTCAACCGGGCGACTGGCCGCCGGCGAGTCCGGCAAGCTCTCGGCGTACCGTCCGATCGACGGATCAGCAATGAGGTGATCGACGAGCTGCTGGCCGGCGCCTCGACCGAGGAGGAGATGGTCGGGTCCGGCGGGGTGTTCGCCGCCCTGACCAAGCGGCTGGTGGAGCGGGCGATGGAGGTCGAGCTGACCGACCACGTCGGCTACGAGCCGCACTGCGAGCCGCCCGGTGGCGCCGCCAACCAGCGGAATGGCACGACGCAGAAGACGCTGATCAGCGACCACGGGAGGGTCCCGATCGACGCGCCCCGCGACCGCGACGGGAGCTTTGAGCCGCAGATCGTCAAGAAGCGCCAGCGGCGCTTCCAGGGGTTCGACGACAAGATCCTGGCCTTGTACTCGCGCGGGCTCTCGGTCCGGGACATCCGCGCGCACCTGCAGGAGATCTACGGCGTCGAGGTCAGCCTCGATCTGATCAGCCGCGTCACCGACGCGGTCATGGACGACGTGCGCGAGTGGGGCAAGCGGCCGCTGGAGGACATCTACCCGATCGTGTTCCTGGACTGCATGGTGCTGAAGATCCGCGACGGCGGCAGCGTCCAGCGCCGCGCGCTGTACTTGGCGCTCGGCGTCACGCTCGAGGGCGACCGCGACGTGCTCGGGATGTGGTTTCAGGAAACGGAGGGCGCGAAGTTTTGGATGCAGGTCCTCACCGATCTGAAGACGCGCGGCGTCAAGGACATCCTGATCTGCTGCGTCGACGGGCTGAGCGGGTTCCCCGAGGCGATCGAGGCGATCTTCCCCAAGACCACGGTGCAGACATGCATCGTGCATTTGATCCGCAACAGCCTCAAGTACGTGCCCCGCCGTGAGCGCGAGCAGGTCGCCCGCGATCTGAAGCCGATCTACACCGCCAAGGACGCCGACCAGGCGCAGGCCGAGCTCGAGGCGTTCGACGAGAAGTGGGGCCAGCGGTTCCCCGTCATCACCAAGGCGTGGCTGGACGCCTGGGAGCACGTGATCCCGTTCCTCGCGTTCCCCGACGAGGTCCGCCGCGTGATCTACACGACGAACGCGATCGAAGCGCTCAACCGCCAGCTGCGCAAGGCGATCAAGACCAAGGGCAGCTTCCCCAACGAGGACGCCGCCCGCAAGCTCGTCTACCTCGCCCTGCAGAACGCCGTCCCGCAATGGACGCGAACTCGGGACTGGACCAAGGCGCTGCTGGCGTTCAAGATCCACTTCGGAGACCGCGTCCCTGACACTGCAAACTGACCGTCACCGATTGACACCCACGGAGTCACTGTTACACTAACCATAAGCCTCGAGTTTCGTGACCTCAGGCGGCGGTGACGCTGACGGTGACGGGGTGGCGTGATTTTTGGATTGCTGGTCGCGGGGGATCTTGTACCCAAACTCGTGGCGGATCAGTTCGCGGCGCAGCGCTGCGAGCATGTCGGCGTAGCTGATGGTGGCCTTGTGGCGATACCAGGGCGAGGGCGCAGTGGGCGTGGAGGTCGCTTCGGGGTTGCCGTGAAGGGCGTACCAGGCGATCGTGATCGTCTGGGCCAAGAAGCCGAAGGGGACGGTGCGCTCCACCGCCTTGACGCGGTTGAGGGCCTCACCGACGCCGTGGGCCTTGGCCTCCTGGTGGGAGGTCTCGATCGTCCAGCGGCTGTCGTAGCGCGCGATCAGCTCGCCCGCGGGGCGTCGGTGTCGGTTGAGGCGATCGCGACGTCAAAGCCCTCGGCGCCGGGCTTGCGGATGAGCATGACCTTCACAGCCGCGTGTAGAACGGCCCGTACCACAGGGAGAATCCTGCGACGCGCTCGACGCGCCAGTTGCCGTCGGGGGCGGTGATCGTGACCGGCGCGAAGACGGCGGCCTTGGCGAGCTCGGCCAGCGCGGGAGCCGGCCCTTCAGCGCAGGACGTCCCCTCTTGCCGGTGCGGGCGGGGCGAGCTCGAGCACGCGGCGTTGGCACGCATCCTCGTCGTCACCGTCACCCGGTCGGGCAGCTCGCGCCACGCCTTGGTCGCGTACGCGCCGTCCATCACCAGCTCGACGGTCCGAGCGGGGAAACGCGGGATCACCATGTCTATGAGCGTCCGGGCCAGCTCGGGCTGCGAGGGCCGGTGGGGTGAGCGTCGTCCCGGGCGAAAAGCCGGAAGAGGATCGGCAGCCCGACCGGCCGGCCACCGAGGCACCGCAGCTCGACGACGAGCACGACGACGACCCAGCAGTTCCCCCAGCGCGTGCGCCGCCCCCAGCCCTCCGGCTGGGCGCCGTCGTGCAGGTAGTGCGCGCCCCACACCTGCGTCCCACCGACCGAACAGCGTGTCGTCGACGGCGAGACGGATCGGCGCGCCCGCCCCGACGAACACCACGACCAAGAAGTCCAACAACGCCAGCCCGAGCCCATCGGGATCCCAACGCCGCCGGGCGAAGAAATCGTGCGCGCGGCTGTGATGCCACACCCCGGCCAGCCCCGCGGCCTGAGCATCCCCGTGATCGTGCAGTCGCGCACCCGTCCGACAAGCCGACCAGCAGCATGCTGAACGTCTGAAACGTCGGTTGCGAAAGCACGGCGCCAGCAGGGACAGCAGCCCAGCCAACGAACTGGGAACCTGAAACACGGCGGCGACCCCCCGGGGAAGGCCACGGGAACGTCGCAGCGCCCCGCAGCCGATGGACATGTCGCCCACCGGATTCGGGGTCGCCGCCAACCTTCCTTCCCCTGCTCAGCAGCCCAAACCGCGCCCAGCCCGCACCGCGCCGGCCCTCACACCCCCGCGCTCACACCCCCAAAATCCGAAACTCGAGATAAGCCGCCTACACAGTTAACCGTGCGCCCTCTCTGCCACGCGGG
>CAWDYK010000003.1:0-101273 GCA_963806475.1 uncultured Solirubrobacterales bacterium
CTGCTCGCTGCCACCAATCCAATCCGCCTGGCGCGCCTAAGGGCGCGCTGAACGGTTGGGTCGTGTCGAGCGGCGACTACTCGTTGGCGGTGCATGGTGACCGATTCGTTGCCGCCGAGACCGAGAAGGTCGGGAGCTTTGACGAACTGCGCAAGCTGTTGCACGAGGCAAAGCCGTAAGTACTGGCATGAATGCGGATCTTGCGCAGCGGATAGGTTCCCGGTCCGTGCTCAGACGCAGAGCAACCCAGCAGGGATCGCACCTGTCGGAGAAGCGGCAGACGCAGCTCTACGCTCGCTGAGCACGGTCAGGACGCTCACGCGCCAGCCGTACCGCGTGCTCGGCATTTACTCGCGCTCGGAGGGCGTCACGGCGCCGCGACGCTGTGACTGCTCGGTTCGCGCGCGAATCACCCGGGTGATTGGCCGGCGGCGCTTGACGCCCGGCGCGCCCGGGTGCCACGGTGGGACGGTGGATCGCCGCCGCTACCGGATCGTTGTCGAGGGAGAGATAGGACCGCGTTACGCGGCGGCATTCGATGGGATGGAGATTGCCGCCGCCCACGGCGAGACCGAGATCACCGGGCCGATCGTCGACCAGTCGCATCTACACGGGCTGCTCGGTCGGATCGCGGATCTCGGACTGACGCTCCTCAGTGTCACTGCGGTGAGCACCGACACCTAGCCGCGAAATGAGCCGTCATGCTCGAGAAAACGACTCTGCGACGAGATCCTGTCCCGAATCCGGACCGGTGGCCTAACGGTGACCTACTGGGACGGCGAGAACATGGAATACGCCACCCAGTCGTGCGTGCGCCTGAGATTGCGCGACAAGCGTGCGGAAGAGAGCCTTGAGCTGGCGTCCGGCGAGGGCTACGTGAACGGCGAGATTGAGGTCAGTGGTGACCTTGCGGAGCTGAGCAGGCTCGCCCCAACTAGCGCGAGGGCTCTGCGAGAAAGATCGAATTGCAGGGGTCGCCCGGGTGTGCGATTTATTTCACGTTTGGCGCATACAACCGCGATAGGACGTTGTCTTGACCATCGAGAACCTCGCCGCGAACCGCCGCCAACCCGCCGCCGACCGTCCCGCGCAATTCCGCTACGGGATCGTTTTCCTGCTCACGCTGGCGCTGGTCGTGTTCGTGATCGCCGCACCGAGCGCGAACTGGTCCCGCGCGGCGGCGCTCGCGATCGAGGGTGTGGCGCTGGTCTTCGCGATCGCCACCGCGCGCGAGCGCAACAGGTTCGCCGTCGCAGGGCCGTGGGCGTGGGCGTAGTGATGATCGTCCTGATCCTCCTCGTCGCCACCGGCGCTGCCCCCCGCCAGCTCACCGAGGCCACGAACGTAGTCATCACCGCAGCCATTCCCGTGGTGATCGTCGGGGGACTCCTGCGGCTGCTGCGCGAGCGAGGCGTCACCGTCCAAGCGGTGGCCGGCGCGCTGGCGATCTACCTCGCGGTCGGCCTCATGTTCGCGTGGATCATCGGCTTGATGACCCACGTCGGCGCGACGCCGTACTTCGCGCAGCACACCAACGGCACGGAGGGAGACCGCTGTCTACTTCAGCTTCACCGTGCTGACAACGACCGGGTTCGGCGATTTCTCCGCCACGACTCCGGCTGGCCACGCGCTCGCGGTGATCGAGATGCTCACCGGGCAGCTCTACCTCGTCACCGTGATCGGACTGCTTATCGGCAACTTCGTCAGCAGGCAGAAAGCCACATGAGCGCCGACGATGGACGAGCCGTCCGGCGGCAGCCCGCACCACTACCCCGGCCAACGACGACCAACCCACCACCGATGAGTGTGCCGAGCCGTATCTGCTCGACCACGAAGCGCAATCGGTCAACCGCAGCGCCGGCGGCAATAAACACCGCCGGACGACACGACGCCGAGCCGGCGACGCGACGTGAGCACACGGGCGAGGACGGCGATCACAGTCGCGGCGAGCGTCCGGGCGAGTCCCCACGCAAACCGGTCGCGACGTCAATGAGTGGTGCGACCGAGGCGGCCCAAATGCGGCCTGGCTGCATCCCGGGAAAGCGGCGAGCGCTCGCCCTGGCCGCGCGTCGCAATCTGAGACCAAGAAAGGAGCGCAGCACGTGGGCTCCGTGTTCGTTTTCTCCCTAACCTCGGTATTGAATCCGACGTTGCTGGCTGCCGTGACGCTGATGCTGATGCTGCCGAACCCAAAGCGGCTCCTGCTTGGCTACCTGATGGGCGCGGCCGTGACGAGCCGCACCTGCGGCCTCCTGCTCGTGTTCTTGTTGCCCGGATCGAGCACGGCCAGCACCGCTAAGCACACCGTCAACCCGATCATCGACATCACGCTCGCGTGCTTATCTTGCTGATCGTCGCCCGGGTCTGGAGGGGTCGCGACCGGCGGCGGCGCGCGTGGCGCGAGCGCAGACGCGAGAAAGCGGAGAACAAGCCGCCGCCGCGCTGGAAGCGAGCACTGAGCAAGGGCTCCGCCCGAGATACGTTCATCGTCGGCGTGCTGCTGAGCTTCCCAGGCGCGTCTTACATCGCCGGGATGGACGAGCTGCACAAGCAGCACCTCGCGACGGCCGCAACGGTGCTCGCCGTCCTCGCGTTCAACATGATCATGCTCCTTCTACTGGAACTGCCGCTGCTCGCGTACGCGATCAGACCGGAATCGACCGAGGCCGGCGTGCAACGGTTCAGCAGCTGGCTAAGCCGCCGCGGCGCCCGGGTCGCGTTGATCGGCGGCGCCGTGATCGGCATCCTCCTCGTCGCACGCGGGACCATCAGGCTGCTGAGCTGACTCGAGCCCGATCGATCGTGATCGGGCTCAAGGTGAATGGAGCGAACATGGGATGGGCGCGAAGCTATCGAAAGGGCGGCCGCTTGCGCTGCTCGAAACCTCTACGTCTCGATCCTGCCGGCTCGAGCGTCGCGGCGTTTCCGCGGGCGAGTGAGCGTCGGGCCGCTGGGCACGCGAGGCCGTGTTGCCTCGTGCGAAATCAGGCGAGGTGTTTGCGGTCCGGCTTTACCGAGGGCAGCTCGATTCGCCCGCCGGGGGGGAGGATGCGCACCTCCACGTCCGGGGCGCGGCGAGCCGCGAGCGCGGCGAACTCGCGGGCGGGGCGCTCGGGATCATCGCTGCGGCGGAGCGGGCGGGAAAGGGCGAACGTGCCCCAATGGATCGGCACCGCGACGCGTGGTGCGAGGATCGCTGCGGCCTTCGCCGCGCGCTCGGGGTCGAGGTGACCCGGCCCGAGCGTGGGACCCCATCCCGAGACCGGCAGCAGCGCTACATCGAGTGAACTGGCGAGCTCGCTCATGCCGGGGTAAAGATCGGTGTCGCCCGCGAAGTAGATCGAGCATTCGGCCTGGACGAGGAAGCCGATCGGTGCGGCTTCTGGGCCTCCGAGCGGTCGTCGGCGACCGTCGTGGCGGGCCGGCGTGGCCGTCACGCGTACGCCCCCGACGCCCGTCGCCTCGCCGGGACTCATCTCGTGGACGGTGCGCAGTCCACGGGCTGTGAGCCATCGGCCCGCTCCGCGCGGCGCGAATACCGGGCTGCGGGCACCCACCCGACGCAGCGACCTGAGGTCAGCATGGTCGGCGTGAAGGTGTGAGAGGAGGAGCGCATCGACGCCATCGGCGAGTCCGGGTCTGATCGGCGGCGCGATGCGAACAAGCGGGCCCACCCGGGCGCTCAGAACAGGGTCGGTTAAGAGGCGAGTGCCGCCCAGCTCGAGCAGGACGCTCGCATGCCCAAGCCAGGTGACCGCGGGATGGGCGTCGTTCACTTGGCGCTCGGAGATCGGTCACCAGCTTTGGAAGGTGGATTTCCCCTTGATGGTCCCTTGGATCGGGGCGGTGGCTGCCAGCCGAGTGCACCGGGGTTAAGGCGGTCGGACATCATCCCGATCGGGTGATTCGCCGCCGCGGCGAGGGTGCGGAGCCGCGGAAGGCGGAGCGTTGCGACTGCACCCGGCGATGCCGGCTTCACCCGGGGCCGGTCATGACGGCCCCATGCACGACCCGAGCGAATCACCCGGGTGATCGGGCGGGCGGGGCTTGACGCCCGGCGCGCATCGGTGCCACGGTAAGGCGATGGGCCGCCGCTACTACAGGATCGTCGTCGACGGAGAGCTGGGACAGCGTTGCACTGCGCAATCGACGCGTTGGAAATGACATCTTCGGTCTGGCCGCGTTTTCCGATCCGGTCGATCGGCGAAACGAGCACGACGGTCTCGTCGACGTCGACGCTCATTGACTCATCTATCTCCGGTTGGGGAGGGGCTCCTAGCACGGCGGGAACCACCGCGGCCCTCGGCGAGTGTCAGCGCAGTCTCGATCCGCATGGTCTCCGCAGCGTTTTGAAAGGAGCGCCCGGAAATGAGCGGCGAAGCGGTCTTCTGTTGGTGCGTGGGGGGACCCACGCACCAACGGCTGAACATTCGAGGAGATTTTCACGTCGCTTCTCGACGACGATGTCCGGTGGCATTCCGGGGGTATGACGGGAGCGCGACGGGAGCTCGGAACCCAATCGCGACGGTTGAGGTGCGCTCGCCGGAGGCCGTGCGGTTCATCGCGACCGCCCCGGGCCAGCTCGGCCTCGCCCGGGCTTATGTCACCGGTGCGGTGGACGTTCACGGCGACCTTCACGCCGCGCTCCGCGCGCTGCATGAGCATAGGCGCCGGGACATCACTCCCGGCAAGTTGCTGCGGTTGCTGCGAGGCTTTGATCCGCGGGTGTTGCGTCGCCCTCGCGTGCCTGTGGAGGAGGCGCTGCCGGCGTGGCGGCGCGGGTTGGGCCGTCACACCAGGCGCCGCGACGCGACGGCGATCGCCCACCACTACGACGTCTCCAACCGCTTTTATGAGCTTGTGCTCGGCCGTTCGATGGCGTACTCGTGCGCGGTGTTCCCGACTGCGGACACGTCGCTGGACGACGCGCAGGCAGAGAAATTCGACCTCGTCTGCCGCAAGCTCGACCTGCGTCCGGGACAGTGCTTGCTCGATGTCGGCGCCGGCTGGGGCGGCCTGGTCCGCCACGCCGCTGCGCACTACGGAGTCAAAGCGGTCGGCGTGACGCTCTCGCGCCGGCAGGTGCAATCGGCGCGGAGAGCGAACGCGCAGGCCGGTCTAGCCCGCTCCGTCCAGATCTTCCTGCTCGACTACCGGGATCTCCCCGATCACACGTTCGACGCGATCGCCTCGATCGGCTCGATGGAGCACTTCGGCAGCGCCGAGCTCGGCCGCTACTTCGAGTCGATGGCGGCTCACCTGCGTCCCGGGGGCCGGATGCTCAACCACTGCATCACCCGGCCGTCCAACCGCGAGCGACACCGCACCGGAGCGTTTATCGACCGCTACGTGTTCCCCGACGGCGAGCTGCAGGGGCCCGGAACGGTCATGTCGCGATGCACGATCACGGCCTCGAGATACGGCACGAGGAAAACCTCCGCGAGCACTACGCCCTCACGCTCAGAGAGTGGGGAGCCAACCTACGAGCGCCACTGGCCGCAAGCCGCGGCCGAGGTAGGCGAGCGCCGAGCACGGGTCTGGCGCCTGTATATGGCCTTCTCACGGGTCGGGTTCGAGCTCGACCGGATCCAGATCCACCAGGTGCTCGGCGTCCGCCTCGACAGCCGCGGTCGCTCCTGCATGCCGCTGCGTCCCAACTGGGAGCAGCGCGAGCAACGCGCCGGCACACGAGCACCCGAGCTCGCACCTAGAAAACCCGACCGAGGCGAACTCGGGCGACTCGTAACCCGCAGCGTCTACGGCTCAATCGACCAGGACCGTGCGGGCACGCCGCACCCGCAACGACATGGCGGCGCGGGACGACTTCTCACAACCGACCCGACAGCGGGGGTCGGGAACTCCGAGACGTGAATTCCACCGATCTGGGTGATACCGGTCGTCCTAGCGGCCGCTTAAATGCCGACACGGAAGTGAATCTAAGGAGTCGTAGATAATTAACCTGCTGGATTGGGTGAGGGCGAGATCGTGTAGTTCCACTCGGGGTGGAACGGGTCCGCGCGTGAGGTTGACGGCGGCGAGCTCTGCGTCGGTGACCTCGATCTTCTTGGGGTAGTCGCGCTGGTCGAGCCGCGCGAACACCTTCAGGCCGGAGCTGGTCGTGGTCGCTGCGATCGAGTTGATGATCACCTGGTAGCTGATCAGCGGCCGGCCGCGCCAGGTCTGGCTGATGTGACAGAACAGCCGGTGCTCGATCTTGTTCCACTTCGAGGTGCCGGGCGGGAAGTGGCAGACGCGGATCTTAAGGCCGGTCTCGTCAGCGAGCTTCTGCAGCTCGGTCTTCCAGAGGCGGATGCGGTTGCCGTTCCCGCCGCCGCAGTCGGCGGTGATCTGCAGCGCGCGGGCGGCGGGGTAGCGCTCTGAGCCGAGGTCCTGCCACCAGGCGCGGATCGATGCGACCGCGAGCTGCGCGGTCTCGGCGGTGATCCCGACGTTGACGAAGCCCTCGTTGGAGGCGATGTCATAGACGCCGTAGGGGATCGCCTTGCCGATCGCCTGGCTGGGGAAGTCGTGGGTGGAGACCTTGACGGGCTCGGCGCTTGGCGCGCCACTCGCGCCCGGCGTTCTTGAACTCGCCGACCAGCTCCTTCTTCTTGGTATCGATAGAGATCGCCGGCTCACCGGCCGCGATCGCCGCGCCCACCCGCTCGTTGATCAGCCGAAACTGCGCGTCGCGATCGGGATGCTGGGCGCCCTCCAGCGCTCTTGCGATTGGACTGCAGGCTGTACCCGAGCGAGCGCAACAGCGCGAGCGACCGTCGTGAAGTGCACCTCGTGACCCTGCTCACGCAGCTCGCCGGCGAGCCGCCGCACGCTCTTGGACGTCCACAACAGCACCTGCATCGGATCGCCGCGACAGTCCTCGGCGACGAGCCGCTCGAGCGCCACGACCAACTCGGGATCGCTCTCGCGCGATCGGCTTGCGCCCGCCACCACGCCGACGCACACGACCACCCTCGAGCCGCTCGCCCGCGTCGATCTCCCGGATCCCCTTCCGGATCGTGTTCTGGAGAGATCCCGCTCGCCCGCGACACCGCCGCGATCCCGCCACGACCCAGCACCCGCGCCTCCGACGCCGCCCACATCCGCCGCCCCCGCTCGCTCAACTCCGGCGCCAACGCCCGAAACCGCTCACCGATCACCCGCTCATCGATCACGCCCCCGGAGTTCTACGCCGCCGGGACCGATCCTTCACTTATTTATCTACGCGCATCTAAGGAGCTCGAATCGTGGCAAGCGAAACCAAGAAGCCAAACATCATTCTGTGTGATGTCTGATGATTGATGATGAGTGCTGACGTCAAACGTGCCGGCTCTCTGTTGACAGAACGGGATGCGCCGCTCACGTGGCAGGGGCTCGCACCGATCATGGGCCTCGATTTCCTGCGCTGCTTGGTCTCATGGCGCGACCCTAGGCGGATGAGCGTTCACCGCCGCCGGCCGTGGAAGGTCACTGCGGGGGGCGCGTCGCGGGCGGTGCGAGCGCGGGTTTCGTGATGGCCGACGACGCCGACGCAACGTACGCAGAGCCCGTGAGATGGGAGGTGGCGCGACCGCGCTTCCGTCCGGTGCGACTCCTCCTAGCGCTGCTGGTGGGTGCCGTCGCGGTGATCGTGTCGGGCCTGGTCCTCCCGGGTGTCGAGGTCAAGACGTTCCTCGGTGCGCTCGAAGCGGCGGCGCTAATCGCGGTGTTCAACGCGATCCTGCCGCCGCTCGTCGCGGCGCTGCGCCTGCCGTTCATGTTGATCATCGGGTTCCTCGCGGTGCTGATCATCGATGCCCTGATCCTGCTGCTCGTCTCGCACCTGGCGCCAAACGACTTCAAGGTCGATTCGTTCGGATGGGCGCTGTTGGCGGCGCTGGTGATGGCGGCCGCGAGCATGGTGCTGCAGGTGTTCCTCGGCGTCGACGACGACGACATCTACTCGCTACGCGTGATCCAGCGGATCGCCAAGCGACAGGGCGCAGCGAGCCGCACCGACCTGCCGGGGATCGTGTTCCTCGAGATCGACGGGCTCGCGGGCCCGGTACTTCGCCGCGCGATGCGCGACGGCAACACGCCCGTGCTGGCCCGGTGGCTCGCCGACGGCAGCCACGACCTGATCGAGTGGGAGCCTGACCTGTCCTCGCAGACGGGAGCCAGCCAGGCCGGCATCCTGCTCGGCTCAAACGACGACATTCCCGCCTTCCGCTGGGTCGAGAAGGAAACCGGCCGGCTGATGACCTGCTCGGCGCCAGCGGACTGCGCCGAGATCGAGCGTCGTCACGCCACCGGCGCCGGCCTGCTCATCGACGGTGGCGCCAGCCGCGGCAACCTGCTTTCCGGGGAGGCCGATGAGGTGATCCTGACGGTCAGCCGGATGGAAGCCGACAAGCAGGCGAACCCCGGCTACCGCGCGTTTCTGGCCAACGGGTTCAACGTCACCCGCGAGCTGGTCCTGTTCTGCTGGGAGGTGGGGCTCGAATGGTCGGCGGCGGCGCGGCAGCGACGTCGCGATGTGATCCCGCGCGGGCACCGGGGCGGTCGCTACCCGTTCCTGCGGGCTGCGCTGTGCGTCGTGGTCCGCGACCTGATCGCGTTCGGCGTCGTGACCGACATGATGCGCGGCCGTCCCGCCGTGTACGCGACCTTCTCCAGCTACGACGAGGTCGCCCACCACTCGGGGCTCGAGCGGGCCGACACCCTCGACGCGCTGCGCAAGCTCGACAAGCAGTTCGGACGGATCGAGAAGTGCCGGCGCTTCGCCCCCAGGCCGTACAAGCTCGTGGTGCTCTCCGATCACGGCCAGACACAGGGGATGACCTTCAAGCAGCGCAACGGCTACGGGCTCGACGACCTCGTCCAACGCTCGCTCTCCCGGGGCGACGTGATGGGAATGAGCGCCGGCGACGAACACGACACCGCGGTCAACCAGGCGTGGGGCGAAGCCACCGGCCGCAGCGGCAGCCAAGAGGAGCACGAGACACGCGACGAGCACGCGATCGTGCTGGGCTCCGGCAACCTCGGGCTCGTCTACCTGATGGAGGAGAAACGCCGGCTGAGCGCCGAGGAGATCCACGAGCGCCACCCCAACCTGATCCCGGCGCTCACCGCTCACCCCCACATCGGCTTCGTGCTGACCCGCTCGGCCGAGCACGGCCCCATCGCGGTCGGCTCAAGCGGCACGCACTACCTAGCGACCGGCACGATCGACGGTGAGGACCCGCTCGCGCTGTTCTCCCCCAACGCATCCGCCCATCTGCGGCGAACGGACGGGTTCGAGCACGTCGCCGACATCATGGTCAACAGCTTCTACGACCCCGACCTCGAACAGGGCTGTGCATTCGAGGAGCTGATCTCCTTTCACGGAGGGCTCGGAGGTCCGCAAACCCGACCGTTCATCTTCTACCCGGTCGAGTTGCCCGTTCCCGATCAGCCGATCGTCGGTGCAGCCGGCGTGCACACGCTGCTCGCCGGCTGGCGCAGCCTGCTCCAGGGCGAACAGCGCGCCGGGGC
This sequence comes from uncultured Solirubrobacterales bacterium, assembly GCA_963806475.1. GTDB lineage: Bacteria > Actinomycetota > Thermoleophilia > Solirubrobacterales > Solirubrobacteraceae > Palsa-465. Next base: position 9,514 of record CAWDYK010000003.1, read on the forward strand.
GCAAACCGCGGGTGATGGGGCCAGACTCGATCAAGCGGCAGCTATGCGATCAGGGCACGTGGAAGATGCGGCAGGAGGCTCGTCCCGGCGCTGAGCGCGCGCAGCATTCCACCACCCGCCGTCGGTTGACGGTGGGGCAGACGCTCGCGCGGGTCACTATCCGTGTGCCTGGATGACCGACAGATCAGGACAACAGCGTGGGGAGATCCGATGGCCGCCCATGGGGAGACATCGCGGCCATCACCGGGGACTTTCGATGGCCGGCAGTGGGGAGACTCCCATAGCCACCGTCAGCCCTTCCGGCGTCCGCTGATCGTTGGGACACGGACACCGGCCTTGACATTCGCCCAGGTGGTCCGCGGTGGGAGGGCCGACGGGGCCATTCGCTTGCCGGAGCCCAGCGGTCGAGCGAGCAGTATGACGTGTCCCCCTAACGCATAGTCGGGAGTGTTTTGACGGCGAGAATGCTCCCGGAGATGCGTTGTCTCGAGGACGACACAACGCATCTTCGGGAGCACTCTGAGCCCGAGAACACTCCCGACTATGCGTTAGGAGGACGCCTTTTAGGCGCCTACGACCCGACCGGCGAGAAGGCGCGGGCGGTCAAGGCCCGCTACCAGGCGACGGACCACCGCCGGCCTGATCAGCGCGATCTCTTGGGCGACGAAGCTGCCGATCGAGAAGCCAAGGAGGTCGACCGCGCCGAGCTCGAGGGCCTCGAGGAACGCGATGGAATCGCGCGCCATCTGTGCGATCGTGCTCGGCGTCGTGCCCGTCGATCCGCCCACCCCGGCGTTGTCGAACGTCACGACTCGTCGGTCGCGTGCCAGCGCGTCGACCAGCGCGGGATCCCAGTTGTCGAGGTTCCCGAAGTGCTGGAGGAGCACGAGCGCCGGCGTCCCTTCGCCGACCTGGCGATACGCGTAGTCGATCCCGTTCGGGGCGCTGAGCACTCCGTTGGGAGCCGCCAGGTACTCGCTGGTGGGAGGTGCTGTCGCGGTCATGGCGTTCAAGCTTCGCCAGCGAGGAAGTGATCGGCGTAGGGAGTTCCTGCGAGCCTCTCGCGCAGCAGGCAGGAGAAGACCATCAGCGAGCTCAGCGGCCGGTAGTGGGTTGCGATGTGCTGCGCCTGCCCGTCGACGTTGAAGGTGACCAGGTGGAGGCACCCGAACGGCATGCCGCCAACCTCGGCGGTGTGGTCCTCGATGAAGCTGTCGTCGCCCCAGGGGCCGGCGAAGTTGAAGTCCTGGCGGTCGTACAGCTGGCGGACGCCGCCGATGACGGCGCGGATGGCGTCCGCGCCCTGCACGGCGCCGTCGAGCAGCGACCCCTCCAGGGTGGCGTCGCCGGCCAGCTTGTCCATCCACGCCGGGTAGTAGTCCGCGAACCTGCCGGCGGGATCGCCCCTTCCCAGGTAGGTCGGAACGCCGTTGGTCGCTTGGGTGCTGGGGATGTTGGTCATGGCGTCAGGGTCGCGTACGGCGTGGGCGCGTCGCGCCCGTGAGCACCCGAGTCTGGACCCTGGACTTACTGGATGGGCCCGGCCAGGGACGCGGCCACGACGGCGGCGTCGAACTGCGTGCCAGCACCGCGCAAGCCGCGCGCACTCATGGCGCCGTCCGAGCAGACGCATATCCCGCTCCGCTCCGAAGGCGGATCGCCATGACTCACCGCGCATCCTAAGGCACGCCGCCTGCCTCGCCGCCGCCATCGCCCGCTGCCGCATTCGTTCCCATCAGTAGCGAGCCGCGGCCCGCCGTGACCGCTGATTTCCTTGCGGAGGGGCCACGCCGCGTCGGTGACCGCTTGAGGCGTGGAGGAGCCACGCTCGGGCCAGCTCTCGACGGCCGACGCAGGCCTGCCTTCGTGGTCGTACATGCATCTCGTCAGCGACTCCCCGCGCCCTGCTCCGCGCGGAAAGCGCGCACTGCGCCGCGATGCGCGATCGTGTCCGACAGTGCGTTACACTGTGGTGCATGTCGGCACGTCAGTTCTCAGCGCGATTGGATCCAGACGTAGTGGATCGTCTGGAGCGTCGCGGGGCGCGTGCGGGGTTGAACAAGTCGCGGCTGTGCCCAATCCCCGGTAATCCACCGCAAAATCCGCCAGTGTGAGAGCCGTTTCGTCGCGACCGGAATGTACGATTTGCAGGGAATTCTTGCTGAGGTGGGTCAGTTGCGCGCGTTATTCGGGTCGGTGAGGACGGCGGTTCGAATCCGCCCGCCCCGATTGAAACCTCGCCATTTGCAGGGATTTTAGGGCTGGTGGTTCGGTTCGGTCTCGATCCCCATGGACCGTAGGTATGGGGTCGGGGCGTCGGGATCCTTCGATTCCTCAGATGAAATGCCTGCACTTGTGCGGCGGCTACGCGCGGTTCGGAGTCAATGACTTCGACCCCAGAGACGTTCGGCAGCGAAGCGGCGGATGGGCGGAAAGCCCCGTAATGCGGGCCTCGTTGGGGTGAGCTGAGCGGGCCGCGGCGGCCTCGCTGCCCAATCGCTGCCTAAAGTTGAGCCCCTCGGGTTTGGTTGGGACAGCCGCGGACCGCTCCCGGGGGAATCGGTCCAGACCGCGTTGCGCGACGGGCACGCGGACCCGCGATCAGATGTGACGAGGACCGGGCCCGACCCGCCAGGCGTTCTGAGTCGTGCTTCCGTGTGGGCGCGGGCACTTGACGAGCTCGGTCACGCCGCTCGTCGGCCAGTCGCACCCACCCCGACCGACGTCGGGTCGGACTATGTGGTGGTCGATCCTTCGAATCGAGTCGCCGACCGTCGGTTGCGGCGTACGTCCTGCGGTTGGTGCGTCAGAGCGTGTGGATGGGTACGCCGATGATGTCCATGCGGCGCGTGAGGCGGCCGAGGGCGAACTGACGGAGGTCGTCCCGCGTGATTCCGAGCTCGGATTCGGTGGTGCCGTCGCCGGGTGGCTTGAGTGATTGGGCGACTGACGGCAGCAGGTCGCGAAGCGTTTGACGGACGACGTCGCCCATGTCGGGGTGCTCGCGGATCGTTTCGCGTAGGTACCAGACGCCGTAGCCGATGTGGCGGGTTTCGTCGTAGTGGATGTGTGAGTAGCCGTCGAGGAAGCCTGGGAGCAGTTGGTTTGCGGTGAGGTGGTCGGTGATGAATTTGAACGTGGTCAGGCCGAGCGTGCTCTCGAGCACGAGGTGGTAGAGCGTGACGAAGCTGACCTTGGCGGCGAGGTCGCCAGGCGCGCAAACGAGCCGCTCGTGAGCTCGAACGATGGCGTCATCGAAGATCTGCCGGAACGAGTCGGAGACGTGCTCGCGAGCTCGTTGCACGTGCGCGCCGATGACGTCGGGTGCGGCGATCACCTCGTCTTGGAAGCGGGCGTAGAACTGCATGTGGCAAGCTTCATCGACCTGTTGGGTTGCGAGGAAGGTGGCTTCCTCCTCGCTGCCGTCCGCGCCGACGAGACCCGAGAACTTCGTTCCATCCGCTCCTCGGCGACCATCAAGGACGAGAACGCGAACAGCAGCAGCTCTCGTTGCGCGCCGGGGAGCTGCGGCCACTGGCCCTTGTCGGTCGTGAGATCGATTGTGAACGGTGACCACTGCGAGTCCTCCCAGCGGCGGTAGAGCGTCTGGGGATCGTTGAGCTGAAGCTCCTCGTTCACGTGGCCGTCGGCGCGGCCGGTCATCAGGCCGCCGGTTTGCGGGCGCGGATGATCGCAGCGGCAGCGTGCTGGTGGACGCGGTGGGTCTCGCGGATCTCGACGTCCTCGAGGCCGGCAGCTTCGAGGGCGTCACGGAATTCGGTTTCGGTCAACGCTCCGGGGATGCAGCCGGTCCAGGCGGCCATGTCGGCGCGGGTCTGCTCGTCCATGTTGGGGTCGGCGATCACGTCGGAGACCGCGAACCGGCCGCCAGGGCGTAGCACGCGCGCGGCTTCGCGGATGACGGTGGGCTTGTCGCCGGAGAGGTTGATCACGCAGTTGGAGATCACGACGTCGACGGTCTCGGCGGCCAGCGGGAGGTCCTCGAGGTAGCCCTTGACGAACTCGACGTTCCCCACGCCGGCGTTGCTGGCGTTGCGGCGGGCGAGGTCGAGCATCTCATCTGTCATGTCCAGCCCGATCGCCTTGCCGGTCGGCCCGACGCGGCGGGCGCTGATCAGGACGTCGGCGCCGGCGCCGGAACCAAGGTCGAGCACGGTCTCGCCGCGTGCAGGTCAGCGACGGCGGTCGGGACGCCGCAGCCGATCGCCGCGCCGATCGCCGCTTCGGTCCCGCTGTCGATCGCCTCGTCTTCGTAAAGGGTTGAGCCGAGTACCTCGCTGCCGCGCTCGTCGGTGACGCCGACCGAGGGCCGGCAGGCGCAGCCGGCCGCGGCCGTACGGTCGGCGGCAGTGGCGGCGGCCGCATAGCGCTGTCGGACGGTCTCGCGGATGTCCTGCGCCTGAGACTCGGTACCGGCGGCGCATGCACAGCCCGGACCGTCACCGCAGCAATCCGCCTTCTCGTCTGGCTCGCAGCAGCTCGCCTGTGTCTCGGCGGTGCAGCAGTCGGTGTTCAGCTCAGCCATGCCGAGAGCTCCTTTAGTGCGTTGGGGATCACGTAGTAGTAGGCCCAAAGCCCTTCGCGCTCTGAGCCGACGATGCCCGCTTGCCGGAGCACCTTGAGGTGGTGCGAGACGGTGGGCTGTGAGAGGTCAAACAGCGGCACGAGCTCGCAGACGCACACCTTCCCGGCGTGCTTGCGCAACACGTCGACGAGCTGCAGGCGGACTGGGTCGCCAAGCGCCTTGGCGATCGTCGCCATCCGCTGCGCCTGCTCGCGCTCGACGTCGGGGTAGACGACCGGCTCGCAGCACGGCGCCCCGGCCGGCCGTTTCGTCTTCGGGGTCAGTTCCAGATCGATCGCCATCTATATACATATACGGATTGAACTGACATCTGTCAATCTATAGACTGCGGGCAATTGCGAGGGAGGTTCCAGTCATGCCCACACAGATGAGTCCGTTGATGCGCAGCGCGCTCGCGGACGCGCAGCGAGAACTCGCGGGACGGTTCCGCGGCGTGTTCTCGGAGGAAACGATCAGCCGTGTCCTCGACGACTCCTACGAGCTGATCGGGGAACGGTCGACGGTCGGGCCGAACTTCATGCCGATCTTCGTCAAGAAGTTCGCGCGTGAGCGATTGGAAGCCGCGGCCCAGGCCGAGGGGCTGGTCGCGAAGGCACTGCCCGAGGTGCTGTTCATCTGCGTACGACTACGCGATCGCCCGCGACCTGGACGATTGTGGCTGCGCGTATGTCACCCAGCACGACCGCGAGCTCGGCCAGCAGTCGGTCGCGTGGACGCTCGCGCACACCGACCAGCGCTCAAAGGACTTCATGCGCGGGCTGCCGTTCGATCTGGACTTCCCGCTCGGCGACCAGGACGTGCATCTGGTGCACGGTTCGCCGCGGAAGGTCAACGAGTACCTGTTCGAGGACAAGCCAGCCAGTCTCTGCGAGCGGCTCGCGAAGGCCGAGGAAGCCCAGGTGCTCGTGTTCGGGCACACCCACAAGCCGTGGATCCATGAATACGGCGGAGTGCTGTTCGTCAACTGCGGGTCGGTCGGCAAGCCGAAGGACGGCGATCCGCGTGCCGCGTTCGCGATCCTCGAAGCGGGCAAGCACGGGCCGATCCGAGCGTCGATCGAGCGCGTGCCCTACGACGCCGAGGCTGTCGCGCGGGAGGTCGCGGCCGGTCTACCGGGCGAGTACGCCGAGAAGCTCGTCGCCGCAGCATGAGAACCGTGGAGGTGAAGCAATGAAATACGTGCTGTTCGTCTGCACGCTGCACCCACAACGCCGGCCGCTCGCAGATCGCCCAGGCGCTGTTCGAGCGCTACGCACCCGACGACGTCCGCGGCGAGTCCGCCGGATCTGGCCCCGCCAGACACGTGTGGCCCGAGGTCGTCGAGGTGATGCGCGAGCTCGACATCGACCTGTCGCGCAACAAGCCCAAACGGCTGTCGGTCGAGATGCAGCTGCACGCCGACTGGGCCGTCACGATGGGCTGCGGCGACGTCTGCCCCTACGTCCCGACCACTGTCGATGACTGGGACATCCCCGACCCCGCCGGCCGCCCGATCGACGAGGTCCGCGAGATCCGCGACCTGATCGACGAGCGCGTCCGCGAGCTCGCGACCAAGAAGATCGACGCGATCCGCCTCGACTCCACCTCGCACCGCTGGCGGCTGGCGAAGCTGCTGCCGCACCTGATCGCCGAGTTCGGCGAGGAGCGCGAGCCCGAAGTGATCCGCGGCTGCGCCGACCGGGTGCTCGATCAGTACGACGACGTCCCGATCCGCAGCCACATCCTCACTCTCGCCCACAAACAGACGCGCGAGTGCCTCCGCGAAGCGCACTGCGCGCTCCTCTAACTGCAAAGGACCATGACCTCGACACCGCCACTACCCCGCCGGCTGCTCGCCGAGCTGCTCGGCTCCGCGTTCCTCGCCGCGCTTTCCGTCGCAGCGGACCTGACGCTCACGCCGAGCGCTCCGAAGCTTGTGATCAGCCCGGTCATGTGCCACCGACGGGATCTACGCGCTCGCGACCAACATCCCCGGACCCCTCACCGCCGGCAAGATGCTCCGCCTCTACAAAGAACAAGAGGTCGTTGAGCGCCGCCACCGCGACCTCAAACGGACACTCAAAGTCCGACCGATCTTCCTCCACAACGACGACCGCATCTACGCGCTGATCAGCATCGTCGGGATCGCGCTGCTGATCTTCGGGCTGATCGAAACCAGCCTCCGGCAAGCGCTCCACGCCGACCCCGACCATCAACGCAAGCTGCTGCCGCTGCTGCCCGAAGGCCGGCTCGCCAAGCCCACCGGCGCCAACATCCTCTCAGCCTTCCAAGGCCTCGACCTCACCTACACCCACACCGGAATCGAGCTCGACCCGCTCACCCCCACCCAACAGCGGATCCTCGAGCTGCTAGGCATCCAGCCACCCTGGCCTCAACGCCAGCGGTAGAGCTCTCGAACTGCGGAATATGGGGCTAGCGGGCGTACTCCTCGGCAGCTCGCGACTCGAACTCGAATGCGAGACAGGTCTCATCGCCGACCACCCAGGCGTCGTGCCCGGGCAGGATTTCATATGCGCTGCCCGGTCCCAGCTCGAGCTCCGTGCCGTCGTCATGGGCCACGTGCATCCGCCCGGCCTGAATAAAGCCCACGTGATGCACCTGGCAGCTATCGGTCCCGACAACGGGCTTCACGCACTCCGACCACTTCCAGCCTGGCTCAAACGTGAGCCGTGCAGCCGTCGCGCCCCCTCCGGTCCGGACGACATCCACCCGGGTCTTCGCAGGAGTCCGTGTCTCATCGGGCGAGTCGAAATCGAGCGCCTGAACACCAGCCATACCAGCCTCCTCCTCTTGGTTGCGCCTCGACCGCCAACGATAGTCGATCGATCACGCCTAGATCAATCAGCATCGGCCAGCGCACGTCTCAGCAGTAGGTGCCGCTGGCCACGGATACAGAAGGACGTGACCGGTACCCGTAGCTGGCGACAGCCTGCGCCGGGCCCGGCTTTCGCGCTGCGAAAGGCACGCCGCGGTTTGCGTACGCGCCCCTCGTTGCGTGGACGGAGGGTTCGGGCTCTACTTGCCGCCGATCGCACGTGCCGGGGGCGAGTCACGGCCGGTGTCCGCCCGTTCTGGTCGTCAGTCGTGCTTCCTGTAGTCCTCGCCACAAAGAGCGGTTTTGTCGTCCGTCTTTGCATGCTTGGCTTCCACGACGAGCGAGGGCTTACCCGCTCGCGGGGCTTCGTGTGCGAAAGATGGGGCGAACGCCTCATGACTGAGCACGTGGGCGTCCGTAGCTTGGACCGAAATTCCAAGCGAAGGAGTTGAAGATGCCGGGTATCGAAGGACAGTGCTGCGCACGTGGAGCAGCATGGTCCGGTGGAGGACCGCCACGAGGACATCGATGGGTACACGGTCAACTTCGTGTCGTTCGGCGTCGACATCGACGGGACGCCGCTGCTCAAGGGCTGCCGGGTGACGCCTGCCCATGCCCGCACTGGGGATATGTGCTGAGGGGCAGGCTCACGTATCGCTTTGCCGATCATGAAGAGGTGTTCGAGGCCGGCGACTCGTTTTACCTGCCGCCTGGCCACATCCCGCTGGCGGACGCCGGCAGCGAGCTGGTGCAGTTCAGCCCGAGCGAGGAGCTGCGGGCGGTCGACGCCGTGATGGCCAAGAACATGCAGGCGATGATGCCGGGCAGCTGAGCGCTCGGGCGACGTCGCTGCTCAGGACGCGGCTGCTACGACTGGTCCGAGCCGGGAGCGGTTACGGCGACGGTGACCGATTCAAACGTGATCGAGCCGGGCAGCACGTTCGGGCTCATGTGCCCGGTTCGTGTCGCGCCTACGCTCGGCTCGATCGAATTGAGGCTCTCCGGGGGTGATCGTAGGTGAATCCACGGCCGACGAGACCCGTCCGAAGCGAGCTCTCCGAGCTCTGGCTGTAGCCGAGCGAAGGCTGGCACGCGCCGTGATCGCTGCGGATCATCGACCGCCGCCGCGTCGCCGATGCCCGGGGGCAAAACCCAAAAACCCAAGGCGCTTGCAGGGGTTATGCGCGTTCGCGCGGAGCGCCCGAGCGCCTGAGGCAGCGCCGTCCGGCCAGGGTTTCGCCGGCATCCATGCCGGCGAGCGACGCCCTCACGCAGGCCGCCTCCAACCCCCGAAGCAGGGTGGAGAAACGACCCTCAAACCCGCACCCGAGTTACAGAACCCCGCTCATCAGTACAAAAGACCTGCTCAGAGGCCAAACCGGCCGCGGATCTCACCTCCGATCATCCACGGAGCTCCCGAATTGAGAGGTCGGGTTGGCACGGTCGCTCCAAGGCCCGAAGGGACGGATCGGCCGCGCGATCAACCATCTCAGCGGGAACCGGGGGTGGCGCTCGTACCTGCGCCGGGTGCTTGCGAACGTCGAGAAGACAAGCTCGGAAACCATCGCTCGTCCCGTCGTCAGCCCGTCGGCGCATTGAGCTGGGCATCGCGAAGGCGCAGTCGGCGGTTGATTAGGCGACGGCGTGCGTTCGTGGGGCGCTGTTCACTGGCGCTCGTGCTTCCAGGTTCGGAACGCGGCGAGTAGTTCGTCGCGGGCTTCCGGTGCCAGCGACTCCTCGGTCAGCACCCCGGTGATGCGGATCGTCTCTCGTACCTGCGCAAGGTAGGTGGTGCAAGCGTCGCACTTGGTGAGGTGGGCGTCGAAGCGATCCACCTCGGTCTTGGATAGCGCTCCTTCGAGATAGTCGGTCACGAGACGCACGAGCTCTCTGCAGGTGAGTTCGGGAGGGGGGGCGGTCTTCTTGCGGAATCTGGGGCGTTTCATGGGCTCTCGAAGTAGTCCTCGAGCGCGTTTCGAAGGCGCGATCTCGCTCGGTGGAGGAGTACCCGCTGGTTGCCGGGGGTGATTTCGAGCGCCTCGCAGACTTCGTCGGCGCTCCAGCCCTCGATGTCCCGGAGCCCGACGATCACCTGCTGTGTTGGCGGTAGTTGCGCGACTGCGGTGCGGAGCTGATCGACCGTTTCGCGGGCGAGGATCCGCTCGTCTGGCCAGGAACGAGGCGGCGCGGCCCACTGTTGCGGGAACTTGGGGTCGTACGGGGCAGGTCGACACGCAGGTGCTCGGCCCGGGCGCATTCCAGGAGTTGGACCTGTCGGCCGCTTTCGGCAAGGTCGCGCGGTGGACGCAGCCGGTGCTCGAGACCTCCAAGCACGCCGAGCTGATGACGCTCGCGTGCAAGCACGCGATCCTCCAGCAGGGCCCTGCGCACCTGATCTTCCCCGACGAGGTCCAGACGCTGCCCTCCGGTGACCGTCCGGCCTCGGGTCCCGAGGGGCGGCTCACGCAGCTCGAGATCAGCCCGCCGGGATCGGCGCTCGAGGAGGCGCTGAAGCTGATCGGGACGGCCAAGCGGCCGGTGGTCATCGTCGGGCACGGCGCCCGCTTCCACCGCGATCAGGTCATCGCAGTGGCCGAGCGGATCGGCGCACCGGTGATCACGACATTCAAGGCCAAGGGGCAGATCCCCGACGACCACCCGCTCGCGTGCGGCGTGCTCGGCCGCAGCGGCACCCCCGTCGCGAGCTGGTTCATGAACGAAGCCGACCTGCTGCTCGTACTTGGAGCGTCGTTCTCCAATCACACCGGCATCTACCCCGGCAAGCCGATCATCCAGGTCGACGTCGACCCGATGCAGCTCGGCAAGTTCCACCCAGTCACCGTGCCGGTCTGGGGCGAGATCGGCGTCGTCCTCGACAGCCTGCGCCAGCGGCTGGCGACACCGCCCGCCGACCGCGTCGACCAGCGCCCCGAAATCGCCGAGCGCTGGGCGATCTGGCGAACCGAGAAGGCCAGCCGCGAGCACGACGACCGTGGCCAGGGCGTCAACTCCGCTGCCGTGTTCGCCGCGCTGGGCCGCCACGTGCCCGACGACGCGGTGATCGCCGTCGACGTCGGCAACCACGCCTACTCGTTTGGGCGCTACTTCGAATGCAAGCCCGGCCAATCGGTGCTGATGTCCGGTTACCTCGGCTCGATCGGGTTCGGCTACCCGGCGGCGATCGGCGCCTGGGCGGCCGCGCCGGACCGGCGGGTCTTCGCGGTCACGGGCGACGGCGGGTTCGCCCAGTACATGGCCGAACTGCTCACCGCGGTCAAGCACAAGATGAAGATCACCCACGTGCTGCTCAACAACAACCAGCTGGGCAAGATCAGCAAGGAGCAGCGCGCCGGAAACTGGGAGGTGTGGCAGACCTCGCTGCACAACCCGGACTTCTCGAAATACGCCGAGATCTGCGGAGCACTCGGGATCCGGGTGACCAACGCCTCCCAACTCGACGACGCACTCGGTACCGCGACCGCTCACACCGGGCCGGCACTGATCGAAGTACTCACCGACCCCGACCTGGTCTGAGCGAGGAGCTGACCGATGACGAACCTGACCGAGAGGCACGAGACCCTGGCTGCGGAGTCGCAGTGGGACTTCTCCGACCTACGCGCGCTGTTCATCAACTGCACGCTGAAGCGCTCACCTGAGGTATCGAACACGCGCGGCCTCGCCGACCTCGCGGTCGCGATCATGGAGCGCAACGGCGTCAACGTCGAGGTCATCCGGGCGGTCGACCACCGAATCGCGACCGGCGTCTACCCGGACATGACCGAGCACGGCTGGGATGTCGACGAGTGGCCGGCGATCTTCGAGAAGGTGATGGCGCCGACATCCTCGTGCTGCTCTCGCCTATCTGGCTCGGCGAGAAGTCGTCGGTCTGCACACAAGTGATCGAGCGGCTCTACGGCAACAGCCACCTCCTCAACGACGCCGGCCAATGGGCGTACTACGGCCGGGTCGGCGGCTGCATGATCACCGGCAACGAGGACGGCGCCAAGCACTGCGCGATGAACATCCTGTACTCGCTGCAGCACCTCGGCTACACGATTCCGCCGCAGGCCGACTCCGCGTGGCTCGGGGAAGCCGGTCCGGGACCGAGCTATCTCGACCCCGGGTCCGGCGGGCCTGAGAACGACTTCACCAACCGCAACACCACGTTCCTCGCCTGGAACCTGATGCACCTGGCGCGGATGATCAAAGATGCGGGCGGGATCCCCGCGCACGGCAACCAGAAGAGCCTGTGGGACGCGGGCTGCCGCTTCGACTTCGCTAACCCCGACTACCGCTGAGCGTGATCCGACGATGACCGACTACGCGATCCGCAAGCTCGACGACGTGCCTGACGCGTTCGGCGGCCAGTATCCCGGCATGATGCGGTTCCTGACCGAGCCCCTCGGTAACCAGCAGGTTGCGTTCACCCACCGGGTGATGCCGCCCCAGACTGGCGGCAAAGGCTCCTACGGGCACCCACACAAGACGCAGGGGGAGATCTACTACGTGATCTCCGGCCGCCTGCAGTTCAAGCTCGGTGACGAGATCCACGAAGCTGACGGCGGCACGGCAGTTCGCGTGCCACCCGAGACGGTGCGTTCAGTCTGGAACGACGGACCGGCCGACGCCGAGCTCGTGATCTGCTCGAGCCGCGTGGACGATCCCCCCGCAGACGGCGAGATCGTCGACGGATTCTGGGCCGAGTGAAGGCCGTAGCAGTCGTTTTCAACAGTCAGATCAAAGGAGAACACCGATGTTGTGCGCACTGACGGTCCGCAAGCTGAAGCCTGGAACTCCGGGTCGCGTTCACGAGCTTCGACGACGCAGACAACCCGCCCCCTGGCTGGGGAGCGGCCCGGGCTTGTCCCAAATCGAGTTGGAGATCCCTAGCCGTCCGACGTCGTGCACCAAGCCGGCACGCCGCAGCGTGCGAACCTCCGAGTCCGACAGTCCGAGCTGGGCGCCGGCGGCCGCCGCGAGGTCGGCGACCGCTCGGGCGTGCCCAAGCGTGTACGGGGACTTGAGGTCGACGAAGTTCGCGATCGCCGCCAGCGCGGCATCGAACCGTTCACCGGACAGCACCATCGTCAGGGCGGGCTCAGCCTCGATCACAGCGTCCAGGGTCGCGACCGTGTCGAGGCCCGAGAGGATCGTGTCCGCCTCGCTCGCTAGCAAGTCGGCGAGCGTCGGGTCGAGTTGCTTCCCGCGACGCTTCTGCGCGAGTGCCTGTGCCGCTTGCACGCCGCCGACTCGGTACGCGACCTCGGTGAACTCGGCGAGCTGAGCGATGCGTGCCGGCAGCGGGACCTGCTCGCCCTTCAGCTCGCCGGGCCAGCCGTGCCCGTCCCACTGCTCATAGGCGCCACCGAGTGCCACGAGCACGCCGTTGGGCAACCCGAGCTGCTCGCCTAATGACCGTGCGAGCGCGGCGTGGTGAGCGATCATGCCGTCCATGTCGCGGTGGCCCGACAGCGCGAACTCGAGTCCGACCCGAAAGCGATGCAGTGCCGGATGCCCCGACCCGATCCGGCGGACTCCCGCGACGGCGGCCCGGACGCTGCGGAACTCGTGGTCGTACTTGCCTGATTTGAGGCCGATGTCATCGCCGAACCACTTCGCCTGCTCGTGTGCGTCGGAGTGGCATCCGACGTTGATCAGCAGCGCCGTGTAGTACACGGTGCTGCGCTCCTGATCGGGCAGCCCGATCCGGTCGGCCAGCCGTACCGCGATCAGGCATTGACGGAGCACGTGCTCCATCGGCTGACCGAAACCCAAGTCGATCCCAAGCGACAGAGCCGCGACCAACTCGGCGAGCCGCACGTGCGCCCGATCGGTCTCCCCAGACACGAGCCCACAGTATCGCCTCCCCCCGGCCGGCGCGAAAGATGGGTCGAACGCCTCATGAAGACCGTCACAACGGCTCCTACGGTTGCACCCACACCGACAAGCGCGATCAGACAGGAGCCCGATGACGACCAACACACACCGACCGCAGCGCAGTACCGCTCCGTTCCAGCGAACGGCATCGACATCCACTACGTCGAAGCCGGTCAGGGCGAACCGCTCGTGTTGCTCCACGGTGGCATGGTCTCGACGAACCCGATCTGGGCTCCTACACCTATCAGCTACTCCGCCCACATGGAGCAGCTCGCCGAGCGCTTCCGCGTGATCGCCCCCGACACACGAGGATGCGGCCGGACTCGTCACAGCGACGGGACCATCACCTTCGAGCTCCTCGCGGACGACGTGCTCGCGCTGATCGATGCGCTCAAGCTCGACCATCCGCTGATCGTCGGCTTCAGCGAGGGCGCGACGACGGCCACGATAGTCGGGATCAGCCCGGACTCTGTCCGCGCGATCGTCAACCACGCCGGCTACGACTTCTTCAACCCCGGCGCGCCGAGCTTCACGATCATGCGGCAGATCCTCGGCGGAAGCCCGCAGGCCGCCGAAGCAGACCCCGACGCCGCCGCCGCGGGCTTCGCGCAGTCGCCCGAGATGCAAGCGATGTTCGAACTGCTGAAGGCCGACCAGGATGGCGCTCAAGGCGATGGCTACTGGCGCGAGTACCTTCGCAACGCTTTCCATCGCACGACCCGCTCGCCCGGCTACACGTTCGAGGACCTTGGCGAGATCGCCGTGCCGACGCTGATCCTCGTCGGCGACCGCGACCAGTTCTGCTCCGCGGAAGAAGCGGTCACCGTGTACCGCGCGCTGAAGCACGGAGAGCTGGCCGTGCTCCCGGATACCGGGCACATCATCACCCCGGCCGCGATCGACTCGACGATCAACTTCCTCGAGCGCTACCGCTAACCGCGATCAACACGAAAGGCAAGCTCACCATGACCGTCATCAACGTGGCGGCCGACAGCACGCTCCCGCCCGAGCGCGTGCTGCACGCCGCTTTCGACTTCTCCGGCCGGCGGGAAAGCGTCTTCCCGGCCGTGACCGTCAAGCGTACGATCGTCCACGAACTCGGACAGACCAGCGCCGACGTGACCGAAGGCACGCGCGCTGGCCCGATCGTCAACAGGAAGCGCTGCCGCTACGACTGGGATACCCCCGCCCGCGTGATCGCGACCGTCACCGACTCGAACGTCTACGCCAGTCCCGGAAGCAAGTGGGAGATCACAGCCACGCCGATCGAGGACGGCGGGAGCCACGTCGAGATGATCTGGACCCGCGAGTTCAAGCGCGGACCGAGGGGACGATTCTTCGGAACGCTCTTCCGCCTCGTCGGCAACCGCATCTTCCGCGGCTACGCCCTGACGACGATCAAGAACATGGAGCAGCTCGAACGCGCCGGGGAGCCCTCCTCACTCGCGGCGAGCGCGCGCTGAGGGCGACCACGCGAGCCCGCCGCGGGTTTCGCCACAGATGACGTGTTTCGAAACCCCGCTGTTGCGCCGTTGCACGGCCCACAGCGATTCGAGGAAGATCGGATCCACGATCGGGGGACCGACGTGAGGTTCGCGCTGGTGCACGGCGCCTGGCACGGCGCCTGGGCGTGGGACGCCCTGACCCCCAAGCTCGAAGCGCACGGCCACCGCGTCGTCGCCCCGGACCTGCCCTGCGAGGACGTCAACGCCGGCGCCGCCGAGTACGCACAGGTGGTGATCGACGCCCTCGACGGCGCGGACGACGCCATCGTTGTCGGGCACTCGCTCGGCGGGATGACCGTCCCACTCGTCCCCGCACGCATGCACGTGTACCTGTGCGCTTATGTTCCCCAGCCTGGCCGCGCGCTCGTCGACCGCGGCTCGGAGGCGTTCGGGCCAGGATTCGCCGACTCGGCGATCCGCGACGAACTCGAGTGCTCCTACTGGCCAGACCCGGCCGCCGCAGCCCGCGACCTGCAATATCCGGCCGAGAGCGCGACCTTGGCGGGCCGGCTTCGTCGACAGGCACGGAAAGCGAGCGTCGAGCCAAGCCCGCTCGGCGCTTACCCGGACACGCGGCGCGCCTACATCGTCTGCTCGGACGACTACGCGGTTCCGCCCGACTGGCAGCGGGCGGTTGCCCGAGAAGAGCTCGGCGTGGAGCCGATCGAGCTGAGCAGTGGTCACTCTCGAGGACATCGCGACGCGGGCGGGACTCACCCCCGAGCAGGCATTCGACACCACCTGGTCTGCTCAGCCGACGAGCGGTCCGTTACGGACGAGTTGGGATAGGTCCCGTTGCGCGCGCGTCCGCCAGACCACGCAGCCGAAGATGTCGTTGAGCCGGATCGCATCCTCGAGGTGGCGTACGGCGTCGACCTTGCGGCCGAGCAAGGCGGCCAGGCAGCCGAGCCTGAGGTCGACCGCTCCATAGCTGCAGACGGCGCGGCCGGCGGTCACAGGCCGGCCCGCGTACGGCGCGAGCCGCTCGTACAACGTGGCTGCGAAGGTGGCGTCTCCGACCAGCGCGCTCGCCTCTGCGAGCTCGGCCTGGAGCGAGAGCCAGTTCGCGTCGAACGCGTGCGTGAGCTCCATCGCCGCGTGGAGCTCTTCGCGAGCGCGCTCGGTCTCGCCAAGCCCGGCGAGGATCCACGTGTACCCGCCGCGGTAGGCGATGCCCGCCGGCGAATTGGCGATCCGGTCCTGGACGAATGCGAGATCGATCTCGTCGTACGCCTCACGTTCGAGCTGCTCGCAGAAGCGCACCATGTCCACGAATAGCTCCGCGTTTCGATCGCCGGCGCGCAACCCAGCCTCCTTCGCCTCGAGGCTCAAGCGCTCGACGTCCTCGGTACGGCCGGCGAGCATCGCTTCCGTTGCCGCCCACAGCGGCGTGTACCACTCGAACGCGGGTAGGCGAAGCTCGGCGGCGAGCCGCGCATGCCGCGCGGTCTCCTCGCGCCAGGCCGCCATCTGCCCAAGCTCGAACAGGTCCGCGACGCGCCAGTTGTGGGCTTGCAGCTCGGCGTGGCGGTCGCCGGCCTCGCGCGCGGCAGCAATCATCTCGTCCGCGACCGAAAGCCGCTCCTCGATGCGGTCGGGCCGCCACAGCGCGACATGCCGCGCGCTCAGGGCCGACGCGAGCGCCCTTGCATCGCCTGACGCTCGGGCGGTCGCGACGGCGTCCGCGCTGTGGGCGTCCGACCGCGAACGGTCGGGTGCGTAATAGAGCTCGACCGCGAGTCGCGCCTGAACCCGGGAGCGCAGCGGGCGGTCCTCGAGGCGCGCCAGCGCCTCCTCGAGCCGTGCGATCGCCTCGGCGTCGACGTCGACGATTGCGATGCCAAGCCCCGCAAAGCCAAGCGCCGCCTCTCCGAGCAACGCATCGTCGGCGGCTCGGAGCGCCAGCGCGCGCGCTGAGCTGAAAGCTGCTCGCGCCGCTTCGGGCTCACCCGCGCGCACGAGCGCCTCGCCGCGAGCCAGCAACACCGGACCGGTGTCGTCCTCAGCACCCGCCAGCTCGAGCGCCTGCAGCGCACGGTCGAACCGCTCCGCCGCGTCCTCGTAGGCGAGCCGGTCGAGCGCCCGGTGACCGGCGCGGACGAGCATCTCGGCTGCACGGCGAGCATCCGCGGTGGACGCCGCCTCGAACAGGTGCATCGCGATTTCCTCGAGGTAGTGTTCGTCGCCAAGGTCGGCGAGGGCGTCAGCGGCGCGTCGGTGAAGCCGGGCGCGGCGCAGGACGTTGCACTCATCGAGAACCGCCTCGCGAACAAGCGCGTGAGCGAACTCGAACCGCCGCGGACTGGAACTTGGCCGCAACAGGCGGGCGCGCAGGATCTCGTCGAGCGCTGCCTCGGCGCCATCCGCCTGGAGCCCCGCGGTGGCCTGCAAGGCACGAGCGTCGTGCTCCAGGCCGAGGATCGCGGCAGCGGCAATCAGCTCGTTGGCTTCATCGCCCATCCGCGACAGCCGCACGCCGACCGCGTGCCGGACGCTCTCCGGCACCACGTGCGGCCCGGACTCGGCCAGTTCTCTCAGCACCTCCTCCACAAAGAACGCGTTGCCGTCCGTGCGCGAGTGCACGCGTGCCGCGGACTCGTCGGTGCCCAGCATCGAGCGGGCGAGTGTCGCCACGTCACCCGGTGGCAGCCCACGCAGATCGATCCGGTCAAGCGCGCCGCCCTGCTTGAGCTCGCCCAGAGCCGCCGTGAGTGGGGTGTGCCGGCCGAGCCCGGTGTCCCGATACGTGCCGACCACGAGGATCGGTCCTGGGCGGCTCGAGCGCAGCAGGAAGCTCGTAAGCAGCAGGCTTCCGCGATCAGCCCAGTGAAAATCGTCGATCACGAGCAGCAGCGGGGCTCGCGCAGCGAGGTCGGTGAAAGCAGCGTCGACAGCGTCGAACAGGCGGTGTCGCGCGCGGGCGTCGTCAGGGCCACTGCTGGGCGTCAGCGCCTCGGCGACGCCGGCTTGAGCGAGTGCTTCCGTGTACGGCTCGAACGGCGCCAGTGGCTCCTCGGAGCAGCGGCCCAAGAGCACGGTCGCGCCCTCTTCGAGGGCGGCGGACGCGAACTGCTGTGCGAGGCGGGTCTTACCGATCCCCGGCTCGCCCGCCACTACTGCAATCCGTCGGTCGCGATGCATCTGCACCCCGCCCCAACAGGCGCGCATCCGCGCCAGCTCGGCGCGGCGGCCGACGAACACGGTTTCATACGAGCGAGTGAGGCCCGCTGGTGGTGGGATGGGCTCTGGCTGGGCGCGCCGGAGTTCGTCGATGAGGGCTCGGGTCTCGCGCGACGGCGCGATGCTGAGATGCGCGCGCAGGCGTTCGGCGAATTGGCGGCCGGCGGACAGCGCCGCGGCGCGGTCGCCGGTCGCGGCGAGCCGCTCGATGAGTCGGCGGTTGGCAGCTTCCGCGAGCGGGTCGAGCGCGACCTCGGCGCGCGTCAGCCGAACCGCCTCCGCTGGATCGAGCGCAGCGGCGGCAGCCGACTCGAGCGCGCCGGCGAGCCGGTGTGAGTGCTTCTCGCGGGCGTCGATCGCCCACTCTCCGTCGAAGCCGTCGAGGATCGGCGCGCCGCATGCCTTGAGCGCTCGCGCTGCATCGCCCTCGTCGAGCCGCCGCTGAAACTCGCGCGCGTCAACTCTGAGGTCGGGGCCCTCGAGCGCGACCGCGTCCCGCGTTGCGACCACGTACCCGGCCGCGGGCCCCAGCGCTTGGCGCAACTCGGTCAGGGCGACCCGCAGGCTGGCGCGCGCCGACTCGTCGAGCACGTCCGGCCAAAAACGCGCCGCAAGGCGGCCCCTTGGCTGCGGATCAGGGTTCAGCGCGAGATAGGCGAGCACCGCACGCGCCCGCCGCGACGCGGGCAACGCGATCAGCGCGCCGTCCACGCGCAACTCAAAACCGCCCGCTAGTCGGACATCCAACATTGAGTCAACTGTGCAGCATCGAACCGCGCTCGCGCAAGCTGCACACGCACCATTTACGACCCCCGAACGGTGCCCG
Source organism: uncultured Solirubrobacterales bacterium (assembly GCA_963806475.1). GTDB lineage: Bacteria > Actinomycetota > Thermoleophilia > Solirubrobacterales > Solirubrobacteraceae > Palsa-465. Next base: position 28,323 of record CAWDYK010000003.1, read on the forward strand.
AACGCTCGCCCGCGACCATCGGCGCCATGTCAATTCCACGCAGCCGCGACCTTCGCCTCCTCGCCGGGGCGGCCGGGCTCTCCGCGCTCGGCGACTTCATGGCGATCTTCCCGTTGATCCTGCACGTGCAACAGCGCACCGGCTCGGCTTTCGCCGTCTCGGCGTTGATCTTCGCCCTCTGGGGGCCTGTGGTCCTTGCCGCAGGTGTGGCGGGGGCGATCGTCGACCGCTTCGAGAACCGCCGGATCCTGATTGCCGTCTCGCTCGTCCAGGCAGCGACCGTGATCACGATGCTCGCCGGCCTGGACAGTCTCTGGGCGCTGCTGCCGCTGATGACGGTGCTCGGCCTCGGGGTGGCGGTTAGCCAGCCGGCCGAGTTTGCCCTCGTCCCTGCGGCGGCCGGCCCGGGCACTGACGCTGCGCGAGCCAACGGGCTGATGGAAACCGTTCGCTCGCTCGGTTTCACCGCCGGCCCGCTCGTCGGCGGCGCGCTCGGCGCAGCCGGCCTGCTGTGGCTCGCCCTCGCGCTGAACGCCGTGTCGTTCGTCGTCGTGGCGGCCGCGGCGCTACTGCTGCGCGCTCGCCGCCGGCCGGAGCCCGGCCTCGACATCGACAACCGGGTGCGCGCCCGCGACGGCTTCGCCTTCCTCCGGCGTGAGCGCGACCTCAAGATCGCGCTCGGCGGTGCCGTCGCGGCGCTCGCGCTGTTCTCGATCTCCGCGACCGCCGAGCCGTTCTTCGTCACGCACGTCCTCCGAGGCGGCAGCCTCGCGTATGGGGTGCTGCTGAGCTCGTGGACCGTCGGGATGGCGGCCGGCTCCGCCGGGCTCGCGCACCGCGTCGGGCGAGCGCACCTGGCAGCCGGCGGCGTGGCCGCTGTCGTTCTCCAGGGGCTCGGCATCGCCGGCGGGGCGCTCGGCACGGTCGTGTGGTTCACCCTGATCGGCTTCTCACTCGGCGGCGTGGCGCACGGAGTCAAGAACGTGCTGCTCCGCACGCTGATCCACGAGCGCGCCCCCGAGGCGCTGCGTGGCCGCGCGTTCGCCGCCTACAACGGGGCACGCAACGGCGCCGAGCTCGGCGCGCTCGTGCTCGGCGGACTCCTCGTCGGCGCGCTCGGCGCCCGCTCAGCACTGCTCCTCGCCGGCCTCGGACCAGCCGCGATCGGCGCTGTCTGCCTGCTGCTTCTCATCAAGCGCCGCCACGCCGTGGCGGCCGTCATCACCAACGAAGGGAGAGTTCTCCATGCACACATCCAGGGATGAGCTGGAACCAATGGTTCTCGGCGAGTACGAGGGCCGCTCGATCGACTCCGGCGGGATCCGGATCGCGTTCGAGTCGATGCCCGCGCACTTCCCGCCTGACGAGTCCCCCTTCAAGGGGCTCCCGGACGATCGCTGCCAGTGCGACCACTGGGGCTACCTCTTCAAGGGGTCGTTCCGCGTCACCTATCTCGACGGGCCGGACGAGATCGTCCGCGCCGGCGAGGCCTACCACCTGCGGCCAGGCCACTTCCTCCAGACCCTCGAACCGGTCGAGCTGATCGAGCTCAGCCCGATCGAGGAGCACGACCGCACAATGGCGACCCTCGCCAGAAACATGGGGGTGGTGGCGTCATGACCCGGACCATCACCGGCTACTCCGCCAAGTCGATCGATGAGCTCCCCCAGCTCTGGGAGGGCTTCGCCCGGCTTGTGCGCGCCGGGCTCGGCATCACCGCATTCGGCGCGCAGATCATGCAGCTGCCGCCCGACTACACGACCGAGTCCCATGACGAGGCCGACACCGGCCAGCAGGAGCTGTACGTCGTGCTCGGCGGCACCGGCGCCGTCGTGGTCGGCAACGAGCGGCTGCCGCTCGATCCCGAGCACCTGGTGCGGGTCGACGCTGGGACCGGCCGAGTCCTCACCAGCGGCCCCGACGGTCTGCGCGTGCTGTGCATCGGCGCCGTCCCCGGCCGCCCCTACGAACCGCCGGCGTGGACCAGCGAGGCGGCCGGCGGCGACTGAGGTCGCTCCGCCGTCGTCGCGATGCTGCGAGCCCGCGGACAGAGCAACGCTCCGCGGGCTCGCACGCGATCGGCCCGGAGGTCAGCGTCGTCGTCCCTCAGCTGCTAGACACGCGGATGGTCGGGGACACGATTGAGCTCGCGGGGCGCCGTGGAGTCTGCGTGCAGCATCCCGCGCCGGTCGGTTCGGCGAGCCGCCCGCGCGCCGCCACAGCCTCCGGGGTTAGGCGGGTCCGTCGGCGGAGTCATAGTTGTGGACGTCGTGGAACGTGATCTCCGGCGGCGCCGGGAACCCGACCTCCGCAGTGAGCGGACCGATCTGCTCCGCGGCGAACGTCTCAAACTCCTCGCGCGTCTGCCACACGTCCGTGACCCGGATCCCGTCCTTGGTCGCCGTCACCCAGTGGAACAGGCTGCCCGGCGCCCCGCGCCCGCGAGGCGTGCGCCCCATCTTCGCCAGCACCTGGTCGTGCCAGAGCGCGACCTCGCCGGCCTCGGGCGTCGCGATCACGCTCCGCCGGCCCGCCGGGCGCTCTCGAGGCTCAAGCCGCACTGCTGCCCACAGCTCGTGTGCCCGGTCGGTGGCCTCGTCGACGCGTTCGACCTCAACGTAGGGCAGCCACAGCGCTCGGCGGGTGCCGCACTCAACTATCCCGCCCCCGGGCTCGCCGCCGAGCTCGAGCGCGTGATAGGAACCCCATGCAGTGTCGATCTGCTCTGCGCGCCAGCCCAACAGTTGCGAGTAGAAAGCGCTCGCGCTACTCCGGTTACCCGTATGCAGCTCGAGATGAACGACACGGCTCGGGAGCGCACCAGGCATCTGCTGTCGTCCTTCCCGACCCCCGTCGGCCGGCGGCTCGGTGGGCCAACGGTACCTCATGACAGCCTCGTGATCGTCACCACGCTGCCGACGTCGATCAGCTCGCCACGTTGGTCGACAAGCTCGCACTCGATCGCGTCCAGCACCACGCCTGGGATCGGACCAGACGGCATGACCGGCAGGTCGACGTCGACCGGCTCGCTGGCCAGTCGTCCTTGTGGCGCATCTCAATCTGAAACCTCATCGGATTTCCACCAACACAGATCCGCCTACGCGCCGAAATCCAACGCACGACAGGTGATCCGTCGAGGAGCCCTGGCCCGGGCACATGCAAGGGTGCTACGCGCGGCCGCCACGAACGCGGAGATCGCCAGGCGATGCGCGTATCCGACGGCCGCGCCGGATTCACTGGCCTTCGTACTCGTCGTGGGGACGGATCCATGTCTGGAACGCGCCGTCCTCGTCGCGGCCTTCGGCGTGCGGTCCAGGATCGGGTAGCGGCCCATCAGGAATTCGACACCGCGTGCGCCGGTGGAGTAGAAGTGGTAGACGCTGGCGCCCTCGCGCACGAATGTGCTGGAGCCTTGCGTTTCGGCTAGATAGCTAACGATGTCGGTGCCGCTCCCGCTGGCGTTCAGGCTGGCGATCGGCGGCAACTGATCGACGATCGGCTCGACCCACCCGCGGGTGGCCTCGACGGAGTTCGAGAAGCCGAGGTCGAAGTTGAAGTCGTCCGCCGACGACGCCCAGAGGAAGCTCCAGCCCATCCGCTGCTTGTAAGCGAGCAGCTTCTCGAGCGGCGCGCGCGAAACGACGATCATCGTGACATCGCGGGCTCCGAGGTGCGGGATCACGCCGTTGACGCTGTCGGCGATCGACGAGCACGTTCTATCCGGGGTCTCGTAGTCGGGTCCGAACATGAAGTGGTAGACCACCAGCTGCAGAGCGGCCGTCGAACAGCTCGGCCAGCGTCTTCGGTCCGTCCTCGGTCTGGAAAGGTGTACTGCTTCTCGACCGGCACCCAGGGAAGCTCCCAGCGCTGGCGGGCCAGCTCGTCGCCCAGCCTCGTGTGTTCCTTCTCTCGGGCCAGCAGCTCCCTGCGGGCAGCTGCCCACTCCTTCCGTGCTCCGATCCTGCGACCGGCATCGTTGCTCCTTCTTGTCTCTTGTTGTCGGAACAACTTGCCGGGATCCGCTCAGGGCCCGGCGGTGCCGAGGTCGTCAGAGCGTCCCGCTTCCAGGCGGGGCCACTGAGCGGTCGGGCGTCCGTTGGTGCGCAGGGTGTCCATCACCGACGTTCGCGGCCAGTCAGCGGGCGAGTCCTCCCAAGTTTCCTGCCGGCCGTACACCGTTCTGTCGAGTAGTCCATAGGTGGGAGCCATCAGCTCGACCCCGCGTCCGTTGGTCCAGTCGGTCTCGAACACCCGGTCGCCGTGGCGCAGATAGCAGACCAGGTAGAACCAGTTGAATCTGCGTCCGGCCAGCAGGGCATCGGCGGACTCTTGCACCGAGTACCAGGGCACGTCCCATCTCATGAAGTCTCGGTACCGGACGCTCTCCTCGTACGGGCCCTGGCACAAGGTGGCGTAGGTGACGTCGCGCGAGTGCAGGTAGGACAACTCGCGGACCTGACCGTTGTAGAACGTGCAACCCTCGCACTGCTCAGGGGCCGGTCGGCCCGGGTACCACATGAAGTAGTAGGCGATCAGCTGCCGACGGCCCTCGAACACGTCCGGCAGCGTGACTGGCCCGTGCGGGCCGATCAGTCCGATGGTGGAGTCGACCTCCACCATCGGGAGTCGGCGCCGGGCAGCGGCGATCGCGTCGCCTTCGCGGGTGTGCGCCTTCTCTTGGACGCGCAGTGCATTCAACTCGGCCTGAAACCTCCCCCGGTCGACGACGGCGGGGATTTCTGCATGTGTGATGTCGGGTTCGGGCTCCCGGCCAGTGTTCGCTTGATCGTGCATATGGTCGCTCCTTCGCTTGGTGTGCGATTGGCGGTGGGCCCTACTTCATCTTCATCGACGCGGACTTCCCCATGCCGATGCTGTGGGTCTTCCGCATGCCCCTGCCGTTCTTCATGGCGTGCATGCTCATCGCTCGCATTGCATGGATCGCCTGAGCGCTCCCCGGTTGGGTCAGGCCCGGGACGCTCGACGGTGCGGCGGCGACCCAGATCCCGACGAGCACGAACGCGACCGCGAACACGCGCGAGAGCCGGTCGCCGAACGGCAGCATCTTCTCCGCGAAGATCAGTCCGGCGACCACGAGCATCCACACGATGCTCATCACCCCAAGCGCGAACAGGATCATCATCAGCCCCCAGCAGCACCCGATGCAGAACGCGCCGTGCTCGAACCCCATCCGCACCGCGCCCGACCATCCCGGGCGCCAGCCGCCACGCACGTAGCGCATCGAGGAGCGGCAGCGCCGCAGGCAGCTGCGCTTCAGCGGACTGAGCTGATACAGCCCCGCTGCGACGATCGCCGACGCCGCGATCAGCGGGCCCTGGGCGTCCACGACAAAGCATGGATGTGCGCCGACTGGATGACGCGAAAGATTCCGTACGCCAACAGCCCGTAGGCGGTCCAAGCGGCCAGATAGCCGCCGATGAACACCCACGTGGGGACAAAGCTTCCGCCGCGCCGCTGATGCTCGGCGCTGACGCTTGCGAACACGAGCGTCGTTGGCATCAACGACGGGAGCATCATCGCCGCCATCATCGTTGCCCACACGCCCACGAACCAGCCGAGGCCACCGAGACTGGTCCCCGGCCCCGCATCCATCCCCTGCATCCGGTCGACCGTCACTATCCAGGTCACGAGCGTGGCAACGGCGATCGCCGCCGGCACGAGAACCGGCGAGCGGCGAAACAGGCGCTGCGCCCGCCGTCCGCCGTCCAGAAGTACTTCAGCCATCTCCGCTCCTCAGTTGAATCGTGTGGTGTCTGACTAGCGGATCCCAATAGCGGCCCGTCAGTCGCGGGCACAGTTCCTGCGAGCGGCTCACGTCAACCGCCAGTGGGGGGGCAGGATCACCGACCTCCATCGTCACTCGCTGCCGTCTTCGTCGTGGCTGCGCCACCAGGGGCCGGTCTCGATGCGTCCGCATCGCGCGCGGTCGAACCACTGAGGCGCTCCCGCGGGGCGTCAGGACGATCATCGGGATGACCCGGTTGGTCTTCCGCGCTACCTCGGCGAGCTGCAGGTATCGCTCGGCTGCTCTTGCGAAGAGGCGCTCGCGCTCCGCGCTGGCCGCCTCCTCGGCCACGACATCGATCGTCTCGCTCCCGACCTCGATTCTCGTGTTCGGGTGCGCCATTAGGTTGTGGTACCAGTCGGGGTTGTTCGGCGCTCCTCCATTCGCGGCCCAGATCAGGTAGTGCCGATCGTCGGGCAGGTATGCGACCGGGTTGACACGGCTCACGCCGGACTTCGCGCCGGTGTGGTGGAGCAGCAGCAGCGGCGTTCCCTCCCACATCCCGCCAACGTGTCCTTTGTTGGCGCGGAACTCGCCGATGATCTGGGCGTTGTAGTGCGCGGAGGAGGTGGACATCGCGCTCCTTTCGGGCGGTCACGTGGTCAGTGGCTGACGCGGCGTCATCCGCCTGCTGCGCGGTTCGGGGTCTGCTCGTACTCGTCGTGGCGCCGCACCCACAGCGGCTCCGAGGCGCTCTCGTCGCGACCCTTCGGCGTCCGGTCCAGCAGGCCGTAGTAGGCCATTCCTACCTCGAGACCGCGGGCGGTCGTGACGTAGGTCCGGTAGACGGTCCCGTCCGATCGCGCGTACACGCTCAGGCCCGGTCCCTCGGAGGCGTATCCCAGCGCGTCGGTCCCGCACATGTGCGCGTTTTGCTCGACCGTGAGCGGGATTTCGCCCTCCAGGAACGGGTTTCAGCTCCTCCTCTGTGGACAAGAAGCCGAGGTCGCGGTTGAAGTCGCTACCGCCGCTCGAGACCCAGTCGATGCCCCAGCCCATCCGCTCGCTGTAGGCGAGGAGTTTCTCGAGCGGCGCGCGTGACGCGAGCAGCAGGGTGGTGTCCCTGGCGTTGAGGTGGGGGACCTGGGGATTGAGCGTGTCCGTGATCGAGGAGCAGACCGGACAGCCTGCCGTCCAGGTCGGCCCGAACATGAAGTGGTAAACGACCAGCTGGGAGCGGCCGTCGAACAGCTCCGCCAGGCTCTTGGATCCGTCTGCGGTCTGGAACGGGTATTCCGCCTCGACCGGGACCCAGGGCAGCTCGCGCCTCCTCCTGGCCAGCTCGTCACCGCGTCGGGTCAGCTCCTTCTCCGCCTTCAACAGCTGGTCGCGCTTCGCCTGCCACTGCGCTTGCGTGGCGATCCTGTGCTCCGTCATCAATGTGTCATCTCCTGTCCGGTCCGCGGGGTCATCCTATACAGTTAGCAGAATGGCTAACGACACGTTCCGCGCCCTCTCCCATCCGCTCCGGCGCGAGATCATCGAGCGCCTTAGCACAGGACCGGCAACTGTCGGGGAAGTGACGCGCGACTTCGGCGTCTCCAAGCCGACCGTCTCACGTCACCTGAAGATGCTGGAGCAGGCGGGCGTCGTGAGCCGCGTGATCGACGGCAGGACACATCGCCTTGCCCTGAGGCCCGAAGCGCTTGCCGAGGTCTCGGATTGGATCGACAGCCAGCGCACCCGCTGGGAGCCCCTCTTCGATGCCGTCGGCGAATATCTCGCGGAACGGAAGGAGCGACGGTGAGCGAGGAGTCCGGCCGGGTGGTGCGGATCGAGCGGACCTTCGACGCTCCGGCCGAGGACGTCTTCGACGCCTGGACGAGCCCCGACGTGATGCGGCGCTGGTTTCACTGCGGCTCCGACTGGGGCACACCGGAGGCCGAGGTCGATCTCAGGGTGGGCGGAAAGGTTCGGGTGGTGATGCGCAGGCCCGACGGCACACGAGTCGAAGGGCGGGGCGAGTACACCGTGATCGACCGGCCGCACTGGCTGGTGATGACCTGGGCCTTCGACGACGATCCCTCCAACGAGCAGCTGATCGAGCTCTCATTCTCGGAGTCCGAGGGCTCGACCACGGTGCTGATGGTCAACAGCAGGATCTCCACCGACGAGCGCCGCGACGCCCAGGACGAGGGCTGGCACGGGTGCCTCGACCAGCTCGAGCGGGCATTAGCCGACTGAGGCTACGAACGCGGGGACCGGATGGAGACCCGAGTCGTACTCACCTTTCGCGACCACCAGATCGATGAGCTCAACGCATTCCACGACCCGGACACGGCGAGGTTCGGACTCCCGGCAATCGCATGAGCGCGGACACGTACGCGATTCGGCGCGTCAACGCTAGCGATCTGAACGACCTGCGCGGGCTGATGCGCGCCTACTGCGACTTCTATAAGGCCTCCCCGGCCGACGAGGATCTTCTCGCTCTGGCCCGAGCTCTGCTCGATGACCCCGACCGCGAGAGGGTCCAGCTGCTCGCTTGCGACGCCGACGGCCGCGCGGTCGGGTTCGCCACCGTGTACTGGAGCTGGTCCACGACCAGCGCGTGCCGCATCGGAGTAATGAACGACTTGTTCGTCGCCGAGCGCGACCGCGGCCACGGACTAGCCGAGGCGCTGATCGATGCCTGCCGGAGCGAATGCACACAGCATGGTGCGCGGAAGCTCACATGGCAGACCGCGCCCGACAACCTTCGGGCACGGGCGGTCTACGAACGAGTCGGCGCCACTGCAGAGCAGTGGGTCGACTACTCGCTGCCTCTTAACCTCTTATGGAGAGACGTTTGTCAAGGGCTTAACGTCGAGATGCCCGCGGCGGTGGCGGGCATCTCTTGTCGCTCGGGGGGCGGCGGGCTGGCCTGGTGCGCGACGCGCGGTCAGACTCTTATGGCGGGTGCACGGGTTGGCTACCGTCTCCGCAGGATCGGGTTTCGTCGTGAGGGCCTGCTGTCTAAGATCGAGCGTAGGCCGGTTGGTGGGCTTGCTCACAGTTAGATCGCAGACGCTCTCGCGCGTGTGCCAGGTCCCGCCGCTCCTCGACCGACGTGGCGTGGGGCGGAGTCGCTTGGGTCAGTCGGCGCGGGCGAGCTCTGGTATCCGGACCTCGTGTACGACAACCACCCGGTTCAGGCGTCAGGTGCCACTTCCCGGTCCCGCCTTCTCGCAACCCGAATCCCACTGCTTCGGTGATGAATACACTCGGCGCACGGAGCGGAACGCTTGACCTCCAACGACCTCACGCCGACAATCAACGCCGTGCGAGAAGCGGAGACTCGCTGATGGGCCAGGCGATCGGCCAGGTCATCTCGTTCGGCGTCGGTGTTGCGCTCAGCCCGGTGCCGATCAGCGCCGTGGTGCTGATGCTCGCCACCCCAAGAGGTCGCGTGAACGGGCCGGCCTTCCTCGCAGGATGGGTGGCCGGGATCGCCGTCCTCGGCACGATCGTGCTGCTGGCCGCGAGCGGCGCCAGCGCCAGCAAGCACGGGGCCCCGGCGACCTGGGTGAGCATCGTCAAGATCGTCCTCGGGGTGCTGTTGATATTGCTGGCGATCCACCAATGGCGCGGTCGCCCTCGGGGCGACGCCAAGCCAGAGCTGCCGAAGTGGATGACCACGGTCGACACCTTCACCCCCGGCAGGTCGGTCGCCATGGGCGTCGCGCTGTCGGCGGTCAACCCAAAGAACCTGCTGCTCGTTGTCGCCGCCGCGGCGGCGATCGCGCAGACCGGAGCCAGCGCCGTAAACCAAGCTGTCGCGCTGATCGTGTTCATCGTGATCGCCACGCTCGGCGTCGGCGCACCGGTCGCGATCGATTACCTGATGGGTGACCGCGCGACGAAGATCCTCGGCGATCTCCACGACTGGATGGCGCGAGAGAACGCCACGATCATGGCCGTCATCTGTCTGATCATCGGCGCAAAGCTGATCGGCGACGCGATCAGCGGCCTGGCAAGGTGATCCTGAGATGGACCGCGAGGAGATGGTCGAGATTCCCACCGGCCGCTTCCGGATGGGCTCGGCTGACTTCTACCCGGAAGAGGGTCCCGTCCGCGATGTGGATGTCGACGGCTTCGCGATTCAATGCGGCCCGGTCACGGTGGCACAGTTCGCTCGCTTCACCGAGGAGACCGGCTACGTGACGCTCGCCGAGCGCCCACCCGATCCAGCCGATTACCCTGACGCCGATCCCTCGCTCCTGGTGCCGGGGTCGGTTGTGTTTCACCCCACCCCCGGACCGGTACCGCTGAACGATCCGACTCGCTGGTGGGCCTACGTGCCCGGCGCCGACTGGCGCCACCCGTGGGGGCCGGACAGCGATAACTCAGGACGAGACGATCACCCCGTCACCCATGTCGCCTTCGAGGACGCCGACGCGTACGCCGCCTGGGCCGGCCAGACGCTCCCGAGCGAAGCCGAATGGGAGTACGCAGCCCGAGGCGGACTCGACGGCTCCGTGTTCGCCTGGGGCGACGAGCAGCATCCCGGAGGCGAGCTGATGGCGAACTTCTGGCAGGGCGACTTCCCCTGGCGCAACACGGGCGCGAAGCAATGGCGCGGCACCTCGCCGGTCGGCCTATTCCCCCCCAACGGCTACGGGCTGTACGACGCGACCGGGAATGTGTGGGAATGGACGACCGACTACTACTCGCCTCGGCGGGCGGGATCCGAAGCACCCACCAGCCCGTGCTGCGGACCACCGCTCAACCCACGGGTGGAGACCCCGGATGCCAGCTACGACACCGGTCGCCCGGGCGCACATATCCCGCGTCGGACGATCAAGGGCGGCTCGCACCTCTGCGCTCCGAGCTACTGCCTGCGCTACCGGCCCGCCGCGCGCCAACCCGAGGCGATGGACACCTCGACCAGCCACATCGGCTTCCGCTGCATCGCGCGTTAACCTGGCGCCCGCACATCGTCAGATCGATCGAACGATCGAACAAAGCGTCGCAGCGCGGCCCGCAACTCGCGTGCCCAATCGGCAACGCCCTCACCAGGCGCTTGCTCTTCGGCACGTGAGATACGACGTTCGTCGCCCCGTTCCGCTCCGCAGTAGAAGGCGGACCGAGCATCCCACCCGTAGGTAACGTACGCGCCCCTGCTTCGCGCGGACACCAACCGGGTCCGGCCAATCTGACGAAAGCGTCGAGAGGGGTGACGAGCACTCACGAACTCCCGGCGGACTAGTCAGTATGGACGCATGAGGCTGGTCCTCGTGCGTCGCATCTTTCGCGGGTTGACAATGCGGAATGTTGAGGGCCCGCAGGGCCAGAGCCGCATACGACCGTAGAGGACCAGCCATGCCTGACGTTACCCCGTGCCTGCATCCGGGTGAAGTGCGCCGGTGGATCTCGTTTGATCAGCACAAGTTCTCGATCGTCGCCGCGGTGCTGCCGTCGGACGGCGGCAAGCCGGGAGGTGGTCCGGATCGAGACGACCGAGCGAGCGATCCGCCGGTTCATCGACAAAGCAGGGCGCTCCGGCCGGGCTGTCGGTCTGTTATGAGGCGGGGCCTGGCGGGTTCGCGCTGTGGCGACTGCTGACCAGGCTCGGGGTGGCGTGCGATGTCGTCGCGCCGTCGCTGATCCCGGTCCGCGCCGGGGATCGGGTGAAGACAGACCGGCGCGACGCGAAGAAGCTCGTGGGCCTGTACCGCGCCGGGATGTTGCGGTTCGTGCATCCCCCAACCGCCGAGCTCGAGGGGCTCCGCGATCTGCTGCGGGCGCGTAATGATCTGCGCGGCGCGCGGCTGGCGGCCCGGAACCGGGTGCTCAAGCAGCTGCTCAGGCACGGGCGGATCTTCCGTGAGGGCAAGACGGCGTGGACGAAGCTTCACCGCGCCTGGCTCTCGCGCCAGCGCCTCGACGATCAGCTCGCGCAGGAGGCGCTGGAGCAGCTGCTGATCCACCTGGACGGGATCGAGCGCCAGCTCGCCACACTCGACGCGCGCCTGGCCGAGATCGCCGGCAGCGAACGGTGGTTCGGGCAGGTGGAGATCCTCACACGGTTCCTCAGCACGCTGACCGCGCTCGGGTTGATCGCCGAGATCGGCGACGTCGCTCGCTTCAGTCATCCGCGCGAGCTCGCGTCGTGGCTCGGGCTCACCCGAGCGAGTACTCCTCCGGCGATCAACAGCACCGCGGGCACATCACCCTCGCCGGGAACCGTCACGCCCGCCGGCTGCTGATCGAGACCGGCTGGCACCCACCGATAGTCCGATCGTCACGTATGTGGTGGCCAGGATCGTGTCGGCTCCGGGCAGGTGTGCCTCCTCCACGACGATCACGGCGAACACGATCGAGGCGAGACCGCGTGGGCCGAAGCAGCCGAGGAAGCCGACGGTCGGCATCCGCGCGCCCGTGCCGATCATCGCGACGGCGACGGGCAGCATGCGGACCAGCGTCAGGCTGAGCACCGCGTAGAGCGCGATCTGCCAACTCACGTGTTTGAGCGCTGGGCCCAGGAGTACCGCGCCGAAGATCAGGAACGTGACTCCGCCCAGCAGTCCTCCGAGTTCTTCGTTCAGACGCGAGGCCTCCTCGGACTCCGGGCTGACGAGCGCACCGAAGATCGCTCCCGCGACGAACGCGGCGATGAAGCCCGACCCGCCGAGCGCGGCCGCGATCCCGTATGCGAGGCCGGCTCCGGCGATCGGGATGACTTGGAGCCACGATCCGGTGATCAGGTTGCGGCGAGCGCCGAGCGCGACAACGGCGGCGGCGGCCACGCCCGCGACCGCGCCGCCGAGGATCCCGTAGCCGATCTGCTCGGCGACGATGGTGAGTGCGCGGTGGCCGCTGGTTGACTTGTCTTCGACGTCCGCCGCGGCGAGTGCGATCAGCAGCAGCGGGACGCAGATCCCGTCGTTGAGGCCGCTCTCAACGTTGAGTCCCTGGCGGATGCGTGACGGGAGCCGCGGCTCGGTTACCACCGCTTCACCGAGGGCTGCATCGGTTGGCGCCAGGAGGATCGCCAACACGGTCGCCTCGGTCGCGTTGAGCTGGTTGAAGATGAGCGCCGCGAGCACCGCGCCGAGGGCGATCGTGAGCGGCAGCCCGATCCCGAGCAGGCGCAGCGGAACCGCATACTCGCGGCGGAGCACGCGAGGCTTGATCCGGGAGGCGTCCGCGAACAGCACGACAGCGAGCGTCGTCTCGGCGAGCGTCCTGACGCCCTCGCCGGTCGGGGCGGCCGTGACCTCGTCGATCACCAGCGGTCCCACGAGCACCCCGACCAGAACGAACATCATCGCCGGGGTGACCGGCGTGCCGGTCAGCCGCCGGGACACCCCAGCCACGGCGAGAACAGTCGCGGCAATTGACCGCCAGCTCCCATTTCATCCTGCTCGCAGCATCTGGTCGCGGACGAAGAGGCATCCCCCACAAGGGGTGACGCCGATCGTTCCGGTGCCGGAAACGGTTGACCCGCGCGGCCACGCGAACGCCCTCATCCAATCTGGATGATGCCGCCGCATTCCGTTGCGGTGACGCTCCACGCGTAAGGACTCCCGGATAGAGGGTGTCCGCAACGACTGGTGGAGGTCAATCCTATGAACGACACCGATGTCGACGAGCTCGGGCCCGTTGACTACATCGTCGTCGAGTTCCCCGCCGACAAGGCGGATTTCTCGGGCGCGATGGCCGCCGAGCTGTCCGCGCTGATCGAGCGCGGCGTCATTCGCGTGCTCGACCTGCTGATTCTGAAGAAGGACCTCGACGGCGCCGTGGAGGGCTTCGAGTCCCACGATTTCGGCGACAGCGACCTCGCGGAGCTGCTCGCGCTTGAGACCGAGCTCGCAATGCTGCTCGCCGCGGACGATGTCGAGGCGATCGGGGCCGCGCTTGAGCCCGGGAGCGTCGCCGCCATGCTGGTCTGGGAGAACGTCTGGGCCGCCCCGTTTGGCGCCGCCGCCCGCAGGTCGGGTGGGGAGTTGGTGGCGAGCGGCCGGATCCCGATCCAGGCCATTGCGGCCGCGGTCGAGGCGGATGAGGCAGCGATGAAGGAAGGAGTCTGAGATGTTGGGTCGAGGTCGACGTAGTGGCGGAGGACTGCTGGGAGGGCGACCGGTCGCGCGGACCGCAGCGGTCGCCGGCACGGCCGCGGTCGCGGTGCGGGGGGTTCGACGCCGTGGGGATCGGCGTGAGGACCGGCGTGATGATCGTGGGGACCGGCGCGATGATCGCCGGGACCGGCGCTAAGAGCATCAGCGGTCCCAATCGGCCGCCGTAGCTCTGGCGGCGGCCGACCGCGGAGCCGTCGCTTGAGCACCGTGCCAGCGTGGGTGAGGTCGCTGCGTCCGGATCCCGGCAGCCTGCGGCAGGATGCCGTTGCCGGGTCACCGGGCGCGATCGCGAGCGTGCCGGAATGAGCTCGGCGGCGACGTCGACGTTCGCATACAGCTGATTGACGAGGTAGTTGGAGGTCGCGTCGCGCACCGCCGCGTTCTCGAGCAACCTTCGCGCTGGTGTTCGCCCAAAAGTCCAGGCTGCCGACACAGCTGCAGCCGCTCGCCGGGCCGATCTCCGGCGCGCTACGCAACGTCGCGACCATCCGCCGCGCAGGAAGGCGCTGGCCTCCCCGCGTGTCCAGGACGCCCTGGAAGCAGGCCAACAAGGCCGCAGACCAGACGTTCGTCAATATCGTCAACGGCAAATGCTGGCGCCGTGCAGGTTAACGGCGGTGAGGTCTCGCTCAACCTCGCCCCGATCGTCGCCGACATCACGACTCGCCTCGGCCTACCGGACCTCAGCTCCAAGCTCCCGCCCTCGGTAGCGAACCTGAAGATCCTCAAGTCAAACCAGATCAAGCTCGTCCAGGACATCGGCAAGGTGCTCAAGGGGCTGGCGCTGCTGCTGACGATCATCGTGCCGCTGCTGTACGCGCTGGCGATCGGGCTCGCCCGCGGGTACCGCCGCCGCGCGCTGATGAACGTCGGGATCGCGATCGTGTTCGCCGGTGTGCTCGTGTTCCTCGCGCGCACCGCGATCGTCTCGCAGGTGACCGACTCGCTCGTCAAAACCGACTCGGTCCGCCCCGCAGCAACGGCCGTCATATCGATCGCGACCTCGATGCTGAGCGAGATCGCCGGCGCGTTCGTGATTGTCGGCGTCCCGCTGATCGCCGCGGCGTGGTTCGCCGGTCCGGCGCGGCGCGCCGTCACGGCTCGTCGTGCGATGGCTCCGTTCCTGCGCGACCGGCCCGACTGGACGTTTGGGATCGTGGCGGCGATCATGGCGCTGATCTTCATCTGGCAGCCGATCCCGGCGACCGGCACGCCGGTCGGGATCATCGTGTTCCTCGCGCTCGCCTTCCTGGGCACCGTGCTGCTGCGCCGTCAGACCGCCGTGGAGTTCCCCGACGCATAGCGGCGCCCCGCGGCAAACGTCGTCCCGACTCCATACGGTCTTGGGACCGGCGTCCTCATCGGACTGCTGCTGACCCGGCTGTCGCTCCCGGCTTTACTGATGTGACACCTGATGGTTCCAGTCTGCGGCGGCACGCACTGGCAGGCGCCGGCGTTCACCGTCATCGGCGTCGCGCTGACTCGAGGCGAGGTCGAGCGTCACGACGGGGTTGTTGATGTGCGCCGTCCTCTTGCGGGCGTTGACGATCGACACGGATGACTGGCCCGCCATGCGGTTGGCCGCTCGCCACCGGCCCCGCCCGCCGCATCGGCCACGGCCAGCTTCGTGGCGTCGACGGGCGAGGATGCGCAGCGCCCGGACGGAGCCCGCCCGCAGCGGCTCGCCGGGCACCGCCGCGCCCGGACTGTCGGGCGCGTACGCCGCTCCCTCCCGCGCTCCGCGTTCCGCGTCGCGCCCGCACTCTTCGCGCGCTGTGACTCGCCCGCCGGGTCTGTCCCGGCAGCCGCGGCGCGGCGAGCACCGGACGCGAGCCGGAGCTGCTCGCCGATCACGAAGCCCCATCAGGTCTGAGTTCATGCCGCGTTCGCAGAGGCGATCGGAGTAGTTCTTCGCGAACAGGGACCCCGGTCGGCCGCGGCCTCTGGTTCCCGTCCCACGCAACGCCTCTCATCCAGCGGGCGGAAGACGCTCACCGCCCCCGCCGGCGTGAGCCGTTGTGAATACTGCCATCAACATGCCGACCGTGACCGCGCCCGGTAGGCCGCACCTGAACTTCGACCTCTCACTGGCCGCTACAGCGGAGCGCCAGTTCGTTCGTATCGCGGGCCAACGCCGCTACCGCGTCGTCAGCGCGTCGATCGCGACCGCGAGCGCGAGGATC
Organism: uncultured Solirubrobacterales bacterium; assembly: GCA_963806475.1. Lineage (GTDB taxonomy): Bacteria > Actinomycetota > Thermoleophilia > Solirubrobacterales > Solirubrobacteraceae > Palsa-465. The sequence goes on from CAWDYK010000003.1 coordinate 44,372, forward strand.
AGCCCGATGTCCTCGCCCGCGGCGATCTCAACGCCGTAGGACTCGCGCACGCGAAACCACTTCTTGGAGATCGTCGCAACCGTGTCACCGTCACGCTCGATCTCGTACTCGTGATCGACGACGTTCCCATGCGCTTTCAGTTCTGCGCCGCCCTCGACGTCGATCGCGAATCGGTCACGGATCCCGATCAGCGCCTTGTGAACGGTCGCCGCGGTGTCGCCGCCACGCTCGACCACGATCTTGTCGCGGACGCTGAGCTTCCTCTCCTGGATCCGCGCGACCTCATGGCCGGAGGCGTCCTCGAGCACGAACGTCTGCCGCACGCGAACAGCCTTCCCGTCGACCTTATAGGCCCGTTCGCCCTCCTCGTTCTCGATCCAGAAGTCGTCACCGATCGAAAGCAGCTTCTCCCTCATCATGAACCGCTGCCCGCCAGATCCCTCATCGCGATCTCTCAGAAATCCCATCTCTGTCCCTTCGTAGTCATGTCGGGAGGCAGCGGACCCACGCCAGCGTCGACTCTCTAGCTGAGGTTCCGGCATCCGTGCGGAATCGCTCGAAAACCTGCGCTCGTTGGCGCGCCATGTCCGGTACAAGCTACCGGGCAGGCGTGGCGAACGGGAGGCCAGCACGAGCATGACGCCGCTTCGGTTGCGGTCATCCTCGCGGGATGAGGGTAGGCCAACATCGCGTCATGTTCGCGAACTTGATCGCCGACGCCGCGCCGCGGGCGCCATCCCGATGAGCCAGAGCCGTTACGCCGCAAGGTCTTGGAGCGGCGCGGCCACCCGGCTGGCTCGTCGTACTTGCGTCGCTAGACGTCTTGCCAAGGGGAGAGGCTCGTTGATCGGAGTGTTGTTGATGGTCTTCACTTGGCGGATGGTTCCTGAGGTTGTTGAGCCGTTTTGGGCTGCGTTGCAGCGTGGTGAGTTCATCACTGGCGCCGCGGAAGGGGGCGAGTGGCGCATCCCGTCAGGCTCCCCGGCGAGTGGCGCATCCCGTCAGGGCACGGCACCGACCATCCGCTCAACGGGGGGAGCGAGCGGATGGTCGGTGCCGTGCCCACGCGAAGCGAGCGGGATGCGAGCCGCGAGAGACAGGGAGCCGGCGGCGGGGAGGGGAGAGGCGCGGGTGTCGGCTGCGCCGCGGCGCCGGGGCGGGCGACGGGTCGCGCGTCGTCGGGCGGTGTTGGGCGTGTCCTGGCCGGGTCGCATCATGTAGGCAGAACACGATCGAAGGGAGGTTGGATGACTTCTACCCAAGCAGGGGATGGCGTGCTGTCACCGGAGCTGGAGACGATCGCCGACGCGGCGCACGATCGCCTTCGTGCGGATGCTGGTGAGGATCTGGCCGCCGCCGAGGACGCACGGCGATCATCTTCGGTGCGCGGTCGTGGCTGGGCGCGTAGCGCAGCACGCGCGCGACAGGGAGGACCACGTGCGCAAGCAGCGCCTGGCGGCGCGCAGGGTCGCTCAGCCATTCGTCGCGTCCACCCTTGCAGCGACCCTGCACTGCTCCCGTAGCGTTTGGGGTGCTGGTAAGAAACGTGTCACCAGCGGCAAACAAGCATCGCGCCGCCGTCGGCTGCCTCATTGCTGGCGCCGGAAAGGATGTCTCAGACGGGATACCGTCCGATCGCGTCATCGTACGCTTGCGGGGCGTCGGCGAGAGCGATCCGGGAGTAGATCTCAAGCGACTGGCGGCTGGCGTGACCTGAGTAGGGCTGGATCAGCGCGTCGTCGATCCCTTGGGTCTTCAGCCAAGTGAATAGGAAGTCGCGGAGCGGGTGGGGGCTGATCGGGCCCTCGATCCCGGCGGCTTGGGCGTAGCGGGCGAGGATCTTGCGCACGCCCCGGTCCGAGTAGGGTTTCTTCCACGAGGACTCGAACAGATGGGTTGAGGCGGGACGCCGTTGGCTGTCGATGTGCAGCGCGAGTGTCTCCTTGAAGGAGGCGGGGAACGGCACGTAGCGGTCCTTCTTGCCTTTGCCCTGCTCGATCCGGATCCGGCAGCCGTCGAGGTCGACATCGCCGAGCCGGATGCGGACCAGCTCGGACACGCGCACGCCGGTGTACAGCAGCGTCTTGATCATGACCACGTCCCGGCTTCGCCGTGCGTTCCAGACCGCCTCATAGAAGGAGCGGATCTCCCGCTCGGTCGGAACGTAGGGGAGCTTCTTCGGCGCGCGGTCGACTTGGACGCCGAGTTCTTCGCGTAGATGCCGGAAGACCTGCTTGAGGTAGGCGTAGTCGGGGCGCTCTGAGCGCAGGTGCTTGGCGAGCTGGCGCGCCTTGCGCCTGGCCGGCGTACGCTTCGGCGCGGGCGGCCCCTGCGGAGCGGGAGCCGCGGTCATCCGTCGAGCTCCAGGCGGCGGGCCATGTCCAGACGAACGTCGCCGTAGGGCAGCACGTGCGCCCAGAACAACGGTGTCAGGCCGCGCTTGTCCTCGGCGGTCAGCGCGTCCGCCCAAGCTGGCTGGGCGAGGATCCGCTGGATCATCAGCGTGTTGATGTACACCATCGCAGCCTGCAGCACCCGCAGGCACAGCACCGAGAGCTCCTGCTCGTCGCGGCGGTTTGAGGGGATGTCGCTGCCGTTCCCGAAGAAGATCACCTTCACCGCGCGGTTCCCAGGACTCGACCACGTTCAGCCCCTCCTCGACCTCGCGCTGCAGCTCGCGCAGCCGTAGGTACCGGCAGACGAAGATCGTCTTCTGCGCGCGGCCGAGCTCGATCATCGCCTGGTAGGTCGGGTGGATCGCATTGGCCTGCATGAAGCGCCTGAGGATCGCCTCGGTGGAGGCGGTGCGGGTACGGATCGCGGTCGCGTACTTGATCATCTGGTCGTACTGCTCGGCGATCCGTTCCCAGCGGATTGGTCTGGTGAACGCCGGCTGAAGCCCCGGGTAGGTGTTTCGGTCGCCGCGCTGCGCCTGGTAGAGCTTGACCTTGTTGATCTGCTGGATCCGCGGCAAGAGCTCGAACCCGAGTAGGCGGGTGATGCCGAAGCCGATCTGCGACTGGCCGTGGCTGTCTGTGTAGTTGCCCTCCACATCGAGCATCGTCCCGTGGTGCATCGCTCCGTCGATCATCGCCGCCACCTCGGATGCGGAGCAGCCGATCAGCTGCGAGTGGATCGCCATCGACTTCTTCTCCACGTGCCAGTAGATCAAGACGCCCGCCTTGCGGTAGCGGGCGTGCCACTCGGTGAGGATGTTCTGATCCAGCGCTCCGATGTGCTTTGAGTCCGATGCGACCGTGGTCGCGGTCTCCCCCCAGATCGCGAGGTCGCGGGCTGCGAAGGTGTCGTTTGCGATCTCGATCGCAAACGACCGCGCCACCTCGGCCGTCAGGAACCGTCGGCGGACGTAGCGCAGATCGTCCTCTCTGTGGGGGTGGTCGCCGGCGGCGACCGCGCCGATCCCGGTGTTGGTGCCATAGGCGTAAAGCACGAGCAATAGCCGCTCGGCGAGCGTCTCGGGGCTCAGCCGCGCGCCGCGCGACATGTCGGTGACCATCTTCATGCAACCGGTGCGGAGGATCGCCTCTTGAGCATGTCGATCAGCGCGACGATCCCCCAGCGGCCCTTCACTTCGCGCTTCAGCCGGGGGATGTTCTGAGGCTCGGGCTGAAGGTCCAGCGGGGTGAGCTTGATCGCCCCGCGCTTGCCGCGGTCTTTGATCTCAAGCCACGGCAGGTCCCGCAGCACACGGTGAAGCGCCTGCAGCTCCTCGCGCAGCTCGGTGCGGACCTCGGCGATGAACTCGCTCGGGTCAAGCGGCTTGGACAATGCGGCGTAGTGGTCGGTGCGCCGCTGCTCGAAATCCTGTGGCAGGTCCTCGTCGGGGTTGCGCCACCGGTCGGCCATCTTCAACCCAGATCTCCTTGCACTGGTCGCGCAGCGCCTGGAGCGTCGCGATCTCATACGCCATCCGCACGACCCTCACTCGGCCGCGCTTATCGGGACGGTAGACCAACTCCCGCCAGTCCTCGTCGATCCCTGCGTGGGCGGGGATCGTCTCGCCGCTCGGGTAGTAGCTGAGACTTGAGCGCCGCGCGTAGCGGGCGATCAAATCGAGCGCGTCGAGCACCGGCCGATGCGCGGTGTTGTTCGAGCGGAACTCCAGCACGGAAAGCAGCCGGATCAACCCGCGGCGGTAGTGGTTGGTATACGAGGCCTTCAGCTTCGTCTGCACCGTGCGGCGGTAGGTCGGACCCGAGGACTTGTACTCAGCAATCAGGTCGTGGAGCGTGGCTTCGCCGACCACCGGGAAGATGACCTCCTTGACCTTCCCGTCAGGCTGTGCGACCGAGGCCTGAGCAACGCGGAACAACAGCTTCTCCTTACCAGCCACGCGTTTGAACTCGCCGACCAGCTCCTCGATCACCTTCTTCTCCGCCTTCGCGCCGATCCGGTGCACCGTTGAGATCACAAGATCGACCAGAGTGTCGGTGATCTCCCGCTCTCGCTCGTGAAGCAGCGCAGCGAGCAACGTGAGGCGCAGCGCACGGGGATGCTCGCGCAGATGTGAAGGGGACTCGACTGCGGCGCGCTGGCGCCAGCCGGCCAGCACCCGAGGAGAGACATCCGAGAACAGCCGCGTCGGCAGTCCGACTGCGCGGGCCGCTTCGAGCTTCTCGATCTCCACCAGCATCGTATCGAGGCTGACGTTCCCGGGCGCGGACTTGATCAGCGCCAGCACGCTTTCGGTAATCTCATCCTCGTCGACGGCGAGCAGCGACTCGATCCGTGCGATCACCTCTGAAGGCAGCCGACCGACGATCCGCTCGGCACAGGGCCGTCTGGGCGCCGTGCGTCGCCGAGCGGACGATTCGCTCAACCCGTCCCTCAGACGGCGGCTCAACCTGCCACTTCCGGCAACGGCCAAGGAGCTCCTCGCGCACCACTTCAAGCCGCGGATCGCGTTCGGCGACGTGCTCCATCAGCCACCGTTGAAGCGCATTCGCGTCATCCACCATGCACTCGCGATAGCCGAAGTGCTGGCGGATCTGTGCGCGGTGGTAGCGCTCCGTGCGGTCCGACCACTCATACCCGCGGAGCTCGACCGCCGGCACGTCGACCTGGCGGGCAACGAACTCGACCACCTCTTCCGGCAGATCACCGTCGCCGTCGGGGAACCGCCCGTAGCGGTTGTAGAACTTCAGCGTGAGCGCGAACGCAAGCCGCGTCGCGCCGCGCTTGCCCACGACCAGCTCGCGGTCGCCGTCAAGCAGCGTCCAGTGCTCGACCAGCTCGTCGAGATCAAGCGGCTCGGAGGTCATGGCAGGAAGTTCCGAGTGCGGGCGGAGACGGAACAAATAGGTGTCGAGGACCTGCCATTGAACCTCCCCCAACACGGTTCGCTCCCACAAAGCTCCGTTGCCGCCGGTCAGATCGGAACTCTCGCCCCGGTCGTCGCTACCAGCCCCTGCAACGGCGTGGCCCCGGACCGAGCAGCTTGACGGACCCGCCGCAGCCACCTACCGTGGCCGCAAGGTATGCCGGCTTCCGCCTCCCGATGGCCGAGCGATACCGACCTGACCGGCAGCGCTCAGTGCTGCTGCCGTTCCAGGGCGACACACTCGATCGCCGCCGCCGAGACCGCCGCTCGCCCGGGCGGATCCAGAAGTCTTGCGCCGGCCCGGCCGCCTTCTGGAATTAGCCCGAACCACAACTCTGGATGCTGGCCGATCGAGATTGCTGCTTTCCGATCTGAGTCCGGCAGGCCGACCGCTCATTGGTTCTGCTTCTGGGTGTCGCTCATTGCGAGAGCCGGCGCCGGCACGATTTGGAGTGTCGGCGCACGCAGGCCGACGCCCCTCTATCGGCAAGGCGGCAAGCTGCTCGTCAGCTGGGGGAATCGAGGTCCACAATGGCAGCGGCGGCTCCGCAGCCGCCGCTGGGGGCGAAACACGCAGACCGGCTACTTGAGCGCACGCCATGAGTGCCGCTTTCTCGCTTAGCAGGAGCAGCCACACGGCGAGGTCGGGCTCTCCCAATTGAGCAACGGCGCTAGCGCGACGTGCTGGCCGCGTCGCTGCCGCTCCCCCTATGGTGGAGCAAGAGCGAGCCCTACCTTGCGGCTGCGGACAGGTATCCAAGCAGGCGGATCGCCACGGCAGAGTCGCGATGGGTGAGCTCAGCATGGGCGCGTCTAGCGTCCGATCGCCCTCGTTTGCCGCTGGTGACACGTTTCTTACCAACACCCCCTCTTGGGCGAAAGGAGCAGTCCCGCTCGACTCTGCCGGGCGTGTGCTCCTTCGACGTAAGACGGTCGCCAGGGACGGGGGCCAGGGGTCGCGTTAGAGGAGAGCGATGACCTTGCGACACCGCTCACGCACGAGCTCAAGCATGTGAGGCAACTCCACACGGATCGGGTCGCGGGAAGCGCCCTTCGTCGGGTCCTCAGGGTCGAGGTAAAGGTGAACTGTGCGATCGATCATCTTGATTTGAAAAGGCGCCCGCCGGCGGTGCGTAGTGTGGTTCCGGTAGACAAGGATCCGGTAAATGAGCGCGTCGTCCGTGTAAGAATCGCTTGCCGGGAATGGCTCCCTCCGTGTGTTTACGTACAGATCCAAGAGCGCAGTGCCAACAGGCGTCGCAGTCCCCACGCAGTTCCTCACCGCACTGACGCTTATCTGATCGGGCGCGAGTCCCAGTTTGCTCACCTCGTTGACGTAACGGGCAAGCACTTCGGTAGCCGAGACCAAGTGTGAGAAGTACTCGGCCGTTTGGCGATCCCGGTCGTCGGGATCAGCGCCAGCAAGGTCGCCTCCGTTGAGATCCAGGAGCTCCCGCATGCGACGCTCTGCAAACGACAGCTTCGCGTCGATCCCACTCGGCTCCATGGGCACGCAGCCGATTATCGTCGGGCTGTGCGCCCGTCTGGTCCGAGACCTATCCTGAGGCCGGTGCACGTTCGGCTTGCACCTAGAACCTAGAGTGGGGGCCGACCGGACGATCGCTGAGATGAAGCAGATCGCCGGGAACACATCGACAGCGATTCGGCCGAATTCGCGTCACCCGGTGGACCAGCGTGATGACTACGTCCGCTGGGCCACGACGACCGAAGCCCAGCTGCGGAGCCTCCTGCACAGTGCGGACGCTCGGTCCTTCTTTGAGGATGCGCGGCATCGCGACATCTGTTCGATGCCGCCGGGCAACCAGCTGACGCCGCTGATCTATGACGATCTTCGCGCAAAGACACAGGACCTCAACGAGGCCGTGGCCTACCTGGAGGGCCTTTGTGACCGTATGCGGCGAGCCCCGGGGCTGCCGATCGTGGTCGACTCGAATGTCCTGCTGCAATGGCACCGCCCCGACCACGTCAACTGGGCGGCACTGGTGAAGATCTCGGCGCGGGTGATGCTTCCGCTCCGTGTGATTGAAGAGATCGACGCTAAGAAGTACAGCGGCAACGCTCGGCTGCAGACCCGCGCCCGCAATGCGCTGCCGTGGATCAACGGCCTTTTCCCAGAGGGCGATACCGGTCCGGTCCCTTTGCGTCCGGATGCCACGATCGAGCTGATCCTGGAGGACCGCCCGCGGCATCGTCCCGACGACGCTGATGAAGAGACCTCGACGTGTCTCATCGGGTGGTGCAGTTCGTGGGCAGCGGGAAGTTGATGACCGGCGACACCGCGATGCGTGTGCGGGCGATGACAGAGGGGCTAGAGGTGCTGTTCGTGTCTGAAGATCACACGGGCCGATGGCTCGACCGCCAGATGGATGCTGCGTGACCCGGAGCGGCGTCGCTCCTGTCGTGGATTACAAAGCCGTTGAAGGTCGAGAGCGAGCCGCTGCTTTCGCCCAAGAGGATGCGCGCGCTCGCTGGGGCTTGCCTCGACCTCGCTGATCGTGGTCTACCTCCCGCAACCCGCCCGCCGAGCCGCCTGGTGGCGGCGGTCGAGCACCTCGGCGATCTCATCGACTCGCTCCGGCCGCTGAGCGGCGTAGCGCGCGGTCGTCCGCAGGTCGACATGCCCGAGCCGCGCCCACACCTCGTGCACGGGAACACCCGCCTCGAGCAGATGCGTGGCCCAGTAGGTCCGCAGCGCGTGCGGGTGCGCGAGCCGCTCGGGCACCCCGACGGGCTGGCAGTGGCGGCGCACGAGCCGGTGCACTGCGACGGCCGAGAGGGGGAGAGGCTCCTGGTCGCAGTGGCGGCCGAGGCGCACGAACAGCGTCTGCTCGTCGAGCAATCCGACGCCGCGCGCGAGCGGATAAACCTACATCCACGCCTCCAGCGCTTGCTGGACCGCCTCGGGGACCGGCACTTCACGCTCGCGGCCGCCTTTGCCGCGCACGTACAGGCGGTGATGGCGGGCGTTGGAGCGCGGACGGCGCAGATCCCCGGCCCGAAGGCCGCGCAGCTCGGCCGAGCGCAGCCCGCAGTCCCCAAGGACGCGCAGCAGCGCGTAGTCGCGCTTGCCGATCACGCTGCGGCGGTCCGGCACGCGCAGGAGATTGGCGTAGTCGGTGTCGGTGAGCGTCTCCGGCGGCGCCGGCGCGTGGCGCGGCACCCGCACAGCCTGGACCTCCTCATCGCGGCCAAGGTCGCGCGCCAGCGCACGGATCATCGACAGATACACGCCCATCGTGGCCGGCGCCGCCGGACCGCCGCCGCGCCCGCCGCACGTGGCCAGGTGCCGGCTGGACGCGGCGATCACGTCAGCGTCGAGATCGCGAACCGCGGGTGGGCGGCCGAGCTCGCCGGTCAGCCAGTCCCCGAAGGCGCTGAAGATCGCCCCGTACTGCCGGCGCGTACTCGCGCTCGCTGCCCGGTCGGCGACTCGCTCGGCCTCGCCGAACAGGTTGCGTTCGTCGAGCGCAGGCGGGACGGGCGGCGGGGAGGGGGAGAGGGCAGCCGACGACACAGCCGGGTCCGCGCTCGGGACCAACTCACCGTCGACGAGCTCGAACTCCTCGCGGGCCTGGACAGGGGCACGCGCCAGCGGCAGTCCGCTCACGGCGAACGTCTATTCCCGAAACCACTCATCTCGGATCACGTTAAACCGCGCCTCGGACGACTCCCCGCCCAGTAGCCAAGCAGTGGGGGAGCCCGGTCGGGTTCGTAAAACGGAGTTTTCGAACCCGAGCCGAGAACGCGCGGACGCAACTGCGGCGTCTGCGCGCGCCGCTTTTCTGCGATCTCTTCGATCGCACGACCGGCACGCGCTCTACGAAGCGAAGGGAACCGTCACCCATAACGCAATGCGAATGGCTATCGGCCAGCTGGCCGATTATGAGCGACTCGTAGATCCGCTCCCGCGCAGAGCTGTTGTTGTGCCGAGAGGCCCCGCGAGGAACCTGCTCCGCCTCGCAAAAGCCGAGGGGATAGGAGTCGTTGTGGCCAGATCCCGGCCGCGGTTCCTTCGCATCAGCTGCCGGCTAGATCCAGATTCCACGCCCGCCACTTGAGGTCGGGTGCGTGGGCGCGCCGCATCGCCTCGCACCACCCAGCGAGTCGATTCGCGGAGTCAAGGGGCCTTGACAGCAGGCGACAATGTCCCTAAAGTCCACAACAGACCCGAACCCCAGAGAGGAACCAGGATGTACGTAGAACAGCGACTCAGCGTTCGAGAAACGGCCCGCCGTCTAGGTGTCCATGAAAACACCGTACGCAACTGGGAGGAACGGGGCCTCCTGCAGGCGATCAGGCTCCCTGGTTCCGGTTATCGCCGGTTCGATCTCGCTGAAGTCGAGCGCCTTCGATCCGAGATGCTCAGCGACCTTGCGCCCGCTGTTGAGGGCCCCGTGATCCGCCCGAAAGGCCAGCGGCGCATCGTGCACGGAGACGACGAGTGACACTGCAGGAGCGTCGACCGACGAGTCGGTACTTCGAGCAGCGGACGGAGCTGTTCAGTCAAGGCGACATATTTGTCGACGTGCCCCTCGCCTATCCGATGCCGGCGGGTGAGGTAATGCTGGATGTGAGCGATGAAACCGCTGAAACGAGGCGAGTCTTCCTTAGCGGACCTCTCGACTTTGGTCCAGCGATGTTGATCACACCGACATGCTCGATGCGCTCCCAAACGTCTGGACGCGCCTACGTGCATCCGGTAAGGACGCTCGTCCCTCTGCGCCTGGGCACCGCCAACGGAACAGTGGAACGTAGTCGACTTGCAGGGCAGCTGGACTAGAGATTTCTCGAGCTGCAGCTGGTCGTGCTGCGTGCCGCTGAGAGCTCCGATCAGCGACACCTCGAGTCGGCGCTGGACGATCTAGGCGACTCTGCTCCAGCCCCGCTACTCCGGTTGGCGGGGTGGGCGCAACTGACGCTTCTGGACCGCGCGGACGACGCCGCACGCCTGTTCGCCGCCGCGATCGTGGCAAGTCCATACGACGAGACAGAGGTTCCTCGACTCGAATTGGCTTACGCTGAGGGGAGATCAAGCGCAGCGGACGCGACGCGTGAGACCCCCGTGTAGCTCTTGGCTTGGAGCGGAGAGGGGTTCCAGGCCGCCTGTGGATCAGCAAGCTGGCCCCACCGGGGGTCGGCCGAGGCGGGCCGGTCGGGCGCTGCGTAGTGAGCGAACACCGCCGGTTCCTAGTGGCCTTGCCGGCCCTAGTCCGAAATCCCGAGCCCCGACCCTCCGCCAGCTGCTCACCAAGAGCACCGGACGAACGCGAGCGGCATCTCGCACTTGGGCGGGATGCCCCGTCTCGGGGCCCAACCGCCTCACTCTGACGAGGTGATGAACGGTTGACCGAGTTCCGGTTGCTCGTGGGCGCCACGTCCCGCTAGGAGCGGATGGGGGGCGGGAGGCGGCGTTGCGGCAGAGAACGGGCAAGTCTGCCGCAGCGCTCCCGCTGATCCCGTACACGCCGGGTACGCCGGCGTCGAACCGTCCGGCGAAGCGGGAACATTCTCTGCCAATAACTGCTCTCGCCCCCCGCGCTTACGGAGTCGATCGTGGCCGCGCTCGACGCGACGTGTCGCGCGTAGCAGGTCCTCCGGGGCACTCGTGGCGCCACGGCCGCCAGAAATACGGCGCAGCCGCGACGGCCGGAAGTCTTTTGGCGCTGAGCGTCCGCGTACCGGGGGCTCCATAACCGCCCGTTGCAAACTCTCGATTTTGCAGGCCTATTCGACATAACGAGCGTTCACGGGCGCTGGTGAGGGGCTCGAGTGCGCCTGGTCCCGCTTGTGGCGAGACCCGGGACCACGTTGCGTGACCCGGCGGCCTGCTTTGGTGCCACCAGGGACGCGGGAATCAGCGGCGAATCGCGGGGGAGGCCGCGGCTGTGGCGGATGACGCGCCGGACCGGGTCGAGCCGCGCGGCGCGGTCCGCGCCGGCGATCGGGAGCTCCTCGCCGGCGTTGCGACAGCCAGCCACAGCACCACCGTGACGGCAGCGCTGCCGGCACGCCGAAGCAGGCACACGCTGCATGACGAGCGACGAGATACCGCGTTCGGTCGCCGTCCGTGCGATGCGGTCAGGCCACCACGAGCACGTCGCGCGGCGCAAGCTGCACGACGCGCTCGGCGACCGGGCCGTGCAGCGTTCGAGCGACGAAATCGCTGCCGCGACGCCCGACGATGATCAGATCGGCGGCCACCTCGCGTGCGATGTCGATGAGCGTGACCGCCGGATCGCCTATCGCCGAGCGCCTCTGAATCGCCGCGTCTCCTCGCGCCGTCAGGAGCTCGCCCGCTTCCGCGAGGAGCAGGTCCGTATCCACCGCTCGACCGACCAGCTCGGTGCCGAGCCCTGCGGAACGCACCTCCGGCGCGACGGCGACGACCACGACCGTTGGCCGCTCGACCGCGAGTTGGCGGACACGCTCCACCCCTCGCCGCGCACTTTCCGAGCCGTCGTAGCCGAGCACATCGTGAAGCTCTTGCGGTCGCTCACGTCAACCCGCTCTGACGTGTCGGCCGCTCGCCCAATGAGTCAGCACCTCGTCCGCTCCGGCGCGATGGAGGCCGGGCTGGTCAGGGCCCGTCAGACCCAAATACGTCCACCCACGCGAGCACGCGACTCGTCTCGCCCTCGTAGATAGGGACATCTCGCGAGCGCTGCCGCTCGCTGCATCGCCGAGCTTCGGCATCCCGCACCGCGGCCGCAGCAATCGCAAGCTCCCTTCGGCTGATGTCAGCCGGGACCCGCACAGATACGCCCTCAACAACGAAGTGCACCGTCGTGTCGTACAGCGTCTGCGGCGACGGCTTGCGGGCCTCTACCTCGAAGCCGGCACCGCTCAAATTCTCCTGCAGAGCGGCAGCGAAGTGGGCATCGGCGCCCTTGCGGTTGTCGACGACGACGCGCATGCGAGCAACCTAGCAAGTCATCCGGGAAGTAAATGGACCGACACCCATTCGGGATGCACACGTCGACGACCTCGCGGTCGGCGTGCGAGCGTTCGTCGCCCCGACCTTACGCTGTGCCGGCGGTGTCGCCCTTCTGACCGGCTCCCTCAGCCCCTAACGCCAGATCGGCGCACAAACGAGCCCCACAATTCGAGAAGATCCGCTATGCCGTAGGCGACATAAACGTCTTGTGCCACCGCCCCGAAAAGCTCAGTATTGCGGGCTTGTTTCGCTCGTCGTCGACATAATATCCGTTATCGAACGTCGTTACGCTACGCGGGTCGCCGGCCCCAGGCGAGGATTCGCTTGATGGGTGGACGTCCCTCTTCGGGATCGCAGCCCAAGGGGTGGACGATCCCTAGCTCGTCGCAACTACACGCCGAGCGTATTCGACCGTCGGCAAGCCGAATGGCGAGTCTTCGTGGACGTTGCCCGTCGCCGTCCAGCCTTCGCGCTCGTAGAAGCGTCTGGCACGGCCGGCGCCCTGCGGAGTCCACAGCCGCATCCTGGTGAAGCCGCGCCGGCGAGCTTCCGCGACGGGCCGCGTCGATCAGCAGGGTGGCAACGCCCTGGCCGTGCCAGGCTGGCTTTACAGATTGATCGTGCCGGTCGGCGGCGGCTTGGGGTCCTCGATCGTGAAGAGCGATAAGGCGACGTGCCCGATCACCTCGTCAGCGTCGAGCGCCAGCACGCACCACACATCCGGACGGGCCAGCGCTTCGGAAAGCCGGGCGAGATCCGCGGCGCTTGGCACTGGTTGCGACCACTCGCGGGGGCGCCCAAGCGCGATAGCTCTCAAACGCGCTGCTAAGAGTCGTCGCAACCGCCGGCTGTTTCCGCTCGCGCCTTGGTGAGTGGCACCCAACGCAGCTGCCCGGCCCACGCGCCGCAGCCGCCGCAGCCGGGCGTGAACCTCCAGCCGCCAACGGCCGAGATCGAGGTGGCGCCAGACCGAGTCGTGATGCTGCTTGTTCTCGCGATGGCGCGTGGAGTACGAGCACTTCGGGCACAGCGCGTCGTGTGTGGACGGTATCGATGATCTCGGCGTTTGGCGGGCGTTAGGGGACGCGCACAGGTTTAGATTTAGACAACGACCCGATCGGGCTCGAAGCGAACCTTCTGGACCCACACCCCAGACGCCCGCGGGCTCACCGCCCGCGCCGACGAATCTCGATCTCGATCCCACTGACGTCAGCCGCGCGCGCATCCCCGTGCGAAACGCGATCCGTCGCTGCGAGACGACACCTGCTTTCAGTCTCGTCGCGGATCTGGTCGAACAACCTTCGCGCACCTGCTCGGCGCGGCAAGCGCGACGGCCGGCGGCGTCGCGCTGCCGAACGGGCTGCCGGCGACCGCTGAGGCGCCTTATCCGCGCAAGGCAGGTGTGTGGGGCCGGACCGCCAGACGCACGCCGCGTAATCGAAGCGGGAGTCGGCCGACCGTACTCGGGCGTTGCGCGAGGACCGTTGACCGACCCGAGTCCTTCACCGGTCTTAGACTCACGAAATAATTACTGCGGTGGGTGGCGTTGGGTGGATGGTGTAGTTCCAGTCCGGGTGGAACTCATCGCGGACGATGTTCACCGCGGCGAGCTGTGCGTCGGAGACCTTGATCCCTTTCTCGTAATGGCCGGGGTCCAGGCGCGCGTAGATCTTCAGTCCGGTGCTGGTCGTGGTCGAGCCGATCAGGTCGATGATCACCTGCAAGCTCTCCAACGGCCGCCCGCGCCAGTTGAGGCTGACGTAGCTGAACATGCGGTGCTCGATTTTGTTCCATTTCGAGGTTCCGGGCGGGAAGTGGCAGACGCGGATCGCGATCTGCAGCTCGTTGGCGAGCTTCTGCAACTCGGTCTTCCACAGGCGGGTGCGGCTGGAGTTGCTGCCGCCGCCGTCGGCGGTGATCGTCAGCGTCCTGGCGTTCCGGTAGCGCTTGTGGCCGAGGTGCTGCCACCAGGAGCGGATCGAGTTGACCGCGAATGCGCTCGTGTCGCTGGTGATACCGACCGACACCATTCCCTCGTTGGCCTTAATGTCGAGCACGCCGTACGGGATCGCATGCCCCAGATCTTTGTCCTTGAAGTCGTGACAGCGGACCTCGACCGGCCGCCCGGACGGCTCGTACTCGCGCCCGACAGCCTTGAAATCCCCAACCAGCTCGCGCTTTTTGGTGTCCACCGAGATTACCGGCTCGCCCGCCTCAAGCGCCGCCCGGGCGGTCTCGTTGATGTGGCGAAACTGCGCGTCACGGTCAGGATGATCCTTCCCCTCCGTGGTCTTCTGATTCGCGTGCAACCGAAACCCCAGCCCCCGCAACAGCTTCCCAACCGACCGATCAGACACCTCATGCCCGGCCGCGACCAACGCGCCCGCGATCTTCCCCAAGCTCTTCGAACACCACCGCAACGGCGACTCCGGATCCCCACGTGTATCCGGATCCACCAGCCGCTGAAGATCCTCAACCAGCGTCGGATCAGACACCGTCAACGCCCGCCGCCCCGCACCACGACGCCGGACCTGCCCCGCCTCCAACCGCTCTCCCGCCGCCAGTTCCTTCAGGCCACGCCCAACCGTGTCCTCGCTAATCCTCGTCGCACGCGACACCGCAGCAATCCCGCCATACCCCAGCGCCCGCGCCTCACTCGCCGCCCACAACCTCCGCTGACGCTCGTTCAGCTCCGGCCCCACCCCCGCAAACCGCTCCGCAATCTTCGATTCATCGATCATGCAGCCGCAATACGCCGCCCACTCCAAACATCCTACCCCGCCGCACTAAATCATTCGCGACTTAGACTCGCCTCCGTGAGTGGTGGCGTCTTCCTTCTACGTGGTGAGGACGACTTGGTGCCGATGACCGAGGCGCCCTACGACAGCGAGGACGTGCTACAGAGCCTACTTGCCAGGTTTCCGGATCTCCTCGCTGGCGATCAGCTTGCGAGTGGTGAGGCACGACGCTGGATTTTGATAGACCGCGAGTCCGCAGTGCCCGACTCCGAAGATGGCGCCGGACGCTGGTCGGTCGACCACCTGTTCCTCGACCAAGATGCGGTCCCCACCCTGGTCGAGGTGAAGCGAGGCTCCGACACCCGCATCCGCCGGGAGGTCGTCGGGCAGCTGATTGACTACGCGGCTAACGCCGTCGTCTACTGGCCGATCGACACATTGCGGGCCACCTTTGAGCGCCGGTTGGAGCGGGAGGATCTTGACGCCGACGCCGAGCTTGCCGCGGTCCTGGGCCGTGACGCCGACACCGAGGGTACTGGGAGCGAGCGGCCGCCAATCTCAGAGCCGGGCGGATCAGGCTCGTCTTCGTCGCGGACGAGCTGCGACGCGTCGTCGAGTTCCTAAACGAGCAGATGGCGGCAGAGGTGATCGCCATCGAAGTCAAGCAATATGTTGGGCCCGAGGGGCTGCGTACGCTGGTGCCGCGGGTCATCGGCCAAACCGCGGCAGCGGAGGCGCAAAAGGGATCGCGCGAGAAGCGCCAGTGGGACGAGGCATCGTTCCTGGAAGAACTCAAGGCTAAGCGCGGCGCGGCGGAGGCACGGGTCGCGGGTGAGCTGATCGAATGGGCGCGGGCAGAGCTGCCGCGATTCACGTGGGGGACCGGCAGAGTGACTGGATCGTTCATTCCGGTGCTCGATCATGCCGGCCAGAACTACTTCCCGCTCGCGCTCTGGACCAACGGGAGGGCCGAGATCCAGTTCAAGTCCCTGAGCCGGAGGCCGCCGTTCGACGACGTGAGGCTGCGCCGCGAATTTCTCCACCGGCTGAACCAGATCGCGGGCCTATCCATCCCGGAAGACGCGGTCACGCGAGTGGCGAGCATACGGCTCGCCCCGCTTGTCGCCAGCCGGGAGGCGCTCGATTCCTTCAAGGGAGTGCTCACCTGGTTTTGTGAGACGGTGCGAGCGGACCGGGCGGATCTCCCCGATCATTAGGCCGCACTGTGTTCGCTCAGCCACCGAAGCGGGCACGGTGTTTCGAGCTCAAGGCTCGTGCCTCGGACGAGACGGAAGACTGAGACCGGCGGGCGCACGGTCGCGGAGGTTTCTCGCGATCGCTCGACGGAGCGGCAGCGAGGCGCACGACGAGGACAAGGCGGCTGTGCCGGAGTACTGCGCTGGCACCGAAGCAGGTCTCGCGCGGGACAATCCGTCGGCCCTGAGCCTCGCCATTTGCGCGACTGGCCGCGTCGCCGGCCACCATGTCGTCGTGAGAGACCGGTCGGGGCCCTGCTTTCCCGCGAGAGCAGGGCGGCGTCAACCTCAGATGCGCCTCGTTGCGCGCCCTGCTTCGCCGGCCGTCCGGGTCTTCGGCGTCGCGCCATCCTACGAGCGCCAAGCGGGGCAGGGCCGAGATGCCATGTGCGCCATGCAAAGTCGTGAATGCGCGCCTGGGCCGTTTGTCGCTCCCAGAACCGGCAAGCCGCTCGTTGCGGGTCGCTCGTCGTTCGTCGCGCGATGCTCGTCCCGTCATGAAACGCAGGACCGGCCGAGTGCTGACGGGTCCGGCGACCTGGGTAGCACGAGCACCGGGGACGCCGACCACAGCGATGCACCTGCTCAGGAGCGAAAGCCTCGCCGAGAATCGTGGGTGTCGATTACCGCGGCTGTCTCGGCATGCGGACGACGCTGCCGCTTCCGCGGCGGTGGCTCAGATGACTGTGCGAATCGGCGGCAGCTCGTACCGGCCGTCGAACACGGCTGCGTCTGGTTCGTACATGCGCAGGATCGGCCGAAATCCGCCCGCAGGGGTCGGGAGCCAGTTGGCACGGTGATCGGGCTCGGTGGGCTCGTCGCGCTGTATGACGATCGTGAGCCCGCCGTCGGCATCGCGCTGTAGCCCGGGGGTGCGGTCGCCGATCGAGTAGCGGTCGATCGGGTTAGCGACGAGGAAGAAATCGGTGTCGTCGTACATCGTCACCGACCAGAATGCGCCGACCGGCGGTTCGCGGTCGAAGCGCAGCTCGTAGCGATTGGCGCCATCGAGCGCGTTACCGTCGCCGTCGAGGTAGACCATCGCGTAGGCGGCTTCGTAGCCGTGGTTGCCCCACAGCCCGCCACGGGCGGTCAGCGCACGCTGCGCATAGCGCATCGGACCGTCGGCGAGCTTCCAGGCGCCATCGTCCAGGGCGCCCACTTCGAAGAAGTCAAGGTTGTAGTCGAACACGTGGTAGGTCAGGCTCCAGCCGTTCTGGATCGGGCTGGTGTCCCCCTTCAGCGCCTCCTCCATCTCCTGCTTGGCGCTCGTGAGCGCTCGGCGCAGCACGGCCGCCAGCTCGCTGTCAGGGTCGGTGTAGGGCGATTGCGCCGCGAGCAGGCCGAGCGGCTCGAAACGCTGTTGGTAGGCCTGCGCTCGGACGGCGGGGAAAGCGGTCATCCACACGCGCAGCTGCTCAAAGAAGCGTAGCTCCTCGGGTACCGAAGGATCCCCATCGGGTACCCCGTCGCCAGGCGCGGTCGGCGTCTGCCTCAGCCTCTCCTGCAGCTCTACGACGTTCGGTATGTCCGATTCGCCGTCCATCGCCCAGCGCCCGACAATCGTCGCGATGCTCGTCGGGAACCGGATCACGCGTACGCCATTCGGCACCTCACCCTCCCAGCTGGGCCCGACGAGGAACGATCCCGCCTCGGTGCCAGTGGCGCGGTCGCCGACGTAGGCGAAGTTGTTCGTCCACGCGTCGACGAACTGGAGTACGTAGTAGCGACCCCGGGTGTCTGGCACCTCGAGACGGACGGGGCCGCCGCTCACGTCCACGTTCGCGATCGAGTAGACGGTGTCGTTGTTGACCGAGACGAACCTGGTCTCGGGGCCCGCGAGTCGGTGGGCGTGGCCAAACTCGTTGGGCGGGGTCGCGGGCACCGCCCCGATCCCCTCACGTGCGAACCGGCCGACCTCGTTTAGGGCGAAGACGAGCGGGAACCCGTAAAAGAACGCCTGCACCGCCAAGGCACCGAGATCACTCTCGGCGACCGGGATACTCTCCGTCATCTATCCCTCCAGTTCGCCGACTGCAGGCCGGTCCGGCCCGAGCGCGAGCAGCTTACCTACGCCCCACCCGAGAGGCCTAGGCAATCGCTCCCCGACGGGTCAGGACCACCGGCTTGTCGGCCGCGCCGCGGCGCTGAGTACCGCGATCCCACCGATGCATGTGTCCCGTGCGCGCTAGGCGGAGTCCCCGAATCGCCACCTGCAGGGTCGATCCGCCGGCGGAACATGTGCCCTCCAATCGTGAGACTCGGTAAAGCTCGGTCTTGGTCTGCAGGTCGTGGACGTGGTGCAGCGCCAACGAGGCGACGACCGCGTCCGCGGTGGGCAGCGGGTCGAGAAAGCTGCCCTCCTGGAACGCGACTCGTCCCCGTAGCCGGCCAGCCGCCGGCGGGCCTCGCCGAGCATGTCCCGGTCGACATCGAGCAGCGTCAGGCGGACTCCTGGAAGCCCGTCGAGCACGGCAGCCGACAGCGCGCCGGTACCGCCACCGAGATCGAGGACATGCCCGCTGGCCGGGGGAGCTGGCGTGGAACGCGTGGCGGGTGCGGCTCATCGTGGCCGCTGCGTCACCGAAGACCGGAGAGCAGAGCCCAAGCGCGGGTGACGAATGCGGCGGAGACCGCTATGAAGCGATCTGATGCGTTGGCCGCGGGCGCGACGCGAGCGCGTCGTGCGGCAGCGAGATGAAGTCGAGCGCGTGCCCGCGGTCGTCGCTGATCTCAACCAGCGCCTGGTCCGCGTCGGCTTCCACGACTGTCCCGATCGTGCCGGCAGGCCAGCGGCCGGACTCGACTCGCAACTCAACGACATCGAGAATCTTGTGGGGCTGAGCGGACATCACGATCAGATTCTCGCAGTCGCCTAGGGTATGTCCACCCAGGTCGAGGTCAGGCGCGAGCTGCGTCCCGTTCGACCATCCACGTTGTCACGACGGGAGCCGTCCTTCCATTGAGGCCGTCGATCATGACGACGACTTCGTAGGCGACTCCGAACGGAGTGATCCGAGTGCCGCGGACGATCCCGTCGGTGAGCACCGCGAGGATCTGATCGTGGAGGTATCGCCAGTCGCGAGCTGTGATCCCGAGCGCTGACGCGAACACGCGAGCCTTGTGCTGCCCGCGCTCGTGCGACGGGTCGAGTGCATAGGCGACCAGCTTGTCCGTCGGGATCCGCGCCTCGCTCGCGCGTGGGAGCCTCGGTGGGTCCGACATCCCCCAGGACCGTATCGGCCAACTGCGACGAACCCCCGACGACGACGTTCCGACGAGCGAGACGCGCTCGGAGCGCGAAGCGGGTCTCGCCGGCAGCGCGGTCGCCTGAGGAAAGCAGGTCCGGCACCGCCGAGGTGCGTCCCGAACGTCGGCTGGGCTTCTCCCGCTCACGGGGTGAGCGTTAGCGAGTCGCGTGTCGGAGGGCGTGCGCGCTTCTGCTCAATCTCAACAGCCAGCGCGCGATGTCCAGTTCTGCTGCCGCTAGAGAGCAGCAGTGTGACGTCACTGCTGGTTCTCGTCCTTAGCGGGCACGTACACAGCGACTCTGCTCGCAAGCGCTCGCGCAGGGGAAGCAGCGCCCTGCCTTCCGCGCAAACGGAGGATTCGACCCCCAGTCGTACGAAAGCCCGCGTCAGAATGAAAGCGGACCTGAGAAGTCAGGCCGGGTGTCCGCAAGTGACCGAATTCAGAAGGGCGACGTGGACCCGAGCGTCGTCCGGGGCACGCTCAGACACGCCTGGCTGATGGCCGTAGGCCGCGCAGGTCCTGCTCGAAGGCAGCTCGGCGCACGCGGCCGTTCGAGCTAGCAGTGATGCGACGGTGCTCCGTTGGCGCTCGGTAAGCGACCCGATCGGCTTGTCTTCTCGCACGGCAACCTGCGCAAGGAAGACGCGGGAGCGAGCCGCGCCCCAGCCACGTTGGCTCGCCAACAGCTGGGCGATCGGCATGCTCGCGCTCTCTGACGGGCAGGTCAGGATCACCTCGGCTGCCGACAGCCGCCCGTCCGCTATTTGCATCTTTAGTTCCGAGCGTGCGCGCCGCACACGATTTGCAGCTGAAGCGCCCGCGCGGGCTGCGACCGCGCGGCCGGTTTCGTCGTCTCGATCATCGGCCTCCCCGCTAATTCGGGCGAACTCCCGCTCAGCGAGATCGCTTCCGAAAGTACGACCGATCGGGCGTTAAGCGCAATGCGTAATGCGGCAACGGATGTCCGCGTTTTACGCTATTTGCGCACTCTTGGC
This sequence comes from uncultured Solirubrobacterales bacterium, assembly GCA_963806475.1. Lineage (GTDB taxonomy): Bacteria > Actinomycetota > Thermoleophilia > Solirubrobacterales > Solirubrobacteraceae > Palsa-465. The sequence continues at coordinate 64,909 of CAWDYK010000003.1, forward strand.
GCAGGTCAGTTGGTTTCCAACCTCGCGCCTGCTATCACGGCGACTAGCACACCTTGAGGACTGGGGCATATGGCGAACGAGGAACTTACTGAAGCAATCGAGCGGGCCACGCTCGCCGGGAAGTCGCTTGATCAGATCGACGCGGACATCATCGAGCCGGCGGTGCTTTCGCCGCGGCAGAAGGGAGCGCTTCTCCTATTCGCCTACTCGCTGCGGCGACGCGGCGAGCAGCGCCGGTATGCGCGGGAGTCTCTGGCAATGACCGGGATCTCGCTTCCGAGGGTCACCGAACGACACCACGACGGATCGCTTCCAGAGATCAAGGCGATAGGAGTGGTGTAACGGGGTCGCGTCGAGCGGCGCAAAGTCCGGGGTTCCGGACGACGCCAGCCATCGCGGGGTCGGAGAGGCGTCGGTTGACGCGCCGCCGTGTCGGCAGACCGGTGCGTTGATCGATTTTCGGATACTGTCGCGTCGGCTGCCCGGAGCCCTGCTGCCCGCGCAAAGCGTGATGCTCGTCGTGAACCGCGGGATGCTCGTCTGGGCGCCGAAGCGAGCGACGCGGATGTCGCGCTCGGGCCCGTCTGGGCCTTTCCCGCGACAGTTCACCCGGCGGGCTCAGTTGCGTGCCTATCATCGAGCACATGACGATCCAGCGGATGGGCCACGTGGGCATAGTCGTCGACGACCTCGCGGCGGCGGCGGCGTTCTTCGTTGAGCTCGGACTCGAGCTGCAGGGAGAGGCGCCGGTCGAGGGCGACTGGGTGGACCGCGTCGTCGGGCTCGAGGGCGTCCGGGCGCAGATCGCCATCCTGCAGACTCCAGACGGGCACGGACGACTCGAGCTGACGAAGTTCCACACGCCGTCGACCGACGGTGGCTACCAGCGCGCGCCGGCGAACGCTTCGGGCATCCGCCACGTCGCATTCGCCGTCAACGACATCGACGCTGTCCTCGCTCGCCTACGAACCCGCGGCGCAGAGCTCGTCGGCGAGCTGGGGCGTTACGAGGGCTGCTACAGACTCTGCTATGTCCGCGGCCCCGAGGGGATTATCATCGAGCTGGCGGAGCAGATCGGCTGACCTGGGCAGCTCGACGCTGGCGTCGAGGCGAATGACCGTGTCGGCGCCGTCGGAGGCGAATCGGTAGTGGTAGAGGAACGGCGTCGGGCCCGAGGTTGTGCGGATGTCGAACTTCGTGGGGTGCTCGCGGCTGAGGACCTCGAGCTCGTTCTCGACCTGGCCGGTCGGTAGTTCTCGCTGCATCGAGTGCATCGAGCCCGGCCCGCCGCTGTCCCCGGAAGTGCCGTGCACGGTCTGGACGGCCGAGTTCCACCGCGGGAGCAAGAGCGGGTTCGCGACGAACGTGAGCACTTCCTCGATCGGACGCTCGACGCGGACGCTGGTTTCGAAGGTGATCACGCGATCACCTTCTCCCGCGCGGCTGCGATTGTCTGGCGCGCGGCCAGCCGGGTTGCGGTTTCGGGGTCGTGCGCCGGCAGGTAGACGGTGGGCGTGACGGCTGCGGAGGCGCGGATCCGTTGGTGGGTGAGTCGCTCTGCGTCGTCGTCGGAGCCGACGCCGTCGGCCTTGCCGCGCAGCATCAGGTCCTGTGTGTAGGAGCGGTCGCCGGCGAGGAAGACGGTCTGGTCGCCCTCCTCGACGAGCACACCGATCTGGCCGGGGGTGTGGCCGGGGACGGGGACAAGGGTGACGTCGCCGGCTTCGGTCAGGCGCAGGCTCTGCGGGAACGGTCCGAGCGGCTCAGGCTCGAGCTCGAGCATGGTTGGGTTGAACCAGGCCGGCCAGTGCGTGTTCGCCACGTAGCCGCGTAGCCGGCCGCGTAGGCCGGCTGCGAACTCGAGCTCCGCGTGACGAGGATCTCGGTGTCGGGGAAGTGGTGCAGGCCGCCGGCGTGGTCGGCGTGCAGGTGGGTCATCACGAGCCAGCGAACACCGCCCGGACTGATGCCGAGCCGTTCGAGCTGGGGGCCGATCTCCTGTTCGGGCTCGACCCATTCGCGGAAGGCGCGAACGCCTGGATGCCAGCCGGGGAAGTAGCCGGGCTGGGAGGCACGTGCGGTCTCGCCGGCGTCGACGACGATCACGCCCTCGGGGTGCTCGATCGCGAACGCGTAGATCGGAAGCGGCTCGGTCCACTCGCGGTCACGCAGCGTGTTCACGAGCCGGAGCCGGCCGTGCCCGACGCCCTCGCGCCACCTTCATCGTAACGGCGACGGTACCGGTTTGGATTGCGTGGATGTTCATGGGGTTTCCTTCTTCGACTTTCGTGATCTCAGGCGGCGGCCGACGCTGATGCTGACTGGGGTTGTGTGAGTTTCGGGTTGATGGTCATGGGGGGTGCTTGTGTCCAAAACTCGTGGCGGATGAGCTCGCGGCGTAGCGCGGCGAGCATGTCGGCGTAGCTGATGGTCGTCTTCTGGCGGTACCAGGGTGACTCGCGGAGTCGCTGGTCGAGGTCGGTTTCGGGGTCGCCGTGAACGGCGTACCACGCGATCGTGATTGTCTGGGCGAGGAACCCGAACGGGACGGTCCGCTCGACCGCTTTCTGGACGCGGTTGCGGGCCTCGCCGACGCCGTGGGCTTTGGCTTCTTGGTTGGCGGTCTCGATTGTCCAGCGGCTGTCGTAGCGGGCGATCAGCTCGGCTGCGGGGATGTCGGCGTCGGTCGAGGCGAGCGCGACGTCAAAGCCGGCCTCGGTGCCGGGGTTGCGGATCAGGATCACCTTCACCGGCCGGGTGTAGAACGGCTTGTACCAGAGGCAGGTGAACTCGTGGACTTGGATGGCGCGCGAGCGCCCGTCGGGGCCGGTGACCGTGACCGGCTCGAAGACAGCGCTGCTGGCGATCTCGGCGAGCGTCGGGAGCTTTCTGCCCTTCAGCGGCGTGCGGCCCTTCTGACCGGGCGTGCGCGCGCTCGGGGCGAGCTCGTGCACGCGAGCGTTGCCGCGCATCCGGGTGGTGACGCTGACCCGGTCGGGCAGGTTGCGCCACGCCCTGCTGGCATAGGCCCCGTCCATCAACAGCTCGACGGTCCGGCCCGGGAAGCGCTCGATCACCATCTCCACCAGCAGCCTCGCGAGCTCTGGCTGGGAGCGCCGATCGGGATGATCGTCGTCCTTCGGTCGGAACAGGCGAAACAGGACCGGCAGCGCGACCTGCCGGCCGCCCAGGCAGCGAAGCTCAACGACGAGCACCACCACGACCCAGCAGTTCCCCCAGCGGGTGCGGCGCCCCGACCCCTCCGGCTGCGCCCCGTCGTGCAGGTAGTGCGCGCCCCAGACCTTGGGCCCAGAACGACCAAACAAAGTGTCGTCGACGGCGAGACGGATCGGCGCGCCCGCCTTGACGAACACGCTGACCAGGAAGTCCAGCAGCGCCAGACCGAGCTCGTCGGGGTTCCAGCGTCGGCGGGCGAACAGATCATGCGCACGGCTGTGATGCCACACCCCCGCCAGCCCCGCCGCCTGCAGCATCCCCGTGACCGTGCAGTCCCGGATCCGGCCGACGAACCCGACCAGCAGCAAGCTGAACGTCTGAAACGTCGGTTGCGTCATGCACGGCGCCAGCAGGGACAGCAGCCCAGCCAACGAAGTGGGAACCTGAAGCACGGCGGCGACCTCCCGGACGGGACGGCCACGGGAACGCTCGCAACGCCCCGCGGCCAGTGGACTTGTCGCCCACCGGATTCGGGGTCGCCGCCAACCCTCCTCTCCCTTGCTCAGCTGAAACCGCCGCCGAGCCACCCCCCGCCGCCCGTCGCTACAACCGACAGACCCCCAAAATCACGAAAGTCAGTTCTTTCGTTTGGAGGATTTGGTCGTGGGGGCGAAGCCGCGGAGGATCAGCTCGACGACACCCTGGGCGAGCTGCTCGTCGATCGGGCCGCCGGTGATCAACAGCCGGTAGAACAGCGGTCCGCCGAGCACGTCGAGGGCGAGCTCGAGGTCCAGGTCTCCGCGCAGGTCGCCGCGCTCGATCCCGCGTTCGAGGACCGCGCGCAGCGCCGCCCGGCGTCGTGCGAGGAACTTTTCACGGACCAGGCGAGCGAGCTCGGCGTCCCTGCCCATGGCCTCTACAAGGCTGGGCATCACGGCAGCCTCGACCGATCCGCGATACACGGCCACGGCGCCGCGCATCAGGGCGAGCAGGTCGGTGCGGGTCCGCCCCGTGTCCGGAACGGTGATCTCGCTGACCAGCCCCGCGACAGCGGCCGTGATCAACTCGTCCTTCGAGCGGTAGCGGCGGTAGATCGTCGCCTTTCCCACGCCGGCGCGGCTGGCCACGTCATCCACACGGAGGTCGTGGACGCCGCTCTCAGCCATCAGCTCGAGCGTGGAGGACAGAATCGCCTTGTCGGCGCGTTTGTCACGCGGTCTGCCGATCACGCGCGGTGTGGCTGGTGCGGTCTCGTCGATCCTCTGCAGCTTTCAGAACTCACGAGTTTCGTAAACCCTAGCACACTTACCCCTAGCACACTTACGACACCAGCGAGTCTCGTTAACGAAGAACGCTAAACAAGCGCTCGTTCTGCGCTGCCGCTACGCCCGATAAGCGAGCATCCGGGCTGCCGCCTGCCACGTGCATCGCGCGGTGCCGCGACTCGCCGTCCTGCAATTGCCATGCTGAACAGCGGCCGTCTCGATCGGTCTTAAGCGCAATCGCAGCCGCTCGCTCGCATCCGACGCGGCACCCATCCCCGGGAGGCAAAGACCTCCTTTTCGCAATCCGACGGGCATCCAAGACTTCCTCGCGATCGACGAGCAGTGCGCGGAGGGAGGGAACCGGGCCTGCGAGTCAGCGGCCCGCGACGTCACCGCGCCGGCGCTGTGCCCGGCGAATACGAGGTGCCCGGTCGCCGGGTCCACCGGCCTGCTTCAGTTCCGCTGCGGGCACTGGGAAAGTAGGCCAACACGCGCCAGCAAACGGATGCGGGAGATTGACGGCGTCTGGCCAGATCGCTCTCTCCGGCCAGCACCAATTCGCCTTCAGGCGTTGCGCCGGGCTGCCCTTGAGGCTTGCTGGAGGACGACCGCGTCCGTAATTCCGTAACGAACACGTGTTATTTCCGAGAGTCCGTCCCTCACTCCCTCACCTCGGCGCTCCGCCGCTGTTCTCCGTCACGCTGGCGAGATAGGCGACGATCTGCTTGGCGTCTCGGCTGTCAGGATCGAGGTCCGGGTTGTACACGCCAAGGCTAGGCTCAGCCGCGGCAGCCACCGGCGCGCAGCGCTGCTCTTGTGATCACCGTCAGTCTCGCTGGTCGCGCTCTTGGCGGTGGCTGTCGGCCAAAAGGTTCGGCGGGCGCGGCGCCTTCGCCATGGCTTCGGGCTGGAGTCATGTTTGGGAAGCGGCGTCTTCCCGACCGCTCAGGCGATCGCTGTGCTTGTCCAGTGGCTGTGGGGTTTCAGTAAGTTGTGGATGGCTGCCTGGAACCGCCACTCCGAGCGCGCCGCGGCTCTGCCTCGTCGCTGGAAGCGGCGGAAGCCGCGGTTGAATTTGTTCTGCGCGAAACCCGAGGTTGGGTTAGCCGCGGCGGTATTTGGCGACGGCGAGCGGCACGGTCATGGCGATGATCGCGAGCGCCCAGATCAGTGCTCGGGTGACGAAGTACGAGCTGGGGTGCCCGAGCAGGGCGTGGGCGTGCGGGCCGAGCGTGAGCGCCCTGACGGAGTCGACCATGTAGGTCAGCGGCTGGTGGTTGGCGAACACTTGCAGCCAGCTGGGCATCGAGCTGACCGGTACGTAGGCGCTGGAGATGAATACGAACGGGAACACGATCATGCCTATGCCTTGGGCGGCCTGTGCGTTGCCGGCGAACAGTCCCATGGTGATGAACAGCCATTCGAATGCGAACCCGAAGATGATCACGAGTCCGAACGCGGCCAGCCCGTCGATCGCCGAGCCGTGCAGCTGGAATCCGACCGCGAACGCAACGGCTGCGGTGAACGCGGTGCTCCAGGCGAGCAGCGCTGTGTCGGCCAGCGCCCGGGCCGTGAGCACGGCAGCCCGCGGGATCGGGAGCGAGCGCAGGCGGTCGATGAACCCTTGCTCGAGATCCTCGGCCATCGCGGCCGCGGTCCCCATGCCCGAGAACAGCACGCCGGTGGCGATGAATCCGGGCACGAGATAGTCGACGTAGGGCATTCCGGCGATGTGGATCGCGCCGCCGAACATGTAGCGGTAGATCAGGAAGAACAGCGACATCTGGACCGTGGCGAGCACGATCAGCTGTGGTGTGCGGACGTAGCGCAGCAGCGCGCGACGCGCGACTGTCAGGGTGCTCTTGGCGAGCCCGGTCTGGCGGCGGGTGGCTGTCGCCGTGCTTTGGTCGAGTGTCGAAGCGATGGTTGTCATGGGGGAGCGGTTCCTTTTTTGCTAGGCCGCGCGAGCGGTCGTCGCGTCGTGTCCGTCGTCTGTTGGTTGTCCGGTGAGGGTGAGGAACACCTCGTCGAGGTTCGGCTGTCGGATCGCGATGTCGTCGAGCTCGATTCCGGTTGCGTGGAGCGATTGCAGCGCGGTCAGCTGTCCGTTGCCGGTGGAGTCGACGCGTACGCTCACCCGTCGCGTGGCCTCGTCGATCTGCGGGACACCTTTCCCTAGCCGACCGAGCAGCTCGGCGATGGTCGCGATGTCGCGGGTGTCGCGGACGTGCACCTCGATCACGTTGCCGCCGATCCGCTGCTTGAGCTGGGCGGGGGTGCCGGCCGCGATTGCACGACCGTGGTCGATGATCACGATCTGGCTGGCGAGATGGTCGGCCTCGTCGAGGTACTGCGTGGTCAGCAGCACGTCGGTCCCTGACCGCACGAGCGCCCGGATCGCGTTCCAGAGCTCGATCCGGCTGCGCGGATCCAGGCCGGTCGTCGGCTCGTCGAGCAGCAGCAGCCGCGGTGCTCCGACGAGGCTCGCGCCGAGGTCGAGCCTTCGGCGCATGCCGCCGGAATATGTGCGAGCGAGCCGGTCGCCGGCTTCGACGAGTCCGAGTTGCTCGAGCACGGCGGCGGCGCTCGCCTTCGCCACGCGCCGGCTCTGGCCGAACAGACTGGCGACCATCTCGAGGTTCTCACGGCCGCTCATCGCCGGCTCGACGGCGGCGAACTGGCCCGCCAGGCCGATCACGCGGCGGACCGCGGCCGGGTTCTTGAGGGCGTCGTGGCCCGCGACGAGGAGCGTGCCCTCGTCGGCTCGCAGCAGCGTCGCCACCATCCGCACGAAGGTCGTCTTGCCGGCCCCGTTGGGGCCGAGCACCGCCGTCACCTGCCCCCGCTCGGCGATCAGATCCAGGCCGTCGAGGGCCTTGGTCTTTCCATATTGTTTGGTGAGGCCGTGGGCCTCGATCGTGGCAGTCATTTATCTGTCCTTCGCTTCCTGGTGGTCGTTGGTGGCGATGAATGCGGCTGCGATCTCTTGCAGCCACTGCTCGGTCCATGTCAGCCGTCCCTCACGTAGGTCGGAGATCACGCCGCGAACCCATGAGAGCTCAGCCTGAAGGACCGCTTGGCGGTATTCCTCCTCGAGCAAGAACAGCCGGGGCAGGCCCGCCGGTGCGTCGGTCAGCACCGACTTGGTCTCGGCGAGCGCGGCTGCGAGCTTCGCGGCCCGCAGCTCGAGTTCGGTCTGCGCCTCCTGCGGCTCGAGTCCGAACACGATCGACACGGCCGCGATGAACTCGGGGTACTCGCCCTCGGTGCCGCGGAGCATCTCGCGCAACCACTGGCGCGCGACCTCGCGACCGGCGTCGGTGATCGCGTACACGACCCGGTCCGGATAGCCCTCGAGTCGGGTCGTCTCCGATACCACGACGAGCCCGTGTCGCTGCAGCCGCTCGATCGTCTGATAGAGGCTCGCCCGGGCCCGCACGTTGACCACGCGGTCCTTGCCCTGAGCCTCGAACAGCTTCTGCATCCGATACACGTGCATCGGCTCGCTCATCAGCTGCCACAGGACAGTCAGGCCGAGAGCCGAGCGGCGGGGAGTCTTGGGTTGAATCATGGCCAGCAACATACTAGACAGAATCTGACTAGTCAATATCTAGCTTATGGAACGTCGTGTCGGCCCCTGCGGTCTGGATCGCTTCGTGCTGCTGGCGGTCCGAGACGGAAGTGGCGAGCACCGGCTCGCGGCCCGTCAGGTTGGTGCCCGGTCGGCGCGGCCGCGATCGGCCGCTCGTGGTGTAGGGAGTCCCAAGTGCGGCTGCGTTCTCCATGGGCGGAGTCGGCGCCTCTGACGCCGATCGCTTCGCTCGGGGGAGGGTTGTCCCGCGATCTTGCGATATGCGCTCGGCTTCTCGCTGCCGGTCCGCGGCCAGAGCTCGGGCCAGTTCTAGGTGGAGGAGTGATTGCATGTGCGCCACGGCTCGACGAGCTGGTTCTCGGTGGGCTCGATCACCGGTCGGCCCGCGTCCTGCTCGACCGGGGAACGCCCGAACTGGCGCCCGCCGTGCGGGAGCGGTTGCTCGAGGATGCCGCCGGGAACCCCCTCGCGCTGGAACTTCCCGCAGGCCTCTCGGGTATGCAGCTGGCCGGCCGGGCGATGTTGCCTGACGCGATACGGCTCGCGTCTTCAAGCTGCGTTCAGGCAACGGGTCGAGCGGCTGCCCAACTCCACGCAGGCGGCCCCTGTGCGATCGTGTTGTTCAGCAGCAGATAGCCGATGCGGGAAGCAATCAGCGCCGGGGCCAGGAGCGCGGCGTTGTAGCCCAGCCGGTTGCTGTCTGCGTTGGCATCGTTGGCTCCTCGACATTTCGGTCGGTAGAAGGCTGCGGCGCTATGTGCGGCTTATCGGCCACGCGGCGGCACTCGTTCGTGTCAGGGCATTGGCGGGCACCGCTGGCGGTGCTGGCGGTGACGACCGCCGCGAGCGCAACGCTCAACGGGCTGGGCTACGGGCTCGGGCCACCGTTCGGGCCGACCATCGCGTTGTTCTACGTCGCTACCGACGAGCGGACCCGCGGCCGGCTGAGGGAGACCGCGATCGTCGTGCTCGGCCTGTTCGCGATCCACGTCGGAGTCACCGCGATCACCCGCGGCTCCGGGTTCCGCGTTCACGCCCGGCTGCCCTACCTGCCAGGGAAGGAACGATGAGCCCTGGGAGCGTCCGGGTGCTGCTGACGACGACGACCTGATGCGCGCCGGTCTGCGGGCGGTGCTCTCCAGCGACGAGACGATCGAACTCGTCGGCGAGGCAGCAACCGGGCGGCTCGCACTGGAGAGCGTGCGCGCCCACCATCCTCACGTGGTGTTGATGGATGTGCGGATGCCCGACCTCGACGGGATCGCCGCCACCCGAGAAGTGCTCGCGGTCTCGCCCGAGGTCAAGGTCGTGATCCTCACCACCTTCGAGCAGGACGACTACATCTTCGGCGCGATCAGCGCCGGCGCGTCCGGCTTCTTGCTCAAGCGAACCAAGCCCGAGGAACTGCTCGCCGCCGTCCACACCGTCGCCGGCGGCGACTCACTGCTCTCCCCATCGGTCACCCGCACAGTGATCGACCGCATGGCCAAGCAGTACGCCGCGCCAATCCAGCCAGATCGCCGGCTCTCAGAGCTGATCCCGCGCGAGCGTGAAGTCCTCACGCTCATCGCCCGTGGATGCTCCAACGGCGAGATCGCGCAGACGTTGGTGATCGAGGAGTCGACCGTCAAGACGCACGTCAAGCGAATCCTGATGAAGCTCCAGCTACGCGACCGCATCCACGCCGTGATCTTCGGCTACGAAAGCGGCCTGAACCAGCCCGCATCGGGACAGTCGAGCGGAGCCTGACTCGACCGAGTTCGCACCGCGCGGGAACCACCAGGTCGACTCCATCGACGGCACGACCTGGCCAAAGGTCTTGACGAGTCCACGCGCCTCGATCGCGGCGGCGAATCCGAGGTTGCGAACTCCGCTTCAGGATCTTGCGCGCTGTTCGCGCGTGCCTTGTCGCTCATACACCACCCCAGCCATTCGGCGCAATGTTCTGGTTGACGCGGAACAGATTCGTCGGGTCATACCGTCGCTTGATCGTCGCGAGCCGCTTGTAGGTGTCCTTGGGATAGGCCTCGTGGACCCGTGCGGTCCCCTCGTCGCTGAGGAAGCTGACGTGGACACCGCGGGCGGCAGGGCTCAACGCCGCCAGCGAGTCATCGACCCACGCCTCGTGCGAAGCGGCTTGGTCTAGGTCTTGGTAGCCCGCGAAGAACGTCACCATCATGCGCCGGTCGCGGTGAGCGAAGGCGCTAGCGTCCGCCGGGGCGCGCGCCATTGCACCTCCGATCACCCTGATCTGCACAGACGTCATCGGCGACGGCTGCGCTTGTATTCGGTCGAAGATTGTTGCCGCCGCGCCCTCGTCCAGCTCGTCGAGAAACATCGAGCGGGTGGCCATCCGGACCCGTTCGAGGCCGGGCCCCTCCGCCGCATACATCTGTTGATAGGGCATCGGCGTGATCGCGTCGGCGAGCGGCGTCGCGAGTGCGCGCAGCGGAGCGAGGGCCTGCTGACCGTGGTCGAGATCACCGGCATAGGCCAAGCGCACGATCAGTGCCAGCTGACCGTGATGTCTTGTAGGCACGAACGGCAGCGCCGGGGCCGGGGCGAGAATCGCGATCGTTGAGAGCTGATCCGGTGCGTCTCCGGCAGCAGCGATGAACGAGCGCAGGATCCCGGGGCTCGCGGGCAGCACCAGCACGCCACCCAGGATCGTGTCGATCTCGTGGAGCCGGTACTGCAGACGTGTGATGACCCCGAAGTTCCGGCCGCCGCCGCGTAGCGCCCAGAACAGGTCCGGGTGCCGCTCGGAATCGACGTGCAGCCGGTCGCCGTCCGCGGTCACGAGCTCCACGGCGAGCAGATCATCGATCGTCAGGCCGTGCTTGCGGACAAGCCAGCCGATGCCTCCTCCGAGGGTCAGCCCGGCGATCCCGACCGATCCGGTGTCACCGAATCCGGTCGTGAGACCGTGCCGCGCCGTTTCGGCGGTGTACTGGCCGGCGGTGAGCCCGGCCTGGGCCCAGGCGATCCGGCGCTGCGGGTCGATGTGCAGTCCGCGCATATTCGACGTGTCCAGTACCAAGCCGCCGTCGGATGTGCCGTGACCGGCCTGGCTGTGCCCGCCGCCGCGGATCGCGAGCTCTAGCCCGTTCGCGCGCGCGAGCGAGACGGCGAGCGATACGTCAGCGGCGTCGGCAGGGCGGACGATCAGCGCGGGTCGCCGGTCGACTGCGGCGTTGACCACTAGCCGAGCTGATTCGTACTCGGGATCGTCGGGCGCGACCACCTCACCAAGGAGCGCGGCGCGCAACTCCGGGATCGAGCCGGGTATCGAACGAGGCGCCGAGCGCTGCTCGGAGTAGTGGCGTGCCAACGAAGACGAACGCGAAGAAGCTGGCGCCCGACAGCAGCCCGGCGATGTTCGCGCCGGCGAGCGTGCGCAGCCGGAAGATCGAGAGCGGCAACAAAGGCTCTGCGCCCGGCTCTCGATCGTCGCGAAGGCGACGAGCAGCGCCGCGGATCCCGCGAGGAGCGCGATCGTTCTGGTCGCGCCCCAGCCGTACTGCGGCGCGCCGGCAATCGCGTCGACCAGCAGCACCAGCCCGCCCGTGCCGGCGATCGCGCCGAGCGCGTCAAACCTCTGGCGCACGGTGGCGGGCCGGCTGTCTGGGACGAGTCGCGGTGCGAGCGCCAGCGCGGCTGCGCCGATCGGGATGTTCAGGTAGAAGATGTACTGCCATCCGGCGTAGCGGGTGAGCAGCCCACCGGCGATCAGCCCGACGGTCGCGCCGGCGGCAGCGAGCCCGCCCCAGATCCCAAGCGCCTTGTTGCGCTCGGCGCCCTCCTCGAGCATGTTCATCACAATCGACATGGCAGCGGGCACCATGATCGCCGCGCCGATTCCCTGAACGGCCCGGCTTCGGATCAGGAACGCGTCGCCGGGCGCGAGCCCGCAGGCCAGCGACGCCGCGGTGAACACGGCAAGCCCGAGCATCAGGATCCGGCGGCGGCCGAGCACATCCGCCGCGCGGCCGCCGAGCAGCAGGAAGCCGCCGAACGTGATCGCGTACGCGGTCACGACCCATTGCAGGCTCGTCTCGGTCAAGTGCAGGTCGCGGCCGATCGTCGGCAGCGAGACGGTGACGATCGTCAGGTCGATGATCGTTATGAAGTACGAGACCGCCAGCAACGCGATCGCGCGCCAGCGCTGCGCTGGATTGCGAGGAGTCCGCGGCAGAAGCGTACGCCACGCAGATCCGGCGGATCGCTTTCGCGGCGTGACCTGCGATGTGCGCTCTTCCGGTCGCTCGGATCCGATCCTTCCGACCGGTGAATTCCCCGGCGAGTCCACGGACGCGAGCAGCCCCCACCGGTTGGAACGTTGCCAGCGCGCCGTTCACCCAGATTCGAAAGCCCCCCTGAGAACCATGAATTCGCACTTGACAATCCATCTCGCAAGGGCCCACGCCGACGACCTGCTTCGGCAGGCCAAGGAGGCCAGATTGGTCGTGCGGCAACGAGCGAGTCGCCGGCGAACGATCGCGGCCATGATTCCACCAACTCGCCACATCACTCTCGGTTCCCGACAGGAGGCGGCGTCCATCATGCTCGCCCTGCGCGGACCCCAGCGCCCGCTGGACGAGGATCGATCGCTTCGACTTCGTGGGCCGGAAGCACGTTCCGAATCCCGCGCCGACTTCGAGTGTGGTTTGTGCAGGCGCGGCTTGAGCGCCGCGGCCCGCGCATTGCCGCGACCCTGGCGATGTCCGGGACCGATTGGATCCGCCTCGGACCCGACGGAATCCGCCGCCAGGCCCTGCGCGCCCAACTGGTGACCGACGACGACAAGCTGATCCTGTTTCGCTACGACTCCGCCCTGATCCGCTCCAGCCCGCGGTTCCTCGCCGCGCTCGCGTCCGGCGAGGCCACCGAGTTCGACGACCAATACATGCGGATCGCTCCGCAGTTCGAGGTGGCCGCAGGGCGCTACGCCTGGCTCTACGAGAACGTGTTTGTCGGGCGCGGTCGGCTCACCGGGCCCAACGCGATTGCATACGAGATCTACCGCGTTCTCTGACAGGGCCGAAGGCGGTCCGTCGAACAGGATCGGGGCGCAGGTTCAGCGCGGGGCGAGCGAGGTTTCAGCGCTTTCTCGCAGCGCGCCGATCAACGCGCGGATCGACGGCTGCGTGGCCGCGGTGAGCCGGTTGAGCGCATAGATCGTCCGGCCCAGGTCGGCGTCCTCGATCGGCCGGACCGCGATCCGCTCGTCCGGCTCAGCCCGCGCCAGTCCCGGAAGGTGCACGACGCCCTGACCGGCGGCGACGAGCGCGATCAGGATCGCGATGTCGTTGGCCCAGTGCCGAACGTCGGGCTCGAACCCTCCGACCAGCCGGCACGCGCGCAGCTGCGCCTGCGCGAACTGCGTGTCCGCGTGGGCTGAGAGCCACGGCTCATCACCGAGGTCCCGCAGGGTGACTGTCGGGCGTGCGGCCATCGGGTGATCGCGTGCGAGCGCCACCACGATTGGGCTTGACTGGCTAGCCAGAAGGTTGCACCGGCGACACACTGTCACGCGCTGCGTTACACTGTCCGACATGTTGCGCCTTGAAGACTGGGTGTCGAGAGCCTCTTTGGAGGGAGCAAGCGCGTGGGCTGGGACTGCAGCCTCTGGCGGGCATGGCCTACACGGTGACATGAGCGGCTCGGCTCCCCGATTGTGACTGTGTCGGGTCGGATGCTGGAGCGCGGCGTGCGCCGCTACTACCTCTAGCGATGGCCCTCGCAGTCGGCGATGAAGCGCGTCCGAGGCAAGATCAAAGCCAAGACCGGCCGCCGGCGGGCTGGCCAAGACATCCGCGAGATCATCGCGGAGCTGAACCCGATCCTGCGCGGGTGGGGCAACTACTTCGCACCGGCAACGCCGCCAAGAAGTTCAACCAGACCGACCGCTATGTTGTGGACAGGCTGCGCGGCCTAATGTTGCAAGCGCTACGGCCGTCACCTGCGCCCCGGCCAGTGGAAAGACGGGGATCGCGAGTGGTTCGAGGCCCACGGCCTTCACCGCTTGCGCGGCACCGTTCGCTACCCGGGATACGCGTCGTGACCACCAGGAAGATCATCGGGAAGCCGTGTGCGGGAAGACCGCACGCACGGATTGAAAGGAGAATGAGGAAACGGGCTCGCCAGGAGCGGGCACCGCGCCTCTGACTACCAATGGCTACTGCGCGGCAATTCTCCGCACGGTTGGATGCGGGCGTCGTGGACCGCCTCGAACGCCGCGGGGCTCGCTCGGGGTTGAACAAGTCGCGGCTCGCGGAGCGGTACATCGACGAGGGTGTGCGGATGGACGACCATCCCGGGGTCGTGTTCCGTGACGGTCCGACGGGACGGCGGGCCGGTCTGGCTGCGGGTCCGGACGTTTGGGAGGTCATCGGTGCGCTGCGCTCGTCTGGGCTCGAGGGCGAGGAGGCGATTCGGGCCACCGCAGAGTGGTCGGGCCTCAGCGTCCGTCAGGTGCGGGACGCGATTGGCTACTACAGCGAGTATCCGGGCGAGATCGATGAGCGGATCCGTCTAAACGAGGAGGAGGCCGACGCGGCCGAGCGGCGCTGGCGTGGGCAGAGCCTCACGCGGTGAGGCTGCTGCTCGACGAGATGATCTCGGCCGTCGTGGCCGAGCAGCTGCGCGTCCGCGACCGCGATGTCGAAGCGGTCAGTGAGCGTCGAGAACTTCGAGGACTCGCCGACGAAGACCTCTTCGAGTACGCGCAGCGGGCACAGCGCTCAGTCGTGACCTACAACCGCGACGACTTCCTCGAGCTGGATCGTCGCTACCGCGGCCAGGACCGGAGGCACAGCGGGATCGTCATTCTCAATCCGAGACGCTTTCCTCAAGGGACCGCATCGCTTGGACCTCTCGTGACGTCGCTGGACCGGTTGATGACCGAGGGGCCGCCGTATGAGAGCTTCATTCATTGGCTCCAGTGACCGGCGGGGGATCTGCCAGGAACTCGATCTCCCTGCCGAAACCCCGGGAATCGACCGCAAGAACTAAGACTAGGCGGGTGATCCATTGTGAGTGGCTCCCGCATGGGGGAGCGTTGCCGTCGGCGGTGATGTCGGTCGTGAAGGTGACCTTGCCGAATGGTCTCAGTTCCCCACGGCCGTGGTTGTAGATCGCGCAGACGCCGGCGTGGCAGTCAAGTAGTCACCAGTGTGCGACCTGCAGCGCGGCTGATCGGAATGGGGAAGCAGTAGCCGAGCCTCGATGACTGCAATAGGCGTGGAGCAGCCACACTCGGCCCGATTCGCCACGGCTGACGCATGCCTGCCTTCGTTGTCGGACGGGCATTCTCGTTGCCGACGCGACGACGTCCCGCGGCGAGCGGTCTGCAAGGCTGGTAGATGGCTCGTCCGGCTGCGGCGAAGGGACCGCCGGTCAAGTGGGCTTCAAGAACAGCGCCGTAACCAGATCTGGTTCTGCGGCGAGCAGCGCGTCGAGAGCGGTAACGAGACGGCCGATAGTCGCGGGGTCGCCTCGAGGGAACTGGCGGTCCGTCGTGAAGATCAGGGAGGCGCGCGGTTGCGCGCGGGCGAGGGCGTTCGCCTCGAGGCGGCGGAAGTCCTGAACGTTCTCCGACACGAGTGCTCGGTCGTCGGCGAGCGTCGCTGCCCACACTTCCTCGTCAGGCTCGCCCTCGAGTCCGCGATACGACGCGTCGTGCACGGAGGCAACGTCGTGGCCTCGCGCTCGAAGCTGCTCGGCGATGGCTGGAGCGTACATCTCGTCGAGCAGCAGCTTCATCCGAGCAGACGCCGCTCGTTCTCGAGCGCGCGCTCGAGTTGCTCTGCCTCCTGCTCGTTAGCCGCAATGAACTGGTCCACCTCGTCTGGGTACTCGCCGTAGTAGCTAACGGCTAGCCGGATCTTCTCGACCGGCACGCCGATCCGCTCGGCAAGTGCATGAACGAGCTGCTCGCCACGCTCCGGCGCGCTGCGAGCTGCGGCGATCACCTCCCACACGTCGGGCCCGCCGATCACGACCGCTCGGCGGCCCGCTGGCCCATCGCGGAAGACGATTCCGGGATGGCGGTCCCGTCGCATACCTTCTCGGAGGTAGCGTTGGGCCAACCGGACGATTGGCTCGCCGCTCTGCGTGCTTCGCTCACGCAGGGCGTTGAGCGTCTCGGACTCGATTCGGATCGCTTCACTACTCATGTAGCGAAGTGTAGGCGGTCTGTCCAATGCCTGCTCTGGATCTCACTGCCTAATCGGTAGGCCAGGCCGACGATCCTGCCGCCGCGTAGCTAGCGCAGCGGTTCGTCGCTCGAAGCGCCCGCATGCGCTCTCGGAATTGGCGAGGTGCAGGTCTTTCGGCCCTAGGGCGGGATCCCATGACGACCAGGGTGTGTTCGCCGCGCCGGAGATGCTCGGGGAATCCGCTCGCCGGGCGCGACCGTAAACGGTCACGCTGGTCACCGACAGGTCTGCGCCTGTGCGTCGACGGAATCGTCGAGCAGCTCGCGGGGGCGCGGCGAGCGATGGCCGATCGCACGGCGCTGGCGGCGCGGGGGCGCCACGGCCGATGCCGGAGCTCCGGCGGTCGAGGGTTCACTTGGCTGGGGCGCCCAGGCCGCGCAGTTCGATCAAGCAGCCGGCCTCGTCGGGATCGTGCGGTACGAACGCTGAGAGCTGGGCTTCGGGTGCGAGCACGTCCAGCAGCCCTCGCGTGATGCCCTTGTGTAGCGCGCAGACCGCCGGCTGGTTCTCGCGCACTGCGTCTCGATACGGGCAGTTGCGCAGGCAGAACGTCACGGCGTCGTCGTCGTCGCGCGTCCTGGCAGCAGGCTGGAACCCCAGTGCGGTAAGCGAGGCTTCGAACGCGTCAGCGTCTGTGGCGCCCTCGGGGGCGAGCTCACGGCCGATCTGGCGGCCGGTCTCCTCGATGCCGCGCAGGCTGCGCGGACGCGCTCGCAGCGCCCGGGCCAGCCACCGGCCGAGATCCTGATAGGCGCGAGGAGCGCTTCCGCCGGGCCGGGCGTCGGAGGCGATTGTCCAGGCGTCGGGTGGTCGCCCTCGCTTGTCGCGGACACGGGCTCGCTCCACCAGCCCCGCCTGCTGCATCCGCTCGAGGTGAATCCGCACACCGTTGGGATGCAGGTCGAGTCGCTCCGCTAGCTCGACCGTTCCGGCCGGCCGCTTGAGCTCTCCGAGCAGCGCGAACAAGCGCGACCGCGTGGGCTGTGCGAGCACGTCATCCGGCGAGATCGCGAACGGTGCGTCCATCACCCGGGATTTTACCCACTTCGGTTTGTAAAAACCAGCGGATCGGCCCGGGCGCCTACCGTCGGTACCCGAGCTGTCCAGCCCGCAGCAGACGCCCGGGCTGCCCCGCAGAGCCGCCGCGGGGTGCGCATCGGCCGCTGCGGGTAGACGAAGCTACGGCGGCCAGGCTCCGCCGACCCCTATCTGCCTACCTCGGAGGGAGCGCGTGCTGGAACTTGAGCTACCGAGGGAACCGATCGCTGCTCCCCGCGTCGCTCGCCAGCTCGTGACGGAGCGCTTCGCAGGCAGGCTCTCCGACGACGCGCCCAGCACGGCAAGGCTCCTCGTGAGCGAACTGGTCACCAACGCCGTCCTCCACGGACAGGGGAAGATCACGTTCCGTGCGCTCCTAGACGAGGACCGCCTCCGGATGGAGGTGATCGACGAAGGCCCCGGCCCCGAAACGGCTGTGCGGGCGCGGGGACTTCGAAAACCCACGCAGCGGCGGCAGGGGACTGCTCCTCGTCGACGCCGAGTCGAGCCGCTGGGGTGTCCACAAAGGCAGTGGGCACGTGTGGTTCGAACTCGAGCGGCCAGGCCCGAGGATCGACGATTTCGATGTGGGCAACGAGCAGACGCCCAATGACCCGGCGCAGGCAGGGTAGATCGAGCGCTCAAGCCAACCGGGTGCGTGAGTGGCACGGGGCACCGGTCGTCACGGGTTGTGGGTCGAGTGGCGCTGCAGCAGGTGCTCCGGCGCGTCGGCGAGCGTCAGTTGCCGGTTGAGACCGGTGAGGTTCAATAGGCGGTCGACTTGCGGACTGCCCTTCACGACCGCGAACGCGTGCCTGGATTCAAGCGCTTCCTGGTGAGCCTTGACGAGAACGCTGGTGCCCGTCGAATCCATGAACTCGAGTCCGCGGAGATCGACGACGACGAGCCGGTTCAGCATCCGAGACGCAGCAATTCGGGGCCGCTAAGCTGGCCTCCGGGAGACGTCGCGCCGGCCGTCGCGTTGCCTTCTGTTCGGGTGCCGTCGATGGAAATCTACGCCCCAGGCGTGCAGGCTCGACGCTTCGGCACCGTGATCGCGTTGGCACACCCGCAGGCACGGAGCGGATTGACGCCGTTCCGCGAGCCAGCAGCACCACGATCAGCGCGCCGAGGCTGAGGCACGCCGCGGAGGCCTGGTACCAGCGAAGCGCCCAGGGTGCCCGCTGGAGTGAGCGTCGCTCCATGCGGCGCAGGGCGACCGCGAACAGCACCAGCCCGGCGGCGATCAGCCCGCCGCCGGCCTCCGTCAGCCCGGCGAGGCCCGTCGGGACGCCGGTGGCGACGAGAACAGTCCCGCCGTTCCAGCCGCCGGCGTGGCGGTGGGAGCGTCACGCGCGGTCAACCAGAAGATCACGGCCATCACGGCCATGAGCGCAGCGGCGATCCAGAACGGTACGGCGAGGCTCCAGTGCTTGGCCATCTTCGGCGCGGTCAGCGCGGCGATGACCGTGCCGCCCATCCCATCCCGTAGACGCCGAGCGCGAATCCCTGGCGCTGCTTGGCGTACCACCGGTTGACGAACGGGATGCCGATGGCGAACGACGAGCCGGTCACGCCGAGCGGGAATCCGAGCCCGACGACGGCAGCGAACGAGTTGCGAAACAGCGCGAGCAGGACGAGCGGGATGACGCTGTAGGCCATCAGCCCGGTGAAGACAAGGCCGAGCAGGTCAGCGACGTCATCGGTGCCGTGAACTTCGCCCGCGAGAACGGACTGGATCTGTCGGTGCGCGGCGGCATGCACAGTGGACCCGGATTCGGGACGAACGATGGGGGCTTGGTCATCGACATGTCGGAGATGCGCACGGTACGTGTGGATCCACGAAACAAGACTGCTCGTGCCGATGCCGGAGCGACATGGGGCGACTTCAACTACGCAACTCACGCCTTTGGTCTGGCGACGACCGGCGGGATCATCTCGACCACGGGGATCTCCGGTCTCACACTGGGAGGAGGCATCGGCTACCTGGCCCGCGGGCTTGGGCTGACGATCGACAATCTCATCTCAGCCGACGTGGTCACCGCGGACGGGAAGTTCCTCACTGCGAGTGAACGCGAGAACGAGGATCTCTTCTGGGGACTGCGGGGTGGTGGTGGCAACTTCGGTGTCGTGACGTCGTTCGAGTATCGCCTCGCCGAAGTCGATCAGGTCTTCGCCGGTCCGATCTTCTACAACCTGGAAGACGCCGCCACCGTGCTTCGAATGTTCGACGAATTCATCCGGGACGCGTCCGAGGAGTTCGGAGGTTTCCCCGGGTTCCAGATCGCCCCGCCGTTGCCCTTCATCCCGGAGGACCGGCACGGCGACCCCCTCTGTCTGGTAGTGGTGCACTGGGCTGGCGCGCTCGACCAAGCCGAGAGAGTCCTGAAGCCATTCCGAGATGTGGCGGCGATCGTTGCCGATGGGAGCGGTCCGCTGCCGTATCCGGCCCTGAACGGAGCTTTCGATGGCCTCTATCCGAAGGGCCTGCGTGCCTATTGGAAAGGCGCCTTCGTTAAGGACCTTTCGGACGCCGCAATCGCGGCGCACGTCGAGCATGGGTCCAACGTTCCCGAGGTGACCTGCACGATGCACATGTATCCGATCAACGGTGCATGCCATCGCGTCGGAGCAAACGACACCGCCTTCGCCTACCGCGACGCCACCTACGGGATGGTGTTCCTCGCGGGATGGACCGACCCAGCCAACGACACTGAGCGGATCAAATGGCTACGCGAGTACTACGAGGCCTTGTCGCCGTATTCGGAGCCTGGCGGCTACATCAACTTCATGCAGGATGACGACTACGGCCGGATTCGGGACAACTACCGCCAGAACTACGAGCGGCTGGTTCAGGTCAAACGCGCCTACGATCCTGGCAACCTTTTCCGCATGAACCAGAACGTCGCACCGTAAGCACAGAGCAACTGCTGTCTGGGTGCACGTGGCGCAGGGCTCCCGCAGCAAGCACGTCCGGCGCGTACCGCATCAGGGGCCAGCTCGAAATCGCCACGCATCCAGGCTCCGAGCGCTTGGAGGACGGACAGACCGAGGAATGACGGCTTGGCGCGAGCGGGGCGGTGCGGCATCCAAGACGTGAACCGTGCAATGCGCCCGAACTACCGCAGGGAAGCGGACAAAGATCCCCTCGTCGATAGTTCGTCTCGGCGGTGCTTCTCGCCTCCGCATGAGATCCAGATCGGCTCGGGCGCCGGCACGAGCGAAAGTATCGCCCGGGTCGCCGACGGGGTGGGACTGCCACGTATCACGTGTCTCCGGCACTCCGCCCAGATTGAGGACCAGCAAGCGCGTGGGCAAGCACCATGTCGCTGTCCTGCTTTGACGCTGACGCGCGCGCCTCGTATCCGCTCGGATCGGCCTCCCTTGCGCGGCAGGCGCGCCTCGGAAGTCGGCTCGGTGCATGTTGGCCTCCACGATGGCCGAGACATGCACGAGATCCGCGCGGAGCGGGACGCTCCCGGGCCAGGCGAGATGGTGGTCGGATGAGGGAAACAGGTGCCGTGAGTCTCATCGGCGGTGCTGGCGAAAGTCCTAAATTGGGAATCGGGAGGACGCCGTCGCCGTAATCCCGAAGCAGTGCACGTGGCTGCGGTGGATCCGCCTTTGTGGGCCAGGTTAGGCCAGCCGCGACGGATTGCTGATCCAGCCGTCCGCCGCGGCTTGCCGAGTTATTCTCCTGCCGAGCTCCATTCCGGCGGCTCGTAGATGCCGCCGGGTACGCCGCCGATGCAGAGGACTCGCAGCCCGTCGGGACCGGAGGACAGCACCCGCGCGGTGCCGGCGTCGACCCGCACGAGGTGGTCGGGATCGAGCGGCAGGCGGGCGCCGTCGACGTCGACCGGCCCGAGCCGCGCAGCGCGACGTACAGCTCCTGCTGGCCCGGACTCGGCCTCGTCGTGGGACTTGGTGGAGTAGTCGGGCGGCAGGTCCATGATGTTGGCGCCGAACGCGCTGATGTCGAGGCCCGCGCGGACGAGTTTCGCGAACCCGTCCCAGAGGGTCGGCAGCTCGCCGATCGACTTCGCGGAGTAACCGGTCATCGTGCGCATCATGACACCACGAGTCCCATGTTCTTCGCGAGGGTCGCCATCGTGCGATCGTGCTCCTCGACCGGGCTGATCTCGATCAGCTCGACCGGCTCGAGCGTCTGGACGAAGTGCCCCGGCCGCAGGTGGTAGGCCTCGCCGGCGTGACGATCTCCTCGCTGCCGTCGAGGTACATGACGCGGAACGAGCCTTTGAACAGGTAGCCCCAGTGATCGCATTGGCAGCGGTCATCGGGCAGGCCCTTGAACGGTGACTCGTCTGGCGGGAACCGTGCCGGCATCGACTCGAACGCGATCCGCATCTCGCCGGCGTCGACCTGGCGGCCCTCGTACTCGCCGATGACCGTCGGCTCCAGCTCATCCCTGGACACGTGCATGGAGAACTCTCCCTTCGGTTTGGTTGTGGATCGCCGCCCCAACGCGGCGGCGGTTGGCAGAAGCAGAAGGCAGGTGGCCCCGATCACCGCCGGTCCGAGCCCGGCGACGAGCAGCGCTGTGCGGGCGCCGAGCGCGCCGACGACGACGCCGCCGAGCACGAGCGCGCCGAGCTCGGCTCCGTTGCGTGCGCCGTTGTACGCGGCGAATGCGCGGCCGCGCAGGGCGTCGGGCACGCGCTCGTGGATCAGCGTGCGCAGCAGCACGTTCTTCACGCCGTGCGCGACCCCGCCGAGCGAGAAGCCGATCAGCGCGGCCCATACCACCGGCGGACAGCGCCGCCGCCGGCGATGCCGAGCCTTGGAGCACGACGGCGGCGAGAGCGCCGGCAGCCAGCCGTGTCCGTCCGACGCGGTGCGCCAGCCCGGCTGAACCGGCGGCCATGCCGAGGGTCCACGAGGTGAGCAGGACGCCGTACGCGAGGCTGTCCGCCCGGAGGTGTCGGTGATGAAGAACGGCTCGGCCGTCGCGGAAATCGAGAACAGCGTCAGCGCGGCGACCGCTCCCCCGAGCGTGACCGCGATCTCGCGCTCGCGCACGAGAAACGCGAATCCGTCCCGGGCGCGCCCGCTGGCGTGCTCATCCTCGGCCCGCTTCGGGCGCCGACGCGCGCGGATCGCCAGCGGCGGCGGCGGCCACCACCAAGAAGGACAGCGCGTTCAGCGTCAAAGCGAGCCGCAGCAGCCCAGCCGCGCCGAGCGCCCCGCCGACCAGCGGCCCGGCGGTGAACCCGATCGACCGTGTCGTTTCCATGAGCCCGTTGGCCCGCGCCGCGTCGGTGTCCGGTCCGGCTGCCGCGGGAACGAGCGCGAACTCGGCCGGCTGGCTCACGGCGACGCCGAAGCCGAGGAGCGCCATCAGCGGCAGCAGCGCCCAGAGGCTGTCGATGCCGGCGAGCATCGCCCCCACCACGGCCGCTTGGCCGAGCGAGACGAAGATGAGGATCCGCGCGGTTCTCGAAGCGGTCGACGATCGCGCCCGCGATTCCCGCCGCCAACACGACCGGTCCCCAGAGCGCGAAGATCAGCACCGAGACCGCGAACGCCGACCCGGTCCGCTGCTGCACATGCAGGATCAGCGGGAAGATCGCCATGAAATCGCCGAGCGCGGAAATGCCCGCCGCCCGGCGAGAAGGCGTAGGTCACGACTGCGTGAAATGGGCATGGCGCCATCCTCACGGGCGACCGTTCGGGCACCGTTCGGCCAGCGTCAATCCTCCGAAGACGGTTGCGCGAGAGCGATCCGATCGACGACAGTTGCGCGATGTTCGAGGTCCGACTCGCCGGCGGCTGCCAGCTACGCGTGAAGGCACCGAGCTCGCTTTGCCAGCATCGAAGCGGGCACGCGCGGTGCTGGCCTACCTTGCGCTCAATCCCGGCTCGCATCCGCGACGCCGGCTTGCCGCGCGCTTCTGGCCCGACGTGCTCGACGAGTCGGCCCGGGCCAGCCTGCGGGTCGCGCTGACCGAGCTGCGGCAGGCACTCGGTCCGGCGGCGCATACGTGACGGCCACGCGCGAGGCGGTCGCGCTCGAGGGCGGGGACCTCATCGTCGATACCCGCGTGTTCGGCAGGCGCTCGATCAAGGCGATCCCATCCGCGCGCTGGAGGCATGCAGCGGCCCGATTCTCGAGGGGTTCGACGAGGACTGGGCGATCGAGGCGCGCGACGCAGCACTCGCACCGGCTCGGCGCGGCGCTGCGCAGGCGGCGGCCTGGCCGGCGACCCGGCGAGGCGATTCGGCTGACCAGGGCCCAAGTGGCGCTGGACCCGCTGGCGGAAGCGCCCAATCGTCGGCTGATCGAGCGGCTCGCGGCGAGCGGCGATCGCGCCGCGGCGCTGGCCGCCGGAAGGCAGTTCGCCGAGCGGTTGCGCACACAGCTCGGGATTCCGCCGTCGCGCGAGACGCGCGCGCTGATCGACGATCTCCGCCGCGCCGAGCCGGCGCACGTCCCGCCGCCGCCCGTCCTCACCCGCGCGTACGAGACCGAGTTCGTCGGTCGCCGTGCCGAGCTCGAGCGGCTTCGCGCCTCATGGGGTGGCGTGCAGATGCATCGCGACCGCCGGATCGTGCTGATCGCGGGCGAGCCAGGAATCGGCAAGACGCGCCTCGCGCAGCAGTTCGCGTCAGCCGCTCTCGCCGAGCACGCAACCGTCCTGGTCGGCCGCTGTTCCGAGGAGCCCCTGGTGCCGTTCGAACCGTTAACCGAGGCGCTGGCTCAGGCCGGCGCCGCTGAGGCGCTGCAGCCGGCGACACCGCGCGGCACCGGCGCGCGGCACCGGCTGTTCGACGCCGTCGACTCCGCCCTCACGGACCTCACCGTGCGCGCTCCGCTGCTGCTCGTGATCGACGACTTCCATTGGGCCGATCGAGGGACCCTGCTGCTCACGAGCTTCCTGCTGCGCTCCACCCGCGCCGGGCCGCTGCTGGTCCTCGGCACCTATCGCGACACCGAGCTCGGCCGCCGCACACCGCTCACCGCGGCACTGGCCGAACTCAATCGCAACGGCGCGCTTGACCGGATCGACCTGCGCGGGCTACAGCTCGACGACGTCGCGAGGCTCACCCGCTCGGTGCTCGGCACCGACGAGATCGCGCCGCGCGTGCACGCGAGAACTGCCGGAAACGCGTTCTTCGTTGAGGAGGTGCTCAGAGGGCTGGCCGAGTCCGGCCCGCAGGTGGTGCCGGAGAGCGTCCGACACGCGGTCGGGGTACGCCTGTCGCGGATGAGCGATGACGCAAACGAGCTGATCGGCGCCGCAGCGATCCTCGGCCTGGAGCACGACGCCCATGCCCTGGAGGCGACCGCCGGACTCGAGCCGGACATCGCCGAGGCGGCGCTGGACGAGATCCTGCGTGCCCGGCTCTTGCGGCCGGCCGCGACCGGGCAGCGGTTCGAGTTCGCGCACGCGCTCGTCCGCGAGGTGGTCCACGACGAGTGCAACGTCCTGCGCCGCGTCCGGCTTCATCGTCGCGCGGCAGAGGCCCTGGGCACCCTCGGCGAGAGCCGCCATCTCGAGGAGATCGCGATGCACCTGTTCGAGGCGGCGTCCACAGCAGACGCCCGGCGGGCGGCCGAGATGCTCGAACGCGCCGGCCGCCGGGCGCTTGACCGGCTTGCCTACGAGGACGCGGCCGATCGCTTCGACCGCGCGCTCGACGCGCTCAAGCTCGCGGACGCCGAGGACGAATCCGGAGCTGTGCTGCTCGCGCGCGGCGACGCGCTGTCGCGCGCCGGCGAGCCCGACGCAGCCCGCGCCTCATTCACCGCGGCCCGAACGCTCGCGCTTCGACGCTCCGATCCGGAACTCCTCGCGCGGGCCGCGCTTGGCTTCGCCGGCCTCGGGATCGCGATCGTCGACCTGGACGCGCCGGCGATCGCCCGGCTCGAGGAAGCCCTCGAGCGCGTCGAGGAGCTCGCACTGCGCTCCCGTGTCCAGGCCCGGCTGGCGGTCGAGCTCTACTACGCGCCCGACCGGGGACGCTCCGAGGCGCTCAGCGCCGACGCGGTGCAGAGCGCCCGCGCGTCAGGCGACGCGACCGCACTCGCATCGGCACTCGGGGCGCGACACGTGGCGCTGTGGCGCCCGGACCGCGTCGACGAACGCCTGGCAGTTGCCCAGGAGATGACCGCGGCCGCCCGCGAGGCCGGGGACCGACACGCAGAGCTCCAAGCGCACAACTGGCGCGTCACCGACCTGTTCGAGCTCGGCGACATGCCCGGGTGGCGCGAGGAGACGGCCCGCCATGCCCGGCTCGCGCAAGAGCTGCGGCTCCCGGCCTTCCAGTGGTACACGCCGCTGTGGGCCGCCGCGGAAGCGATGCTCGCCGGCCGCTATGCCGACGCCGCGCGCCTTGCCGCCGAGGCCGAGGAGTCCGGCCAGCGCGCCGGGGACCGCAACGCCGAGCTGTTCGCGAGCATGGTGCGCTTCTGCGCCCGCATCGAGCGCGAGGCCTATGACGAGACCGACTTCGAGTTCCTTCACGACAAGATCGCCAACTCACCGGCAGGGATCTCCTACCGTGGCTCATACGCCTGGATCCTCGCCGGCCTCGGCGAAACCGAGCGAGCCCGCGAGGAGCTCGGACCGCGCTGGCGCTCCCTCACCCCTTCGACGCGAACTGGCTGTCATTCCAGACCGAATGCGCGGAGGCAACCGTGCTCACCGCTGACGCCACCTACGCGGCAGGTCTCTATGAGCGGCTCGCTCCGTACGCCGGCCGGCCCGCCACCGCCGGCCGCGCCGTCGTCAGCTACGGAGCGATCGACCGCCACCTCGGCGGTCTGGCCGCCGTCCTCGGCCGCAGGGACGACGCGATCCACCACCTCGAGAACGCCATTCGACTAAACGACGCACTCGGCTGCACGGTCTGGCGCACCCACGCCGAGCGACACCTGTCGCGAATCGCCGCCGCCGGACCGCTCGCGAACTGAACTACGGGAAGATTGGGCTCCCCGGCCCCACGCACGCTGTCGGCCGCGCTTCGTGGCAGCGGCGCCAGCTCGTGTTCGAGCGTCCGCCCAGCCGATTGGGCACCATCCGAGGACCAGCAGACCCAGACGTATGAAGCCGTGCTCGAGCGCGCCACTGTCACGCCCGGCCGGACGGTGCTCGACATCAGCTGCGCTCCTCCCTCGGAACGTCGGCGGCAGCGTCGACGCGGCCCGCGCCGATTACCGAGTTGATGGGATTACAGGCGTCTCGATGCCACCACGCGCGTCCCTGCTTGGGGTAGCGCCATCATCCGCGCGAAATCCAACGCTTAGTATTTGTCGCCACACGCATCACGACCTGAGGCAGGTGGGGCAACGTCGTCCACTTGGGGTTCCAGTAGCAACGGCGCGCAGGTCGAGTTGTCTGCGCGCGGCCCGACTGCTGACATCGACAGCCGCGTTTTCCAATAGGGATTTCAGTAGCAACGGCGCCACGACGCCGGCTCACCCGCGGCCGACGGTGCATCAGATGCCTTCGTCACCAGCGAAGCAGACCGATCCCGCGGCGGCGCTCCCCGCTCCTCGCCACGACCAGGAGCCGACGTCGTGGCGCCATTGCTACCGGAACCCTTGAACGGCCCGTCTGCGTCCAGCAGCACGTTCATCTGGTGGTCGGCATGGTCGCGCCAGAACACGCTCATACCGGTGCCCGGGTCCTGGCGTAGCGCCTCGAGCGTGCGCCACAGCGCGTCCATCCGCGCCACCGCCTCCGGATGCTTCCACCATTGCGGGCAGAACATGCGCGCCTGCCCCCGGATCCAGTTCGCGTATCTCGATCTCCGGTGGCTGCCTCGCGAACTGCCGCTGTTGGTTGTGCCGCGGAGCACAACGTGCGGCGCCCAAAACGCTCTCCTAACAACGACACACGAGTCGGCCCGCTACCAATCAGACCAAAAGCCACGATTTTCGCCCACAGCTCAGCACCATTCGCTTTGTTTTAGGACTAACTCGCGCGCTCGCTGAAGGTGCGCAACCCACCATACTGGCAGAGCTGTCCCTACGCTCGGCGCAGCTCACCGGCGCGCGTAGCCGCAAGTCACTCGCGCGCGCGATGCGGCGCACGATCGCAGAGGCTCACAAGCCGGCGATGACGCGCTCACGCATCTCATCATCCACCGTGCTGCCGTTCTCGAAGCCGAAGACGCGATCGCAGCGATGATCGATCGCCTCACGAGTCCGGAGCCGGTCCGCGCAGAAGGTATGGCGATCGCCGAACGGATCCTCACGAACGCCGATCGCAGCCCGCTCTATAACCCCAGCGAGCCCGGGTCGCTTCGGCGAGTCGTGAAGCTTGCCACCGAGGCGATGAACCCCCGAGAGTCGCAGTCGCACGAGTCGCCGATCGCAGCGTAACGTCACCGGCCCCCCCACGACGACCGTCGGGCGGGTGAGCTGCCGGCCACCCGCCCGACGACACCCGGCCACCGGGGGCAACGAGGCTGAAGACGCGTTCGGTTCGAACGGATCGATGTGCACTAACGACCCCCTCGCGCGGCGCGCACGCCACTCCCGAGGATGGGTGTTGCGCGATGGAATGGGTCAGCTCTCTCGTCGGCGAGCGACACAGCGACGCCCCCCTGTGCGTCAGCCCTCGTCGTGCGCGGGTTCTGTACCACGCTCAACGATGCGCTCGATGACGTCACGCGCCAGCGCATCCTCCCCTACCTGCTCCGGACGATCGGGACCGCGGGGGACGGGCTCGACGAGAGGCGGTACTGGATGGCGCTAGACTGGCTGATCCGCGTCTACGCACCGACCTGGCTCGCGGCCGCGCGCTTGCCCCACCCGGCAGACGCACTGAGGTCGCTGCCGGCGGTTCTCGACACGGCTGAGCTTGGCATCGCGACCCGCGCGCTTCGCGGCGCCCAAGTCCAGGCCCGCAGGGCTTGGTCGAGAACCCTCGGGCCAAGCCGAGTCGCCGCCTGGGTCCCCCGCACCGGTGAAAGAAGCGCTGCTCGCGAGGCCGCATGGCGATCGGTCGGGGCCCCGGCATGGGTCGCCGCAGCCGTCGAGGTGCGAACCCGCGCCCGCGCCCGCGCGAGCGCAATCTGCCGCGAACTCGCCGGTGACGCGGCCTCGACGCTAATCCGAAGAGAGCGCGCTGGCCTGCGGCTCCGCGCCTTACGAGATGAGATGGCACGCGTGGCTCTTGCACCTACGTTAGAGCTCGTGCTGCAGTCGGCGTTCGGGCTGCTGGACCGGATGCTCCCGGCGATCCCCGTCGCCACGCAGGACCGTGTCGGATCGTGGACGGCAACGCTGAGTGCCCCGCCGGCCGCAGATACACCGTTCGCCGCTGCGACCGGCGCTGCCTCGAGATGATGGACGTCCCCCCTCAGCGACTCCGGCACGGAGGTCCATCATCCCGTTCGCACGCGGACAGCGCCGACCTCCGCCTGCGGCTCCGTGCCCGTCTGCGACGCCGGGATCTCGATCGCGAGATCTCCGCCGGCGCCTCCCTGAACGACAACCCACTACGCGCGCTGCGGGCTCGACAACTGGCGACGCGATCCGAACGGACGGCGATTGCCACCTGCTTGGTGAACATCCTCGATGCCGCCGCCGAATGCGAAGCCGACCCCGCGATCCGTCTGACGCTCGACCACCGCGCGGTGCTGGCCGCGCGATCCGAGATCGCTCAGCTCATCGAACTGTTGCACGGCGACCGAGCGCTCGATGTCCGTGGTATCGCTCTCGCCCGACTGCTCACCGACGACCCCACCGGCCTGCTGGTACGCCCCCGTCTGGGCCAGACTCTCCATCAGGCGATCGCAGACATCATCCGCGCGCTCTAAGCCTTCACGATCGTCACCCTGACGCTGGCCTCGACGCATCTTCCGCGTGTTTGGCTTGGTCGGGCACTTCAGATCAAGAACCGGAGGCGACGTTGCGACCGACGGCCCATACGCGTGCTCGGGCGTGAACGGTGCCTTGGCGGAGCATGAGGGGGCCGTTCGTCGCGAGTTTGCCCGTCCGGCGCCTTGGGCGGCCGAGGCCTTGGCGAGCTTCACCGTTTGAGTAGGCGGCGCGTGATCGCGAGCGCGCCGATCCCGTGGACGAGGATCGAAAGCATCACCGCGAATGCCACGGTCCAGAACAGCTGTGTCCGGTGCTCAGCGGGCAGGACCCGTCGGCCGATCAGAAATGAGATGTAGTAGAGCGAGGCAATTCCCTTGACACCGAACCAGGCCAGGAAGATTCGCTCGCGGGGGCTCATCGTCGAGCGGGTGAGCAGCAGCAGCACGCCCAGCGGGCGGACGACAAGGATCAGGAAGGGCGCGATCAGCCAGCCGGCCAGGCCGGGGGCGGCGAAAGCGTCCCCGGTTACGAGTGTGCCGAGCAGCACGATCACGCCCAGTTCAGCGAAGTGCTTAGCGATCGTCGCGGCCCGGTGCAGGCGAACGTTGTACGCATGCTCGATCTCGTAGCGGCGGAAGTAGACGCCGGCGACGAACACCGCGACCAGACCATAGGCATCCAGCGCGTCGGCGAGGCCGTAGACCACAAGCACGGCGCCGATGACCAGGAACCCGTCGAACTCGGGCGCGAGCACGTGGCGGGGTTGCAGCCACTTGATGAAGGAGCCGAACACGTACCCGCCGAGCGCGCCCAGGACGACAGCGAGCGCGCTGCCGTAGAGAAGATCGGCGGCCGCCCACCCGCCGAGCCACCCGCTCCCCCGGCGTTCGAGGATCAGCACGCCCAGGAGCACAAAGGGCGACACGAGCCCGTCGTTGAGGGCCGCCTCCGCCGTGAGGTTGAAGCGAGCGTCGCTCTCCTCGCGCGAGTCGCCCGGCGGCCCGAGACCGACGGTGCCTGCCAGCACCGGGTCGGTGGGGGCGAGAACCGCGCCGAGCGCGACCGCCGCACCCAGCGACAGCGCCATCGCGCCGACGCCGTACAACGCGCCCGCCGCGATCGTCAACGGCAACACGAGGCCGAGCAGCCCCGCGACCGCCCGCCACTGTCGCCATCGCAGCGGGCGGTTGATCGTCAGGCCGCTGGCGAACAGGGCGACCATGAGCGCGAACTCCGTCAGATGCTCGATCAGGCGGGCATCCTGGAACGGGTCGATCCACCGGATGCCGAGCGCGTGGATCACCCCTGCCGCCACCAGGCCCAGCCCCAGGTACAGGACGCTGGCCGAGAACGGACTCTCCTCCTCGAGCGTCAGCGCACGAGCAGCCGCCAACAGCACGAAGCCCAGAAAGACGAGCAGCACCGGAAAGGGGCTGATCGGCTTGAACCCTGGGGCGAACGCCAGCGGGGACATCTAGGGAAGGGCGCCTGGGGACACGGCAGCGAAAGGTCTTGCGCTTACCGCGGCCGCCGAACGGCGCCCTCAATCAGCGTGAAGCCACGCAAGTCGGTGGTCGCATGCAGACTCGGCTCGGCTAGCCGAGCCCATAGTCGGGTTCTCGCGCCTGCAGCTTGTACAGCGCCTCGAGCTCGTCGATGCCCGCCCGGTGCTCTGGTGCCGTGACCAACTGGATCCCGGTTCTCAGAACGCTGGGCGTAATCGAGGCCGTTCCACGTCTCTCGCACCCAGGCGAACATCCGGCGCACGCGGGATCTGGTCCCTTCTCGCATCATTACCTCCAAGGACGGGGTCGCTGGCGCACACCACGAAACACGGGAAACTCGGCGGTCACGTCTCTCGGTTCTCCAGCAGCTCACGCACGCAACGGAGCTCCTCGCGCAAGGCGATTACTTCCTGTCCGTACAACGGCGATACCGCGCGCTCGACCATGCGTTCGGCTCGCGCTACGCCGCGAGCGGGCCGCCCGTCGGTGCGCAGCAAGCCGGCCACTTCGAGGAGGTCGTCCACAATCATCGCGACAAGATTTACGTCGAACAGTGGCGTCGGAACGCGCGCGTGAAGACGTTAATGGCCCGTCGCTTGACGGACCATGCCTTCGAGATGGCGTGCAAGGCCGCTACGAGTGCGCTCCGAGAGGAGCCGCCTGCGCTCACGCCGCACCGCGGCAACCGGGATGCTCTCGTGCCCCTCAAGAATCAGCTCTATCGCGCCGTCGCGCTTGCGCTGCTCGTACGCGGCGAGCAGCACGGCCAGGACCAGCAGCACGCCTGAAGCGCTGCAGACCAGCGGCAGCGCCCACTCCCTGCCCTCGATCAGCGCAATCCCACTACCGAGCAAGACTGCCCCCACATGAACCAACTGCCGGCCCGTATACCGGACAGGATGATCTGAGGCCAGGCCAGCATTGTGCCTGGCACCCGGAACGCGCCGCGCACGTGAAGCATGCAGCCACGGCCGCCTCATCGCTCGAAACCGATAACGGGACGGATCGCGAATCGAAAGAAGCCCAGTCGTCTCACGGCACACCCATGACAGACCGACCAGACTTCCCGGCTCGCCGCCGTCAATCCTACGCCCGGCGGCGTCGCAGGGCAAGCCGCTCCGGAGAGCAGTTTGAGAGCCGAGCGTTGCCTCTTTAGTCTCGACCGACGGCCCTATATGGGGTTGCGACCACAAGTCTGCGAAATCCAACGCTAAGCGTTAGTCGCCGTTCGCTCAGCGCTGAACCTGCGGCGACTTAATGATCAAACGCTGGCCAGCCGAGCTTGGATCCACGACATCGGCGGTCGCAAACCCCAGACCGGCCGTCGGTTTCGGGCTGGCTATTCGGCGTCGTCGTTCCGCTCAGGGCGCATCGCGTCGTACGCCGCGCTGATGACGTTCGCCAGCTCACCGGCGAGATCCGTCATCTGTTGATCGAGCGCGTCGAGATGCTGCTGCGCGGCCGCGAGCTCCTCGCGAGCCGTCGCGAGGGCGTCCGTCACCTCGTCAGCCCTGCTGCCGGACGGTTCAGCCATGGCCATCGCCTGCAGCATTGACACCAGCGCCCACGAGCACGCGGCCAGCGCTCGCCCCAGCGGCGCCTGCTCGGCGGCTTTGAGCGGACGCAGCGGCCATGCCAGCCGCGCCGGCTGCCAATGCAGCACACCCACAAAACCCGGCCCCTCAGCGCCGGAAGCCCTGAAAGCTTGAGCGCGGGCGAGCGACAGACGCTCGCCCGCCTTGACGCCGGGCTCAAGCATCCGCCCCTCGGCGAGCATTCCGAGGCCGATCGCGGCTCCGAACAGCGCGTTGGCCAGCATTGCAGCAAGAACGCTCTCTCCGCCGACCGCGAGCGCCTGCTCGGCGAGGTCGCGCTCAGATGGCACCTCCGCGTACACCCCGAGAGCAGCGAGCGCTGCCGAGATTTCCGACGATGTGGGGAAGTGCTGATCCATCTGGCGTGCCGGAGGCTATCCGAGCATCGGCGCGAGACGACCTCTCCTGGGCGACCGGACAACCGCGACTAACGCTTAGCGTTGGATTTCGCAGACTTGTGGTAGGAACCCCTATACGGCGGAGCTCGCCGAGCGACTGCTTGAAGGCCCGCAACTGGCGTACTGCTGTAGCAGCTCAAAGAAGAAGCGCTGGTCGAGCGCCGCCTCCGCCTGGCGGTGCTGGGCGAGGCCGAGCGCCACGGTGTTCCAGACGAGTGCGAGCGCTTCGGCGTCGTGGTCGCCGTGGACGATCCCGCGGTCCTGGAGGTCGATGATGATCTCGCGCATCCGGGCTCGCCACTCGGCCCAGAGCCGCTGCTGCTGGGCGGCGAGCTCGGGCATCGCCGCGCTGGCGACGAGCAGCGAATGGACGACGCGATAGTGCTCGGGGGCGTCGACGAGGCGCAGCAGCGCGGCGGTCAGCTCGTCGGTGGTAGCGACGTCGCGCAGCGCCCGGCGGACCTGATCGAGACGCTGGAGGTGCTCGAAGCGAGCGACCTGCACGAGCAGTCCCTCGCGGCTGCCAAAGTAGTAGCGCATCGTGCCGGCCGGCCGCCCGCCTCCGCGACCACGCTTCGGATGCGGAGTCGCGGCGTGAATACGCTGGTCGCTGGCCGACTCCAGCCCGCCATCGCCAAGCAGCCGCCGAGTCGCCCTAACTCGAGTTTCGCGCTTTTCGGTGGTTTTGCAGGAAATTTCGGATTGGTGTCGTAGGCGCGGCCGCGAGCGCGTGACGAAAAGGGGCATCGGCGGCTTGCTCGAACTCACGGGGTGTTCTGAGTCCTGTGAGGGAGGTCGTCGCCGATGCCCGTTGTTCCATCTTCGCTTGATGGGCTGTTGTTCCTCTTCGTTGGTGCGTTCAGTGCGCCGGTGTTCCAGACGTTCCGGATGCTGGTGGTGGGTTTCCTGTGCCGGGTCGGGGAGCATTCGGTGTGCGGGATGCTTGAGGGCGCGCGGCTCCAGCGTTTGTGGCATCACTCGCGGGCTCATGCGTTCTTCGCCGAGCGCAAGTGGTGCCCGGATGAGCTCGGGTTGCTGCTGTTGGGGTTCCTGGTTGCGACGTTTGTGCCCAAGGATGCCCCGATCAAGCTCGCCGTCGATGACAGCCTGTTTCACCGTTGGGGCAAGAAGGTGCACGCAGCTGCCTGGCAGTACGACGGGTCGGTGCCGGCGGGGGCGGGCAGCCAGACTGGGTATGGCAACAACTGGGTGATCTTGACCCTGGTCGTGCGCCTGCCGTTCATGAAGAGGGCGGTCTCGCTGGCGGTGCTCACTCGCTTGTGGCAGCCCGACCCCGACGCCAAGGCGCAGAAGAAGAACGGCGGGCGGGCGGATCGCAGGCCGAACCCCGACTATCCGTCAAAGTCCCTGCTGGCGCGGGAGATGCTCGATCTGGTCGCCGCGCAGTACCCGGAGCGCGAGATCGAGTTGGTGGGCGACTGCGCGTACGCCACCAAGGCGCTGGGTGCAGGTCTGCAAGAGCGGGTGATGGTGACCTCGCGCCTGAAGTTAAACGCCAAGCTTCATGCGCCCAAGCCGCCGCGCACCGGCAAGCGCGGCCAGCCCGCCAAGAAGGGCAAACGGCTGGTGCTCGCCGAGATCGCCGATGACCCGCAGATCGCCTGGGAGACGACCGAGGTTGAGCGCTCGGGCAAGCGCCGGACGGTTCAGGCGCACGCCTTCGAGGCGCTGTTCTACGACGTGTGGGGCGAACGACCCGTACAAGTGGTGCTCGTCCGCGAGCGAGGGCGCGAGTCGGGCTACGACATCGCGCTGGTCTCGATGAACATGCGCGCCACCCCGGCGCAGATCATCGAGTTCTACGACGAGCGCTGGTCGATCGAGGTCTGTATCGAGGACGCCAAGCAGGTCACCGGCGTGGGCGAGGCGCGCAATCGCGTCAAGAAGGGGGTCGAGCGCACGGTCCCGTTCGGGCTGCTCTGCCAGACACTAGCGGTCTGCTGGTATGCACTCCACGGCCAAGCCCAGCGCGACGTCAAGCGGCGCCTGCGCCTCTCCCCCTGGTACAGGCAGAAGCGCTTCCCCTCCTTGCAGGACATGCTCTCAAGCCTACGCCGCGAAGTGATCGCCGCCCAATACCTGCCGGTCACCCCCCGCACCCCCAACCAGCAAGAAATCATCGGCCCCGCGCATAAGCTGAAGGCCGCCGCCGGATAACCGCGAAACTTGAGCCCTAAGGGGGCCGGCAAAAAATTAGAGCGTCGTTTGAGGAGCCCTTTTCGGGAGGGGTTGGTGGCTTCGCGAAGAATCAGGAGGCGTGGTCGATCAGCGCGCTGTGGGGCGGAAGTACCGGCTGCTGAGGCCGCATCTGGATGAGCGCTCGGTGCGGGTGTGGGCGGCCGCGGAAGCGTTGGTTGAGGAGCATGGAGGGGTCACGGCGGTGTCCCGGGCGACCGGGATCGCGAGGTCGAGGATCCATCGTGGGCTTGTGGATCTGGAGGGTGAGCCGCTCGAGCGCGGCCGGGTGCGCTGGCCGGGTGCCGGACGTAAGCGGCTGACCGAGACCGATCCTGCGCTGCTTGAGGATCTGGATCGGCTGGCGGACGACGATGCCCGCGGAGATCCCGAGCGGCTGTTGCGGTGGGTCTCCAAGAGCCATGAGCAGCTGGCGGGGGCGCTGCGCCGGCTGGGTCATAAGCTCTCGGTGCGCTCGATCCCGCCGCTGTTGCGGCGGCTGGGGTTCTCGCTGCAGGCCAACGTCAAGGCGCACGAGGGAAGCAGCATCCCGACCGCGACGCCCAGTTTCGCTATATCAACAAGCGGGTCGGCGGCGGCGCTGGCCGCCGAGCAGCCGGCGATATCCGTCGACACAAAGAAGAAGGAGCTGGTCGGCAACTACAAGAACTCAGGGCGTGAGCTGGCCCGCAAGGGCCAGCCGGTGAAGGTCAACGGCCACGATTTCCCGACAAGCAGCTGGGCAAGGCGATCCCCTACGGGGTGCTCGACCTGAAGCCAACGAGGCGCTCGTGTCGGTCGGCGTCAGCCAGACACCGCGCAGTTCTCGGTGGCGAGCATCCGCGCCTGGTGGCAGCAGCTGGGCAAACAGCGCTACCCGGACGCCAAGCGCCTGACGATCACCGCCGACTGCGGCGGCTCCAACAGCAATCGTCCGCGGCTGTGGAAGGTCGAGCTGCAAAGCTCGCCGACGAGACCGGCCTTGAGATCGCGGTGCTGCCATTTCCCGCCCGGCACCACGAAATGGAACCAGATCGAGCATCGCCTGTTCAGCTTCATCGCGATGAACTGGCGCGGCAAGCCGCTGATCTCACACCAAGTGATCATCAACCTGATCGCCGCGACTACGACCAACACCGGCCTGAACGTCTACGCCCGCCTCGATCCGACCACCTACCAGAAGGGGATCAAGGTCACCGACAAGCAGCTCGCCGCCGTCAACCTCACCCGCCACGCCTTCCACGGCGAGTGGAACTACACGATCGCTCCCCGCGCCCCATAGGCCGGCCGGCTACGCGCCAGGCGGCCGAGGACTCGCTTCCTCGCGCGAGCGCAGCTCGCGGCACACACGCCTGAGCTTCGCCGGGGCGAGCCCCGTCGCACGCGACACCGCCGCGACACCGCCCGGCCCGGCCACAAGCGCCTCCGCCGCCGCCCAGCACGCCAGCTCCCGCTCGCTGAGATGCGCAGCCAGCAGCCGATAACGCTCAGCGACCTTGGCCTCATCTACCACAACCCATATCTTTCACCCTCAGCCACCGGCTCCTCCCACAGCCACCCGGCCTAAAACGTAGCGGTAATTTCTG
>CAWDYK010000004.1:0-125084 GCA_963806475.1 uncultured Solirubrobacterales bacterium
GGCCGAACGTAGCGAGGCACTGAGCGACGATACTGGCCGGGAACGGTCAGAGGATGCTGCGGATCGCGGGTGAACTACCGAATCTGCATGTCCGCTTGAACCAACGGCGGGCCTCAGCCGACACCGGTTCCGCTTCTCGCGCCAATCTCGAGAGCGGCGGCCGGCCCGGGCACGCGCGCGTCGGGTGCCGCTGCCCGCATGATCCTCGCCGAGACCGGCAGCGGCCGCCAGCGGACGGCGTCGGGCCCAGCCGCCGTCGACTGGGGGTGCCGCGGGTCGCCGACAGGCGCGGTGCGATCCTACACGCAGTGAGAGGACTTCCCGTCGAGACCACCTGCCGCTTCGAGCTTGAGCGTCGCGTCGGGTCGCCGACCCAGTTCGCCGGGCCGCGCGGAGCGGCGCGATCGCGATCTACCGATGGCGCAGCGCGATCGCGCGCTGGCGGCGATGTGAGGTCGCGCGGGCGTCGTCGCAGTTCGTGTCTTGCCGGAGCGGCAGGATGACGGCTCTCCTGCTGGCTGGCGTGGTCGCGTTGATCCTCGTCAACGCATTCTTTGTCGCGGCCGAGTTCTCCCTCGTGCGTGCGCGACGAACGCGTCTGGAGCAGGTCGCGGCCGGGGATCGGCGCGCGCGGCTCGCGCTGCGCGAGATCGCGGAGATCACCGAGTATCTCTCGGCGTGTCAGCTCGGTGTGACCTTTGCGTCCGTGGGGATCGGGTTCTTGGGCGAGCCTGCGGTGGCCAAGCTGATCCACCCCTGGCTTCACGGAGTGCTCTCCTATGGCCTTGCGTTCGCGATCAGCCTCACGATCGCCTACGTGCTGACCACGGCCTTGCACATCACCTTTGGCGAGCAGGTGCCGAAACTCTTGGCGATCTCGCGTGCGGAGACAATTGCCCGCGCGGTCGCCCGACCGCTGTACTGGTTCACCAGAGCATTCCGCCCACTTGTCGCGGCTCTCAACGGGGCGTCAAACGCCGTCTTGCGGCTGATGCGCGTCGACCCGTCCCTCGCGTTTGAGGAGGGCGGAACACCGGAGGACCTCAAACTGCTGATCGCACAGTCCCTCCAGGGCGGACAGCTCGCACCCGACGAGGCACTGATGCTTGCCGGCGTCTTTGAACTCCACGAACGGCAAGCGCGCCACGTGATGACCCCGACACCGAGAGTCGTGACCGCCGATCTCTCAAAGGACGCCGCGCCAGCGTCGCGCCTCTGCATCGATTCCGGGCACACGCGGCTCGTCGTGACCGAGGACTCCAACCCCGATCACATCAAAGGCGTGATCCACGCCAACTCGCTGCTGCGCCTGATCATCACCGACGGACCGACCGCGAGCATCCGCGACCTCGTGCGCGACGCGCTGGTCGTGCCTGAGAACAAACCGCTCGACACGCTGCTCGCTGAGCTGCGGCGGACCCGAAACTCGATCGCCGTGGTCGCCGACGAATACGGGCGCACCGCCGGAGTCGTCGCCGTCGAGGACATCGTCGAGCAGATCGTCGGCGAAATCAGCGACGAGACCGAACCTGCCACCGGCCCCGTCCGCACCCTCGCCGATGGCCAGTGGCTCGTCCGCGGCGACGTCACCATTGCCGACCTGCGCGACTACGGAATCGAGCTCGACTTCGTCAGCAAGACCTACAACTCAAGGCAGGCGGGGCCTGCTCGGCGGACCGCTTCAGCGATCGGTCACGCGCGGTTCCGGCAACTCCTTCAGAAGCTTCCCGACGATGTAGACCGCAGGAACTCCTTCCACTGCCACTCTTCGTCGTCTTGCTGCCCTTCGCCGCGCGGCCGTCCGAACTCCTGGATCTCCCTTGAGTCTTCGCACGCTCGCGCGCTGCCTCATGGCTCGATCCAGTTGCCGGAACGCCGCCAGCCTCTCCTCCGCCCGGCGCGTTCGCAGAGGCCAGCGGTCAGTCGCCCCATGTCCATTAGGCCGCGACCGAGCCCACCGCGATGAAGACCGCGTTCGACGGCGAGTGGAGCGCCGGGCTGCGGACGGGCGGCGGCGTTCGCGCGAACGATCGACGCGATCGCCGAACACGACTCGATCGCCAGCCCGTTCGGGTCGTTCTCCACCGTTGACGACTAACGCGCCGAGCTGGCTCGCCGAGGCATCGACGAGCAGGCGAGCGCGATGCTGTACATGACGTTGGAGATCGCGGTGCTGACTCTCGCGAACGTCTTGTCATCGCGTACGCGGATCTTCCATAGCTAGCCGCCTCAGTCGATGACGCCGAGCGCCCACAATGGCGGGGTGATCAGCAGCCAGCCCGGCGATGCCGAGTATCAACCGGTCATGACGAGCATGGCTACGTCGATCGGCTAGTCGCTCATTCGTGTGGTACATGGTCTGGTCCGAGCGGGTCGATCTTCAGTTCGGCTTATGCGCGGTCCTGCTCGCGCGCTCGCTGGCCTGTCCGTGTGGAAGTACACGAGCATCGCGGCGGCACCAGCCGACTTATAGAGCCGACAGCGATCTCGCTGATGCAGCCGCAGCAAGTCGGAGCGGGCGAAGCTGGCCCATTTTCTCGCGACGCTGATTCGGCGGTCATGAATTGTTGAACGCAACAGCGAGAAACGGCGCCGGGCTGTCTCGCGACGCGAAGAAGCGGACAGACCGGACACGTATGCGCATGCGCGCGAGGGCGGTCGGCAAACCCGTAACTACGAGGACCGAATGGCGTCGAGCGGCTCCAACAATCTCAGGCGTCGCGAGCGCCGGTAGGGCTCGGCCATCTGCGTCCAGGCCCACAGCTCCAGCGCGCAGCGCTCCTCCTCTGGGAGTCGCAGCGAGGCGATGTAGTCCTCCAACTCGTGCAGCGGCGCATCGGCGACCACGCGCGCTTCGAGTTCGCGATACGCGGTCGCCATGATGTCCGACAGATCCCGCTCGGGCATTGAGAAGTTCCTCCTGATCGGTCTTGAGTTGTGCTAACGGAAGACCCGGTCGGGTCCCTCTACATTCGCGCACCCGCGCGCCTGCGGAACGGGCTCAACCACCGGGGGGTGCGAGAAGTTTACCCGCAGCTTGGATCTGGGCCAGGCAGGCAGACGAGGGCGATGGTTGACGCCGGGCAGATCGAGGCTGCCGTGTACTGGACCCCGGCGGACGTCGGGGAGGAGTTCGGACCCGGCCGTCACCACGCCGGGCTCACGGTTGACGGACTTTCGCCAATGGTTTCGTCAAACCCTCCTAGCTAGCGCGCGCTCCGCGCTTCAGACTGCGGGTAGGGGTCCCGTATTTGCCCCTCTAGCGGCCCGTCGAGGGCTCGACCCAGGTCAGGTCCCAGCGTCGGGCGCCGGAGCCGTCAGGCGGAACCCCCTAAGCGCTAGCAGGTGGGTTGGCTCGCTGCGGTCGGCCGCGCCCGCCGTGAAACGTCCGTGTCTGGCTAATCCCTGGGGACGATAGGTCATGGTTCCCCGTGCGCCTCATACATACGGGAGCACGCGCCCTGGCCTCCCCGCGAGCGACGTCAAGGATCGTGAGGTGTCGTCCGAGAAACCCAGCTTTCGATCGCAAACCAACCTTTCGGCTCGGTTTGCGTCGATATAGGTGGGGCGACGGCCGAGAGCGTGAGAATGTTTTGGGGGCATCACGTGAGGGGGCGAAGCGGCTACGGCGCCCCGGGGGCCGGTTCCTCCGGGGCGTCGTAGGGCGGCGCCGTTTGGGCCGGGACCGGTGGGACCCGCAGCGGGCGCATGTGGGCGTTCCCAGAAATCCTGCAGCGGGCGGCGAAAGAACCCCCAGAAAGGATGGGTCATGAGAGATTGGCTTACGGTGGAGAGGCGGCGACGAATCCTCAGCCACCCTCCCGGCGGCTGCGACCGGCCTCGGCCCTAAGGCTGCGGGCAATGTTCGTAACGGCGATCGGAGCCACGGCGAGCATGGGAGACCCCGAGCCGGACGGGACGATGGTCGTGACCGTCAGGCCGTGGTGGTCAGCTATGCCGGTCGAGCGCGACGGGCCGCGCATCTCGCGCGAACCGCTGGCCGAGATCCGGGTCCGCGTCCCGCACGAGATCCCCTGCGAGCGGCGCAAGGCGTACGTCGGTGCCTACGTCCAAGACCACGACACATGGACGAACATCGTCGCGCCAGAGGAGGTCGAGCGGCGCTGGCGCGGGATCAAGTGGGAGTGAGCCCGCCACCGGATAGTCCACGGCGGTCGCGCCGGTCCCGGGAGGCGATGAGCTTCCGCGCCCTGAAAGCGGCGAGCCTTCATCAGGCCGCCGTCAGTTCCCCCGGTCAACTACAGCTACGACCACGGACGCTGGACGTACGGGAACACAGGATGGGGCGCTGCCGTGGTCAACGTCACCACGCGAGTCGTTCGGTGCGGATGGGCGCGACCGTTCGTGCTTCAGGAAATGCGTCATCGTCGGCGTCACTATCGTGGCTTCACCTGCCAACGTCGTCCTTGGAGCGCCGAGGGCGAAGCTGTCAGATGCACGGCCTCGCGTGGTCGGGTGATTCATTGGCAGTGGTTCGCGTAGACGAGGTGCGGTGAGCGGTCCCCGGCAAGACCAGCCGCGGGCGGGCATCGTGCAGGCTATACGGCGACGAGACGGGTGATAGAGGCGTTGCTGATGCCGGTCGTGGTGAACACGGTGCAGTCGTTGCCCTGAGCTGACAGCATTCGTGCCCAACGTGCTGCCTTCTGCGTCTTGTTGCCGACGCACGCAGTTTGCCTGGTGTCTTGCCAAGAGCCGGTGCGGGTCGGCTGCCGCTTGCTGCGGTCCTCCGCTTCCACGCTGCTTTCAGGCGAGCCTCCGGTGGCAGGCCTCAAGGTGAGCAGAACCGATCCGCAAATCGCACGCGCTCGATATCCCAGCCCCCTCGTGCGGCCAGCGACGCCCGAACATGCCCCCTGCGACCAGTTGCCGACCTGCGAGAAATCGCAGCCTCGCGGAGCGTGCGCTCAACGGCAGGCTCGTATCGCGGTAACGCAGCGTCGAGGCG
Source organism: uncultured Solirubrobacterales bacterium (assembly GCA_963806475.1). Taxonomy (GTDB): domain Bacteria; phylum Actinomycetota; class Thermoleophilia; order Solirubrobacterales; family Solirubrobacteraceae; genus Palsa-465. Next base: position 4,970 of record CAWDYK010000004.1, read on the forward strand.
TCCGGCGACGGACCGTCGCGGGAGCAGCAAGGTTGCAGATTCGCTCCCGATCCGCCTCGGTTGGCAGGGCATTCCCCGCAAGTCGCCACGGCGTCAGCGCAGCGGCTGGCCCAGCGGCGAGCAAGTCTGACCAGACCCCCTCGTGATGTGCAGTTTCCGACCCGTGATGCGGGATCTTCACGAATTCAGCTTTCCCGGCGTCGGCGGGCTGAAGTGCGAGCACGGCGTTCCACCCGGTGCCTGCGTGCCCCGTGTTCTCCAGGTCCGCGCTGAGGAGCGCGTGGCCGCCGCTTGTGCTGACCCAAAGCACGACGGACGCGTGGTTAGGACTGGGGGCCGCCACTCACAGGTGGGGCCGCAGAGGCTCCGGCAGTCGCCGAGAGAATGCGCGCAACGACAGCTCAACCGACGCGGCGGAGGGAGAGAGCGCCATGACCTGGCATGACTCGGTCTTGCGGATGAGCATGCGTTCTTGCACCGGGCTCGCCTTTCCGACAGGCGATCCTGCTGCGCCTCGCTTCCGGACCATCTGAAGGACTTTCCCGAACTCGCGCGTGCCGGGGTGAGCCGATCAGCTAAGCGGGCAGGCGATTCGACAAGTGTCAGAAGCTCGTCATTTCGGAGAGCCAGTGAGTAGTGGAAACGCGCAGACCTACAGCACTCGACGACCCGCGCCAACCCGCGAATGTGATCGTCGTGCCAATGAGACGCGAGTCCCGTCCAGGCGAGCCATCTTGACTTCGATCACCCAATCGGGACCTTCGCCGACCCAGAGGTCGCATTTCGATCTCGCCGAGTTGGATTGACGGTCTGTCCGGCCCGCGGTGTAGAAAGGGCCGGTCCCCCGACGCCGGTCGTGGGGTGAAATTTATGCCGCGCGGCTCCACCCGCGCGGCGGCCCACAATCGCATAGGAGGAGCCGGCCATGGCGAAGGCTAGAAGTCTCGTCGGTCTGGATGTGCACGCGACGAAGGTCGTCGCGGCGGTGCTTGATGCTGAGACGGGACAGTTGCAGACGTTCGCGATGAGCGGCGAGACCACGAAGGCGGCCGCGTTCTGCGCGGGGCTGCCACGGCCCGTGCGCGTCGCGTACGAGGCCGGGCCGACGGGCTACGGGCTTGCGCGCGAGCTCGCCAAGCGCGGGGTCGAGTGCATCGTCGCGGCGCCTTCCAAGATCCCGCGCGCGAGCGGGGATCGGGTGAAGACGGATCGCCGTGATGCCGAGCATCTGGTCCGGCTGCTGCTGGCCGGCAAGCTGCACGCGGTCCGGGTGCCGGGCGATGAGGAGGAGGCGTTGCGTGACCTGGTCCGCGCTCGTGACGCTGTGCGGATGGATCTGATGCGCTGCCGGCATCGGCTCTCGAAGCTGCTGCTGCGGCGCGGGATCCGGTTCGACGACGGGGCGGCGTGGACGCAGCGCCACCGCGACTGGCTGGGGACGGTCACGCTGGAGTGGCCGGCGGCGCAGGCGACACTGCTCGACGCCCGCGGCGCGATCGACGCGCTCGCGCACCGTCGCGAGCAGCTGGAGCGCGAGATCGTCGGACTGCTGCCGAGCTCGCCGTGGGTCGTGCAGGTCGGCCGGCTGCGGTGCCTGCGCGGGGTTGACACGCTGACCGCGGTCGGGCTGTGCGCGGAGATCGGCGACTTCGAGCGGTTCGCCCGCGCCGAGCAGCTGATGAGCTACGTCGGTCTGGTCCCGTCCGAGGCAACGACCGGGCAGCAGCGCCGGCTCGGCGCGATCACAAAAACGGGATCCGGGCACGCGCGGCGGCTGCTGGTCGAAGCGGCCTGGCACTACCGCTCCCGCCCGAGCATCGGCCGTGCGCTCACCGACCGCCAGGAGAACCAGCCGCCGGAAGCGATCGCGGTCGCATCGTCAGCCCAGCGGCGACTCCACCGCACCTGGACACGCCTCGAGGCTCGCGCGAAACGCCGCACGATCATCGCCGTCGCCGCCGCTCGCGAGCTCGCCGGCTTCGCCTGGGCGATCACCAGAATCGAGTAACCACAAGCCCACACACATCGCCTATCCCGTCGGCTGGGTCGGTGGCGGCCCGGCAACGCGCGGGGAACCCGCGAGCTAACTCCACGCCAGACAAGCTACCGTCTCTAACGTAATCCGGCAAATTCGTTAGAGTCACAGCCGGACTGGAACGTCCGCGTAACGGTCAGCGCGACAGCAGCTGCGTCAGCACCGCATCAACGCCCTGCTCCAACGTCGCGGCGCGGGCGGCCAGCTCTCGTAGCTCCGCGTGGCGGCCGCGAGCTTCTCCTCGAACACCTCGTCGTCGAGGTCCTCGACCTCGGTGCCGACGTACCGACCTGGGTTGAGGCTCCATCCTTGCGCCTCGATCTCCTCGATCGTCGCGACCCTGCACAGCCCCGGAACATCCACGTACTCGCTCGGGGAAACCGCTGTGCGAACAACCGTTCGTCGACGTGGTCGAGCTCGGGCGGCTCGCCGCGGTACAGCCGCACGATGTTCGCGAGCAGCTCGAGCTGCTCTTCGGTGAAGTCGCGGTGCGCACGGTCGATCTGGCGGAACACCTGCCGGGCGTCGATGAACAGCACCCGATTCGCCCGATCGGTCTTGCGCTTACCTCGGTCGAGGAACCACAACGTCACCGGCAGCGTCACGGTGTAAAAGAAGTTCGGGCCGATGGCGACCATCACGTCGACGAGCCGGTCCTCGATCAGCCTGCGGCGGATCTCGCCCTCGCTGTGGCGAGCGTCCGACGACGAGTTGGCCATCACGAAGCCGGCCCGGCCGACGTCGTTCAGCGCCGTCGCGAACAGCTGGATCCACAGGTAGTTGGCGTTGTCGGCGCGCGGGAGATCGGGGAAGCGCGGATCGTCCTCGAGCTTGGCCTTGTCGACTCGGTCGACGTTGAATGGTGGATTGGCCATCACGAAGTCGAACCTGCCGACGCTCTTGTGCAGGTCCTCGTAATAGCTGTTGCCCTCACGGATCTCGCCCGAAAGGCCGTGAATCGCGAGGTTCATCCTCGCCAGCCGGACGGTCTCGCCGGTCTTCTCCTGGCCGTAGATCGACAGCTCGTCGCCGGGCGAGCGACGGTGATGCTCGACGAAGTGCGCCGACTGCACGAACATGCCCCCCGACCCACAGGCCGGGTCGAAGATTCGCCCGTGGAACGGCTCGATGATCTCGACGATCAGCCGCACAATCGACATCGGCGTGAAGAACTCGCCCGCGCCCTGGCCCTCAGCGAGCGCGAACTTCGCCAGGAAGTACTCGTAGATCAGTCCGAACGCGTCACCTTCGAGGTCCTTCGTGTAGCTGTTGATGTGCCGCAGCAGCGACCCGATCGTGCTCGACTCCAGTGCCGTGTACGTCCGCGGCATCACGCCCGCCAGCTCAGAATTGTTCTCCTCGACCAGTCGCATCGCCTCGTTCACGGCCTTGCCGAGATCGGACCCCTCGGGGCAGGCTGAGCAGATAGCTGAACCGCGCCGCGTCGGTCAGGTAGACCATGCGCTGGGCGTGATAGTCCGACGGGCCGATCCTATCGGCGCGCCGAAGCTTTCGCCTCGATCCCGGCACGGGCGGCGTCGAACTTGGTCTCGGCGAACCGAAGGAAGATCAACCCGAGGACCGGCGTGCCGTACTCCGACGCTTTGAGGCCCGAATTCGCGCGCAGCTCATCGGCCGCGTCCCAGAGCCGGTTCTCGAGTTGCCCGAGATCAGCCTGCATCTCAACGTGGATGCGGTTGCACGGCTCTGATCACCGCGCGCGAGCTTACTGCGGCCGACGGTCGATCAGCCTGATGATCGCGCTCGATGTGCTGCGCACTTATTGCGTCCGAGCTTGACGCTGGGGAGCACGCCGCGCCGGGCATATCCTCGACCGTCGAGATGCGTAGCTGGAGGATGGCGGCGACGCCGCCGGGGTCATCAGCTCGTCGAGGACACTGCGCGTCGGTGACCATCGTTGGCGTTTGGTGCGCGGGACTCAACGGCGACCGTCTGCTCCTGACTGATATCAACAGCCCATGGGCTCGGCTTGCTCGTGCCGTAGCGCGCCCGTCATCCGTCCATGCCGGGCAACGGGAGCAGTGGCAGATCCCCGTAGGCGGCGCGAAGCTGCTCGAGATCCTCGAGGTCCTGGGGTCTACCCGCAAGCCGCTTCAGCGCGACAAGGTGCGCGAGGTCCACACGCTTAATCACCACGCCGTGGAGTTCATCGTCCCGGGCGCTGGCGAGGACCTCGGCGAAACTCACCGGTGGTAGGCCTTCCGGGATGAAGTCGATGATCCCGTGCCGGGTGAGCGCGCGGATGTGGTGCTCGCCATCGAACAGCCAGTCGGGAAGCTCGCTGCCGTCGATTCGAGTCGCGCCAAGCCCTCGCAGCAGCTCTCCAACCCTCCTGCCAACGTCAGGCGTTGCAGCGACGAGCACGTCGACGTCCCGCGTGGCCCGCTCGTAGCCGAGCAGGTTCACCGCCACGCCGCCGACAACTACATACGGCAGCTCCGCCCACTCGAGTTGGGCGAGCAGCTCGCCGAACTCCTTCGGCAGCATTTCGGCGATCCTCAGCGCCGGCCGGCGGCACGCTCGCTCCGCGCCTGTGCCTCGATCGCGGCGCTGATCATCTCGTAGCGCTTCCACGCAGCCATGGCAGCCCAGCCCTCCCCACGCTCCTCATGACGCTTGGCATCCTCGGCCGCTGCCGCAAGCCGACGCCGCGCATCATCGAGATCGAGTTCCGTGCCACTCATCGTCGTGTCCTCCATCTCGGTTGATTTTCGCACGGTACTCGGCGCGCCTCAGCCCAAATGCCCAAACACGACGCCCCGCCTCCCGAACGGCCGTGTCAAGCCTTGTTGGAGCACCACGAAGTCGCGTCTCTACGATGCTCGCGGGGCCTCAGGCGGATTTGCTCTTGCAGGTAGCAGGGCGACTAACCGACCCGCGGCGGCCTCGCCGCCTGCGATGCGCACGGCGCCGGGCGATCGTTGAAGGCGTCGATCAGCACCTGGTCAGGCGCCCCCGGCCGCTCTTGCGGACCAACTCGACTGCTTCACGACGGAACTGCTCCGGGTACGGGGGACGCGTGCGTGGCATGAACACATCCTTTCCGCCGGGTCGGACAGACCCAAGCGATCAGGTGTCCACAAAACCGGGGGCACTCCAAGCGCGACATCGAAGTTGGTGAGCGCGGCGCCCGCGCGCTCATGAAGCCCGAGGTGGATCTGCGCCTGAAGGCGGCGCCGCGACCAGCGGCTCGCTGATGCCTTGGCGGCGAACCATGCGTACAGGTTCGGCGCTCGCTGAACGCGTCAAGCAGCATCTGGTGATGGGTCCACCCAATTTGTCCGGCCAGTGGCTGGACTTTTCGAGCTCGGGCCACACTGCTGCTAGCGGACCGCCCAACGCCGAGCCCATCGGAAGCGCAAGCCGCACAACGGCTAGGCTCTGGCAGGAACGGGAATTGGAATGATTTCTGCTCACGTTATGCGGGTCAGGAACGAGGGACGCAGTCCCTTCCCACAGGCTCGTCGAAAGGCTGTCGACGTGGAAGTGTTCGATGTTCAGGCCGACGTAGAACGCGACGCGGGCGCTGGCGGGCCAGTGGATCGGCTCGCGCTCGACGACATTCCGTGCCCGGTCAAACGGCGACAGAGCGTCAGCGAGCTCGATCGCCCGGGCGAAGTGCACCTCGGCGCCAGCGTCGTCCATCAAGGCGAGGCAACGTGCGAGCAGCGCCAAGCGCGCGCGGTTGGGGAACGCCTGTGCTCAGGCGCGGAAGCGGTCGAGGTGGACGCGGACCTGCCGGTTCCCGGCGGCATCCTCGAGCAACCGCTCCCGCACGGCGGGCGCCAGTTCGGGCGTTCCCCGGTCGAGCAGGACGCGGGCCGACCGGTGATCGAGCCCACCGAGAACCAGCTCGTCGAGCCGTGGCGCACATGCAATCACTCCTCCACTGGTCGAGCGTGAGGTGCTCGCCGCGCTCCAGGATGGGCCGGTAGTAGAGGGTGATCGCGTCGTCGACCTGGCGGCCGAGGAACATCGAACTGCTCGGCGCCGTCTTCTCGCCGAGGATGTAGCGCCGACGCCAGTCCTCCGGTTCTGTGCTGTCAACGATCATGAGAAATCCCCACTTCCAATCACGGAAATTCCCCACCCTGGGATGAGCGGGTGAAGCGCTGGGTCGGTTCGGATCGGGGAGCTGAACGGGGCGGATCCGGGGTGGGTGGAGCTGGCCGGCGTTGAGGCTCGCTCGCGCGGGGTCACCGCGCACGGGGAATGTCTCGATGATCGCCTGAGCCGCCGTTTACGATCTCGCAGCGGGCCCCACTCCTGGTCGTGGGCTTCCGCCGGCCCACCGGTCATCGTTTGCCTGCGTGCACGAGGATGAGCTGATGCGCTTGACCTGTCACCATGCGGCGGCGGCACCCGCGGTCGAGAAGCGGCCGGGGCCCTATCTCGGGTACTTCGAAAACAAGTTTGGCGAGCAGCTCGTGTTCGTGCACGACGACGGCGAGCCTGACGCCACGGTCTTCCCTGCCTATCTTGGTTTGCGGACCGTCCCATCTTGCAAGCAGCCCTCTGCTGCGCGCCTGCTCGATCGCGGTCAGTCGCGTCGCGGCGCCGAGCTTCGCCAGGATCGCCGAGACGTGGTGCGCGACGGTGCGCTCCGACAGGTGCAACGCGGCAGCGATCGCTGGATTCGTCGCACCGGTAGCGAGTTGCTCGAGAACCTCCTGCTCGCGGCGGGTGAGGCCGGCGGGATGCACGAGCGTCGATCGTCTCGGGCCGCGCATGGCGCGTTCGCCCCGCGCCGGTCGCTCCCGAGCGAACGTCCGAACCGCGGCGCTCGCGCCGAGGTTATGGAGCACGGCCTGGGCTTGGCGGGCGGCGGCATCATCGCCGGGCAGTGCGGCCAGCGCCGACTCGTACGGCGCCTCGAGCTCGCGCCAGGCTCGGATCGCTCCGCGCCAGTCGCCGTCGAGCTCGAGCTTCACGGCGTCCGGCGCGCTGGCTGGCGTGTCGAGCTCGAGGCCGAGCCGTGCGGCCCACAGCGCCAGCTCGCCGCCCCAGCGCGCGAACCGGCCGGCCGCCGGGGACGCGCGGGCGGCTTCCAGGTGCTCGAGCGCGGTGCGGCGGTCGCCGCGCAACCACGCCGCCTCGACCAGGGGGCGCAGCGAACCGTGCTCTGACGCGAGTCCTCCGCGACCTTTGGGATCTCGGCCCACGCCTGCTCCAGGGTCCGCTCGGCACCGGGCTCACCCCGACGGGCAGCGATCAGCCCCTTCATGGCTCGGGCCAGGGGAACCTCCGCGTGCCAGGTCCGAACGCTGTGGGCCGCCGCCGGAAGGGCATCGTCTCAGCGGAATCCTCCCCCAGCTAGTAGCCGCCCGTCGGGCTGCCACAGCGACAGGTGGCCGGGGGCGTGTCCGGGCGTGCGAAGGACCTCCCAGTCGGCGTCGCCGAGCCGCAGGACCTGTCGGTCGTCGAGTGGCATCGCGCTCTGGCTCTGGGAAGCACCGCGCCGACACCAGCGACGACGAGCACCGCCTGCACGACATAGCCCCCGGCCAAGCCGGCGACGGCCGGCACGAGCCTTCCGTCGCGCACGCCCGCGGTGATCGCGTATGCCCAGTCCGCACCCGGGGTCATCACGAGCATCAGGTCCACGACGAGAAACGCGACGGCGAGGGCGACGGCTCGGTCACCCAGCAACGCCACCGTCGTGGTGACCGATGCGGCGAGGACGGTTGCTCGCTCCGATCGAGGACAGTACCGAACTTGGATTGCGGAGGAGCCGTCCTCGAACGGAATCCAGCGGTCGAATCTCGATCGCGCCCCCATTCGCGCCGCCGGGATCCGGGACTCGAGCTGATCTTCACCTGTTGCCACCCGGCGCTCGCCACCGAAGCCCAAGTCGCGCTCACGCTGCGCACGCTCGGCGGCCTGACCACGGAGGAGATAGCGCGCGCGTTCCTCGTCGGTGATTCGACGATGGCCCAGCGGCTGCCGCGCGCCAAGCGGAAGATCAAGAACGCGGGGATCCCGGCGGCTGGCGGATCTGTATGGCGTCAAAGCCGCAGGTCATCCCTCACGCTCGCCGCGCCGGCCCGACCGAGGCTCCCGGAGCGTCAGCGGCTGGCTCTTCGTGCGCTGCAGGATGAGGAACGCGATCGTCCCCCACAGGGCCGGAATCCACAGCGCAATCGCGTGGTAGACGAGCGTCGCGGCAGTCGCGTCGGTGGCTCCGACCCCGAACAGGACAAGCATCCCGACGAGGCTTCCGTCGAGGATGCCGATGTTGCCCGGGATCGGGATGAAGTTCGCGAGATAGCCGATCTGGTAGGCGAGCACGACGAACACCAGCGGCGGCGACGCGCCCAGCGCCGCGAAGCACGCCAACAGCACGCCGATGTCGAACCACAGAAATCCGATCGCCCCGACGATCCTCCAGTCGGGCCGGAACAGGAGCTGCCTAGTGTCGTTGATGCTGGCTGCGGTCTCGGTCAGCAGGGTGCGCAGCCGGCCGTGTCCACGCAGGCGCGCCAGCCGTTCTGCGAGGCGGGGCAATGCGAGGAACAACGCGAACACGACCGCCCCGACCGCCGCCGGGACGATCGTCAAGAGCGGCGACTTCGGCGGCGAGAACAGGTCCGTGAACGCCGCGACGCCGGCCACGATCAGCGTCAAGACGTTGATCGCGCTCGTCAGCAGGAACAGAACCGCCGAACGCTCGACGACACGAGCCGCGGGCGCGCCGCGCTCGACCAGCAGCCAGATCCCGACCGCAAGGCTGCCCGCACCGCCCACCGACACCGCCGCCCCGAACGCGAGCTCGCTCAATGCCACGCGCGCTCCAAACTTGATCGGGGCGCGCTCGAACACCTGCAGGAACGCGAGCACATAGCCGAGGCAGGACAGGGTCTCGAGCGCCACTGCGACCACCAGCCATGCGGTGTTCATGCTGCGGAGAGCGTGCGCGACGCCGTGCAGACCCGGGATCGCGAGCAGCAGACCACCCGCCAACGCGATCAGAACCGCGAGCGAGATCAGGCCGTTGCGCAGGCTGCGCTGCGCCTTGGCGGCGTTCAGCTCGGTGCCGTCCCGGTGCTCCCGCGGCTGAGCGTCGCCTCGGCTCGACATCTGACACGCTGCAGCTTAGGCTCACGACTGAATTATTGACGCCTCTGACGGCGTCTGGACGCGCCTGACGCGACCGGCTCGCCGTTAAATACTCGCGATGAGTAGGCAAGTCAGCGAGGCGGCGGCGGCTCCTCCTCGCCGGCGCGCTCGTCGCGCTCCGCCCACTCGAGCAGGGGCTCCACTGAGAAGACCGCCTCATCGATGCCGCTGTGGAGGTCGCCGAGCGATGCGAACCGACGAGGCACGGTTGCGATCGTGCAGTCCGCGGGCACGACATCGTCGATCTCCTCCCAGGTGATCGGGGTCGAGACGGTCGCTTCGGGGACCCCGCGCACCGAGTAGGCGCTCGCGATCGTGTGGTCGCGAGCGTTCTGGTTGTAGTCGACGAACACTTTGTCGAGCTCCCGGTCCTTGCGCCACCAGGTGGTCGTCGCGTAGGCCGCGGCGCGGCGCTCCACCTCGCGCGCGAACGCAAGCGCGGCGCGCCGAACATCCCGGAAGCCCCAGCGAGGCTCGATCCGCACGTACACATGGATTCCGGATCCACCGGAGGTCTTCGGCCAGCCGGTCGCGCCGAGCTCGTCCAGGACCTCGTGGGCGACGTACGCCACGCGCCGGACCGCGTCGAACCCGCACTCGGGCATCGGGTCGAGGTCGATCCGCCACTCGTCGGGACGCTCGACATCAGCTCGCCGCGAGTTCCACGGATGGAACTCGACCGTCGACATCTGCACCGCCCAGACGACGTCGGCGATGCTTGTCACGCACAGCTCGTCCGCGTGCCGCCCGGAGGGAAAGTCGACCCGAACGGTCTCGATCCACGGTGGCGCCCCCGAAGGCAGGCGCTTCTGGTGGACCTTCTCGCCGTCGACACCCCGCGGGAACCGGTGCAGCATGCACGGCCGCTCGCGCAGGGCGCGGACGATCCCGTCTCCGACCGCGACGTAGTAGCGCACGAGGTCGAGCTTCGTCTCGCCGCGAGCGGAGAAGTACACGCGCTCAGGGCTGGAGATCCGAACCTCGTGGCCGTCGAGCTCGAGCACGACGTGGTCCTGCTGCCTGGAGCCGCTAGCTCGGGCCACGCTGCGGCGCATCGGTCTCATCCCGGGATTAGACAGCCCGAGCGCCCCGTTGTCTGAGCGCGATGTCACCGACCCACATCGAAGGCGGCGTCGTCGAACGGCAGCTCGTGCAGGTCGCCGACCACGAACCTGCAATCGAGCGCGCCGGCCGCCGCCCGGGCGCGCGCGACCTCGATCAGCCTCCCCGAGGAGTCGAGCCCGGTCGCCGCCGCGCCGGCCCTCGCCGCGAGCAGCGTCGCGTTCCCCGTTCCGCACGCGACGTCGAGGACCCGCTCACCGCGCGTGATCGAAGATAGCGCGAGCACGTCCCGTGCCACCGATTCGAGCTCGGCCGCCGTCTGCTCGTACTCGCCGATGCCCCAGTCGAGCTGAGAGATCGAGGCTGGAGGCGTCGACGCCTGCTCGCTTGCGCTCATCGTCGGCACAGTAGCCGACGGCGATCGCCTCAGTCGAGGAAGAGGTCAGCCGCGCGCGCGCCGGTCGAGCAAGAGATCAGCCGCGTCGCCTGACCCGATTCGAGCCGGCGAGGAGCCGGCGCTACGAGGAGGCGGTGCCTGCCAGCGCCTTGGCGCGTTGGCGCTCCGGCGCGATTCTGACGACGTTCCAGGCGAGCCCGACGCGCTCGAGCCCCGAGATGATCACGCCCGATGGGTCGAGCTCCCACCAGCGCAGCCCGTGGTAGGCCGAGCGCGGGAACGCGTGATGGTTGTGGTGCCAGGACTCGCCGAGCGAGAGCAGCGCAAGCCAGCCCACGTTCGTCGAGCGGTCCTCGATGTCGAACCGCCGGCTGCCGAAGAAGTGGCAGACGGAGTTGACCGACCACGTCACGTGGTGGACGAGGAAGATCCGCACGAGCCCGCCCCAGATGTACCCACGCAGCGCCCCGCCGAGCGTGAAGCCGTGCAGGACGAACCCGGCCACGGTCGGGATCAGCAGCGACAGCGCCACCAGCAGCGGGAAGCGCCTGCCGATCTTCCGCATCTCCGGATCCTCGTACAGCTCCGCGCGCGTAGCGCTTCCAGTCGGCCTGGCCCTGAGTCTCGAGCAACCAGCCGACATGCGCGTACCAGAGGCCTCGCAGCCCGCTGCCGTGCCCGACGTGGGGGCTGTGCGGGTCGCCCTCCTGGTCGGCGTGAGCGTGGTGCTTGCGATGGTCGGCGACCCAGTCGAGCACCGACCCCTCGACCGCCAGCGAGCCGAGCACGGCGAACACGCGCTCGAGCCACGGATAAGTCTGAAACGCGCGGTGCGTCAGCAGACGGTGGAAGCCGACCGTGATCCCGAGCGCGCTGAACAGGTACATGACCGCGAGGATCGCGAGGTCGGTCGCGTCGACGGCGCGGTTCCACAGCAGCACGATCGCCGCGAGCACGCCGAGGAACGGGACGACGACGCCAAGCAGGTTCGCGGTGCGTTCACCACGAGTCACGGATCGGAGGCTCTCATAGACCACCGCACATTTCTTGCGAACTTAGACACAGATGAACCCGCCAAATTCGTGCGAAACGTACATAAACGCCCAACGAGCGCCAGAGAAGTGGGGTGTGCCGGCGGGCGGGCGCGCCAGGCGAGGCTGCCCACGAGGGAAGGCGCCAGCACGCCCCAGTAGAGCCTCGGCCTTCGCGATTTCGCTTTGAACGTGGCTGCAGAAAGCTGAACGCTTCATGGGCAGGACCTCCACCAAAGCATCGTGCCGGGCATACCACCGTCAGCGGAAGTGTCCGTGGCGAGCGCAGAGATGCGCTGGGTTCGCCGTGTTGATGCGCTCGCTTGCGCTCGCGTTTTGCACACGGTCACCCGATCCGGCCGCAGCCGCGGGCCGTGCCGGGCGCTCGTCAGGGCGCGCCGATCGGCGACTCAGAGGCCTCCTCACCCAACTGCAGCACCGGCCCGAAGTTGAGCCGCAATAGCGCTCCGCCGCCCGGCGCGTTCGAGGCCTCCGCGAAACCGCCGTGGGCCTCTGCCGCCTGGCGCACAATCGCCAGCCCCAGCCCAGAGCCCGGCTTCGAGCGCGCGTCGCGGGCGCGGTGGAAGCGGTCGAACACGAACGGCAGGTCCTCCTCGTGGAAGCCCGGCCCATGGTCGCGGACGCTGAGCGTCCCGCCCTGCAGCTCGACCTCGATCGTCTCCCCGGGCGGGCTCCACTTGCGCGCGTTGTCGAGCAGGTTCGAGACCGCGCGGGCGATCCGCTCGCCCTTCGCCGTGCACGAGCGTCGGCTCGAGCGCCGCCTCGATCGTCAGCTCAGGAGCCCGACGCCGCGTCCGCTCGACCGCGTCGCCGGCGATCTCGTCGACCCGCACCTCTCCGGGCGCGCCGCTCGGCTTCGACCCGCGCGCCAGCTCGACCACGTCGGACACCAGCGCGGTGAGCTCGTCGAGCTCATGGATCATGTCGCGCTCGCAGCGCGGCCCGGTCCTCGAGCGAGAGGAGCTCCTCGTCGCGCAGCAGCTGCAGGTTGGCGCGGATCGAGGCGATCGGCGTGCGCAGCTCGTGCGAGGCGTCGGCGACGAGGTTGCGCTGCGACTCGATCGAGCGCTCGAGCGCGTCGAGGGTCGTGTTGAACGTCCGCGCCAGGCGCGCCAGCTCGTCGGTTCCCTCGACCTTCACGCGCTCGGACTCGATGCAGCTCGGGCTTCGCGGCGATCGCCTCCGTCTGGCGTGTGAATCGGGTGATCGGGGCGATCGCGGTGCGCGCCACGAGGAATCCGAGCAGTGCCGCGAGCGCGATCCCGGCGGCCGCGATCACCGTCAGCAGCAGCAGCTGGCTGGAGAGGGTCTTGTCGACCTCGGTCAGCGGCAACGCGACGGCGAGAGCGCCGTCGCGTCCGATGCCCGTGACGAGCACGCGGATGTGCGTCCCGTTCACGTGCATCTCGGTGAAGTACTGGCCGCTGCCCGTATCAGCCAGGGCCTTCATCCGGCGTCGATGGGGATCTTCGAGGCTTGCGCGGTCGGCCCGTAGCTGCCACCGCCGCAGCTGCTCGGGTAGATCAGCGTGACGGTGCCTGCGGCGCCACCGAACGACGGCGCGTTGCGAGCGTCGATGCCGAGTTCCCTCGTCGCGCTCGCAGGGGCCTTCGCCGAACGCCCTGAAGCCGATCCCAGACTGGAACTGCCCGCCCGGCCGACCCGGTCCACCGGTGCCCTGGTTCGGGGGGCGGCGCGAGGATGTTGGTGGTGAGCTTGCGCAGCGAGTTGTCGATCTGGCCGCGAAGCTCCGAGCTCGTCCCGGCGTAAGCCGAGACCGCAACTGCGATCACCGCGACCGCGACCGCGACCCCGGCGCCGAGGCCCATCCGCGCCCGCAGGCTCATCCGCGCCCGCAGGCTCATCCGTCGGGCTCCCGCAACGCGTAGCCGACGCCGCGGACCGTGTGGATTTCCGAGCTTGCTCCGGCATCCTCGAGCTTGCGGCGCAGGTAGCCGATGTACACGCGCAAGGCGTTCGAGGTCGGGCCGAAGTCATAGCCCCACACCCGGTCGTATATCAGGCTGTGGGGCAGCACTCGTCGCGGATTCAGCATCAGCAGCTCGAGCAGCTGGTACTCGGTGCGCGTCAGCTCGGTGAACTTGTCGCCGACGACGACGCCGTGCCGTGCCGGGTCCAGCCTGAGCTCACCGAACGAGAGACCGCCGTCGACGTCTCCCTCGCCGCCGGCACGTCGCAGCAGGGCGCGGATCCTCGCCTTCAGCTCGTCGATGTCGAACGGCTTGACCAGGTAGTCGTCGGCGCCGGCGTCGAGCCCGTCGATCCGGTCCGACACCGCGTCGCGCGCGGTCAGCATCAGCACCGGCACGCGGTTGCCCTCCCTGCGCAGCAGCCGGCAGACCTCGAGCCCGTCGATGTCGGGCAGGCCGATGTCGAGCACGACCGCGTCGGGAACGCCGCTCGAGATCTCGGCCAGCGCGCCGGCGCCGCTGTCAGCCAGGCGGATCTCGTAGCCGGCCAGCGTCAGCGCGCGGCGCAGCACCTCCCGCAGCGCGCGATCGTCGTCGACGACAAGCAATCTCATGGTCCTATTGTGCTCGGGGAACAGGCGCTGGGCGCGCTTTTCCTACGGAGCTCCTACGTCTGCGTGGCCTGACGCTCGCGCAGCACCGCCGCCAGGATCCCGTTGACAAAGCCTGGGGCGTCGGCGCCGCAGAAGCGCTTCGCGGTCTCGACCGCCTCGTTGATCGCGCCCTCGGCCGGGATCGCCTGCTCGCCCGGCAGCGCGTCGGGATACAGGAGCTCGGCCAGACCGACGCGCAGGATCGACCGCTCGACCGGCGCGATCCGCTCGAGCGACCACCCTCTGGCATGCCTCGTGATCAACTCGTCGAGCTCGGGCTGATGCTCGCGCACGAGGTCCGCAAGCGCTCGCGTGAACCCATGGGCGTCGCGCGGGAACGACTGCTCGAGGTCCCGGCCCAGCAGGTCGCTCTGATACAGCGCCCACACTGCGGCGCGACGCTGCTCGGTTCTACGCACGATGCTCGCTCGCCGCGAGGGTCACGCACGCGAGACGTACTCGCCGCTGCGCGTGTCGACCCGTACCGCGTCGCCGATGTCGACGAACAGCGGCACCTGGATCCTCGCGCCGGTCTCGAGCACGGCGGGCTTTGTGCCGCCTCCCGACGCCGTGTCGCCGCGCAGGCCCGGCTCAGTCTCGGTGACGGTCAGGTCGATCGCGCTGGGCAGCTGCACGTCGGCGGGCCGATCGTCGATGTACAGGATCTCGTACTCCTCCGACTCCTTCATCCATCGCAGCGCCTCGGACAGCGTGCTCTCGGGGACCGTCAGCTGCTCGTAGCTGTCGGTGTCCATGAAGTGCGCGTCCGCCCCGTCGCGATAGAGGAACTGCATCCGGCGCACCTCGGTCCGGACCGCCC
The DNA here is from genome assembly GCA_963806475.1 of uncultured Solirubrobacterales bacterium. GTDB lineage: Bacteria > Actinomycetota > Thermoleophilia > Solirubrobacterales > Solirubrobacteraceae > Palsa-465. The sequence goes on from CAWDYK010000004.1 coordinate 20,057, forward strand.
GAAACTTCTCCCCGGCCCGGAACGTCCGGTCGATCACCGCCCCGTCGCTTGCGCGGCGCAGCTTGGTTCGTACGAACGCCCCGCCCTTGCCGGGCTTGACATGCTGGAACTCGAGGATCTTGAAGATCGTCCCCTCGACGTCGATGTGGTTCCCGTTGCGGAATTGGTTTGTCGAGATCATGCAGCGGGCCAGTGTAGAGGTCGGGCGCAACTCTTCCCGGCGCTGGGTCCTGAGCGAGGGCCCCGTGGTTGCGCTTAACGCCCACCTCAGCTCAGTCACTCGGTCACGATCAGGTCCTTCGTGACCGAGGTGAGAATGTCGCAGCCGTCTGCGGTGACCGCCACGAGGTCCTCGATGCGGACGCCGAACCTCCCTGGCAGGTAGACCCCCGGCTCGACAGTCACGATGTTGCCGGCGACCAGTTCGTCCTCGGAGCGCTGCGATAGCCGCGGGGCCTCGTGGACATCGAGCCCCACGCCGTGGCCGAGGCCGTGGCCGAACTGCTCGCCGTGGCCGGCCTGGTCGATCAACCCACGCGCCACGCCGTCGACCTGGGGACCGCTAGCGCCGGCCTTGACCGCCCGCAGGCCGGCGAGCTGGGCCTCGAGCACGAGCTCGTAGACGCGGCGGGCCTCGTCGCCGGGCTCGCCCGCGGCGACCGTCCGGGTGCAGTCCGAGCAGTAGCCGTCGAGCTTCGCGCCCCAGTCGATCACCACGAGCTCGCCGCGTCCAATCGGGACATCTCGGGGCTGGGCATGCGGGAGCGCCCCGTGCGGGCCTCCCGCGACGATCGCGTCGAAGCTCGGGCGCCGCGCCCCGTGCACGCGCATGTCCTGCTCGAGCGCGAGCGCCAACTCGCGCTCGGTGCGGCCGAGCAGTCCGGAGTCGACGAGCCGCTGAAACGACGCGTCGGCGAGCGCCGTCGCTGCCCCGATCCGCTCGATCTCATCGGCGTCCTTGACCACGCGGAGGCGCTCCACCAGCCCGCCCGCGCCGACCAGCTCGATGTGGTCGTCGAGCAGCTCGTCGAGGCGATCGCGGGTGCGCACCGAGACGTGCGTGTCCTCGAACCCGACCCGCAGCTCGCCCGAGGGCAATGCCTCGCCCACCGCCTCGAGTAGGTCTTGGGGCGCCCGCACACGGTCGAACGATGCATCGACCTCAGCGGCGGCCTGCTCGACGTAGCGAAAGTCGGTGATGAACGTGCGCGTCTGCGGGCCGATCAGCGCGACTCCGTTGCTGCCCGTGTAGCCGGTCAGGTAGCGGACGTTGATTAGGTTGGTGACGAGCAGCAAGTCGACCTGCGCCTCGGGCAGCAGGGCGAGCAGCCGTTCCGCGCGATCAGCGCTCATCAGAGAGCTCCAGTCGCAGGTGCTCGAGCGCGTCGCGGTAGCCTTCTGGACCCTTGCCGGAGACGCTGCCGATGCAGATGTCGCGGATCACCGAGGTCCTTCGGAACTCCTCGCGAACGCCTACGTCTGAGAGGTGCACCTCGACGGCCGGCAGTCCGGTCAACTCGAGCGCATCGCGGATCGCGTAGGAGTAGTGAGTCCAGGCGCCGGGGTTGAGGATGATCCCGTCCGCGAGACCCTCGAGGCGGTGAAGGTGCTCGACAAACTCGCCCTCGTGGTTGCTCTGGAAGAAGCGGGTCTCGAGGTCGAGGTCGGCCGCGATGTCGGAGATGTGGCGCTCGAGCTGCTCGTAGCTGAGCGCCCCATAGAGCGCCGGATTGCGGCGTCCCAGCTGGTCGAGGTTGACCCCGTGCATGACCTCGATGCGGTTGTGTACTGCGGTCATCCCGCCAACTCTCTCACGGCGGCGACGAGATCACGACCGGGCACAGCGCAGCCCGCCTGCGCCTCGCCCGGCGCGCGGAGCAGCACGAACGGCACCGGTCCGTCGCCGAGTCGCTTCTTGTCGCGCGCGGTAGCCATCACGACCGCATCGGGATCGGCGTCCTCGAGCCTGACCGGCACCCCTCGCGACGCAAGCAGCTCGCGGATCTCGTCGCGGAGCTCCGGCTGCCCCGAGAGCCTGAGCGCTGCCAGCAGCCCCAGTCCGACAGCCTCGCCGTGCCGGTAGCGAGCGTACCCGGTGATCGCCTCGATCGCATGCGCCACAGTGTGCCCCAGATTGAGGACCTGCCTGATGCCGGCGTCGCGCTCGTCCTCGGCGACGATCCTCAGCTTGGTCCGCGCGCACGCGAGGATCACCTGCTCGTCCGACGGCTCCGCCCCGCCGCGCACGCGCTCCCACAGCTGGCCGCCCGCGATCAGCGCGGTCTTGACCACCTCGGCGTAGCCCGCCGCAAGCTCCTCGGGCGCCAGCGTGGCCAGCGTCCCGGTGTCGGCGATCACCGCCGCCGGCTGGTGATACGCACCCACGTAGTTCTTCGCTTCGGCGAGATCGACGCCGGTCTTGCCGCCGTACGCCGAGTCGACCTGCGCCACGAGCGTCGTCGGGACCTGGACGTAGCGGACGCCGCGCTGATACGTGGCGGCGCAGAATCCGGCGAGGTCCCCGACCACCCCTCCGCCGAGCGCGACGACGACGTCCTGCCGTGTCATGCCGCCACGAGCGAGCTCCGTCCACACGATCTCGGCGTGAGCGACGGTCTTCGATTGCTCGCCCGGCATGATCGCGACGCGGCCCGACAGCGGCTCGAGATGCTCGCCGTAGAGGCGCCCGACCTGCCCGTCGGTCACGAGGAATCGCCTGCCGGCGACGGTGTGCGGCCAGAAGTGGTGTGCCTCGATCAACCCTCGACCGATGTAGGCAGGGTAGTCGCCCGAGGCGCTCGCTGCCCACAGCAGCCTCGCCGAGGCGGGCGCGCCGTCGAGCGCGTCCAGCACCGCGGGCGCACGGTGCGACCGGGCGGCCGGCACGGTCGCGTCGGCGAGCTGTGCGTACAGCGGCTCGCGCTCGCGGTGAAGCCTCCTGAACCGCGCGCGATCGCGCGCCAGCGGCCGCTCGGTGCCCTGGACCCGGGCCCACGCCTCGTCGACGCCGACGTCGATCCAGATCACGAGGTGCCGGCGCAGGGCCTCGCGCACGGCGGCTGACCCGACCGCTCCTCCGCCAAGCGCCAGCACCTGCGAGCCCCGCGAGCGCAGCAGCTCGAGCGTGACCGCCTCCTCGGCGGCGCGGAACGCTGCCTCGCCGTCCTCTGCGAACACGCGCTTGATCGACTTGCCGAGCCGCTTCTCGACCACCCGGTCGACGTCGACCGGATCGGCCCCGACCGACTCCGCCGCGCTTCGCGCCGCCGTCGACTTCCCGGAGCCCATGAACCCGATGCAGACGACCGAGCGCGTGCTCGGCAGCGTCACGACTCCCGCCACCCGATCCGCTCCTTGTAGGCGCGCAGCGCCTGCTCGACGTCGTCGATGTGATCTCCGCCGAACTTGCGCCGGTAGGCGTCAGCGAGCACGAACGCGACCATCGCCTCTCCGACTACACCCGCGGCCGGCACGGTGCAGGAGTCGGTCCGCTCGCGCAGCGCCTCGGCCGGCTCGTGCGTCGCGATGTCGACCGAACGAAGCGGCTTGGTGAGCGTCGGCAGCGGCTTCATCGACCCGCGCACGACCAGCGGCGCGCCCGTCGTCATCCCGCCCTCGACGCCGCCGGCGCGGTTGGTATGGCGGTAGTAGCCGCGCGCCTCGTCGTAGAAGATCTCGTCGTGCGCCTCCGAGCCAGGGACGCCCGCAACCTCGAACCCATCGCCGATCGACACGGCCTTGATGGCCTGGATCGACAGCACCGCCTGGCCGAGTCGGCCGTCGAGGCGCTCCTCCCAGGACACGTGCGAGCCCAAGCCCGGGACGAGACCGAACGCCCGCACCTCGAACACCCCGCCGAGCGACTCGTTGGCCCTGCGCCGTCGATCGATCTCGGCGACCATCGCGGTCGACGCCTCGGGGTCGAGGCACCGGACCGGTGATTCGTCAACGGCGGCGAAGTCGTCCGGCGCGAGGTTTTCGCGCCGGGGCGCGGTCACGCTCGTGATCTGGATCACGTGCGAGAACACCTGCACGCCGAGCGCCCCGAGGAACGCTTTCGCGATCGCGCCGCCCGCCACCCGCGCCGCGGTCTCTCGTGCACTGGCCCGCTCGAGGATGTCGCGCACGTCGGTTAGCCCGTACTTCTCCGTGCCCACCAGATCGGCATGCCCGGGCCGCGGCAGGTGCACCTCCTGCACATCGGCCCGCACCGGCCACGGGTTCATCCGCTCCTCCCAGTTGGCGAAGTCCCGGTTCATCACCTGCAGCGCGATCGGCCCCCCCAGCGTCCGGCCATGCCTGACTCCTCCTGTGACCTCGCCCCGGTCGCGCTCGATCTTCATCCGCCCGCCGCGCCCGTGCCCGAGCTGCCGCCGCGCCATGTCGCGGTTGATCGCGTCACGGTCGAGCACGAGCCCGGCAGGCATGCCCTCGATCAGGCAGGTGAGGCCGGGGCCGTGCGACTCACCGGCGGTGATCAGACGGAGCGCCGCCATAGGACGCGCAACTTTACGGGCCTCGGCGCGCGGGCCGTCGCCAGCGGGCTAAACGCTGCTACGAGTGTCGGCTTCGGCGGGCGACTCCTGTGCGTCCCGTCCCGGAATCATCTTTCCGGTGCCGGCGCACCACGGGCACGCTAACTCGTGCGGGTCTCCGCCGAGCCCCGAGATCACACGGCCCGTGCCGCGGCACGGCCGGCATCGGGTGTCGTCGTCGGCCGCCTGCTGGCGCTGCCCGTTCATCGCCGCGCGAGGCTAGCGCGGCGTGCGGTTCAGTGCGAATCCGCTCGGCCGCGGCCCAGCCGGAGCCGAGGTGCTTACCGGCCGGCTTGATCGATCAACGCTGCACGGCGACGAGCACGCCGTCCCCGACCGGGGTGACGGTCGCCACGAACTGCTCGAGCGACAGCACCCGTCTCGTGAACGCACGCGAACCGGCGATCTGCTCCTGCGTCCAGCGCCCGTCGCTCCGCCCTTCGGCAACCGTCCCTGACATCAGAACGTTGTCGACCACAAGCACGGCGCGGTCGCCGAGGAGCGGCAGCAGCAGGTCGAGGTAGTCGCCGTACTGGGCCTTCACCCCGTCGATGAACGCCATGTCGAACGGTCCCTGCAAAGACCGCAGGCCAGAGCGCGCATCCTCGAGGCGCAGATCGGCGCGGTCGAGCACACCCGCGCGCTCGAGGTAGCCCTTCGCGGCGTTGTGGCGGTCCTCGTCGATGTCGAATGAAACGATCATGCCGTCCCCTGGCAGCGCCCGCGCGATGTATAGCGTCGAGACGCCGATCGCGGTCCCCACCTCGACGACGCGGCGCGCCCCCCGGGCGAGCGCGAGGATCTCCAGCAACATTCCCGTCTCCGGCTCGACGATCGGGATTCCGTCGCGCCGCGCGTGCGCCTCCATCTCCGAGAGGACGGGAGCGCGCTCGCGGCGCACGCTGGCGAGATACCTGCTGACAGCGTCGGTGACGATCACAGCGCTGACGATACCCGGCACCTTGCCGGCCGGCGGGCCTCGGTGCAGAAGGTGTGTCGTTCATCCCCGCCGCGCAGCGGCCTGCATCGTCGCCACGGGTGCGGCTAGCCCCGTGAAGCGCTCGAAGCTGAGCGCCCCCTGTCCGACGAGCAGCTCGAACCCGTCGACGACGGGAACCGACCGCTCGCGAGCCGCTCGCGCTAGCGGTGTCTCTGAATCTCTATACACGAAATCAACCACGCACTCATACCAACCGATCTGATCGGCCTCGATCGGGAGTTGCTCAAAGGTGCTCTCGGCGGCGTCTAATCCGGCGGCGGTGCAGTGGACGAGGACATCTGCCGGGCCGGCGCGGTCGGCCAGCCGCCCGCCGATCTGGGCGCACAGCGCCTGCGCTCGCTCCGGTGTCCGGTTCCACACCCGCACCTCGCGGGCGCCCGCGTCGAGCAGCGCCCACACGGCCGCCCGCGCGCTGCCGCCGGCACCGAGCACCAGTGCGGTGATGCCGGCGGCTGGAAACGGGAGCGCGTCGATCAGCGCGGAGGCGTCGGTGTTGTCGGCATCGATCGCGCCTGCCTGGTCGAAGATCAGAATGTTGGCGGCGCCGATCGCGCGAGCCCGCGTGCTCGCGCTGTCGGCCAAGGCGAGCGCAGCCTGCTTGTGCGGGATCGTCACGTTCGCGCCCCGGAAGCCCGCGCCGGGGAGCCCACGCACGGTCTCCGCGAACAGCTCCGGTGCTACCGGCAGCAGCTGAAAGCGCCAGTCGTCAAGGCCACACTCCGCAAGCGCCGCGTTCTGCATCGCGGGCGAGCGGCTGTGACCGACCGGCCAGCCTAGGACACCGAGGCGCGTGCGTTCGGCCACGGACAGCTCGGCGTCAGCAGTGTGAGGGCGAGCGGCCGCCGCGCCGCGAGCGCGCGATCTGATACTGCCGTGCCAGCTTCTCGAACTGCCGGAAGCTGGACGCGAACGCCTGCTCGCCGTTGCCGCAAGGCTTGACGACGAAGTACAGGTAGTGGGTGTGCGCGGGGTGCGCCGCGGCCTGGATCGCCGCCATCCCTGGGTTGTCGATCGGGGTGGGCGGCAGGCCCTTGTGGATCCGGGTGTTGTAGGGCGAGGACGAGTTCAGCTCGGAGTCGGTCAGCGATCGCGTGTAGTTGCCGGTCGCGTAGCGGGTGGTGGCATCGATCTGCAGCGCCATCCGGTCGCTCAGCCGGTTGTAGATCACCGAGGAGATCAGGGGCCGATCGCGCGATGTCGCCGCCTCGGCTTCGATCATCGAGGCGATCGTTAGCACGTCGTAGGGCGTGAGGTGCCTCGATCGCGCGAAGCTCAGGTTGACCTTGCGGAACTGCGTCTTGAACGTCTTCAGCTGATCGGTGACGAGCGCGGACACGCTGACGGGCTCGCGCAGCTGGTATGTCGACGGAAACAGGAATCCCTCGAGCGACGGCGTCCGGCGGGGCGCCCCGTATCGCCGTGGGTCGAGCAGCCTAGAGTCGCGCGTGGCGACGAGATAGCTGCCACGGATGCGCTGAGAGCGCAGCAGCGAGTCGATCTGCCGCCGGGTGCGGCCCTCGGTGATCGTGAGGTTGGTGACGCGGGCCGGCGTGGGCGGGGTCGTCAGGATCTTCAGCACGCTGCCGTAGCTCATCCCCAGCTGCATCCGGTAGGTCCCCGACCGCAGGTCGCCACGCTCGCCCGCGACCGTCGCCCGAAGCTGGAGGAAGAAGCTCGAGGAGATCACGCCGTCGCGCTCCAGCAGGTCGCCGATCTGGCCGGCGCTCGAGTGCGGCGGGATCGTGACGCGGACGCTCCCGTGGGGCGACCCGTGAAATGGCTGAAACAGCTCCACCAGGAACCAGATCAGCGCCGCTGCGAGGCCGAGCGCGGCGACCGATGCGATCCGCCCGCGCCACGAATGGCGCCGACGGATGCGGGCGTGCCCCGAGGAATCCCTCCGTCCGGTGTCCGGCCGCTCGCCTCGAAGCCGCACGCGGCGGGCACCCTTCACCCGCTTGGTGCCCAACGGCAGCTCATCCGGATCGGCATCGTCCGGCTCGTCCGGCGGCAGGTAGGACTCGAACGGCTCGTCGAAGGGTTCGTGATCGAACGGTCCGCTGTCGAACGGTCCGCTGTCGAACGGTCCCGTCGACTCGTCGAACGGTCCGCTGTCGAACGGTCGCTGTCGAACGCTGTCGAACGGTTCGGCGTCGAACGGTTCGTGGTCGGCCGGTCCGGGTCCCGAGTCGGCGGGAGGCGGCTCGTACGCCTCTGCGTCGGGCTCGGCGCTCGCGGGTGGCGTGCCGTTGCCCTTGCGTCGCTCGGCGCGCGTGCGTTCGCGCTCGACTCGCGCGGCTTCGCGTTCGGCTGCGCTTCGCTCCTCGCGTCCGCTCATGCCGGTCCTCCGGAGACGCTCCGCGCCATCAGCCAGCTCTCAAGCAGGTGCGCCGCCGCACGCGAGTCCTCGCTGGTCCGCCCCCCGATCCGCGCCGCCAGCCGCGTCGTCAGTCGTTCGTCGTAGAGCTCGACCGGGATCGGGAGCGCGCGCTCGAGCGTGGCGGCGAACCGGCGAGCCTCGGCCGTCTGCGTCGAATCGCCGCCGGCAAGTGACACCGGCAGGCCCACGACCACGCGCTCGACCCCGAGCTCCTCGACGAGCAACCGCAGGCGCGCAAGGCCGCGACGCGAACGCGGTGACGGAATCGGGTCGATCGGAGTCGCGAGCACGCCGGTGGGGTCGCTCACGGCGCAGCCACAGCGCACGCTGCCGTAGTCGAGCGCGAGCACGCGCATGACGTTAGCGATCCCCGGCGGGGGTGTCGGTCATCGACCGAGGGCGGCCTCGATCGCGCCGCGGGCGGCCTCGATCGCCTCTGGCAGCTTGGCGGGGTCGCGTCCACCGGCGCGAGCAAGCGTGTCGCGTCCGCCGCCTCCGCCCCCGACCGCAGCCGCGGCGATCTTGACGATCTCGCCGGCTCGGACGCCGCGCTCGACGAGCGCCGGGGCGACGCTCGCGATCAGATCGACCCGGTCCGCGCCCGCGCTTCCGAGCACGATCGCCGCGTCTCCGAGCCTCGCCTTCACCCTGTCGGCGAGTTCGAGCAGTGCCCTGCCGTCGACGTTCGGGACGGTCGCGGCCAGCACGCGGGCGCCGTCGATCTCGGCCGCGCCGCGGATCAGCTGCTCGAGGTCGACCAGGCCGTTGGCGGCGCCGCCGCGCCTGACCACGCGTTCGAGCTCGCGCGCGCGCGCCCGCAGCTGGGCGACGTCGTCTGGAACTCGCTCGGGCGGCACGCGCAGCGTTTCCGCGGCGGCCGCGAGCGCTCGGTCGTGAGCGCGCAGCAAGTCGACTGCGGCCGGGCCGGTCACGGCCTCGATCCGGCGTACGTTGGCGGCGCTCGAGGTTTCGGTCAGCACCTTGAAGAGCGCGATCTCCGAGGTGGCGCGCACGTGCGTCCCGCCGCACAGCTCGCGGGAGAACGACCCATCCCCGACCTCGACCATCCGCACCACATCACCGTACTTCTCGCCAAACAGCGCCATCGCGCCGAGGCGCTTGGCCTCGACGAGGGTGGTCGTGAGCGCCCTGATCGGCTGGCTCTCGAGGATCCACGCGTTGACCTGGTCCTCGATCTCCCCGAGCTCCTCGCGCGAGAGCCCGCTGCCGTGCGTGAAGTCGAATCTCAGCTTGTCGGGGCCGACGTACGAGCCGGCCTGATGGACGTGCGGACCAAGCGTCCGGCGAAGCGCCGCGTGGAGCAGGTGCGTCGCGGTGTGGTTGCACTCGGTCGCGTGCCGCGCAGCGCGGTCCACGCTAGCGTGGACGCGCTCGCCCGGTTTCAGCTCGCCGCGCTCGGGGACGAGTGCGACGACCTGGTCCTCGCCGATTCGCAGCACGTCGGCGACCAGGCCGCGGCAATCCCCGTCAGCGCACTCGACGTAGCCCGCGTCCGCGACCTGACCGCCGCCGGTGGCATAAAACGGGGATTCGACCAGCTTGACCAGGACGCGCCCGTCGTCGGTCGACAATGCGCCGACCGTCGTCTCGCTGTCGGTCGTCTCGTAGCCGACGAACTCGGTCGCGAACCCGGCCGAGCCGGCGAAATCGGCTGCCCGCTCGCGGAAGCGTTCCCGATCGCGATCGTGGCCTGCGCTCGCGCGGGCGCGGGAGCGCTGCTCGCTCATCAGGGCCTCGAAGCCCTCCTCGTCGACCCCGAGCCCGTGCTCGGCGACCAGCTCGAGCGTCAGGTCGATCGGAAACCCGTAGGTGTCGTGCAGCAGGAACGCGTCTTCACCGCTGATCCCTTCGGCGCCCGATTCCTCGGTCCGCGCGATCAGCTCGTCGAGCAGCTTGCTGCCCTGTGCGAGCGTGCGGCCGAAGCTCTCCTCCTCGGAGGACAGCCACCTGTGAACCGTGTCGCGCTGCTCGTGAAGCTCCGCGTACTCGGATCCCATCAGCTCGCTCACGCGATCCGCGAAACCTCCGAGAAACCCCGGATCGAGCTCGAGCGTGTGCCGTCCCTGGAGGATCGCCCGGCGCATGATCCGTCGCAGCACGTAGCCCCGATCCTCGTTGGATGGAACGACCCCGTCGGCGATCAGGAACGACATCGCGCGGCTGTGGTCGGCAAGGATACGTAGCGCTCGGTCGACCGCCTCAGCCTCTCCGTAGCGGCGGCCCGAGAGCTCCTCGCCGAGCGAGATCAAGGGGGAGAACTGGTCGGTCTCGAACACCGTGGTCTTGTTCTGGAGGATCGCCGCGAGCCGGTTCAGACCGAGGCCGGTGTCGATGTTCTTTGCCGGCAGCGGCGTCAGCTTGCCTGCAGCGTTCTGGTCGAACTGCATGAACACGAGGTTCCAGTACTCGAGGAAGCGCTCGTTGTCGCCGCCCGGCAGGTCATCGGGCGATCCGAACTCGAGGCCACGATCCAGGTACAGCTCCGAGCACGGTCCGCACGGCCCGGTCGGCCCGGCCTGCCAGAAGTTCTCCGAGCGCGAGCACTCGACGATTCGCTCGCGCGGCACCCCGATCTCGATCCACGCCTCGATCGCATCCTCGTCCGGACCGAGGCCAAGCTCCTCGTCGCCCGCGAACACGGTGATCCAGATGTCGTCGGTATTGAACCCGAATCCATCCCGCGACAGCTCCCACGCGAACTGAGCCGCCTGGCGCTTGAAGTAGTCACCGAACGAGAAGTTGCCGAGCATCTCGAAGAACGTGAGGTGCCGCGTGGTCGTCCCGATGATCTCGATGTCGACCGTCCGGAACGTCTTCTGGCAGGTCGTCACGCGCGGATGGGGTGGCCGCTCCCGTCCGAGGAAATATGGCTTCAGCGGATGCATCCCCGCGACTGTGAACAGCGCCGAGGGGTCGTGCTCGGCCGGAACGAGCGACGCGGACGGCAGCCGCACGTGGTCGCGCTCCTCGAAGAAGCTCGTGAATGCGCGCCGTATCTCGTCGGAAGTCATCGCGGACGGGAGTGTAGGCGCGTTCGTCGGAACGATCGACGGCGGCGGTTTAGGGCCCGTCGATGAATAACTGCTTGTTGACGCGTCCGAATGAGCTTCGCTGGCTGCGTCCTCGGACCTCGATGTGGCAGGGCCACACCTTCGGTCCTGCGTCCTTGCGATGCTCGCTCCTCGAACGCCTCAACGGCGCACTTATTCATCGCCGGACCCTTATGAGCGGGCGATCGTGCCCCACCCGACGACGAGCTCGCCGTCCATCAGGCACGCGAGCTGCCCCGGGGCGGCGCCGTCGACCGGCTGCTCGAGCGTGACGCTGAAGGAGGCGTGTCGGCCGGCACCGACGCCCTTTGGGAGTCGGGCGGGCAGCGCGTGGGAGCGGTAGCGCAGCTTTACGCGATTGACGCGCGCCCCGTCGCGGTGCAGTCGAACCCCTCGGAGGCCGACCTCATTCCGGCGCAGGGCGGATCGCGGCCCGACCACGACGCGGTTCGTGCTCGCGTACTTGTCGAGCACGTAGAGCGGCGAGTCGCCGGCGACGCCGATGCCCTTTCGCTGCCCGACCGTAAAGTGGTGCTGGCCGCGGTGATGGGCCAGGACGCTCCCGCCCACGTCCGTGACCGCGCCCGGACGGTCGCCGATCGCGCCGTGGCGCGCCAGAAACCGCGCACGGTCGGTCCCTGCGAGGAAGCAGAGGTCCTGCGAGTCCCGCTTCGACGCGACCGGCAGCCCCGAGGACGCCGCGATCGCCCTGACCTGGGGCTTTGTCAGTTCGCCGAGCGGGAACCGCAGGCGCCGCAGCGAACGTGCTGACACCGCCGAGAGCATGTACGTCTGATCCTTCCCGCGGTCGGCGGCGACGCGGAGCAGCGGTCCTTCGGCGCTGTCCGCCTCGGCGATCCGCGCGTAGTGTCCGGTGGCGAGGCCGTCGCAACCGAGACGGTCGGCGAGCTCGAGCATCGCGTCGAGGCGCACGTGGCCGTTACAGCCGACACAAGGATTCGGCGTCTCGCCTCCGGCGTAACCGGCGATGAACGGCTCGACCACCCCAGCTCGGAACTCGTCTCGAAGATCGACGGTGAAGTGCGGCAGCCCCATCGAATGCGCGAGCGAACGGGCTTGCGACACCGCTGAAGCCGAGCAGCAGCTGCGCTCGGCATCGTTCTCGGAGTCCGACCACAGCTCGAGCGTGACAGCAACCGTCTCGCCGGCGCGGCTGCACAGAAGCGCGGCAACGGCGCTGTCGACGCCGCCGCTCATCGCCACCAGGTTGCGCCCGGCGGAACCAGTGGCCAAAGGTAGCCTCGCCGCGCCCCGGACAGCCGATCCCAGCGCACGCGCGAGCGCGTCCGCGGCGAGCTCGGCCGCGTGGAGCTTTCCGGCGCTGAGGCCGCCCAGCTCGGCCGCGATCTCAGCTGGGCCTATCCTCGCCGCATCGAGGATGGTCAGACCGCGAACAAGGGTCACCGCGGCGCTCCCGGCGGCGGTCGCGGACCCGCAGCCGTCGGCCTCGAACCCCGCGTCGGGGACCCTGTCGTCGACGACCGCGACCGAGAACCGGATGCGGTCGCAGCAGGCGCGCCCGCCCACCTCGACAGTGAAGTCCCCGTTGGGGACATGACCGAGGCCCTGGGGCGAGGCCAGATGATGCTCGAGCGCGACGAGGTCCATGCGGTCGAGGATAGAGTGACCGGTGCGCTGCTTGGGCGGGGGCCGGCGGTCGTGGAGTCGGGGCGCCGAACATCAGTGCCGGCCCCCGGAGCGGACACGCTGATGCGCGACGACGACCAGCTCAGATCAGTCGCAGGCCGAGCTCGCGGACCTGCGCGGGATCGACCGGCGCGGGCGCCCCCGTCAGCGGGTCGGCGCCGCTCGCCGCCTTCGGGAATGCGATTACCTCGCGGATCGAGTCACGCCCGGCCAGCGCCGTGACGATCCGGTCGATCCCCATCGCGATTCCGCCGTGCGGCGGCGCCCCGTAGCGTAGCGCCTCCAGCAGGAATCCGAACCTCGCCTGCGCCTCCCCCGGGCCAATCCCGAGCAGCTCGAACACGCGCTCCTGGACATCGCGCCGATGGATGCGGATCGATCCGCCTCCGATCTCGGCGCCGTCCAGCACCAGGTCATAGGCGCGCGAGGTGAGGCTCCCTGGATCGTCCAGGTTCCCGATCGGAGCGGTGAACGGGTGGTGGGCGGGATCCCACCGCTGTTCGGCGGCGTTCCAGAAAAAGGCCGGGAACTCGACCACCCAGAGGACATCGTGGCGTCCCTGGGGGATCAGGTCGAAGCGTCGCGCGAGCTCCATCCGCAGCGCGCTCAGCGCCTGGCCGGCGGTCGTCACCTCGTCGGCCACGATCAGCAACAGGTCGCCCTCGGAGGCCTCCAGCCGCTCGATGATCGCGGCGACCTCGTTCTCTGAGAGGAACTTCGCGATCGGCGAGCGCAGCGTGCGGTCGGCCTGCACGAACGCCCACACCAGCCCCCTCGCGCCGTGCTGTTTGGCGAGGTCCGTGAGCACGTCGAGCTCGGAGCGCGGCAGATCTCGAGCCCTTGCGTTGATGCCGCGCACGACCCCGCCGGTTTTGAGTGCCCCGGCGAACACCTGGAACTGGGAGTGCTGGAGCGCCTCGCCGAGGTCTCTGAGCTCGAGCCCGAAGCGCGTGTCGGGCCGGTCGATCCCGTATCGCGACACCGCCTCGGCGAACGTCATCCGCGGATACGGAGGAGCGGGGACGTCGAATCCCTCGCGTTCGAACACCGCCCCCATCACCGCCTCCATCGCGTCGATCACGTCGTCCTCGGCGACGAACGCCATCTCGAGATCGAGCTGGGTGAACTCCGGCTGGCGGTCGGCGCGGGTGTCCTCGTCGCGGAAGCAGCGGGCGATCTGGTAGTAGCGCTCCAACCCGCCGACCATCAGCAGCTGCTTGAACAGCTGCGGCGACTGCGGGAGCGCGTAGAACGACCCGGGCTGGATGCGGGCGGGCACTAGGTAGTCGCGCGCGCCCTCGGGTGTCGATCGCGTCATGTAGGGGGTCTCGATCTCGAGGAAGTCGCGCTCGTTCAGCACCTCGCGCATCGTCGCGATCACCCGGTGGCGCAGCGCGATCGCGTCCTGCATGTCGGGGCGGCGCAGGTCGAGCGCGCGGTGCTTGAGCCGCAGGCTTTCGTCGACCGACGCCGCATCGTCGAGCGGGAACGGCGGCGTGTCGGCGTCGGCCAGGATCTCGAGCTCGCTGACGCCCAGCTCGATCTCGCCGGTCTTCAGGTTCGGGTTGACGTTCTGTGGCTCGCGCCGCATGACCGTACCGGCGGCGGAGACCACGTCCTCTGCGCGCAGCGCGTGGGCCGTTCGGTGCGCTTCCGCGGCGCTCTCCGGGTGGAAGACGAGCTGCACGATCCCCGAGCGGTCGCGCAGGTCGATGAAGATCAGCCCGCCGTGGTCGCGACGGCGATGGACCCAGCCGGAGAGGCGCGCCTGCGTTCCCGCGCGTTCAGCGGTGAGCTGACCGCACCAGGCATCCCGATAGAGGTTCGGGCGGGGGGCGTGCCTCACGTCAGCCGGCTTCCCCTCAGGATCACCGGGATCACGTCGGTCGGCTCGAGCTCGCGCTGGTCCCCGGACTCCATGTCCCGGAGGCTCGCGTGTTCGGAGTCCGCCACGATCGCCACATAGCGCGCACCGATCCGGTCGGCGTGCTTGAGCTGCCCCTTCAGCGAGCGGCCGGAGAGCTCGAGTTGGGCCGCGAGCCCCGCCCGGCGCGCGTCGTGGGCGAGCTCGAACGCGGTCCTAGCGCCGGCGCGGTCGCCGTTGGCGCGCGCGACGAACAGGTCGACGAGCTCGGGAGGCACCGGCAGGCAACTCGCGGCGAGCAGCATCCGCTCGACCCCCGCGGCCCACCCCACCGCCGTTGTCGGTGGCCCGTCGAGCTGCTCGATCAGACGGTCGTAGCGTCCGCCGCCGGCGACTCCGGACTGCGCCCCCAGCGCGTCGCTGGTGAACTCGAACAACGTCCGCGTGTAGTAGTCGAGCCCGCGTACGAGCGTTGGATCGAGCTCGTAGGCGATTCCGGCGTCGTCGAGCAGTGCCCGCACCTCGGCGAAGTGCTCGGCGTCGTCGTAGTCGAGACGGTCGAGCAGCTTCGGCGCCCCCCGCATCGTCTCCTGGGTCCTCGGGTCGGTCGCGTCGAATGCGCGCATCGGGTTGAGGTCGATCCTGGCCTTGACCTCGTCCGACAGTTGGCCCTCGTGCCGGCGGAGGTACTCGGTGAGCTCGGCACGGTAGGCGCCTCGGGTCTCGGGGTTGCCGAGGCTCGACAGCCGCAGCCGGACGTCCCTCACCGACAGCGCGGCGAGCAGGTCGGCGAGCAGCACGATCAGCTCGGCATCGGTTTCGGGGCTCGCCGACCCGATCGCCTCGGCGCCGACCTGCCAGAACTGCCGGTAGCGGCCCTTCTGCGGCGCCTCGGCTCGGTAGAAGCTCGACAGGTACCAGAGCTTGACGGGCTGCGGCAGCTTGTGCATGCCGTGCTCGATGTAGGACCGGCACACAGGCGCGGTTCCTTCCGGCCGCAGCGTCAGCGACCGGCCGCCACCGTCGTCGAACGTGTACATCTCCTTCTGGACGATGTCGGTGGCCTCCCCCACCCCGCGCGCGAACAGCTCGGTGGCCTCGAACGTCGGCGTCTCGATCCGCCGGTAGCCCGCCGCGCCCAGCACCTCCCGCACTCGCGCCTCGACATAGTCGCGGCGCGCCGCGTCCTCGGGCAGGATGTCGAACGTTCCTCGTGGAGCCTGGATCACGTCTCGGCCTCGCCGGACGATCAGTTGCTCGCGAGCTCGCTCAGGAACGGGTTCGTCGCACGCTCGCGAGCGAGCGTGGTGATGCCCATGTGTCCGGGGTAGATCGTCGTCTCCAGCGGGTGGACGTCGATCAGCGACTCGATCGAGCGCAGGAGCGTCGGCCAGTCTCCGCCGGGAAGGTCGACGCGCCCGACTGAGCCCTGGAACAGGACGTCGCCCGAGAACAGCGCCTCCTCGCCCCGGATCGCATAGGTGACGTGCCCGGGGCTGTGGCCGGGGGTGAAGATCACGTCGATGGTCAGCCCCGCGAGCTCGAGCGTCTCGCCGCCGGCTACCGCATGGTCTGCCTCGTAGCTCTCGAACGGGCCGAACCCGGGCCACGGGACAAAGTCCATGATGTTGGCGAGCACCATCGTCTCGAGCTTCGGGCAGTACACCGGAGCGCCGGTCGCGCGTGCCACGGGCGCGACGGCGCCGACGTGGTCGAAATGCGTATGCGTCAGCAGGATCGCATCGACGGACTTGATCTCGAGGTTTTCGATCGCCCGCAGCAAGCGATCGGCCTCGTCGCCGGGGTCGACGATCACCGCCCGGTCCGCGTTCTTCGCGCGGACGATGAAGCAGTTCTCCTGGACCGGACCGACGGTGAACATCCGCACGTCGATCATTGGCCGGTCTCCTTCTTGCGCTGTCGCCGGCGATACAGGTACAGCTCCAGGTAGTAACCCGCGGGTACGTACAGCACCAGCGCCGCCAGCGCGAACACGACCGCCGCCTCGACCCGGCTCTTGCCCTTGGCGGTGACCAGCAGGAAGATGAACATGATCACCGCCGCGAACGACGCGCGCATCAGCGACGACTTCCATGTGGGCGGGGTGTTGAGCCGTTTCTCCCGGGCGCTCATGCGCTGCTGCTGCTTGCGCTCCTGGGCGCTCGGTGGGCGGCCCGTGCGCCCGCGTGCTTCGATCGTTCCGGCAGCCGTGCCGCGGTGCTTGGTCCGGCGCTTTCGCTTGGTCTGGGCCATCGTTGTATGGAGCTTAGTGGGCGTTTGCCAGTAAGTCTTCGAGGAGACGCCGATTGCGGACCTCGATGTCGCTCGGGAACCCGTCGAACGCGGCTCGGGGAGCCAGGCCCACCAACTCCGCCTCCTTCACCGGCGCGTGCCTGGCGACCGCCGCGACGAGCGCTGCCAGCGGCGTCGCGCGGTGGTCCTCGACGTTCGTCGAGACCTGCGCGATCCCGCGTTGATCGAGCCACAGGCCGATCGCGCGGACCCCGCGCAACCCCTCATCGCCGCCCTCGCGGATCTTGGCGGCGATGCGCTTCGCATCGTCGACGCTCGCGGGCGGCCGAAGGTCGACGTTGAAGGCGATCAGCGGCGGGCGCGCCGCCACCAACACCGCACCGGCGGTGGGGTGAAGCCGCCGCGGCCCGAAGTCGGGGGCCACCTCGCCCCGTTCGATCCTGCCGGCGAGTTTCGCCGGACCCCCTTTCCGCAGCTCGGCGCGCGTACGTCCCCGCCCGAGGATTCCGTACAGGAACACCGGCAGCTCGAGCTGCTCCCCGAGCAGGTCGCCGAGCACGAGCCCCTCCGCACATGCCGCGCCGCGATCGCACTCGTCGAGGTAGACGATCGGCGCGACGTCGAGCGCGCCAACCCGCGGATGGATGCCGGCGTGATCGCCGATGTCGATCCGGTCGATCGCCACCCGCGCGGCCGCCAGGACCTGGTGGGCGAGCGTCCCTGGAGCACCGGCAACGGTGAAGACGCTGCGGTGATGGTCCGGATCGGAGTGAACATCGAGCAGCCCGGGGCCGAATGCGCGGGCGATGGCGTCGATCCCGGCCTGGTCGCGGCCCTCCGAGACATTGGGGACTGCGAGCAGCGTGGTCACTGCTCGAGGGCCGCGTCGAGCACGAAGCGGCCGCGCTCGAGCACCGGGGTGCCGCCGATCTCGAGCGATGCGTCGACGACTACGACGTCGAGATGGATCGGGACCGACACGGTGCCACCGATCGCCGCGCTGTTGCCAAACGCGACGTGGACCGTTCCGAGGATCTTCTCGTCCTCCAGCACCGAGCCCGTGAGGCGCGCGCGGTCATTCGTGCCGATGCCGAGCTCTGCCAGGTTCGTGCCGGGCTCGCCGTGCGCCTGCAGCAGCTGGATGAACTCGGGGCCCAGGCCCCCCTCCGCGGCGACGATCCTTCCGTTCGCGACCGTCAGCCTCGCCGGCTCGCTGCTGATGCCGAGCCGCGCCAGGCTCGAGGCGAACAGCTCGCCTTCGCCGCCGACGGGGGCGATGAACCCTTCGCCGCATGGGAGGTTTCCGAACGCACCGGGCGTCGTCAGATCGCCGTCGTCCGAGATCCCGGTGCGGCCGCTGAGGTCGAGCGTGAGATCGGTGCCGAGCGGGCAGGTCAGGCTCGCCGTTTCGGCGTCGTCCAGCAGCGCGGCGACGGCGCGCGAGCGCGCGGCCAGCGTGTCGAGGTTGACCGCCATCACGCGCGCCAGCATGTCCGCGCTCACCTGCGGCATCGTCGCTCCGCGGATGCCGGCGTCGGTGGCGCGCTTGCGGGCACCGGTGTGACTCAGCGACCTCGTTGTCGGCGCGATGTACACGTCGCATGCCGACATCGCGGCGGCGATCGGCGGCGGCGGCTCGGTTGCGTCGGTGGCGCGCTCATCCATGACCGCCATCACCGCATCCGCGCCGACGGCGGCCGCCTCCGCGCGTAGCGCCTCCCCGATTTGACGTGTGCCGGGGTCGACCACGACGAGCACGTCCTCGCCTGACTCGACGCCCAGACAGCGTCCGACGACGGTGCTGACAGCAGAACCGAGATCGGGCATGACGGCGGATCATACGGGCGGCTGCAGGTGGCGGCGGCGATGTCGATTCGCGGCGGGGGCGTACGTTTAGGGGGTGAGAGGGACGGTGATGCGTCCCGATCGATCCGATACGAGCACCCAGAATGAAGGGACGGCGGATGCCGGGACTACTGCCCCGATTTCAGACCACAGGAGCCGACCATGAAGCATTACCTGCTCAGCATCTATCAGCCGGATGGCGACCCGCCGCCGGCCGACGTGCTCAAGCAGATCATGCGTGACGTGCGCGCGGTGGAGCACGAGCTCCAAGCCCAGGGTCATGTGAAGCAAAGGCATCCCAACGTGGTACCGTTCTGGTATGAGCAAGCAGATTGCCGTGCGCCTGTCGGACGACCTCGTGGAATTCGTGGACGAAGTCGTCGGCAGCGGTAAGGAACGCAGCCGTGCCGCTGTCGTGGCCCGCGCGCTTGAGCGAGAGCGCCGACGGGTGATCGCGACCCACGACGCACAGATCCTCGCAGCTACGGGGCCGGATCCAAAGCTGACAGGTCTGGCTGACTACGCCGCGGGTCTCGCAGTCGACGACTGATGCGACCAATCCACATGGCGCGGCTGGACAAGTCGCGGCCGGTGCTGGTGCTGACGCGAGAGGCTGTGCGTCCGGTCATGAACACCGTGACGGTAGCGCCGATCACGACGACGATCCGCGGGCTATCGACTGAGGTCTCGCTCGGAAGCGCCAACGGCCTTGACGAGCGCTGCGTTGTCGCGTGCGACCACGTGACGACAATCCCGGTTGCTGCTCTCGGCGCGCAAATCGGGCGGCTCCTTGACGACCAAGAGACCGAACTCACCGGTGCCATCCACGCCGCGTTCGACCTCGCCTAACTCAAGCCCACGCACCTCCCCACCACACAGCGCAACCCGCGTTCCGCGCCAGGGAGGGCTCTCGTCAGGCGCGCTCACATGGTCGCCGTGGAGCGCAACGAGGTCCGCGCGCGTCTCGCGGTGCTTGATGGTTGGTGGGTCCCCTCCTGGTCGTTCATTCGGGCATACGATGCGGGGTTCCGACCACAGTCTGCGAAATCCAACGCTAAGCGTTAGTCGCTGTCCGGTTAGTCGCTGTTCTACCGAGGAGGGCTCGGAGTTCGGCTGGTTGGCGCAGTGGCCGGTGGTTGCCTTTGCGTGGTCCGGCGTGGAGGTTGATGTCGTGGTAGCCGATTAGGTTGATGTGTTCGTGCTGGGCGTTGTGCACGCCGGCGATCTCACCGTCCGGGATTTGGAGGCCGAGTCGTTCGAGCTCGGTGAATGCGAGCGCGAGGTATTTGGTGTTCCAGTGGCCGAGCTCCTCGAGGAACGGCACGTCGCGGTTGACGTCGACGAGCAGCTGCGCGTAGTGCACCTCGGGCAGCATCTGCGGCGCGAGCTTGGCGAGCTTGGACTCCTCGACTTACCGCTCGGACGGCGGCTCGCCGGTCAACCCGATGCCGTCGTAGAGCACCCGCTCGCCCTGGTCATAGCCCGCCTGCAGCTCGCGGGCCAGCTCTTGCTGTTGGCGCTCGAGTTGAGCGAGCCGCTCCTGCGCTGACAGCGGCCGGTCGAACACCGCGGCCAGCTCGGTGCGCTCGCGCTGCCACTGCACGCGCGGCATCATCCAGCTCGTCGGGTCGCCGTAGCGGTGGCTGCAGGCGCGGTACAGCCCGCGGGCGCGCAGCGCGTCGCGCGCCTGGATCCACAATCCCAACTCATACCGGGTGCGCACCACCTCACCGTCGTCGTTGACGACCCATCGGCGCCAGACCGCCGGCAGCACCTCGAGCGGCGCGTCGGCGAGCACGGGCTTGTCGCGGTTTCGGTTGGGTAGCGGACTGCCTCGAGCAGCGGCTCGTAGCCGCGGGCCGCCTTCAGGTCAAGCGCGCCGAGCACCAGCGGCGCGAACTGCGCCAGCTGCGAGTGGCGGCCGTGCTGCGCGTCGCGGCGCTGTCCATCGACCGGCTTGGACAGCGCATCCCGGTCGTCGACGCAGACGCGCAATGCGGGCTGCCGTTAAGGAACGTGGCACCAACCGACAAGTAGCCCAAACCTGGGCGCCTACTGACTCAGGTTTGATCGCCGTCACCGATCGAGCTCCAAGCGCGGCGCCTCCAGCACTTCCGCTTCGCCGAGGCCAAAGCAGGGCCCGAGTACGTGGACCACTTCTGCAGGCGTTCCAACTCGATATGTCGTGATCAGCGGCGCTGGCTTCCGCATTCTCGGGCGGATGCGGCAGTCTCGCGTCGTCGACGAGGCTGCTGGTCCTCGTCCAACCCGATAGCGGCCTCTTGTTGGCAGCCGTCGGGTGCCAACAACTTCGGCCGCGATACCGACTGACGCTCGCGCGCAGAAGCGAGCGTGTCGGCGCACCGGCCGCGCGAACTGTCGCGGCTCGTCCATTTCGACATTCTCGTCCCGGAGGTCCGACGCGCTCGGGTTCGCGGCGGAGCAGTAGCGTGGCTCTTTGCTCGTCGCGGCTGATCGAGCAAACGAAGACCTCGCGGTGCATGCCGCGATCCCAGCAGCCATAAGGGATCGCGGCCGATCAGCAGCCGTTATCTACCCGCAACTTCGGACTAGATGACGCCAGAGCCCCGCTTCATGCCGAACTCAGATGACGCTCAACAGAGCGCCGTAGTGGCGGTACCGATGGGCCCGCTATTAGCGCTACGGCGCCCTATGGATGTTGAGCACGGAGCGCTGGTCTTGTCCGTCCGTGACTCGATCGCGCCCCCGAGTTGCCCCCGGTAAACCGAGCGTTCCAACGCTCCCCAAACCTGCCAATCGCTACGCCTGGAATCAATCGAACATTCGTCCATTACTCATCGCATGGGACGGAACAGCCCCGACAACCGGCAGACGGAATCGCTTGTGGACGCCGTTAGGCGGGTGGCTTGGGACGAGCTCGCCCTCGAGGTCGAGGTCGGAGAGCTGCTCGGGTACATCGAGTATCCGAGCCATTACAACAACGCGGACTCGATTCGCGCGTCGGGCTAGCCTTTCGAACCGCGCTAGCCGGCGGGTTGGCGGCCGCTCAGAAGGTGCCGGACGGCTGTGCCCCAGCCGCAAGCTCAGACTTCAGGGCGGCATTCTCCCGTCTGAGCGCCGCGATTTCGCGCCAGCCGGCGGGTTGGCGGCCGCTCAGAAGGTGCCGGACGGCTGTGCCTGGTTCAGCCGGTTGCCTGCCCGTCTCTCTGGGAGGAGCAGCGGGAGTTCCTGGCTAATCGGCTCGGTGCACGGATTGGTGCCCCGTCGCGGCGGGCTCATCCCTCGCCCCCGCCAGCTGCGCCGCGACCACCGATAAACGGGGCCTGCGGGCGCCGTTGCCTTGCTTCTGGGAACTGTCTGGCCGCACTAACGGCCCAGCCTTTCCCTTCGTACGCCGGTGAACATCGTTCGACCCGCCGGAGGCATTTCGATCAACGTCCATCGCTCACGTTACTCGTCTCGAGCGCACCGTCAAGCCAGATCGCACAATGACGTCCGCGGCGGACACAATACGCCGGAACACTCCCGGTACTACCGGCGCCAGGTTCGCCAGCTCCTCCTTTGATCGAGAAGCTGAAGTCACGAACGGCCCGGCCTGATACCGATCGTGCGGACCATGAAACCCGAGGGCGCAGCGGCGCCGCGCTAGCGCAAAAGCCCGCCGCCGAGTCCGCTCGCGCCTCTCCGACGGGTTCCCCGGCTATTCCTTAGTGGGCGCTACGGATGATCGCGCCGCGCTTCGGGCCTAGGATCGCAGACAGACTAAGACGACTACAGGAGGCCTCAGTCATGGGCGTAAGAACCGACCAGATGTTCGGTCGCGCGAAGCAGGCCCTCGGTGCGATCACCGGCAACAAGAAGATGAAGCGCACGGGGCAGCTCCAAGAGGACAAGGGAGAGCTCAAGGGCAAGTTCGACTCAGCTGTCGACAAAACGCAGGACTCACTTGAGGATCTGAAGAGGACCGTCAACCGCACATGAACGACTAACCGCGCTAAGCGGAGATGACGCCACCCGCTCGTCCAATGCGCCGATGGCGAGTGTTCGCAGTCCGGCGGGATCCACGGTGCCTGTTCCGGACATGGCGGCGAACGATGCTCCACCCATGCGCGCCCGAACTCGGCTCGACACGATGAACATATCCTCCCTCGGATGGACAACGAGTACCTGACCGCGTTGCTTGAGGAGGCCTTCGATGATGTACACGGCCTCCGACACGCCGCAGGGGATGAAGTGGCTGAACAGCGCGATGTAGTTGTCGGCGACGTGGTGGTAGGCGGGTCTGACCCGGACGCGGGCCCGAAGTGACGCCACCACTGGATCCAGTAGGCGGTCCGCGCGAGGATCTCAGCACAGAGCGCTCAGGCATCCGCTCCTTGATCTGCTCCTCCAGGGCGATCGCGCTCTGGGTCCGGTCCCTGCCCCGTCGGCGCTTGAGCGACGGCCGCCTCTCATCGTCGATCACCAGATCGGCGTTGTCGGGATAGCCGTCGTCGACCTCCGCGGCCTTCGCCGCCAGCTTCCTCCGCAGCTGCTCGACGAACTCTCCGCGCTCGAAGGCAGGCCCGCCTCGGCGCAGAACTCATCGAGCAGCGGCTCGCACTGCTCCCAGCTGAGCAGCTTCGCGGCCCAGTGGGCGTACGCCTCAGACCCGCGGACGGCGACGTCGCGGGTGCGCAGCTCCTGCGCCAGGTAGGTGAACACGCACGCCTCGAAGTGCCGACGATCGAGGCGGCCGGGATGCTCGCGGGGACGGATCAGCCGCTGCCACTGCTCGGAGGCAAACGACAGATCCAGCGACACGCCGCCCGAATAGTCAGGGATCAGGTCGCTGGGTCAGATGCTGGTGCGCGAGCGCGTGGTCCAGCGCGTCGAGCACCGAACGGTCGGCGCTGGTCGCCTCAAGCTCCACGTTCGCGCGAACGAGCACATCGTCGCGCGGTCACGACGCATCTGCCGGGCGACCAGCGGCATGTAGTTGTTGGCTTGATGGGCCGCGACCGACTCGATCTCCTGAAGCTCGGCGTCGAACCCACCGGCGCGCTCGACCGCCGCCCTGACCAGCTCAAGCGCGCTCTGGCCATCGCCGCCTCGCGGATCCAAGTAGCGCAGACATCGCGGTAATGCTCGATCAACCGCTCGGAGATCTCCCGTCCCTCAGCGCGGATCTCATCCAGCTCGGCCTTCGCCCGCTTGATGATCAACACGACCCGCTTGCAGAACATCTCGGCCAGATCGTCACGGGCCGCCCGCCGCGCCTCGTGCAGAAACTAGAACTAGACACGCCAGCAGCGCGGTCCGCTTCGGCTGGGAGATGTCGCGCATCACCGCCGCGTCGGCAGCCCGCGCCTCGCCCGCGAAATCGACGATCTTCGGCTCCGCGACCCCATCGAGCCACGCGTCGGTCTTCCCCAGCGCGTCGACCCCCATGTCAAGTGCCCGACCTGTTCGTTGAATCCTGACCACGACGCCCCGCCGGCAGCCTGCTTCAACCGGTCATACGGGCTTCTGCGCGATGGCCCCGCGACCTCAAGCATGGCGTTGATCCGATGCGCCCCCCAACGGCGCCATGCGAGCGGTGATCGTCTCAAACAGGGCCGTGTCGACCTCAGCTCGGATTTCAGCGGCCATCCGATCGAGCGTCGAGAATCCCGGCAGCTCTGATTCGGCGCAACATGCACGCCGAGGTCATCAAGAGCGCCGACCACCGCTCTAGCTCATGACAAGAGCAGGCAGCTATGGGACCGTGCGACCCGCGCGGCCATGCCCGATGAACACCAACAGCGCCAGCAGCGCGACCAAGAACAGCAACGGATGCACGGCGATCCCGCCGATTAGGGTGAGGATCAGCAGGATGACAGCCAATGTCAGAAGCATCTGGCCTCCTCCTTCATCTAGGTGATACCTCTCTACCCCGGGTCAGATCCGCGACACGAGGTGAAGCCCTAGAGGATTGGTCAAGCATGTGTCGGCATCGCTGTGCTCCGGGGCTGCTACTCAATCGGAGGAGAGTTCCGCGTAGTTTGGGCGGTTGGTCGCCGAGGTCATCGTCGCCCAACGCGCGAACGTGATCGCGCGCCGCCACGCGCAAGCCAGACCCTCCCTCACCCAGCCGCTGATCACGAAATTGGGCAAGCTCTCGCCGGGCCCGGCGCAGCAGATCTTTACCAGCGCGATCCAGAACCTCCAGCACAGCCGCGATGCCGCGGTCGCCGGCGCGACTGGTCTGCGACTTGTTCTACATGCGCCGGTTCGCGTCGCTGTGGCCCGACCCGGACAAAATGCAGCCACTGGCTGCACAAATCGACTGGAGCCACCACCAGGTCTGATCGACGCGTTCGGTGATCGCCCGGACCTGTACGTCTGGTACCCGCCGCGAAGGCCTCGGCGAATCGCTGGCCGCGGCGCTACCTGCATGGGCTATCAGGCGTCTGGCCGCTCTGAGCGCTCTCTCGGAAGTGCGTCGCTAACAGCCGCCGGCGGGCGCCCATGTCACGAATGGCGCCTGGTTCCTCGTGGCGCCGGCTGAACCGCTGGAATTCGAATTCGGCGCCTCCGAGGAGCGCGATTAGCGCCCGGAAGGGAAGCGTGATGATGTCGAGGACGAGTCCGATCACCATCCGGATCACGTCGAAGATTGCATAGATCATTGGGTTCGAATACCCGAGATTTGGGCCCAGGTCACGTGCTCTTTCATTGACGCTCGCCCCCCGTGGCGCTTGGAGCCGAGATGGCCGAGCGTGACCTGCAGTAGATCGTCCAAAGGTTCGCCCCCACGCCCTCGATACCGTGATGCGAGCTTTCGCGCCAGCGGCAGGAACCGACGAGCTGCTCGCGAGCGGTGCGGTCTTCAGCGCTGTGCACGTCGGGTGGATTGTCAACAAGCGGCCGTGAACCGAACGCGGAATGGGTAGGACCCGGGGGATGCCTGTGGGTGATCGTTTCGTGACGCGTGACCGGCGTGTCGTTGTCGTCGGTGCCGGCTCGACGGGCCTGGTGTGCGCGATTCATCTGGCCCGGGCGGGGTTGGAGGTGACGGTCCTCGAGCATTCACCTAGTCCGGGCGGTGCGTGCTCGAGCGTCGAGGCGACCCTTCCTGGATTTGTGCACGATCACTGCGCCGGCTTTAACCCGATGTCCGTTGCTTCGCCGGCGATCCGCGAGCTCGAGCTCGACGCCGAGGGGCTTCGGTGGATCCGGCCCGACGCGATCGTGGCGCACCGGTTCGAGGACGGGACCGCGATTGCGCTGCATCATGAGCTCGAACCGACGATCGCCTCGCTGGAGGCGGCGTGTCGCGGAGCGGGAGCTTCCTGGCGGGGGTTGATCGAGCAGTTCCGGCCGCTCGAAGCATGGCTGAAGTGGGCCCGGCGCTGCCGCCTGGAGCCGTTCGTCAAAGTCGCCCGACGGATCACCGAGCAGCGCGAACGCGTCGAGGCGGCGATCACAAACAAGCTCTCGAACGCCGCCGTCGAGCAAGTCAACACACTTTAATCCGGCTGATCACCCGACGCGGGTTCGGCTACCACTCACCCTGGGCCGTCATCGCCCTCGCAATGCTCTCACTCGCCGGCCTCTGCCCACCCCTACCCGACCGGTGACACCGCCCACGGAACCTGCAGAAGATTCCGTTTCACGCGCCCAATGTGGGGCATGGCTGAAGGCCAGGTCTCGAGCCGGCGCAGACAGCCGAGCCGACCGGTCTCGGCCTGGACTGCCACAGAGGATTGGGCGACAGAACGTCGAACGAACGACTGTCGCACTCAAGCGCGGCAGCGTGCGGATTGCTGGCGCCGTGCCACGCTCTGGTCCTCTCGTTGTGAGCTGGCGAACCCCCGTCGGATGCTGATGAGATTGCTCCCTTTTTTGACCCGCGCGTGTAGCGTGGATATCGGAGTTGATCTGGGGACGGACACCGCTGTGCTGTGTGCTCTCGGCGGCGAGCTGGTGATCGCAGAGCCGAGCGTGGTCGCGGTGGACGCCCACACCGGCGGTGCGCTGGCGGCCGGCAGCGAGGCGCTGGACCTCCTCGGCCGCCGCGACATCGCCGCGATCCGGCCGATCGAGGACGGCGCGATCCTCGACATCCAGCGCACGGCAGAGCTGCTGCGCCTCCTGATCGCCAAGGTCGAGCGTTACCGCCGGTCGCGGCCCCGGTTGGTCGCGTCGGTCTCCAGCGGGATGAGCGCACTGCAAAGGCGCGCGATGGCAGAGGCGTGCCTGGCGGCTGGTGCGCGCGAGGCGCGTCTGATCGCGCGGCCGATCGCGGCGGCGCTCGGCTGTGGGTTGCCCGTGCATGAGCCGATCGGATCGATGGTGATCGATCTCGGCGCCGACATCAGCGAGGTCGCGATGATCTCGATGCGCGCGATCGTCGCCTCGCAACCGATCCGTGTCGGCGGCCAGGATTTCGACCAGCGGATCGTGGCTCACCTCAGGCGCACGCACCAGCTGCGAATCGGCGGGCACGCCGTCGAGCACATCAGCGTTCAGATCGGCTCGCTACGTCCGGATATGCAAGACGCGCACATCGAGATCGTCGGCCGCGACCTCGCCTCGGGGACGCTCACGAGCGTCCGGCTGACCAGCCACGAAATCCGCGACCTGCTCGAACCGTCGATCACCCGGATCGTCGATGCCACCACCGACACCCTCGCCCGCACACCGCCGCAGCTCGCCGCCGACGTCATCGACCGCGGGATCACGCTCACCGGCGAGAACTTGCTGCTGCGCGCGGTTGCACAGCGGATCAGTCTCGTGACCGGAACGCCGGCGCACGTAGCTGACTCCGCACGCACATGCGCCGCAATCGGCGCAGCCAAATCCCTCGAGGAGCAACCCGCCCGCGCTCAACCCTTCGCGCGAACCGCCATTCCCGTCACTGCCGCGACCTCACACTGACAGTCGGGCACAAACACGCAGAGATAAGCCGCAGCCACAGACGCGTCAGAACCAGCCCACCAGCAAGCGAACCGCGCGGCACGTTCGACTTCCAGCGCGCAAAACCCAACCGACTCCGATCCGCCCGCTGATGCTGATGAGCCACCGCATCGTCGCCGAAGCGGCAAGCGAGCCCGAGATGGCTGCGTTGCTTGCGATCCAAGAGCGCCCTCATGCGCCGCCCGCGTTTCGAACGAGCCCAAGGTGGGACGCGCGGCCGATGCCCGCCGCCGGAGATCGCCGGCATGCGTAGTCATTGCGGCTCCGGATTCGTCGCGGTGATCAGTCACGGAATCGGCGACCAGCGCGCTCCCAGGTGGATCCCGGGCGACTGCTTTCGTCGCCCGGCCACCTCGCGCCGCGCGATCGAGTTGGCGACATTCCGATCACCAGGGATCAAGCCGCGGAGGTGGCCGGCGGGGCCTTCGTGCAGGAGCGGCCGAGGCGACTCTGCATTATGCAGCCGGGCGTTCTTGCCACCCTGCCGTGCGGGCCCTGCATTCGGCGAACGGCGAGCATGGATTGCCCGGCTCCTGTCGGCGAGCGCGGCCCAGCCGTATCGCGGATGGTCGTCTTCTCTCGTTCGCCGGGTAGCGTCCCGGCCATGGCTGCGAGCCGTGCCGCTCGAGGGCGGTGCTACTTCAACCGAAATCGCGTTCAAGCTTGATCTCGCACGTATCCACGGAGACGCGCGTGCCCGGCGTTTCGCCGGAATCCATGGCACTCAGGACTTCGGCGCCGGCGGCCATGTCCTCAGCCGTCGCGAAGTACTGGAGCGAGACTGCCGTTCCCTGAGCTTCGTCGACCAAAAACCGAAGGCCGGTGGTGGGCACCCCGGGAGGCGGACCGTCGGACTGCTGGATTCTCGCGAGTAGCCCTTCGATGCGTTCGGCGCTCACGTTGGTGAACCTGACGACACGTACGAACACGACAGTCTCCTCAGTTGGTTGAACCTGCAGCCTACGCCGATCCGGGACCGACCGGTGGTGCCTTCACCCTCCGAGCGAACTCGGCATCCCGCCGCGATCGTTCTCGCCTCCCTTCCCGAGCTGCCTGTCCGGCTGCTCACGAGGCTCGTGGCGGCGCACGTAGCGGCAAGCGATCGGTGCACCAGGGTGTAGGCGCGAGTCATGCCTACGTATCGTCGGGAATGTGCCACCGGTCGCGCTGACCCTGCATCCGGCGACCTACGGGCCCGCCCCTTCGGTTGCCAAGGCCCCCGCCTCGATCCGACTCGAGGGTCCCGACGCCGGCGTCGCACCGGCCTTGCTCGCTGCGCTTTGCAGGGCGAGTGTCGTCAGCGGCAACGTGCTCGTCGGCGGCAACGTGCTCGTCGGCGAGGGAGGGCAGGACTGCGGCGACTTCCGCGATCGAGCGTCGGTTGGGGCCGGCATGCTGTCGCTTTACGCCTCAACCGGTCATGTCGGTGTGGTCGCCGCTTCGCTCCGACACCGGCAGTCTCGTCGCCGCGTCCGACCTTGCCGTTTGCGCGACGGTGCGTGCCGCCCGGCGGGGTTGCGGCTAGCGCACCGACCGGTCCCGGATCTGGCGACGAGCAGGGCCCGCGTCGGTTCCGGAGCCGGCCTTGCATTCGCACTAGCACGGGCGTGCCACCCAGGGATAGCGCTCGTGAGTGCGAAAGATTTGCGAACAGCCTAGCTGTTAGCGGCGCCCACGTCATCGGCGGCCGCCTGCTCGGCCCGAGCGTGATGGGTCCGCTCGCGATCGCGGCTTCGGCGGTCGGGACGATCGCGATCGGGCGACTCGCGATCGCCAACGCGGTGATCCGCAGATTGCGCGCGAAGGAGATCGAGATCGCCTCGCTGAAGGTGGGCACCCTCGAGGTCGGCGGCCGGCGGTGGCCCGAAACCCCCGGCGCGTCGGAGCCCCCCGGGACGCCCGATATCCGCCTGACGCCCGAGATCCCTGCATCACCTGAGCAGTCCGCGAGGCAGGGCACGCTCGGCACGTTCGTGGGCCCCGCGACGCCCGATATGCCCGGGGCATCGATGGGACCGGCCGGCGACGTGGCCGCGGGCGACGACCTGGGCGGAGCCGGGGCAGGAGTGTGACCGGGGCGGCGATGTGACGCGCTAGCCGGGCGCGGTCCGCCGGTGCGAGCCGGCGCGCGAGATGTTCGCGCCAACGCTCAGCGCCGACCTTGCAGTGCGCGCTCGAGCGGTGCTGCGTCGGGGAGGGAGGAGACCTGCAGGTGGCGAGCCCGTTCATCGTGCACGTTCGGTCGCATCGAGCAGGGGCCTCAAGCTCAACCAGCAAACGGTCCGGAATATATGCTGGCGCGTGGCGATTTGCCGGCCGTGCGGGTGGGTCGCGGCGGGTGCGCATCCTGCGCTCCGATCTCGACGCGTTCATCGGCGAGCGCAAGCGCTCGACGCAGCGCGTGGCCTTTGACGACGCGCTGGGCGCCGCGAGCAAAGCGCTTCGGGGTAATGACAGCGCAGCCGCGGCCGGGGCGCTGCGCTCGCTCTCTCAACAAGCACTTGCCCTCGCTGCGGAGATCGACGCGGCTTCAAGCGCGTAACGCTGCATGGGCGACGCGGGGGAAGGCGAGCTTCCTACGATCGCGGGTCAGGTCCGTACTGATCGCTGTGAGGTGGAGCGAGGGGAGACGTTACGGTGAGCCGCCAGAAGCCGCAGGTCGTTCGGGGAGATCAGATCATGCATCCGTGGGGTCCGCCGGCCGCCAGGGCCCGCGTCATCCCGCGTGGGCGGCTGTAGCCGCCAGCGGGCCGCGCTGTACGATCGCGCCGTGACGGGACGCCCGGCCGACGTTCGGTTGCACGGCGGCATCGCCGAGCTCCCGGCGCAGGAATGGGCGGCGCTCGAGGGCGATCGCTTGCCGCTGTGGTCGCACGGGGCGTTCGCGCTGATGGAGAGCGCGCCGATCGGCGTCGACGGCTTCGCGTACGTCGCCGTGCGCCGCGCCGGGCGGCTTGCGGCGGTGCTGCCGACGTTCTGGCTGTGCGGGTTCGCGCTCGACGACGTTGTCGGGTCCGGGGCGCAGCGTCTCGCGCGGCGGGTTCGCCGAGCCTGGCCGCACTTCGCTCGCGTCTCGGTGCTCGTGTGCGGGCACCCGCTCGCGGAGGGGCGCCTGCTCGGTGACCGGCTCTCGAGTCCGCCGGCGTGCTCACCGAGCTGCGGTCGTTCGCCGACCGGCGGCGATTGCCGTGGACGCTGTTCAAGGACTTCGACGGCGCCGCCCTGGTCGAGCGCCTGCCTGCGGTGGGGCGGCCCTGGTCGAGCGCCTGCCTGCGGTGGGGCGGCGGCCGTTCTTCGCGGTGGCCGCGCTTCCCGACGCGATCGTCGACGCCCCGGGCGACTTCGAGTCCTATCTCGGGCACCTCAAGCCGAAGGCCCGCCGCAACGCTCGCAGCAAACTGCGGCGAGCCGCGGCCGATCCTGACCTGCGGGTCGAGGTCATCGACGACTGGCGCCCGCTGATCGCGGAGTTCGTCCCGCTCTACGAGGCGGTCGTCGAGCGCGCCTTCTTCGAGGGCCTGTGCCACGCGCCGGTGCAGGCGGCGCTGATCACGTGTCGCAAGCGCGAGAGGATGATCGGCGGGCTAGTGTGCGTGAGCTCGTCCGAGCGGTGCGTCGCCTTTCGCATCGGCCTCGACTACGAGGTCGTTCGGGCGCACAACGTCTGGTTCGTCCTGCAGTACGAGGCGGTTCGACTGGCCATCGAGCGCGGCTGCCGACAGCTCAACCTGCTCCAGAGCACCTATCCCGCGAAGCTCGAGCTCGGCGCGCATCTGGATGCGCCCGTCCACCACCTCGCGCACCGCAGGACGCCGGTCTCCGCGGCGCTCGGGCCGCTGCTTGCACGGATACTACGCTCCGGCGTCGCCGCGGCGCTCGGCGGCACGCGAGGTAGATCGCGAGTCACGGCAGCCCGACGGGCCCGCGTGGTCCACTCAATGGTCCCGGCGGCCAGGCGGTGCGACTCCCTCCGCCGGCCGCTCTCCTCATGACTTTCGCCCAATAACGAACGCTATGGCGCGAGCGGGTGCCGCTGACGGAGAAGCGGTCGGAGCGTGAGGAGCCTGGATCGGCTGGCCGGAGTGTTGATAATTCGGTTCGGTGACGCTCGTTGAGACTCAGCATCGTCTGGCGCTTGAGCAGCTGCGTCGTGCTGGTGAGCAGCCGGTGTCGCTTGCCGCGTTGCGCGCGGCTGGCTTGACTCCCCAGCGGCCGTGATCAGCGAGCTGGAGCTGAACGGCTACGCGATCGAGCGAGTGTATGAGCACGGGAGACTGGTCGGCCTGCGCCTGATCGAACCGGATGACGCCCACACCGGCGCCAGGCGTCGCCGCCATTGGTGGCGGCGGCATCGATAGGGTGGCAGCGGTCCAGCCTGCCGCGGTCGGCGACGAGCCCGTGCTGGCGAGCATCGGCGCGAGAACCGGGGGAGCTCCTCGAGTGGCGCGACACGGCACGCCAGGAGGGTCCGCAGAGCCCTTCGCTGGAACGCTCGATAACGCGCATTCGGTCGCCGCATTTGGGAAGAGGGGGTCGCCGACTCGAACGCGACGGTTTCTCTGCCTGCCGTGCGTCGGGTCGACGGGAGCGCGGCGGAGGAAGGAAGTGGCGTCTTGTTTGCAGTCACGCGGGCGGCGCTCACTGTCGGCCGGGAAGCAGGCGCCGAGCCCCCACACCGTCGGCATCGTCGTCGCGTGGACGACGCGCGCGACGACGATCTCGCCGATCTGGACGCGCTCCAGCCCGTCCAGCCACCCAAGCCGCACCGGCATGCCGCCGGTGAGCGGCGATCTCAAGCCACAGGCCGCGGACGGTCGAGCCGACACGGTACACGTCCAGGCGAGCGTCGGCGAGTCCGCGCGCGATCGCCCGTGCGGGTGGGCTGAGCTCGGAGCGCTCGGCGTAGCGCGCCATCAACGGAGGCCCCCCGTCTTCAGGCACGTAGTCGGCCACGAACCGAGGCGCAGCGGATGGCGGACATTGGCTGGGTCGAATGGGGTGGTGAGCTGATCTGGGCCGTCGGCTTCACGTCGGGTGGCGCGCCCTACGGACTCCGGGTCTCCGACTTCGACCCTGCGGATCTCAAGGCGATGGGGTTGGACGTCGCGGCGGTGGACGACGCCGAGTCAACGGACACGCAGTCCTCGATCGACGAAGCTGATGACCGGCTTCGGGACGATGACATTCCGTTCTAAGCTAAGTGCCCCGCAACCGGTCGGGCGTCCAGCGCGTGGTGCTGAGCGCCGCTCGTTCCGACGTTCGCTCGACTAGTCACGACGGTCTCCGGTCAAGGTCTCGCCGTCCTGCACGCAACGATGCGCAAGCCCCGGCAGCATGAGGGAGAGTAGGCGCGAGCGCGACACCGGGGCGCGCATGAATGAGGCCCTCGAAGGGCAAAGCCGCGCGGCAGACCATGAGCCCCTGACGTCTGCACTTCGCTTCAGTCAGTCGCTCGCGCCCACCAACATCGTAACCCCTGGCTGGCGGCAACACGCAGAGCTGGGGCTATCGAGCGCCAGCTCCGCGAGCAGCTCCCGCCGACGCGCATACGGAAGCCGACGAACGGCAGACCATCAAGGCGCAGAGCGTCGAACACGAGCAGCATCGCCGGTGCGTGTTGGCCCGCGGCCGCTGCCTGCCCCCCGCCGCCTTATGCGTGCACGTAGCGCCGTGAAGCCGCCCTTTCCGTCCGCGCCGATGCACACCAGCTCGCCTCCGCGCTCGATAACGCGCGCAATGAAGGAAGGCGGTCTCTTCTACGAGCCCACTGGCGCTTTGCAGGGGTTCGAGGAACAGTACCCGTCTTGTCTTAGATTAGGGCGCGAGCGAGAATTAGCGCTCCAATCTGACGAGTGGCTGGGCGTGTCTGACGCCGCCAGCTCGCCGCGATAATACCGGGAGTATTTGAGGGCGAGACGGTGGCGTCAGGCGCGTCCAGACGTCGTCAGAGGGAGCGATCGTTCTCGCTCGTGCCCTTAGGGGGAGAAGCTGCGTTCAGCACCAGGCCCCGATTGGTCCTTTACTCGAAGCCTGTTAGAGTAAAGGGCATGCCAAGGGTTTCCTCCAAGAACCAAGTCACGCTGCCGGTCGAGGTGATGCGCGCTGCCGGTCTCGCGCCGGGTGACGAGGTCGCGGTGCGGCCTGTGGGAGAGGGAGAGATCCTGATCGCCGCTCGCGGGTCCCGAGTTCGACGTCACGCCGGGATCGCCAGCGGGATCTACGAGCCCGGAGAACTCGATCGCCTGCGGGACGAGTGGGAACGCTGATCCTCGATGCCAGCGTCCTCATCGGACTGCTGGATCGCGAGGACCCACACCACAGCAGAGCAGTCGATGAACTCGAAGCCGCCGATCGTGCCGAGCGTCAACTGATGACGCCAGCCAGCGCCTACAGCGAGGCCTTGGTGGCATTCGCACGCGCCGACCGTATCGCAGATGCCCGCGAGGCGATCGGCGCCATGGGCATCACGGTGGCGCCGCTCAGCGCGACGATCGCCGAGCGCGCTGCGATCCTCAGGGCCACTCAGTCTTCGCTGCGTCTACCGGACGCAATCGTGCTCGCGACCGCCGACGTCCTCGTCGGCGAGCTGCTGACCTACGACGAGAAACTCGAGCGGGTTGCCCGACGTCAGCGACGTTCGCGCTAATGCCGTTGACTCGCTGACGCCGCCGACAGGGTGAACTATGGCAACATGCCGACCGTTCCACAGGGACCGCCACTGGCTGCTGTCCTAGGCGGCGGGCGCACGCCACCGTTGTCGCTTTGGCGAGGATCCCCGCGCCCGTCGACCCCTTCGGCGACGAAACCGCTCGACGCCCGTGGCGTCTGCGTGCTGGCAGAGTGGTCCCTGCGCGACCTACGCCGTTCGGCAGACCGCTTCGATGTTGTTCCCGTCCGGATCGCGGACGTAGGCGGCGTAGTAGTTCGGGAAGTGAGCTCGGATGCCCGGGGCGCCGTTGTCAGTGCCGCCCGCTGCGAGCGCAGCCTCGTAGAATGCGTCCACTCCTGCGCGGTCCGTGGAAAACGCCACGCGCACGGGGCCGCGGTACTCGGTGCCCTGACGCAGCCCGACCATCCCGTCCCCCTGACCGCCCCCGAGTGCGATTCCACTGGGGAACTCGGCGACGAGCTGCAGGCCGAGCGGCGCGAGCGCCTGTTCGTAGAACGCTCTCGCGGCGGCGAGGTCCGCCACGGTAATCGAACCGTGGTCTATCTACTATCTGCATGGCATCTCCTATGGCATCTCCTTCTCTCGCGTGACAGGGCCATTATCCGTCGTCGCGAGACCACCATCTAACGGGAGGGGGGCAGGCCCCCCTCCCGGCCTCGGCGTCGGCGCCTGTTGACGTGCTCGGCGTGCTCCAAGCGCTCGAACGAGCCAGCGTCCAGTACGTGCTGATCGGCGAGCTCGCTGAGGTCCTGCACGGCTCGCCACTGCTGCCGGTCAGGGGCACGGTGACGATCGTCCCGCGCGCCGACCAGCGCGAGCGCCTCGGCGCCGCGATCGCCGCCGCTGGCGGCCAGCCCATCGGCTCGTCGAGGACGCCGCCGATCGACGCGCCCGCCAGCTTCGCGCTCGAGGCCTACGGCACCGAGCTCACCATCCACCCGGCGCCGATCGGCACTCAGGGTTATGACGACCTCCGGCGCGACGCGATGCAGATTCAGCTCGCCGAACAACTCACCCGCGACATCGACATCCGGCCAACCTGCATCGGCTCGCCGATGCCCTCGACGAGCTGCACGCCGCGATCCGCGTCGGGGTAGGCGAGCCAGCGGTCCCGTTCCCTGCCGACCCGCGCCTGCCTTGAGGTGTGATTCAGGGCCTTGCCCATCGAGCGCGGCGGTGGGACAGGACGCGCCGCGTCCGGCGCCCGGCGATCTCGTGGCCTCCGGTTCTCGATCATCGTGCAAGCGCCACCCCGGGGTCGTGGGGTGGGGAGGTCTGGCTCATGTGGGCACGACTTCCCGGTGGTCCTCGTAGTAGACGGCCTGCCCTCCCCACGTGCAGTACGCCTCCTGGAAGTCCGATCCGCGAGCGGTCAAAGAGCAGCGGAAGTGCCCGACCCGGAACGGGCCTCCGAACTCGCCGGCTCCGAACGCGGAGGGGTCGCGGATCACGCGCAGGCCGCGCAGCGACACCGCACGCCGGCCGAGCTCAACCGCCTGGCGGCACTTATGTCTCGGCGGTAGAAGACCTTGACGTCGAGCCGGTAGTACGGGTAGCCGCCGAAGTTCGGGAAGCTGCCGTGGCAGCGCGCCGCCCCGTCCGCCGGGGCCGCGCTCAGCGCGCACGCGACCAAGCTGGCGGCAGCGATCAGGGCGCCCCGCGCCCGGCGATTGACCGATCCCCGCATCAGGAACCTCCTCGTTGTGCCGTATCCGTGCTCATGACGTTAATCGGCACGCCGAACCGAAAACCGATCATCACACCCCAATCGCGACGCACGGCCTGCGGCCCGAACGAAGCGTTGGCTCATCGTGACCGGTCGGGGGCGGCGCCGGCTCTAGGCGAGCCGTCGCGAGCGCACCAGCAGCAGCCGGTGCCGGCGCGCGGGCTCCAAGCGCCGCAGCTGCTGGGCGGTCATCCGCCTCCCGAGCGCCTCCAGCGCGCGACGCCGCGCCGGCAGAGCGCTCACATCGATCTCCGCTGCGCCAAGCGCGACGAGCCGGCGGTGCTGCTGCACCTGGCGAGCACCTCCTTGACCCCAGTTCGCGCGGCCCGGCGGCGAAGGTCCGCGATGCCGCTGGCCTGCACGTCGGCGCCGGCCGGCAGCGTGTCGAGCTCGTCGCGGCGCTTGGGGGGCCAGCTGCTCGGCCAAGAGCTGCTCGACGTGGCGATGCGCGTTGCCCCAAGCGGTCGCGATCATGCGCGCGCGAGCGTGTCGATGGACGGGCTCGCAGCAGCTGGCGGGCACGCAGGTGCTCGTCCACGAGGGCGACCAGCGTTGACGGCGTCGTGCTCGACGGCGCGCTCAACGAGCCAGCCGGCGAGTTGCTCGCGGTCGGTGTCCGCCCTTGCGTGACCGTTAGGGCCAAACCCTCGGGATTCGGGGGGCAGTACTGGCGAGGAGCGTGCCGGCGTGGTGCACGTGGCAACCCCTCGTGCGACGCTTCGCGAAGGCGTGGTGAAGTCCGCAGCGTGGTGGTCAAGGAGGTCGCTTACGGCGGCCACCGCTCCGAGAACCCGGCTCCCCGAGGACCAGTACGGCCTCAACGCTGAGTTCGGCAAGGCGGGGGTTGACGATCCGCGTGTAGGTCTTGGTGAAGAAGACGGCCAGTCGGCGTCCCTCGCTGGTCAGCTCATATCGGTGGGTGCGGGGGATCCGCTGGATGAACCCGTTGCGTGTGAGGCGGCGCAGGTCGTAGGTCATTTGCCGCGCGCCGTAGCCGGGGATGAGCCCGGCGATCAGCTCGCGCAGTGAGCGGTTCGTCAACCCCGCGAACAGGTGCTGGAAGGAGCACAGGCAGGCGAGCAGCGCCATCGTGCGCGGGTCGCCGAACCGCAGTCCGGGGGCGGGTAGGCCATCGTGGGTGGATGGCAGCACCACGCGCTCAAGCGTCGTGGCGTCTGGCGCGCATTGGCACGCGTCAAGCTGGTGGTCCAGGAGCCGGTGGTTGACCTGGTGGCCGATGTCGACCAGGGCATCCCAGTTGGCGGCGGTGAGGCGGCGGCCGACGGCGAAGTCGTGGGTGTCGTTGACGGTCGTCTCGGTTCGCAGCGCGCGGCCCTCCTTGAAGTACTGCTTGACCTTGGAGGCGCGGTAGTGGACCTGGATCGCGGCCTCGACGCCGGTGTTCATCACCCTAGTGTGGAACCTGCCTGGGGTGCGGCGGCTCACGCGGCGGCCGAACACGACGGCGACCCGGTCACGGCGCCCGAGCGTGAGCTGGTCTGGAAGGGTGCGCTCGAACCAGGCGCGGCCTGAAGCCGGGCGATCGAACACGCGGGTGTCGGAGATTTCAAGCTGTCGGAACGCCAGGTCATACCCGTAGCCGCGCTGGCGGTCCTCGATCGTGAACGGCGAGGGCAGGGCGGCCTGCCAGCGTTCGAAGAAAGCCCACACGTCGGCGGCCGAGAGGCTTGAGCAGATCTCCGCCAGGGCCGGCTCGTTCTCGCAGGCGGCAAACCCGTTGTCCAGCGCGGTGAAGTCGATCCCGTGTTGGGTGGCCCGCTGCTTGCCCACTCGTTCCCGTTCAAGTACACCCAGACTGAGAACGGCGCGTAGGCGATCGTCTTGATGAACGCCGGACCCCAGTCCGGGTCGCGGATGTAGAAGTAGTAGTTGTTGGGGAAGATCGACTGGCGTCGGTAGACGAAGTGCGGATGCCCGTCCGGCCCGCCGTCGCGCCACCCGCGCCACACGCTGGTCTTCTCCTGCGCGGTGCCGAGCATCACCACCCCGAAGCGGCCCTCGGCCTCGGCGCGCTGGAAGTGCTCGCGGGCGATGTCCTCCTTCACATCGCCCTGACGAACCGCACCACCGGGATCTCGCGCTCGGCGACGAAGCCGTTGATCGCTTCCGCGTATCCCCGGCCGATCTTGCCCAGACGGTCCGCGAGCTGACTGCCAGGCAGCGGGCGCGGATCGAGCGGCAGACCGCATGCGTGCGAGTGCCGGCTGCCCGCGTGGGCGCAGGCGGTGATCGCCGAGCAGGTCGCCGAGCGGGAGCGGTTGGAGATCCGCTCGGAGCTCGAGCGGGCGGGGCTGCTGTGATGCGCGGCCACAACCCGCTGGGCTGGGCGGCGACGCTGCTGATCGCGGTCGCCTACGCGCACGTCCTGCTGGAACTCGCAGGCGCGGTGCTGGCGGTCGCAGTGGCGGTGCGGCTGCTCGTGGCCTCCCCCATCCGCGAGGCGCTGCGGGCACGCCGCTACGACTGGCTGGGCTGGAGCCGGTGGCCGGTGGCGCTGGTGATCGAGCGGCGGCCAGCGAGAGAGCCGGACCGCCAGCGGAGCCGCCCGCGCGTAACGCTAACCGCTCCTCGGAGAGGTGCTCGGCGTGCGAGCCGAAGGCCTGAGGACGCGCGCCCCATCCTCGGGAACGACAACGAACTACAACGAGCAAGCGAAGGAGACGAGATGATCGAGATCAGCGTCAGCAGCGAGATGGCGGCTGAGCACTCACGGTTCATGGCGGAGTGCGCCGAGCGCGGACACCGGGTCGAGGTGTTCGAGTCGGGCGGCGAGGCCCACGAACCGGCGTGTTGCGCGCAGGCTAAGGCAAGAGCCGAGGTCCCCACCGCGGCCGACCAGGCCACGGAGCAGGGGTAGTCTTGAGAGCATGCCGACGCTCGTTCGCGATCCCCAACCGGTTGAGTTCGAGCGGTTGCTGGAACGGCGCCGGCGACTGGGCCAGGATCTGCTCGACGAGGTCTGGGATGGTGTGTACCACATGAATCCCGCGCCGTCAGGAAGGCACGCAGATGTCGTCCAGCAGCTCGCGGTATTGCTCGAGCAGTCTGCTCACGAGGCCGGCCTGGCCCCGATGGTGAGCATCTTCAACCTGGGCGAGCCCGGCAACTACCGGGTGCCCGACGGCGGACTTCACCGCGAACGCGAGGACCGCGTCTACTACCAGACCGCGGCACTCGTCGTCGAGATCGTCTCGCCCGATGACGAGACCTGGGAGAAGCTGCCGTTCTACGCCGCCCACCAGGTGGACGAGCTGCTGATCGTCGACCCGCAGCACCGGACCGTTCAGTGGTTCGCCCTGGCCGGGGAGCAATACCAGCCTGTCAAGGCGAGCGGCCTGATCGAGCTCGGGCCCGGCGAGCTCGCGCAGCGAATCGACTGGCCGTAATCCACACGCTCGCCGAGCTCAGACAGGCGAGCAGACTTCGTTCGCGAGCGGCTGACCCTAACCGGCCAGCAACGAGCGGTTCAACTTCACCGAGAGGAGGTCCTATTATATAGTGCTCCGTTAGCTTGAAGGAGTCTGGCTGCCGTGTGCACCTCCTTTCTTCACCGATCATTGGGACATGAGGGAGCGGTCCGGAGAACCGTCCCTTGGGCGGACGGAACTCCGGGCCGCTGGGTGTGTCAGCCGGCTAGCAGCCGATTCCGAGCAGGTCGAACGCCCACCCGTTCGGCAGTGCCACCCGCGGTCAAGAACCCGGAGCTGTGGAAAACCGGCCAGCGCCGCGCGGTGATCACCCGGTTGTCTGTGAGCGTTTGCGCTCGCGCGCCTCCCTGCGCTGCTGCTTGCGCTCTTGCGCTCGATCCTTGCGTTCCGGCGCACGCGCGGGGCGGCGCGCGCCGATCAGCAAATCCGCGGGCCCGTGACCGCGGGGCCCGCCGAACAGACGAGGAGGCCCTGATGGGTTCGTGACGGTCGCGTTGCGATTGGCGCGGCGCGCGCTGCGGCTCTCAGCGAGAGGAGAAACCTGATGCGAGACATCGCCACCGCCACCCTGTCCGGGAACCTGGCCCGCGACGTCGAGCTGCGCCAGCTGCCCTCCGGCGCCGACGTCGCCCGACTGCGAGTCGCGACCACCACCCGCCGGCGCGCCGGCGGGTGGTGGGTCGACAAGACCAACTACTTCACCGTCGAGGCGTACGGGGCGCAGGCCCGCGCCTGCGCGCAATATCTGCGCAAGGGCTCGCGCGTGTTTGTCGACGCCGAGCTCGACTGGCGGGAATGGACCGACCAGCAAGACAACAAGCGCGAAGCGGTCACCTTCAAGGCCCGCCAGATCCTGTTCGAGGGAGGCCGCGCCAGCCCGGAGGCAACGGACGATCCGGTTCAGGACATCGCCGCCCAGGTGTCCGGAGCCCCGGCGGCGAGGCAGCCGGCCGCAGTCCCGACGGCGGCAGCTACCGGGACGGGGAACGGGGCCGCCGCGACCGCCGATGACCTGCCGTTCGCGGTTCGTCGCGATGCTGGCCGCCGCTGCGGCCGGGGGATCCGCAGCTGCGATCGTGGCGATCGCCGTCACGGGCCGGCCCGCCCCGCTCGGTGGCCGTCACCGCCGCCGGGACGAGCTGCCTGATCGCCGCGTTGGTGCTCATCGCTGTTCTGGCGCGACAGCGGACCGGTGACGTCGGCGCCTCGCGCGGTTCCAGCGTGAACCAACGGTCAGATCAGTCAGGGTCGAACAGCAGCCGCGCGCCGAACGGGTCCCCATCGGCGTGAAATCTCCCTGTGGCCCGGTTGAGCACGAACACGAGCTCCTCCCCCTCCGCAGTCATCGCCCGAATCCGCGTGCCACCTTCGTCGAGGCGCGTGACCTCTCCCGCAGCGAGCACGGAGAGGTACGCGATCGCTACGCGCTCACCGACGCGCGGTACTCGCCTGACCGGCATGCCGTCATCTCATCACGCGGCGCCGCTGGAGGCCGAAGCCGTTCGGCGACGAACGACAATGATCGGCGCTATCGCGGCCAGCTGTGTCACCAACGCGAAGGCGACCACCGCACCGAGCGAGACGCTGAACAGTGCGCCGATCGCGGTGCTTCCCAGAAACCAAGCGATCCCATACACGCCGGTAAAGAGACCATACGCGGACGCGCGCCGGTCTGGCGAGACCATCGGCGCGACCGCCGCAGGAATGATCGACTCGTGCACTCCCATGCCCAGCCCCCAGAGGCTCACCCCCACGAGGCTCGCCCAAGAACCGCCGAGGAACGCGAGCGGCGCATACACCGCAGCAAGGCCTGTCAGGGGAACAAGGATGCCGATCCCGTGCCGGTCGAACAGCCGCCCGCACAGAAGCGATCCGGTCCCGCTGACGGCCATCGCCGTTGCATAGAACAGCGGAATGATGTCTGCGTGAACCGTGCCGGCGCGCTGGAGGTGAAAGGCGATGACCGGGAAATCGGCGAACCCGATCGCCACCAGCGCCGCGGCACTCAGATAGATCCAGAACACCCGCGGAAGTCCCTCCGTTGTCACGTGGGCGGGGCCCGCGTCGAGATCCTGCGGTCGCGGGTACAGCACGCGGGCGACTGCCA
The DNA here is from genome assembly GCA_963806475.1 of uncultured Solirubrobacterales bacterium. GTDB lineage: Bacteria > Actinomycetota > Thermoleophilia > Solirubrobacterales > Solirubrobacteraceae > Palsa-465. The sequence goes on from CAWDYK010000004.1 coordinate 61,547, forward strand.
ACAGCGAGAGCATGATCGCGGCGGGGACGGCGAGCGCGGCAAACGCGGTCTTGTAGTCGTGGTTGCTGATCGCCAGGACCAGCGCCACCGCGAGCGGCCCGAACAGCGCCCCGAACTGGTCGAGCGCCTCGTGAACGCCGAATCCCCAGCCATATCCCATCTCCTTCGTCGCGTGCGAGAGCATCGCGTCGCGCGGCGGGTTGCGTATCGCCTTCCCGACGCGCTCGAGGATCACGAGCACGGCGGCGATCTCCCAGCTCCCGGCCAGCGCGAGCAGCGGCACCACCGACATCTGCAGCACATAGCCGCCGATCGTGATCGGCCAGTAGAGCCCGGTTCGGTCGGCGCTGCGGCCAGAGAACAGCCGTAGGCCGTAGCCCACGAGCTCCCCGAAGCCCGTGACCATCGCGATCGCCAGAGCTCCCGCACCGAGCAGGCCTAGGTATTGGCCGACGACGCTCCGCGCGCCCTCGTACGTGAAGTCGGCGAAGAAGCTCATCACGCCGACCATCAGTACGAACTTCACGGCCGGCGACAGGCGGCGCCGCGTCAGATCGGTTGACTCCATCTGGCGGCAGATCTCCTATGGCCGCTGGGTGGCCGACAGGGCCCGTGGCTCGAGCAGAAGATCAAGCGCATCGACAGCCGACACGGACACGACATCTGCGGCGCGCAACGCCACGGCGCTCGCGCCTTCAGGCCCGATCACCGCGACGCTCAGCGCTGCGGCGTGAAGGACAAGCTCGTCGTTGGCGCCGTTCCCGATCACTGCACTCCGCTCTGGGCCCAGCTCCTCGAGTCGACGCAGGTTATCCTCCCCCGAGCGTGCCGTCACCGCGACATCGAATCCCTCCCACTTCTGCCTGCCTGTGATCAGATCGCGGAAGACGGCGTACGGTCTGCCCGCTTCCACTGAATCGAGCCGGCCCCCCGGGGTCGGCGCGGACGGTCTGTTGGGATGGGCAATCGCTCCTCCTTGTGTCGGTTTGCCGCTGGCAGCCCGGCCACGCGCCTCTTCCGGGCGCGCGCTCCAGGCCGTTGCTAGGCTGATGGCTCGCGTGAAGCCTTCTAACAAGCGCGTCTAACAAACATGAACGCTGTTCTAACGAACCGCATGGGTTTCTTGCAAACTGGTCGGATCGGGCCGCACCGCAGCCATATTGCAGATGACCGGCACAGACAGCAGAACGCGCTTGTTTGCAGGGCAAAAGCGACCCCGCCGGAGTAGCTCAGTCGGTTAGAGCAGCGGAATCATAATCCGCGTGTCGGGGGTTCGAGTCCCTCCTCCGGCATTGTTTGTTGCATTTGCATGGATCGTCAGCGTTTACGGGCGGTTGCGAGATTTGCGGTCCGCGTGTCGCCGGCCGCAACGAGGGGCTACGAACCGCCTCGTGGCGTGGCGTGCAATTGTTTGCACCGAGGCAGGTCACGAGGGCTTCGTCCTCCCGGCGAGGTATTCGTTGAGCCGATCGGCGGCGCCCTCTGGGCCGGCGGGCTGCGGGAGGAGCTTCACGTAGCGCTCGGTGGCCTGAAGCGAGCTGTGGCACATGTACTCCATCAGCTCGCGCAGGGTGTAGCCGGCGGCCATCAGGAAGCTGGCGTACGTGTGGCGGCACTCGTGCAAGCCGATCGGCTCGAGCACGAGCTCGTGGCCGCGCTCGTACGCGTCTTGCGACGAGTAGCACTCGGCCCTGACGGCTGCAACGACACCGACCGCCTACACCGAGCCTGCCATGTAGTGAGCGTGCTCCTCGCACCACCGCTCAAGCTCTTTCACCGGCACCAGCAGCAGTTGTCCGCCGGGCACGAGCTTGATCACGGCTGGACGCGTCGCTCGAAGGTGTCGACGCTGACGCCGGCACGACATCAGATATGATGTGGCGCATGGACGCGGGCGCATGGCTCCGAGATCTTCGGATTCGACACCGGCTGAGCCAGACGCAGACGGCGACGACGGTGGCACTCACAGGTATCGCACGAAAATAGCCGCGCAGCGCCACGGACAAGCCGGCCAGCCAAACGGCCAGCACGACGACAGTGATGAGGATGGCTGAGATTACGGGCATTCGATCATCGCGGTCAGGTAAGCGCTACTCACAATCAGAACGGAACGTCGTCGTCCCGAAGCCAGTCGTCCGATTCGTCGATCGAGGACTCTGCGGTCGCCAGCCCGGCGTCATCGACCACCGCGACGTCCAGCCCCATCGCCTGCAGGTCCGCGGAGTCGAAGTCAGAGACCCGCAGTCCGTAAGGCGCGCCCCCCGACGTGAAGCCGACGGCCCAAATCAGCTCACCGCCCCATTCGACCCAGCCATCGTCCGCCAAGCGCTGCGCCTCGGTCCGTTGGAACTCCTCATCGAGCCGCCGCCGGCCGTTTCGCGACCCGCGACGGCGCTTGGAGCGCGCCGGCGATCCGGATGACCTGCGTGCAGCGCCGTTTCGCTTCGCCACGGTCCCGAACTCTAACCAGGCGTCCAGACGCGAAAGTCCCGTTCACGTGGCCGGCGAGAGCGGGTAGGTGGGCCAAGCCACTTCCGCGGCCTGCGCCGTGGGCGGCCAGGCCGCCGGGCGCTCGGCATACGTGACGCAGGAGGCCAAGTATTTGCAAGTCGTGAACGCGACGCTTGTCGACCCTAGGAGGGTAACTGCGCGAGATCCAGCGGGTCTGTATTTGTCGCCGTCTGTCGCGGCGGGCATGGAAGAAACGGTTTCACGGGTCTTCGGCTTGGCTGATCGGCGAGCATGGGGGTGGTCGGCGCGCTCATCTCATCTCGTGGCTACGCGCCACTTCTGTTCTGCGGCGGGCGGCCTGGTGGCGGCAGTCGTAGACCTCGGCGATGTCGTCAATCTGCTCTGAGCGTAGGGCGGCGTAGCGTGCGGTCGTGCGTAGGTCGAGGTGCCCGAGGCGGGCGGAGACGGTGTGCACGGGCACGCCGGCCTCGAGGCATTGGGTGGCCCGGTAGGCGCGCAGCGCGTGCGGGTGCGCGAGCCGCTCCGGCACGCCGGCGGCCGCGCCAGCTGAGGCGCACGAGCCGGTGCACGCCGATCGCGGAGAGGGGGAGCGGCGCCTCGTGTCCGTGACGGCCGAGCCTCACGAACAGCGGCTGCTCATCGAGCAGCTCGACGTCCCGGGCGAGCGAGTGGACCTTCAGCCAGCTCTCGAGCGCCTGCTGCACGGCCAAAGGGACGGGGACCTCGCGCTCACGGCCCGCCCTTGCCGCGCACGAACAGCCGGTAGTGCCGGGCGTTCGAACGGGGACGGCGCAGATCACGCGCGCGGAGGCCTCGAAGCTCGGCGGAGCGAAGCCCGCAGTCGCCGAGGACCCGTAGCAGGGCATAGTCGCGTTTGCCGGTGAGGCTAGGCTACGGCGATCGGGGACACGCAGCAGGTTGGCGTAGTCGCTGTCGGTGAGCGTCTCCGGCGGTCCCGGCTCATACCTGTGGACTGTTGGGGGCTTAACACCGCCGGTGAGCTCGGAAACGGCACGACCACAGGCCGGCCCCGACTGCCTTGGTTACTGCAGAGGGACCCCGGTCCCGGTTACCGGGGTCACCAACGCCACCGCGATCAGCGCCGGCGGCGCGCACTCATGCGCGCTGCTGTCAAGCGGCCATGTCGACTGCTGGGGACTCAACTACTCCGGGGAGCTGGGCGACGGCACGACCTCGGACAGCCTCGTGCCGGTGCAGGTGAGCGGGATCCGTAGCTGACACCGGCGGGCCGTCCACAAGAAGAGGATAGTCATCGACACCTGGGGGTGCTGGAACCACGCTCGTTCGATTCCAAATTCCACTCTCATCGCGCTTTCACGCCACGCCCCCACAGTTCCGCTGAGTTCTCGGTTCCGCATCACCGCGCAAACCAGCGCATGGGTAGTCGAACCCCGATGCTCATGTTTCGGGGAACCCGAGTGACCATCGCAATTCAAGCTGACTCCCGGATTCCGCCGGCGTAGCGACAGAGCCGGCGAACTCGCGCCCCGGCACACGCACCCCACTGAATGCTCCCGCTCGACACTCGTCTATTGGCTGACCTCGTCGCATCAAGTAAGAGCCGAAACTGACCCTGTAGCGCCGATTAACTAATCGGCCGTATCTCGGTCGTGCCCACGAGCGAGGTCACGGGCAAGGGTCTTGGCGGTCGGGTACATGCCGTGCGCGGTGTACAGGCTCAGCGCCGCAGTGTTGGCTTGCCGCAACCTCCAGCATCGCGCCGCGCATGCCATGCTCTGTACCCCCGGAGAACGCACGCTCTAGCTAGGAGCGCCCCGGCAATACCGCGGCGCCGGTGATGCCTGTCGACCACGAGATCGCGGATCTCCATTACGCGTACGGCCAGCGGTGACGGGACCACCTCCCGAATGCACAGACTGCCGATGAGCCGCTTCGGACCAGCGGCCACGAACCAGGAACTGCTGGGCGGTGGGAAGCGGCGGCAGCATTGGCGGCACGCGTAGCCTGGCGCTGCGATGGAAGGGGCCACGCTGGACAGAGGCGGCCACGGCTCGCGGAGGAGCCTCACTGTTAGACGTGAGCTGCGACTCGTCGAGCAACTGCTGGGCCGTGGGAAGCGGCGTCATGGCGGGTTCGCCCATTGACTCGAATCCGCGGCGGATCCCTCGCAGTGGCGGCTGTCAGGACATGCCGCGCCGTCCCACCACAACTTTTTCAAACCGACTACCGTTAAAGGACATGGCTGGGGCTCGTGGGCGAGCGGCGCTGGACTTCGACTCGGCTTGGTCACCGAGGGCGCGGCGACCGCTGTTATGTCACCTAGCGGTCGTAGTCGCAGCGGCGTGGGTGCTGGGCGCCTTCGCGCCTATCGCCTGGGCGGGACCGGTCGTCGTGCTCGCTCGTGACGGCCACGCGGCGGCGCGGAACGATCCCTTCCTGCGTATTCCGGCACTTACTCCGCCGGTTGCAGCCGCCTCAGCCGCGCAACGCGCATCGATAGCTCGACACACCGTAGATCGGACCGTCCGCAGCGAGCTTGCTCGGCTGTATCGAAAACATCAGATCGACCAGGCTTCCTATCGTCGCTACAGCGCCAGCTTCAACTCGGCGTCGCGCACGGTCAAGCGGCTGGGAGGGACGCGCAAGGCGGAACTCGAGGCTGTGATCGAGAACCTTCATCGCATCGCTGCAGCGAGGATGCTCACGCCGTCTCGCCTGCCGGCGTTGTTTCTCACACTGGATCGCAACCGCCAATGGTGGACGACCGGGCCGCTTCTGAGCTACGGGCAGCGGGTCGACTTCGCGGGGTCGAGCCTCGTTTGGGAATACTACCCGGGCCAGGGGATCGAGTTGCAGGAGCTTGGCAGCTTCGGCAAAGCTCAATGGTTCTGCTCTAACGGAGCGAAATATGACGCGGAGTGCCGTGAGATGCTGTCGGAGCTTGTTCCGCTCGCCACCAACCGCGGCGGGGGTTTGACGTGGGAGTACTACTTCAGCTTCGATGGCGGCGCTCCGCCGTGGACGAGCGCGATGTCGCAGGGAACGGCGCTGCAGGCGCTAGCCGATGCGTACAAGGAGCTCGGAGACAAGTCCTACCTCGATATCGCTCGGCGAGCGTTGCCGGTCTTCGGCGCCGCCCCGCCCGTCGGCCTCGGCGTCAACACGATGGTCGGGATACGCTACCTCCAGTATTCGTTCGCCCCGGCGCCAAGTGAGGATGTGCTCAACGGCTTCCTGCAAAGCCTGATCGGGCTTTCCGACTACGCACAGGCCAGCGGCGATCCCGTCGCAACGCGGCTGTTCGCGGCCGGCGATACCGAGGCTCGCGCCGAGGTGCCGCAATTTGACACTGGCGCGTGGTCCCTGTATCAGCCCGGCCTGGAAGACACGCTCGACTACCACACGCTCGTCACCGGCTTCCTGCAGCAGCTGTGCAAGATCACCCAGGCGCCCATCTACTGCACGACCGCCTCGAACTTCAACCGCTACCTGAAGACCCCTCCGACCGTGCAGCTGCTCACAAAGCGGGTGCGGGCGAAGAAGCCGTCGCTCATCCGCTTCGGGCTCTCGAAGATCTCGCGAGTCGGAATCACCGTGATGCATGACGGCAAGACGCTGTTCCTGACGAGCGCCGACTTCGCCTACGGCCGGCACACGTTCTCGGTGCCAGCGCTAGCGCAAACCGGCGCCCACACGGTCGAGCTCGACGCCACCGATCTCGCCGGCAACTACAGCCAGATGACGAGCACGGTGCAGGTCACCCGTTAGACCATATGGAGGAACGGCCGACCGGCTGTCGAAGATAGGTCGGCACCCCTCCGCGCGCATGGCGTGCGGCGGGTGAGACGCGCCGAGGATGAAGGCCTCGGCGGTCGGCCACAACTCCCATACGTACAGAAGGAGTGCCGAGCATGGCGAAGGTTCGCAGCTGGGTCGGACTTGACGTGCACGCGGCGAAGGTGCTGGCGTGCGTTGTGGACGCCGAGTCGGGCGAGATGACGATTCATCGGTTGCCGGGCGAGACGGCCGCGGTGGTGGCGTTCTGCGCTGGGCTGTCCCGGCCGACGCGAGTGGCCTACGAGGCGGGCCCGACCGGCTACGGGCTGGCGCGGGCGCTCCAGGCTGCCGGTGTCGAGTGTGTGGTGGCGGCGCCGGGGAAGATCGAGCGTCCGGCCCAGGATCGGGTCAAGACCGACGCGCGCGATGCGGAGCGGCTGGTTCGCTTGCTGATGATCGGCGCGTTGCACCCGGTCCGGGTGCCGACCCCGGAGGAGGAGGCGCTGCGCGATCTGGTCCGCGCGCGGGAGGATCTGCGCGGGGATCTGATGCGCGCCCGGCACCGGCTGTCGAAGCTGCTGTTGCGCCACGACGTCCGCTTCGAGGACACCGCCAGTCGCTGGGGCGAGCGTCACCGCGCGTGGTTGGCCAAGGTCGATCTGGGTGAGCGCGCCGCGCGGCTGACGATGAGCGAGTACGTCGGCGCGATCGACGCGCTCGAGATCCGCCGACAGACACTCGAGGGCGCGATCGGCGAGCTGATCGCGAGCTCGCCCTGGGCCCAGGACATCGCCCGGCTCAGGTGTCTGCGCGGGGTCGACACGCTCTCGGCGGTCGGGCTGGCGGTCGAGGTCGGCGACTTTGCGCGGTTCGAGCATCCCAAGCTGCTGGCCAGCTACCTCGGGCTGGTCCCCTCCGAGCACAGCACCGGCGAGACGCGCCGGCAAGGGCACATCACCAAGTCCGGCTCGCGACACGCGCGCAGGCTGCTGGTCGAGGCGGCCTGGCACTACCGCCGCCCACCCCGGCTCGGCACGACGCTTGAGCGCCGCCAGGACGGCCAGGAGCAGGCGGTGATCGCGATCGCCTGGAAGGCCCAGCAGCGCCTGCACCGCATCTGGCGCCGGCTCGACAGCGAGCGCGGCAAGCGCCGCACGGTCGTCGCGGTCGCCGTCGCCCGCCAGCTCGCCGGGTTCTGCTGGGCGATCGTTACCCACAACCAGCGCGCCCCGGTGCACGAACTGGAGGCCGGTGGATGAGCGGCCCGCGCCGGCCATTCCATCCGTGCCCAGTTCCGCTGGCATCCCTGCCAGCGGGCGACCCCCTCACGCAGACAGCCCCCAACCCCCGAAGCAGGGAGAACAGCACCTACTACAGCCGGTAGCAGATGCCAGCATGACCGACCACCCCGACAACACTCGGCTGAGGAGGCGGCTTTGAGTGGCGGTCCTTCCGTCCCGTCCGCTCCGGTTGGGAGCGTTCGGGGCGTCAACCAGGTCCGAGAGGACGGGAGGTACCGCCATGCAGAAGGTATCTGGTGGCAAGGTCGTTGCGCCCGCGACTGACAGTGAGAGCCGCGCTGCCCGCAGAGGTCATTAGGACTCACGAGTCAATTACTGCGGTTGTTGGACGAGGTCTGATCTCGTAATTCCAGTCGGGGTGGAACTCGTCGCGGACGATGTTCATCGCGGCCAGCTCGGCATCGCTGACTTTGACGCCCTTGACGTACTCGCCGGGGTCCAGGCGGGCGTAGACCTTCAGTCCCGTGCTGGTGGTGGTAGCGCTGATCAGGTCGATGATGACCTGCAGCGTCTCCAACGGCTTGCCGCGCCAATTCAGGCTCACGAACGAGAACATCCGGTGCTCGATTTTGTTCCACTTGCCGGTCCCGGGCGGGAAATGGCAGACACGGATCGTGAGCTTGAGCTCGTCGGCGAGCTTCTGCAGTTCGGTCTTCCACAGGCGGGTGCGGCTGGAGTTGCTGCCGCCTCCGTCAGCGGTGATCGTCAGACGGCTGGCATCCGGATATCGCTCACGGCCCAGGTGCTCCCACCACGCGCGGATCGAGCTGACTGCGAACTTGCTCGTATGTTGGTGACGCCGACTGACACCATCCCGTCGTTGGCCTTGATGTCGTACACGCCGTAGGGGATCGCGTGCCCGAGATCCTTGTCCTTGAAGTCGTGGGTGCGGACCTCGACCGGCCGGCCCGTCGGCTCGTACTCGCGCCCAACTGCCTTGAAATCACCGACCAGCTCCCGCCTTTTGGTGTCCACGCTGATCGTCGGCTCGCCCGCCGCGATCGCCTCACGGACGGTCTCGTTGATATGCCGAAACCGCGCGTCGCGATCCGGATGATCCTTCCCCTCTCGCGTCTTCTGGGGGGCTCCGTGGATGATCGTAGGTGACTCGGGCACCGGGTTAGCCGTCTGAGCAGGATGTTTGTACTGGTGACGGGCGTCGTGTAAGTCGTGCGCGATCCTCGGAGCCGTTTTGCCTGTGCTTGTGGCGGAGCGGGGTGGCGGCGAGCGAGGTGGCTCGCCGGCTCGATGACGTACGGCTGGCGGCGATGATGATCGACGGCATGGAGATCGCCGAGCGCACTCATGTCGTCGCGCTCGGGATCTCAACCGATGGCGTGAAGATCCCGCTCGTGCTGTGAGGGATCGACCGAGAACGCGACCGTCGCGCGCCAGCTGCTCTGCGACCTGGTCGAGCGCGGGCTCGACCCGGAGCAGGCGATCCTCTTCATCATCGACGGCGGCAAGCCCATCCGCCGCGCGATCAAGGACGTCTTCGGCGAGCGCGCGCTCGTTCACCGCTGCCAGCGGCACAAGGAACGCAACGTATGCGACCAGCTGCCCGAAGTCGAGCGCGAACGGATCCGCGCCCGTCTGCGCGCAGCGTGGGTGCTCGCGGACCCGAAGGCGGCGCGCGAGCGCCTCGGGCAGCTGCACGCCGAACTCAAGCGCCCCTGGCCTGATGCGGCCCGCTCGCTCGCTGAGGGGCTCGAGGAGACGCTCACGCTCACCCAGCTCGGGATCACCGGTCAGCTCGCCAAGACGCTGCGCTCGACCAACCCCTGCGAGTCGATGATCGAGATCGTCCGCCACACCCAGCGCAACGTCAAGCGCTGGCGCGAGGGCGACACGCGCAAGCGCTGGACCGCGGCCGGCATGCTCGAAGCCGAGCGGCAGTTCCGGCGCATCGTCGGCTACCGCCACCTCGCCGAGCTGGTGATCGCGATCGAGCGTCACGCTCTGCGCACCGCTACCGAGCACCAGTCGGTTACTGACACTCAGAGTGACACCAGTGTGACTGACACTCACACCGAGATGACCGAGAAAACATCTTTGACAGTCACAGTATAACCAGTTACAGGCCGTACAAACCTGGATGGATCGCCGCACGAAATCCCCCGACGATCCGGATATCCTCGCTGATGGCCGCGGCGAGGCTTGAGGGCATCCCGGTGCCGCGCAAGCGGCGCACGACGGTGCGCGTGGAGGGCGTGCGGTGCGCGCCGGACCTGGTCGAGCGGTTCGATGTGTCGATGCGGCCTGTCGGCGATTGCTACGACAACGCGGTCTGCGAGGCGTTCCACTCAACGCTCAAGCGCGAGCTGGTTCACCCCCGGCCATGGCCGACCCGCGCGGAGCTGAAGACCGCTGTGTTCGAGTATATCGAAGGGTTCTACAACACGACAAGGAGGCACTCCACGATCGGTCATCTCTCACCGGCACAGTACGAGGAGGGCCGTTTGCCGGTTGACATAACAAGCCGTCTGTCGACGCCGGCCGTCGAGTTACATAACGCCTGGGTTGTTCATGTAACGCTTACGGTTGCCCCTGATAACACCTCTCGCCGCTGTACGGTTGAAGACACTCGCTCGAATATTTGATACACTGTTACTGTTACTGTTAATCCGAAAGTCCTCAAGGTGTCGGCCAAACCGGGGGAGGTCCAAGGCGTTCCCGTCGCTGCGGACGCTGCGCCCTCGGCTGGCGGCGCTGGCCGAGGCGGCTGACCCGCTGTTGGTGCAGCGCGCGTTCGCCACGGCGATGCTCGCCGCGGATGAGCATCCGCCAGAGCTGTTCTACGTCGATGATCACTTCGTCACCTACTGGGGCGCCCAGCCGGTCGCGGAGGGCTACAACATCCGCCGCCATCTGGCCGAGCCCGGCCGCGATGACACGTTCGTGGTCGATGACCGCTGGCGGGCGGTGTGCTTCTCATCCGGCGAGCCGCGCGGACTGTCAGTCACGCTGCCCGGAGTGCTCGGGGAGCTAAGAGAGATCGTCGGCGAGCGTACCGTGATGCTCGGCTTTGACCGTGGCGGCGCCTACCCCAAGGTGTTCAATCAGATCACCGCCGCCGACATGGAGTGGGTCACCTGGCGCCGCGCGCCGCTCGTCGAGCCGGCTGTGGCACCACGCCGCTCATGGGTTCAGATCAACGGACGCAGACGCGGCTACCTGCTCGCCGACGAGCAGATCGAACTGCCCGGCTACGAGCACGGCCCGGTCCGCCAGCTCTCCGCCGACCAGCACGGCAAGGTCGTCTTCCAGGTGCTCACCTGCAACCACCAGCTCAAAGGCGCGCCGCTGGTGCACCGCCTCAAGAGCCGCTGGTGCATCGAGAACACCAACAAGTACCTCGAAGAGCACCAGGGAATCCACTGGCTGTGCACGTATGAGATGGACGAACAGCAGAACACGGCCAAGGTGAACAACCCGGCCCGCAAGACGGCCCGCGCGCAGGTCAAGGCCGCCGAGGCCAAACTCGCCGAGACCGAACGCGCGGCAGGCCAAGCCGCAGCCGCCCACTACCAGCGAGCTCGACACCCTCACCGAACAGATCGAGGCGGCCAAGGTCGAACTCGCGAGCGCCCCGCTCGGAGCTTGCTGGGATCCCCGCCAAGCTGCCCGCCAACCAGCTTGACCCCAACGCCAACCGGGCCACCCCCCGCCTCGCCCGCCGGGCGCTGCATCACCCTCGACCACCCCCACCCGCCGCGCATCGCCAGAGCGCTCGGCCTGCTGATCGATGAGCTCAATACCGAGCCGCCCCGCCTCCCCGGAGACCACCGACCGATCACCTACCGGCTCAAAAGTTGACCTCCGGCGCAACGCTTACTTCCGGAGGTCTGAGCCTTCTGCTTTCCATGCTCGCTTGGAGCGTCTGGACCTCGGCAGCTGCATAGGCAAAAGCCAGCCGCTGAGGGACCGACGGCAATGGTAGGGTCCGGCAGGGTGTTCACCTACCGATGATTCCTCGATTCCTCGCTGATACGGCGGTCTACTGCTCCATGACACCAACTACATGCCACATGTCAGTCTCGCTCGACGGCTTCGTCGCGGGACCTAATCAGAGTCGCGACAACCCGCTGGGCATTGGCGGCCTCGAGCTCCACCACTGGCACCTTGACGAACCTATCCACGTAGCTGATGCTCGCGCGCGCGATGAGCTCATGAAGCCGCGCGGTGCGTTCGTGATGGGCCGCAACATGTTCGGTCCAATTCGGGGCGCCTGGCGTGAGGATTGGCGCGGTTGGTGGGGGGACGAGCCGCCGTATCACGCGCCGGTGTTCGTTCTGACCCATTACCCGCACGACCCGATCGAGATGGAGGGCGGGACGACGTTTCACTTCGTCACCGAAGGGTTCGAGGCTGCCTTTGAGCGCGCAAAAGCAGTGGCCGGTGAGCTCGGAGTCGACGTAGCAGGTGGCGCTTTCACCGTGCGCCAGGGGTTCGCGGCAGACGTGATCGACGAGCTTATGCTCGATATCGTTCCCGTCCTGCTCGGCGATGGCGAGCGGCTGTTCGACGGAGTGAGAGACGCCGGTTTCGAGCCGGTCGAGGTAATCGATTCTCCGCATGCGACGCACGTGCGCTACCGCATCGGCCATTGATCGCGTCCGCCGCATTGCAGAAGCAAGGTCCGAGCGCGGGACAGATCCGAACGTCCTGCGGCTCGACATCATGAGACCACTCAAGGCGCGCTAATGCGCTCGAGCCCGATTCTTTCCGTGCATAGCCAGCGCCAAGTCCGAAATTGGCCGACGCGGGCTCGCGCTTTGCGCGAGATCCGAGCGTCTGGGCGCGCCGACACCGAAGCCGGCGGACCTTGGATCTACACGGCGAGACGATGATGGCGTCGATCAACGTCTGAAGGGAGGACGTCACGGAATCCACTCAACTCGTGGATTGCGCCGGCCGGCGTCGATCGCCGGCGACCGTGCGCGGCTATCATCGGCGCCGACCACCCCGGAACAAAGGCCGCCGCTTTCCGACGGGACCCGCGGATCGACCGCTGGGCCTGGGAGCAGCTGGACCCGTGGCTCAGGATCCGCGCAGGCGTGCCGGTCGGCGCGCTGTTCTGTGTGCTGCGCGGGCCGACGCGCGGACGGCCCTCGTTGTGCGTTCGGTGAGGGTGTTGAGCGACACGTCGCGAGTGTTCCACTCGCATCGGACGGAACGTGTACAGAAACTGAACATTTACCGGACGACGTCGGTTCTGGTTTGCAGTCGCTGACCAGGCAGCAAACGGGCGCAGCACACGCGCGGTTGTGGTTGCTCAACACCAGCACTCTCCGCGCGTACTTCTGCATCACGCCGGCGAAGGAGCAGTGTCGGATTGCGTTCAGGCTTTCGCAGTTGGCCCCTACAGGACGGGCGCCACAACACTCACCGTGGTCGTCGGTGGACGTGGCGGGGCAACTCGTCCGCTCCGGAGTTCGTCCGCCGCCTGGTCCACCAAGTGGGCGAACCTATCGCCGCTCCATAACGATCATTCCGTTGAGTTGAGTTAGCGGCAGGCCTTGCACCGAACAGATCTCGCCGGCGGCAGTCGCAGTCGTTGGCTGGACCTCAGGTTCTCGTCCGTGGCGGCCGCCCGCGACGTGTCGTGCTCAGCTCAGGACTGGTCCGCGATGAGATGTTCGGGGGGTTCCCCGACTGGCACGCAGAGCTGCATAGGACCACGCGTATAGCCACGCCGCGTCCATGAGCTCTTCGTCGTGGTCGCCGCCGTTGTGCTTTGCGGCCTGATCGTCCGGTTGAGCGTGCCGAGCATCATCGTCGTGGTAGTCTTCGGCGAGCTCAGCTAAGCGCGACTCGGGGGTCTCTGCGTCCGCGATGGCTGCCCTGAGCCGCTCGTGCTGGCGGGGGAGGTGATCGTAGCTGCCGAGATTCTCGTCGACGATGCGCTCGCTGAGCGGCCGATGGCGCCGGTCGCCGTCGGCGTGAAAGCGTTTTCGGGTTATTCTGGCCATTGGCGTTTCGTTTCACTGATCGGGTGGGACTGAGAGCTCCCCTAGCGGGAAACAAGGCTTGTGGTTTGGGCCGTCCGGGGAGAGGAGAGGAAGGACCTGGACGGCCCCCAGCGCCAGAGCGCGAACTAGGCCCGCCAACGGATGCGTCACATCCGTCCGCGCGCACGCGCGCCGCGTGCTAGCAGCGGTTCAGGTCAGGAAAGCCGCGAACCGGACAACAACGCGCGCGGGGTCGCACGACCCAGCAGTCATTGGCGCCTTGACTGGCAATCGGTGTATGCACGATCAGCCAAGCTAGCGATCGGGAGTCGACATGTCAATGGGCCGGTATGTCAATTTACACAGGGTTTACTCGTCGACGATCGACGCGATCCATACGGGTCCAAAGTTCGGGCGAAGCTTGTCGACCACAGGTCTCTTTACCCTGCGAAATCACTATATTTCGTAAGCGTTCAGTCGTCTGACTGTGTTGTTGCATGCTGGCGTTTTGCAGGACTTTTTGCGTTGGGTGCGTAGTTATGGTGCGTGGAGCTACGACGGGAGGATGCGGAGCGGATCGCGCTTGCCGGTGGGGAGCCTGCGCGGGAGCTGGTAGTGGGGTTGTTCGATCAGCTCGCCAAGCTGCAGGAGCGGATTGGCCGGTTGGAGGAGCAGTCGCGCCGCAGCTCACGTAACTCGTCCAGCCCGCCCTCGCAGGATCAGCCCAAGACGCGCGCTGAGCGTCGGCGGGAGGCGCGCGAGAAGGCGAAGGCGTGGTCAAAGCGGGAGGGTGAGAAGCGTAAGCAGGGCGCCCAGCCGGGCCACAAGGGCTCGGGTCGAAAGCTGTTGAGCGAGGATCAGATGAACGAGTTCCGCCACCACTATCCGGATTGCTGCTCGGGCTGCGGGCGCGAGTTCGAAGAGCAGGAGAAGACACCGGGCGAGACCTTCGGCCGCCATCAGGTGGCGGACCTGCCGCCGGTGGCGATCATCTACACCGAGCACCGCACTCACCACCTGCCGTGCCCGGGCTGCGGCAAGACGACCGCGGGCAAGCTGCCCGCGGCGGTTGCGGGCTCGCCGTTCGGGACGGGCGTGCAGGCGGCGGTGGTGACGTTGACCGCGCGTAACCGCGTCTCGCGCCGCGACATGCCCGAGCTGGCCCGCGAGCTGTTCGGGCTCGGGATCTCGCCGGGGGCAGTCGATGCGATCTGCCAGCGCGCGGCGGCCGCGCTTGAGGGACCGCACGAGTTGCTGATCGAGAAGGTGCTCCGCTCGCCGGCTATCAATGTCGACGAGACCGGCTGGCACACCGGGCATGAGGACCGCACGCTGTGGAGCGCCTCAACGCCGCAGGCGGCGATCTTCCGGATCTGCGAGGACCGCCACCGCGACCGTCTGGAGGAGCTGATCGGCAAGGACTTCGGAGGGATCGTCGGCTCGGATCGCTGGTGGGCGTACGACCTGTTCGATCCCGAGTCGCGCCAGGTGTGCTGGGAGCATCTCAAGCGCGATTTCTTCAAGCATTCCGAGGGGCTGGCCGAGCAGAAGGAGTTCGGCACTCAAGGCTTGGCGCTCACCAAGCGACTGTTCAAGGTCTGGCACGCATTCGAACAGCAAGGAGATCGAGCGCGTCTGATCCGCGAGATGAAGCCGATCCAGGACGAGCTGCGCAAGCTCGTGGAACACGCGGCGCGCAAGAGCATGCGCAACCGCCAGCACCGCCGGTTCGCCAAGAACCTGCTCAAGCTGTGGCCCGCGCTGTGGACGTTCGTCACCGTCGAGGGCGTGCAGCCGACCAACAACGCAGCGGAGCGCTCGCTCCGCGGCCCGGTCATCTACCGCAAGCTCTCCCACGGCACCCAATCCGACGATGGTGAGCGGTTCATCGAGCGCGCCCTCTCGGTCTCGGTCACCTGCCGCCTACAAGCCCGCTCGATGTTCGCCTACATGCGCGAGCTGCTCAGTGCTCACGTCCGCGGCGACCCACTCCCCGCGCTCGCGTGACCGGGGACTGAACGCTTACTATATTTCGAGTCATTCCGGCAGCGATGCGTCAGGCACACGACACGCCAGTGCGACTCACGAGCGACACCTAACCCACACCTAACCCTAACCTGAAGCGGCACTAACGCTTAGCGTTACGGGGCGCACACCTTTGTTCAGAACCCCCGTGTTGAACGACACTACGCTGGCGCCTCCCGCAGTAGCTCGGTGTCCGTTTCGGATGACGTGTGGATGTGCGATTCACGTCCCGCGAGGGCGTCCTGGCCAGGTGCTCGATGAATGATTGGCAAATCGATCGCTGACGTCACTTTCGCGCCGTTGCTACCGGAACCCCGCGCGGGCGACGGGCCGGCTCCGTGTTGTCAGCGGCGGTCGTCAGCCCGCCGTCGGCTGGCCGCGGGCCTTCGCGTGGCCGGCCGATCGCGCTGGCGGGAGCGCCGCGGGCGAAGATCGCCAAGTGTGCGGGAATGCTGGTCGCGCAGCTAGAGCGCGGCCTCCGTCGGGTCTTGGACGTGGTCGTCCGGGAGTCTCCAGAGAGGCATGCTTGGCATGTTCCCGGACCCATCGGACAGAACCGAACGCCCCCCGACGCGCGCTGCTGTGTCCGCGGGCTGCTGGTCCTCGACGAGCCGCAGCAGAATGGTCGGAGGTCGAGGACAAGATTCTGGGCGATGACCTGACCGCGGAACTGGCGGATGCGACGCCGGCCAGCGTTGCGGTCGTGACGCCGGTGAGCCCGATCGCGGTGAGCCCGATCGCGGTGAGCCCGATGGGATTGCATGACGGCACGAGTACCTGGCGCACCCTGGGATCACGGCCCCGCTCCCGGCCGCGGAGCTTCAACCATCTGCTCGGGCGTGATCGGCTGCCTGCTCGATTGGGCGGTCAGCCACCAGATGCTGGAGGTCTCGCCATTGCGCGCTCGCCGACGCCGTGGCAGCTCTGACCGGATCCCGTTCCTGTTCGACCAGGCCCTGGCACGCCGCCTGCTGGACGCGGCCGGCGCCCTCCCCGACAACGCGCGGGCGTCTCAGCGCGGACCGACGTATCGGACGTTGTTCGCGCTCTGCTACGGGCTCGGGCTGCGCGCCGGGGAGGCGTGCGGACTGCGCCTCGGCGACGTCGACACGTCGACACGACCCGTGACCTGCTCGTCGTGCGCGGCGGGAAGTTCGGCAAGAGCCGACTCGTGCCGCACGGACCGCTGATCGCTGCGCTCGTCTCAGAGCAGCTCGAGCGACGGCATCGCGCAGCGGGGCGACCGGCGGCGATGAGGCGCTGTTCACCTTCGACGGCGCACGCCCTGTGCATCCCGGCACTGCCAGCCAGACGTTCCACAAGCTCGTCCTCACGCTCGACCTACCGGTGCCCGTTGGGGTCTCACCACCAACGCTGCACAGCCTCCGTCACAGCTTCGCCGCCGGCTGCCTGTTGCGCTGGTATCGCGACGGTCTGGACCCAGCGGCCAGGCTGCATCGGCTCTCCACGTTCATGGGTCACGTCGCCCCGGCTCGACCGCCGTCTACCTGACGATCACCCCGGCGCTCCTGGATGAAGCCAACCGCCGCTTCGAAGCGTTCGCCGCGCCGACATGGACGGAGCCGGCACGATGAGCCCGAAAACGCAGCTCGGGCAACTGCTGCACTCGTTCTTCGCCGACCACCTGATCACCATCAAGGGACTGCGGCCGTCCTCGGTGCGCAGCTACCGCGACACGATCCGGCTGCTGCTCCTGTTCATCGCCGCGGACAAGCGCTCGAAGATCACCCAGCTGACGGTCGGCGACCTCACCTTCGAGCGGATCGTCGCGTTCATGCGCCACCTCGAAGACGATCGCGGTAACCACGCTCGCACCCGCAACCAGCGGCTCGCGGCGATCCACACCCTGTTCGAATACAACGCGACCCGTTCGCCGGAGATGCTGATGACCTGCCAACAGGTCGCGGCGATCCCGACCAAACGCGTGCCACCGCCCGAGACCCGGTTCCTCGAACGCGACGAGATCCAGCACCTCCTTCAAGGACTACCGAGCCGCGGGCGGCTCGCGCTGCGCGACCGTGCGCTGATCCTGTTCCTCTACAACACCGGCGCGCGCGTCCAAGAAGCAGCCGACCTACGGGTCGAGCGCCTCGACCTGGGCGAACACCCGACCGCCCCCTGCACGGCAAGGGCGACAAATGGAGGACCTGCCCGCTCTGGCAGCAGACCGCCCGCATCCTCGAGCAGCTGCTCCAGTCCCAAACACAGCCGGTGACGCCGCAGAGCGCCGTGTTCACCGCGCGCAAGCCAGCCGCTGACCCGCTACGGCATCTACAAGATCGTCCGCCGCCACGCCGCCAGCCTTGACGATGCCCGCACCGGTCGCCGAATCGGCCGCACACCTTCCGGCACACGGCCGCAGTGCATCTCCTGGAGGCGGGCGTCGAGGTCAACGTGATCCGCGGCTGGCTCGGACATGCCGATCTCACCACCACCAACCGCTACGCGGAGATCAACACGAAGGCCAAGCAGGAAGCGCTGCTGAGAACCGAACCTCCTGATGTTTCGGTGGGACACCGCACCAGCCCAATCTGGCGGACCGACGCGACGCTGCTGAACTGGCTCGCGTCGCTCTGACCGTTATGTGCCCGACTCGAGGACGACGACGACGCCGACCACCGTGACCACAGGCCCGATCATCCAGGCGGCCACATAACCGCTTCGGGCACAGAAGCCTCGCAACCTCGCAACAGTGTCCGTTGGAATTAATGTACGTGTCGAGGGCGACGGACATGCGCGAGTTCAGTGCATGCAGTGCACGATGACGGTGTCATCGCTAATGCCCAGTCCTTGAAGCTCCACGTTGAGAGGGGTCCTTTCTCAAAAGAACTGTACACCGCACAATACGGTATTATTCAGCGTATAATTTCTCTGTGGCGAGACGGTCAGCTTCACCGCAACCCGGGCCTCGCGCACGCCTTGCGCCTCGGCGAGGTGACATTCCAGCTACTCGCCCGCGGCGGCATCGAGGCCAGCGGCGGTCCGGGCCCTTACGCTCGCTGCTTAATATACACCTTCGGCTACGCCGCGTTCGCGGCCGCACGAGCCTCCGACCCAGACCCGACAGGCCGCATCCGGCAGGCGGAGCAAGCATTCGCCGCGAATGATTCGCTGCCGCTTACCATCGCGCTCGCGCCCGAGCTGGCCCGGACGCCGACATAAGCGGGATTCGGGGAGGGCCTCGAGGCGCTGATCGCCGGGATCACGCCAGGCCCGCGGCGCGACGACTGACGGTGGCGCACCCCCGAGGTGGGCGAATCACCATCGTGCCAGCCGACTATTTCGAACAGATGTTGACCGCGCTCGACGAACCGCCACCGCCGGATCCCGCGCTCGCACGCGCCCGCGCCATAGCCCGCCGCTCGGTGCGACGATAGCCCTGCTGCCGTACCAGAGCGAGGCGCATCGCCTCGACGCGTTTGCGAGCGGACTTGATGAAATCGATCGCTGGTTGCACAAGCAGGCCCTTTCCTCCCAAGCCAGGCGGACTGGGCGCACGTTCGTCTGGCATCACGGCGACCGAGTGGTGGTCGCTTACTACTCGCATCTGCCTCAGCGCGAGGAGATTCCGCGCGCTCTCGGCCGTGGCGGCCCGCGTCAGATACCCGCGGTGCTGGTCGCACGTCTCGCGCTCGACCGATCGCGTCAGGGCCAGGGCCTCGGCGCCGCGCTCATGTTCGCCAACGACGACAAGCTCCTCGGCGAGCACAAGCCGGGACGCTAAACCAATACCACGAAGGATTGTCACGACCGCGTTCCCGGGATCGCAAGTGTCGAGCCGCGCCCGCAGGATTGAGCTCCACTGCTGCTGTGAAACGAGGCTGAACTGCGCTCACGGTAAGTCCCAATCTAAGCAACCGTGCGCGGTGCCGCAGGGACCTACTTCGCCTTCAATCCTGTACAGATCCTCTCGCACGCTCGGCGAGGTTGGCCGGGGCCGTAGCATCGCGGTAAGCACGGGGCGCGAAGGCGGAGAGTGCTGGGTCGGCAACACTACCTGACACCGGACTCAGGCCGGTCGTGTCTCGGTCAAGCCGAACACCCAGTCGCGAAGCGGGATAGCCCCCGTTCATATCTGCTACCCCGACCGCCGTCAATGTGGAAGGCAGGCCGACGTACCCGGCGGATGCCTGCAGCACCCTTCCTGTCGATCGGAGCGATCCAATGATTAGTCCATCCCGACGTCTGCTCGCCAGCCTCTCAGCCGTGATTGCGCTCGGCATGTGCGACGCCGTCGCTCTTCCTATCTCCACCGCGCAAGCCGCGCCTATCGATCTCAGCGCTTGCAACGCCTCCGCGCTCAGTCAGCCGTTTGCTCGTTGGCTGGATCCGGCCTCGTACGAGCTCGCCCCCGGTGGCGACTTCGAGAGCTCCGAGTGGGCGTTGGCCGGTGGCGCGCAACTCGTCGCGGGAAGCGAGCAGTACGCGGCCACCGGAACGCTTGGCTCCTCGGCGCTGTCGCTCCCGGCCGGCTCGTCGGCTCAGTCCCCCTTGACATGTGTTGATGCCGCCTACCCGTCGGCCCGCTTCTTCATCAGAGGCGCGGGGTTGGTCGTGGTCAGCGTTGTATATGGCGACCTCAACATCCCGGCCGGCGTCGCTGTTGCTGGCGGCGGCTGGCTGCCAACTCCGGTCATGGTAACTAGCTCCGCCGTGGTGGCGGCCACATCCGATGGCACGGCCCAGGTGTCGGTGCGTTTCACTGCGTTGAGTGGCGACCCACTCGTTGACGACGTCTTCATCGACCCGTGGAATCGTGGATGATCCACACGCCTGACGGACCTGGCTCTACTCGACGTAGATGCAAATCGACACCTACGATAACCCCCAGGCCGAGAGCCTACTGGTCTTGGGATTGGACCGTCACGCTCACGACAGCCAGGCTCGTCGATTACTGACTACGGAGGCAACCGCGGCAGCGACGTTCATCGTGGTCGCCGGCTCTCTTGCGGCCTTCGGCTCCTCAACCCGCTCGTTCTCTTCTTCGGCCGTTATCGCCGCGGTAGCTGTCTACGTGGTGGCCGAGGGCGTGCGGTTCCCGGTTGGCAGCGCGTGGACCGCTCCAACACAACTCGCGTTCGTGCCGATGCTGTTCATCCTGCCGACGCCGTTCGTTCCGTTCATTGTCGCCGCGTGTTCCGTCGCCGACCAGTTGCCGCAGGCGATTCATCGGCGTCTGACGCTGACGCGAGTGCTAGCTCGTGTGGCGGATAGCTCTTACGCGCTCGGTCCGGCACTGGTGCTAGTGCTCTTCGACGGACAAGACTTCTCGTGGGAGCGCTGGCCTCTGTTGCTGATTGCCTTCCTAACCCAGATTGCATTTGACGCCGGCGCGGGACTCGGCCGCACTTGGTTTGCGGAGCACATTCCTCCCTCGGCGCAACTGCAAATGCTGTGGCTGTACGCAACCGATGCTGCTCTCGCCTGCATCGGCGTCCTTATCGCCGCGTCGGCGGCCACGCAACCTTGGCTGATGCTCCTGGCTCTCCCGCTCGTCGGCTTGCTGTCGCTGCTGGCGCGTGAGCGTCATCAGCGGCTGGACTATACCCTCGCGCTGAGCACCGCCTATCGCGGGACCGCCGGGCTCCTAGCCCGCGTCATCGAGGCGGACGACGAATACACAGGGGCACATAGCCGCGACGTGGTGGACCTGTCGCGCTCGACGGCCGCGGCGCTGGGGCTCGACGCTGGCCACCGCCGCGCTGTGGAGTTCGTCGCGATGCTACACGACGTCGGCAAGGTGCACGTACCGAAGGAGATCCTTAACAAACCCGGTAAGCTCGACGCGTCAGAGTGGGAGATCATCCGCCGCCACACGACCGCTGGCGAGGAGATGCTCAATCAGGTTGGTGGCGCGCTCGGCAGCATCGGACGGTACGTCCGAGCCTCCCATGAGCACTACGATGGCGGCGGTTATCCCGACGGCCTGTCAGGCGAACACATTCCGATCCCGTCGCGGATCGTTTCCGTGTGCGATGCCTATAGCGCGATGACCACCGACCGTCCCTACCGTGCCGCGATGCCAGCCCGAGAGGCGGTGGAGGAGCTGCGCAGGTGCGCCGGCACCCAATTCGACCCGATGGTCGTCAGCGCGCTCGAACGCGTGGTGCGACAGCGTCACGGGCCGTCGGGAGCTCGCGCGATCAGTCGCTGACGGCGGAGCCCGGAGCGATACGCTCGACGGCGAATGCCGCTCGGATGCAGCGCGTCGCCGCCTCTCTATGACTGTTCGTACGGCCTAGCCGCCTGGCGCGGCGCGAGGTCATCCTCGCAGACTAGGAGAACATCGAGCGAGCGGCAGTCGATGAACTCTAGATCGGCGAGCATCGCGCTCAGCGGGCGACTTACCCAGCCGGGGAAGCTGCTGAGACTGGAGCGTAGCCAACTTCCGGTACGAGCAATTGTCGATCTGTGCTTGATGGTGTCCATCGCGAAACGCTCCGCTCCCCGGATTATGACGTCTTCCTTGTCTCAGCCCTTGATGCGTCCGTGGTACCCGGCCCATTCCCGCTCGCGCAGCTCGAACTTCTGAATCTTCCCGGTCGTCGTCCGAGGCAGCTCGTCGACGAGCTCCACGGACTTGGGTGCCTTGAAGTGGGCGATCTGATCGCGTGCGAATGCGATCAGATCCGTCTCGTCCGCTTGCGCGCCACTGCGCAGGACGACAAACGCCTTCGGCACCTCTCCCCATTTCGGATCTGGCATCCCCACGACTGCCACGTCTGCGACCGCTTCGTGGCAGAGCAGCGCCTGCTCGACCTCGATCGTGGAGATGTTCTCGCCGCCGGAGATGATCACGTCCTTGGCGCGATCTAGCAACTGTACGTAGCCGTCGGAATGCATCACTCCGAGATCGCCGGAGTGAAACCACCCGCCCTCGAACGCGTCGGCCGTCGCCCGCTCGTCGCCGAAGTAACCCTTCATCACGTTGTTGCCTCGCATCGCAATCTCGCCCATCGTCGTACCGTCCGCGGGCACATCGTTCATGTCGGGATCGATGACGCGCGCCCGCTCGGCTTGGACCATCCCCACTCCCTGGCGAGCGAGCAGCCGGGCGCGGGAGGCCCCATCCAGCTCGGACCAGTGCTCCTGTCGATCGCAGATCGTGTACGGGCCGTAGGTCTCGGTCAGCCCATACACATGGATCAACTCGGCCCCCATCACTTCCAGGGCCTCGATGATCATCGGGCTCGGCGGGGCGCCGGCGATCGTGGCCACGAGCCGGCCGGGCAACTGCTTTCCGGCGGAGCTCTCCACCAGGGTGCTCAACACGATCGGGGCACCGCTGAGATGGGTCACCTTCTCCTCTTCGATCAGCCGCCACATCTCCTCGCCCCGCACCGCCGGAAGACACACGTGGCGGCCCGCGACGGCGGTCACGCTCCAGGTCATGCACCAGCCGTTGCAATGGAACATCGGCAGCGTCCACAGGTACACCGAGCGGCCGCTCTGCTGGTTGTGGATAACCTCACCGAGCGCGTTCAGATAGGCACCTCGGTGGGTGTACATCACGCCCTTGGGGCGGCCGGTAGTGCCGGACGTGTAGTTGATCGTGATCGTGGCATTCTCGTCTTCGGCGGCCCAGTCCCGTGCGTCGTCGGATCCACGGGCCAGGAGCTCCTCGTAGCGCAGGCGACCGGTCGCCTCGGCTCCGACCGCTACCACATCTACAACGGACGAAAACGGCTCCTCGATCTCCTCGACAATCGACAGCAGGCGGTGATCGACGACGAGCATGTGCGCTCCGGAGTGATCGCAGATGTACTTGACCTCGTCGGGCGCCAGCCGGGTGTTGATCGCGACTAGAACCGCGCCTGCCAACGGAACGGCGAAGTGCGCGATCAGGAGCGCCGCGGAGTTCGGGCACAGGTAGGCCACGCGCGCACCCGGCTCGACGCCGCTGGCTACGAACGCGTTGGCCAGCCGGTTGGCTTCGTCGGCGAACTCCCGGTAGCTGACCCGGCGGGCCTCGTCGACGATCCCGACTCGATCGGGAAACACCGCGCTGGCGCGCTCGAGGAACCTCAGGGGAGTGAGCTCGGCATGACCGGCTCCGTCGTTTGATGTCACTGCAGTCCGCCCTCCTTACGATGACGTCCTCGGGAGCAGGATCATAGGGGTGGCGGGATGATCGCGTCCGTTCCCGCTACCACGTCTTGACCCGCTCGATCGGGGCCCGGCGTTCGATCCGCATGCGCGCGTCGAGCACCACGCTGCCGCTCGTCGTGCAGCGGATTGGGTTGAGGTCGGCCTCGACGACCTCCGGAACGCGTCGGAGCAGGAGGGCGAAACGGAGGATCAGCTCGCGCAGGGCCTCGCGGTCGAGCGGCTCGCTCCCGCGGAATCCATCCAGCTCGGCCGCGACGCTGTGGGAGGAATTGATCAGCTCGTCTGCGTCGGCGTCCGTGATCGGCAGCAGCCGGAACGCCGTGCTGCGGCCGAGACCTGCCTGGCGTCCGCCGAGGCCTACCGCCAGCACCGGGCCAAGATCGGGATCGGCCACGGCGCCCACCAGTATGCTCGCCCCTGCGGAGGTGTACAGAGGTTGGACGATCGCGCCGATCCACGGGTATCCCGCAATCTGCATGCGCCGTTGGAGCTCCCGCCAGCCGCCTCGGATTGCCGCCTCGTCGTGTAGCCCGCGTAGCACCGCGTCGATGTCGCTCCCCGGGCCGGGAGCCTCGAAGTCCGCCTTCAGGACGACCGCCGTGCCGATCTCGGCCGCCACCGCGACCGCCCGCCCCACATCGCGACAGCGATACGAACCGACGACCGGGATGCCGTGCGCGATGAGCAGCGCCTCTGCTTCGCCGAGCGAGATCCAGCCGCCGGTGGGTTCGCGCTCGAGGAACGCGTCGACCACCGCCCGCGCCCCTGGCCCGTCAAGATCGGGATAGTGCGGGGCCTCTCCCAGCGGCCGCGACAGCCATTCGCGACGCTCGACCGCGCTGGCCAGCACGTTCGCGCACGATTCCGGGAACAGGAAGTTCGGGACGCCGGCGGCGGTGCGCGGGCGCCGGCGCCCATCGGAGCGCACCACGGACGCGACGGTCGGCTTGGGCTGGGCGGCGCACGCCGCGGAGACCGTTTCCAGCACCGCGTCCGGGTCTCCGTCGTGAACGTCCACGTAGAACACCATCAGCGCGTCGATCGCCGGTTCGCCGAGCAGCCTGGCAACCCCGGCGCCGTAATCGTCCGGTCCGGCGGCGATTGGCATGATCAGCGGATTCGACGTGCCGCCGGTCGCTCTGACCTCCAGCCCGCGCGCCGCGGCCGTGTCGGCCGCGATCGTCGCCACGCCTACAGAGTTGCTAATGATTCCGATCCGCCGGCCGGCCGGCAGCGGTTGGCGCTCGAAGAACTCGGCGGCGTTGAACAGTTCATCCCCGCTGCGGAACCGCAGCAGCCCGGCCTGATGCAGCAGGGCGTCAAAGATCTCATCGCCGCGCATCGCCGCCGCGGTATGGGAGCGAGCCTCGGCAAGGGCCCGGACGGCGCTCCGCCGGCCCTTGATCGCCAGAATCGGTTTATGGCGTGAGACCCGGCGCGCGATCCGGGTGAAATGCTCGGGATTGCCGAACGTGTCCACATACAGGATCACAGCCGCGGTTTGGTCGTCCTGTTCGCACCATTCGAGCAGGTCGTTGGTCGAGACATCGGCCCGGTTACCGAGCGAGGCGAACACGGAGACGCCGAGGCCGCGAGCCGCCGCATGACCGAGGAGCCCGATCCCCACCGCGCCTGACGGCGAGCAGATCGCCAGCGCTCCGGAGCTCACCGAGGCGCCCGTGAATGTCGCGTTCAGGCGAACGTCGGGCGCGGTGTTGAGTATCCCTAGCGAGTTTGGACCAACCAGTCTCAGGCCAGCATCCCGCACGATCTCCAGAAGTCTGGCTTCGACCGAGGGTGACGCTTCGGTGTCCTGCTCGGGCTCGACGGGGACGATGAGCAAGGCTCTCGCTCCCTCGGCGGCAGCCTCGGCTGCGCATTCGAGCACCGCATCGCCGGCCACCGCAATGATCACAAGATCAGGGGCGACGTCTCGCCCGTGAACGCTGCGCACCGACCGCGCGCTCGGACATACCTGCACCCGCCCACTTGACCGCTTCGACTGCACCCGTGAAGCCGCCGTTGCTGATGTTCGCGAGCAGGGCGCGGCCGATGTTTCCCGGAGCGTCGGCGGCCCCGATGATTGCAACCGACGAGGGGGCCAGGATTGGCCGCAGTGAAGCGATCGTGGCGAAGTGGTCGCGCTCGTCGATCCGCTCCAGCACCGCCTCGGCCGGGGCGATGTCAACCGACACGGTGACCTCGCCGAATCCCTCGCGCTTGACGGCGAAGCCGGCGTTCCGGAATACCCCCATCATCAGCTGGTTCGTCGACACCACCGCCGCATCGAAACGGCGGAGCCCGCGTTCTGACGCGATCGCGGCGAGCTGCTCGAGCATCCGCGTCCCGATCCCGCGCCGCTGATCGTCATCCGCCACTGCCAGCGCGATCTCGGCCACCCGCGGTTCGCGCAGCGCTTCGTAGCTGCACGCCGCGATCACGCGACCGTCGTGCCGGGCGATCAGGGAAACGCGATCGATGCCGCTGGAGTCCACGGCAGCGCGCGCGACGATGTCCGTCCGCCCGAATCCGTGGAAGCGGAAGTACCGGCTCTGCGGGGAGAGCTGTTCATAGAACGCCCTGATGTCCTGATAATCCGCCGGCTCCGGAGCCTGCAATCGCAGCGTCGAGCCATCGCGGAGCAAGACGTCCCGGATGAGCCGGACGGGCTCATCAGGCGAATCAAGCACATCCTCCGCGCCGGCGCGCCCCCTCGCCGAGTGGCGCTCGGGGGGACCGTGTAACGATTCTCGAGCTTCCGTCACAGCTCTGATTCCTGTCGTCGTCTGGACGATCGGTTCCGCTTGGAGTCGCGGAGTTTGCCACGGCCGGCCCAAACGGATCGGGAAGAAACACGCATCCCCGGCGGGGGAGACCCGGGGCCGCATGACTTGCGACATCGTGTTCAGGTGATGACGTGGACAACTACGGACGACCAGCTGGCGCGGGCGTTCGATACTGCAACAAATGAAGACCGCCCGTGCCGTCTGAAGTCGGTGCGGAGGTGATCGACCGTCGCGGCGGGGACCCGGAGGCCATCTTGGAGGCGATCGGAGCTGCCTCATCCGTGGCTTCCAAGCCGGTCTTGGCATCCGTCGTCCGGTCGCAGATGTCTCCGAGCGCGAACTCAACATCGCCGGGCAGGCTCGCGATCGCCTCAGGAGTTCGATTGAAGGCTCTGACCCACGCCCCGCCGACCAGGAGCGCCCGTACGACATGCCCGCCGATGAAGCCGCTCGCGCCGGTGACGAGCGTCCGCATCAGACCGCTGCGGCTCGCCCGAGTCGTCGGGATCTTGCCGTGCCACGCGCCATCCGCACCGCGAAGCTTGCCATCGAGCGCGGGACATGCTCTGAGCCGGCCACCACCTCCGCCAGTGCAGCTGCGAAGTAATGCACCTCTTCTTCCTCCACCAGCAGCGAGGGAAGCGCCTTGATGACGTTCATACGGTGTCCGGCAACCTGACAGAGGATGCGGTGCTGGTGGAACAGTGGGACCGTGATCAGCTGCGCGAACAGGCCCGGCTGCAGCCGCTCCACGGCATGGAACACCGAACGTCGCGCCGCGCCGTCCGGTGGGCCCAACTCGATCGCCCACATCAACCCGAGACCGCGCACGTCGCGCACCACCTCGTGGCGCTCGACCAGCGGCGTGGTCAGCTCGAGCAGCAGCCGCCCCATTCGCTCGGCGTGCGCGACGACGCCGTCGCGCTCGATCACCCGCAGCGTGGCCAGCGCAGCTGCAGCCGCGAGGTCGTTGGTTCCGAATGTCGATCCGTGCCGGACCGCGCGCTCCATGCCATCGAACACGCGGTCAAACGCCGGCCTGGAGACGAGCAGCGCGCCGATTGGCACGAATCCGCCGCTGAGGGCCTTGGCCAGGCAGATCATGTCCGGCGCCAGATCCCAGTGCTCCAGGGCCAGGAAGCGCCCGGTTCGTCCAAGGCCGGTCTGGACCTCGTCGCAGACGAACAGCGCGCCGGCCTGCCTGCACAATCTCTGTGCCGCCGACAGGTATCCGTCTGGCGGGAGGTTGACTCCCTTGCCCTGAACCGGCTCGACAAACAGCGCGGCGACATCGCCGCGTGCGAGCTCCCGCTCGAGCGCATCCAGATCACCCAGCGCCACGTGGTCACAGCCGGACAGGAGCGCCCCGAATCCCGCCCTGAACTCGTCGTTGCCGTTCAGCGACAGCGCGCCGAGGGTGAGGCCGTGGAAGGCATGATCGGCGTACAGGAGGCGCGGACGCCCGGTCGCGGCGCGAGCAATTTTCATTGCGGCCTCCACCGCCTCGGTGCCGGTGTTGGCCGGTACCATCGCTCCGACGCTGTCGGGGGCACGGGCGAGCAGCTGCTCGGCGAGAACCCCGCTCAACAGTGTCACGCCGAGCTGAGGCAGGTTCGCCGTCCGCGCCTCTATAACGTCGTGCAGCGCCGCGGCCACGTCGGGATGGTTGCGTCCGAGCGCGAACACCCCGTAGCCCGAGATCAGGTCCAGATACCGCTGCCCCTCGGCGTCGATGAGATGTGCTCGATCCCCGCGCACCCAGGTCTTGTCGAACCCGAGCGTGCGCAGGATCCTGCCCATCTGCGGGTTGAGATAGCGGTCACCCAGCGCCATCTCCTCGCCGGTGCGCTCGGCGATCACTTGGCGGAGCTCCGGCACAACGCTCGACCGTCGCCTCGGCCGGGGCGGGCCGCCGTTGCGCGACCGGTCATGGTTAAGGGGCATTCAGCGCTGAAAGACGGTCCGCAGCGACTGCTTGACCGAACGCGTCGTGGCGAGCACGGCGGTCGGTTCGTAGCCACAGTGCGCCATGCAGTTGTCACAGCGCGGATCGCGGCCGCGGCCGTATGCATCCCAATTCGTCGTCTCGATCAGCTCCTTGTAGGTCTTGGCGTAGCCGTCGGACATCAGGTAGCAAGGCCGCTGCCACCCGAACAACGAGTAGCTGGGGATGCCCCACGCAGTGCACTGCAGGTCGACCTTCCCCTCCAGGAAGTCCAGGAACAGGGGCGAGTGATTGAGCCGCCAGCGCTTGCGCTGCCCCCCCGCGAACGCCTCTCGAACAGCTCCCGGGTCTGCCGGACGCCCAGGAAGTGCTCCTGATCCGGAGCCTTCTCGTAGGCGTACGCCGGCGAGATCATCATCTCATCGACTTCGAGCTCGTCGTTTAGGAAATCGAGTACGCGCCGCACGGTGTCCGGCGAGTCGTGGGTGAAGAACGTCGTATTGGTGGTGACTCGAAAACCCCGCTGCTGCGCCGCGCGGACCGCGGCGACGGCCTTGTCGAAAACTCCGTCGCGGCACACCGACTGCGTCGTGGCGCTCCCGTAGACCGTCCAGATGCACGGCCCACGCGAAGTACGGCGACGGCTCGAACCGATCAAGCCTGCGCTCCATCAGCAGCGCGTTGGTGCAGAGGTAGACGAACTTCTTGCGGCGCACGAGCCGGCGGACGATCTCCTCGATCTCGGGGTGGATCAGCGGTTCGCCGCCGGCGATCGAGACCATCGGGGCTCCGCTCTCTTCGATCGCGCCCACCGCCTGCTCCACCGGCATTCGCCGCCGCAGAGTGTGCTCAGGGTGCTGGATCTTGCCGCACCCCGCGCATTCCAGGTTGCACTGGAACAGCGGTTCGAGCTCGACGAGCAGCGGGAACTTCTCCCTCCGCCGCAGCTTCTGCTCGATCAGGTACGCGGCGACGCGCGCCGACTGTCTCAGAGGAACCGACATTCGCTCACCGCTTCGGCCTTACCTCGGGGGGAAGTTTGAAGTAGACGTCCTCGGTCGCCACCGTCCGCTCGCTGACCGTCGCGCCGCCCAGTCCGTCGAGCGCACGAATCACGCCCTCGACGAGAGACTCCGGAGCGGACGCGCCGGCCGTCAGTCCGACACGCCGAGTTCCGACCAGCGCCTCGGGCGGAATGTCCGCGGCCCCTTCGACCAGGATCGCGCGGCACCCGGCGCGCTCGGCGACCTCCACCAGACGCCGCGAATTCGACGAGTTGCCGGAGCCGACGACAAGGATCGAGGTCGCATTCCGCTGCTAGTGCGCGCACGGCGTCCTGCCGATTCTGGGTCGCGTAGCAGATGTCGCTCGACGGTGGTTGGGCGATCACGGGAAGCGGGCACGCAGGGCGTCGACGACTTCGCGCGTGTCGTCCACCGCGAGCGTCGTCTGCGTGAGGTACGCCACGCGCTCGGGATCTTCGATCGCGAGGTCGGCCACCTGATCTGCGCGATCGATCACATGCGTGTGCTCCGGCGCCTCGCCGAAGGTGCCCTCCACCTCCTCGTGGCCCTCGTGGCCAACGAGGACGATGTCGAAGCCGGCCGAGGAAAAGCGCCTCGCCTCGGCGTGAACCTTCGCCACGAGCGGGCAGGTGGCATCGATCACGTCCAGGTCGCGCTCGGCAGCATGGCATCGGACCGCGGGCGAGACACCGTGCGCCGAGAACACCACGGTCGATCCGGTCGGCACCTCGTCGAGCTCGTCGACGAACACAGCGCCGCGAGCCTCGAGCGAGGCGACGACGTGTGCGTTGTGCACGATCTGCTTGCGGACATAGATGGGCGCGCCGCGCTGCTCGAGCGCGTGTTCGACGATCTCCACCGCGCGAACGACGCCCGCACAAGAGGCTCGCGGAGCGGCCAGCAGCACCTCGCGAGCACCGAGTGCGTTGGCCCACTCCTCCGCGAGCGCGCACGCCCGGCGCAGCGTGCGGTATGCGATCGCCGCACCAGCGACCGTCCGCAGCGGCCTGTGCAGCTCGTGGCGGTACGTGTCGAGGACCACACGTAAAGTCACCAGTGGACGGGCGCGCGCAGCAGGAGCGACCCACGCAGACTCCATGTCGACGGCAGCGGCACCGGTCCGATGGAGCATCCGGCGTCGCTCGCCGAGCACGAGCCGCTGGCTCGACGCGATCGGCGCCACGCGTACGCGCAGCCCGCCGCGCTGGAGGACGCCGGCGAGGATCGAAGCATCGTCGCACGTGGTCGTGCCGGTAGGGCCCCGCAGCTCGCTCGCGAGCACCACGTCTCCGGGCTCGAGCTCGGGATCGAGCGCGCCGCAGAATCCCGCGATCAGGACGGCGCGCCCGGCGCTGCCGCTGGCCAGCTGCGCGGAACGCGCGGCGCGACGCGGTCCCATTCCGATCTGATGGACTCGCGCCCACGGTGCACCCGACCTGACCGCTCGTGCTTCAACCGACAGCGGCGCCAGTACGACGATCTCGCCGCTCGCGACAGGATCGACGGACGCCGTCGCGCTCATACTCGCTCTCCTGCCATTTGCCCTTGCGCAATCGCCGACGAGCGGCTCTGGCCGGGCCGCATCGGCGCCTCGCGCATGGCCCGCAGCGCCTCGTCGGCGGCGGCATGCCCGCTCCGGACCGCGCCTTCCATCGTCGCCGGCCAACCCGTGTCCGTCCAGGATCCCGCGAGCACCATCGTCGGCAGCTCGGTTCGCGGCGAAGGACGCAGCGCGCGTGCCCCCGGACTCGCTCTGAAGGTGGCGGCATGTTCCCTAGTGACGAAGAACGTACGGACGGACGCCTCACGCGCCGCCGGCAACAGCTCAGCGAGAGCCGATAGGTAGCGCTCACGCAGCTCGTCGACGGTCGCCGGTAGCTCCTCATCCGCCGCCGACAGCGAAACCACCAGGTATTGTCCCGCGTCCAGCCGGGCACTGTTCGTGCGGTCGAACAGCCACTGCACCGGCGTGCGTACACCCGCTGCGAATGGAACGTCCAGCACGCGTCGATCGTAGACCACGTGGAGGTTGACGATCGGCGACGTGCCGAGGCGGGCGAAGCGCCGCGTATCGACGCCGGCCTCCGGCGGCAGCAGCGTCGCCGCGCGGTCGGGCGGGACGGCGAGGATCAGAGCATCGGTCTCGACCGTCGGCGCGCCGCTCAGCTCCACGCGGAAGCCGTCATCCCGGGGAACGATCTTCGCGGCGCCGCGGCGCAGGCGCACGGTCACGCCTTCGCGCGCGAGCGCTCGCTGCGCAGCTGCGTCGTGAATCTCCGACAGCGGGACCCTGGCGTAGCCGATGTCGCCGGCGGAAGAGTCCTGAAGCAGTCCGAGCTGGAACACCTGGCTCGCCTGCGCGAGCGACGCATCGTCGAGCTCGAGGTTCAGGGTCGGGCGCGAGATCAGACCCCAGGTCGTCTCGAGACTCGGCGTGCGTTGTCCGTGTTCGCGGAGCCAGTCGCCGAACGATCGGGCGTCCGTGGCCGGATCTTCCGGGTCGACCCGGCGCAGGCTCTGCATCGCGCGGGCGATCGCAATGCGCTCGCGCACGCTCAAGAAGCGATAGCTCGCAAGCGCAGCGACGAGGTGCAAGGGGGCGCGCAGCAACGACCGGCGAAGGCGTGCGCGCTTGCCGCCGGGCCCAAGCACGACGATCTCGAGCCGATCCTGCATCGCCACCGACTCGGTCGCGTCCAGCTCTGCGAGCAGCGCTCGGTAGGCCGTACAGCAGCGGAGGAAAACATGCTGGCCGTTGTCGGCGTGGATCCCGTCCCGTGTGAACGAGTACGCCGCGCCGCCGAGGCGCCCGCGCGACTCGAGCAGCGTGACGTTCGCGCCGGCGCGGGCGCAATCGAGCGCCGCCGTGATACCGGCCAGGCCGCCCCCGACCACGGTCACCGCGCGTCCGTTCATCCGACCGCCCCCGTTGGTCGTGCCGAGGCGAGGCTGCGGACGGCCACCCAAGTCTTCTCCCAGGCGGGCAGCGAGATCCGGCGCTGCAGGACCTGATCCGGTTCCCGCTCGATCCGCTCGAGGATGGAGCGGTAAATGCCGGTAATGGCGAGCACACAGGCCGCGCTGCGCGGATCCAGCACGTCGATCAATCGGATGCCGCGCTCGAACCAGACCCCCGCGCGGGCAGCCTCGAAACGGATCAGGTCCGCCGCGCGGGTCCCACCGGCCTTGATCTCCTCGCCGCAGCCGAAGCGCACCAAATCCTCCGCCGGCAGGTACATGCGGCCTCGTCGGTGATCCTCGCACACGTCGCGCAGGATGTTCGTCAGCTGCATCGCCACGCCGAGATCGTCGGCGAGCGCGTTTGCCCCGTTCAGCAAGTCGGCAGTTCCGTCGGAGAAGATCGCGAGGCAGAGGCGACCAACCGATCCGGCGACGCGGCGGCAATAGCCCACGAGTTCGTCGAACGTGTCGTAGCGCGTGCCGAGTACGTCGAGCTCCACTCCGTCGATCAGCAGCGCGAGTGCATCGAGCGGAAGCTCGTAGTGGCGGTGCGCATGCGCGAGCGCCACCATCAGCGGATCGTCGAGCTGCACGCGGTCGTCCCCGAGCGCAGCGAGCATCTCGCGCAGGTGGGCGAGCGTCGCGAGCTGGGTCACCCGCTCGCCGCCGTCGTCGCCGACGTCGTCGACGCACCGTGCGAACGCATAAACGGCGCTCATGGCGTGCCGCTTCGTCCGGGGGAGCAGGCGGATGCCGTAATAGAAGTTCGCCGCCTCGCGCCGCGTGATCTGCTCGCAGTGCTGATAGGCCTGCTCGACCTCGAGCGCGGGAACGGTCATCGTCCCATCACCGCCCGCGGGAGCGCCGATGCGAATGCGAGCCGGCGGCTGAACGAGCTCCGGTCGCGCGTCTTGCCCCGATTGAGGTCGAGCAGTGCCGTGCGGCCACCCGCCACGAACCCTCCGACCGCGATCCGCTGGGGAGCCGGGAGCGTCCTCGCCAGCGGGGCTCCGTCTGCCAGGAGCGACCGTGCTCTCCCGGCCTCGAACGCCACCAGCGCGCGCCCCGCCGGACCGCACAGCGGCGCCGACAGCTCGGTCTCGCTACAGCCGAACCGGACCAGGTCCTCGCTCGGAATGTAGATCCGGCCGCGGGCATAGTCCTCACCGATGTCCTGGAGGTGTTCGATTATCTGCAAGGCGGCGCAGATTCTGTCGGACAGTGCAACCCGCTCGCGCGTGGCGGCGCCGAAGACGTGGAGCACGAGCTCTCCTACTGGCGCGGCCGACAAGTGGCAGTACCCGAGGAGCTCTTCGAAGGTCTCATATCGCGTCATCACCTGATCACGCCGGTTGGCCTGGATCAGGCGCCTGAACGGATCTGGCGGCAGCGCGCACGCGCGGATCGTGTCAGCGAGCCTCAGCATAACCGGGTGGCTGGGCTGCGCTCCGGCGTAGATGCAGTCAAGCTCCGCCTCGAGCAGATCGAGCAGTTCGCCGCGGCACGTCGCCACCTCATCGCCGACGTCGTCCACCAGACGGGCGAAGCCGTAGATCGCCATCAGATGCCGCTTCCGGCGACCCAGGACCGCGCTCGCGACCGGGAAGTTCTCCCGGCCGGCCTGAATCATCACGTCCGCTTGCGAGGGCAGCCCGTCCGCGTGCGGCGCGACGGTTGTCATCGCGTACAGCGCCCCAGCGCCATGATCGGAAACACCAGGCGATAGAGGTGGTAGTTGATGTAGAAGTCGGAAGGGAACCCCGTTCCAGTGAACTGTGGCTCGTCCCATCCCCCATCCGGGCGTTGCGTGTCGACGAGCCATTGCACGCCCCTTCTCACCGCCTCCGAGCGCTCGCCGGCGGCATCGAGCGCGAGCAGAGCCCACGCCGTCTGCGATGCGGTGCTAATGCCTCTGCCGATCCACTCTGGGTGATCGTAGGACCGAGGATCCTCGCCCCAACCGCCGTCGTCATTCTGGCGGGCCTCGAGCCAGCGGACCGCGCGCCGGACACGCTCGTCTTCGCGCGGAATCCCCGCGGCGATCAGCGCCGGGACCGCTGCGCCAGTCCCGTATACGTGGTTTACGCCCCAGCGACCGAACCACGATCCGTCGGGCTCCTGAGCGTCGAGCAGCCACTGCAGCCCGCGCCTCGCGGTGAGCGTACCGCCGCGCCCTACCTCCGCGAGCGTCTCGACCGCATGCGCGGTGACGTCGGCGCTGGGCGGGTCGATCACCTCGCCGAAATCGCAGAACGGCAGGTCGCGCGCCAGCGCACGGCAGTTGTCGGCGTCGAACGCTCCCCAGCCACCGTCGGAGCTCTGCATTCCCTCGAGCCAGCGAATCCCGCGCCGTATCGCCAATTGGACGCGCGCAGGTTCAGGATGGTTCACCTTTAGAAGCGCGAGGACGACCTCGGCCGTGTCGTCGATGTCCGGGTAGTTCACGTTCGCGAACTCGAAGGCCCACCCCCCCGGTTCGAGGTGAGGTCGGCGGATCGCCCAGTCCCCGCGTCCGAGGATCTGCTGCTCCAGAAGCCAATCCGCTGCGCTGATCGCGGCCTCGTCGTCAGCCGGAAGCCCTCCGTCCGAAAGCGCAATCAGCGCCAGCGCCGTATCCCAGACCGGAGACTGGCACGCTTCGAGCCGCCGGGTTCCGTCCTCGATCGTGAACGTGTCGAGGCCCCGAAGGCCCCTGACGATCACGGGATGATCGACGTGGATAGCCCCGCAGATGCAGGGCGATCAATGAGTAGACCCATGGTGGCTGGATTCCGCCCCACGATCCATCGGCTTCCTGGCGATCGACGATCCAGCGCTCAGCCTGCGCCAGCGCGAGCTCGCGAAGCGGCCGAAGCGGACGCCGCTGGTATGCACGCAGGACCCTGTCCAGCGCGAGCAGGCCGCGTCCCGCCGTCGAGCCGGCGCTGGGCGGCGACCACCCGTCCGCCCCTTGCAGCTCTTCGAGCGAGAACGGCAGCGGGCGACGGGGCCGATACGCCAGCACGACCGACAGCGCCACGATCGTCTGCCGCGCCCAGCAACCGAAGTCGTAGACGTTCAGGGGGAACCACGACGGCAGCAAGATCTGCTCCGGGGGAATTGTCGGGATCTGGTCCCAGCTCCATGCGCCGAACAGCGAAAGCCAGATGTGAGTGAAGACCCGAGCCTTCTCGTAGCCGCCGCACTGACGAATGAACGCGCTCGCCGCCCGCATGTGGTCGGCCTCCGGAGCATCCCCCGCGAGACGCAACGCGACATAGGCCTCGACCGTCGTCGACAGATCGCCGGGCGCGCCGTGGAAGTTGCCCCACGAGCCGTCCGAGCGCTGCTGGGAGCGAATCCATCCGGCCGAACGCTCCGTGGCGCCAGGCTCGCGGATTCCGAGGAACTCACGGAGGAGCAGATCCTCCGCGTCCATCGTGACGTTGGTTTCCAACTCGCCCTTCCACCAGCCGTCCGGGCTCTGGAGCGACAGCAGGTAGCCTCGGGCCAGCGCCAGCGCGGTTGACGCCGGCGTTTCCGTGCTCTCCGCGGCAACGTCCGGGCCGATGCTGCTGCGGACGGCTGCAGGCTCGTCGCGCAAGCCGCGCGCAGAGGGGCGTTGGTCGGTCGCGTCTCTAATCGTGGTCACCTGCCGTTGATCCCGCAATCTAACAGTGGCACATCATTGTCCCGGACGCGAGTTTCGGGAAGCGCGTTCCCTGACTGCGAAGGGAATGACCGCCGGGTGGATTCTGCGTTCGCGCCTGACAGCTCTGGTCTCGGCGGGCTGAGCCCAGTTCCTGGCGCAAGGTTTGATGGGTAGGCCAGGGCCCAAATCGCGGTTCGCCGTTAGGGTTACCTAATAGCGATACAGCGGCGGCTCCGCTCCAGGCGAGCTGGCCGACTTCACGGTTGAGCAGATCCGCGAGATCTGCTCTCGGCCGACCGCGGTCTGATGGCGTATCTCGAAGAGCTGGAGGGTCGAAGCTTCGAGGAGCTGCTCGCCGACTTCGACGGCCCGATTCCCGCTGCTCATCACGACCTCGGTGACGATTGGTTTGATGAGGTCGCTTGCGAGCTGCGGGCCGTTGACTCCCGTATCCGTCCGGAGCGTAGGCAAACATATGTTCGTGTCCTGTGCCGCGACGATCCTCCACGCCGACCTCGATTCCTTCTACGCATCGGTTGAGCAGCGCGACGACCCACGACTGCACGGGCGACCGGTAATCGTCGGCGCCGGTGTCGTCCTCGCGGCAAGCTACGAGGCCAAGGCGTACGGGGTGAGAACCGCTATGGGCGGCGGACGGGCACGCCGGCTTTGTCCCCCGGCAGTCGTAGTGGCGCCGCGAATGTCAGCCTACGCCGAAGCTAGTAAGGCGGTGTTCAGGGTGTTCGAGGGGACCGCGCCGCTGGTCGAGGGGTTATCGATCGACGAGGCATTCCTGGACGTGCGCGGTCTCGATCACATATCCGGGACGCCCACGGAGATCGCGGCGCGCTTGCGTCGGGAGGTGCGCGAGCAGGTTGGCCTGCCGATCACGGTCGGCGTCGCGCGGACGAAGTTCCTGGCGAAGGTCGCGAGCGGGGTGGCCAAGCCCGACGGCCTGCTCGTGGTCTCCCCCGATCGTGAGCTCGAGTTCCTGCACCCGCTGCCGGTCGAGCGGTTGTGGGGCGTCGGCCAGGTGACTTCGAGGAAGCTTCGGGAGCGGGGAATCACCACGGTCGGCGAGGTCGGCGAGCTGAGCGAAGCGGCGCTCGTTTCGCTGCTCGGCCGCGCGTCGGGCCGCCATCTCCACGCGCTCGCGCACACTCGGGATCCACGCCCGGTCCAGGTACCCCGCAGGCGTCGCTCGATCGGCGCCCAGCGCGCATTGGGCCGCCGGGCGCGCGCCCCCGACGAGATCGCGGGCGCGCTGATCGCACTCGTCGATCGCGTGACCCGCCGCCTGCGAACTGCCAAGCGCGCCTGCCGGACCGTGGTGTTGCGGCTGCGCTTCTCGGACTTCTCTCGGGCTACGCGCTCGCAGACGATGGCCGAGCCGACCGCTCAGACCCAGACGATCCTTCGAACCGCCGCCGACCTGCTGAGCGAGTCGATGCCGATGATCAGGCGCCGCGGGATCACGCTGGTCGGCATCGCGCTGACGAATCTGGGCGACGAGGGCGCGATCCAGCTCTCGCTCCCGTTTAACCGCGCCCGCGACCTCGACGCAGCCCTCGACCGCGTTCGCGACCGGTTTGGGTCGGGGGCCATCACTCGAGGATTACTGGTTGGCAGTGATCCTGGTCTCTCCGTACCGCTGCTTCCCGACTGACGGCGACGAGCGCGCTCGCGCCTCGCCCGACAACGAGCCGGCTCGATCAGGCCGCGCGCACAGCCGCGCGCCGCCCGCCGGACCGCACCCGCCGGGCGGCCTTCCGACGCGCGTCTTACGCGGTTCACAGGGCCGGCTTCACGAGCCTCACGATCCTGGATGTCGACAATGGACCACCTCCCACAGTCGCCGAGCGAATGAGCACCGCGAGCGCTTCCCCGCAACCGCTCGCAGCGCGGGCCCTGCCCGAGCCGGTTCCGGCGCGCCGGCCTCTGATCGAGGTGGTGGTCCCGGTGTACAACGAGCAGGCCGCGCTCGAGCGATCGATCCGCCGCCTGCACGAGTTCCTCAGCAGGCAGATGCCGTTCGCGTGGCGGATCGTGATCGCCGACAACGCAAGCACGGACGCAACGCCGCGAATCGCGCGCCAGCTCTCGCGACGGCTCGAGAATGCGAAGTCGATCCGGCTACCGGTCAAGGCCAGGGGTCACGCGCTGCGCGCGGCCTGGACGGACAGCGACGCCGACATCCTGTGCTACATGGATGTGGACCTCTCGACGGATCTGCGCGCCTTGCTGCCGCTCGTCGCGGGACTCGTGTCTGGGCACAGCGACGTTGCGATCGGGACGCGACTCGCGCACGGCTCGCGTGTAGTGCGCGGGCGCAAGCGCGAGCTGATCTCCCGCATTCGCTGACCTGGTGCCCAGCGCGACCCGCTCGGCGAGTCGTTGGACGTGTCGGCCGAGGGTCCTGACGTGCGCGAGCGTTTGCTCGTGCTTGAGCCGGTCGGCGGCCAAGGCCCGCACGGCGCCGGCGCCGACGTGCGCAAGGTCGATTCGGCGGGTCGGCTCGAGCGTGGCGACATAGTGCGCCTGCTGGGCGATCAGCATCGTCGCGCGGGGGTGGCCCTCGCTGCGATCGATCAGTTGCACGAGGGCGTCTTCGTCGAGCGTGCAGCGGTCGAGCTTCAACCTCGCGGGGATCCCGACCGCCCATTCGTGGGGGACGATCGGCGGCAGCTCGTAGAAGCTGCCGAACTGGCTGAGCGCCCGATCCGCAGCGCCGAACAGATCGCGCATCACGTGCTCGATCGAGCCGGCGAACAAGACCGTTACTGCTGGGGATCAGGCGCTGCGCCGGCTCAGGCGCTAGGCCGGCTGAGGCGCACGCCCGCCCAGGCTACACCGGCTGCGGAGGCCTGCGCTCCGCCCACGGCGCCGCCTGCTCGAGCTCGCCCGCAAGCGAATAGAGCAGGTCCTCCGCGCCATGCCGGCCGACCAGCTGGACGCTCAGCGGCAACCCGTCCGACCCGAGCCCCGCCGGGACGGCGATTGCCGGCTGCCCGGTGATGTTGAACACCGCGGTGAACGGCGTGAAGCGGCCGGCGATGTCGATCGCCAGCGGGGCGACTTTGCCATACCCGCCTTCGGCGTCGATCGCAGTCTTCGCGAGGGCCGGCGTCATCAGCACGTCGACCTCTTGCCACAGCGCGAGTATCCGCGCGATTGTCGCCTGGCGCTTGGCCAGCAGCCTGGCGCGACGACGCGGCGGCACGAGGTATCTTCCGGCGCCGGCCATCTGCCGAGTGAGTGGCTCTAGCTTCGTCCGGTCCGGCACCTCGAGCGACTCCTCGTAGATCGCCCTGAACCACGTCTGGACGAAGTCGAGCTGGATCAGCCCGTAGGTGGGAGCCCGTTCGATCACCTCGTGCCCGAGCCCCTCGAGCACCCGTCCGGTGTGCTCGAACGCGGCACGCTGATCGGCGGAGACCTTCGCGATCAGTCCCGGCGGAACTCTCTTGGAGATCGCGATCCGCAGCCTTCCGGGCGGCTTGGCGGCGGCATCGACGTAGCTGCCGTCGAACCTGGGCGCGGGGTCGGGGTCGGTGGCCAGCGCCCCGTGCATCACGTCCAGCATCAGCGCGCTATCGCGCACCGTGCGCGCGAGGCCGCCGTAGACAGCAAGCCCCAGCCAGCCCTCCTGCGCCGGGGACATGGACACCCGCCCGCGTGTCGACTTCATCCCGACGAGACCACATGCGGCGGCCGGGATCCGGATCGAGCCTCCCCCGTCAGAGCCGGTTGCGCACGGCACCATGCCGGCGGCAACCGCGGCGGCCGAGCCACCGGAGGATCCGCCGGGCGTCCGGCTCAGATCCCACGGATTGCGCGTGACGCCGTTCGCATCGGCGGCGGTCCACGGGAAGATCGTCAGCTCCGGAACGTTCGTGATGCCGATCGGAATCGCGCCCGCGGCACGGAGCCGCCGCACCGCCTCGGCGTCGGCGCGTTCGGGCGGCCCGAAGCTGCGCGAGCCGCGGGTTTTAGCTTGGCCCGCCACCGCGATGTCGTCCTTGACCGCGATCGGAACACCGGCCAGCGGACCATCTGAGACGTTCTCGGCAGCGGCCATCGCTTCCTCGGCCATCGTCACCCGAAACGCGTTCACGCGCGGGTTCAATGCCTCGATTCGGCGCAGCGACAGCTCGACCAGCTCGCGCGGATGCACCTCGCGCGTGCGAACGAGCTCGCCGAGCGCGGCGGGCCCAGAGAACAGGAGGTCGGCGTCGGAGGCGGTGGTCATGCGGCGTAGCTTCGCAGCCTGAGCCTCACCGTAGCGCCAGAATCAGTTCGCGAATCGCACGCGGATAGCGGTACGTGATGCCGCCGTGCTTGCCGTCGAACAGCTCGAGCGTGTGCTCGACGCCGAGCGTCTCGAGCTCGCCGGCGAACGCTTGCGCGCCGAGATCGAGGAAATACTCGTCGCTGCGTCCCGCATCGAGGTAGATGCGGCGCATGCCGCGAAGCGCGTCTGCATGATGCGGGGCCATCCGTACAGGATCGAGCGCGAGCCACCGCTCCCACACGTCGTCAATCAGGCGGCCGGTCGTGATCACGAACGGCAGCAGAGCCTCGCCCGGGCGGTCGGCGTCCGGGGAGTACGCGCACGCGTATCCGTACATCTCGAACGGCTTGCCGAACTGGGACCAGTCGAAGTGGTCGTTCTCGGCGAGACGGGCGAAGAAGACCTCGTAGGAGCCATCGAAATTGTCGCGGAGCGCTCTCGCGACCTGGGCGAATTCACGCAGATAGCAGCACTCGAACAGCGCGTCGCCGGCGTGCGAGGCGAGCGCGCCGAACACGTCCGGGCGCAGCATCGGCACGACCATCGCACCATAGCCGCCCGAGGACTTGCCGGCCAGCCCGCGATGCTCTCGTCCCCGCATCGTCGGATAGCGCTCGTCGATGAACGGGACGACCTCGTCGCAGATGTAGTCGAGGTAGCGACCGGTGCTGCTCGAGTTCAAGAACTGCGAGCCACCTCGCGAGGTCCACGCGTCGACGAACACGACGATCGCCTCCGGGCAGTCGCCGGCGGCGAACATCGCGTCCAGGCGCTCGATCATCGTCGGCTCGAATGCCACCCGCCCGAGCCACATGTCGACTTGACCGGTGTAACCCTGGATCACGTAGACCGCGGGCACCGGCCCCGCGCCCGAAACCAGCCCCGGCGAGCGGTACACGTACAACGGGCGCCTGGCCGAGTCGCCGAGAGGGTTCCCGGTCAGCAATTCCGACTCGACAACGAGGCGATCGAAGGCGCCCTCAAGGGTGCGCTCCCAGGGCGGCCCGGCGGGCCCGTCGACTTGGCGCAGAGACACGCGAGCACCCTAGCGGACCTCGGCGTGTAACCCCCCGACTCGGGGGATCGGCCGCCGGGTATATTGAGCCAACTGACCAAGTTCTTCGAGACTCTCATCAGAGGCAGGCATGAGCGACCGAGTCCAGACCCCATCGTCCAACGGCGCAGCAGCCGATATCGACTCGGTCGAGACCAGTGAATGGCTCGAGGCGGTCGATGCGGTCGTAGAGCACGATGGCCCCGGCCGCGCGCGACAGATCCTGACGCGCGTCGTCGAACGCGCGCAGCAATCCGGAACCGGCCCGATCGCGAGCCTGAACACGCCGTATGTCAACACGATCCCGCCGGACCGCGAACCGCCGTTCCCCGGAGATCCCGCGATCGAGCGTCGGCTGCGCTCGATCGTCCGCTGGAACGCGATCGCGTTGGTCGTCCGTGCGAACAAGGTCTCGTCCGAGCTCGGCGGGCACATCGCCAGCTACCAGTCGCTGGCGACGCTGTACGAGGTCGGCTTCAACCACTTCTGGCATGCGCCGAGCGAGGAGCACGGCGGCGATCTCGTGTACTTCCAGGGCCACTCGTCGCCGGGTAACTACGCGCGCGCATACCTCGAAGGGCGCCTGACCGTGGAGCATCTCGACGGCTTCCGTCAAGAGGTCTCGAGGCCGCGCGGCCTGAGCTCCTACCCCCATCCGTGGCTGATGCCCGAGTTCTGGCAGTTCCCCACCGTGTCGCTCGGGATCGGCGCGATCACCTCGATCTACCAGGCACGGTTCATAAAGTACCTCCACGCACGCGGGATCGCCGACACCGAGGGACGGAAGGTGTGGGCGTTCATCGGCGACGGCGAGGTCGACGAGCCGGAGACGATGGGGTCGATCGGGCTCGCGGGGCGCGAGAAGCTCGACAACCTGATCTGGGTGGTCAACTGCAACCTTCAGCGCCTCGACGGTCCCGTGCGCGGCAACGGCAAGATCATCCAGGAGCTCGAAGCGGATTTCCGCGGCGCCGGGTGGAACGTGATCAAGGTGATCTGGGGCGCCCGCTGGGACCCGCTGCTGGCCGAGGACACCGACGGCAGGCTCGTGAAGGTGATGGAGGACTGCGTCGACGGCGAGTACCAGACCTTCAAGGCGCGCGATGGCGCATATGTGCGCGAGCAGTTCTTCGGCCGCGACCCGGTCCTGCTCGATCGTGTCAAGGACATGTCGGACGACGAGATCTGGCTGCTGAACCGTGGCGGACTCGACCAGCATAAGGTCTATCCGGCCTACCACGCGGCCGTAGGCCACGAGGGTCAACCGACCGTGATCCTCGCCAAGACGATCAAGGGCTACGGCATGGGCGTCTCCGGCGAGGGCCAGATGATCACCCACCAGGCCAAGAAGATGACCGAGGACGCGCTGTTGACGTTCCGCGACCGCTTCGAGCTGCCGCTGACCGACGAGCAGGTCCGTGCCGCGGAGTACTACAAGCCGCCGGAGGACTCGCCCGAGATGCAGTACTTCCGCGAGCGCCGCGCGGCGCTCGGGGGCAGTCTCCCTGCGCGGCGGCGCACTTCAGAGCCGCTGCCGGTCCCGGGCCTCGACCTTTTCTCCTCCCAGCTTGAGGGCACCGGCGAGCGAGAGATCTCCACGACGATGGCGTTCGTGCGGATCCTTGCGGCGCTGTTGCGCAACAAGCAGCTTGGCCGCCACATCGTCCCGATCGTTCCCGACGAGTCGCGCACGTTCGGGCTGGAGGGCATGTTCCGTCAGATCGGCATCTACTCGCCGGTCGGTCAGCTGTATCAGCCCCAGGACTCCGAGCAGCTGATGTTCTACAAGGAGGACGAGCACGGCCAGATCCTCGA
This sequence comes from uncultured Solirubrobacterales bacterium, assembly GCA_963806475.1. Taxonomy (GTDB): domain Bacteria; phylum Actinomycetota; class Thermoleophilia; order Solirubrobacterales; family Solirubrobacteraceae; genus Palsa-465. The sequence continues at coordinate 104,693 of CAWDYK010000004.1, forward strand.
GGAGGGGATCACGGAGGCGGGCTCGATCTCTTCGTTCATCGCGGCCGGCACCTCCTACAGCGCGCACAACGTGCAGATGGTGCCGTTCTACATCTACTATTCGATGTTCGGCTACCAGCGCGTGGGAGATCTGGTCTGGGCAGCTGGGGACAGCCGCACCCGCGGCTTCATGCTCGGCGGAACCGCGGGGCGAACGACGCTCAACGGCGAGGGCCTTCAGCACGAGGACGGCCACAATCACGTGCTGTTCTCGGTCGTCCCCAGTTGCCGCGCGTACGATCCGACGTTCGGCTACGAGCTCGCCGTGATCATCCACGAGGGGCTGGAGCGGATGGTCGGCGAGCAGCAGGACGTCTTCTACTACATCACCTTGATGAACGAGAACTATCAGCACCCTCCGATGCCCGAGGGCGCCGAGGAAGGGATCGTGCGCGGGATGTATCTGCTGCGAGCGGGTTCGGAAAACGATCCCGCCCACCCGCGCGTCAAGCTGCTCGGATCGGGGACGATCCTGCGCGAGGTGATCGCCGCGGCCGAGATGCTCGAGTCAGAGCATGGTGTCGCTGCGGACGTGTGGAGCGTCACCTCGTTCACGGAGCTTCGCCGTGACGGGATCGAGGTCGAGCGGTGGAACATGCTTCACCCGACGGCAGAGCCGCGCCGGGCGTACGTCACTACGCGGCTGTCAGAGCGCGAGGGGCCGGTGGTCGCCTCGACCGACTACATCCGCACGTTCGCTGACCAGATTCGTCAGTGGGTTCCCGGCCGCTACCGCGTGCTCGGCACCGACGGCTACGGTCGCAGCGACTACCGCAGCGCTCTCAGGAGCTTCTTCGAGGTCGACCGGCGCTACGTAACCGTGGCGGCGCTGAAGGAGCTAGCCGACGAGGGCACGATCGACCCCGCGCGCGTGCAGGAGGCGATCGAGCGCTACGAGATCGACACCGACGCCCCGATGCCAACCACCGTATGAGCAGCCGGATGACTGACGCGCCATCCGTAAGGCGAGCCCGGAAGGCGAGCGGATGGCTGGCGTGAGCGAAACGATCTCCGTCGAAGTCCCCGACATCGGCGACTTCGAGGACGTTCCGATCATCGAGATCCTCGTCTCGCCCGGCGACACCGTCGGCGTCGACGATCCGCTGCTGACGCTCGAGTCCGACAAGGCCACGATGGACGTGCCGGCCCCGTTCGCGGGCACCGTCGGCGAGATCCACGTGAACATCGGCGACAAGGTGTCCCAGGGAACCCGGCTCCTGACGCTGACGCCTACCGATGGCGCGCCCGCGAGCACCGCGGCGGCTGCCGCCGCGGATCAGGGAGCGCCGAGCGAGGCGCAAGCGCCCGGTGCCGTCGGCAGCGCGACCGAGGCCGAAGCGCAGGCCGCCCCGCAGCAGCCCCCCGCGTCGACGCCCGCACGCGCCCCCACGCCGGCCGCGTCCGCCAGGACCAATGGCGGTGGGCCGATCTACGCCAGCCCAGCGGTGCGCCGCCTCGCCCGTGAGCTCGGCGTCGACCTTGCGCAGGTGAGCGGCACCGGCCGCAAGGGCCGGATCATCAAGGACGACGTGCAACGCGTCAAGGAAGGGGTTAAGGGACCGGCCCCGCCTTCGGCGGCCGGTCCTGGTTTGGGGCTCGATCTGCCGCCGTGGCCGTCGATCGACTTCTCGCGCTTCGGCGAGACCGAGCGCGTGCAGCGATCGCGGATCCAGCGGATCTCGGCGCCGAACCTCGCGCGCAACTGGGTGATGATCCCGCACGTCACGCACAACGACGAGGCCGACATCACCGGGCTCGAAGCCTGGCGCAAGCAGCTGAACGCAGAGCGCAGCGACGTCAAGGTGACAATGGTCTCGTTCTTGATCGTGGCCTCGGTGGCGACGCTGAAGGAGTTCCTGATCTTCAACGCCTCGCTCGACGGCGATGAGTTGATCCTCAAGCGCTACTACAACATCGGCTTCGCCGCGGATACGCCCGGTGGGCTGGTGGTCCCCGTGATCAGGGACGCCGACAAGAAGGGGCTGCTCGACATCGCCCGCGAGCTGTCGGAGCTGTCGGGCAGGGCCCGGGACGGCAAGCTCTCGCCCGGCGACATGCAGGGCGCGTCGTTCACGATCTCCTCGCTCGGCGGGATCGGCGGCACGAGCTTTACGCCGATCATCAACGCGCCGGAGGTCGCGATCCTCGGCGCCACGCGCTCGGCGATGAAGCCGGTCTGGAACGGCCGGGAGTTCGAGCCACGGCTGATGCTGCCGCTGTCGCTCTCCTATGATCATCGCGTGATCGACGGGGCAGCCGCGGCGCGGTTCGTGGTTCACCTGGTCGGGGTGTTATCCGATCTGCGGCGGGCGCTGCTGTGAGCGCAGACACTGAGATCCGCGTCCCCGACATCGGGGACTTCACCGATGTTCCGGTGATCGAGATCCACGTGTCCGCGGGCGACGAGGTTGCGGTCGAGGACCCGCTCGTCACGCTCGAGTCCGACAAGGCGACGATGGACCTGCCCGCCCCGCAGGCGGGCGTCGTCAAGCAGCTGCGCGTGTCGATCGGCGATCGCGTTTCGGAGGGGAGCGTGCTGCTGACGCTCGACGCCTCGAGCGACGGCGGCGGGCCGACTGACAAGGCGACGCCGAAGAAGTCCACTCCTACCGAGGAACAGCCCGAGGAGGCACCGCCGCGGCCGCCCGGCCCAGCCCCGGGAGGAGACGGCGAGCGCGACGCGCACGTGCTCGTGATCGGCTCGGGTCCGGGGGGCTACACGGCCGCGTTCCGCGCCTCAGATCTGGGCCTGCGGACGGTGATGGTGGAGCGCTACGAGACGCTCGGCGGTGTCTGCCTCAACGTCGGCTGCATCCCTTCCAAGGCGCTGTTGCACGCGGCTCGCGTGATCGCCGAGGCCGAGGAGATGTCCGAGCACGGAATCGCGTTCGCCAAGCCGACGGTGGAGCTCGAGCCGCTGATGTCGTGGAAGCAGTCGGTCGTGAACAAGCTGACCGGCGGGCTGGCCGGCCTCGCCAGGCAGCGCAAGGTCGAGGTGATCACGGGCGAGGCGCGGTTCGAATCGCCGAACGCGGTGCAGGTCGGAGACCGCACCGTGACGTTCGAGAACTGCATCATCGCCGCCGGCTCGCAGGCCGCGACGATCCCGGGTCTGCCCGACGACGAGCGCATCGTCGACTCCACGGGCGCGCTTGCGCCGCCCGACGTGCCCAAGCGGTTGCTGGTGATCGGCGGCGGCATCATCGGCCTCGAGATGGCGACCGTGTACGACCGGCTCGGGGCGAGCGTCACCGTCGTCGAGATGCTCGACCAGCTACTGCCCGGCTGCGATCCCGACCTCGTCAAGGTGCTGCACAAGCGGATCGCCGCGCGCTACGGGGCGATCCACCTGGGCACGAAGGTCGAGTCGGTCACGGCGCACAAGAACGATCTGAAGGTGGAGCTGTCCTCCGGCGAGACGGCGCAGTTCGATCGGATCCTCGTGGCGGTCGGCCGCCGCCCGAACGGTCACGCCCTGAACGCCGAGGCGGCCGGGGTGAAGGTCGACGACGCCGGCTTCATCGCCGTCGATCAGCAGATGCGCACGAACGTCTTCGGGATCTACGCAATCGGCGACATCGTCGGCGAGCCGATGCTCGCCCACAAGGCCTTCCACGAGGCCACCGTCGCCGCCGAGGTGATCGCCGGCCACAACGTCGCGTTCGACGCGCGCTCGATCCCGTCGGTCGCCTACACCGATCCCGAGGTCGCGTGGACGGGCCTGACCGAGACCGCCGCGCGCGAGCAGAAGATCGCCCATGAGAAGGGCTCCTTCCCGTGGGCGGCCTCTGGCCGCGCCCTGTCGCTCGCCCGCGAGGACGGGCTGACGAAGCTGCTGTACGACCCCGAGACCCACCGGGTGGTCGGAGCGGGCATCGTCGGCGTGGGTGCCGGCGAGCTGATCGCCGAGGCCGTGCACGCGATCGAGATGGGGTCAGACAGCGAGGACATCGCGCTCACGATCCACCCCCATCCGACGCTGTCCGAGACCGTCGGCTTCGCCGCTGAGATGGCCGAGGGCACGATCACGGATCTGATGCCACCGCGTAAGCGCGAGCGAGAAACCCCGGCGCGCCGCTGATTCAGGTCGACCCGCGGCGGTTGATCACTCGTCTGGCCAGAGCCAGCAGGAGGCCGGCCACGACCGCGATCCCGATCCGGTGCGACGCCTTCTCGGGCCGGACTAGGCCGCCCGACTGCACACCGCATGCCGCCGGCATTGGAAACTCCTCGGCCGCGAGGACGTCGTGCGGTTCGGCGATCCCGGTGGGATCCTCCGGAAGGACGATGGGGCCGTGGTGGAGTCTCGGGTCGGGCGCCGGCATCGCGAATGCCTCGGCGGCGAGGATGTCGTGCGCCTCTTCCACCCTGGGATCCGGAGCACGGGCGTCGGCGAGGGTACGCTGGGTGTCTGGCATCGGGGCGCATGATCCCAGATGCACGTGCGGAAGCGGGTGAGGACATCCGGGGCGGGACGCCCCCCGGGGGTGGCGAACCGTGCCGCCGGGCACGCGGGATCTTAGTGCGTCCGACTGAGATCAAGGTTGGCGGCGTGGTATCCTCCTTATTCGACGTAAGCAACTAGCGAAAGTGAAGACACCTTCCATGACCCGCCTTCTTCTAGTCCCGCTGGATGACGTGGTCGTCTTCCCGGGCATGTCGCTGACGCTCGCCGTGGATGCCGGCGAGGAGGAGCGCGTACTACTTGTCCCCAAGCACGAGCAGGAGTTCGCGGCCGTCGGCACTATCGCGGAGGTAGCCGAGAAGGTCCGCGTGCCCGGCGGCGCGCGCGCTGTCGCGCTCCATGGTCTGCATCGCGGAGTCGCAGGCGCCGCTCACACGATGCCCGACGGGCGGCTGTTCGTCGAGGTCGAGGAGCGTCCCGACCCCGTTCCCGTCGACGGCCGCACGCGGAACCTGGAGCGCGAGTATCGCGCCGTGGTCGAGGAGATCCTCGAGCTGCGCGGCGACGACGGCCGGATCGCCGCGTTCCTGCGCAGCATCACAGAACCCGGCGCGCTCGCCGACACGAGCGGCTACTCGCCGGACCTGGGCTATCAGCAGAAGGTCAAGCTGCTCCAGACCCTGGACGTGACCGAGCGCCTGGAGCTGGCGCTCGGCTATCAGCGCGAGCGCCTGACCGAGCTCGATGTCCGAAAGCGGATCCGGGACGACGTGGAGTCCGGCGCCGAGAAGCAGCAGCGCGAGTACTTCCTGCGCAAGCAGATGGAGTCGATTCGCAAGGAGCTCGGCGAGGACGACGCCTCGGTCGTCGAGGAGTACCGGACGAAGATCGCCGAGGTTGGGATGCCCGAGAAGGTCCGCGAGCAGGCCGAGAAGGAGCTCGGACGGCTCGAGCGGATCGGCGAGCAGAGCGCCGAGTCGAGCGTGATCCGCACCTATCTCGACTGGCTGATCGCGGTGCCGTGGGCCGAGCGCTCGGAGGAGCGGCTCGATCCGCAGCACGCGCGCGAAGTGCTCGACGCCGATCACGCCGGTCTGGAGGACGTCAAGGACCGGATCGTCGAGTACATCGCGGTCAAGAAGCTGCGCGTCGAGCGCGGCATCACGGAGGACAAGCGCTCGGGGGCAATCCTGACCCTGATCGGGCCGCCCGGCACCGGCAAGACGAGCATCGGCGAGTCGATCGCCCGCGCGACCGGCAGGGAGTTCGTGAGGATGTCCCTGGGTGGCGTGCGCGACGAGGCCGAGATCCGCGGGCACCGGCGCACGTACATCGGCGCGCTCCCGGGCCGCCTGGTCCGCGCGCTCCGCGACGCCGGCACGATGAACCCGGTGATCATGCTCGACGAGGTCGACAAGGTCGGCGCCGACTGGCGCGGCGATCCGAGCTCGGCGCTGCTCGAGGTGCTCGACCCGGCGCAGAACCACAGCTTCCGCGACCACTACCTCGACGTCGAGCTCGACCTGAGCGGCGTGCTGTTCATCGCCACCGCGAACGTCGCCGACACGATCCCGGGGCCGCTGCTCGATCGCATGGAGGTGATCCGCTTCGACGGGTACACGACCTCGGAGAAGGTCGCGATCGCCCGCGGCTACCTGTGGCCGCGCCAGCTCGAACGCAACGGGCTGCGCGAGGACGAGGTCAGCATCGACGACGAGCTGCTGAAGACCGTGGCGATCGAGTACACGCGCGAGGCGGGCGTCCGCCAGCTCGAGCGTGATCTCGGGACGCTGCTGCGCAAGACCGCGACGAAGATCGCATCGGGCTCGAGCATCGCGCCCGTGGTGATCGACCTCGACGCGATCCGCGATGCGCTCGGACGCCAGCGGCACTTCCAGGAGTCGGCGATCAGGACGGCGGTGCCCGGCGTGGCCACCGGCCTCGCGGTCACCGGCGCCGGCGGCGATGTGCTGTTCGTCGAGGCGACCGGGATGACGTCCCGCCCGCCCCAGCCCGGGTTGACGCTGACCGGCCAACTCGGCGACGTGATGAAGGAGTCGGCGCAGATCGCGCTCTCCTACGTTCGCGGACACGCCGACGAGCTCGGTATCGAGCCGCCGGCGTTTGAGGAGCGGGCGTTCCACGTCCACGTCCCGGCGGGCGCGATCCCGAAGGACGGCCCCAGCGCCGGGGTGACGATGGTCACCGCGCTTGCGTCGCTGCTCACGGGCAGGCCCGTGCGCCACACCGTCGGCATGACCGGCGAGGTGACGCTCCAGGGCCGGGTGCTGCCGATCGGCGGCGTCAAGCAGAAGGTGCTCGCCGCTCACGCCGCCGGCCTGACCGACGTGATCCTCCCCGAGCGCAACCGCGGTGACCTCGACGACGTCCCCGAGGAGGTCCGCAAGGCGATGAGGTTCCACTTCGCGATGAGTATCGACGAGGTGCTCGGCGTGGCGCTCGAGCGGGCGAGCGTTCCCGCCGCGGCCTGACCTCCGCGAGCCACGTGCCCCAGCCACCCTCGCGCGCCGACCGGCCGGCGGCGCGCGGGGAGCGCTTGCGAGCGAGCTGCTCCCCGCGGAAGCGACCCACGGCGACCACCAGCGCCTTGGCTGCCGCGCCCAGGCTGGCATCGCCGACGCGAGAGTTGCGCGGCCCGCCCGGTCGGGTAGGTTCCATTCCATGAGCACGATCACCGCCTCCCAAGAGCAAAGCGTCATCGACGAGGCCCCGAAGGCGCTGTACATCGGCGGCGAGTGGCGCGAGGGCGCCAAGGGCATGCTGTCGGTCCAGGATCCAGCCACCGCCGAGGTGCTGTGCGACGTCGCCGATGCCTCCGCCGACGACGCTGTCGCGGCGCTCGACGCGGCGGTTGCGGCCGCCGAGGAGTGGAGCCGGCACCCGCCTCGTGAGCGCGGCGAGATCCTGCGGCGCGCGTTCGAGATGGTCATGGCGCGCGAACAGGAGCTCGCGCTGCTGATGACCCTCGAGATGGGTAAGCCGCTCGAGGAGTCGAAGGCCGAGATCGCGTACGGCGCCGAGTTCCTGCGGTGGTTCTCCGAGCAGGCCGTGCGGATCGAAGGCCGCTACGGCGTCGCGCCGAACGGCCACGGCAGGCTGCTGACGATGAAGCAGCCGGTGGGCCCGTGCTTGTTGATCACGCCCTGGAACTTCCCGCTGGCGATGGGGACCCGCAAGGTCGGTCCCGCGATCGCAGCCGGCTGCACGGTGGTGGTCAAGCCCGCCCAGCAGACGCCGCTGTCGATGTTGATGCTGGCCAAGATTCTCGAGGAGGCGGGGCTGCCGGGTGGCGTTCTGAACCTGGTCACCGCATCGTCCTCGAGCGAGACGATGAGCCCGTTGATCGCCGACCCGAGGCTGCGCAAGCTGTCGTTCACCGGTTCCACAGAGGTGGGCCGCAAGCTGATGGAGCAGGCGTCGCAGAACCTGCTTCGCCTGTCGATGGAGCTCGGCGGCAATGCTCCCTTCATCGTGTTCGATGACGCGGACCTCGACTCGGCGGTGCAGGGCGCGCTGATCGCGAAGATGCGCAACATCGGCGAGGCCTGCACGGCTGCCAACCGCTTCCACGTGGCGGGCTCGGTCGCCTCGCAGTTCGCGGAGAAGCTCGCCGAGAAGATGGGCTCGATGAAGGTGGGACGCGGCACCGAGGAAGGCGTCGAGGTCGGGCCCCTGATCGACGACGCCCAGAGGAGCAAGGTCGCCGAGCTCGTCGACGATGCCGTCGGCCACGGAGCCCGCGTGCTCGTCGGCGGGACACGGGGAGCCGGCGCTGGCTACTTCTACGACCCGACCGTGCTGACCGACGTGCCCGACGACGCCAGGCTGCTTCGCGAGGAGATCTTCGGCCCCGTCGCTCCGGTCAAGGGCTTCGACAGCGAAGACGAGGCGATCGCAGCCGCCAACGACACCGAGTACGGCCTCGTGGCCTACGTCTACACGGGTGACATCAGGCGCGCCCTGCGCGTCGTCGAGAAGCTGGAGACCGGGATGGTTGGCTTGAACCAGGGCATGGTGTCGAACCCAGCGGCGCCGTTCGGCGGGATCAAGCACTCCGGTTTCGGCCGCGAGGGAGGCCCCGAGGGGATCGAGGAGTACCTCTACACGAAGTACGCGGCCGTGAACCTCTGAGCGGGTTAGGCAGGGCCGAGGTGTGGATGGCGCACGCCCGGACGGCCGGCGAGGTGAGTGGGCAAGCGTGGGCGTACCGCGAGCCGCGCCCCGTGCGGTGGCGTTCTGCAACGACACGCTCTGTGGCACGCTGTGTGCCTCGCTGATCGTCAAGCAGCGGCGCGACGCCGGACGCAGGCGCAGGACAGCTCGCGCTGGGGGTTGGCGAAGTCGATGTTCATGCGGATGCAGACCGACGGTGTCGACCCGAGCCAGCCGGGCGCGATCGACGCCTGGATGGACGACTTCGACGCCTGGATGGACGACTTCAACTCCCGCCCGCGCGAGGAACGCGACGCGATCATCGGCCCCGCCGCCGACCGCATGGCCCAAGCGGCCGGCATCCGCCTACCAAACGGCAGCCGGGCATCCAAGCCGAGCGCCCAGCGGCGCAAAGCGCAGAAGGCGGCACGAAAGCGCAACCGGCTGTCAGAGGCTTGATTCGGATCGACCGACGATCTAGGGTCGAGATGACAGCTACAGGCCGCGATCGGGGGCGCGAAATCCTCGCGGCGCGTACGACAGGGAGGTTCTTGTGGCCGGTCGCATTGTCGATCTTGCGTTCCTCGATGCGGCGCGGGCGGCTGAGTGGCGTACCGGCGCAGCGACTGGCGCAGAGCAGCGCAGGGCCAGCAGCCGCGCGCGACGGTTGACGATCAGCGCGACCGACCGGTCGGTGAGCCGTCGCTTGCCGATCCTCTCGCCGCGGTGCATCCGGCGAACACCGGTTCGTGGTGGATCCGGGGCCTACCGGCGCAGCGCATCCTTGAGGTGCCCCCAGCGCTCGCGCAGCCGGCCACGGGCTTGATCGGCGCGGCCCTGCCTGACCTGCCGGCGATTGCCTGTCAAAGCGCCGATCGCCTCCTTGAGCCGCCCCTGGGCTTGCTGGCTGGCTCCTCTCGTTCGCTCCTGGCTTCCGCTCCTGGTCATGTCGGTCTCCTCGATCAATCGCTCGCGTGTTAGACGGTCCCCGCTCAGCACGCCCAATGGTAGTTGGCCCATGTTCGAAGCCGTAGAGACTACGGATGCGGGCGGTGGTCGCCGACTGGGAAGATCAACAAAGACGGAAGGTCGTCAATAAGATTCTCTCCAAAGAGAGTCAACCGGGCGGCCTTTCGCCGTATTTTGGCCACGCGGCTACTGGTTCAGGCTCCCGGCGAGCTCTGCGCGCTGGCGAGGCCGAGCTGGTCTGATCACTGCGGCATAGGGGTTCGACTGGGCTCTTGACCGGATCGAGTCTCTGCTCGCCGGGCTCGACCTGGCTTGGCGCTACCGCGTACCTTCGCGAGCGGAAGTACTCGCCCGCACGCGTATCAAGCGCCGCTGTAGCAGAGCGTCGCGGTTGACGTCGTCGAGTGTGGTGACCACGAGATCGGCGCCGGCCTCGCTCAGGAGCTGCGAATCGTCGGCGCGGGCGATGCCGAGGGCGGCCATGCCTCCCGCCTTGGCGGCCGTGATCCCCGAGACCGCATCCTCGACGACGAAACAGGACTCCGGCGCGACGCCCAGCTCTCTGGACGCGGTGAGGAAGATCTCGGGATGAGGCTTGCCTTGCGTGAACGACCGGCCGGAGATGTCGACGTCGATGAGATCGAGGACGGTCTGGCCGGTCCGGATGAAGTCGATCTCGAGGCCTTGCTCCTCGGCGAATGTGTCCATTCGCACCCTGCTGAGCATCGGACCTGTGTTCTTGGACGAGGAAGCTGCGGCTACGCGAATCCCGGCGGCGCGTACTGTCAAGAGGAGTCGGAGCGCGTCGGGGAAGGCGGTGAACCGCCCCGTCTCGATCAGGCCAACGACCTTCTGCTGCTTGCGCGTGGCGTACTCCTCGACGAGTTCGTTGTCGTCGGGTAGCCCGAAGTAGAGAAGCGCGGATCGTGCACCGCTCATCCGGGGCTTGCCGGCGACGACCTCCTGATACACGTGCGGGGTGAACCGATCCGGCGCCCACGTCGTCTGGGGTCGAATGTGGGCCCAGCTCGTCTCAATCAGTTCGCGCAGCGTCTCCCGCCACGCCAGTTCGTGCGGTGAATCGACGAGCACGCCGTCGATGTCGAAGATCGCGCCGTCGAACCTGTGCCGGGCGCCCGGGCGCAGGATCGGCTGCTCGCCGGTCGGCGAGCCCGGACCGACGAGAAACTCCACGCTGTCGCCGCCGTGGAGCTCGCGCACCAGGTCGCCGACGCCGACCTTGATCGCCGCGCGGTATCCGTCAGCGAGCGCGGTGATCGTTAGCCTCAAGCCGTTGAGCGAGACCGTGATGTGGGCGCGGCGGAACTGCATCGCGAGGTGTAGGCCGTTGAGCCGATCGATCATCACCGGATCGAACGTGAGCACGTCGCCGCGGATCTCGGTCCCCAGGTACGCGCGCTGCACGAGATCCAACGTCCCGGCCATCACGCCCAGATGAATTCCTTCCTGCGTTGTGCCTCCCTGCACATCGCCGATGTCACTCTCGAGCGCGCCGAGGAACCGCTCCCAGGAGCTCTCCGGGTCCATCCGAGCCAATACTCCGGCGTGGGTCACGAAGCTGAGCGTGGAACCGTGCGAGGTGCGCCGTTCGTAGTAGTCGATCGTGCGCCGCGCGGTTTCCTCGGTCAGCTCGTAGCCGAGCCGCCCGAACAGTCGGCTCAGTTCCTCCTGGGAGAAGAGGAAGAACAGCATCACTGTGTCCGCCTGCTTGCTGAGGCTGTAGCGGTCGGGGCTGTCGCCCTCGGCGCGGAGGATCCGGTCGAGCCGCTGGATGTTCGGATATTTCGAGCGATAGCCGTCCCAGTCGAGCTCCTCGAGGTCCTCGTATCCCTCGAACTGGCTGATGATGCCGTCGGCGTGGAACGGGACGAACATCTTGCGGCTGATCTCGCTCCACCTCTGCACGTCGTCGTCCTGCAGGCCGATCCGGACGCGCAGAACATCACGCCGGCTCCTTGGCAGCAGGTCGAGCACCTGTTGTGCGGTGTCGCAGATCCAGGCCACCATCACGTTGGTGTAGGCGTTGTTGCGCAGCCCGCCCTCGTCTGCGTCCGGATACTTTTCGTGGAACTCGTCGGGACCCATGACGCCGTGGATCTCCCAGCGATCGCGGGCGGGATTGAAGTGCGCGATCGAGGACCAGAAGCGCGCGATCTCGAGCATCATCTCGGCGCCGTGATCGCGTAGGAAATCGACGTCGTGAGTGGTCTGGTAGTAGTGCCAGATGTTGTAGAAGATGGCTGCGTTGACGTGGCGCTGGTTGTGAGAGAAATCGGGCTCCCACTTTCCCGAGAGTGGGTTGATGTGGATGAGCTGGGTTTCCTCCTCGCCGTCGCTCCCGCTCTGCCACGGGTACATCGCCCCGCGGTAACCGGCCCGCTGCGCGCTGGCACGTGCCTCGCCGATCCGCCGGTAGCGATACATCAGCAGGCCTCGCGTGATCTCGGGTAGGCGGAAGTTCAGAAACGGATAGACGTAAAGCTCGTCCCAAAAGACGTGGCCGCGGTACGCCTCCCCGTTGAGGCCGCGCGCAGGCACACCCGCATCGTGATGCGGTGTCAGTCGCGAGCACACCTGCAGCAGATGCGAGATGTGCAGGCGAAGCAGGAACTGCACACGTTTCTCTGCCGGTAGCCGTACGTCGCAGACCTCCCACAGCTCATCCCATGTGTGCACGTGGCCTTCGAGCGCCTCGGCGAACGCCGGATAGCGGTGAACGCTCTTCTCCGCGTTGGACATCGGCTCGTTGATCGCGCGATCACGCGACGTGTACAGGCTGACGATCTTCTCGACGCGCACGGGCTCGTTCTGGTCCATCTCGAATTCGAGGCTCTGCTGGATGTAGTCCTGCATCTGATCGATGCTGCGGTGGACCTCGAGCTCCTGGGCGCCCCGGTACACGCGCGTGCGGGCAGCCTCCGCGATCTCGATCCTCGACTCGCGCGTCCTGACCTTCAGCGCGATCACATCGTCCCCGTACGTGCGCGGACCCTCGGGATCGAGGTGCCGGCCCCACAGCTGGTGATACCGAGGGACACCGCGGTTCAGCACGCGTCCGTCCAGGACCGACAAGACCTTCACCCGACCAGACCAGTTCTCAACGACGATCTCCCATTCGAGCGAGCCCAAGTGCATCCGCCCCATGCTCACGAACCGGCGGCTCGTCAGGCTGGTCTCGCGGCCGGCGCAATCCCGGAAGCGCAGCTCGCGCGTCACCAGCGCGTATCGGACGTCGTAGGTGTGCCGGTAGGACACAAGCTCGATGTTCGAGAGCCGGATCGGATCCTCATCCTCGATGCAGAGCTTCAGCGACAAACAGCGCGGCAGGTTGACGAGATCCTCGTTGGGCACCGGACGCCCGCCCACGATCGTCGACTCGCGGTTATAGACGCCGTGCGCGTAGGTGCCGGGGTAATGGACGTCGCTCGCGTCCTCCCACTCTGCCGCACCCCGAATGCAGAAGTACCCGTTCCCCGTCGAGGTCAGCGCCTCACGCAGCGCCTCGCTGCTCGGGTCGAAACCGTCGTAGACGAGCAAGAACTCGTTCGCCGTGTCTCTGTCGCCAACGGTCATGATCATCAGCGCGCCAGCGCGTCGAGGAGGTTCTTCACCTCTTCGGTGTCCCGCAGGATGAATTCCGCGGCTGTGCGTCGCCCGGCGACCTCCGGGTCGGCCGGATCTGCGACAAGAATTCCGATGCCTCTCCCGACGAGCGCGCGAAACGCGTCCTCGTCGGTGATGTCGTCGCCGACGTACAGCGGCAGCACGTCATCATGATCGAGCTCGAGAGCCTGGAGCAAGTAGAGGACCGCCTTGCCCTTGTCCCACTCGAGGTTGGGCTGGATCTCGTACACCATCTTCCCAGGCGTCACCTTCAGCGCCTGGGGATTGGCGGCCAGCACCCGGTCGACAAGATCCTTGATCCGGGGCCGCTCGTGCTCGTCGACGAGGCGGTAGTGAATCGCGACCGAGCTCTTCTTCGGCTCGACGAGCGCGCCGTTCACCGTTGCCACTTCGTCTCGGACCGTATGCGTCACGCGCTGGAGCAGATCCGCGAATCCGGTGCCCTCCTCGCGCTCGATCGCTCCGCCTCGGGGGCTCCAGATATCAAAGCCGTGGCTGCCGGCAACAATGAGATCGTCGACCCCCATCAGCTCCTGGACCACCGCACGATCGCGTCCACTGACCACGCACACCGTGCACCGACGCGCCAGCGCTTGGACCACCGTCGCTCGCAGGTGTTGTCTTACGAGCCTAGTGCGCCGGATTGGTCCCAAGACAAACTCCGAAATCAGGTCAGTGGGTAGCCGCAAATTCTACGGCTCATTACGGAGTCGATGCTGACTATTTTCACTATCCGCTATCCGTCGAATCCATCGAGCAGCGAGCCGAAAAGAACGGAACCGTCTGCGAGCTGTGGAAGTGGATGCGCGCTCGGCCTCACTGCGACGGGCTGGGCGGCGGGTGCTGGTCGTTGATCGCGAGCCTCCTGGCGGTCGATTCCCCGGCACGCTCGCGGCTTCTGGGCTGACGTTCGAGCCTGGGCCGGCACCGAATGCGTAGCCTTACGCAGAAACGTTCGCCGTCCGAGAGGCGAAAGCGATCACGCGCCCGCGCCCGCGCAAGCACCAGTCTGAGCGCAACGTGAGCGCGACGCCGCTGACATTGATCGCACCAGCCGCGTTGCGTTCCTACGGCCCCAATGGGCCGAGCTAGTGGTTCATCCTGTGAGTCCGTTGATGGGCCGGCGAGCGAAAATCGAGCGTGGCAAGGACGCAGGACCGAAGGTGTGCTCGCTAGCTGTGCCTTCGGGCGGCGTCGGCTTGCCGAGCCAGCCCGGTCAGCGTGGCGAAGAACGCAGGCGGCTGTCCGCGGAACAGGCCCATCGCGGTCAGGAATCGGACCACCCCCATGGCAATCCCCGTCGTCTCGGTGGGGCGGACGATCGAGCAGACCGGAAACCTGCGGCTGAGGAAGTTAGTCGGCTCGGGCATGATCAGGTTTGTCTGAAAGTCCTGACCGTCGAACGGTTTCTTGTTGAGGTCGGGGAACACGAGGCCGTTCGTGGGGTCGGTCAGCGGCGGCGCGTTGCCGGCCTTATCGCTCCAGGTTTGGAAGTGCATCGCCTCGGTCGGCCCTATGCTGAGCACCACCCGCAGCGCCTCGACGTCGTTGACCCTCTGGGCCACCGCGGGATACAAGCTGGTGCCGCCCTGCTCGATGGTCGCGAAGTGGAAGCCGGCGGTGTTGGCGATTGCCTGCGCCGATCTGAAGCCGGCCAAGCACCCGACGGGATGCGCGGGGCCGCCTCCGGGGTCTGAAGCGCTCGTGTGTCCTGCGTCAGGGTGCTGCCGGTGGCTCAGCGCTGGCGTAGCCATTCGGCGAGCAGCGGGTCGATGAGCTGCGCGCCGCGGGAGAGCCTGAGCAGATGGCCTTGGTCGGCGAGGCGGCCGGCGGCGGTGTCGAGCGCTTTGCGGCTGACCCGATGCTCGGCGGCGAGCGCTCGGCTGGTCGGAGCGACTCCGTCGGAGACCGCTGCGAGAACCGCTCGGTCAAACGGTCCGAGTTCCTGCCAGAGGGCCTGATGCGCCGGCGAGGTCCGCTGTAGCGCGTCGCCGATCACGGCATTGGCGAGCGCCGGGGTGGCCGGCTGCCCGGTAGCGAGGCGGTCGGCGAGGAGGTATGCGAGCAGCATCGTCCGTTGTGGATGACCGCCAGCGAAGACGACGAGCTGGCCGAGCGCCTCGCCGATGTCGAGTCCCTCTTGCTCGAACCGGGCGGCGAGGCCAGTGATGGTCTGCTCTGGTGGGAGCGGCCCGAGGGTTAGCGGGTCCGCCTGTCCGAAGAACGGTCTCTCGCGCGCCTCGAATAGCTCGCGCATCATCGAGGGTTCCGACCCGGCGAATATGTACGCGGCGGCGTCGCCGTGGTATTGGATGCGGGAGCGCAGGAGGCCGTCGAGGTCGCGGCGGGCGACCAGAAGCTCCTGAAACTCGTCGTACACGACGAGTGTCGAGGAGCCGTCGCGTTCGAACAGGGTGGCGGGCAGGTCGAGCAGCCGTTCCAGCACCGTCTCGGCGGCGGCCGAGTCAGGGACCGCGGACGGCCGGGCGGCGAGTGTGACCGTCGGGCCGGTGGCTGAAACGGTGATGCCGAGCTGTCCCAGCAGGCCCGACAGATGCGATCTCATCCTCGGTGCGTCCAGATGCCCGTAGGCGGCGGCGACGCGACGGGCCACGTCGGTGAAGTCGGCGATGCCGTACAGGTCGACGTGCACGGTCCGCCAGCCAACCTGCCGTAGCTGGGCGGCGTGCGCGAGCAGCAGGCTGGTCTTGCCGTACCTGCGAGGTGCAACGAGCCGGACGTTGACGCGGTCGCCGGCGCGGCGGCCGAGCAGCGCGAGTTCGTCATCGCGGTCGATGAGCAGCTCGGGCGGAACTGGGCCCTCGAACGGGAACGGCGTCCCCTGACGACGAACACGACCTGACATTCGCCGACATGGTACCCGATTAGGAAACCAGATGGTCTCCGTTACAGAGTCCAGAGGAACCAAACGGGTCTGGTGCCTGACGACGGGTGACGGCTGCCGTGTCTCGGACTCCGACGGTGCGCGTCTTTGGCGGCTTGACTCCGGACCCGTCCAGTATTGGAGAGAAAGGTTATGTGGTTAGACGAGTTGCGGGCCGAGATCGCGCTCCGGCTCGATCGCGGCGAGCGCCTGCTCGACGTTGAGGCCGAATTAGTCGAGGTGGCCGACCGGCTGAGCGAGGATGATCGGGCGGCGCTGTGGCTGTTCGCCTGGTCCTACGACGCGACCGGGCGACAAGATAGTGGGCGAGTGCTCGCGGGGCTGGCACGATGAGCGGCTGGGCCGAAAGGCTTGACCTGCTGATCCGCGCGGATGTCGCGCGCTGCATCACAACGGCCGATTCCTCGGAGATCGAGCATGTGCAGTGCGATGATTGCAAGGAAACGTCGAAACAGTCCGGCCAGGTGCTGGATGGCCGTCAGATCGCCTTACATGACGTTGGTCACGAGACCCGCAATCCGCGATTGTGAGTCGATCCAGTGGCCAGACCTTTGTGCGACGACCTCTTGGTAATGCGAGAGTCTCGTTGGGTTCGAGCCGGTCGTTTCAATGGGTCGGTGGGCGGCAAGCAGAAGCCAGCTTAGTTGATGACTCGCGATTAGTGGGTCGGGTGCGTGAACGACATGGGCCGTGAATCGGTATGCCAGGTCAGCAGGGCCGGATGCGGGTGCGGGTCTTGGCGTCGACCGTTAGCCCGCTCCGGTGCGGGCGGGCGCTCACCAGGTCTTGACGCGCTCGTCTGGGGGCCGATGGTCGATGCGTAGTCGCATGTCAAGCACGATGCAGCCGCTGGTGGTCCAGCGGACTGGGTTGAGGTCGGCCTCGACGATCTCTGGGGCCTCTTGGAGCAGGAGCGCCAAGCGCAACATCAGCTCGCGCAACGCCTTGCGATCGAGCATGGCGCTGCCGCGCAACCCGTCGAGCTGGGTGGCCACGCCTGGGCAGCTGTCGATCAGCTCGTCGGCCTCCGCGTCGGTTGCAGGCAGCAGGCCGAACGCTGCTGTTTCGCCCAGGCTGGCCTGGTGTCCGCCGAGGCCGACGGCCAGTACCGGGCCAAGATCGGGATCGGCGACGGCGCCGACCAGCACGTCCGCGCCGCTTGGCAGCAGGGGCTGGATGATCGCCCCGGTCCATTCCCGTCCGGCCGCCCGCGCGCGCTGCTGGAGCTCGCGCCACGCGGATCGGACCGCCGATTCGCCTTCTAGCCCGAGTAGCACGGCATCGATGTCGCTGGCGCGGGCGGGTGCGGCGAAGTCTGCCTTCAGGACTACCGGACCGCTGAACTCAGCCGTCACTTCGATTGCGCGCTCAAGCTTGTGGCAGCGGTGTGACGCGGCGACCGGGATGCCGTGCGTGGCCAGCAGCGCCTGCGCCTCCCCGAAACTTAGCCAGCCGCCCGCGAGCCCTCGTTCAAGGAGGGTGGAGATGCGCGCGCGCGCCGCCGACGGCTGCAGGTCGGGGTAGCACGGGCGTTCGCCGAGTGGCCGCGACAGCCAGTCGCGGCGTTCGGCGGCGCGGGCGAGCACGGCGGCGCACGAGTCAGGGAACAGAAAGTTCGGCACGCCCAATCCGGTGCGGGCGGGCAGCTGGCCGTCCGAGCTAACGATCGAAGCGACGACGGGTTTAGGCTGTCCCGTCGCAGCCGCGGAGGTCGCAGCCAGCACGGCCTCGGGGTCGTCGAACAGATCGGCGTAGCAGACTATCAGCGCGTCGATGCCGGGTTCGGCGAGCAGCTCGCGGACACTTGCCGCGTACCGGTCCGCCCCGGCGCTGACCGCGAACACGAGCGGGTTCGGCGCTTGGGCGGCGTGTGCCACCTCCAGCCCGCGCGTCGCGCAGGCGTCGGTGGCTAGCGTCGCCAAAGCGGCGGAGTTAGTCATGATCCCAATCCGCCGCCCGCTCGGAAGCGGCTGGCACTCGAAGAACTCGGCGGCGTCGAACAGTTCCTCACCGGCGCGCAAACGCAGCACCCCGGCTTGATGCAGCAGCGCGTCCACGACCGCGTCGCTGCGCAGCGCCGCCGCCGTATCGGACCGCGCTTCGCTGCGCGCCAGCTCCGCCCGTCGCTGTCCCTTCATCGCCAGGATCGGCTTTTTGCGCGACACTCGCTGGGCGATCCGGGTGAAGTGCTCGGGGTTGCCAAACGTCTCCACGTAGAACATCACCGCGGCCGTCCGCTCGTCTTCCTCAAAGTACTCGAGCAGATCGTTGGTCGACACATCGGCGCGATCGCCGAGCGAGGCGAACATCGAGACGCCCAGCCGCCGGGCCGCCGCATGTCCGAGCAGTCCAATTCCCGGCGCAGCCGACTGCGAGCAGATCCCCAGAGCCCCGGCGCTCACACGCGCGCCACTGAAGGTAGCGTTCAGGCTGACCTCGGCGGCGGTGTTCACCACCCCCAGGGAGTTCGGACCGACCAGCCGCAACCCCGCCCCCACGGACGATCTCCAGCAGCCGCTCCTCGCGCGCGGGGGACACCTCGCGGTCCTCCTCGGCGCCGGCCGAGATCACGAGCACCGCTCTCGCTCCGCTCGCCGCCGCCTCGGCGGCTAACTCCAGCAGCTCCTCGCCGGCGATGGCGAGGATCACCAGATCGGGGACGACGTTCAACTCGCGAAGGCTCCGCGCCGACGCGATCGAGCAAACCGCGCCCCCCTCCCGATTGACCGGCATCACGATCCCTTCAAACCCCCCGCCGATGATGTTCGCGAGCACTCTACGGCCGAGATTGTCCGGCGTTGCCGCGGCGCCGACAACCGCTACCGACGCGGGCGCCAGGATCGCTCGCAAGGATGCGATCGCGGCGAAATGATCGCGCTCGTCGATCCGCTCCAGCACCGCCCTCGACGGGGTGATATCCAGCGACACCGTGACCTCTCCCGCGGAGCCCCGGCGCCGCACGGCGAACCCGGCGTGCTCGAACACCCCCAACATCGGCACGTTGCCCGCCATCACCTCCGCATCGAACCGATGGATTCCCCGCTCCGCCGCGATGACCGCCAGCTGCTCGAGCATCCGGGTCCCGATCCCGCGGCGCTGAAACTCGTCGGCCACCGCAAAAGCCACCTCCGCGACCCCCGGGTCGCGCAACCCCTCAAAGCTGGCGGCCGCCACCACCCGCCCATCGTGCCGGGCGATCAACGCCAGGCGATCGGCCCCGGTGGCCTCCGCCTCGGCGCGTGCGGCGAGGTCGGTGCGTCCATTGCCATGGAACCGGAAATATCGGCTCTCCTCCGAGAGACCATCGTAAAACGCCTGGATGTCCTCGAAGTCCGCCGGCGCCGGAGCCTGCAAGCGCAACGTCGAGCCATCTCTCAACAACACGTCTCGGACCAGCGGCGAGGGCTCGGGCACCGAAACGCCCGTCAAATCTCTCAGCTGCCGTTGACTACCAGCACGTGAGACATCAGCCACCCGGAGCGGCGCCATACGGCCCTCGGGGCGATCGCGATCGTCGCCCTGTTCGGGTCGGTGGGAGAGCGGCGCGTAACCTCGACCACGCCGCCGCGCGAATCGTCGGAGTGCGTACGGGATCTCGGGCATCGCGCAGATCGCAAGGAGGGAACCAGAGCAGGTTAGAAACCAACCCGATCACGGAAATCGGCGGTTCCCCCAACGAACAACCGGAGAACTACGGTGCCCGCATCCGGTCTGCGGCTCGCGGCAGCGCTCCGAGCTGCCACTGCGCCTGCCGCAGAATTAGGGATTGCGCCCGAGTGTGCACTCGACCCGACGACGGGCAGGGCGGCACCGGCCGCCCGAGATTCGAACGCGCCTCGGTCCCGGCCCAGACGCACGAATGGGCCCAGTGCTTCGGTCCGTGTCATCAGGGGCAAGGTAGCGTCGACTACCAGCGTGAGAGGCCGCTATCTGGGCCCCAGACCCGAGGCGGCCACAGCCTCGCTTGCCCGCGCGCTTGCGCTACGACGCGCCCGACGAGGCATCAGTACCTGAGCTTCCGGCAAACACGGGCTCCCTGCCATCCGACCCGACGCCGTTCGTTGGGTGACCGCTCCCCGAGTGTTAAAGGTTAGAAACCCTAAGCCCGTTGCCGCGGCATCCGAGCGACGGCGATCCCGATGCAAGGAGGACCAATGGCTGAGCGGAGCACGGCGTTCTTCACCGCCTTCCCGGATCAGCACCTGGACAACAGGCCGTACAAGGTCTTCTTCGCCTCTGGCGATTGGACCTGCTCG
>CAWDYK010000005.1:0-267380 GCA_963806475.1 uncultured Solirubrobacterales bacterium
TTGTCGCGCCTTCGTTCAGCTACGTATTGCTAAACCCCAGCAGGGCACCGTCGGCGACCTCGATCTGGGGCTCAAAGCGGTAGGCCCAACGCAGATAGTGCGCGGCGTAAACCCCGACCCCTTCGTCGCGATAGAGGATGTTGCCGACGCCAACCACGCTCACGCCCCGGGTCGATGCTCGGTCGCGGCTCACGTGCTCGTCTCCGTGGTGGCGCTGGCTCCCGGCGGGTGGTGCTCAGCCGGAGGCTTATCTTCCTGAAGGCGCGCAAACTTGTAGCCCCCGAACGCGATCCCGATGTCGCCCTCGTTCCAGGCGATCGTCCGCCACACCTCGTAGTAGATGTGGCACAGCGCCCACCCGATGATGATGTACATCGTGATCAGATGCGCCGTACGGACACCCATCGGGCCTCCGAACAGAGAGAGCGTCCAGTCGGTGCTGGTGTGCAGCAGGCTCGGCCACCATCTGCCGATCGTGCTTGCGCCGCTCGTGAAGTGCTGAACGTAGAGCTGAAGCCCGGTGATCATCTGGACGACGACGAGGATGTGCAGGATCACGAACAGCAGCGCGTTGAACGGATCGGGGCGGGAGCTGTCAAACCGCTTGCGCCGGTTCAGCAGCACGAAGTTCAGGAAGGCCTCCTGGGCGGCGTGGAGGTTCGACCGGGTCGGACGCAGCTGCTCGATCGACTGCTCGGCTCGGCTGAAGACGTACAGGTACGCAAGGCCGATCACAGCCACGTCGAGCACGGTCGCGAAGTACAGATGGATCGCTCTCGTCCAAGCCATGAGGTACTTCACGTGGGCAACGAGGAACGGGTTCGCGATGAAGATCCCCGTGATCGCGCAGCCGACGATCGACAGCACGTTGGACCAGTGGAACACGCGCCAGGTGAACGTCCGGCGGAAGACACGCTGCACGGGCTCTGGCTGCTGCTCATCCATGCCCGTCCTCCTCACGCCTGGTAGACGCCGCTGCCGGATGACTCGGGCGCGGCCCATTCCAGCGAGGCTGGAGGCCGAGCGGGCCGCAAGCCCGAGGGCACGACCTCGTAGCTACCAAGATCCCGCCCGCGAGCGTCCACGAGGTGAACCGCGCACGCGAGGCAGGGGTCGAAGCTGTGAATCGTGCGCAGGATCTCGAGCGGCTCATTGGGCTTGGCGAGCTTGACGCCCACCAGCGCGGCCTCATACGCGCCCGGTCTACCCTTGCCGTCGCGTGGCGCGGCGTTCCAGGTCGTGGGGAC
This sequence comes from uncultured Solirubrobacterales bacterium, assembly GCA_963806475.1. Taxonomy (GTDB): domain Bacteria; phylum Actinomycetota; class Thermoleophilia; order Solirubrobacterales; family Solirubrobacteraceae; genus Palsa-465. The sequence continues at coordinate 1,248 of CAWDYK010000005.1, forward strand.
CACTGCCTGGTAGTTGTCGATCTCGCCGTCTTTGATCCGCACCCAATGGCCCAGTGACCCGCGGGGGGCCTCGGTCAGCCCGTAGCCCTCGGCGTTCCTTGAGACCTTGTCGAAGTCGAAGGCGGTCCAGGTGTCCATGTCGCCCGCGGCGACGTTGCGCTGAAGCTCATCGAGCCAGCCGGCCATCGCGTCGGCGATGATCAGCGTCTCGATCAGCCGCGCGGCCGTCCGCCCGATCGTCGAGAACAGCACCGTCGGAGGGAAGCCGCCTGCTTTCAGCGCTGCGTTGACGGCACTGGCGACGTCGGGTTGCCGGCGGCATAGTCGACGATCAGCCTCGCCAGCGGCCCGGTCTCGATCCGCTGGTCGTCGTAGGTGGGCGACTTCAGCCAGCTGTACTTCTCGCCGGTCTTCAGGTACGCGATCCCGTCCGCGCGGCGGTCAAGGCCCGTGTAGTCGGGCTCGGTCACCCCGTCGTAGGGATGCAGCACCGCGTCGCCCTGATACCACGAGTGAGTCACGTCCTCGCGGAACTTGGTCTGGTCGAACGGATAGACCTTCGACAAATTGCCGCCCAGCACGATTCCGCCGGAGAACAGCGTCTTTGCGCCGTACAGCGGCGTGTCGTCCATCGGGAAGTCGCCGTAGCACATGTAGTTGCGCAGGCCCGGCGCCGACCCCTGCCAGGCCCTCCTTCGCGTACGCTTTCCCGGCCATCAGCAGGTCGGGGAGGTAGGCGCCTTGCACGAACTGCGTCACCTCTTGCAGGTACTGGCCGAACTGCGCCAGCCGCGCCGGGTCCTGGATGTCCTCCACGCAGGTCACGCCGCCGACGACGATCGACTGCGGATGGGGGTTCTTGCCACCAAGGACGGCCATCATCTTGGCGGCGGTGCGCTGGATGCCGAGCGTGTCCAGATAGTGCGAGACCGCCACGAGGTTCTCCTCGGGGGACAGCCGGTAGCTGGGATTGCCCCAGTACGCGTTGCCGAAGATCCCCAGGCTCCCCGCCTTGACGAAGTTCGTAGCTTCTGCTGCACCGCGGCGTACGTGCCTTCGCAGGCGTTGTAGGGCTGGTTGGTGTAGCGTAGGCGACGTCGACCGCCTTCTTCGGGTTCGCCTTCAGCGCCGAGACGATGTCGACGAAGTCCAGCGCGTGCAGCTGGTAGAAGTGCACCGGGTGGTCGTGCATGAACAGCGACGCCTGGACCAGGTTGCGCACCAGGCGCGCGTTCTTGGTCAGCTGGACGCCGAATGCCTGCTCGACCGCGCGGACACTGGTCCAGTAGTGCACGCCGGTGCACACGCCACAGATACGCATTGCCAGCAGGCCCGCGTCGCGCGGATCGCGGCCCTTGAGGATCATTTCGATCCCGCGGTACATCGTGCCGGCCGAGTAGGCCGCGGTGATCGTGTTCGTGTCGTCGAGGACGGCTTCGATCCGCAGCTGGCCCTCGATCCGGCTGATCGGATCGACCACGACGTGCCGGCTCATGACTGCTCCTCCTCTGCGGCGCTCCTGGAGTCAGAGCGCGGTGGTGCGTCGGTTTGATCGTGCTGGACGGCGGCGGTCTCGGTGGGGGGCGGCTGTGGACTTCGCGGCGGCGCGACTGCGGGGGCCCCGTAGTTGGCCACCGCGGACGCGGCGGCGTGGGCCGCGATCCCGGCGCCGACGATTGTCAGCAGGCCGAGGCCGAGGCGGTCGACGCTGCCCTCGACGCCCCAGCCGAACAGGCCCGGCGCACCGATGTTCGCGGTGGAAAGCGGCCGCTCGTAGGCGTACTTGTCCCAGAAATCCGGCTCCGAGCAGCCGATGCAACCATGGCCGACGCCGATCGGCCAGCTGGTCCCCTCGTTGTACTGGACCAGCCCGCAGTTATTGGACGTCATCGGCCCCTTGCAGCCCATCTTGTACAGGCAGAAGTTGTTCCTGGCGCCGTCGTCGCCCCAAGCCTGGACGTACTCGCCGGCGTCGAAGTGCGCGCGGCGTTCACAGTTGTCATGGATTAGGTTCCCGAATGCCCACTTCGGCCGAAGCAGCGAGTCGAGCGCTGGCAGCTGTCCGGTGAGCGTGAAATGGATCAGCGTGCCGACGAAGTTGACCGGATTGATCGGGCAGGCGGGAAGGTTGACGATCGGCTTGCCCTTGACCACGTCCTGCACGCTCAGCGCCCCTGTCGGGTTGGGATCGGCGGCCGGCAGCGTCGCGTAGGTGGCGCACGAGCCGACCGCGATCACCGCCGCCGCGCCCTTGGAGTACTGCCTGACCTCGTCGATGAACGGCGTCCCGGCGGCGCCGGTCGTGGAGAAGCCGCCGCCATACCCGGTCGGGATCGAGCCCTCCACGACCAGGATGTACTTGCCCCAGTTTGCCTTCGCGCCCTGCTGCTTGCGGGCATCGGCCTGGAACCCGGAAGCGGCCATGATCAGCTGGTGGTATTCGAGTGAGATCGTCTGGAACAAGAGCTCATCCACGGTCGGCGCTGCCGTGCGCAGAAACGCCTCCGAGTTCCCACGGCAGCTCTGGCCCTCGATCCACAGCACCGGGACGCGGTTGAGCACTTCAGCCGCGCGGGCGACCATCGGCTCGAGCAGCGGCGGCAGCGTCAGCATCGCCGTCGTGGCGGACACCCACTGCAGGAACGCGCGCCGGCCGATCCCGTGCTCGGCCAACAGACTGCGCAGATCGAGGCCGCCGAGCGGATCCTTCGCTTCGAGCTCGCGAAGGCGTTCGCGGTACTCCCGCCGGGTGCGGCGGGCAACCGCGGACTCCGCTGGAACCGGCCGAGGTCCCATCGACCTGGCGAACAGCGCGCGTCTATCGATGCTCATCGCTCAAACCTCCACCGGCTACAGCGGAGCCGCCGAAGTCATCAGAACGCAGACTCCGAACCCCAGGCTCGTAGTCCCCAACGCCGGGGCGAATTCGCCCACCGAGCGGCGCCCCACGAAACCCGAGCGCGACCGCCGCCACGAGGATGATCGGAAGCGACCACGCGCCCGAGAAACGAGCAACTACCCAATGGTCGATGACCGACAACCGCGCTCCGTTCTTGCCTCTCTCTCCCCGCAGGGCAAACCTTGCAGGCCTGCGTATTATTACCCACCCCTGATTCGCCGGCATCGGGAGGTCGTTCGGATCTCGACTGCAGAGAATCCCCAAACAGGAATGCGGCAAACCCGGTAGCACGGGTGGGCTCCGTTGTTTCCCACAGGGTTTGTGTGGCGAACTGCGGCTGCGCATGCTCTCGATCGCGGTGACACTCGACCTGTGAGCCCGAGAGCCGTCCGGATAGCTGCGCCGGTCCTTGCGGCGTGCATCGTGGTGCTCCTGGCGTTCTTAGCGCCGGCCGTCTTGGTCGTATCCGGCATCACTGTGATCGCGATCGCGTTCGTGCTGCGGATCGCCACTGGCGCCGGCTTCGCGCTGTTCGGGGCTACGGCATCGATGCTGAGGCTGCTCGGGTTCAACAAGCTGTCCGAGCGCTTGGTCCGGCGCGCCGAGAAGAAGCACAGCCTAACCGGCGTTGACAAGACGGCCTAGCCGGTCCGGCTTCCAGCTCGACCGGGGCGTCAGCGCGTCAGCGTGTCAGCGACGACCTTGACCTTTCACCCTCCGCAGATCTCGACCTCATCCTCGACCTCGATCGACTCGACCTGAAGCTCGTCGCCGCTCAGGACCAACGCCGGCCAACCGCAGCCGCGACAGCGAAAATCCGGCTCCTGGGCGGTCCACTCGACCGCACACGACGGACAGCGAAGCCGGCACGGCACGAGCTCATGCTCCAGCCGCGCACCTTCGCACGCAGTACCACGCGCGGCAAGCCCAAACGCGAACTCCAGCGCTTCGGGCAGGACTTGTCGCAGCGGTCCGAGGCGCAGGTTGACGGCCATCACGCGCCGGCCCCCGGCGTGCCGCAGCGCCGTTTGTACGACGCCCGTCGCAATCGAGTACTCGTGCACCGTTATCGCGATGATCGAGCGCGCTTCGGCGCCCGGCATCGGGACTTGGCGCGGATCGCCGCCACGGTAAACCCGCATCCTTAGTGGTTCGAAACGAGCCACTCAGCGCGAGACGACGATCGCAGGGGGTGAGGTTGTCTGCGAGCCAAGGTGGGTCTTTCCCTCACCGGGATAGGTGATCTCCCGCACTGGGATCCCAAAGCCATACGGATGCAGTCAGGGCGCAATCGGCGTATATGAACGGCGAAGGGAAGTGTGCGAGATATGACGTGGAAGTACTCAGTGCTCGTGGTGGCGAACGTCACGGCGACGTCCACGGAGCTCGTCACCACGCTGAAGGAGCGGGCGGCCGGCGCGCAGGCGACGTTCACGCTGGTCATTCCTGCCACGACCGGGCGGGCGGCCGCGCATGCGAGGCTCGCCGAGGCGCTCGAGCATCTGCACGAGCACGGACTGGAGGTCGACGGGAGCGTCGGTCACACGGATCCGCTCGTCGCGGTCGTCGAGGCGTGGGATCCCAAGCGCTACGACGAGATCATCGTCTCGACGCTGCCGGCGAACCTCTCGAAATGGCTTCACGCAGGGCTCCCGCACCGGATCGAGAAGCTGACCGGCGCCCCCGTCAGGCACATCGTCTCGCGTCCGCCGCGGCCACCGGTGCACGCAAGCGCAGCCCCCGCGCACGGGCGCCCCGGGGTGGCGTTCGACCCGCTGTCCGTCCTTGGCAGGGGCACGCCCCAGGAGGTCGCGAGCGGTGCTTCAACCGAAGCGGCGACGATCGCCGAACACGAGGCCGAGCAGGTCGCGCAGGCGAACGCATCAGGCCGCAGGGCGGTGGTGTTCATCCATGGCCTGTGGCTGCTTCCGCGCAGCTGGGACCGATGGGCGAGCGTCTTCGAGGAGGCCGGTTACGTGGCGCTCACCCCAGGTTGGCCCGACGACCCGGAGACCGTCGAGGCAGCCAAAGCCAAGCCGGAGGTGTTCGCGCACAAGACGATCGGACAGGTAGCCAACCACTTCGCATTGATCATCGGCAAGCTTGAGAAGAAACCCGCCGTGATCGGACATTCGTTCGGTGGGTTGTTGGCGCAGATGATCGCGGGGCGCGGTCTCGCAGCCGTGTCTGTCGCAATCGACCCCGCACCCTTCCGCGGGGTTCTCCCGCTGCCGATCTCCGCGCTGAAGTCCGCACGCCCGGTTCTTGGCAATCCGGCAAACCGCAACCGCGCAGTGCCGCTCACCTACGAACAGTTCCGATACGCGTTCGCCAACGCCGTCAGCGAGGACGAGGCCAAGAAGCTCTACGAGCAGTTCGCGGTGCCCGCCTCGGCGGCTACTCTCTTTCAGGCAGCGGCCACAAATCTCAACCCGTGGACCGAGGCGAAGGTCGACACCGACAACCCCGAGCGGGGCCCGCTTCTGATCATCTCGGGCGAGAAGAACCATGCGGTTCCCTGGGCGATCGCGAACGCGGCGTACAAACGCCAGAAGCGCAACGAGGGCGTTACTGAGATCGTCAGGATGCCGAGCCGAGGACACGCGCTGATCATCGACAGCGGCTGGCACGAGGTCGCCGACACCGCCCTCGAGTTCGTTCGTCGCTTCACCGAGCGCCGTAACCCGCAACTCTCGTCCTGCGGCCCCGCGGGCTCCGACAAACAAGCGCTTGATAGGCAGCCAGTAGACCTAGACCTAGAGCAACGAGCAGCGAGGGCATCTGCGGCTCGTCCATGCGGATGCCGACCCGGTAGCACGTGACCCGCGTCGCCGGACCGACGACGTCGAAAAAGAAAGCGGTCGCGCGTCAGGGCAGGGAACCAACGCACGACCGCTATACGGTGGGGGATCCCCCTGTAGAAGGATCGATCCGCTTATGATGATGACGCCCGCGGCAGCCGCCGGCGACCGTATTCGGTGGCGCATCTGGTCCGTGGAAGACCCGGATCTGGCGCGGAGCGTCAGCGCGCCGGGGCCGCCGCCGCGAACGCGATGTGCCCCTCGCCGAGGGGGCTTCTTCCCCGGCCGGCACGTACAGTCCCGCCCCGTGCCCATCCTCGAGAGCGATATGCGACTGCTCCTGCTGCTGCGCGAACGCGGCCACGCCGCGTGTGCCGAGCGGATCGTCGGCGCCTTCTCGCGGCTCGGCGAGCACGGCGCCTGCTGGCTTGCGCTCGGCGCCGGTGGCGCGCTGGTCTCGCGCCAGCCCGAGCACCGGCGCGGCTGGCTGCGGGGAGCCGGGATCGTCGCCGCCGCATACGCGCTGAACCAGGGGCTCAAGCTGGTATTCCGCCGCCCCCGTCCGGAGCTGCCGGGCCTGCCGCCGCTGATCCCCACGGTCTCGCGCCTGTCGTTCCCGAGCGCACACGCGACCACGTCGTTCGCGGCGGCGCGGGCGTACCGGGGCTTGGCTCCAGCGGCGGGGCTGTACGCGGCGGCGGCCGCATTCGGAGTGAGCCGCCCGTATCTCGGAGTCCACTATCCGAGCGATGTGCTCGCGGGCGCGCTCCTCGGGACCGCGGTCGCGGAGGCGTGGTCGTGAAGGTGGGGATCGTGGGGATGCCGAACGTCGGCAAGTCCTCGCTGTTCACCGCCCTGACGGGCTCGGCGGCCGAGGCCGCGAACTACCCGTTCACGACGATCGAGCCGAACCTCGCAATCGTGCCGGTGGCCGACCAGCGCCTCGACCAGGTGGCGCAGACGGTCGGTGCGTCGACGGTCGTGCCCGACACGATCGCCTTCCACGACATCGCCGGCCTCGTCGCCGGCGCACACGAGGGAGAAGGGCTCGGCAACCAGTTCCTGGCGAACATCCGCGAGACCGACGCGATCGTCCACGTGGTGCGCGTCCACAACGATCCCAACGTGGTCCATCCGGAAGGGCGCGTGGATCCGCTCGCCGACATCGACACGATCGACACCGAGCTTGTGTACGCCGATCTCGAGCAGGCCGAGCGCCGGCTCGAGCGGGTCGTGCGCGCGGAGAGAAGCGGCGATCGGCGTGCGGTCGCCGAGGCCGCGTGGCTGCGAGAGCTGATCGAGGCGCTGCGGGCCGGAAGGCCGGCCCTGACGGTGCCGGCGCCCGCGGACGCGCCTGACGCGATGACGCTGCTGCAGCCGCTGACTGCGAAGCCCGTGCTGTTCGTCGCCAACATCGAGGAGGGAAGCGACGAGCTGCCGGCTGAGATCGCCGAGCACGCCCGCTCGGTCGGCGCCTCCGCGGTCGCCGTCTCCGCGCGCCTGGAGGCGGAGCTGTCCGAGCTCGACGACGACGAGGCGGCGACGATGCGCGCCGACTTCGGGCTGAGCGAGTCGAGCCTCGAGCGGGTCGTGCGGGGCGCGTTCTCGCTGCTGCAGCTGGTGACGTTCTTCACCGCCGGAGAGGACAAGCCCGCCCAGTCCTGGCACCTGCGGCAGGGCCTGTCGGCCTGGCACGCGGCGGGGCTGATTCACAGCGACATCCAGCGCGGGTTCGTGCGCGCCGAGGTGATCTCCTGGCGAGAGCTGGTCGACGCGGGAGGCTATGGGCGCGCCCGGGAGCGCGGCACGCTGCGCCTCGAGGGGCGCGACTACGTGGTCGCCGACGGCGATGTGATCACGGTCAAGTTCACGCCGTAGTGGGGTGGTGGGAGATAACCGCGGCTCCTCAGCTCAGTGGACGAAGCGCGGCTGCTTGCCGAACAGCTGCTTGGCCACGGCGAACGCCGGCTTGTGCGAGCCGTCGTAGGCGATCAGGCCCTTGTGGTGCAGGCCGTCGGGTGCGGTTCCCGGCGGCAGGGTCGCCCCTCCGGTCCACCCGGGCGCGACCGCGAACTCTCGCAGCGTCCAGTAGATCGCGCCGTTCATGAACGGCAGACGGTCGATCACCCCGAGCGTGTCGTGCACGTAGTCGCTCTGAAACTCGTAGGTGCCCTTGACGTTCGCGGCCCCTTTGTAGAGCGACTCCGCGCCGAACTCGGAGACCGCAAGCGCGAGTCTCGGATAGCGCGAGTGAGACTGACGCAGGAATGGCCCGAGCTGGTCGAAGTTGGCGATCGACTGCCCGGACGGGCCCGTGTACCAGCCGAAGTAGCTCGAGATCCCCAGCACGTTCAGCTTCGCGTAGATCTTCTGGGCGGGATAGCCCGTATAGCAGTACGTGTCGAGCGCGACCGGGACCACCGGATTCAGCGTGCGCGCGAGCGGGATCGCCTGCTTCAGATACGCGAGGGTGCCTGGGGTCTGGTCGGGTGTCGGTGAGAGTTCGTTGCCGACCGAGTCTATGATCACCGAGGGGTGGTCGCGGTCGGCCAGGAGCGTCGACCTGAGCATCGACAGCGCGCGACGCCGCCCTGTGGCGCTTCGCAGCGCCCCGTCCGCATGGTCGACGGGCGGCTGTGCCCAGACCATGATCCCGGCCTTGTCGAACGCATCGAGCAGGCGCGGGCTGAGCAGGTAATGGGCGCGCGTGACGTTGGCGCCGACCGCGTGCAGCTCCGAGACGATCGTCTGAATGTCGCTGTCGCTCATCGCAGCGCCGGTTCCATCGATGTCCTCGTGAATCGCGGCTCCGTGCAGCCACAGGCGACGGCCGTTCAGGTACAGGATCCCGCGTCGCACCTGCACGCTTCTCATCCCCACGTGCTGTGTGGTGTCCTGCTCGACCCTGCTTCCGGTGAGGACCTTGACTTCGACCTTGTAGAGAGCCGGGCTGCGCGGCGACCACAGCGCCGGGCGGCCGCGAACCGGGACGCGGAAGCTGAGCCGCTTCGAGGCGCCCGAGGCGAGGCGGGGCGCCTTCTGCCGGGCCGTCCACTTCGCGCCCGACGGGGAGGTGATGCGGACCTCGACCGACGGGGTCACTGCCAACGGCGAGTTGCTCTGAAGCGTCCCCTGCACGAGCATGTCGCCGCAGCGATACGAGCAGCTCAGCTCGGGCATCACGCCGAGGCCGTTGATCGAGAGGCGGCCCGCGGGCTGGAGTGAGACCGGACCCATGATGCCTCCCCAGTCCCACCAGTCCTCGGGGAGCGAGCCGCGCCCGCGGACGTTGTCGACTCGGACGAAGAGCAAGTTCTGTTCGCCAGGAATCAACGATGTCGCGGGCAGGCTGAAGGACGCGTAGGGATCGGAGTTCGATCCGATCTGGTAGCCGTTGAGCCAAACCTGCGCGCTGCGGCGGACGCTCTCGAACGCCACCCGCCAGGAGCGCCCAGCGGTGACCTTCGGGCCGGTGAACTGGATCTCGTACCAGCCGACGGTTCCCGTGTCCGACGTGCTCGAGACGGTCGAGTTGAAGTCGTTCGGGATCGTGACCGGCGCCCACGGCTGGTTCGGTGCGCCGCCACGGCCCCAGTCCTCCGCGATCCCGAGGTTGTGTGGATCGGTTAGGTAGCGCCAGCCGTCGGTCAGCTGCAGGGGCGCCGGCGGGCGCGGTATCGCCGGTGCGATCGTGCCGCCGCCCCGATCGCCGCTCTTTCCCGGTCGGCGCGGGACGCGCTGGTCGATCAGCACGATGTGCGGGGGAGTTGCGGCCGGGGTCGAGGGCTCGGCCGCCCCCGCATCCGTCCGGCTCGCACCGAGCGATGCGACGGCGCCTGAGAACGCGGCCACGACGAGATAGCCGCAGACGATGAGCAGCAGCGTCCTGCGTGTCACTCGCCAGATCATGATCGAATCGTCTCGGGCGCGATCAGAGGTCGGTCAAGCGCTCGGCTGCTCGAGGCGCTCGGCCAGCCGCCGTAGCCCGAGGGCGCGGGCGGCTCGAGCCCCGCCCTCGAGGTCGGTCGGCCGGTCCTCGGGGCGCGAGACATCGACCGTCTGGAGCGTCGCGATCTCCCGGTAGCTGCGGAGCTCGGACGCCCGATCGGTCAATGCCGCGCGGACCCGGGGCTTCTCACGATCGGCGCCGTCGATCGCCGCCTCGAGCGACCCGTGACGTTGCAGCAGCTCGGCCGCCGTCTTCGGGCCGATCCCGGGCGCGCCCGGGAGGCCGTCAGATGGGTCGCCGCGAAGCGCGATGAAGTCCGGAACGAGCGCCGGCTCGACCCCGTAGCGCTGCTCGACCCCGCTCGCGTCGATCTCCTCGAAGCCGCTGATCCCGCCCTTCAGGAACACCACGCTGGTGTGGTCATCAACGCACTGGTACATGTCACGGTCGCCGGTGACAATCAACGTCCTGCCGCCGGCGGCGGCCTCGACCGACGCGAGCGAGCCAAGCAGGTCGTCGGCCTCGACCGTCGATGAGCTCTCGCAGGTCCATCCGAACGCGGCGAACAGCTCGGGCGCCTGCTCGAACTGCCAGGCAAGTGCATCCGGCACCACGGGGCGATCCGCGTGGTAGCCGGGGAACAGCTCGACCCGGTAGTCGGCGGCCTCCGCACCGAAACAGATCGCGACCGCCCTCGGATCCCGGTCCGACGCGATCCTGAGCAGCACGTTGACCGCTCCCAGCAGCGCGTTGACCGGCCGGTCATCGAGCCCGTGGATTGAGTCGGGAAGCGCGAAGAACGAGCGGTACAGGACGAACGGCGCGTCGACTGCCAGCAGCGGGCGGGGCGACATGGGGCGGAGACTAGAAGGTTGGCTCACGACACCGTCACGGCGGGCCCGGTGAGGCAGTCGTAGACGATCCGGTAGGTGCCGGCACCGGGCAGCGTCGCGCCGTAGCGCCCGCCGCGCGAATCGCCGCGAGCGCAACCACCGCCCCCGCCGCGGCGATCCGCCGCCACGGTCGGGCGCAGCTGTGACAGCCCGATCGTCAACGTGATCTGGGAGAACGGCGAGTTCGGCTCGATCAAATGGAAGCAGGACAAGCAGTTCGGCCGCCACTTCGGGATCGGTTTCGGGAACCCGGACTTCGTGAAGCTCGCCGACGCGTTCGGGATGCCGGCCTGGCGCTGCGGCTCGGCCGACGAGTTCGCGCAGCTCCTCGAGAGGGCGCTCGCGCTCGACGTCCCGTCGCTGATCGTGCTCCCGATCGACTACTCGATCGACGTGGACAAGGGCGTGATCGGGCTCGGCGCCGAGACGGTCGCGACGTAGTCCGGCCTAGACCACGGCCTAGACCACGGGTCCATCACCGCGCGCCCGTCACGTGTTCCCGCGAGCCATCGCGCGGAGGTCCATCGCCGTGTTGTACGTCTCCTCGTCGACGCCCATGTCGTAGGCAACCTCGCGGAGCATCCGACCGGACGCAGCCGCCTCCTTGACGATCTCGGCGCCCTTGTCGTAGCCGATATACGGGTTCAGAGCGGTTGCGGCTGCGAGCGTCGACTCCGCGGAGCGGCGACAGCCCTCTTCGTTCGCCTTGATCCCGGACACGCACTTCTCGGTGAAGATCCGCGCGGTGTTCGCGAGCAGCTCGATCGACTGCAGCAGGTTGCGCGCGATCAGGGGAACGCGGACGTTCAGCTCGAAGTTGCCCTGGCTCCCGGCGATCGTAATCGTAGTGTCGTTGCCGATCACCTGAGCGCTGACCTGAATCACGACCTCGGGGATCACCGGGTTGACCTTGCCGGGCATGATCGAGCTTCCCTTCTGCAGCTCGGGGAGGAAGATCTCGCCGATCCCGGCTCGTGGTCCTGACCCGAGCCATGCGAGGTCGCTGGCGATCTTGGTCAGCGACACGGCCAGCACCTTCAGCACGCCCGACAGCTCGACGAGCGCGTCGCGGTTGCCCTGCGCTTCGAACGGATCCTCGGGCGCCCGGATCTCCAGTCCACTCGCTTCGGTCAGATGCGCCCGCACCCGGCCAGCGAACTCGCGGTGAGTGTTTAGCCCCGTCCCGGTGGCGGTGCCGCCGAGTGGGATCTGCGCGACCTGGGGAAGGGCGTTGCGCACACGCAGCGCGCCGAGGCGCACTTGCGCCGCGTAGCCACCGAACTCCTGGCCGAGGGTCACCGGGACGGCGTCCATCAGGTGCGTGCGCCCTGACTTGACGATGTCGTGGAACTCGGACGCCTTCGCGCTCAGGGCCGCCTCGAGCGCCTCGAGCGCCGGGAGCACGTCGTTGGTGGCCGCGTCGAGCGCCGCAAGGTGCACGGCTGATGGGAACACGTCGTTAGAGGACTGCCCGAGGTTGACGTGATCGTTCGCATGGACGCCCTCTCCCGCCAACGTCGCGATCACCTCATTGGCGTTCATGTTCGACGAGGTCCCCGACCCGGTCTGGAACACGTCGATCGGGAACTGATCGTCGAACTCGCCGTTCGCAACGCGGTCCGCCGCGCTCGCGATTCGCTCTGCGACATCGCGGTCGAGCAGGTCGAGCTCAGCGTTCACCCGGGCGGACGCCGCCTTGATCCGGCCCAGCCAGTGGATGACCTTGATCGGAACCGTCTCGCCGGAGACGGGGAAGTTGGCGACCGCCTTGGTTGTCTCGCCGCCCCACAATTGCTGTTTGTCCTGGACGCCCATCACGTTCCTTTCGCCGATTCGAAGATCTCTCGCGTTCGACCTGAAACGCTACCCCTACGGCATCGGATCCGCCGTCACCCGCAGAACGCGATCAGCTCGCGCGCCAGTCCGACCGGATCGTCGTAGGCCATCAGGAAGCCGGTGCCCGGGAGCGTGCGCAGCTGCCCATCCGGAAGCAGGTCCAGCGCCTCCTGCGCCCCGACCAGCGGATTCGCCGGATCCTCCTCGGCCCACAGCAGCAGCACCGGCGGCTCGATGTGCGGATAGGCGTCGAGCAGATCGCGCTGCGGCTCCACCGGCCAGCGCCGGACGAACTTCGCCCACGAGCGCGCCCGGTTGCCGTTGCCGGCTACATCGGCGAAGGCGTGGCGGATGAGGTCGCCCGCCGCCGGATTGCGCTGCACCGACAGGCGCTCACCCACCGACGGTCGAAACACGAGTGTGGCCGCCCGCGAAAGCACCCTGTCGAGCCCAGGAAGCGCCGCCAGGCGGCATGCCGCACGCCAGGCTGCGCGCTTGCCGGCGAACTCCTCACGGCGGTGCAGCCGGCTCGACATCAGCACCAGTCGGACGGGCTGGATCCGTCCGGTGACGACGGCGCGGAGCGCCAAGTCCGCGCCGATGTCGTGCCCAGCGAGCAACAGCCGCGGCCCGGCCACCTCGCGGCAGAAGCCCGCGATGACATCGGCGAACCAGTCGGGCGTGTACGGGTGGCGCGGGCGATCCTCGGAGTCCCCATGAAGAGGCAGATCCGGCAAGACCACCCGAAACCGCACCGACAGCGCCCCGACGACCGGCTCCCATTCCCGATGTGAGAGTCCTAGTGAATGGAGCAGGGTTAGGGCTGGCCCGGTCCCCGTCTCGCGATATGCCACGCGAGCGCCATCCTGGTGGTGATAGAGCCTGAGTCTCACCGCTGATGCCAATGCTCCCATCCACGAGAGGATTCGGCACGTTCCCGCACCGAGGTTGTGCAAAAGCTGTTCGACCCTGGTGAACCCTCCCCAAGGCAGCTGAAATACTCCCATGGAGCAAATCAGGCAAAGCCCGCTCGGACTTTCGACCTCACAGGCGGCGCAGGCGCTGGGCGTCTCGCTCGGCACGATCCGCCGGTGGTCGGACCTGGGCTATCTCGAGTCGTACCGCACGCCCGGAGGGCAGCGGCGCTTCAGTCGCGAGCAGATCGAGCACTTCATCGAGTCGCTGGAGCGTGGCGCTCGCCCGACACGAGACGTCACCCAGCCCGAGATTCAAGATCAGCGCATAGCCAGCTGAGCCTCGCGCCAGCGCCCCGGCTACAGCCACGCGCGCGGCGTGGTCCAGTCACCGGCGTGCGAAATCACGCCGACTGACGACGTCCAGCGAACCGGCGAGCACGTCGCCGCGCCCGCGCGCGTGCCAAATCTAATCGAGACGATGGCGTCGAGCGTCGATCCCTCGGTGCTCTGGATGATGTGCCAGAGGAGCGTGCGGTCCCGGACGCCGGCGACCACGAGCCGCGGCGGGGGCTGGACGATTCCGGCTCGCAGATGACGGCGCTGCTCCCCCTCGACGTACACGCGCTCGGTGGCCGCCACCCTCCCGCCGAGACTTGCGCTCGCGAGACCCCGACTGCAGCTGTAGGTGAGGCTCCCAAGCGCGGCGATCCCGATCGCACCGGACTGCCCCGTCCGGCCTGAGCGCACGGTCTTCCGGACGTACCGCGGCGCGCCGGGGCGGGAGGTCGAACTCGCCGTCGCGGCCGATGTCGACGTGGTCGACGAACTCGTGCTCATCGGCGCAGAGCTGCTCGACGTGCTCCCCCCGCATCCCGCCAGCGCGGGCACGAGCACGAGCACGAGCACGACCGCGCACCGGCGGTCCACGCCGCGCACCCGCGGTCGACGCCTACCTGGCCCCGGCCTCTTTGATCCGCCGCTCCATGTCGAGCTCGGTGTCGAAGTCCGCCGCATCCGCGTGCCGGTATTCCACCCCCTCGCCGCTGAGAAGCCGCGCCAGCACCTCGACGTAGTGGCCGTCGAGCTGCGAGTCGGCCACCCGACGCAGTTCTCGTAGCGCCTCGAACGAGCTCATCCTCGTGCGGTACGTGTCGCTTGCGGTCAGGGTGTCATACACCTCGGCGACCGCGATGATCTTCGCGATCTCCGGGATCTCGTCGCCGGCGAGGCCGAGCGGATAGCCGCGGCCGTCGACCCGCTCGTGGTGAGCCCGCACGATCTCCGCGACCGGCCCGTACATGCCTAGGTCCTTCAGCATGTCGGCGCCCAGCTCGGGATGGCGCTGAATCGCCATCCAGTCCTCTTCGGTCAGCGTACGGTCGCGCTCGGCGACCCGATCGGACAGCGCGAAGTGTCCGATGTCGTGCAGCAGGCCGGCGGTATGCGCGAGCTCGCACTCGTGCTCGCTCATCCCGACCATGCGAGCCATGTCGCGCGCGAATCGCGCGACCGCGGCCGCGTGCCGGGCGGCCCGCTGATCGCGGGTGTCGAGCGAGCGCATCAGGCCGGCGAGCACGCCCCAGGACAGCGACACGTACTGCTCGGCCCGGTGGCGGGACTGCTCGAGCAGATGGGCCATGTAGGAGAACGCGAACAGCGCGGTCAGCGCGAACGCGATCCCGCCGATCCCGACCTTCAGGTAGATGCTCGCGCCGGCGACCGCGAGCACGATGTTGATCGCCTGGCTCGGGGCGTACTCCCAGAACACGTCCCACCGCAGCGCCCGGTCTCCCCGGAAGACCTCGTGATACGAGGCGACGATCGAGAAGTTCAGAATCAGGAAGATGACTCCGGCCCCGGCCAGCACGAGGTAGTAAGCCGGCGTGTCGGTGCTCCGAGCGGGGCCAGCCAGCGAACGAGGTTCCCCACGACGAGCGACGGCACGAGCGCGCCGAACAAGTTGCACGCTACGGGGTAGAGAGGCGTCCTCAGCCTCGCGGCGGCAGCGAGTTCGCTCAACGCGGCGCAGGCACAGGCGGCGGATGGTCCCAACAGACCAGCGGCCAGCAGCATCGCAACGAACCCCCCGGAAATCGAGGCTTGACCCCGGGTCGGGACGACCGCGAGCCCTGATATCAGCGCTGCGACCGCCAGTACGATCGCCAATGGGGTCGTGCCCGCGCGATCTATCGGTATCTGGGCAATCGCAATCGCCACGCACGCGGCGAGTCCGACCACGAGAATCCATGTGGCAGGGTGCCGGGCCAACTTGCGCCGGTCATGCGCAGCCGTCGTGGCTCCGACCATACGTGGAAGTTATCGCGTCCTGCAGCGATATTCAGCGTCTTCTCTTGCAATCAGCCAGTGCGCCACACCATGGGGCACCTCCGTTTCTCATCCTTGGGTCCAGTCCCGAGAAAGCGATATCCAGCGTTTTCTCTTGCAATCAGCCGGTGCGCCAGTCATGGGGCACCTCCGTGTCTCAAACTGTGTGTCCAGCGATATCCAGCGTCTTCTCTTGCAATCAGCCAGTGCGCCACACCATGGGGCACCTCCGTTTTCATCCTTGGGTCCAGTCCGTTGGTCATGGACGACCTAACGGGGGCAGAATCTGTGTATCCAGCGATATCCAGCGTCTTCTCTTGCAATCAGCCAGTGCGCCACACCATGGGGCACCTCCGTGTTTCATCCTTGGGTCCAGTCCGTTGGTCATGGACGACCTCACAGGGGCATAATCTGTGTATCCTTATAGCTGTAATATGTGCAATTTGTCCATCTGGGCGCGGGAATAGCAGCGCTTCAGCCGACCTTTCCTATGCATGCGCTACCTCAAGACGAGCGAAGCGGCGGCGTTGCTCAACGTCAGCCCGAATACACTGCGCGCCTGGGAGCGGCGTTTCGGCTTCCCCAAGCCGCAACGCTCGCCGGGTAAGCACCGCCTGTTCACGCACGGCGAAGTCGCGGCGCTGAGAGACGCGCTGCAGGAGGGCCTGTCGATCTCTTCTGCGGTCTCCCGCGCGCGAGAGGGCCTCTCCGCGGACAGCAACTCGCTTGTCGGTGCGCTCATCTCGTACGAGCGCGAACGGGCGGATGTTGCGATCGAGGCCGCGCTCGCGCTGCGATCGGTTGAGCGATCGGTCGAGGAGGTTCTGCTACCGACTCTTGACGAGATCGCTCGCCGCTACGGCACGGAGTCGGCGGCATGGGCGTTCGCGGCGCACTGGGCCGCGGACTGGCTGCGGCGCGCGCGGCGCCTAGCGCCTCCCCCGGTGCGGCCGGTGTCGATCGTGATCGGCGATGCCTCGCGAGACGAGCTCGACCCGGACACGCCGTACATCCGTGCGGTCGAGCTGCTCTGCGTACGCTCCGGGGTGAAGGTTCTGAGCCTGTCCGCCCGGGGGGTGGCAGGCATCGGCGACGCGGTCGCCGTTCACCGTCCCAATCTGGTCGTGCTGGCTGGGGGGCACTTGGCGGACGATACGGTCGCGCGCTGGGCGTACGCGGTCAGGCTGGCGGCAGGGGCGATGCCTGTCGCGGTCTATCGCCGCGGCGCTCAACGGGTGCGAATGCGGACGACCGGCACGAGCGTCTTGCCGCCGGGAGCGGGCGACGCGCAGCGGCGCCTGCTCGAGCTGATCGAAGCTGAGCGCGGTGCAACCTCCGTTCCGGGCGAACGGTCGCCGGCTAGCGTTAGCAACGACGCGACGGACGGCGGCCGCCGAAGAGCGAGCGGCTAGCTCCCGACAGTGCGCTCGTCAGCAGCTCGGCAGGAGATCGGCAGCGGAAACACGTTCGGGATCCGCCTCACCGCGCGGATCTCGAGCTGCGGCCCGCCGACCGCGGCGCTGATCGTCTTCGACTGACTCCAGCCGATCGCGGGGCTCGTCGCGATCACGGCCGCGACGCCTGTGCACGCACGAAATCGCCCAAAGTGCAGGCTGGGTTGCGCGGCTTGCATCGGATCCCCGTGGCCTCGATAACTCGGACGAATGAGTGGAATCCGGACCAATGCTGCCGCGGTGATGCTCGGCGTCAGCCCGAACACGCTGCGAAGCTGGGAGCGGCGCTACGGCTTTCCGAGGCCGCACCGATCGCCCGGAGGGCATCGGCAGTACGCGCTGGGCGAGATCGAGGCACTGCGGACGACGCTCGCCGAGACCCACAACGTCTCCTCGGCGATCTCGCTCGCGCGCGAGCGCGGGGAGGGCCCTTCGTCGTCGACGCGCCTGGCTGCCGCGTTCGCTGCGTTCGACGAGGACCAAGCCAATCGCATGCTCGAAGAGAGCCTGAACCTGCGCTCGTTCGAACGCACGATCGAGGAGGTGCTGCTGGCAGCCGTCGCCTCCCACGCCGACGGGGCGCGCACGAGCGCCGAGTACGAGTTCGCGTGGCGGCACGCGACCGGGTGGCTGTCCGCGCTCAAGCGCCTCGGGCCGCCGGCAAGCCGCCGCGAGGGCGTCCTCATCTTCGACGCCTCGATTCCATGCGACTTCGACGGTCTCCAGGCCCAGGCGCTCGAGCTGGTCCTGCGACGGGCCGGGCTACGAACCCTCTGCCTGACTCCGGCGATCGAGCACAGCCGCCTGGGACGGGCCCTGCGCGCGCTCGAGCCGCGCGCGCTGGTGCTGACCGGCACGCGCGTGACGCTCGATTCGATCGGGCGCCTCGTCTACACGGTGCGCAGCGCCGTGAGCGAGGTGATCGTGTTCGACTACCGGGGCGCGGTGCCCGACACCGGCGCCAGCGCCGTCTGCCGGCTCGGCGGGGCGCCGGTCGCCGCCCGCGATCGGCTACTCGAACGGCTCGACAACGCCGCGCGCCGGCCGTCGCCGCCCAAGCCCGGCCGGAGTGAGCCGGCATCAAGCGAGCAACGGCTGCACCCCGACCGTCTCCGCCTCGCCGTAGGAGCAACCGACGGCTGAAGCGGCGGCACGGCAGCCCGGCGGCCCAGGGCGGCTCCTACAATCGACCGCTCATGGCCTCCCCGCCACGCCCCGGGCCCCGACCGCAGCCTGACGCCCGCCCCGTCCCCCACCGACCGGTAGACCCGCGCGCGTCGTTCCCCGAGCTCGAGGAGCACGTGCTCCGGCGCTGGCGCGAGCGCGACGTCTTCCGCGAGTCGATCCGCCGGCGCGCGGGCGCGCCGCAGTGGAACTTCTATGAGGGCCCGCCGACGGCGAACGGTCCGCCCGGCTCGCACCACGTGCTCGCGCGCGTGTTCAAGGACATCTTCCCGCGCTACAAGACGATGTGCGGCTTCTACGTGGAACGCAAGGGCGGCTGGGACTGCCACGGGCTGCCGGTCGAGCTTGCGGTCGAGGCCCAGCTCGGCTTCACAACGAAGTCGGACATCGAGCGCTACGGGATCGCCGAGTTCAACACCCGCTGCCGCGAGAGCGTGCTCAGCCACGTCGAGGACTGGAACCGCCTGACCGAGCGGATCGGGTTCTGGATCGACCTCGACGACGCGTACCGGACGCTCGACAGCGACTACATCGAGTCCGTGTGGTGGGCGCTGAAGTGGATCCACGACAGGGGCCTGCTGTACGAGAAGCTGAAGGTCGTCCCCTACTGCCCGCGCGACGAGGTCACTCTCTCGAGCCACGAGCTGGGACAGCCGGACGTCTACCGGGACGTCCACGATCCGTCGGTGTACGTCCGCCTCCCGGTACTCGTGGACCGCGGAAGAGCCCGCACCGGCGACGAGCTGCTCGTCTGGACGACAACACCGTGGACGCTCGTCTCGAACGCCGCGGTCGCGGTCGACCCCGAGTTGACCTATGTCCGCGCGCGCACCGGCGGCGATGACACGTTCATCCTCGCGGAGGCGCTGCTCGAGCGCGTGCTCGGCCCCGACGCAATCGCCGTCGACCGCTTCCCCGGCAGGGAGCTCGAGGGCGTCCGCTACGAGCCACCGTTTCCCTTCATCGCCGGCAGCGCGTACGGTCCGCTCGGCCACAGCGTCCTGATCGGCGACTTCGTGACCGCAGGCGAGGGCACGGGACTGGTCCACACCGCGATCGCCTTCGGCGAGGACGACTTCCGCCTCGGCGAGCAGCACGGGCTGAGCGTGATCAACCCGGTCCGCCTCGACGGCACCTACGACGAGCGGATCGGCCCGTACGCCGGCCGCTGGGTCAAGGACGCCGACCCCGACCTCGTCGAAGATCTCAGAAGCCGCGGGCGGTTGCTGAAGGCAGAGACCTACGAGCACTCCTACCCGCACTGTTGGCGCTGCGGCACGCCCCTGCTCTACTACGCCAAGCCCTCTTGGTACATCGGCACGAGCCAGATCAAGGACCGGCTGCTCGCCGCCAACGAGGAGATCGCCTGGCATCCCGAACACGTCAAGCACGGGCGCTTCGGCAAGTGGCTCGAGGGCAACGTCGACTGGGCGCTGTCGCGCGAGCGCTACTGGGGGACGCCGCTGCCGGTCTGGCAGTGCGAGAACGGCCACGACCGCGCGATCGGCTCGTCCAACGAGCTCCGGGAGCTGTCCGGCACGTTGCTGACCGACCCGCACCGCCCGTTCGTCGACGAGGTCACGTTCCCGTGCCCCGAGTGCGGCGCGACGATGACGCGCGTGCCCGAGGTCATCGATGTGTGGTTCGACTCCGGTTCGATGCCGTTCGCCCAGTTCCACGCGCCACACGAGAACAAGGAGCACTTCGAGCAGCGCTTCCCCGCCGACTTCATCTGCGAAGCGCTCGACCAGACCCGGGGGTGGTTCTACTCGCTGCTCGCCGTCTCGACGCTGCTGTTCGACACCTCGAGCTACCGCAACGTCGTCTGCCTCGGCCTGATCCTCGACGAGGAGGGGCGCAAGATGTCGAAGTCGCTCGGCAACGTCGTCGCGCCATGGGACGTGATCGACAAGTATGGCGCCGACGCGTTCCGCTGGTACTTCTTCACTTCGAAACACCCCTGGGACGGATATCGCTTCAGCCTCGAGACGATCGGCGAGGCGGTCCGGCTGTTCCTGCTGCAATTGTGGAACACGTACGGGTTCTACGTGCTGTACGCGAATGCGAACTCGATCGCCCGCGACACACCCGCGACCGACACCGCCGAGCCGACCGAGCTCGACCGCTGGGTCGCCAGCCGGCTGAACGCGACGATCGCGGTCGTCCGCGAGCGCCTGGACGACTTCGACGCGACCGGCGCGGGCCGCGAGATCGCGGCGTTCGTCGAGGCCGTCTCGAACTGGTACGTGCGCCGCTCGCGCCGGCGCTTCTGGGACGGCGACCCGGTCGCGTTCCAGACGCTGAGACACAGCCTCGTCACGGTCGCGCAACTCCTCGCGCCGTTCACGCCGTTCCTCGCGGACGAGATCTACGACAATCTGGACGGCTCAGAACCGAGCGTCCACCTGACCCACTTTCCCGAGCCCGGCGACCGCGACGAGCAGCTCGAGCACGCCATGGCCGTCGCACGCGACACCGTCCGGCTCGGCCTCTCCGCCCGCAGCCAGGCGAAGATCAAGATCCGCCAGCCGCTACGGGCGGCGATCGTCGTCGCCACCGGCTTCGAGCGCACGGCGATCGAGCGGATGATCGCGATCGTGCGCGAGGAGCTGAACGTCCACGACCTGCGGTTCGTGTCCGAGGCCGACGAGCTCGGCGAGGTCGAGGTCAAGCCGAACTACCGCTCGCTCGGGCCGCGCTTCGGCAAGCGCATGCCGATGGTGCAGGACGCGATCGCCGGGCTGGGCCCAGCCCACGTCGCCGCCGCGCTGCGCGAGGGCCGAACGGTCGCGATCAACATCGGCGGCCAGGACCACGAGCTGACCGCGGAGGACCTGATCGTGTCGATGAAGCCGCTCGAGGGCTACCAGGTCGAGCGCGAGGGCTCGCACGCGGTCGCGCTCGAGCTCGAGATCGACGACGAGCTGCGCGACGAGGGCTGGGCGCGCGACATCGTCCGCGCGGTCCAGAACGCCCGCCAGCAAGCCGGCCTCGAGATCACCGACCGGATCGCGCTGACGCTCGACGGCGACCACGGCCTGATTGGCGCCGCCCGCACGCACGAGCCCTACATCGCGGGAGAGACGCTCGCGGTGCAGGTCAGCTACGAGTCTCTGGACGGCGCGGAGCCCGTCACGATCGACGGGCGGCCGCTGCGCGTCGGCGTGGCACTAGCGTAGTTGACCTCTATGTAAGCGCCGGCTCGAGCTCGGCCTCGAGCTTGCGCTTCGGGTAGGCGCCGATCACGGTCTTCGCGGCCTCGCCGTGACGGAACAGGATCAGCGTTGGGATCGACATGATGTTGTACTGGATGGCCGTGTTCTGATTCTCGTCGGTGTTCATCTTGACGACCTTCAGCTCACCCTGTCGCTCCTGCGCGATCTCCTCGACGACCGGCGCGACCATCCGGCACGGACCGCACCACGGCGCCCAAAAGTCCACCAGCACGGGGATCTCGGACTCGATGACCTCGGCCTGGAAGTTGTTGTCGGTTACTTCGGCGACGATGCCGGCCATGGGTGGGCTCCTCGTTCGGGTTGCTTCAGAAAGTATAGCGTGTCGAATGGGCTGCGCTCCGCGCAGCGTCCCTGGGACCGGGCGGGCCCGTCCGGTCCCGCGGGAATGGGCCGTGCGCGACGCGGAGCACTAGCCTACCCGTCACCGTGGCGGATCCGACCAACAGCGAGATCGCCGCCGCGCTCGACGAGCTCGGCGACCTGTACGAGCTCGACGGCGCCGTCATCCACCGGATCGTCGCCTACCGCAACGCGGCCAAGGCGATCCGCGAGGCGCCCGTGTCGGTGCTCGGGCTCGCCCGGCAAGGGCGCGCGAGGGAGCTACCCGGTGTCGGGGCGATCATCCAGGAGAAGGTGCTCTCGCTCGCCGACGACGGCGTGATCCCCGCCGCGGTCAAGCTGCGCGCGAAGTTCCCCCCTGGCCTGATCGAGATCACCCGCCTGCCCGGTCTCGGCCCCAAGCGCGCCCGGCGCCTCTACGAGGAGCTCGGGATCGACTCGCTCGAGGCGCTGCGAGCCGCCGCCGAGGAGCAGAAGATCCGCGGGCTGAAGGGCTTCGGACCCAGGGCCGAGGAGACGATCCTCGCGGCGGCCAAGGCGACCGGCGCCGGCGGCCCGCGCGCCCGGGTCGTGCTCGACCGCGCCCTCTTCGTCGGCGAGCAGCTCATGGCCCGCCTGCGCGCGCATCCCGCCTCCGAGCAGGTGGAGATCGCCGGCTCGGCGCGGCGAATGACCGACAGCGTCAAGGATCTCGACGTGATCGCGACCGCGACCGACGCGCTCGCGCTGTCGAACGCGGCGGCCGGGCTCGACCTGATCGAGTCGGCGGGCACGCCGACCGAGGCGGGGGTGCGGATGCGCACCCACACGGGGCTGCAGGTCGACCTCAAGATCGTCGCGCCCGACCAGTTCGGCAACCTCCTCCAGCACTTCACCGGCTCCAAGCAACACAACATGGCGCTGCGCGACGCCGCCGTCCGCAAGGGCCTTCACGTCTCCGAGTACGGCGTGCTCGACGACGCCACCGGCGAGACCCACCGCTGCGCGACTGAGGCCGAGGTGTACGCGCTGCTGGGGCTCGAGTACATCGAGCCCGAGCTGCGCGAGAACCGCGGCGAGCTCGAGGCCGCCGCGACCGGGACGCTGCCCGAGCTGATCGAGGTCCCGCGACCTCCGCGGCGACCTGCACTGCCATACGACCGCCTCGGACGGCACCGCCTCGATCGAGGAGATGGCGACCGCCGCGCGCGACGCCGGCTACGAGTACCTCGCGATCACGGACCACTAGCGCCAGCTTCGGGTTCGGGGATGAAAGGCGAAATCCGAACGAGAAGCTGGGCGAGCACATCGAGCGGATCCGCGCCACGCAAGTCGACGGGATCGAGCTGCTGTGCGGCAGCGAGGTCAACATCCTCCCCGACGGCTCGCTCGACTACGCCGACGACGTCCTCGCCGATCTCGACTGGGTCGTCGCAAGCGTCCACTCGTCGTTTCGGATGAGCTCGGATCAGATGACCGAGCGGATGATCCGCGCGATCGAGCACCCCCTCGTCGACGTGCTCGGCCACCCCTCCGGCCGCAAGATCGAGCAGCGCGCCCCCTACTCGCTCGACATCGAGGCCGTGATCGAGGCAGCCGCTCGCAGCGGCACGATGCTCGAGATCAACGCCAACCCCGACCGACGCGACCTGAACGACGTGAGCTCCCGCGCCGCGGCCGCCGCCGGTGTCCCGATCCTGATCAACTGCGACGCCCACCGGACCGCCGGCTTTCAGGTCGCGCGCTACGGCGTCGCCACCGCGCGCCGGGCGTGGCTGACCGCCGCGGACGTCACCAACACGCGGCCGTGGGCCGAGGTCGCCGCGCTGCGCAAGCGCAGCCGCTCCGTCGCGTGAGACGCGCACTCATCCCGGTCGTCCTGATCCTCGCAGGCTGCGGCGCCAGCAGCTCCTCGAGCAGCACCTCGACCTCCACCTCGACCTCGCCGACCTCGACCTCCGCCTCGACCTCCGCCTCGACGCCCGCCACCTCGAGCGCCGCGGCGACGACCGCGACCACCTCAATGGCGAGCACCACCACCACGCCGCCCCCTCCCGGTGTCACGCCGGGTCAGCACCTCGCGGCCGGATTCCACCTGACCAGTCCCGCCTTCCGCCCCGGCGGCCCGATCCCGCGCGCGTACACGTGCGACGGCCGCCAGACGTCGCTCCCGCTCCGCTGGTCCGGCGTTCCGCACGCCGCGAAGGAGCTCGTGCTCGTGATGCGCGATCCCGACGCGCCCGCCGGTCCCTTCATCCACTGGGCGGTCGCGGCAATTTCAACGACGGGCAGCGGCTTCCCCGCCGGCGGGGTCAGCGGCCACGTCATCCTCGGGCGCAACAGCTTCGGCTCGAACGGCTACGGCGGCCCCTGCCCGCCGAAGGGCTCACCGGCGCACCACTATGTGCTGACGCTGAGCGCACTTGCGTCGCCGTCGGGCCTGCGCACGGGCTTCAATCCCGACGAGCTACGCGCGCGCGCGCTCGCGATCGCCACGCTGATCGGGACCTACGCGCGGCGGTGACGGGCGCCGCCGGCGTCGTGGCCGCCACCGGCGCTGGATCGCCACGAACCAGAGGAGCCCGCCGATGCAGAGCAGCGCCGCGATCCAGAAGTTCAGGCGCATGCCGAGGATGTGGTTCGAGTAGTCGATCCGCAGCGTCTCCTCGAACATCCGGAATCCCGAGTAGCCGGCGACGTACAGCGCGAACAGGCCCGGCGGCCGGATCTTGCGGTGGTTTCCGAGCCACACGAGCACCCCGGCGAGCGACAGGTTCCAGATGATCTCGTACAGAAACGTCGGTTGGAAGGTCGCGTAGCGTTCGTATCCGGGCGGCCGGTTCACGGGATCGATCTTCAGTCCCCACGGCAAGGTGGTCGGCTTGCCGAACAGCTCCTGGTTGAAGTAGTTGCCGATCCGGCCGATTGCCTGCGCGCACAGCAGTCCGGGCGCGGCGGCGTCCATGAACCGCAGCACATCGGCCTTCGACAATCGCCGGAACAGGACGAACAGCCCGCCGGCGAGGCCGCCGGCGATCCCGCCCCAGATGCCGAGGCCACCCTGCCAGATCGCGAACGGACCCCACCAGTGATCCGGGATCTGGCTCGGGGTCGTGATCAGGAAGTAGATCCGCCCGCCGATCAGCCCGCATGGGAATCCCACCAGCGCGGTCTCGTAGACGAGCTCGCGGCTACCCCCCAGCTTCTCCCAGCGCACGCGGGTGACGACGATCGCGGCGAGGACCGCGAACACGTACGCGATCCCGTACGCGTGGAAGAAGAACGGGCCGAGGTGGATCCCGTTCGAGGAGGGGCTGGGAATGTATGCGTAGCTCATCGCGGCACTGAGGACCCGTAGAAGAATAAGTTGTCGTTTGAGGCGCCCGATGAGCGTCGCGGATGCTTCGTCCTCGGATGCTCGCGCCCTTATTCTCCTACGAACCCTAATCGTGGCAGGACGAGCTCGGCGACGGTCTGATCGACGGCGGCGTGCGTGAACGACGCCAGCAGCCCCCTGGCGCGCTCGGCGTAGGCGGGGGTCGGATCTTCGAGCGCGATCCGGATCGCGGCAGCGAGGTCGTCGCTGACGAGACGGGGGTCGAGCGTCCGCGCGAGATCGCGTGCCGGGTACGGCCCGGGCGACGGCGTCGTCACCAGCTGGCAGCCGTCGGCGAGCGCCTCGAGCGGCGCGATCCCGTAGTCCTCGCGGGTCGGCGCGGCGACGAACGCCCGGGCGCGCCGGAGCAGCGACCGGTACTCGTCCGGCGCCAGGCGGCCCGCGACCTCGACTCCTGCGGCCGCCGGCAATCCGTCGATCCCGGCGACGACGAGCCTCTCATCGCCGCGGCGCGCGCGCGACCACGCGTCGAGGATGTGATCGAGGCGCTTCTTCACCGGGTCGCCCGCATACGTCAACGCAAGGATGTCCCGCTCCCCGACCGCCCCCGAGCGCTCCACCGGCACCGGCACGAGCACGCTGTCGGCGTGGGCCCGGCCGTTCATCGGCGCGAGCGACAACGGGCTCATCACCAGCAGCAGGGGGGCCTGATCGATGCGCCTTCGCTCTGCCACGCGCTGCCAGATCCCGTGCCGGCCGGGCCGGTTCTCGGCGCTCAGTGTGTCGAGCCAGATCGCCCCGGGGGCGGGCCACAGCAGCGCGGTGGTGATCGAGCAGTAGACGACCGCCCCGGGCCGGTGTTCGGCGATCGCCCGGGCGGCGGCCTCTCGCGCCGCGCGCGCCTGCGCGAGGTCGGTGAGCATGAACGTCCGCACCGGCGGCGTCGGTCCCGTGCCGACCGAGACGACGCTCGCGCCGGCCCGCTCGAACGACGCGATCAGCTCGCGCGCCGCCGCGCCCCAGCCGGTCGTGCCCTCGTTGCGGACGACGAGGATGTCGGGGCGCGGCACGCGCCTCGCCCTCAGGCCCGCGGCCGCGCCGGCCGGGAGCGACCCGAGGACCCGTTCAGCTCGATCAGGTTCGAGCGGAAGCCCGGCGTGCGGACGAGCCTGATCGGCTTCAGCGGCGAGGTGCGCTGGACATAGAAGCGCGCGCCGTCGCGCTCCTCGATCGCGGTCACCGCGGAGGCTTGGCGGCGCCAGGCGAGCGACCAGATGATCGCGAAACCGGTCGCGACCGCGGGCACCTGCGGCAGGACGAACGCGAGCGCACCGGCACCGATCGTCGAGAACAGCAACGGCCACAGCCGGTTGAGGACCGTGCGGCCCGGATGGAGCTCGGGCAGCGTCGACTGCGTCCGGGCGCTCGCCAGCAGCGAGGCGATCGGCGGCGAGGTCTCGGCGCGGCGGCCGAGCGCGATCCCGATCACGGCCGCGACCACCCACCACCCCGCTCCCAGCGGGATCACCAGGTCATCACCGGTGCCGTTGGCACCTGCCAGCGACACCGCAGCAAGCGCGGTCGCGGCAGCGGCGCTGATCAGAACGGTCGTGCGCAGGAAGTCCGAGAACCGCATCTCCTTCAGTCGGCCGCAAGGATCGTCAGGAGCTCGCGCACGCCGTCGGTGCCGTCGACCACGAGGTCGGCCTGCTCGGTGATCTCGGAGGGCCCCTCCTCGGAGTGGACGCCGACACGGATCGCGCGCTCGAGGCGGCCGTCCTCGACCATCTGCGCGAGCGCGCGGAACGCGTCGAGGTCGGTCGCGTCATCGCCCACATAGATCGCCACGTCGACGTCGGCGTCCTCGAGCAGCGAGGTGATGCCGGCACCCTTGTCGATCCGCACCGGGGGACGCACCTCGAGCACCTTGCGTCCCCAGTGGCTCTTCAGCCCGGCGTCATGCGCCTCGCGCGCGATCTCCTCGATCGCCTCACGCGCCGCGTCCTCGTCGGGAGCGCCGCGCCAGTGAAACGCGACGATCGGGCCCTTGTCCTCGAGACGCACCCGCAGCCGCCGGAGCTCCGAGGTGTCGGCCTTGCGGCCGAACTCACCGATTCGCCGGACCCACTCCTCGAGGCCAGGATCGAGCACCGGGTGCGTCCACCCCGCGCGAAGCAACTCGGCGCCGTGTGAGCCCAGATACGAGACCGTCCCGATCGCCACGATCGCACGCGCCTCGGAAGCCTTGCGGCCGCTGACGCAAGCGACGACCTGGTAGCGGCGGGCGATCGCGATGAGCAGTTGCCGGGTGCCTTCGGGGACGCGTGCGTCGGCCGCGTGCTGCACGATCGGCGCAAGGGTGCCGTCGATGTCGAACAGCACCGCAACACGCGCCGACTTGGCACGGACCGGCGCAAGCGCCTCGGAGAGGAGCGCTGAGGGCACAGTGAAGAGTGTAAGTGGCCTGCGGCCGAATCCAAGCGCCGCTCGTGGGGCCGCCGCTCAGCGCTGCGGCGCTGGCGGGCCCGGGTCTCGTGCCGGCGGAACGCCACGTGCGCTCGTGGGTCGGCTCGAGGTTCGGGCTCGAGGGCGAGTACCTCCTGCACATGGGCGAGATGTTGCGCGCGCACTGGGCCTGGCGATCGTTCCTGCTTGAGCAGCGCGCGCTGATCGCTCAGCTGCCGGCGCGCGAGGCCCGGCGGGCGCCGCACGGCGGCGGTGCCGGGTTCACCCGGCTCGTCGGTTTCGAGCGCGTTTCAGCCCTCGAGCGCCTTCTTCAGCTCCCCGGCGCGAGCGTTGATGAGCATTCCTCGCAGCACGTCGACCAGCGGACCGCGGATCACCATCCCCAACATCCGCCCTAGATCGACGTCGAGCGAGTAGGTAGCCCGTGTGCGCCCACCGCCGAGATCTTCGAGCTGCCAGCTGCCGTCTACGGATTTTAGGTCGCCCTTCTCCTGGGTCCAGGTCAGCTTCGTCGGCCCGTCGTATGCGAAGCGGACGATCGACTTGATCGTCCGGACCTTCCCGTCCGAGTGCGACTCGACCAGGGTCGCGCGGCCCTGCGCGTCGCGTTCGAGCGGGCCGATTTCCTTCAGCCCTCCCTGCCATTCGGGCGCTTTCTCGATGTCCTCGACCAACTCCCAGACGCGCTCGAGCGGCGCGTCGATCTCGGACGTCGAACTCCCGGTCAGGTTCCCCATTGACTCAGCCTCCTTATCATCGAGCTGTCGCTGCGGCGTTACCGGCTCGTGCACGCGGCTACTCTAGTGTCCGGAGATGTCGCTCGACACGACAGCGCAGATCGACCGCGAGCGCGTCAAGGAGCTGACCGAGCGCGAAGCCGTAAGGCTCGACGAACGCACGCGCCGCTCCGGCGAGATGTACGATCGCGCACGGAAGTCGCTGAGCGGCGGCGTCGCGTCGTCCTACCAGGCGCGCGATCCGTGGCCGATCTATCTGACGACTGGCGAGGGCGCGGTCGTACACGACGTCGATGGCAATCGCCATATGGGACTTCCATAACGGGTTCGGCTCGATGGTCCAGGGCCACGCCAATCCCGCGATCGTGCGGGCGGTGCGCGAGCGGGTTGCGGAGGGGACGCACTTCGCCGCGACCACCGAGGACGGCGTGCTCGTCGCCGAGGAGCTGCAGCGCCGCTGGGGCCTCGAGCGCTGGCGCTATGTCAACTCCGGCTCCGAGGCCACGATGGACGCAATCCGGATCGCCCGCGGGTTCACGGGGCGGGAGACTGTCATGAAGATCTTCGGCTCCTACCACGGCCATCACGACGCGGTGATGGTGTCGATCGGCGTCGAGTACGACAAGATCGGGGACCGCGAGAACTACGCGTCGCTGCCCTACGGCGCCGGGATCCCGAAGGCCGTGACCGAGCTGACGATCGCTGTTCCGTTCAACGACGCCGGCGCGATGGAGCGCCGCATCGGGCGGCTCGAGGCCGAGGATCGCAAACCCGCGTGCGTGATCATGGAGGCCGCGATGATGAATCTCGGGGTCGTCCTGCCCGAGGACGGCTACCTCGAGGAGGTCCGCGACATCACCCGCCGCCATGGGATCGTGCTGATCTTCGACGAGGTCAAGACCGGACTCGCGATCGCGGCCGGCGGGGCCACCGAGCGCTTCGGCGTCAAGCCCGACATGGTCACGCTGGCCAAGACGCTGGGTGGCGGGCTCCCCGCGGGTGCGATCGGCGGGACCGAAGAGATCATGCGGGTCGTCGAGGACGGGACCGTCTACCAGGTCGGTACCTATAACGGAAACCCGCTGGGGATGGCAGCCGCCCGCGCCAGCCTCTACGAGGTCCTGACGCCGGACGGCTACCGGCACCTCGATGACCTGAACGAGCGCCTCAGCTCAGGCTGCCAGGCCGTCATCGATCGGCACCGCCTCCCCGGCTACGCCGTGGGCGTCGGCGCGAAGGGCTGCGTCACGTTCTCGCCGACGAAGATCGTCGACTACGAGACCTTCAAGGCCAACCAAGACGTGCCGGTCACCGAGCTGGCTTGGCTGTACAACATGAACCGCGACATCTTCATGACCCCGGGGCGCGAGGAGGAGTGGACCCTGTCGGTCATGCACCCCCGCGAGGCGGTCGAGGACTACATCCGCGTGTTCGACGAGATGGCTGCCGAGCTGGTCGCCTGACGCGAACGTTAAGGTTAAGGTTACGCCGCGAGCTCTTCGAACAGCTGCTCCTCGGCATCCAGGTGCCCGCGGAGCTGGCGTTTGATCGAGCCATTGATCTGGCACACGCGGCCCTCGGAGACTCCGAGGACCTCACCGATCTCGCGCAGCGTCAGGCCGTAGACGTGAAGCAGGATCGCGATCTTCTGCTCGCGCTCCTGAAGACGCGAGAACGCCTCACGGAAGCGATCGACGGCGACACCGCGCACCGTCGCGAACTCGGGATCGATCTCGCGATCGGGGCTGACGAGCGTGTCGATGCGCTCGATCGAGGTCCCGTCGTCGCCGAGCGCGAGCGAGTTCAGCGAGCCGACGTCCGCCCTCGAGATGTCCGCGAGGATCGAGCGCAGCTTGTCGTTGCCGACGCCGACGGCGTCGGCGAGCTCCTCGCCGGTGGGGGCGCGCCCGTACAGGCACGTGAACCTGTCGCGAGCCTGGTGGATATCGCGCTCCCACCGACGCAGGGCACGGGGGGCCCAATCGCCCCGGCGGAGCTCGTCTAGGACCGCGCCGTGGATCCGTGTCCACGCGTACTGCTCGAGCGTCGCGGACTTCTCCGGGTCGAAACGGTCGATCGAGCGGATCAGGGCCTCGATCCCGCAAGAGAGGAAATCGTCGATCTCGTACCGCGCGGGGACCTCGCGGACCTTCTTGGTGACGATGTACTTGACCATCGGCGCCAGGGTGAGGGTGAGTCGGTCCTTGACGCGCTGGTCGCCCGTCTCCTTGTACTGCCTCCAGAGCTCAAGCACGGCGTCCGAAGACGGCCGAGCATTGCCGCTTGCCTTGCGCATCAGACCCCCATCGAGGTTTCCAGATCGAGTTCTCTTCCGCACGTCCCGAGGCAGTTATCGGCCGGAAGGTGCATTCGCATGTTCCGGGAGAACCGCGGACTTCTGTCGGTAGTAATTACCGGCCGTCCATAGGAATATGCAGCCTTGAGCATGAATGAGAGCGTGACGTTCACATCGCACGTCTCGAGTCGAGGGCGCCCGAGCGGAACGGCGGTCGCGGATGGGCCGCACCTTGAAGCGGACGCCAGCCATGGACTCGGCTCAGCATGTCAGCTCGGCGGCACCCTCGCGGCGATCTCGACGATGACCTCGTCGACCACGCTGAGCATTCCGAACATCGCGGAATACGGCTTGATGCCCCACGTTGTCGGCTTGACGACAGCGGCGCCGGTGAGGGTGCCGTTGGCGCCGACGGTCAGCTCGAACGTGATCGGCTCGCGCCGGCCCGCGAGCTCGAGCTCGCCGCTCACCTTGTAGCGACCGCCGCCGGCGTCCGATACATCCGTCGAGCGGAACTCGATCGGGGCCCGACCCACGCATCGTTCGCGTCGTGGCACCACATGATCGCCTCCGAGCGTGCGACGGTGCCCGGCCCGAGCGAGCGCTCGGGCGTCTGCGGCCGATCGGCAATAGAGCCCGCCGGCCGGGTGAGCGTCAGCCGGTACGACCCGCCCTCGGCCGCGATGTACACACGCGGGCGCCGGTATTGACCGCTGCGATCATGAATCATGCGAACTCCGGAGTACTCCAGCCGGTCAGGATGTCGGGGAGCCCGTCGCTGACGCGATCGCTGAACCGAGGCGGCCGCTTCTCGAGAAACGAGTTCACTCCTTCGACCACGTCGGCCGACTGGCCGCGGTAGAACATTCCGCGCGAATCGGCTCGGTGGGCGAGCATCGGGTGCTCGGCGCCGAGCATCCGCCACATCATCCGCCGCGCCAGCGCCACCGACACGGGGGCGCTGTTGTCCGCGATCTCGCCGGCCAGCCCGCGAGCCGCGTCCAGCAGCTCGCCACCGGGATGCAGGCTCCGCACAAGCCCGCCCTCGAGCGCCTCGTGCGCCGAGAACACGCGGCCGACCGCCATGGCAG
Organism: uncultured Solirubrobacterales bacterium; assembly: GCA_963806475.1. Classification (GTDB taxonomy): domain Bacteria; phylum Actinomycetota; class Thermoleophilia; order Solirubrobacterales; family Solirubrobacteraceae; genus Palsa-465. The sequence goes on from CAWDYK010000005.1 coordinate 32,988, forward strand.
TCATCGGGTACATCACGATGCCCCTGTGGTGGTGGGCGATCGAGGACCCGAGCAAGCAGTACGGCACGCTCAACCTCGGCATCTACACGGTGACCTCGACCGGCTGGGCGTTCGTCACCACCGCGATCGGCCTGGCGCTCGCGCCGCTGGCGGTGCTGCTCAACCACGGCTTGGCGACTGGGCACGCGGCGGTTGCGGCGCGGATCCCTCGGGCCATCGGAGCGCCAGCGTCTCACCGCCCGCGTGAAGGAGCTCGCGAGCAGCCGGGCGGGGGCGGTCGAGGCTGCGAGCGAGCAGCTCGAGCGGATCGAGCGTGACCTCCACGACGGCGCGCAGGCGCGCTTGGTCGCACTCGCGATGGACCTGGGGATGGCCGAGGAGGCGGTCGGGATGATCCCGAGCTCGCACGAGATACGGTGCGCAGAGCGCGCGATGAGGCCCTCGGCGCGCTCAGCGAGCTCCGAGACCTCTCCCGGGGCCTACGACCGGCGCTGCTACAGGAACGCGGCCTGGCCACCGCGATCGAGGCGCTGGCGCAGCCCTCACCGCTCTCCGTCTCGTTCACCGCGATCGGACCGGTCGAGGACACGCCCGATGCCGTCCGCACGGCCGCCTACTTCGTCGTTGCGGAGGCGCTGACGAACACGGCCAAGCACGGTCGCCGACCCCCGCCAGTTCGTCGAAGCCGTGCGGCGCGTCGCCGAGGGAGGCACGGCGCTCGATCACGAAGCGGTGGCTCAGCTCCTCGGCCGGCCCGACCGGGAAGGGCGTCTGCAGCTGCTGACCGCGCGCGAGCGCGAGGTGCTCTCGCTGATGGCGGAGGGCCGCACCAACAGCGCGATCGCCGAGCAGCTGGTCGTGACCGAGCGGGCGGTCGAGAAGCACGTGTCGAACATCTTCTGGAAGCTCGACCTGCCGGCCTCGGCGAAGGACCACCGCCGCGTGCTGGCGGTTCTGGCATGGCTGGGCGCGAAGTGAGCCGGCGACGATGCTACGGCTGCGTCGACCCGACCTGTTCCTCGACAGGAGCCCTCGCTGCCTCGGTGATCAATCGCGCGCCTCGTCCGTGAGTGCCGAAGCTCCAAGACCACTGCAGCAGCACGAGCAGCCGGTTCTGAAATCCGATCAAGTAGAACAGGTGCACGAGCAGCCACGTGAGCCACGCCGGAAAGCCGCTCAGCCGCAGCCCACGGATGTCGGCGACGGCCTTGGCCCTGCCGATCGTCGCCAGCGTGCCCTTGTCGTGGTAGTGGAACGGCGGCGTCTCGCGAGAACGCAGTCGGTCGATCACGAGCCTTGCCGCGTACCGCCCCTGCTGCATGGCGACCGGGGCCACGCCGGGGAGGATCCGCCCTTCACCCACGTGCGGGTCCCGCACCCGGACCATGTCGCCGAACGCCAGCACCTCGGGGTGGCCGCGCAGCGACAGGTCTGGCTCGACCGTCAGCCGCCCGGGCCGATCGACCTCCGCGCCCGACGCCTCACCGAGAGCCGCCGCCAGCGTCGAGGCGGTGACGCCCGCGGCCCATACGAACGTCCGCGCCGAGATCTGCGTGGTCGCACCTTCGTGCGCCTGCACCTCGACGCAGTCGGGCTGCACGCCGACGACGGTGTGCGAGAGCATCACGGTCACGCCGAGCTTCTCGAGCGCCTTCTTCGCCCGGCGCGACAGCGACTCGGGGAACGCTGTGAGTACGCGGTCGGCCGTCTCGATTAGCAGCACGCGACCAGCCCGCGGATCACTGCTGCGGAACTCTGCGGGCAGCGTGTCCCGCGCGAGCTCCGCGATCTGCCCGGCCATCTCGACCCCGGTCGGGCCCGCTCCGACCACCGCGAACGTCAGCCAGCTCGCCTGCATCTGGGCGTCGGTCGCGAGCTCGGCCGCCTCGAACGCCTGCAGGATTCGCCCGCGGACCTGGAGTGCGCTGTCGAGCGACTTGACCTCGAGGGCCATCGACCGCCAATCGTCGTGCCCGAAGAACGCATAGCTCGACCCTCCCGAGACAAGCAGCGTGTCGTACTGGAGCGTGTACGGCTCGGTCTCGGGGAGCACGGGGGCGACCGCGACCTCTCGCCGCGCGAGGTCGAACCCGGTCACCTCGCCCAGAAGGACGCGCACACGGGGGGCCTTGCGGAAGATCGATCGCAGCGGAACGGCAATTTCACCGGGGGACAGCGAGCCGGTGGCGACCTGGTAGCTGAGCGGCTGAAACAGGTGGTAGTTGTTGCGGTCGACGAGGGTGACGTCCACGTCGGCGCGGGCGAGGGACTTGACCGCCTGGATCCCTCCGAACCCGCCACCCACGACCACTACGCGATGACGACTGGACGCGTTCATCCGCCCAGTATCCCTATATCGGCACCACGAGTGGCCTCAGGGCGAGGTCGCGCTTCTCAGCTCCGCTGCTCATCCGCGCTCCGATCGGACCGGCGAATCTACTCGAGGCGGAGCGCGAGCTGATCGCACCGCTCGTCCCCGTGGGAGTTCGCCCCAGGCTCCGTCCCGGCGTGATCCTCCGCCCCGATCGCCGCCGAGGCACTTTGGCCCCGGCGACCGGCCTTCCGCCAGTGGCCAATGATCTCGCGCGGGCAGGCGTGCCTGTGGCTGATCCCGAGGCACAGCGGCTCGAATCGCACAAGGGATTCCTCGATCTCGACCACCCTGCCGAACATCCGACGGCCCCGCTTGTCGATCTCGATCAGGTCTCCTGGATGCAGGCGTGCCAGCTTCATCGCTAGGAGGGAGTATCGGCGCGTGACCTGCCCACCGGGCGCAGCATCGCGACCGCCGCGGACGGAAGCGTCTTGCGGTGTGGGGCTGGCGACGCAGATGCTCGCTCGCCCTCAGCACACCTGCCGCGGTCGCCCTAGGCAGCGGTGGCTTGACGAGGAGCGTCATCGCGGGTCGGCCGAGCGGCACAACTACTGGCTGACGTTCTCGGTGCTCGCGCTCGCGGACATGACGTTCGCCCTACTCCAATCGCCCGTGGCCCCGGCGCTCCCCAAGATCCAGCGCGACCTGCACACCTCGACGACGGCGGCGGCGTGGATCCTGACCATGTACCTGCTGAGCGCATCTTACGTCGTGGCAATAAAGACAGGTAAGTTGATCGAGTTTATGCTCACTCATGCGAGCGCGACAGCCGGCCGCCCGGCGTACCTGGCGCGGTCGCCGAGCTCCTCCTCGATCCGCAGCAGCTGGTTGTACTTGGCCACACGCTCCGAGCGCGCCGGGGCGCCGGTCTTGATCTGGCCGACGCCCGTGGCGACCGCGAGGTCCGCGATGAACGTGTCCTCGGTCTCGCCCGAGCGGTGGGAGATCACCGAGCGGTAGCCCGCCTCGCGCGCGAGCTGGATCGTGTCGAGCGTCTCCGTCAGGGTCCCGATCTGGTTGAGCTTGATCAAGATCGAGTTGGCGACGCCGCGCTCGATGCCATCGCGGAGGATCGCCGCGTTGGTGACGAAGATGTCGTCCCCGACCAGCTGGAGCCGGTCGCCGATCCGCTCGGTCAGCTGCCGCCAGCCATCCCAGTCGCCCTCGGCCATGCCGTCCTCGAGCGAGACCACCGGATAGCGTTCGGCGATCGAGGCCCAGTAGTCGACCATCTCGGAGGAGGAGAGCGACCGTCCCTCTCCGGCGAGCTCGTAGCGCCCGTCGGCGAAGAACTCGCTGGCGGCCGGATCGAGGCAGATCGCGACGTCGTCGCCGGGCCGGTAGCCGGCGCTCTCGACGGCGGTGACGAGCAGCTCGAGCGGCGCCTCGTTCGACTCGAGCGCAGGGGCGAACCCACCCTCGTCGCCGACGGCGGTGGCGAGGCCACGGCCCTTCAGGGTGCGCTTGAGCTCCTGGTAGACCTCGGCGCCCATCTGCAGCGCCTGCGCGAACGAGCCGGCGCCGACCGGCGCGATCATGAACTCCTGAAAGTCGACCGGGTTGTCCGCGTGCACGCCCCCGTTGAGGACGTTCATCGTCGGCACCGGCAGCGTCGAGGCCTCGGGACCGCCGAGGTGGCGCCATAAGGGCTGCCCGGCGTCGGCCGCGGCCGCCCGCGCCGCGGCCATCGAGACCCCGAGGATCGCGTTCGCGCCCAGCCGCTTCTTTCCGTCGGTACCGTCGAGCGAGATCAGCCGCTCATCGAGCCCGCGCTGGTCGTTCGCGTCATGTCCGCGTGCGGCCTCGGCGATCTCGCCGTTGACGTGACCCACCGCGCGCGTGACCGCCTTGCCGCCGAACGCGCCGTCACCGTCGCGCAGCTCGAGTGCCTCACGCGTGCCGGTCGAGGCTCCAGACGGGACGGCCGCACGACCCGAGGCCCCGGACTGCAGGCTAATGTCGACCTCAACGGTGGGGTTGCCCCGGCTGTCGAGAATCTGCCGCGCGTGGACGTACTTGATTGCGCTCATTCGTTCCTCCGTCGGATGGCCGGCTCTCTGTATCGAGAACACCGTACCTTCTCGCTCACGCAGTGCCAGATTTCGTCGCGGGACCGCCTCCGGCCATAATCGACCGCCTGCAACCACGGGACACGTCGCCCGTCTACGATCACCACGATCCCGGCGAGACGCTCGGGCATACCACGCAGCGGCGAACTGTATCTTCGGCTCGTGCCGATCGCTCCCCGAATCACGGTCGTCGGATCGGCGAACGTCGATCTCGTCGCGCGTTGCGAGCGATTGCCCCGGCCGGGCGAGACCGTGACCGACGCCGTGTTCGAGCGCGTGCCTGGCGGCAAGGGGGCCAACCAGGCAGTTGCGGCCGCGCGGCTCGGCGCACAAGTCCGGTTCGTCGGGCGGATCGGACGCGATGATCTCGTGTTGCGCTCGCTCGAGCGTGAGGGAATCGATGTCAGCGGCGTTGTGCGCGACGACGGGGAGACCGGTGTCGCGCTGATCCTCGTCGAGCACAGTGGCGAGAACGTGATCGTGGTCGCGCCCGGCGCCAACCGGCGGCTCGAGCCGGGTCAGGTTCACTTGGACGACGCCGACGCCGTGATCTGCCAGCTCGAGACGCCGAGCGAGGTGGTCGCGGCCGCCGCGCGCGGAGCCCGCTTCTTTTGCCTGAACGCCGCGCCCGCGCGGGGCCCGCTCGAGCTCGAGCCCGATCTTCTGGTCGTCAATCGGTACGAGCACGAGCTGGTAGGTGGCTACGACGGCCTCGTCGCGATTACCCTCGGAGCCGACGGCGCGGTGTTGCTCGAAGGCGGCACGGAGACCGCCCGGGCTCGGCCGCCGGAGGTCGATGCCGTCGACGGGACCGCTGCCGGCGACGCGTTCTGCGCCGCCCTCGTCGTCGCGCTGCTCCAGGGCAGGGAGCGCCGGGAGGCTCTGCGCTGGGCGTGCGCCGCCGGCGCGCTCGCGGCCTCGCGCCCCGGGGCGCAGCCGTCGCTGCCGACGCGCGACGAGGTCGACCGGGCGCTCCGGGGGTAGCTCCTGAACGACCCCGCGGCCGCCCGATTATGGCTTGTGGGCGCTGCTCGCGGGCGGCAAGCTCGCCGCGGGCGATGGCCTCGGTGGTGTCGGAAGCTCCTCGGTCCCGGCCCCGCTCTCGGCGATCGCGTCGTCGATCGCGCGCAGGTCCTGGTCAGAGAGTGAGATGCGCGGGGCGCCGATCCACTGATCGAGCTGATCCGGCCGGCGCGCGCCGACGATCGCGGCGGTGACACCCTCCTGCGCGAGCGTCCAGGCGATACCTAGCTCGGCCACGGTCGCTCCGAGGCGCTCGGCGATGGCGCGCACTCGCTCGACCAGGGCCAGGTTCTGGGACAGCGCCGGTTCGCTGAATTCCGGCCGTCCCAGGCGCATGTCGTCGCGCGCGAGTCTGCCGAGCCGCTCGCGATCGAAGCTCCCGCTCAGCAATCCCGACGCCATCGGCGAGTACACGATCACGCCCGTCCCGTGCGCATTCGCCCACGGGATCACGCCCCTGAGGGCTCCCCGCTGGACCATCGACAGCGGCGGTTGAACCGAGTCGACGTGCCGAACGGCCTCACAGCGCTCAAGTAGATCGACGTCGAAGTTGGATACGCCGATCCACCGCACCTTGCCTCCGTCGACCAGCCCGGCCATCGCCGCCCACGAGTCCTCGAGCGGGGCTCCGGTATCGAGATCCGGCCAGTGGATCTGGAACAGGTCGATGCGCTCCACGCCGAGGCGGCGGAGGCTCGCGTCGCAATCCTCGCGGATCGATTCTGGACGCAGGTCGCCATAGGGGCTGCCGTCGGCCAGGGTCCGCCGGCCGCATTTCGTGCAGACGAGGACCTCGTCCGCGGGTGCGTATCCCCGCAGCGCGCGACCGACGACTTCTTCGGCATGTCCCAGGCCGTAGATCGGCGCGGTGTCAACCCAGCTTATGCCGAGGTCGAGGGCCCTGCGGATGGCCGCGATCGACTCCTCGTCGTCTACGGGTCCCCAGCCGAATCGCCACGGGCCCCCGATCGCCCAGCTACCGAGTCCGAGGCGCGTGAACCGGGCTCCCGAGCCTCCGAGTGGTGCCGTGGGAATCGTCATCGGGTCTCCTCTAGGGTTACGATCTGCCGACGATATCGGGGCTCAGGCGTTCCGAGTCCGTCACACGTCGGCCGCAGCCCGTGCTGCCATGCTTGGCCGCCTTGTGCTGCGACCTGCGGCTGTTTCCGGACCTTTCGAGCTGTCGGTTGGACCGGCCGACCCTGTAACCGCAGCCGACCGCGTGTCGCTCGTGCGCCACACGGTCCGAGCGGTCACGAGCAGGGCGGGGATGAGATGTTCGTTTGCACCCGCGCTGGTCGCGGGCGGGGTCGGCAACGGTTGTCACCTGCACACGAGCGTGTGCCGCTCACACCACCCATGCGCCCAGGCGCCATCAGGATTACGTTGAGTCCCTACTACTTACTACTACTACTTGAAACTACGGATCTCTTTTCGCCAAACAGGCGTACGATTGAAGGGTCAAATCAGAGAGCGTGAGCGTTCCGCACAGGAACGACCGCCAAACCGGCCAGCGGCAGCTTGAGCCGCCTGCGTTACGGCGCTCACGCTCTTTGCGTGTATGGCGAGCAGTTCGCCTACCAACCGTCACGAGACGGTCGCGCTGGGAATCGGCGGAGCATGGATAGGCTTCGCCGACTCCCCACTTTCGCGGGCGGCGCCGCAAGGTCCTCCGCAACGAGCCGGTGCGCCCGGTGGAGGCCATGCGCGGCCTTACCCAAGCGTGGATCCATCGCTCGATCTCGTCAGTTCTTCCGCGCCCACGCAGGAGGCCCGAAACCCACACAGCTGATCGATCGGTTTGGCGTCCTTGGCATGGACACCACATCCTTCCCGCCGGGTCGACTGACCCAAGCGCTTACTTACCTGCTCCAAGGGGTCAAGAGCACAGCACCCGGGTTCAGCAGGTGATCGGGATCGAGGGCGTCCTTCACGGCGCGCATCGCCGCTACCTCCGCGGCCCCCCGCGCCCGCTCGAGCCAGTGCGCCTTCTCGACGCCGACGCCGTGCTCGGCGCTGATCGTCCCGCCGCAGTCGAGCGTGAGTTCTAGCACCGCGTCGTCCACGCGCTTGTCGTCGGTGGCGGCGCCGAGCACGTTTACGTGCACATTGCCATCGCCGAGATGCCCGAACAGGATCACGCGCTCGCCACCGGCGGCGCGAACGGCACCGGGCACCGTGTCGAGGAAACGGTCGAGCTGTCCGAGGGGTACGCCGACGTCGAGCTTGTGCGGGATGCCGCACGCGTTGATGGCCTCGGTGTGGCCCTCACGGAGCTTCCACAGGCCCTCGCGGCTCGCGCTGTCGTCGGCTACGACGGCGTCGTCGACGCCCCCGCTCTCGAGCGCCGCCGCGAGCTCCTCCGTGGGGTCGGCTGGAGCCGCGCACTCAGCGAGCACGTAGACCGGGGCGCGTGTCCTCAGCGGCGACTGGGCACGCTGATGCTCGAGGACGAGCTGGAGACCATCGTCGAGGAAGAAATCGCAGCTCTCCAGCGACGACGCGCGGACGCGCAGCGCGCCGAGGAGCTCGGCGGCTTCCCGAGCGGAGCCGAGAGGAACCAGTACAGCGACTCGGGAGCGCAGGAGCGGAACGAGCCGCCAGCGAACGCGAGTGACGATCCCGAGCGTTCCCTCGGAGCCAACGAGCAGCGCGGGAAGGTCGTAGCCGGCGTTGTCCTTTGTCAGGCCCGTCAGTCGCGAGATCACGGAGCCGTCCGCCAGCACGGCCTCGAGTCCGGCCACGTGCGCACTCGCGGTGCCGTGGCGTAACGCGCGGGGGCCTCCCGCGTTGCACGCCACTACGCCACCGATCGTGCACGAGTCTCGAGCGCCGAAGTCGAGGCCGGCGTCCTGACCGGCGCCGCGCGCCGCCTCCTGAAGGGCCGCCAGGGTCGTCCCGGCGCCGACTGTCACCTGGCCAGCCGCCGCGTCGACCTCGGCGACCTCGTTCAGGCGCTGCAGCGAGATCACGACCTCCCGGTTGCGCGGGACGCCGGCGCCGACCAACCCCGTGTTCCCCCCTTGCGGCACGACCGCCGCACCGCTGCGGGCGCACGCGGTCATTACCCCGGCGACCTGGGAGGTGTCGGCGGGGCTGACCACCAGGCGCGCCTCGCCCGAGTAGCGCCCCGTGTAGTCCCGCTCGTAGGCTGACTTCACCTCGGGATCGCTCAGCACGTGCTGGGCGCCGACAACCTCGGCCAGGGCGTGCTCAAGATCCATGGCCGGTATCCATTACCCAGGGAGCGAACGATGCCAACAGGAGGTGGAGCGCGGCTACCTCGACGACCACCCTTTCGTGCCCCATGGCCACTCCCTGATCGTAACGGGCCCGCCGCCTTCCGCTTCACCTACGATGCGATGCCCGAGCGTCACCACGAGGTGGCCGAGCTGCTCGCCGGCCGACCGATCAGTGATCCGGGCACGGACACGCTCCCGGACATCCTGCGCAAGCTCATGAAGGACGTCGGGGCCCCGCGCGGCGTGGCCGAGTTCGGCTACACGGAGGCCGACATCACAACTCTGGTCGAGGGCGCCCTGAAGCAACAGCGGCTGCTGGCGATCGCCCCCAAAGAGTGCATGGTGGGAGCGAATCGGCCGCGCTCCGTGCGGTGACGGGCCGCGGCCGGGGCGTTGTCCTGGGGTTCAGGCGGCGAGCGGGGCGATCGGAGCGTGGCGGCGGATCTGGTTGGCGCGGACGGCGAGGCTGAGGGTGCGGGTGCGGGTGCGGGCGAGCGTCATCGCGACGGCCATGATGATGAGGGTGTCGGTGATCGCGGCGCTGGTGAGCTGGTGGTTGGCCATCCACGTCGCGAGCGGGTGGTTGAACCAGTGGACCGCGCCGATCGAGAAGCAGCTGCGGGCGGCGATCACGGCGATCCAGAGCGCGTTCTTCCCGCACGGCGACGACTTCCGCGGGCTGCGGGTGCACCAGACCCGCCTCCAGGGAGGGGACGCCTCGAGCGACTCCTACTGCTTCGTCGAATAACGGAGCACACGCGCTCGCTTCCGCGCCACCAGCGAGCGTCTGCTCACCCAGTCCACCCACGCACCTCAGTATCCGCTAAAGCGTTCGCAGAGGGTTGGTGATATGAGACGTGTTTACACGGCGTGCGAGCATCGGGCTCCATGCGGGCGCCGATCCGGGAATACCGGCCACAGGAGGAGGAACCTGTCGTCAAGCTGTCGCTTCGATCATGGGCGCCGATCTCGCCTCGCTGGAGAAGGTTTGGGCCGCGCAATCTTCGTTCGCCTAAATGGCGACTGGCGCCAGTACCAGGCGAGTGCGGTCCGAAGTGCGCTCGCCGACGCCGCGACGCAGGTTTGGGTGGCCGAGGCTGAGGGTCGGGTCGACGCGAGCTCGAAGCGATCAGGCGCAAGCTCGGGCGCCGTCACGCAACTCACGGACCGCGCAACGCCGCCGAGGTCAAGGCACTGCTCGCCAACCTTGGTCAGCCGCGTCGGGTACGTTCGTTGGTACAGAATGCCGGGCGAAATGGGCGGCAGCAGCGATCGCGACCGTCTCCGAGCTCTACGACGCGCGAATGAGATGAGAGCTGCCCGCGCCGACCTCAAGCAACGCGTCGCGGCAGACGAGATATATCGGCATCGGCGCTCATCCTGGATCCGCCCAACGAGGCCTCGGGCTGGGCGATTGGAAAGCTGCTGAGCAGCCAACGTGGCTGGGTTGGCGCGAAGTCCGGAAAGCTTCTCTCATGTGTCGAGCGTGATCCAGCCCAGCCGCTCGGCGATCTGACCGAGTGCCAGCGCCACGTCCTCGCATCAGAGCTCGCGCTGATGCTCAGCCGAAAGCCAGCCGATCCTCGCCGGACGCCGAGGAGGAGAGAGGGCGTCCGGCGAGGCTCCGGCCCGCGCCCATCGTCGTGGTGGGGACGGGATCATCCGCCGGGTCACACTTGGCTATGTCAACCGGTTGTTCTTTTGATGTCAACGTGTCGTGACACGGGCGCTGGAGTGCCCGCGGCCGGTCCCATCATCGGAGCACAGCTATGTGAACGCGGGTTAGCGCAGGATGTTCACGGCTCGCGCAGCCACCAACAGGACCGTCGTTGCCGAAATCGCGGACTCCGTAAGCATCATCATCTTCACCCGACGGGTCAGCGGCAGCACATCGGTCGGGCTGAACGCGATTGAGTTCGTGTAGGAGACGTACACGTAATCGGCCAACCGCGGGTGCCAGTCCGGTTCGGCAAGCGCTGGGTCCGCGTCCTGGGGAAACTGAAAGTCTCGCGGCGGCGGAACGGGCGCCCGGCGGCGGATCGGCCCGCCGCGGTCAAACTCCCAGTAGAGCAGCCCGAACGTGATCACGTTCGTGCCCCAAATCGTCGCGCCCTTCAGCAACAGCTCCCCGCCATGCTTCTCCTGGGCACTCAGCAGCGACGCGATCAACGCGACGAGTGCAGCCGCGTTGGCCACGGCGATCACGCCGTCGAGCACGAGCGCGACGGTGCGGCGACGGCCCATCTGCTCGAGGCGATGTCGCGGCAAGGACCAAGCCAGCGTCACCAACAATGCCGCCTCGGGAACGGCCGGGATCAGCCATACCCAACCCGGAAGCCCGGCCAGCGTCCAACCGGCTCCGAGGCTCACCACAGCGAGCAGCACCTGCAGTCCGATCACGAGCCCGACGGCAAAGGTCGCCTCGTAGCGAGACTCAACCTCCTCCTCACGCACGTCGCTCGCGCTCACGGCGCGATTCTCGACGATCCAGGAGACGGCACCGCACGCCCGGCGACGCGGCGGCGGCTCGCGCATACCGCGGCGTTGCCGCTAACCGCCGTCGCCCACGTGACCGGGCTCAGCCGACCTGATCACAGGTGGACCCGCCTCGGGCGGCCATCGAACCGCTCCACCGTACCTCGAGGTCAGCCGTCCCGAGCGGCTCGGGCCTTGGGGCAGACGAGCTGCTTGCCGTCGGGACGGCCTTGCTCGAGATAGGCGCGCTTGAGCATGGTCAGCAGCGGCGGCACGATTGGCACGACGCGGCGCGAGGCCTCGTATTGCGCGCCTCCCACTCCACGCCCCACTCGATGGCGCCGATCTTTAGGGCTCACGACTGAATTATTGACGTCTCTGACGGCGTCTGGACGCGCCTGACGCCACCGGCTCACCGTCAAATACTCCCGGTATTATCGCGGCGAGCCGGCGCCGCCAGACACGCCCAGCCACTCGTCAGATCCTGCCACTAATTCAGTCGCGAACCCTTAGATCGACCTCCTCCCACCGTAGACGTACGATCTGTTCGCAGCGCCCCATCCCGTAGCCCGCGAGCGCGTACGGAGCGCTTTCTCTAGCGGGAGCGCTGCCAGCGAGTTCGCGAACTTCGTCGGGGATGCGACGCGGTCGATCGGCGTGGCGTTCATCGCTGGCAAGCGCACGAGCGCTGCTGCGCCGGGTGAGTTCGGAGCGCCACATGGCCGAAGAGACCCTGCCCGACCCCAGCCCGCGGCAGTCATCGGCACTCGCGTCTACGACGCGGCGAAGGAATCGAACCTTCCAAGCCGGGGGCTGCCCGGCCCTGCCAGTTTTGAAGACTGGATGGACCACCAGATCCGTGCCGCGCCGCGCCTGATGCTACGTCGCTCGGGCCGTGTGGCGCGGCCGGCGTCAGCCTACGGACCGGCGGGCGACGGACTCGCGGGGACCGCGCGCAGCCCGTGCTCGAGCGCGCCCTTGATCGAGGCGTCGAGCGAGTTGATCCGGTAGAGCGCGAGCCCCTCGAGTGAAGCGAACCGACCGCCCGGCGCCGATGACGGCCCATGGTGGCTGAGCACGCAGTGGAGCAACGCGAGACGACGGCCCTCGTCCAGACCGACCGCGGCAGCGCGCGCGGACAGGATCTGCTCGCCGATGACGAGGTGGCCGAGCAGTCGGCCTTCCTCGGTCAAGCCGATCTCGGCGCCATAGGTGAACTCCCGAGCGTGGCCCACATCGTGGGTGATCGCGGCGGTCAGCAGGAGGTCGGAGTTCAGGCGCTGATGCTGCTGGCAAACCTCCTGCGCAAGGGTCGCCACCGCCACCGTGTGCTCGAGCAGCCCGCCCAGATAGGCGTGGTGGCCTGCGCGGGTGCACGGTGCACGGCGAAACGCGGCGCGCAGCGCAGCGTCGCCCAGCAGCGACCCAAGCAGCGCTAGGTAGCGGCGGTCGTAGACCTCGCCGGCGAGATGCTCGAGGAATCCGTCGAGCTCGTCGAGGTCGCGGTAGCAGACGGGCAGGAAGCGGGCCGGATCGGCGTCCCCCGCGCCGTCGCCGGGGTCGCCGGCGGTAGCGACACGGGTGACGTCGAGCACCTCGATGACCGCCTGGTCGCGGAACCGCTCGACCCTCCCGCTGACGCGGACCAGGTCACCGCGGTCGAAGCCGCCCGACAGCGCATCGGCGTCGCGGAACGCCCGGGCGGAGATCGCGCCGGTGCGGTCGCGAAGCTCGAGGGCCAGGTATGAGGAGCCGGTCCTCGTCGTCAGCCGGTCCTTTCGCGTGCAGGCGAAAACGCCGTTCATGGTGTCCCCGGGCCGCAGCCGGCTGACGGTTACGGTGCTGTCGTCAGGTGTCGCCTTCGCCAGAGTCATGTGCCCATGATGTACGGTGAACCGGATGCAGCCTTTGCGATGGGAGTACCGCCCCGATGGTTTGCGAGCTCCTGCACTGATCTGCGCCTTCAAGGGGTGGAACGACGCGGCGGACGCCGCCTCGAGTGCGATCACGTTCGTGGGCAGCGCGCTCGGCGCGCGGCGGTTCGCGACGATCGACCCAGAGGACTTCTATGACTTCCAGGCGACCCGCCCGCGGATCCAGCTGGTCGAAGGCCAGACGCGGCAGATCGTGTGGCCCGAGGTCGAGCTCTACGAGGCCCGGGTCCCGCGCGCGCCACGCGATCTGATCCTGCTCGCCGGGAGCGAGCCATCGTTCCGTTGGCGCGGCTTCAGCGGGCTGATCGTGGAGGTCGCCGAGGCGATCGGCGTCCAGCTCGTGGTCACGCTCGGCGCGCTGCTCGCAGACGTGCCGCACACCCGGCCGGTTTCGGTCACTGGGCTGGCATCGGACCCGGCGCTGGTTGCGCGGCTCGGCCTAGCATCCTCATCCTACGAGGGCCCCACCGGGATCGTCGGCATCCTGCACGCCGCCTGCCAGGAGGCCGGGCTGCCATCCGCAAGCCTGTGGGCAGCGGTACCGCACTACATCGCCGCCGCGCCGAACCCCAAGGCGGCGCTGGCGCTGGTCCGAAAGCTCGAGGGTCTCGTCGGCGTCGCCGTGAACGCCGCGGAGCTCGAAACCGCAGCCGCCGACTACGAGCGACAAGTCAACCTAGCGGTCCAGAGCGACCCTGACGTCCAGGCGTTCGTCGAGCGGCTCGAGCAAGCGGCCGGAGACGATCCAGATGAGCCCGGATCGCTGCCGTCCGGCGAGACGATCGCGCGCGATCTCCAACGGTTCCTGCGCCAGCGCGGCGAGGAGGAGCCTCCGGGCGGCGGGCCCGTGTAGGCGGGTAACCGCATCCGCTCGAGCCAGCCGCCGGCTCGACATCCGGCCTCACTTACTGCGGCGGCGCTCGAGTCATCCGGCTGGGCCGGCCGCGCTCCGCTCCAAGGTTCCGGAGACCGCTCCGCGTGCGCCGGCAATTACCACAGGCCGGAATCCAGCCCGCCTACCTTTCCGCCGCCGGGCACACCAACCGGTAGTCGCACACCGAGCACGCCGCGAACGACGGCGTCGGCTCGAACCCCTGCGACAGGATCCCTTCGGCGACCTCGCGCGCGACGGCCCGGATCCACTCGGAGCGGTTGCCGTCATCGGAAGGCACCGTGACTTTCTGGTCGTCGAGCACGTAGTAGTAGGCCTGCCGTGACGCGTCGAGGCTCCATGCCTCGCGCGCCCCGACCGCGTACAGGGACAGCTGCACGTCGTCGGCGAGCTGAGCGGCGGACTTCGGCCGACCGGTCTTGTAGTCGATCAGCTCGTACTCGCCCCCGGGCAGCCGGTCGACCCGATCGACCCGGCCCCGCAGTAGATGCGGGCCGAGCTTGAACCTGAACTGCCGCTCGAACCAGACCGGCTCGGCCTCGGACGACCGAAAACGCTCGTGGTAGCGCGTCAGCGCCGAGGCGGCCTTGCCCCGGAGCTGGCGCTCCTCCTCGGAGTCGCCGAACCCGCTGCGCCGCCAGGACGCGTCGAGCAGGCCGAGCAGCGTCGACAGCGTCCCCGGTGGCCCCTCTCCCACGTGGAAGCGCTCGAGCACCTGATGCACGACGATCCCGAATCGCTGGTGGATGGTGGGCTCCTGGGGGATCCGGAACACCCGCGCGAACTTGTACTTGAGCGGGCACGTCCGGTAGGTGTCGATGTCGGACGCCGACAGGACGACGCCCTCGCCGCGCTTCGGCAGAAACGGCTCGAGCGAAGGCTCGTCCCGGGCGGCGATCGCAGACGCCCGGCGGCGCGCATCGCGCTCGGCATCGAGCAGGTAGTCATCGAGCGCCGACGAGGTGAAGATCTCGCGCTGGTCGGCGGTCACGGCCTGGAGGATTCGCGCGTTCACGTCCCGCAACCCCTCGGCGAGGCTCTGCCCCTCCGGCCGGGCGATCAGTGCGGCGAGCTTGAGCAGCTCGAGGTAGCGAACCACGGCGTGCGTGACGTCGAGGTCGGTGTCGAAGCGAAGCTCGCCGAGCCGCCCGCCGGCCCGCATCGTCCCCTCGAGCAGCTCGTCGCGCAGCAGGCGGTAGGTCGAGTGCAGGGTCTCCGCGGGCCCGAACAGCTCCTCCTCGCGATCCTCCCAGCCCGCGCCCAGCGCCGCGCGAGCGTCCTCCACGAGCGACAGCGGCCCCAGCACCGCACCGCGGTCGTTCGCGCTCGGATGCACAGCACCGCCCGCGAGCAAGTCCGCGTCAGCGCCACATACAGCGCCTGCCGGAGGCGCACCTGCCGGCATTCCTCATCGTCCCCCGGCAGCGACTCAGACAGCAGCGCGTCCGGGATCGGCTCGCGGGCCGACACACCCACGCCGGCGTGGAGGCCCAGCACGTACACGTGATCGACCTCGAGCGCCGCCGGCGGCCTCGAGCCCCAGGACCTGCACCGCGCCCGCACCGGACAGCTCGGGCTCCTCCTGTTCGCGCAGGCCGAAGTCCGCGACCGCGGCGATCGACCGCGCGAACTCCCGGGGCGTGGCCTGCGGCTTGCGGCGCACATATGCCGCCGCCAGCTCGCCGAAGCGGGCAAGCGCCCGCAGCCGCTCGACGACATCGGCCTGCGCGGCGAACAGCTGCTGGCGGCGCAACCCCAGCCGGTCGACCAGCCGATGCACGTACAGGTCCGGTCGCGTCGTGTCGATCGCCACCATGCCCGAGCGGTACAGCTTCAGGAACACGCGGATCCGCTCGCGTGCCTCCGGCGGCACCTGCGGCGACTCGGTGGCCGCGGCCAGCGCCGCGACCATGTCGAGCTTGCGCCGCCGGGCGATCTGCGTGCAGCGCGCGATGTCGACCGAGCGCAGATCGATCGGCGGGCGCGCCAGCGCGCGCACGACGGCTGCCGCGTCGGAGGGGTCGGCCAGCAGCCGCAGCCACGCCAGCACGTCGCGGATCTCGGCACGCTGGAAGAACGCCGCCTCGCCGACCAGCCGGTGGGGCACCGCCCGCTCCTCGAGCGCGACGCCCGCCGACTGCCCCTCGCCGACGATCGCCGGCACGAGCACCGCAATCCGCCCCGGCTCGGCACGCCCTCATGCGCGATCAATCGCTCGATGTCGGCCGCCACCGACTGCGCCTGGGCGCGCTCGTTCGCGCACCGCCAGAACGACGACCTCGCCATCGGCGCCAGCCGAGTCGCACGGGTCTACGCCGGCAGCACCGCGCAGGCCGCCCGCACGACGCGCTCGGGGCAGCGCCGCGAAGAGCTCAGGGTAACGACACGCGCGTGCCGGCGTCTTGAAGGCGCTCGATCGTCGCGCCCGCCGGCGCCACGGAAGCGCCGCAGCGCCTGCGCCGGGATCGCCCGCAGCCGTCAGCCGGTCGCCGCCGACCGCGCGGGCAAGGCTCGCCGGAGCGAGATCGAGCTCCTGGGCATCGTCGATCAGCACGTGTTCGAACCGACGGCTCGCGCCGGGCTGCTCGCGCACAAGCCGCAGCCCGTCGCAGACGAGATCGCCGGCGTCGCCGCGCCCCCGCGTCGCACAGCATCCGCTCGTGCGCGCGGTAGACCTCGGCGAACTCCCGCTCGACGCGGCGGCACCTCCGGGTCCGGACGAGCGAGGCGGCCCACGCGCGCATAGTCCTCGGCGCCGATCAGCTCCGCTTTCAGCCGGTCGATCCTGCGCACGAAGCCGCCGAGCAGGGCGTTCGCGTTGCCGCCGAAGTCGTGGCTGCTGCAGCGACAGCTCGTCGATCCGCTCGATCAGCATCGCCAGCCGGTCGCCCGCGCTGAGCGTCACGAGCCGATCGCCGGCCGCGCCGCCGCCGGCGCCCCGGAGGATCACGCCCCGCCAGCTCGACCGCGGTGAGCACGAACAGCTCGTCGTAGCCGCGCTCGAGCCGGCCCTCGAGCCGCGACGCGGAGCGCGTCGGCGCGCGCCGCGACGGGCGTCAAGACCGCGATCCGCTCCGGCACGGCAGCCCTGCTCCACGAGCCAGCAGAACCGAGCCTCGAGCAGGCTCGTCTTCCCCGATCCGGCGCGCGCCGAGGATCGAGCAGCGGACCGCCCCGATGGGTGACGGCGTCATGCCTCGCCGGGAAGTACGCCATCAGCGAGGAGCGCCACGTCTGACAGCATAGGTCGACGGTGACCTCCACTCGTTCGGCCCTCGACGCAGATTGGCTCGGCGCCTGCCGGCGCGCCGTGGCGGGGCTCGAGCAGATGCTCGGCGAGTACTCCCACGCACGGCCGAGCGCGCCCGCGAGACCGGCTCGCGCGGCAGCGGCGGCGACCGCACGCTAGTGATCGACGAGTCGGCCGAAGTCGGTCGTGTTCGCGGAACTCGACCAGCTCCGCGCCGGCGGGCATCAGCTTCACCGCGCTGTCCGAGGAGCGCGGCGAGATCGACTACGGCGACCAGCCGTGCGCGTGATCATCGACCCGATCGACGGCTCGCTGAACGCCAAGCGCGGCCTCCCTCATCACGCGCTGTCGATCGCGGTCGCCGACGGCGACGACGATGGCCGACGTCGTGTTCGCGTTCGTCCACGACTTCGGACCCTCGCGAGGAGTGGTCGGCCCGGCGCGGCGAGGGCGCCTGACCTGAACGGCGAGCGGCTCGACCCCGACCTCAGCGAGCGCCGCGCGCGCGACGGCCGGCTCGAGGTCCTCGGGATCGAGTCGGCCGACCCGCGCTGGGTCGCCGCCTCGATCGAGGCGCTCGCGCGACTCCGCCTATCGCCTGCGCGCGCTCGGGACGATCGCCTCGTCGCTGTGCCAGGTCGCAGCAGCACGGTTGGACGGGATGGTCTCGCTGCGCGACGCCCGCGGCGTCGACTGCGCGGCCGGCCAGCTGATCGTCCGCGAGGCCGGCGGCGTGGTCAGCTTTCCCGCGGTTCGAGGATCCGCTCGGCGCGCCGCTCGACGCCGAGCCGACCTCGCCGCGTGATCGCCGCTCGCAGCCCGAGACGCTCCAGCGAGCTCGAGGGGATCCCCGCATGATCGACTGGATCGTCGCCGAGCGGATCGCCAGGTTCGTCGCCGGGACCGGCGACGCACGCCCGCCGAACGCCGACCTCGCGGCGCTCGCGGCCGAGTCCGAGAAGCGCGTGGTCGCCTACACCGGGCTGCAGCCGGCGCGCCCGCTGCCCGCCGCCGGAGGGGATCAGCCGCGCGCGAGTGGGTCGCGAGCAACATCTCCTCGATGCGGGCGCTGCTCGACCCGGTGCTCGCGCGCGCCGGCAAGGGCCTTGGCCCGCTGCGCCCGGCGGTGCGAGATCGGGATCGGCATCGTGCTCAGCACCGAGGTCGGCGTCGTGCTCGGGTACCTGGCCCAGCGCGTGCTCGGCCAGTACGAGCTCGTGCTGCTGGACGAGGCCGTCGAGGATCGCCCGCCGCGGCTGCTGTTCGTGCTGCCGAACCTCGGCGCAGGCGGTGCAGTCGTTCGACGCCGAAGAGCAGGAGTTCATGACGTGGGTGGCGCTCCACGAGGTCACCCACGCGGTGCAGTTCGCCGGCGTGCCGTGGCTGCACGCGCACGTCGCCGGGCTCGTGCAAGGAGCTGCTGCAGCAGGCCGAGGTGCGGATCGATACCCCCCGCAAGCTGCGGATGCCGACCACGGAGGAGCTCCGCCGGGTCGGCAGGGCGCTGCGCGAGCGGCGATCTGATCTCGATCGTCACGAGCAAGGCCGAGCGCGAAACGCTCGACCGCGTGCAGGCGGTGATGGCGGTGATCGAGGGGCACGCCGAGCACGTGATGGACGCGGTCGCGCCCGATCTGCTGCCGTCGCTGCCGCAAGCTGCGCGCGGCGCTGGACCAGCGCCGGCGCTCGCAGTCGGGCCTGTCGCGGCTGGCTCGCGCGGCTGCTCGGGATGGAGCTGAAGCTGCAGGCAGTACGAGCGGGGCAAGTTCTTCTGCGACGCCGTCGTCCGGGCGCGCGGGCCCCGACGCGCTGCACACGTGTTCTCGGGCCCAGAGGCGCTGCCGACGCTGGCCGAGATCGAGGATCCGGCCCGGATGCCGCCTGGCTGAGGAAATCGCCGGGCACGACGCCCGCACTCGGCGCGAGTCCGGCTCGGACGCCCCGGCCGCGAGAGGGGGAGAGGACAACTCGGTTGAGGGCTTCGGCCTCGGGTACTCGATGAAGCGGGCGCCGGGATCGCGTTCTCACGACGCGTCAGGACTGTAACGAAGGATCGCCGGCGGTTTACAAACATGTGTTCGGTGCATTCCGGGAATCGGACCAGACTTCAATATCTTGATTTAGTGGAGTGGAGCAGACTGATGGCTACCAGCAGCGACACAACCCAAGCGGCACGCAAGCCCGCCGGCACGAGGCGAACGACG
Organism: uncultured Solirubrobacterales bacterium; assembly: GCA_963806475.1. Lineage (GTDB taxonomy): Bacteria > Actinomycetota > Thermoleophilia > Solirubrobacterales > Solirubrobacteraceae > Palsa-465. The sequence goes on from CAWDYK010000005.1 coordinate 52,451, forward strand.
GCGACGGCCCGCAAGCCGGCCGCGCTCGACGACGACTTCGACCCAGCCGAAGACGCCGGTCGAGCAGGCCCAGGAGCTCGCCGAGCGCGCGATCCTGGTGCCGGTCGGCGCGAGCCTCGTGGCCCGCGACAACCTCGTCTCGACGGTCAGAGGCCTCGCGACCAAGTACCGCACGCGGACAGCGCTGGAGCGCGAGCTCAAGCGCTACGAGCGACGCGGAGCGACCGCGCGCAACCGATTCGAGCGCCAGGTTCGCCGGACGCGTACTAAGGTAGAGCGTGAACTGCGTCAGCGCCGCAGCCGCGTCGAGCGCACGGTCCGGCAGAACCGGCGTCGATTTGAGCGCGAAGTGCGCGCGGTACGCAAGGATTTCGAGCGCCAGTCCGGCGTCGTGACCTCACGGGTCGAGAAGCTGGTGCCAAGGCACAGGATCCGTTCTGCTCCATAGCGACGACTTCCCCCGCGCCGGCGCCCGAGGAGAGCGCCGGGCAGCGGGAAAGGTTCGCCGGCCTCATATCTTCGCCGGCGAATGCAGCACCCTCTCCTCCCTCAACCGCCGGGGCGTCACGAAAGTGGCGCCCCGTCGGTCCTTAACGGGCTTGGCCGGATGCCAGGCCGTGGAAATAGCCGGCGGAGCGGACTGGTCTCCCGGAAACCAGAAGCGGAGCGACGCCGGCCCGGAGCTGGATGCGGCTACATCGGCGACCGAGACCGCAGGAGCCCGGAACGCGTCTGCCAGAATGGAAGCCATGCCTACCAGAGACCAAGTACTTGACTCCCTCCGCTCGGTGATCGATCCCGAGCTCCGCCGCGACATCGTCGAGCTCGAGATGGTCCGGTCGATCGAGGTCCACGAGAACGGAGTGATCGACGTGATGGTCTCGCTGACCACGCCCGGCTGCCCGATCCGCAGCCACTTCCAGACGGGCGTCGCGCAGGCGGTGCGCGAGATCGAGGGCGTGACCGGGGTGAACGTCAGCTTCGACGTCCTCTCCGACAACGAGAAGCCGGCGCTCGGCCGCAAGCTCGGCCGAGGATCGCTGCCAGAGGGAGCGCTCGCCCAGGTGAAGAACGTGATCTGCATCGGCTCGGGCAAGGGCGGGGTCGGCAAGTCGAGCGTGACCGCGAACCTCGCAGCCGCGCTCGCCGCCGACGGCAAGCAGGTCGGCGTGCTCGACGCTGACGTGTGGGGCTACTCGCAGCCGCGGATGCTCGGCCTCGGCGCCGAGCGCCCGCGCGTCAACACCGCGCGCAAGCTGATCCCGCTGGCCGCGCTACGACGGCATCAGCGTGATGTCGATCGGCTTCTTCGTCGAGCAGGACGCCGCGATCGTGTGGCGCGGCCCGATGCTCCACAAGGCGCTCCAGCAGTTCCTCGAGGACGTCGAGTGGGGCGAGCTGGATTACTTGCTGATCGACCTGCCGCCCGGCACCGGCGACGTCTCGATGACGCTCGCGCAGCTGCTGCCCCAGGCCAAGTTCCTGATCGTCACGACGCCGCAGCCGGTCGCGCAGAAGGTCGCGCGGCGCAGCGCCGAGATGGCGAGCAAGCTGAAGCTCGAGATCGCCGGCGTGATCGAGAACATGTCCGGCTTCGTGACTCCGACCGGCGAGCGCTACCAGCTGTTCGGCGAGGGCGGCGGTCAGCTGCTGGCCGAGGAGCTCGAGGTGCCGCTGCTGGGCAAGGTGCCGCTGACGATGGCCCTGCGGGAGCAGTCCGACAGCGGCGTGCCGGTCGTCTTCAGCGATCCGGACGACCCGGCCGCACAGGCGCTCTACCAGCCGCGCGCGGCCTGATCGCGCTCTCGCCGATCGAGCTGCCGGTGATGCAGGCGCCCTCCCCAGCGGCTGCCCCAAAGCCGGCGGGCATGTCATTGCCCATGGCCTAATCAGGTGTTCGGGGGCGCGCATGCGCGCCCCCGACTGGCGGCGCATGCGCCGCCGGGGCCGGGCCTGCGGCTTTCCGCCCCCTCGCCATTCGGGCTCGCCTGATCGGGCGGCAGCCGCGTCATCCGGCTGCGCCCCGGCCATCAAACCTCAGCTCTGCTTCGCGTAGTACTCCACGTTGATCTGGATGTACTTCTGCCACTCCTCGGGCAGCTGGTCCTCGGCGAAGCAGGCGTCGACCGGGCACGCCTCCACGCAGGCATCGCAGTCGATGCACTCTTCGGGGTCGATGTAGAGCATCTCCACATCGTCGTAGTTGGGCTCATCGGGCGTGGGGTGGATGCAGTCGACCGGGCACACCTCCACGCACGAGTTGTCCTTCGTGCCGATGCAGGGCTCGGCGATCACATAGGCCATAGGTCGTCGGTCTCTTCCTTGTCGTGTCCGGGAGACGCTCCATTTTACGTGCGTGGGGCCGCGATAGCCTTCGAGCCTGTGCTCCCGCTGTTCGAGTGGCAGCGGAACAGCGTGCTGTTCACGTTGTCTCGCTGCCATCCGGTGAGGTTCAGAGCGCTGGCCGGCGGTCGGCCCAGGGCAGCGCGGCCTCGAGCTCCGCGGAGAGCGACAGCAGCACGTCCTCGCGCACCGGTCGCCCGATCAGCTGGACCCCGGTCGGAAGCCCGTCATCGCCGTGATACAGCGGCAGCGTGATCGCGGGCAGGCCGGTGATGTTGACGATCCCCGAATAGGGCGTGAAGTAGCCCGAGCGGCGGTAATGCGCGCAAGGATCTGGGCCGCGACCGTGGAGCTCGCCGATCGCGAGCGGCCGCCGAGCGAGCGAGGGCGTCACGATCGCGTCGTAGGGGTCGAACAAGCCGATGATCTTCCGGGCGGCGTCCTCGAGCCGCCCGGTCGCACTCAGGAAGCTGATCGTGTCCTGACTACGTGCGCGTTCCCACAGCGCCCAGGTCAGCGGCTCGACGTCGTCCTCGGTCGGCTCGCGCCCGGCGATCCGGCCGCCGACCATCGTCGTCAGCGAGACCATCGGGCCGAACACCCGCGTGAAGTCGGGCAGCAGGTCGAACTTCTCCCAGCCGGGATCGATCTCTTCGACCGAGTGGCCGAGCGATTCGAGCAGCGCTGCTGCGTCGCGGGCGGCGCGCTCGCAGACGGGATCGAGCGCCACGCCGTCGAGCGGAGCGCTCAGTACCAGGCCGATCCGCAGCCGCGGACGGGCCCGATCGGTCCCGGCCGGTGGACGAGGACCGGCCACCGCGCCGGCACCCACCGCGCCTGCGGCGACCGCGCGCGCGAAGGCCCCAGGGGACCCGTCCGGCGCCGGCGCCCACGTCGCGTCGCCCAGCTCGTAGCCGGCGAGCACGTCGAGCACCGCCGCCGTGTCCGCCACGGTCCGCGTCAGCACGCCGTCGCTCGTGAGGAAGCTCTGGCCGGCGTCCGGTCCGGGCGAGACCCGGCCGCGGGCCGCCTTCAGCCCGACCAGCCCGCAGCATGCGGCGGGGATGCGGATCGAGCCGCCGCCGTCGTTGCCGTGGGCGATCGGGACCATCCCGGCGGCGACCGCGGCGGCCGTGCCGCCGCTCGAGCCGCCCGGCGTGCGGTCGGGCGCCCACGGGTTGCGCGTCGGGCCGAAGCGTCGCGGCTCGGTCGTCGGGAGGACGCCCATCTCGGGCATCGAGGTCTTGCCGACGATGACAAACCCGGCGTCGCGAATCCGCCGGACCACGTAGGCGTCGTGCCGCGGCACGTAGTCGCCGAACAAATCGCTGCCCATCGTGAGCGGCATCCCGGCGACCGGGCGGTTGTCCTTGATCGCGATCGGCACGCCGGCGAACGGGCGGGGATCGCCGGCCCCGATCGACCGGGCGTTCGCCAGCGCCGACTCGTGCCCAACGTGGGTGAAGGCGCCGATCTGCGGCTCCATCGCATCGATTCGAGCCAGGCACTCCGACACCAGCTCGGCCGCCGACAGCTCGCCGGAGCGGATCAGGCTGGCGAGCTCGCCGGCGGACTTGAACACCAGGTCCGACATGGGCGCGGAAGGCTACGACAGCTAGCCTGTCGGTACCCATTTCTCTCCCCGATCCGCGAGCCCGGGTCCTGCGACGCACGGCCAAGCAGCTGGGCGCTCCGCGCGTCGAGGTCGCCGAGGAGCTCGAGACCGCCGCCCTGGCGGAGCTCCAGGCCCGGCGCCCCGACCGCGTGATCGCCACCAACGTCGAGTTCTGGTCGGCCGTCGTGCTCGACTTCGCCAAGGTCCCACCCGAGCTGTTCACGCCGATGTTCACGTGCGCCCGGACCGCGGGGTGGTCCGCGCACATCTTGGAGCAGAAGCGCGAGGGCAGGCTGATCCGCCCGACCGCCAAGTACGTCGGTCCGGGACCCCGCTCACTTTCGGAGTTGACCGGCTGACGCGCGGCCCGGCCTGTAAACGCATCCGGCTCCTGGCCCGGAGTCCGGCCGGGCCCGTTCGGGCCCGTTCGGGCCCGTTCGGGCCCGTTTATTCTGGGCCGGGGGATATGAACTCCGAACATCAGCTTGATCCGGAGGGGCTCGGCGACCACATCGACCGGCTGTTCCGTGCCGCGTGGAGCCTGTGCGGCTCCCGCGAGGAGGCCGAGGACCTGGTCCAGGAGACGTTCGCCCGGGTCCTGCGAAAGCCTCGCCTTCTGCGCTCGGAGGACGACCTCGGCTACCTGCTGCGGGTCCTGCGCAACACGTTCTTCAGCCAGCGCCGCACCGCCGCGCGCCGGCCGCAGACGACGCACCTGCCCGACGACCTGGATCTGATCGAGGACCGCTCGGCGACACAGCCCGAGTCCCGGATCGAGTCGGCCGAGCTGTACTCGGCGGTCTCCGCGCTACCGGCGGACTTCCGCGACGCGCTGATCGCGATCGATGTCGTCGGGCTCTCCTACCGCGAGGCGGCGCAGGCGCTCAAGGTCCGCGAGGCGACGATCACGACGCGCCTGCACCGAGCCCGTCAGCGCGTCGCGGACGCGCTGATGCCCGAGAAGAACAAGCGCTAGGCCGTGGGGATTTGGGGCAACAGCACCCGAAACGTCCCACAACCCCCTTACGCAGCGACGCCCGGCGCCTCCCATGCCGCGAGCCGCTGGAGCACCACAGCTGGGACGCCACGAGCGGACAAGACGCAGGTGTGTCCCGACCGCCGCCACGTCACGACCGTCCGGCCGCCTTGCCGCGACAGCGTCCGGAACTCGATCCCGCGGAGCATCGTCGCCGGCGCCGCCGGCGTCTTCAGCGCCGGGGCGGCGACGATCGTGTAGGCGATCTCCTTGCCGCGCCAGTTGTAGTAGACCGTCACGGCCCGGCGGCCGCCGATCGTGTCGGTCCGGGCGCCGGTCGCGGGCGACCGGAACCGAGCCGACCAGTTCGGGAAGTAGACCTCCTCGACCGCCCGATCGAGCTTACCGGGGGTTCGAGAGTCGACCGCCGGCGGGCCAAGCTGCGGCCCGAGCACCGCGACCGCGGCGGCCTGACTGACCGACGGCGCGCCCGGCGAGCCGGCCGGGAGGACCAGCGCGAGTGTGAGCGCCAGGGCGGCGAGAGCACCGGCGAGCGCGCTGCCGTAGCCGATCCGGCGCCGCGTACGGACGGCCCGCGAGGGCGTCAGTGCCTCGATCCGGGCACGCAGCGCGGCCGGCGCGCGATCGGCGCTCCGGGCCTCGTGCAGGAGCTCGACGACGCGCCGCTCCCGCTTGTACAGCGAGTTCAGCTCGGGCGACGCCGCGATCCGCGCAGCGACCTCCGCACGCCGCTCAGGATCGAGGCTACCGTCGGCCAGCGCCGAGACGTCGGCGAGCGTCCGGGGCTCGATCGAGGAGCTGTCGGCAGGGGTCGTCATCGCGTTCAGGTTAATGACGCCGAACGGCGCCGAGAACTTCCCGCGCGGTGGCGGCGGTGGCGCGTTCGACCGGATCATCGAACCCGGCGCACGATACCCCCGCAGTCCACGCGATCAGCCGCCATGGTAGGGGCCGGCCACGTACTCGGCAAGCATGCGGCTGGCCGAGAATTGCGAGGCGAGCGAGCGCAGCGAGGAGCGCATCAGCGTCAGCCACCGGGTCGGGATGCCGCGCGAATCGCGTTCGTAGAAGGCCGGCACCACCTCGTGGTCGAGCAGGTCGTGGAGCTGCTCGGTGTCGCGTTCGTCCTGCGCCTCGTGGTCGTCGTCGACCTCGCCCGACAGACCCCAGCCGTTCGTCTCGTCGCACGCCTCCGCCCACCAGCCGTCGAGCACGCTCAGCTGCAGGCCGCCGTTGATGACCGACTTCATCCCGCTCGTGCCGCTCGCTTCCAAAGGGGGCCGGGGCAGGTTCAACCAGACGTCGCAGCCGCGCACGAGGTAGGCCGCCGACGCCAGGTCGTAGTCGTCGAGGAACACCACCCGCGAGCCGATGACCGCCTCAGACTTGAGGTCGAACAGGTGGCGCAGCGCGCCCTTGGCGTCCTCGTCGCGGGGATGGGCCTTGCCGCCGAGGACGACCTGCACGGGCCGCTTGCCGGCGAGCATCGAGAGCGTCCACTGGGGATCTCGTGTCAGCAGGTCTAGGCGCTTGTAGGTCGCCACGCGGCGCGCAAAACCGATCGTGAGCGTATGCGGGTCGAACGCCCGCGCCGCCGCCTCGACGTACTCTCTGACGTCGCCCCGGGAGAGGCGATCGGCGGTGCTGCGCTGCCGCGCGAACTCGATCAGCTCGGCGCGCTGCCGTTCGCGGACCCCCCACAGCTCCTCGTCGGAGATCTCGTCGATCGCCGTCCACGTCCAGGGGTCCGCGGCCCGCGCGAACCAGCCCTCCCCGAGGTGCTCGTCCAGCAGCTCGCGCATCGGCGCGCCGATCCAGCTGGGGATGTGCACGCCGTTGGTGATGTGGCCGATCGGCACGCGCCTGACCGACCGGCGCGGCCACAGCGCTCGCCACATCTCGCGCGCAACCTCTCCATGGCGGCGGCTGACGCCGTTGGCGGCGCGGCTCAGCCGCAGCGCCGCCTGCGTGATGCCGATCTCCTCGTTGCGGCTGGACGGGCGGGTCCGGCCGCGCGCGATCACGTCTGACAGCGGCACCCCGACCTCCTCGCAGTAGCGCCCGATCGCCCCCTCCACCTGCTCGGCGGGATAGGAGTCGTTCCCCGCCGGCACCGGCGTGTGGGTCGTGAACACCGTCCGGGCGCGGGCCCCCGCGAGCGCGTCGTCGAGCGGCACGCCGTCGCGCAGGGCTGGCGCCGCGAGCTCGAGCGGAGCGAGCGCCGCATGGCCCTCATTCAAATGAACCACCGAAGGCTCGACCCCTACCGCGCGCAGCGCGCGGACTCCCCCAACGCCGAGCAGGGCGTATTGAGCCAGCCGGGTGTCCGCATCGGCGACGTACAGGCGGGCGGTGATCCAGCGCTCGATCAGGCCGTTCTCGGGGCAGCCGGTGTCGAGCAGGATCAGCGGCACGCGCCCGGCGTCGACGCGCCAGATCCGCGCGGTCACGTCCGCGTCGCGAATCGGCACCCGGACCGTCAGCGGCTCGCCGTCCTCGCCCGTGATCAGCGCCCCGGGGAGCCGGTCCGGATCGGTGTCGATCCAGTACTCGTGCTGCTGGCCGCCCGCGTCGATGCGCTGGCGGAAGTACCCCTTGCGGTACATCAGGCCGACCGCCACGAGCGGCAGCGCGTGATCGGAGGCCTCCTTGACGAGGTCGCCGGCGAGCGCCCCGAGGCCGCCCGAGTAGATCGGCAGCGACTGGTGGATGCCGTACTCCGCGCAGAAGAAGGCAGCCGGATGGGCCGAGTCCACCGGCCCCGCCGCCGATGGCCGCTCGAGGTCCGCCCGCACGCGCGACAGCACGCCCTGAGCGCGCGAGATCAGGTCCTCATTGCCGGCCGCGCGCTCGAGCCGCTCGACCGAGGTCTCCTGCAATAGCCGAACCGGATTTCCCCCGCAGATCTCGAAACGCTCCGGATCCACCTCGCGGAACACGTCCGGCCCACCCGGCATCCAGGACCAGCGGTAGTTGTAGGCGAGCATGGCGAGCGGTGCCAGCGACCCGGGGATCCGCGAAGCGAGCTCAGCGGCCGCCCGCTCGAGGTCCCGTGCTCCTGCGCAGACAGCTGCGGTCGAAAACTCCAAGGTCCGACAGATTATTTACTGTCGCGGCCTTGAATGCCACGACCCTCACCCGCGAGCGCGACTGCCGGCTCGGCGTCCTCGCGTTTGGCGACTCGATCACCAACGGCGGCGGCGAGCTGCAATGGGGCGTGGCGCTGCAATCGTGGGCGCTCTGGGTGGCCCGCGCGACCGGGTTGCCGTTCACCAGCTACGCGGTCGACGGTGCCCGGGCCGCTGACGTCGTCCGCGAGCAGATTCCCGCGTTCAAGCGCGACGACCGCGACCGCAACGCGCGCTATGACATCGGCTGCCTGTACATCGGCGTCAACGACGTGCGTGCGCTCGACTGGGACCGCGAGGACTTCGAAGGAGACCTCAAAACCACTCTGCACTACCTCGTCGAACGAAGCGACCGCACGATCGCCCTGACCGCTCCGCGAGACCTGGGCCGGCCACGGGCCGGCCCCAAGGTCGCCGAGCTCAACGAGACGATCGAGCGCCAAGCAGCGGCGAAAGGAGCGTTGATCGTCGACCTTGGTGACTTCGGCGCGCGCAACCAGGTGATGGTCGACCACGTCCACCCGACCGCGTTCGGCCAGATCGCGATCGCGGAGCGCGCATTGCAAGTGCTGGGCGCGGACGGCCTGCCGATCAAGGTCGCACCGTCCACCCTCATCCGCTACGACCCCGGCCGCTGGCAGCGGCTGCGCGCCGACGCGACCTTCGTCGGCCGCCACGCGATCGTTGGCGCGCGGGCGGCGGCGATCAGGCTCGGATCCTCCCAGCCTCCTCGGCGACCGATCAGGCTGCGACCCTCCCAGCCTCCTCGGCGAGACCACGCAGACGGCGAGCGAGCTTCGCGGTGAGCGCTCCCCGCTCGAGCCGCCAGCGCCACTGACCGGAGCTTCGCGTCGGATCGTTCATCCGCGCCTCGCTGCCGAGGCCCAGCACGTCCTGAGCCTGGAGCATCGCAACCCGCGCGGGCGACGAGTACGCTAGGCGGATCAGTCCCCACCACGGCTCGCGTCGCTCGACGACCCCAAGCGCGTCGAGCTCCGCCTCGAACACGGCGCGCCGTGCCGGATCGAGCGACTCGACGAACCCACGCGCGGTGTCGTGGTCGTGCGTTCCGGTGTAGACGAACCGGTGCTCGACGTGGTTCGACAGCCGGTGCACGCTGCGCGGCTCGCCCGGCTCGAACCCGAACTGCAGGACGAGCATCCCCGGCAGCCCGAGCGAATCGCGCAACCGCTCGACCGGTGGGGTGATCCGGCCGAGGTCCTCGGCCACGAATGGCAGCCCGACCGAGCGCCCGACCGCGTCGAACACGGCGCGACCGGGTCCGCGCTTCCACTCCCCGGCGATCGCGGTCGGCGAGCCCGCCGGCACCGCCCAGTAGGCGACGAACCCACGAAAGTGGTCGATCCGGGCGACGTCGAACAGCGACAGCGTCCGACGCATCCGCTCGACCCACCAGCGATACCCGTGGCGCCGCAGCGCCGGCCAGTCGTACAGCGGGTTTCCCCACAGCTGCCCGGTGTCGGAGAACGCATCAGGCGGCGCCCCGGCGACGAGCCCGTCCCGGAACAGCTCCGGGTGGGCGACGTGATCGGCGCTGTCGGGGGCCACGTAGATCGCGACGTCGCCGAGCAGCCGGATCCCGCGCTCTTCGCAGTACCGGCGCAGCGTCCCCCACTCGCGGTCGAAGCGGACCTGGTCGGCGACCGCACCGCGCCCCACCAGGCGCTCCCAGTCGCCGATCCAGTAGGCATTGCGCTCGCGGAACTCGAGCTCTTGCTCCTTCGAGACGGGTGCGCGTGGGTTCTCCAGCAGGCCTGACCAGGCCGCGAACGCCGAGCGCGCCTTGTACGGCGAACGGTAGCGATCGGGCGGATTCAGCGGCAACAGCTGCCACCATGACTGACCCGCGGCCGCCAGCCAGTCCGCGAATCGGTAGGCCTCCGGCCCTAGCTTTCCGCCTGGGAGCGAGGTCAGATGCAGCTGGATGCCGCTGGAACGTGGGAGCTCGATCACGAGGTAAATGGTTGTACTGAAAGCGGGCTGGCGGATATTTTGCTGCTGACATGTCGCCATCGACGACCCGAACAGAACCCGAGCAGACGCGAAGGGGCAGCCGGATCCGCGAGCCGCCCCCGAAGAGGATCCACATCCAGCTACCCGCACCCGCGGTCGACGACGGCCGCTACCCCGCGAAGCGGTGCATCGGCGACCTCGTCACCGTCGCCGCCGACATCTTCCTCGATGGCCACGAGCTGCTGCGCGCCGTGGTCCGCTACCGCGGCCCGGGCGAGGCGGACTGGCGCGAGGTCGAGATGCGGCGGATCGATGCCCACCTCGATGGCGTTCGGTGGGCCGGAGAGATCGCCGTCGATCGGATCGGCCGCTGGGAGTACACGATCCAGGCGTGGACGGACGTGTTCGGCACCTGGCGCGATGAGCTCGAGCGAAAGCTCGGCGCCGGGCAGCACGACCTCGCGGGCGAGATGTCGGAGGGGGTCGTGCTGCTGCGCGGCGCGGCCGAGGCATCCGACCCCGGCGACCGCGCGCTGATCACGCACGCGCTGCTGACCCTCGAGGACGAGGCCGTGCCCGAGACCGCCAAGCACGACGTGGTCCTCGGACCGGAGCTGTTCGCAGCGGTCGAGCGCGGGCAAGAGCGCCACGGCGAGGTCACCTATGCGCGCCCGCTCCCGATCGAGGTCGATCGCGTCCGCGCTCGCTTCAGCTCCTGGTATGAGCTGTTCCCCCGGTCCTGGGGCGGGCTGAGGGGAGTCGAGCGGCAGCTCCCCCGGCTCGCCGAGCTCGGGTTCGACGTCGTCTACCTGCCGCCGATCCATCCGATTGGCCACACCAAGCGGAAGGGGCGCAACAACTCGCTCGTCGCCGGGCCCATCGACCCCGGGTCGCCCTGGGCGATCGGCGACGAGAGCGGCGGGCACGAGGCCGTCCATTCGGAGCTTGGGACGATCGACGACCTGCGCGACCTGACCGCTACCGCGCGCCAATTCGGCATCGACATCGCACTCGACTTCGCGATCCAGTGCTCGGCGGACCACCCGTGGTTGAGAGAGCACCCCGAGTGGTTTCACCGGCGACCGGACGGCACCCTGAAGTACGCCGAGAACCCCCCCAAGCGCTACCAGGACATCTACAACGTCAACTGGGAGTCGCCGGACTGGCGGGGGCTGTGGGATGCGCTCCTCAAGGTCATGCTGCAGTGGGTCGACTGCGGCGTGAAGGTGTTCCGGGTCGACAACCCCCACACGAAGCCGTTCGCGTTCTGGGAATGGCTGATCGATCGCGTCCACGCTCACGACCGCGACGTCATCTTCCTCGCCGAGGCGTTCACCAGGCGCTCGGTCATGCGCCACCTGGCCAAGATCGGCTTCAGCCAGTCCTACACCTACTTCACCTGGAAGAACTCCCGCTGGGAGCTGACCGAATACGCGTCGGAGCTCGCCTACTCCGGCGAGCAGGAGTACTTCCGCCCGAACTTCTTCGTCAACACGCCGGATATCCTGCACGAGTATCTGCAGCACGGAGGACCGCCGGCGTTCGAAGCGCGATTGGTGCTCGCGGCGACGCTCAGCCCCAGCTATGGTGTCTACTCGGGGTACGAGCACTTCGAGCACGTCGCCGTCACGGAAGGCTCGGAGGAATACCTCGACTCCGAGAAGTACGAGATCAAGCATCGCTCGCTCGACGGGCCGCTGCTGCCACTGATGCAGCGCCTGGGCGACGTGCGGCGCACCAACCCGGCGCTTCAGGAGTTCTCGAACGTCGCCTTCCTCGACACCGCCAACGACGCCCTGATCGCCTACACGAAGCAATCCCGCGGCAACACGATGATCACGGTCGTGAACCTCGACCCCCGGCAGGCCCAGGAGGGGCTCGCAATCGTGCCCGCGCACCTCGCAGTGCCGCTCAGCTTCGGCGTGCGCGACCTACTCACCAACGAGCACTTCGCCTGGCGGGTCGGGCCGAACTACGTCCGGCTCGAGCCCGGCGTGCGCCAGGCGCACGTGCTGCGAGTCGAGCCGTGAGCCCTCGTGCGATCCTGAGCCAGGCGTGAGCTCCGTCGGCCCACCCACCCTGACCCACCTGATCGCGGCCTCGCGCGCCGAGACGCTCGCGGCGCAGGCCCAGGGTCACCCCGACCCGACGACCCACCCGCATGCCCAGACCCGCCAATGGTTCGAGGCCGAGCCCCTGTGGTTCAAGCGCGCGGTGTTCTATGAGATCCACATCCGCGGCTTCTTCGACGCCAACGGCGACGGCTCGGGCGAATTCCGCGGCCTGACCGAGAAGCTCGACTACCTGCAGTGGCTGGGGATCGACTGCATCTGGCTGTTGCCGTTCTACCGCTCGCCGCTCCGCGACGGCGGCTACGACAGCTCGGACTTCACCGACGTGCACCCGGACTACGGATCGGTGGCGGATGTCGAGGAGCTGATCAACGCGGCGCACGCCCGCCGGATCCGGGTGATCGCCGACCTCGTGATGAACCACACATCGAGCGACCACCCATGGTTTCAGGAGTCCCGGTCGAGCCCGGGTAACCCCAAGCGCGACTGGTATGTGTGGTCTGACACAAATCAGCGCTACCAAGACGCGCGTGTCATCTTCATCGACACCGAGTCCTCCAATTGGACGTGGGACCCGGTCGCCGGCCAGTACTATTGGCACCGGTTCTTCTCGCACCAGCCGGACCTCAACTACGACAATCCCGAGGTCCAGGACGCGATGCTCGACGTACTGCGCTTCTGGCTGGACCTCGGGCTCGACGGGTTCCGGCTGGACGCCGTTCCCTACCTGTATGAGCGCGAGGGCACGAACTGCGAGAACCTTCCGGAGACCCATACGTACCTAAGGCGGATCAGGCGCGAGGTCGATCAGAACTACCCTGATCGAGTGCTGCTAGCCGAAGCCAACCAATGGCCGGCCGATGTCGTCGAGTACTTCGGCGACGGCGACGAGTGCCACATGGCGTTCCATTTTCCCGTGATGCCGCGGATGTTCATGGCGGTAAGGCGCGAGGAGGCTGTGCCGATCTACGAGATTCTGGAGCACACGCCTCGGATCCCCCAGAGCTGCCAGTGGGGCCTGTTCCTGCGCAACCACGACGAGCTGACGCTCGAGATGGTCACCGACGAGGAGCGCGATTACATGTATTCGGAGTACGCCAAGGACCCGAGGATGAAGCTCAACCTGGGGATCCGCCGGCGCCTCGCGCCGCTGCTCGACAACGGTCGCGACGAGATCGAGCTGATGACCGCGATCCTGTTCTCGCTGCCCGGATCGCCGGTGCTCTACTACGGCGACGAGATCGCGATGGGCGACAACGTGTTCCTCGGCGATCGCGACGGTGTGCGCACGCCGATGCAGTGGACCGGAGATCGCAACGGCGGCTTCTCCCGTGCGGACTTCGCGCAGCTGTACGCGCCGCCGCTGATGGATCCCGTATACGGCTTTCAGGCGGTCAACATCGAGGCCCAGCTGCGCACCGCGACCTCGCTGCTGCGGTGGATGCACCGCTTCATCTCGTTGCGCAAGGAGCATCCGGTGTTCGGCTTCGGCACATACGAGCCGATCGAGCCGTCCAACCCGCGGATCTTCGCCCACTTGCGCAGCTTTGAGGAAGACCTCGTGCTGTGTGTCCACAACCTGGCACGCTCGGCGCAGGCCGTCGAGCTCGACTTGAGAGCGCACGAGGGGCGCTACCCCGTCGAGCTGTTCGGACGCTCGCGCTTCCCGCGGATCGGCGAACTCCCGTATCTGCTGACGCTCGCCCCGCGCGGATTCTTCTGGTTTCAGCTCGTCGAGGAAGAGCAGGAGAAGGCCCACGAGGATGACTGATCCCGTGCAAATCCCCGTGTCCGAACTCCGGCAGTGCCTCGATGATGAGAGCCTCCGCGATTGGGTCCAGCACCAGCGTTGGTACGCGTCGAAGTCGCGTTCGATTGCCGGGATCGAGATCGTCGAGGGAATCGCGCTCGGCGAGGCGCTCGACCCGTTGCTGTTCATCGCGCTCGTGCAGACGCGATTCGCGACCGGGACGCACGAGCTCTATCAGCTGCCGCTGCTGCTCGTCGAGCCCGCCCGCGCCAAGCTGAGCCTGGGCGAGGCGATCGCGCGTACCTCCGACTGGGCGGTGTATGACGCGATCGCCGAGCCCGAGCACCTGCTCGAGCTGATCCGCAAGATGGAGGCGGGTGAGGAGATCGAGGCCGCCGAGGGCCACTTCTCGTTCCATCTCGCCGACGGCGGCTCCGCCGTCTCGGACGGGCCGAGCGTTCGTCTGATCGGCGTCGAGCAGTCGAATTCGTCGGTGGTGATCGACGAACAGCTCGTGCTGAAGGTGTTCCGCAAGCTCGAGCCGGGCATCAACCCCGAACTCGAGATGCTCCGGTTCCTGACCGCGCGCGGGTTCCCGAACATCGCCGCGCTGCACGCCTGGTACGACTACGACGGGGCGCCGCTGAACGCGACCCTCGGCGTCGCGCAGGAGTTCCTTCGTGACGCGATCGGCGGATGGGAGCTCGCGCTCGAGAAGATCGAGACCGATCCGGCGTGGCTGCTCGATCAGCTCGCGGAGCTGGGCTGGGTCACCGCCCGCATGCACAACGTGCTCGCATCCGATGCAAGCGACCCGACGTTCTCCCCCGAGGAGCCGAGCCAGGAGGCGCTGTCGCTGCTGACGGCCACGGTCGACGAGGACATCGAGCGGATCTTCGTGCGGCTCCCCGACGACGAGCGGCTGGCGCCGATCATCGGCCGCGGGCAGGACGTCCGCGAGCGCCTGGCGGCGCGCTCGCAGCTCGGCGTAGGTGGGCGTGTGGTCCGCATCCACGGCGACTACCACCTCGGCCAGACGCTTCACACGCCGCGGGAGTGGGTCATCATCGACTTCGAAGGGGAGCCCGCCCGCCCGCTGCCCGAGCGCCGGCAGAAGCGCTCGCCGCTGCGCGATGTCGCCAGCATGCTGCGCTCGTTCGCCTACCTGACCTCCGCCGTCGAGATCCTGAGGGGAGGCCACGCGCCGGAGGGCTTCGAGGAGCGGGCCCGCGAGCGCTTCCTCGGCGAGTACTTCGCCCAGATCGAGTCGTCGCTGCTGCCTGCGGGCGATACCGCGGTGGTCAACCTGCTGTCGATCTACGAGCTCGAGAAGGCGATCTACGAGCTCCAGTATGAGCTTGACAACCGCCCCAACTGGGTAGCGATTCCCGTGGCCGGAATCAGGCGGCTGCTGGAGTCCGAATGAGCGTTGCGACAACCAAGCTCGACGCCGTCGTGCGCCGTGAGCATCCCAACCCGCACGCCGTCCTCGGTGCCCACGCGGACGGCGACGGCGTCGTGATCCGGGCGTATCGCCCGGCCGCTCGCCGCATCACCCTTCACCTCGACGACGGCACCACCACCGAGCTCGAGCAGATCCACCCCGGCGGCGTGTTCGAGGGCAGAGTCGACGCGGTCGAGCTGTCGCTGCACTATAAGCTCGAGGTCGACTACGGCCGCGCCGGAACGTTCACGATCGAGGACCCGTACGCGTTTGCGCCGGCGCTCGGCGAGCTCGACCTGCATCTGATCGGCGAAGGCCGTCACGAGCAGATCTACGAGAAGCTCGGCGCCCACGTGCGCGAGCATCTCGGTGTAAGCGGGACCTCGTTCTCGGTATGGGCCCCGGCGGCGCGCGCGGTCAGCGTCGTCGGCGACTTCAATTCCTGGGATGGGCGGCTTCACGCGATGCGCTCGATGGGCACCTCAGGCATCTGGGAGCTGTTTCTTCCGGGGATCGAGGCCGGCGCTCGCTACAAGTTCGAGATCCTGACCCAGGAGCACGACCTGCTGCTGAAGGCCGACCCCTACGCGCAGGAGGCGGAGATGCCGCCGAGGACCGCGTCGCTGATCACGGGGCCGCGTCACCGCTGGAGCGCCATGGACGCCGCGTGGCTCGAACGGCGCCGCGAGCAGCAGCCGTTGTCGAGCCCGATGTCGATCTACGAGGTTCATCTCGGCTCCTGGCGGCTGAACACATTCGAGGGCAACCGGCCGCTCACCTACGTGGAGCTGGCCGACGAGCTGTCGGCGTACGTGAGCGACATGGGCTTCAGCCACATCGAGCTACTGCCGGTGATGGCGCATCCGTTCAGCGGCTCCTGGGGCTATCAGGTGACGAGCTACTTCGCCCCCACGCCCCGTTACGGATCCCCGGACGACCTGCGCCAGTTCGTCGACCGCCTGCACTCGAGCGGGATCGGCGTGATCGCCGACTGGGTCCCCGCGCACTTCCCGCGCGACGACTTCGGGCTGGCACGGTTCGACGGCACCGCGCTGTACGAGCACGCGGACCCGAGGCGGGGGTCGCATCCGGACTGGGGCACGCTTGTGTTCAACTTCGGCCGACACGAGGTCCGCAACTTCCTGATCGCGAGCGCGCTGTTCTGGCTGCGCGAGTACCACATCGACGGGATCCGGGTGGACGCGGTCGCGTCGATGTTGTACCTCGACTATTCGCGCAACGAGGGCGAGTGGATCCCCAACCAGTTCGGCGGCCGCGAGGACCTCGACGCGGTGGCGTTCCTGAAGGAGCTCAACGAGGTCATCCACGGGCGCGAGCCGGGCGTGATCTCGGCGGCGGAGGAGTCGACCGCGTGGCCCGGCGTGTCGCGGCCGACGTACGTGGGCGGGCTGGGATTCGGCTTCAAGTGGAACATGGGCTGGATGCACGACACGCTCAAGTACTTCCAGAACGACCCGATCTACCGTCGCTACCACCATCACGAGCTGACGTTCAGCCTGATGTACGCTTTCAGCGAGAACTTCATCCTGCCGCTCTCGCACGACGAGGTCGTCCACGGCAAGGGCTCGCTGTACGGCAAGATGCCCGGCGACCGGTGGCAGAAGCTCGCCAACCTGCGGGCGCTGTACGCATACATGTGGGCGCACCCCGGAAAGAAGCTCCTGTTCATGGGCGGGGAGTTCGCCCAGGAGCAGGAATGGAGCCACGAGCGTTCACTCGACTGGCACCTGCTCGAGCGCCGCGAGCACGCCGGGATCCAGGCGCTCGTGCGCGACCTCAACCGGCTGTACAAGAACGAGCGGGCGCTGTGGGAGGTCGACTCGAACCCCACGGGCTTTTGGTGGATCGAACCCAACGACGCCGACAGCAACGTGGTCGCGTTCGCGCGTCAGTCCAAGGACGCCGAACGCGTGCTCGTGTTCGTCGCCAACCTCTCGCCCGTTCCGCGTCCGGCATACCGCCTCGGCCTTCCGCGCGCCTGTCGCTGGCGCGAGGCGATCAACACCGACTCGACCCACTACGGCGGGAGCGACGTTGGCAACCTCGGGGCGATTCGGCCCGAACCGATTCCATGGCACGGCCAGCCGGTCTCGGCGGAGCTCACGCTGCCACCCCTCGCGGCGGTCTGGTTCGTGCCGGACCTCGACCGATAGCGGCAGCCCGCTCGGCGCGCCGAGGAGCCAGCCGCCCGGCGTTAGGGATACGATCGCCCGACTTCGGTGTGATCGAGATCGCGTGCGGACAGGGACGGAGGATCAGATGCAGGTGAGCGACGCCCGCTGCGAAGCGCGCGTGCGCCGTCGTGGAGCGCTGCGCGAGTGAGCGTCGTCTGGCCTGGACGGCCCTACCCGCTCGGAGCGACCTGGGACGGAGGCGGAACGAACTTCTCGCTGTTCTCAGAGCATGCCGAGCGGGTGGTGCTGTGCCTCTTCGACCAGGACGACGAGGAGACGCACATCGAGATGACGCAGCGCACCGCGCTCAACTGGCATTGCTACCTCCCCGATGTCGGTCCGGGCCAGCGCTACGGGTATCGCGTCCACGGGCGCTACGCTCCGCTCGAGGGCCATCGCTTCAACCCGGCCAAGCTGCTGATCGATCCCTACGCGAAGGCGATCGACGGCCTCGTCGACTGGGCGCACGACGCGAACGTGTTCCCGTATGTGGCGACCGGCGAGCCCGACGCCGACCTCGAGCCCGACGACGAGGATGACGCGGCGGCGATGCCGAAGTCGGTCGTGATCGACGACGCGTTCTTCTGGGAGGGCGACCGCTCGCCGCGAATCCCGTTCAAGGACACGGTCATCTACGAGACGCACGTGAAGGGTTTCACGATGCGACATCCAGACGTCCGGGAGGATCTCCGCGGGACATACGCGGGCTTCGCGTCCGACCCGGCGGTCGCGTACCTTCACCACCTCGGCGTAACCGCGATCGAGTTACTGCCGGTTCACCACATCTCCGACGAGTCGTTCCTCGCCGAGCGCGGTCTGAACAACTACTGGGGCTACAGCACGATCGGCTACTTCGCACCCCACTCCGAGTACGCGGCCACGGGCCGGCGCGGCGAGCAGGTCCGCGAGTTCAAGGGCATGGTCAAGGCGCTGCACCGCGCCGGCATCGAGGTGATTCTCGACGTCGTCTACAACCACACCGCCGAGGGCAATCACCTCGGTCCGATGCTGTCGTTCAAGGGCGTCGACAACTCCTCCTATTACCGCGTCGCGCCCGACGATCGGCGTTACTACATGGACTTCACCGGCACAGGCAACTCGCTGAATCCGGTGCACCCGAGCGTGCTGCGACTGATCATGGACTCCCTGCGCTACTGGGTCGTGGAATGCCACGTCGACGGGTTCCGCTTCGACCTTGCGGCCGCGCTGGCGCGCGAGTTCTTCGACGTCGACCGCCTCTCGGCGTTCTTCGACGTCATCCACCAGGATCCCGTGCTCTCGCAGGTGAAGCTGATCGCCGAGCCCTGGGATGTCGGACCGGGCGGATATCAGGTCGGCAACTTCCCGGTCCTGTGGTCAGAGTGGAACGGTGTATATCGCGACGCCATGCGCGACTTCTGGCGCGCGCACACGAACTGCGGCGAGTTCGCGCGGCGCCTGTCCGGCTCCTCGGACCTGTACCAGTCGGACGGGCGCGAGCCGTTCGCCTCGATCAACTTCATCACCGCCCACGATGGCTTCACGCTGCGCGACCTCGTGTCCTACAACCAGAAGCACAACGAGGACAACCGCGAGGACAACCGCGACGGCACCGACGACAACCGCTCGTGGAACTGCGGCGTCGAGGGCCCCACCGACGATCCGGAGATAGGGGCGCTGCGCATGCGCCAGCAACGGAACTTCCTGACGACGCTGGTCATCTCGCAGGGGACACCGATGCTCCTCGGCGGCGACGAGCGCGGCCGCAGCCAGAACGGCAACAACAACGCCTGGTGCCAGGACTCAGAGCTGTCGTGGTACCTCTGGCACGACACACCCGAGAGCAGGCTCGTGCACGACTTCACCAGGCGGCTGATCCGGTTGCGCCGCCACCACCCCGTGTTCCGACGCTCGACCTTCCTGCGCGGCGACGAGATCATGGGATCCGGATTGCCCGATGTGTGGTGGTTCCGCGCCGACGGCCGGAAGATGACCCAGCGCGACTGGCAGCGGGGCGAGCCGGTGCTCGGCATGTTCCTGAACGGCAAGGAGATCACCGAGCCGGCGCCGCGCGGCGAGCGGATCGAGGATGACTCGTTCCTCGTCCTGTTCAACGCGCACGGAGAAGAACGGCAGTTCGTGTTGCCGCGACGGCGTTTCGGCGCGCAATGGGCGCTCGAGCTCTCTACCGCCGAGCCCGAGGCCGAGGCCGAGGCCGGCAGCGTCACATACCCGGCGCGGACGGGGGTCGCCGTGAGCGCGCACTCGATCGTGATCCTGAAGCGGGTCACGTGAACGGGTCGGGGCCGGAGCTCAGGGCGACGTACCGCCTGCAGCTGAGTCCGGAGTTCGCGTTCGCGGACGCGCGGGCGCTCGTGCCGTACCTGCGCGATCTCGGCGTCTCCCATCTCTACTTGTCTCCGTCGTTCCAGGCGCGCCCCGGATCGACGCACGGCTACGACGTGATCGACCCTTCGAAGCTGTCGGACGCGCTCGGCGGCGAGAGCGAGTTCATGAGGTTGTCCGACGCCGCGCGCGCCGCGGGCATGGGGATCGTGCTCGACATCGTCCCAAACCACATGGCCGCCGACGACTCGAACGTGTACTGGAAGGTCCCAGAGCTCCGCGGCCGGTTCTTCGACATCGACCCGATCGCGCACGTGTACCGGCGCTTCTTCGACATCGGCGAGCTCGCGGGACTTCGCCAGATCGACCTCGAGGTGTTCGAGACGACGCACGAGCTTGCGCTGCGGTTGGTCCACGAGCGGGTGATCGACGGGCTGCGCATCGACCACCCCGACGGGCTCGCCGATCCGTTCGGCTACTTCAAGCGGCTGCAGGACCGCGGGGTGCGCCGGGTGTGGGTCGAGAAGATCCTGAACGCGGCCCACCCGCCCGAGAAGCTCCGCGACTGGCCGGTGTCGGGAACGGTCGGGTACGAGTTCCTGAACGACGTCTGCGCGCTGTTCGTCGACCCCGTCGGCGAGGAGCCGATGACGGCGCTGTGGCATCGGATCTCGGGGGACCGCCGCAGCTTCAGCGAGATCGCGCGGGAGGCCAAGCTCGAGCAGGTCCACGGGCCGTTCTGGCCCGACGTCGAGCGCCTCGCCCGCGAGTTCGGCGACGAGGAGCTCCCTGGCGGGATCGAGGCGCTGGCCGAGGCACTCGCCTCGCTGCCCGTCTACCGCACGTACGTCGAGCCGGGCTACGGCCAGGTCGACGACGAGGACCGCCGCTGGATCGAGGCCTCGGGGATGAACGAGGAGATCGCGAAGATGCTGTTGCTCGAGCGCCCCGCCCCCGACGGCTTCGTCAGGCGCTTTCAGCAGACCTCACCCTCGATCATGGCCAAGGGCGTCGAGGACACCGCGTTCTACCGCTACGCGCGGCTGCTTGCGCTGAATGACGTCGGCGGCGACCCGTCGCGGTTCGGGATCGACGTCGAGCGCTTCCATGCCGGGAACCTGGAGCGGCTCGAGCGCTTCCCGCTGAGCCTGCTGACGACGCAGACGCACGACGCGAAGCGCTCGGCCGACGTGCGCGCGCGGATCGCCGCGCTCGCGTCGTTCGCTGACGATTGGGCTTCGCACGTGGAGCGCTGGCTGTCGGTGACCGAGTCGTTGCGCTCCGCTGCCGCGCCCGACGATGTCGAGCGCTACTTCATCTTCCAGACGCTGATCGGCGCCTGGCCGATCGAGTCCGAGCGGGTCGAGGCCTACGTGGAGAAGGCGCTGCGCGAGGCCAAGCGCAACACCAACTGGATCGAGCAGAACCACGAATGGGAGGACGCGGTCAAGCGCTTCTCGCACGCGCTCTACTCCCATCGGCCGTTCCTCGAGGACTTCGAGCCGTTCGCGTCGCGGGTCGCCCACGCCGCCGAGCGGATCGCGCTCGGACAGGTCGCGCTGAAGCTGACTGCGCCCGGCATCCCGGACATCTACCAGGGCGACGAGCTGCCGTTCCGCGCCCTCGTCGATCCCGACAACCGCCGTCCGGTCGAGTGGGACTGGCACCAGGCGATGCTGAGCCGCCTGATGGGCGGCTCACCACCCGACCGCGAGACGTACAAGCTGTTCCTGACGCTGCGCCTGCTCGGGCTGCGCGCGCGCCGGCCCGAGCCGTTCGCGGGGGCGTATCGGCCGCTCGACGCCGGCCCTGCGGTCTGCGCGTACCTGCGCGGCGACGATGTGCTCGTCGCGGTCGCCGTCCGCGAGGGCGCCGGCGGCGGCGCGCTCGAATCGGTCGGCGGGTACTGGCGCGACGTACTCAGCGGCGACCAGCGCTCGCTCGGTGGCGCAGTACCACTGCGGTCGCTTCTCGGCTCGCAGGGGTTCGCGGTGCTCGAGCGGCTGTCCTGAGTCCCTGTCCAGAGTGCCTGCCCTGAATGCTGCCCCCCGCGTGCCTGCCCCGAGCGCGTGGCCGAGCGCGTGGCCCGAGCGCGTGGCCCGAGCGCCTGGCCCGAGCGCCTGCCCCGAGCGCCTGCCCCGAGCGCCTGCCCCGAGCGCCTGCCCCGAGCGCCTGCCCCGAGTGCGTGGCCCGAGTGGCGCTCCCGCGGGGCGCTTCGGCCGGGTCGAGCTTGGCATCGATGGCGGCCTCGATGGCAAGCACTTCTTAGGCGCTGCGGGGCCATCACGGACAGCTGCGACCACCTCGCCCGCCGCCCTCGCGACCCTCGCCCGCCGCCCTCGCGACCCTCGCCCGCCGCCCTCGCGACCCTGCACCCCCCGCCCTCGCGGGCCCAACCTGCTCCCTTCGCAGCCCCCGCGCCCCATCAGCGCGCGCTTATGTCGGGTTGAGCTCGCCGCCGAGCCAGGAACGGCGACATGAGCGCGCCCCACGCGCTTATGTCGTCATATCGGCGGACCCGAGCGAGGTTTCCCGAGATAAGCGCGGCCCGCCGACCGCTCCCGCGAAGGCGCTGGCTACTACTTTCCAGTAAGATGCTGCAACGGCCGGTACGGTAGCGTCCCGCTCCGCCGATGCGCGTTCTGATGATCTCCTGGGAGTACCCGCCGGTGATCGAAGGCGGACTCGGCCGTCACGTCCGCAAGCTATCCGAGCACCTCGTCGCGGACGGCGTCGAGGTGCACGTGCTGACCCGCGGCGGTGGTCGGCTCGATCCCGCGGAGGAGCGCCACGGCGTGTTCGTACATCGCGTTCGCGAGCCCCAGTTCCCGCTGGACATCGACGCATTCGTCCGCTGGGTGGAGGCGATGAACGACGACATGCGCAGGCTCGCGTTCGAGTTGTCCGACCGCCTCGAGTTCGACCTCGTGCACTCCCACGACTGGCTCGTCGCCGGCGCCGGCGCGTCGATCGCCAACCGGCTGCGCCGACCGTGGCTCGTGACCGTCCACGCGACCGAGTTCGGACGCCACGGCGGCTGGGTCGATGAGCATCCCCAGTCCCACATCCACGCCGTCGAGCGGCGGATGCTCCGGCGCGCTGCCCGCGTGGTCGCCTGCTCGCGCTACATGAAGGGCCACGTCGCGGGCGTGTTCGGCGTGGCGCCCGCGAACATCGAGGTGATCCCGAACGGGATCGATCCTGCCGACCTCGAGCCGCTCGTGCCCACCGACCTCACCAAGCTGCGGGCTCGCTTCGCCGCGCCCGATCAGCGGCTCGTCTTGCTGGTCGGCAGGCTCGTCTACGAAAAGGGATTCCACCTGGCGCTCGATGCGCTCGTTCCGGTGATCAGGCGCTCCGGCGATGTCCGCTTCGTCGTCGCCGGCACCGGCATGGCCGAGGCCGAGCTCAGAAGCCAAGCCCGCCGGCTGCGGCTGACCCGCCACGGCACCTTCCTCGGCTGGGTCGGCGACGACATGCTGCACGCGCTCTACCGCGTGGCCGACCTTTGCATCGTGCCGTCGATCTACGAGCCGTTCGGACTGGTGGCGCTCGAGGCGATGGCGTCTGGCTGCCTGTGCGTGGTCGCGGACACCGGCGGCCTGCGCGAGGTCGTGCCCGACGACGGGACGGTCGGGCTGCGCTTCCCCGCCAGCGACTCGCGGGCGCTCGGGGAGATCGTTGGCCACGTGCTGAGTGACGACGAGGCCCATGCGCAACTGGTGGCCGAGGCCCGCGAGCACGTGCTCCGATTCGACTGGGCCGAGGTCGCCCGGCGCACACGCGAGCTCTACCAGTCACTGGTCGTTCGGAGCTGCGCGAATGAATCGCCGCCCGGCGCGTACCGGCGATGAGATTCCGGCCTCCCTCGGGTCGTAAGGGTCGTAGTCGTAAGGGTCAGCGATGAATAAGTGCGCCGTTGCGGCGTTCGAGGAGCGAGCATGGCAAGGACGCAGGACCGAAGGTGTGTCCCAGCCACATCGAGGTCCGAGGACGCAGCCAGGCGAAGCCCATTCGGACGCGTCAACACGCAGTTATTCATCGACGGGCCCCAACCTCGGAAGCGACGAGAAAGGAGGCGGCGGATGTCTGCTCGTGACCGTCTGCAGGTCGCGCGCGACTGCTACCGCGCGTATGAGCTCGAGGACCGCGAGCTGGTCGATCGGCTGCTGAGCGACGACTTCACGTTCTACAGCCCCGCGGATCCGGGAATCGACCGGGACACCTACTTCGAGCGCTGCTGGCCGAACGCCGGCAGCATCGCGAGGTTCGAGTTTGAGCGACTGATCGAGATCGGCGGGGAGGTGCTCGTCACCTACGAGAGCACCCGCACCGACGGGACTCGCTTTCGGAACACCGAGGTCCTGACGATCCCGAACGGGAAGATCTCCAAGGCCGAGGTCTACTTCGGCTGGAACCTGTAACGGCGCACTCAACGACGAAGGGCCCGGCGCACGCCGGGCCCCCGTCAAGACGCTGAGGCGTCCGTCTCGTCAAGACGCTGACGCGTCGGACTACATCATCCCCGACATGTCGGGCATGCCACCGCCCGCCGGGCCGGACTCCTTCTCCGGGACCTCGGCGACGATCGCCTCGGTGGTGAGGATGTTCTTGGCGATCGACGCGGCGTTCTGGAGCGCCGAGCGCGTCACCATCGCCGGGTCGATGATGCCCTCCTTGACCAGGTCGACGATCTCGCCGGTGGCCGCGTTCAGGCCTTGGCCCTGCTTCGCCTTGCGGACGTCGTTGACGACGACGGAGCCCTCGAGGCCCGAGTTGTCGGCGATCTGGCGCAGCGGCTCCTCGAGGGCGCGACGGACGATCTGCGCGCCGGTCCGCTCGTCCGCCTCGCCGAGCGCGTCCATGGCAATTGCGTCCTGGGCCGCCAGCAGCGCGACGCCGCCGCCCGGGACGATGCCCTCCTCGAGCGCGGCGCGCGTGGCCTGGAGCGCGTCCTCGACGCGATGCTTCTTCTCCTTCATCTCGGTCTCGGTCGCGGCGCCGACCTTGACGACGGCGACGCCGCCCGAGAGCTTGGCCAGGCGCTCCTGGAGCTTCTCGCGATCGAAGTCCGAGTCGGTGTTCTCGATCTCGGTCTTGATCTGGTTGATCCGGCCCTTGATCGCCTCGGAGTCACCTGCGCCGTCGACGATCGTGGTGGTGTCCTTGGCTACGACGACGCGACGTGCGCGGCCGAGCTGCGAAAGCTGGGTGTTCTCGAGCTTGAGTCCCATCTCCTCGGTGATGACCTCGCCGCCGGTGAGGATCGCGATGTCCTCGAGCATGCGCTTGCGGCGATCGCCGAAGCCGGGGGCCTTGACCGCGACGCCGGTGAAGGTGCCGCGGAGCTTGTTGACGACAAGCGTCGCGAGCGACTCGCCCTCGACGTCCTCGGCGATGATCAGCAGCGGCTTGCCCGACTGGATCGTCTGCTCGAGCACCGGCAGCAGGTCGCGCACCGAGCCGATCTTCTGGTTGGCGATCAGCATGTAGGGATCCTCGAGGACGGCCTCCATCCGGTCCTGGTCGGTGACCATGTACGGCGAGATGTAGCCCTTGTCGAACTGCATGCCCTCGGTGAACTCGAGGTCCATGCCGAACGTCTGGCCCTCCTCCACGTTGACGACGCCGTCCTTGCCGACCTTCTCGATCGCATCGGCGATCACGTCGCCGATCTCCTCATCACCGGCCGAGATCGTCGCCACGCGTGCGATCTGCTCCTTGCCGGAGATCTCGGTCGACTGCGACTCGATGTTCTTGACCACGTCGTCGACGGCCTTCTCGATGCCGCGCTTGAGCGACAGCGGATTGGCGCCCGCGGCGACGTTCTTCAGACCCTGGCGGACGATCGCCTGGGCGAGCACGGTCGCCGTCGTGGTGCCGTCACCGGCGACGTCGTTGGTCGCCGTGGCAACCTCGCGCACGAGCTGTGCGCCCTGATTCTGGAATACGTCCTCGACCTCGATCTCACGAGCGATCGTCACACCGTCGTTGGTGATGGTGGGCGCGCCGAACTTCTTATCGAGGACGACGTAGCGGCCCTTGGGGCCGAGCGTGACCTTGACGGCGTTAGCGACCGCGTCGACGCCCGCCTCGAGCGCCTTGCGGGCATCCGCGTCGTACTTCAGTTCCTTATGTGCCATGTGTTTCTGGTTCTCCTAGCGGTTAAACCTACGACTGGACCTTTGCCAGCACGTCGGACTCGCGGAGGACGAGGAGATCCTCGCCGTCCACGATGATCTCGGTGCCGCCGTACTTGCTGTAAAGGACCTCGTCACCTTCGGCGACGTCGAGCGGGACGCGCTTTCCGGTGTCCTCGTTCAGCTTGCCTTCACCGACGGCAAGTACCTTGCCCTTCTGCGGCTTCTCCTTGGCGGTGTCGGGCAGAACGATTCCACTGGCCGTGGTCTCCTCCGCCTCGATTGCCCGCACGATCAGCCGATCGCCAAGGGGCTTGAGATTCATATGTTGCAAACCTCCGAATGGAAAGAGATGCAGGGGGACTTTGCTTGGCACTCGTGGAGTCAGAGTGCCAACATCCCCGCACTATAGCTTGTCCGTTGCGCGTTTCAAGGCTCTCTTGGCACTCTCGGCCAAAGAGTGCCAGGGCTGGTCCTCTGCACCCGGGTCGGCCAGCTTGAGCACAGGTACGGACGCCGGGGATGGCTTGCGTCGCCTACCGAAGCGTGACGAATCCCCGCCGCCCGCCCGCCATCCCGGCGTGCGTGCCTGTGCGACTCAGCTCAGTTCTGCGCGCCGCCGAGCCCGTGGATCCGGTCGCGGACCTCGGGCGGGTTCTCGATGATCTGCGAGAAGCGAACGACCGTGACGGTGTCCTCCATCCCCACCTCGCGGCCGTAGATCTGCTTCAGGAAGTGGATCATCTCGTCGACCCGGCGGAACTCCGGGTTGTCGTGCTCGATGTCGCGCGGTGAGAGGTCCTTGACGCGCTTGACCTCGACCTGGTCGATGACGGCGTTGAAGATCTTCTCGCGCGGGGAGTGCTGGTAGCCGATCGTGACGAGCACGCAGTCGTTCTTGCGGTACTTGTGCGACTTGTCGCCGAGACGGATCGTGGCGGTCTTGCGACCGCGACGAAGCTGGTCGGCAAACACCGACGAGTAGAAGTTGAGAACACGCACGGAGGCCAGCCTACAGATCCTTCGACAGTCTCGACAACGCGCGCCTCGCCATTTCCCGCTCCCCGTCGTAGGTGAGCGCCTCGGCGGCCGCCTCGAGCGGCATCCAACGCGCATCCTCGATCTCGTGATCGTGGTCCGCGAGGTCGCCCGAGCGGTACTCGAACAGGTAGAACACCACCCGCTTGGCGACGCGCCGGCCTCGGCGCTCGTAGCTGTAGCGAACTTCGCCGAGCGGCTCGATCAGCTTTGCCTTCACCCCTGTCTCCTCGCACACCTCTCGCCTGGCCGCCGCGTCGGGTGTCTCGTCCCCGTCGGGATGGCCCTTGGGCAGGCCCAGGACCTTGTTGCCGTGGGCGTCACGCTTGACCGGCACGATCACGATCACCTCGCGTCCACGCACGACCACGCCCCCGGCGGAGAACTCGGCTCGATCGGCTCGATCAGTAGACGTATCGCTCAAGCGCGGCTGCGTCATGCACAATCAGCTTTCCCCGGCCCTGAGTGATGATCCCGGCGCGCTCGAGCACTGCCAGGAAACGACTCGCCGATTCTCGCGACGACCCCGCCAATTGTGCAAGGTCGGTCTGGGTGGCGGTGATCAACACGTCGCGCTCGTCGGAACCTTCGGCCCGTGCCGCCGCGACCAGCTGCGAGACGACGCCGGCGACCCGGCTCTGAACGGTCTGGAACGACTGTCGGGCCAGCCGCTCGTTCGTCTCGCGCAGCCGCCGCCCGAGCGCTTGGAGCAACTTTACAGCGATGTCGGGATGCTCGCGGAGCAGGCGGCGCATGTCGCCGCCGAGGATCGCGATCGCATCCGTGTCCTCGAGCGCCTCGACCGTGGCCGAGCGCCGCTCGTCGTCGAACATCGCCAGCTCGCCGAAGATGTCGCCGGGCCCGAAGTTCGCCAGCGTGATCGTACGGCCGTCCGGATGCTCGCGGACCGCCCGGGCCCGCCCGGAGCGCACGATGTAGCACGTGTCGCTCTCGTCCCCCTCGAGAAACACGACCGCGCCGGCGCCGAACCGCCGCGGGACCGCCACCTCGGCAACACGGTTCAGGTCCTCTGTGCCCAGCGCCGAGAACACCGGCACCCGCCCAAGCAGCTGCGTCGTGTCCTCGCTGGTGGCGCCCACGCAGGCAGGGATACCACGTGGTGGCTCCCGCAGCCAGTGACGGGGACATCCGAGCGCGAACGACCATGCGGCGTCGAGCGCGAACGATCATGCGGCGTCGAGCGCCAACAAGCTATGCGGCGTCGAGCGCCTGCTCGCGGCGGCGGCGACGGACCGCAGCGGCGATCCACAGCGCCAGCGCGCCGACGAGCGCCAGCGGCACGAGCGCCGCGAGCGCCGCGAGCGCGATCAGCGCCACGCCCGCGGCGACGGTGAGCACACGGCCCGCGTCGTGGGCCGCCTGGTCGATCGTGAACGAGCTGTGGTGCGCGACCGGCGCCGGGGCGGTCGCCGCGTTGATCGAGAGTGAGATCTGGCTGAAGTTGATCCGCCGGTTCAGCGTTCGGATCGTCGCCTCATCGCTCGCGATCGAGGCCTCGGCGTCGTGGATACGAGCGTTCAGACTGTCGAACGTACGCCGGCGGCGGTAGGCCCGCTCGAACGCAACCGCGGTCACATCCTCCGCGGCAGCACGATCCCGTAGCAGCGTGAAGACATACGCGTAGAGGTCGTCGCGGCAGGCGCGGTACAGAGCCTCGAACCGCTCCCACGTTCCGCCCGGAGCGTCCGCTGCCGCCGCCGTCAAGGTCCCGATCACACCCCCTCTACGTTCTTACGAACCATCCATCACACGCCAGGTATCTTCCACCCGGAATGAGTGCGGCCGTGAGACTGTCGAGCGGGCTGCTCGCGATCTCGATGTTCGCGCCGGTGACGCCGGTCGCCGCACGCGCGTCCGCGTCCTCCGGACCCACGCCCGGGCAGATTCGCCGCGCCGTCAGCCGCGCCGAGCGTTCTCGCAACCTGTGGGCGACGATCAACATCTGCAACACGAAGCGCCACCCTCGCGCTCTCGGCATCCGCGGTCAGATGCCCAGCCTCGGCTTCTGGTCCAGCCACGAGCTCAACATCCGCGTCGAGTACCGGCCCTCGACCAAGATCGGCTTCAAGCCGTCCGGGGTGACGAAGTCGGTTGCGCTCGGAAACTCGGCCAACCGCCTGCTCCAGAGCGGTTGGATGTGGCAGTTCCCCGCGCACACGGGGACGCTCCGCGGGTCCGTGACGTTCGTGTGGCGGCGCGGACACCAGCTGCTGGGGCGGGTCACGGAGGCCACCACGGCCGGGCATCACGACGCCGACTTCGCCGACCCGCCCAGGTTCAGCGCTGCGCAGTGCCCGATCCCGTGAGGCCCGGGCGTCGCAGTCCTCCCCACCGGAAGACTCAGGCGGCGAGCGCCGAGAACAGCCGCGGATCGTTCGTGATCACGCCGGTGACTCCGAGCGCCTCGAGCGCGCGCATCCTCGCCAGCTCGTCGACGGTCCACACGTACAGCTCGCCGCCCGCGTTGTTCACGAGGCGCACGAGCCGCGGGGTCACCAGCCGCCAGTGCGCCATCACCGCGTCGCACTGCCCCGCCCGGATCGCACGCGCGGCACGGTAGGGGAGCACAACCCGGATCGCTCGGGCCGCGAGCAGCGCGCCGATCGTGGTGGTGCGCGTGCGGAACGGATCGCGCTTCAGCTTCGGCACGGACCAGCCGAGCCGCACCCCCGGCTCGGTCGCCCGGATCAGCCGCAGGCTCGAGTTGAACTGGCTTGAGACCAGCGCCCGCTCGAGCATCCCGTGTCGGCGGAGGGCATCGAGGACACGCAGCTCGTATCCGGGCAGCTTCAGGTCGACGTCGAGCTCAATCCCCGCGAACGCCTCAGAGGCGAGGTACTCGAGACCCTCCTCGAGCGTGTGCGGCATCCGCGCGGCTGCATCGTGGTAGTCGTGCGCGAGCAGCAGCGAGCCGTCCTCGCGCGAGGGGAGAACGTCGAACTCGATTATGTCGACGCCCGCGGCGAGGGCCGCGTCGAAGCTGGCGTGCGTGTTGCCGGGAGCGATCAGATCGGCCCCCTTGTGTCCGACGCGCCGGAGTTGTCGATCGCTCGTCATGCCGTAGAGGCTAGTGCCGGCAGCCGGGGCACCAGCACGTCGGTGTCTCCCTCAGGCGCTGAGTGTCAGCCGGCGTGGCCCCTCCTGGAACCCGAGCGCGACCAGCAACGGGAACAGCGACGATCCCATCACCGACTCGCCGTCGATCCGCTCGAGCGCGAGCCGTTTGATCGCGCCGTGGCGGACGTGCTCGACGAGCGCGGCCAGCGCGGGCTCGATGCGTGGGTCTTCCGCGGGCACGAGCGTCTGCAGAGCCCGCCCGGCTCGCTCCAGGTAGAGGACCGGCTCGCCGCCCGCGAGCACCACATACGCGCCGGGCACCCGCGCGGGCCGCCGGGACTCCTCGCGTGCGGGCCACTGCAGCGCCGCGCCGTAGGGTTGCGCGGGATCGATCGCCGAGAGGACGACCGGGCGCGCGTCGCGCTCCGGTTGGGCGCGCAGCCGCTCAACGGCGCCGGAGAGCGCGAACTGGGCGCCGCCTAGGCCTTCGACGAAGTAGCCGCGACGCGCGACCCCGAGCGTCTCGAGCTGCGACAGCTCCGAGTAGATCGCCGAGAACCCACCGGGGACGCCTTCCGCGATCACCTGCTCGCGGGTGAGGATCCCGTGGCGCTCGAGCAGCAGCTCGGCGAGCGCGCGCCGGCCGGCGACCGGGTCGAACGACTCTCCGAACAGCGGCGCCGTCAGCGACCAGCGACCCTGGACCTGGGCCGCCGTGCCGCCTCGCCGGCGGCTCGCCGCCGCGAACCGTCCGGAACGGGCCGCTCTCCGGGTTCGCCCGCGCTGAGCGCGGGCCAGCGTCAGCCGCGGCGCTCGCAGCGGCGCGAACGCGTCGTTGGTGAGCTCGCCCGCCCAGGCGAGGTCCCACAGCGCCTCCTGCAGCTCCTCGGGCGCGAGTTCGACGTCGACGAGCAGGTCGGTGAAGAAGCACGCCCCGACGCGCAGCCGCTCGCGCAGGAGCTCGTGGCTCTCGCCGTCCGTCACCGCGCCCTTGACTGGGAACCCACCCACCCGACCGAGGACGGGCAGGTCCTCGCGGAAGTAGAGCGCCACCCTGCCCGAGTTTCGGCCAAGCGCGCCCGCCCCGATCCACACGATCTCGCCGCTGGCGCACAGCTGGTCCATCCACGCCGGTGAGTAGGCGCCGGCGCGGCGTGGCAGCACGTCGCGCTCCCACACCTCGGGCGGCAGCGGCAGCGCCTGGAGCGGCACGAGCACCTCGCGCAGGCGGTCGACGCCAGCGCCGGTCGCTGGGTGGCGGTCGACGCCCTGCCACGCCGGCAGAAACCTGGCGAGCGCGCGCCGATCGCCGGGCTCGACCTCCTTGCGCAGGATCGCAAGCGACGCGCGGCGCAGGCGCCTCAGCACCTCGGGATGGCACCACTCGCGCTCGCTGCCGCCCGGACGCAGCTCGCCGCGGACGAGCGCGCCTGCGCGCTCGAGCTCCGAGAGGGCGGGAGTCATGTCGATCCCGTAGCGGGCCTTCACGTCGGCGCTCGTGAACGGCCCGTGGGTGGCCGCAAAGCGGCGGAACAGCCTCTGCCGTGGGTCGGGGACGGCCTCGAGGAACGCTGGCGGGAGGCCCCCGGGCGGGGCCACCCCGAGGGCATCGCGGTAGAGCCCGGCGTCGGCCGCGTCGATCCAGCGCTCCTCGCCGGCAAGGCGAACCTTCACCGCGCGGTGCTCCCCGCAGAGGTCTGCGAGCATCCGCCCGGCGTCCGTTCCGTCGTGGACGCGCTGCTGGGCCTCGGCGCTCGTCAGGTCGCCGAGCGTCCGCAGGATGTCGTGGAGCGCGTCGCGCGTCGCGGCGCGGCGACGGTCGGAGAGGAACTGCAGGTCGTCCTCGACCTCGGCGAGCGCGGCGGGATCGATGAGGTCGCGCAGCTCCTCCTGCCCGAGCAGCTCCCGCAACAGGTCGCGGTCGAGTGACAGCGCCGCCGCGCGCCGCTCGGCACCCGGCGTGTCGCCCTCGTACATGTAGGTGGCGACGTAGTCGAACAGCAGGCTCGACGCGAACGGCGACGCGGTCGGCGTCTCGACCTCGACCATCGAGATCTCACGTCGGTGGAGCTTCGTCAGCAGCTCGGTGAGGCCGGGAACGTCGAGGACGTCGCGCAGGCACTCGCGATAAGTCTCGAGGATGATCGGGAACTCCCCGTACTTCTTGGCGACCTCGAGCAGCGACTGTGACTTCAGTCGCTGTTGCCAGAGCGGCGTCCGCTTGCCGGGACGGGCGCGCGGGATCAGCAGCGCGCGGCCGGCGTTCTCCCGGAAGCGGGCGCCGAACAGCGCGCTCGAGGCGAGCTCGCCCACGACCTTGTCCTCGATCTCGCCGGGATCGATCATCGCGAGCTCGGTGCAACGGGCGCGATCCAATCCCTCGGCGTCGGGGAGGTGGACGATGATGCCGTCGTCGGACCAGATTGCGTCGGACTCGAGACCGACCTCGTCCCTGAGCCGCGCGCTCAGCGCGAGCCCCCAGGCGGCGTGGACGCGGCCTCCGTACGGGCTAAGGATGCACAGCCGCCAGTCGCCGATCTCGTCGCGGAAGCGCTCGATCACGATCGCGCGGTCGCTCGGCACGACGCGCGTCGCGGCCTGCTGCTCCTGGAGGAACTCGACG
Source organism: uncultured Solirubrobacterales bacterium (assembly GCA_963806475.1). GTDB lineage: Bacteria > Actinomycetota > Thermoleophilia > Solirubrobacterales > Solirubrobacteraceae > Palsa-465. The sequence continues at coordinate 85,173 of CAWDYK010000005.1, forward strand.
AGGTTGTTGGCGGCTCGGCGGTCTAGGTCATAGTCGGCCTGCAGCTGCTCGGGTGATCGGTTGACGGCCTCGCGCGCGAACGCGCCGATCGCCTCGCCGAGCTCCTTCGGGCGCCCGATGCCGTCGCCCTTCCAGAACGGGACCGCACCCGGGAGGCCCGGGGCCGGCGTGACGATCACGCGGTCGCGGCCGATCTCCTCGATCCGCCACGTGGTCGCGCCGAGCAGGAACGTCTGCCCGGGACGCGCCTCGTAGACCATCTCCTCGTCGAGCTCGCCTACCCGCCGGCCGTCCGGGAGCGTGACCGCATACAGGCCGCGGTCGGGGATTGTGCCGGCGTTCGTAACCGCGAGCTGCCGCGCGCCGGGGCGCGCCCGGATCGTGTTCTTGACGCGGTCCCAGACGATGCGGGGTCGCAGCTCGGCGAACTCAGAGCTGGGATAACGGCCGTCGAGCATGTCGAGCACGTTCTCGAGTTGGGCGCGGCTGAGCTCGGCATAGGAGTGAGTTCGCGTGACGAGCGCGTAGAGCTCGTCGACGCTGATCGGCTCTGTGTCGGACGCCGCGGCAGCGATCGCCACGATCTGCTGGGCGAGCACGTCGAGGGCGTTCTTCGGGACGACCGTTGTCTCAATCTGCCCGTCGCGCATGCGCTTGGCAACGACCGCGCACTCGAGCAGGTCGGCGCGGAACTTCGGGAAGATGCGCCCGCGGCTGACATCGCCGACCGAGTGGCCCGCGCGCCCGATCCGCTGCAGCCCACGCGCGACCGACTTCGGCGACTCGACCTGGGTCACCAGGTCGACGGCGCCCATGTCGATGCCGAGCTCGAGGCTCGAGGTCGCGACCAGGCAGGGCAGCTCGCCGGCCTTCAACATCTCCTCGATGACGAGCCGCTCCTCGCGCGCGAGGCTCCCGTGGTGGGCGCGGGCGATCTCTTTGTCTGCCAGGTCATTCAGTCTCAGGGCGAGCCGCTCGGCGCTGCGGCGCGCGTTGACGAACACGATCGTCGAGCGATGGGCTTCGATCAGCTTCAGCAGCTCTGGGTAGATCGCCGGCCAGATCGAGCGTCGTGTCGCCTCGCCGCCCGCGAGGGGGCGCAGGTCCGCGGCTGTCGCGCCCACCCCGTCCTCGGGTTCGACCATCGACTCGACCGGGACTTGGATCTCGAGATCGAGCGGCTTGCGCACGGCAGTGTCGACGATCCGGCAGGTGCGGGACGGTCCGACCATGAACCGGGCGACCTCCTCGAGCGGGTTCTGCGTGGCGCTCAGGCCGATCCGCTGGACGTCGTGCCGGGCGGCCTCGGTCAGGCGCTCGAGCGTCAGCGCGAGGTGCGAGCCGCGCTTGGTCGCGGCGACCGCGTGGATCTCGTCGATGATGCACCACTGGGTGCCCTTGAACAGCTCCCGGGCGCGGCTTGTGAGCATCAGGTAGAGCGACTCGGGCGTGGTGATCAGGATGTCCGGGGCGTTGCGCAGCATCGCCTGGCGCTCGCGCTGGGAGGTGTCGCCGGTGCGCACGGCGACGCTGATGTCGGCGCCGATTCCGCGCAGCGGGGCGCGGAGGTTGCGGTCGATGTCATACGACAGGGCTTTCAGCGGGGAGACGTAGACGAGCCGGACGCCGGTTGCGTCGCCTCGGTCGTCGTCCCGGTCCCCGGGCGGTTCGCGGGCGATCCGATCGATGCCGTACAGGAACGCGGCGAGCGTCTTTCCCGAGCCCGTGGGGGCCGAGATCAGGACGTGCTCGCCGAAGGCGATCGCGGGCCAGGCCTGGGCCTGCGCAGGGGTCGGCTCGGCGAAGGCGTTCGTGAACCACTCGCGGGTCGCGGGGCTGAAATTCTCGAGAGGCACGGCTCGTGCCAGCGTAGCGCGGGGTCTCTACTGCTCCGGGTCCATAAAGGCCAGCTTCTGACCTAGATTCGCGTGGCTGCGCAGCGTGGCGATCCGGCGGCCCGGCTGGACCGCCGGCCTGATCGTGCCGAGGCGGTCGGCGAGGCGGTCGGCGAGGGCGTCGAGGTCGGCGACGACCACGACGAGGCCCCAGAATCGGGCCGGGCCGGGCGGGGCGGCCTTGGCCTCGACGAGCTCGAGGATCGCGGGCCCGAGCCGGCGGAAGCCCTGTCGGAAGGCGTTGGGGTCTCCGGGGCTTCCCACCTCCCGGATTCGGCGCAGCGGCATGTTCGCTGCTTCGAGGGCCGCGGCGGTGCGGTCGAGGTCCGGGGTCACGACCACCACGTGATCGATGTCCGTGGCGCCGTTGGGGTGCGGAACCGGCGTCGAAGAAGGAGGGGCGGTCGCGGTCGGGAGTCCGTCGATGTCATGCGTGTCCTCGATACCCCGGATCGCCCACCGCGTGATGCCGTGCCCTTCGGCGCCAAGGACGACCCGAACCCCTCCGAGCGCCACGCACCCCTCGCGCACGGCGAACCCGAGCGCCTCCCAGCGCTCGCGCGAGTCCCCGAGCACCAACGCAGCCAGTCGTGGGATATCGTTGCCCCTATATCTGGGGCACTTATCTCCCACTGCCCAGCTCCCGGGCTCGGGCGAACACCGCGTCGAGCATCGCCTCGCTCAATTTCCCCGTGAACGTGTTCTGCTGGCTGACGTGGTAGCAGCCGAGCAGCGTGTACCGACCCGTGCCGAACTCCGCGCCGTGCGCGAACTTGGGTCGCGGCCGCACCGGCCCGAGCACACGGAGCGCAGCGTCCCAGGCGAACGCGCCCAGGCACACAATCACGCGCATGGCCCGCAGCAGCTCGAGCTCCGCTGCGAGCCACGGCAGGCAGTTGTCGCGCTCGGCGGGGAGCGGCCGGTTCGCCGGCGGCGCGCAGCGGACCGACGCCGTCACCCGGCAGTCGGTCAGCTTCAGGCCGTCGTCGCGCGAGACCGACGTCGGCTGGTTCGCGAACCCGGCCCGCCACAGCGCCGCGAACAGCCAGTCACCCGAGCGGTCGCCGGTGAAGATCCGGCCAGTCCGATTCCCGCCGTGCGCGGCCGGCGCCAGCCCCAGCACGACCACGCGCGCAGCGGGATCGCCGAACCCGGGCAGCGGCCGGCCCCAGTACTCCTCGGTCGCGAACGCGGCGCGCCGGACGCGCGCCACCTCCTCGCGCCACTGCACCAGTCGCGGGCACCGGTGGCACGAGACGATCTCCGCCTCGAGCTCCTCCAGAGCTGTCACGAGCCGCTCGGATCCCGCCATTTACTCAGTCGCGAGCCCGTAGCGCGCGACCGTAATGGCGCTCGTAGTACTCGAGGTACTCACCGGTGCGGATCGGCTCCCACCACCACGCATTCGAGCTGTACCAGTCGACCGTCCTGGCGATCCCCTCGTTGAAGTGCACCCGCGGCTCCCATCCCAGCGCCCTGAGCTTGTCGGACGCCAGCGAGTAGCGGCGATCGTGGCCGGGGCGGTCGGTGACGTACTCGATCAGCGACACATCGCGCCCGGTCAGCTCGAGGATCCGCTTGACGACCTCGATGTTCTCGCACTCGTCGGGGCCGCCGCAGTTGTAGGTCTCGCCGGGCGCGCCGTGCGCGAGCGCGCAGGAGATGCCTCGCCCGAAGTCCTCGACGTAGAGCCAGTTGCGGACGTTGCGCCCGTCGCCGTAGACCGGCAGATGGTCGCCCGCGAGCGCGTTGAGGATCATCAGCGGGATCAGCTTCTCCGGATACTGGTAGGGCCCGTAGTTGTTCGAGCCGCGGCAGATCGTGGTCGAGATGCCGTAGGTGTGGTAGTAGCTCGAGACGAGCAGGTCGGCCCCGCACTTGGTCGCGCTGTATGGCGACGACGGCTGGAGCGGCGACTGCTCGGTGAACGACCCCTCGGCGATCGACCCGTAGACCTCGTCGGTCGAGACCTGCACGTAGCGCAGCCCCCGCTCGCGCGCGGCCTCGAGCAGCACGTGGGTCCCCTCCATGTTGGTGATGATGAACGCCTCGGGGCCCGAGATCGAGCGGTCGACGTGCGTCTCGGCGGCGAAGTTCACGATCGCATCGCACTCGGTCACGGCGGCGCCGACCGCGGCCGGGTCCTCGATCGCGCCGTGCACGAAGCGGATGTCGTCGATCACGTCGTGGAGGTTCTCGCGCCGGCCGGCATAGGTCAGCTTGTCGAGGACGGTGACCTCGTCGCCGTAATCCCGCATCCGTAGGCGCACGAACGTCGAGCCGATGAAGCCGGCCCCGCCGCAGACTAGCAGCCTCATCGCGCGGCCCCCGTGAGGGCCATGTACTCGGCGAGACCTTCGCGCCAGTCAGGCAGCCGGGGCACATCCGAGCCGCGCTCGGTCCCGAGGACGCTGAACGCCGGCCGCGGCGCGGGCCGCCCGAGCTCGGCGGTGCTGCCGGGCTTGACGTCGCACTGAAGCCCGGCGCTCGTGACGATCTCCCGCGAAAACTGAAACCACGAGCATCGCCCGGTCGCCGCCACATGCAGGATCCCACCAACCCGGGGCGAGCCGCCCGCCAGCGTCAGCAGCGCCGCAGCCAGGTGGCCGGTGAACGTGGGGGAGCCAATCTGGTCGTCGACGACGCTCAGCTCCTCGCGCTCCGAGGCGAGCCTAAGGATCGTCGCTGGAAAGCACGATCCTGCGGCGCCGAACAGCCACGACGAGCGTACGATCGTATGAGTCTGCGGGGCCGCATCCGCGACCGCCAGCTCGCCGGACAGCTTCGAGCGTCCGTACGCCGACAACGGGTTCACTCGGTCGGACTCGACGTAAGGCTCGCGCGCCCGACCGTCGAATACATAGTCGGTCGAGATGTGGATCGTCCACGCACCGGCGGCCGTCGCCGCCCTCGCCACGTTGCCGGCGCCGCGCCCGTTGACGGCCTCGGCGAGCTCCCGTTCGGTTTCGGCGCCGTCGACGTCCGTGTACGCGGCGCAGGTGACGACCACGTCGGGCCGCGCGCCGCCGACGGCATCGTCCACCGCGGCCGCGTCGGTGATGTCGAGCCGGCCGTGGCCGAACGCGATCAGCTCATGCCCGGCGGCGGCTGCAGCTTCGCCTACGTCGTGTCCGAGCATCCCGGCCGCACCGGTGATCAGCAGTCGCATCGGCGCCCAAGGGTAGACAACTGCGAGAGCTTGGACACCTGGCCAACGCGACCGGCCGCCGGTTATCCGCGCGCGTGTGGCGCCCACGCGCGCCAGCAGGTAAACCTGTGTGATGGCAGAACCGGCGATCGAGGGATACCGCGTGCCCGCCGGCTGCTGCGACGAGCTGCTCGAGGATGACGGAGCGCCGCGCCCCCACGCTGCCTCGCTGATCGCGGCGCTGCAGCGGCTCGGGCCCGAAGCGCTCCAGGCCGCCGGCAGGCGCCGCGACACGATCTTCATGCAGCAGGGCATCACCTTCGAGATCGCCGGCACCGACGGCGAGCGCCGCGACCGCGCCTGGCCCCTGGACCTGGTCCCGCGCGTGCTGACCGCCGCCGAGTGGACCACGATCAAGCGCGGTCTCGCCCAGCGGATCCGCGCCCTGAACGCGTTCGTCGACGACGTGTACCACGCGCACGAGATTGTCCGGGCGGGCATCGTCCCCTGGTCGCTGGTCGTCAGCAGGCCGAGCTTCGCGCGCCCCGTGCACGGCGTGCGCGCGCCCGGAGGAGTGTACTGCCACGTGGCCGGCTGTGATCTCGTTCGCGGCGGCGACGGCCGATGGCGCGTGCTCGAGGACAATGTGCGCACTCCCTCGGGGATCTCGTACGTGCTCGAGAACCGGCTCGCGATGACGCGACTGATGCCGGAGCTGTTCGCCGGGCTCCGGGTGCGGGCCGTCGATCACTACCCGTCGCTGCTGCTCGACGCGCTGCGCTCGGTCGCGCCCGCGAGCGAGGGTCATCCGAACATCGTCGTGTGGACGCCGGGGCCGCTGAACTCGGCGTACTTCGAGCACGCCTTCCTCGCCCGGCAGATGGGGGTCGAGCTCGTCGAGGCGTCCGACCTGGTCGTCCGCGACGCGGTCTGCTATATGCGCACGACCGCCGGCCTGCACCGGGTCCACGCGATCTATCGCCGGCTGGACGACGACTTCATCGATCCGCTCGAGTTCAGGCCCGACTCGTTGCTGGGGGTCCCGGGGCTGGTGCGCGCGTACCGCGCGGGCACCGTTGCGATCGCCAACGCGATTGGCACCGGCGTCGCCGACGACAAGGCCATCTACCACTACGTCCCCGAGATGATCCGCTTCTACCTCGGCGAAGAGCCGATCCTCGAGAACGTGCCGACCTACCTGCTGAACGACGCGCCGACGCGCACGCACGTCCTCGAACGGCTGCACGAGCTCGTGATCAAGCCGACCTCGGAGTCCGGCGGCAAGGGTGTGTTCATCGGCCCCCAGGCGACCGCAGAGGAGCGCGACCGGCAGCGCGCGCTGATCAAGGCTCAACCCGATCGGTTCATCGCCCAGGAGCTCGTCCACCTCTCGACCGCGCCCACGGAGGTCGGCGATGGGCGGCTTGGGCCTCGCCACGTCGACCTGCGGCCGTTCGCGGTGTTTGGCGAGGACATCCGGATCGTCCCCGGCGGCCTTACCCGAGTTGCGCTCAAGCACCGGTCGATGATCGTCAACTCCTCCCAGGGCGGCGGCTCGAAGGACACCTGGGTGCTCGACGACGGGACCGCCGGGGACCTCGCGCCGGGCACGCTGCCGACCCACCGCCCGCCCCGCCTGCCCGACGTCCGTTACGGCGGCTGGCACGGCCAGGCGCAACAGCAGCAACAGCAGCAACATAGCCAGCAGCAGCAACTGGGCCAGCCGGATGCTGGCCGCGGCTAATGCTCGCCCGGATCGCACAGGAGCTGTTCTGGCTCGGCCGCGATCTGGCGCGCGCCGAGCACACCGCGCGGATGCTCGATGGGGCCTTCCATGCGGATGTCGCGGGCGTGGCAGGCGAGCGGGGAATCGCGCTCAGCTGGGAAGGAGTAGTCGCGATCATCGGCGCCAAGCCACTCGCCCGCGGCTTCGGGAAATCATCGGACGCGCAAACGACGGGCGGCTCGCCATCCGCCCGCGGCGAGGTCGCGCCGCTGTTGACGCTCGACACCGATAGCCCCGCCTCGATCGTCTCGTGCGTTGCGCGGGCGTGGGAGCGCGGCCGGGTCCTGCGCGACGTGATCTCGACCGAGATGTGGGAGGCGCTGAACTCGTTCTACCTTTCGCTCAGCCGCTATGACCTCCAGGCCGCGCTGCTGAGCGGGCCGTACTCGGTCTTCCAAGAGCTAAAGGAGCGCTGCGCGCTGTTCTGGGGCTTGGTCGACCGCACGATGCTCCGCGATGAGGGGCGCTCGTTCCTCGAGGCGGGTGGCCGGATCGAGGAGGCCGACATGGTGCTGCGGATGCTCCGAGTTGCGATCCCCGTGAGGGCGCCCGAGCCGGCGAGCACCGACGCCGAGCACGGGGAGCCCGAGCAGGCGGCCGACAGGGGGGGCTACGAGGGAGAGGCGTTGGCGCTGCTGCAGGCGGTGGGCGGGTTTCAGGCGTACCGCCGCGCCGCCCCGCAGGCCCCCAGCCTGTCCGCCGTGGCTCGGTTCCTGCTGTACGAGAGCTCGTATCCGGGCTCGGTCGCCTCCTCGCTCGAGGCGCTGCGCGACGCGCTCGCGACCGCCGACCCGCAGCCGCGGTCATCGCCACCGGTGCTTCGGCTCGGCCGCCTGATCGCCGACCTCGAGCTGCACCGGCGAACGAGCAGCTCGCCTGACCAGATGCTCGAGCGGGTACAAGACGAGCTGGAGCTCGTGGACCGCGACATCGACGAGCGCTACTTTGCCATCGCCGCCCTTGCGGCAGTCCATCTGTAGGTGGCGGCATGATCCCCAGACCCGAGATGAACTTCGCGATCCGGTACCTGACCAATTACGAGTACGACGCCGAGGTCGTCGACAACCTGAACGCGTTGCGCGTAAAACCGTCCGGGAACAGCCGTCAGCGCTGCGACGAGTTCAGCGTCCGGCTTGCACCCGAGGTTCGCCTGCACCGCCACACCGACTACTTCGGCACCGAGGTCGTCGAGTTCGAGGTCTCCCGCCCCCACCAAGCGCTGACAATCGACGTACGCGCGCGCGTAACCACGAAGCCCGCGCCGGACCCGCCGGCGGCCACCTGGGAGGCGCTTCGGGACCCCGGCTACCGCGAGGCCGGCGGGGAGTTCCTGTTGCAGACCCACTACGCGCCCGACGGTCCGGTGCTGTCCGAGCTGCTCGAGACGGCGCGCGCCGCGCCGACCCCGCTCGCCGCCCTCACCGCCCTCTCCGAGTTGATTCCCGACCACTTCGAGTACCGGCAGGGAGCGACCTACGTCGATTCGACTGTCGCCCACCTGCTCGAGGTCGGCGCGGGCGTCTGTCAGGACTTCGTTCACCTCGGGTTGTGCGTGCTGCGCCGCCACGGGATCGCCGCCCGCTACGTCTCGGGCTACCTGTTCACCTCGGGATCGGGCCCCTCGCAGGAGTCGGTCGAGGTCGACACGCATGCCTGGCTCGAGGCGTTGTTGCCGGTTGATGATCCCGCCCACCCCGCCGAGCCGGTCTGGGTCGGCGCCGATCCCACCAACCGTGGCCTCACGGGCGAAAACCACGTCAAGATCGGGCACGGCCGCCACTATCCCGACGTCCCCCCGATCAAGGGCGTCTATCGCGGCGTCGCCAACGCCAGCTTGAACGCAAGGGTGACGATGACGCGGCTGACGAGCGTCGACCCGGCCTCGATCGCACGCTCGTAGCGGTTCTCGATCGTGTAGTCGGACATGCGGTCAGTCTAGGTCCGCGCTCACGGAACCGCCGCGATCTGTCCCCGGGCCGGTGGCCGGGCACTTCGACGACTGACCGCGTCGAAACTCTCCGGATTACCTCGGGTTCATAGGGCGTGGAGACGCGCCGATGAGATCATACTGATGCGCGTGCGCTTGGGTGGTGTGGCGATGCTCGCGATCGCGGGACTGGGGCTTGCCGGCTGCGGCTCGCAACAGGCGACGACCGCATCAGACAAGCACCTGAACGGTCCGTCGCTGCCGACCTCGCCGGCCCTGCGCGCGCACCCGCAGGTGGTGCAGCCGGTCGCGGGCGAGGGTGCCGCCCAGACCGGCGGCCCGGACTCGAGCTCGACCGGCCCCGCCGCGGTCAGCGTCGGCCCGAGCAACGGCCCGCTCGCCCAGCCGGTCTCCGATGCCGAGATCCGCCGGGAGCTGGCGACCAGCGGCCTCACGGCCGACGCGCACCGGGCGACCCTCACCAGCAACGGCCTCGCGATCGCGCCCGTCAACGCACCGCTGCAGGTGCAAGAGATCATCCAGGCCGGCAACCAGATCGCCCATCTTCCCTACACGTGGGGCGGCGGCCACGCCACGTTCGTCGACACCGGATACGACTGCTCGGGATCGATCAGCTTCGTGTTCGCCGCCGCCGGCATCCTCCGCACGACGATGGTCTCCGGGGAGCTGGCGCATTGGGGTGCGCCAGGCCACGGTAAGTGGATCACTGTGTTTGCCAACAACGGTCACACGTTCATGTACGTGGCGGGGCTTCGCTTCGACACGGTCGCGCTTGCCGAGAGCGGCACCCGCTGGTCCAACCGCCCCGCGGACGAGTCGGACCTGGCGTCGTTCTCGGTGCGGCACCCGCCGGGCCTATAGCGGACTGTCGACGGGTCTGTCAGCGGGCTGTGCCGGGCCTATCAGCGGGCTGTCGACCGAGCTCAAACGGCCGCCGCCGCGGGCTCTCCCTCGGCCTCGGGCACCCGATAGGTGACGAAGTCCCGGGGCCGGACCAGCGCCAGCCCGAGGACGGCGCCGACGAACGCGACGATCGCCGCGACCAGGAGGATGTCGTTCATCGCGCTCGCGAACGCGCCGTGGACCACGACCGCAACGTGCGCGCGCTGCCCCGGGGGGACGTGTGCCAGCGCCGTGCCCGCGCCCCCGCCGGCGACAGCGTGACCTAGCTGAGTCCCATGCGCGGCCGCAGGGGTCCCGGCGAGCCCCGCCTTCAGCTTGTTCGTGATCGCGCTCTCGAAGATCGCGCCGAGGACGGCGATGCCGGTGGCGATGCCGACCTGGCGAAAGGTGCTGTTGATGCCGGAGGCCATGCCGCTGCGCTCCGGCGGGACCACGCCGACTGCGGTTGACGCGAGCGCCGGATTCACGAACCCCACGCCGGCGCCGGCGAGGATGAAACCGGGAAGCAGTGCCGTCCAGCCGGAGGACGCGGTCAGCCCGCGCATCAGCAGCAGGCCCCCGGCCACCAGCAGCAGGCCCACGCTCAGCAGGAACCTCACGGGTACTCGCGCGGACAGGTTTCCCGACAGCGCGGCGACGAAGAACGAGATGACGGTCGTCGGAAGGAACCGCAATCCGGTCTGGAGCGGCGACAGACCCAGGATCGTCTGCAGGTACAGCGTCAGGTAAAGGAACATCGCGAACATCGACGCCGACAGGGTGAACGCGACGATCGAGGCGCCGGCGAACGCCGGCTTGCGGAACAACTTGACGTCGAGCATCGCGTTCGGCTGGACGAACTGCGAGATTGTGAACACGACGAGCAGCATGCAGGCGCCGACGAGGCACGACACGATCAGCGTGCTGCCCCATCCCTTCTCGTTGCCGCGAATGATCGCGTAGACAAGCAGGAACAACGCCGCCGTGAACGTGACCGTGCCGATCCAGTCGACCCGCGACCGCGCCGGATTGCGCGACTCGGCGACGGTGCGCATCGTCAGCGCTGCCGCGGCGAGACCGATCGGGACGTTGATGTAGAAGATCGAGGACCACCCGAGGCCCTCGGTCAGCGTGCCGCCGAGCAGCGGCCCCACGGCCGCGGCCGCGCCAATCGTCGCCCCCCAGACGCCCAGCGCGGTGCCGCGCTCACGTCCGTGGAACTCCTGCACGAGCAGCGCGAGCGAGGTGGCGAACATGATCGCCCCGCCGATCCCCTGGCCGGCGCGAGCAAGGATCAGGAACAGCGCGCTCGGCGACAGCGCGCACAGTAACGAAGTGAACGCGAACAGGACCAGGCCGATCGCGAACACGACCCGCCGGCCAATCAGGTCCGCGATCGCGCCGGCGGTCAGCAGCGTCGAGGCGAGCGTCAGCGCGTAGGCGTCTATCACCCACTGGATGTCCGAGAAGCTCGCCTTCAGGTCGGAGGCGATCTTCGGCAGCGCGACGTTCACGATCGTGATGTCGAGCAGCAGCATGAACGTCGCGATGCAGACGACGATCAGCGTCCACCACTTACGCTCCATAAGCGCCCAGCATCGTACCGCGCCACACGAGGGCGGCCGATTCCCGCGGCATGCGGGCGGGCGAGCCGAATCAGGCGCGGCCGTAGACCGGGATCGCGGCGCCGCTGATCGGGGAGGAATCGTCCGAGAGCAGGTGGGCGACGACCCCCCCGATCTCGGCCGGCTTGACCCATTTCTCGTGGTTGGCGTTCGGCATCGCGGCGCGGTTGGCCGGGGTGTCGATCACGCTCGGCAGGATCGCGTTGCAGCGGATCCCGTCGTTCTTGTACTCGACCGCCACCGCGCCCGTGAAAGCGATCACCGCCGCTTTCGAGGAGACGTACCCGGCGGCGCCGGGAAACGGCGCAAGCGCCGCCCTGGTGCCAACGCAGACGATCGATCCGCCGCCCGCCTCGAGCATGTGCGGCAGCGCCGCCTGGGTCATCAGGTAGGCCGGACGGACGTTCAGCCGGAACTGGTTCTCGAACTCCTCGATCGGCGTCTCGTGCACGAGCCCTCCGGCCGCGAAACCGCCGACGAGATTGACCAGGCCCTTGAGCGGCGCGCCGTGCTCCTTCGCGGCCGCCGCGGTCACCGCGCCGACGGCTTGCGGGTCGAACAGGTCGGCTTCGATCAGATCGAGGCCCTCGCGGCGCTGGACGCGCTCGAGCTCCGCTTCGGCGATCCACGGGACGACCACGCGCCAGCCGTCGTCTAGCAGGCGCCTCACGACGGCGGAGCCGAGTCCGCCGGTGCCGCCGGTGATGATCGCTGTCCTGTCCATGGCTGCCGTCCGCCGCCCACTCTATCTTCGATGCGGGATGAAAGTCCGCGAGTTTGCAGATGGATGTGAGGTTGCGCAGCCACTGCTGGTGCGCGACCGAGAGGTGCGCCGGAGCCGCGACGGATGCGAGTACCTGAAGCTGCTGCTCGGCGACCGCACCGGCAGCATCAGCGGGATCGTCTCCGACGAGATCGAACGGGCGCTCGAGATCTGCCAGCCGGGCGAGGTGGTCCACGTCGCCGGGCGCTTCGGCAGCGAGCTGACCGTGCGTCGCGTCCGCGCCGCCGCCCCGAGCGAGTACGGGCTCGAGGACCTGCTCGACGGCCCGGGCCGCGGCCTCGAGCAGATGGAGGCCGACCTGCGGACGTTGATCGGAACAGTGCAGAACCCGCATCTGCGGCGCCTGCTGGCAATGATGTTCGGCGAGCGCACCCCGAGCTGGGCGATGTACCGCGACGCGCCCGCCGCCAAGCACTACCACCAGGCCTACCGCCACGGGCTGCTCGAACACTGCCTGACCGTCGCCCAGGCCGTCGGCGCGATCTCCGCCACCTTCCCGGGGATCGACCGCGATGTAGCGGTGACCGGGGCGTTGCTGCACGACATCGGCAAGCTCGAGACCTACGAGGTCCACGACGGTGCGATCTCGATGTCGGATCATGGCCGCCTGCATGGGGAAATTGCGCTGGGCTATTTCCGCGTGCGTCGCGCGATCGAACTGCTCGACGGCTTCCCGCCCGACCTCGCTCAGGCGCTGCTGCACATCATCCTCAGCCACCACGGCTCGCTCGAGCACGGCAGCCCGGTCGTGCCGTGCACGCGCGAGGCGACGCTCGTCCACATGATCGACAACCTCGGGGGGCGCCTGGGGAGCTTCGATCGCGTCGAGAAGGAGCTGCCCGCGGGCGAGCACTGGTCGGTCTACGATAAGGGGATCGGGGCGGGCGCCTACTTCGCGACCCGCTCGGACGAGGCCGAGCGCGAAGCCGCGTAGCCGCCCCCGCGGACCCGAGCGGGTGTGGCAGCGCTGACACGCCCCGCTCCAAATCTGCGCAAATTGCGCATCGCTGCCGGCGTGCCTCGTCTGCGGTCTTCCCGCCTCAACTACAGTTGAGGGGCCGATGGCGAAGGACACCGAAAAGCTGATCCGGCAGCTCTCGCTGATTTCCTACCTGATGGCCGAGCGCCGGCCAGTCACGGCGCAGGAGATCAGACGGGATGTCGAGGGGTACAGCGTCATGAACGAGGATGCGTTCGCCCGGCGCTTTTACGCAGACCGCTCAGAGCTCGAGTCGCTCGGGATCGTGCTCTCGGTCGAGAAGCCCGCCGACGGGCTCGTCGAGCAGGAGAACTACTCGCTGTCACCCGAGAACTTCCACCTGCCGCCGATCGAGTTCACCGACGCCGAGCTCGCGGCGCTGCGGACGGCGCTGCAGCTGCTCGACGGCGAGTTCGCCTACGCCGAGCCGTTGCGACTGGCGCTGCAACAGATCTCCTGGGGACGCCCCAGCCCGCTGAGCTCGCCGGATCAGAGCACGGTCGCGCTGGGAATCACGGGCTCGGCGGGCGGACACGAGGTCTCGCAGCGACTGGCGAAGATCGAGACCGCGATCTTCCGCCGCAAGACGATCGTGTTCGACTACTACACGATGGAGCGCGACGAGGTCGGCAGCCGGAAGGTCAACCCCTACCAGCTGCTGTACCAGGGCGGCCAGTTCTACGTGGTCGGCCGCTCCCACGAGCGCAAGGCCATCCGAGTCTTCCGCCTCTCGCGGATCCGCGGCAAGGTCGGCTACGCAACGAAGGCCGAGCACGACTTCCAGCGCCCCGCCGACTTCGATCCCCGCGCCTACGCCAACCGGATCGACTGGCAGTTCGGCGAGTCGGTCGGCGCCGCCGAGGTGTGGATCTCGAGCCGGATCGCGTGGCAGATCGAGCGGCACTTCGGCCGCTACGGCGAGATGCGGCCCACCGACGAGGACGGCGACCGCGTGTTCGTGACCGCGTACGCCAACGCCAGGCAGCTGATCGCCTGGGTTCTCGGCCTCGGCGAGCACGCGCGGATCCTCGACCCGCCGGAGCTGGTCGAGGAGATGCGCGATCGGGTCCAGCTGCTGATCGACCGCCACACCGGCGAGCCGGAGATCGACGGCGAGGCATCGACCGCCGCCGCGCTCACGCCATCGCCGAGGCGTTCGCCCGCCGAGGGTGGTGAAGCCGCGGATGCCGACGCCAACGCCGCGGATGCCGACGCCAACGCCGCGGATGCCGACGCCAACGGACACCAGCCCGACGCCGCGATCCGGCCCGAGCGCTTCGCCCGGCTCGTGACGCTCGCCAGCATCTTGATCGACGCCGGGCGCGCGGGTCGCCGCCTCGACGCAGTTGCCCTCTGCAAGGAGCTGAAGGTCTCAGACCAGGAGCTCCGAGAGGACATCTCCGTGCTGAACGTCGTCAACTTCGGCGCCGGCACGTACGTCCTGTACGCGGAGATCGACGCGGACGGCATGATCGAGGTCGATCCGGAGCCTTATGGAGACTCGTTCGCGCGCCCGGCGCGCCTGCTCCCGGTCGAGGCGAAGGCGCTGGTGGCGGCGATCGATCTGATCGGCGAGCACATCCCGGAGGGCTCGCTTGCGTCGGTCAGGGAGAAGGTGGTCGCAGCGCTCGGCGAGGACCCGGTGCACGAGGGCCTTCACGTGGCGGCGCCCGGAGGCGACGACGCCGAAATCGCGGCCGTGGTCTCCCGCGCGATCGCCGCCCGCCACCTACTCTCGTTCGAGTACTACAAGGAGAACGAGGACGAGTTTACGACCCGTGTGGTCGAGCCGTACGCGCTCATCAACGGGCGCGAGGGCTGGTATGTGGCGAGCTTCGACCCGTCCCGCGACAGCGTGCGGCACTTCCGCCTGGATCGGATCAAGTCGGCGACGATCACGGGCGAGCGCTTCGAGCCGCGCGCCGACGTCGACCCGGCCGCCGACGTCGACGGGTGGCCGCGCACTGGCGAGGTTCCGTCCTCGCGCCGCGCCCGGGTGTGGATCTCGCCCCAGCGCGCGCGCTGGGCGCGCGAGGAGCGGCGCGTCGTCGCCGAGCTCGACGACGACTCCGTGGTCGTCGAGCGCGGGTTCGCGGGGATCCGCTACCTCGTCCGCGACGTGTTGAAGGAGGCCGGTGACACGGTCGTGGTCGAACCAGCGGATGCCCGGAGCGCCGTCCGCGCGGCTGCCGAGGCGATCCGGGCCGGCGCCGGCGCGTTCGCGAGAAGATGACCGACGGGTCCCGCTCGTTCGCTTGAGCCGCCGGGCACAGATCGCAATGAGCGACGAGGAGGTCGCGAGCTTCCTCGCCGACCAGCGGGTGGGTTATCTGCGCGACACTGGGCCCGCGCGGCTGGCCGCACCTAATGCCCCTCTGGTACGCGGTGCGCGCGGGCGAGATCTGGGCATGGACGTACGCCAAGTCGCAGAAGGTCCGCAACCTCGAGCGCGATGCCCGGGCGACGCTCCAAGTCGAGGACGGCAGCGAGTACCAAGAGCTGAGCGGCGTGGTGGTTGGAGAAACGCCACGGTGGTGGTGGTCGAGGGAGCGAACTGCCGGTCGCTTTCTCGACCAGCCCGCGACCAGCTCGCTAGCCTGCGCGACGGATGAATGACCTGAAAGGGCTGATCCTCTCCGGGGGCAAGGGGACGCGGCTTCGGCCGATCACGCACACGAGCGCCAAGCAGCTCGTCCCGGTCGCGAACAAGCCGGTGCTCTTCTACGGCATCGAGGCGATGGCGCAGGCGGGGATCGGCGAGGTCGGGATCATCATCGCGCCCGAGACAGGTGATGAGATCAGGGCAGCCGCGGGGGACGGCTCGCGTTTCGGCGTGCGGCTCACCTACATCGTCCAGGACGCGCCACTCGGCTTGGCCCATGCGGTGCTGACGGCCGAGCCGTTCCTGGGCGACTCCCCGTTTGTGATGTACCTGGGCGACAACCTGCTCCAGGGCGGGATCGAGGACCTCGTCTCAGCGTTCCGCAGTCACCAGCCCGACGCACTGATCCTGCTCACGCCGGTGCCCGATCCTGAGAGCTACGGCGTCGCGGAGCTGCGCGACGGCGCCGTGGTGCGCCTGGTGGAGAAGCCGGCGGCGCCGCGGACCGATCTCGCGCTCGTCGGCGTGTACATGTTCACGCCAGCGGTCCACGCCGCTGCGCGTTCGATCGCGCCGTCGGGCCGAGGCGAGCTCGAGATCACCGACGCGATCCAGCATCTGGTCGATCGGGGCCACCGCGTCGAGCCCCACATCGTCAAGGGCTGGTGGAAGGACACCGGCCGGCTCGAGGACATGCTCGCCGCCAACCGGTTGGTGCTCGACACGATCAAGGGCCGGATCGAGGGCGACCTGGTCGACTCGCAGGTCGACGGCCGTGTCGTGATCGAGCCGGGTGCGCGGCTCGAGCGGTCCGCGGTGCGCGGACCGGCCGTGATCGGCTCGGATGCCGTCCTGACCGACTGCTACGTCGGCCCCTACACAGCGATCGGCGACGGCTGTGAAATCCAGAACGCCGAGGTGGAGCATTCGATCCTGCTCGCCGGCTCGTCCGTTAGGGACCTCGCGGGAAGGATGGAGTCCTCGTTGCTCGGTCGAAACGTGAAGGTCGGCCGCGACCACCGTCAGCCCCGGGCCTACCGGTTCATGGTCGGCGACAACTCCGAGATCGGGATCCTGTAGCGACTCAACAGCCCGCCGGGGCGCGGGGACGCGCAGGTCCCCGATGAGCGCCTCGGTGAAGCCCGTCACGGCGGGCTTTGCCGTGCTGTAGGCGGTCTGCGGTCTGCCCGAGAGTTTCAGCGAACGCAGCTGTTGCGGGTTCGGGCGTATCTTGGCCGCACCCCTTCACGCCCTGATCGTGGCAGGTGCGGATCCGCCCCACATACGAGCCACGCCCCGGACTCGGCGGGATATGAGGCCGAACCTGCGGGGCGCGCTCTGGGAGGAGAGAGGTGCTGCATGCACATGATCGACTGACGCGCTCTAGATGTCAAAGACGAGTTGCGGTGGAGATCTATAAGCTGCACTTATGGAACTTCGCCAGCTTCGGTACCTCGTGGCGCTCGACGACGAGCGTCATTTCACCCGTGCGGCGCTCCGCGAGCACGTGGCGCAGCCGGCGCTCTCTCAGCAGATCCGGCGCCTCGAGGAGGAGGTGGGCCTGCCGCTTGTCCAGCGCACGACCCGGCGCGTCGCGCTGACCGAGGCCGGCGTGTGCCTGGTCGCGAGGGCCCGGCGGGTCCTCGCCGAGCTCGATGGCGCACAAGCGGAGCTTGCGGCCCTCAGCGGCGTCCACAGTGGTCGGGTGACCGTCGGGGTGATCCACACGATGGGCCCGGTCGACGTGTCGCTGGTGCTTGCGATCTTCCACCGGCGCCACCCGTCGGTGGAGCTGACCGTCCGCGAGCAATCGAGCGAGGAGCTCGCCGAGATGTTGCGGATCGACGAGCTGGACCTCGCGTTCCTGTCGGTGACCGAGCGGATCGAGAGCCACGGCCTGGGACTCCAGCAGCTCATCTCCGAGGAGCTCGTCGTGATCCTGCCGCGCGATCACCGTCTCGCCGCCCGGCACTGGGTCAAGATGGCCGACCTGGCGGGCGAAGAGTTCATCAGCTACCGGGAGGGGGCGCGCCTGCGCGAGCTGCTGGTGTCGGCCGGCCGGCACGCCGGGTTTGAGCCGCGGGTGACGCTCGAGTCGAATGAGAGCCTGCGGATCCGCCGGATGGTCCAGCGTGGGATGGGCGTTGCGATCCTCCCTCGGTCCGACGCCGACGGCCCCGACGACGATATCGCCGTGGCCCGGCTGGTCGAGCCCGCTCTCAGCCGCGACATCACGCTCGCCTGGCGGGAGGACCGCCGGCAGCTGCCGGCCGCGGCAGAGTTCCTCGAGCTGTCGCGGGAGACGTTCGGGGCGGGTGATCTCGCCGCCTAGGCCTCCAGCTCGTGTCGACGTCGCCATCGCGGACTCGATCCTCGCCGCGACGCCGCCCGGCTCGACGGCTACGCGCCGCCCAGCGTCGCCAGCAGGCCGTTCGGCGTCTCCGAACGACCGACGTGCAGCCGCGGCATCGTCAGCGGAGCTGATCCCAGCCAGCGTTGCCTTTCTTCTTGATGAGACCACGCTCAGGCAGGCTATCGGGCGTCCTGCCGGATCACTCGGCGGGTAGCCTCTGACGGGAGATGCCCGACGACTCGCGCGAGGTCCGGGAACGCCTGCTCAAGGCCTGGCGCGGAGAGATCGTGGCCGGCTCGGTCTATGAGCTGATCACCCAGCGGATGCCCGACCGACAGGCGGACATCCTGCGCCGGATGGCGCGGGCGGAGGGCGGGCATCGACGCCGGCCGGCCTCGAGATGACGTTGGCGGGCGTGATCGTCGGTGGGGCGACTTACATCGTGGGCCTCGCGCTTCCGGGCTGAGCCCGCGCGAGAATCGGTCAGTCGCCGCGCAGCTCGGCGAGCTCGGCCCGCAGCGACGCGACCTCGGCTTCGAGCGCGGCCAGGCGCCGCTCGAGGCCGTCGGCGGCGGGCGGCACGCTCGGGACCGTCGGAGCGTGTGTCGCGAGGACCGGCGCATCCATCGCGCCTTCGGGCGTCGCCATCTTGGCGGTGCCATCCGAGGCCTCCACCTCCGGCGCGCCGACGGCGCCCGCTTCGCCGCCGAGCAGATGCGTGTAGCGGTCCTCCTTCTGCCCCGGTCGACGGTCCAGCCTCCTTGCGTACCCGCGCTCGTCCAACACATCCAGGGCGCGCTCGACCGCGTCGAGCGAATCGAAGCGAGCCATCCGCTCGCTCCGGCCCTTCAGCTCGCCCGGCGTCTGCGGGCCGCGCAACAGCAGCGCGCACAGAATTGCAAGCTCCTCTCTTCCCAGCCCGAGCGCCTCCTCGGCGAGGTGGCGGTACTTGATCGCGCGGCTGGTGTGCCCACTCGCGAGTCGTGCCAGGCCGTACTTGGAAAGCCGCTGTGCCGCTTCCCTGACGGTGTGCTCGTGATAGTCGGTAACCGGATCGCGGTTGGTCGACTGATTGCACGCCAGGCGCAGCCCGTTCAGCGACAACGGATACTGATCGGGGGTCGTCCACCGCTTCTCGATCAGGCATCCAAGGACGCGTTGCTCTGGCGCGGTGAGCCTGGAGAAGTGCACCGGATCGCGAGGATAGCCCCTGGGCGGCCGCGCTTGCCCAGCCGGATAGCCGGAGTCGCTTCGGGTACAGCTGGCCGGTAGCCGCGCGGTCACTGGTTCATGCCGGTGTTGACCCACGACGAGGGATCAACGCCAGACGTCGTGCGGCGATCACATGAATCGTCGGCCTCTCTGCGATCAGGACGGCCGTCGCGATCGCCGTCAGCAGCCAATCGGGAGTCTTGCCGACGGCGGCTCTATCGCCCGTGATGCAACGCCGAATCACAGTTCGACGCGATGAGTTCGGCGCTCATGCCAGCCAGGTGCGGGCCTAGTTCCTCGGCGACCACCTTATGGTCCGGAGGCCAGGGGGCACGCTCGTGCACCTCCGAGATCCAGCCCCGCTCGCCCACGACCCGCGCTTCGAGGTATAGCGGCCTGTCTCCGGCGAGCAGCATGCTACGAATGACCGGCATCAGCGGTTCTGGCGACGCAGCGGCGCCCGCGAGCTGCGCGATTCCGGCTGCTGCAGTGTCGGCTTGTTGCGCGCCGAGGCCGCCGTGCTTGACGGGGGAATCCGTCGCGTCGCCGGCGGCGAACACGCGGCCTTCGGTGCTCGGCACGCGGCAGTATTCGTCGATTTGCGTAAACGAGCTGGGGCTGGCGGCCAGTCCCGGCACGGGATGCGCGATGATGCGAGGTAGGGTCACGATCCGGTCGGCCTCCAGCTCGCCATCGTCGAGATGCAGGCGCCCCGGCCCCGGCACGTCGGCGACCACGCCCGTATGCAGCGTGATGTCCGCCTCGGCCAGGAGCCGCTCGATCGACTCGCTCGCCGCGTCGCCGAAGACACTGAGCGGCCGCGGTTCGGACGTCACAAACCTCACCTGTATGTCAACGCCGCCACGCCGCACGCGGTCCGCTGTCAGCAGCGCGAGCTCGTACAGCGGCAGCGGCCACACGGGCCCGTCGGGTACGACGAACGCCAGGCTGTCGGCGATCCCCTCATCGAGCTCCCAGACAATCGACCTGAAAGTCTCCCCTCCGTTGCGGTCCGTGAACAGCACGGCATGGGGATAGGGGTTCGACTGACCACCACCGAGCGCCAGCAGAAGCGCGTCGTAGGGGAGCTCACGGCCGCTGGCGGTCAAGACCAGACCGAAGTCGCTGTCGACGCGCACAAGCCGGTCGCGAATGTGTCGCGCGCC
Organism: uncultured Solirubrobacterales bacterium; assembly: GCA_963806475.1. Lineage (GTDB taxonomy): Bacteria > Actinomycetota > Thermoleophilia > Solirubrobacterales > Solirubrobacteraceae > Palsa-465. The sequence continues at coordinate 105,553 of CAWDYK010000005.1, forward strand.
CGTCGGTGCGATGAGTCGCCCCAACGAATAGCGGCGGAGGCTGTCACGGTTGAACGGCTCCAACACGGCCAGGGGGCGATAGACGAACTCGTCCGCGGGGCTGAGGACGATGACTCGGACCTCGTCTCCAGCGAGCCGCCGTAACCTAAGCAGCCCCTCGAGGCCGGCGATCCCCGCGCCGGCGATCACGACGTTGCACACAGGCATTTGTTGGAGCTCCTCGCGGGCCTTGATTTGCGGGCACTAGTCCGCCCCGGTCAACCCGTCCGGGAGTTGCGGCCCCCGCCGCTCTTCAGCCGGCGGTTTGGCCATCGGGTGACCGCCGGGAGCGAACGAAGGAACGAAGCAAGCTCGAGCTCCGGCGGTGGCTCCGAAACGCTCGCGCATCGTGACGGTTAGGCGATGCTAGCGCAGCCGGCGACCCTTGCGTCGCCCGAGCATGCCTCCACCCGCCCCGATTCGCGTATCCCTTGGTCTCACAGAACGTCGCTCCGTGGCACCATAGGCCTCGTGGGCCTCCGGCCACATGAGCTGCAGGCACGGCGGACTGCTCGTGCCAGGGAGCTTCGCCGTCGCCGCCGCAGGGTGGGTGGCCTCGGCGTTCTGGTGGCGGCGATCGTGCTGGTCATCGTGCTCGTGGTCACCGGGTCGGGCGGCTCGACCGCCCAGCATGCCGGCTCGCCCCGGCGCGCGACCGCCGTCACGAACCGCACCGCTCGTCACCTGCCTCGCCCATCGGCGACCATGGACGCCGAGCTCGCGGCGGTCAGGCGCCTCGCTGCATACGGACTGCGCATGTACTGCGGCGGCCGCTCGAAGCCGATGGTTGCACTGACCTTCGACGACGGACCCGGTCCGTACACGACGCTTGCGATCAAGAAGCTCCGCGAAGCGCACCTCCGTGCGACCTTCTTCCTCGTCGGCAAGTCGATTCGCGCGTATCCCGGGCTCGCGCGACGCGAGAAGCCAGTCGCCGCGGTCGGCGACCACACAATGACGCACCCGTTCCTGCCGGGGCTGTCCCAGTCGGCGATGGCGTCGGAGATCGCTGACGCCAAGAGCCTGATCGAACAAGCGGCCGGACAACCGGTGGGCCTGTTCAGGCCGCCATACGGTAGCCGCACCCCCGCGATCGACGCCGAGGCCCGGTCGCTCGGGCTGCTCGAGGTGCTGTGGACGATGGACAGCCGCGATTCGCTCGGGGCCAACTACGCGGGAATCGAGCAGAACGTGATCGCGGGCCTTCACCCCGGCTCGATCATCCTGATGCACGAGAACCGGGGGCAGACGATCCGGGCGCTGCCCGTGATCTTCGCGGCGATTGCGCACGATCATCTGCGAGCGGTGACGATCCCCGAGCTCGTCGCGCAGGATCCGCCATCGCCGGCGCAGCTGCGCGCCGGCGGAAACGGGTGCGGAACCAAGGTGGCGGCCGGGACCGGCACCTGAGTCACCGGCCCCGGCCTCTGAATCACCGTTCCGGGGGGCGGTGTGAAGAACTCGGTCGCAGCCTCCTGCTGCGGCGACGGCCCGGTCGCAGCGTCGATGAGACTTCGCGTCCTCGGTAAGGATTGGGAGTCAGGGGCTCGAGGTGTCGGCCCAGGGCCTCGGGTGCATGGGGATGACATACGCCTACGGCCGAGGCGACGAGCAGTCGGGCCTGGAGACGATCCACCGCGCGCTCGAGCTCGGCGTGACGTTCCTCGACACCGCCGAGATCTACGGACCGCATACGAACGAGCGCCTCGTCGGCCGCGCGATCGCCGGCCACCGCGACGAGTTCGAGGTCGCGACCAAGTTCGGGTTCGCGCTAGACCCCGATGACCCGACGGCGCGCCGCACCGACGGCAGCCCCGAGAACGTAAGGAGGGCCGTCGAGGGATCGCTGCGGCGGCTCGGGATCGACCACATCGACCTCTACTACCAGCATCGCGTCGACCCGAACGTGCCGATCGAGGAGACGGTCGGTGCGATGGCCGAGCTGGTGCAGACAGGCAAGGTCCGCTACATCGGCATGTCCGAGGCCGCGCCGGATACGATCCGTCGCGCGCACGCCGTGCATCCGTTGACCGCGGTTCAGTCCGAGTACTCGCTGTGGACGCGGGATCCCGAAGGCGAGGTGCTACCGACGCTGCGCGAGCTAGGGATCGGCTTCGTCGCGTACTCGCCGCTCGGTCGCGGCTTCCTGACCGGCCAGATCCGCACGGTCGACGATCTGCCGGAGGACGACTGGCGACGGTCGAACCCGCGCTTCCAGGTGCAGGCGCTGGGCGACAACCTCGCGCTCGCGGACCGCGTCAGGGAGCTCGCCGCCGAGCGTGGGGTCACCCCCGGGCAGCTGGCGCTCGCGTGGGTGATGGCCAAGGGCGGAGACATCGTGCCGATTCCGGGAACGAAGCGCGTCTCCTACCTCGAGGAGAACGCCGCCGCCGCCGACCTCGACCTCGCATCCGAGGACGTCACGGCCCTCGACGAGGCGATCTCCAGGCATACGGTCCGCGGCGGGCGCTACGCCGAGCGCGACATGGCGCTTCTCAACAACTGAGCATCACCCCTCCGTTCAGAGAGCACGCGGCGCGGGGCAGGGTCTCCGCGATGTGCCCCCGCCGCTCGCTGCTCCCGCTGGCGCTCGAGTGGTCGATCTCCGCGCGCGCCCCCGTCGAGCGGACGTCGATCGTGGCCTGCCACTACGTCCGGCACTGCCTGATGCGCTAGAAACCGCGCGATGACGAAAGCCGTCACCACGGCCCTCGCGTCGCTCGCGGTGCTGACCCAGGTCCTGTTGGCGATCATCGTGGTGATCGCATCGCTGTCACTCGTGTTCGCGCCGGCACGCCGCCTCCTGGTCGAGATTCGCGACACGCTGCTCGGGGGCGAGCTGTGGGTGGCGTGGGCGTTCGCGCTCGTCGCCACCCTGGGGAGCCTCTACTTCTCTCAGGTCGCGGACTTCATCCCGTGCGAGCTCTGCTGGTTTCAGCGGATCGCGATGTACCCGATGGTGGTCGTGCTGTTCGTCTCGGCCTGGCGGGGTGACGTCCGCACCGGGGTTCAGTACACGTTCCTGTTCCCGATCGTCGGGATCCTGGTCTCGGCGTACCACATCTACATCGAGGAGAACCCCAGCGCGGCGCCGAAGGCGTGCAACGTCGGTGGGGCATCGTGCGTGACGAAGTGGATCGACAAGTTCGGCTACATCACGATCCCCGTGCTGGCCGCCACGGCGTTCGCGGCGATCATCACACTGCTCGCGTTCGCGTGGTCGCGCCGCCATGCCGCAGCGACACGGTGAGACCCTGGGGCTCCCCGGTGCCTGCTCGCTGAAGACCTCCAGCGCCTTGCGCGCATCCGCCCGCGTGGCCGCCTCGACGAGCTCGTGCAGCAGCGTGTTCGCGCGCGGTTGCATCCGCTTGGGAAGTGCGTCGAGCACCCGCGGTCTTGTGCATCCACACCGCCTTCAATTCGATGTTCCGATGCGTGCACACTGGCCCACTGCGATCTCACGGGCCTTCTTGTTACGGTTGAACAGGTGGCGGACTTAGGGTTCGCGACTGAATTAGTGGCAGGATCTGACGAGTGGCTGGGCGTGTCTGGCGGCGCCGGCTCGCCGCGATAATACCGGGAGTATTTGACGGCGAGCCGGTGGCGTCAGGCGCGTCCAGACGCCGTCAGAGACGTCAATAATTCAGTCGTGAGCCCTTAGATTAGGTGCGGGTCACGCCGCCAGGACGGTCTTTGGCGGGCGCCAGCGAGGCCGCCCGAGGCGGTCATGCCTCTCGTTGCCCGCCGCTGCCGAAAGCCGCGCGACGCTCGATGTCGGCCGGATCGACCATGTGGCCGTCGCGCTCGACGTAGCCGTCCTTGCCGCCGATGACCAGCAGCACGAGATCATCGTCGCCAGCGTTGGACACCTTACGCGGCGTGGTCGAGTTGACGTGGCAGAGACCCCCGGGGCCGAGCACGCGCTCCTCTCCGTCGACCTCGAACCGGGCCCTTCCCCGATGGACGAAGTAGAGCTCGTCCTGGAGGTCGTGGTAGTGGCGGAACCCGTCCATCCGCGGCGGGTAGACCACGGCGTTGACCCCGAAGGCCGTCACGCCCAGAGCGTGTCGCACCTTGCGAAAGCCGTAGCCGTCGCCGAGCTCGTCGATAGAACCGAAGCTGTGAGCCATCGCGCGTCGCTACCGGAGTCTACGGAGACAGGCACGATCGCCGCAGCGTGCAGAATCTCTCGACCCACGAGCGCCCGATGCCAGCGATCTGCAACCGTGAACAGCCAGCCACCAGGTACTGGAGCGTGCGGACGTTGGTCGCATCGACGTTCGGCCAAAACACGTCGGACAGCACGCCGCCCGCGACCGTGAACCACACCTGAGCGCCGAAAGTCCGGCCCTCGCCGAGGATTCTCCCCGTGTCGCGGGCGGAGTCGTTCATCATTCGACCACATGGGACTACCCTGCCGCGCCCGCCCCGCACTCCTCCCCGCGGGGAGCCCTCACGCGTACGCGCGCGCGTATACAGGCGGTCGGCCGGGTATCCGATGTTCCGGACGGGGCAGGGCGCCTCCGCCCCGTTGACATGGCCGTCAGAGTATTGAGACCGGTTTCTTCGACACTGACCTACCCAGTGAGCCCACCAGCAGTGCAGACCCATCCGCGGCCCAGCCGTCGCGACATAAGCGAGGTGTAGATGTCCCCCGTTTCACATCAAACGATCAAGCTCTCGAAGGGCAAGCACAGCTCGCCTGAGACAGGCGCCTGCGTCATGGAGCTGGCGTCAATGCTCGCCGGCGAATCGTTCAGTGACCACCCCGGCTCCGTCTGCCCGGCGATCGCCGGCTTCCTGCGTTCCTACAACGACTCGATCGACGACCGCCGACGCCAGGACCTGTATCCGCATGCCTCCAAGGTCGTCGGCAGCCGCAGCACCGCGGCGGTCGAGCGCGAGCGCGCCCGGCGGCTGCTGAGCTGGGCGGGCCAGATGCAGCGGTCGCGCGGTTGGAGCCGGTTCATGTTCCCGAGCCGCCTCGGTCCGGCGGTCCTGCAATCGCAGTTCGACCCCGAGACGGCCGGAGCTCACGCCGCGAAGGCGATCCGCAAGCACACCGATGCGAGTCACGCGGCGGTGCTGGCGCTGGTCGACGAGCTGCTCGCGATCGGCCCGCGCGAGTCCGTCCCCGAGCTGCCGGATCGGCCGGTCTCTCGGGAGGAGCTAGCCGCGGGCCTAGCGGGCGAGTAGGTCCCGCAGCTGGCAGCGTTGCGCACGGAGTAGTCCCGGTAGCAGTTGTTCATCAGAAGGTGGCTCTCGCCCGCCTCGGCCACGTGCTCGGCGATGGGGCGGGCGAGCTCCTCCAGCTCCTGCCTCGAATACAGGTAACGGAAGCGCTCAGCCGCGGAGCGTGAGGTGTCCGACCAGCTGCTGTCCGAGCGTCCCGGTCGCGTTGCTCGGCCAACCACCGCGGCGAACGAAACTCGACGGCGATCCTGTAGCCGCGGAGCCGCTCGCGCAGCGCCTGGATCTCCTCACGGTTCTCGCGCCGGGGACCGAACCACTGCGGGAGCTTGCGCTCCTCGCCGTTTGACCGTTCCGGGGCCGAGGCCGCCCACCAGCAGCGGGCAACGCCGTCTTCTCCGCGGACGATCCCCTCGTCACTCACGGGCCCCTAGGCCGCGCGCAGTGGGCTCAGCCGCAGGCGGGGCTGGCGGGCTCGACCGCGTGAGCGCCCTCCCCGCGGGACGATCGCCGCCGCATGGACGCGGAGCAGCTCGACAATATCGGCCGTCGGGAAGAACGGATCGGCGATCGCCGAGCCATCGCTCAGCGAAACAGCCGCTCGGAGCTCGCCATCGATTTCGGCGAGCAGCAGCGGGGCCAGCGGTACCCCGGGGGCGCTGTCGAGCACCGACAGCCGGTGCAGCGACTGTTCATCGTCGGCGTACGCGGGTCGAATCGTGATCGTGGGGGTGGTGAGCGGAGCCATGTGGTCCTCGTTTATGCGTGGTGAGCACCACTTTCCCGCCGCGGGGGCATGAATGCAAATAGGACTTTGCTTGATGGGGTATAACTTGAGATCATGCTTGATACTCGCCGGCTTCGGGTCCTGTGCGAGGTGGCGCGCTACGGCTCGTTCTCGGCTGCCGCGACCAGCCTCGGATACACCCAGCCGGCCGTGTCGCGGCAGATCGCGACGCTCGAGGCGGAGCTCGGGACGCTGCTCGTCCGCCGCGTGCCGCAGGGCGCCGTGCTAACGGACGCCGGGCAGATGCTGGTGGAGCGCGCCGAGGAGATCTTCGCCCGCCTACAGGACGCCGAGGCCGAGCTGCTGGCGCTGGCGGGGCTGCAGGGCGGTCGCTTGCGGCTCGCCTCGTTTGCCTCCGCGGCGGCGTCGATCGTGCCGCACGCGATCGCGCGCTTCCGCGAGCAGTATCCGGCGGTCGAGTTGAGCATCGAGATGTCCGACCCGATCGATTCGATCCCCAGGCTCCGCGCGGGCGAGCTCGACATGGCGCTCTCGCACGACGCCACGTTCGAGACGGTCCAGGGGCCGTCCCCCGCGGTCGGGATCGGCGGCGATGCGCGCGGCGGGATCGAGCTCGTGCACCTGTTCGACGACCCGATGTACGTGGCGATGCCGATGGGGCATCCGCTGGCGGGCGAGGGCGTCCGCGCCCTTGCGAGCTTCGCCGAAGAGCCCTGGATGCTCGCGACGACCCGCTCGTGCCCCGACTCGCGCCGGTTCCTCAGAGCCTGCCACGCGGCCGGGTTCGAGCCGCGGATCGCGTTCCAGAACGACGACTATCCGGCGATGCTCGGGTTCGTTGCCGCGGGCGTCGGCGTGGCGCTCGTCCCCGACATGGTCACGCGCGGGATCCGCGGCGACATCGCGATCCGGCCGCTCGAGCCGGCTCCACCACCGCGCCCGATCCTGGTGGCGCTGCCGGCAGGGTACCGCTCGCCCGCCGCCGCGGCGATGCTGACCGTGTTGCGTGAGATCAGCGATGCGTGGGTGGCGGAGCGCCCGGTGCTCGTCGGGGCCGGTCGGTGACGGTCACGCGGCGCGCGCCAGGCAGGCGTGCTACGACACGCGCGCCCGAGTACGACGGGTGCCGGGCCGCCGGGGGCCGCGATGTCCAGTGTGCGGTGGCCGCGGGGCCTGCACGCCACCAAACCCCTTCTTAACCCCTAAACAGGCGCGAGGGCGCCCTCGGCGTACCGGCTGGCCACGTCGGAGAGGACCTTGATCATCGTGTTGGCGGCGGGGGCGACGCCGGGGTCGGCCGTGGTCGCGGCGATCACCTTGCGCGCCGGGCTGCGCGGGGCGAGCTCGCGCACGACGATCCCCCGGCGCACGCGCGTGAGCGCCAGGCGCGGGATCAGGGCCACGCCGACGCCGGCCGCAACCAGTCCTTGGACCGTCTCGTAATCGTCGCTCTCGAACGTTGCGTTCGGCTCGAAGCCGGCGGCGAGGCACGAGCGCACCACGTGCCGCGCGCATGGGCTCGAAGCCGAGGTCTGCACCCAGTCCTCGTCGCGCAGGTCGGCGAGCGTGAGCTCGGGCTTCGCGGCGAGCGCGTGCGCCGCGGGCAGCGCGACGTGCATCGGATCCTCGAGCAGCGCGACCGTGCGCAGCCCGACTCCGGGGCGCTCGCGCACGCCCGGGAACTCGAACAGCAGGGCGAGGTCGAACTCCCCGGCTCTGAGCCGCGGCGCGATTTCCTCGGGTTCGCCCTCAGCCAGCGTCAGCGCCACGTCCGGATGCTGGTGACGGAAGATCGCCACTGCGAGCGGCATCAGCGTGGCGCCGGCGGATGGGAACGAGGCGACCCTCAGCCGCCCGCCGCGGACACCCAGGACCGCAGCCAGGTCCGCTTCCGCCGCCTCGACCTGGGCGAAGATCGCCTCGGCGTGGGCGACCAGCGTCTCCCCGGCAAGCGTTGCGCGCACCCCGCGGCGGTCGCGCACGAGGAGCGTCGCCCCGGTCTCGGCCTCGAGCCGCGCGATCGCCTGCGATACGGCCGATTGCGTGTACGACAGCGCTTCGGCCGCGGCCGAGAAGGACCCGCGCGAGACGACCTCTGTGAGCACCTTCAGGCGACCAAGGTGAAGCATTAGCAAAGGTTATCCTAAGCATGACGAACTTCATTAGTGCTGATAGCAGGTACGTGGAATCCTCGCGATGAAGAGCGCCTCAGACCGCAGATCAGAAGGAGTTGGAGGGACCCAAATGTCGCTGAACGTAATCGTCTCCTACGACGACACCAGTAACGATCATGACGCCCTGATGCTGGGGCGAGTGCTGGCCGACGCCGGCGCGCGGCTGACGCTTGCCTACGTCCGCCACACCACCCAGGCTGAGCGCTCCCGCGAGGAGCTCGAGGAGCACGAGGCGGAGGCGCTGCTCGAGCGCGGCGCCCGCTGGCTGGGAGATGCCGACGTCGAGCGCCGCGTGGTCGTGAGCGCGTCGACCGGCGCGGGACTGAAGTGGCTGGCCGAGCAGGAGAATGCCGACGTCGTCGTGTTCGGCTCGGACTACAGGACCGCGGCGGGCCACGTCGCACCGCAGCACTCGGCGCAGACGCTGCTCGAGGGCGGCCCGGCCGCCGTCGCGATCGCACCGGCGAACTATCGCTCGGACCGCGCCCCGCGGATCCGGACGATCGGCGTTCTTGCCGCTCCCGGCGACGACGCCGCGCTCGAGACCGCGCGCGAGCTGGCCGGCGCGACCGGCGCGACGCTCACCCGCGACGAGCACCGAGTCGACCTGCTGGTCGCCGGCTCGCGCTCCGAGGCGCCCGAGGGCCGCGTCATGATCAGCTCGCAGGCCCAGAACGCGATCGAGAACGCGACCGCGCCGGTGCTGGTGGTGGCGCGGGGCGTCCCGCTTCACTTCGGGGTGCTGGCCGGCGCCTAGTCGCGCTTTCGACGCACGTCGGGCCGGTGTAGGCGCGCGCCACGGCTATCGTGGCGCGCGCCTTGCGTTCGCTGGTCATCTCTGATCTGCACCTCGGGGGGCGACTCGGCCACGGCGTCCTGATGCGCCCCGAACCGCTGCGGCGGCTGCTGCTCGCGATCGACGGCGTCGATCGCCTGGTGCTGCTGGGCGACACGGTCGAGCTGCTCGAGGGACGCCCGCAGCAGGCGATGAGGATCGCCGAGCCGATCGTCCGCGCGATCGGGCAGCGGCTCGGGTCGGGGCGAGCCGCGCTGGTGATCCCGGGCAACCACGATCGGGTGCTGATCCGCGGATGGATCCGGTCGCAGGGCTCGTCGCTGCGGCCCGACGCGGCCGTCCCGCACAATGCGAGCGCGGCGCTCGAGCGGCTTGTGTCGTGGCTGGCGCCCGCTGCGGTCACGGTGCGCTACCCGGGCGCGTGGCTGTCCGACACGATTTGGGCGACCCATGGTCACTACCTCGACCGCCACCTGCTGCCGGTTTCGGCGTACGGCATCTTGCGGAACCCTGTTCGGCGCTCGCGATCCCGTGTCGCGGCGTCGCCGGTCGAGCACGAGCACGCGCGGCGCCCATCGCTCGCGCGCACGTCCCGGTGGCTGCCGCGACCCGGTGGCGGCGCTGCTCGACGACGCGGCCGAGCTGGTCCGCGCCGCGACAATGCCGGCGATGCATCGCACCTTGCTGAACCGACGGATGGCGCCCGTGACGGCGACGTTGCTGGGAACGCAGATGCAGCGCGCCGCGATCCCGGCTGTGGCACGCGTCGCACAGCGACTCGGGATCGACGCCGACTGGGTCGTGTTCGGGCACGTTCACCGGCTCGGCCCGATCCACGGCGACGATCTCTCGCAGTGGCGGGCCCGGGGCGGCAGGCCGCAGATCGTCTGCAGCGGGTCCTGGCAGTACGAGCCGCTGCTGGTGCACCGTGCGAGGCCACCGCACCCGTACTGGCCCGGCGGGGCGGTGGTTATCGAGGACGGAGTGCAGCCTCGCGCGATCGGGCTGCTCGACGACGTCCCCGAGGAGCTGCTTCATTGAAGGGCGAAGGCCCGGGCCCCGTCCGAACATGGACGAGGCCCAGGCCGTCTGCGCCCGGGCTCTTGTAGTGGTCCTACTTCTTGTGCTTCGGCGCCTTGAACGTCACCTTCTGCGACAGCGTCCGCGACCGTCCGCCGCCGAGGATCTGCGTGACGTCCAGCGTTACCGTCAGCGTGTGGCGGCTCGCGAGCAGGCGCTTGCCGAGGCCGTTCAGCGAGACCTTCACGACCTTCGAGCGACCGGCGCCCAGCGTCACTGCAGCGTGCCGACCCGACCGTGACCACGACCTTCCGGATCTTCGGCCGCTTGCTAGCGGTGATCGCGATGATCTTCGTGCCGCGGAGCTTCTCGGTCACGGTCATCCGGAACCGGAGCTTGCACGTCAGGCCGGCGACGCCCGAGCACGACACGCGGACGAACGCCGAGGTGCCGCTCACCCTGGCCTTACCGACCTTCACGTTGCCGAACGCCGCAGCGGTCTTGAACGTCCGGTCCGCGGCCGAACTGCGGCGGCGCGAAGTCGCTCGTCGCCACGGCCCGGTAGTGGATCGTGGTTCCGGCGGGCAGGCCGCTCGATGCCGGCGCTGAACGACATCGGCGAGTTGCGTGACACCGATCTTGTGCGGTGTCGTGGTGCCACCGTACGCCGTCGTCGTCCCGAACTGGAACGACGCGTTGACGGCCGCGCCCTCGGGATTGACCGAGCCGGTCAGCGTGGCGCTCGACGCCGTCACGCTCTTCGCCGGCCCCGTCACCAGGTTGTCAGCCTGATAGGCGTCCGCGAACAGCTTCGCGTTGCTCGCGGTGCCGTCGGTGAACAGGAAGAACGGCGTGCCGACCGCGCCCGCCTGGCAGGCCGCCCCGTCTTGGCTGAACGGGTCCGCGATGCATCCGGACGAGATCGGGGCGCGGACGGTGTCGGGCGCGTTCGACCCCACCGGAGCGTTGTCCTTGACGAACGCGTCCGGGGTGGTGAAGTGGCCCGTCACGACCTGGTTGTTGTGGTGCCAGGTCACGTATGGCGTGTTGCCTGAGAACGTGATGTCGGCACGATCGCCGGTGCCGATCGGCTGGCCGTTGTTGGCGATCACGAACCGCGCGGCGGCGCCGGCGCCGACGAGCCTCGCGACGAACACGCTGTTGTTGTTCGGGGTCGTCGCGCTGCCCTCATCCCAGACGACCCACGGGACCGTCGGGACCGTCGGGTTGCCGTGGGTCATCGTGCCGGCTGCGACACGCGGATCCTCGGCCTCCTGGGCCGGATTCTTGTTCAGCGAGCACTGCTCTTCGTTCGTCGCCGACTCGGCGCAGGTCCCGAAGTGATTGGTGGTTCCTGTCTTGTCGAGGACGCCCTGGAGCCCGCTACCGACCGCCTGCCAGTGGAACCCGCCCTGGGCGGTGCTGTCGGTGATCCCCCTGGCCGCGAACACCATCTCGTTGCTGTGCAACGGACCTGCGAGCGTGGTCGGGCCCGTCTCGTACCAGACGACCCACGGAACCGAGTCTTTTGGACCGGTGAACGCGATATCGGGCTCGATCCCGTTACGGGTCGGGTCGACGTTCAGGCTAGGATCGTTGGCCCCGGGTCCCACGCGCGGGAGTCCCGTCTGCTGGAAGCAGAACCCGCCAGGCGGTGCAGCATTCGGATCTTCTGCCGCGGGCGTCACGCCGACGCAGTTGGTGCGCCCTGGCCCGAGCGGCTTGCTGACGAAGATCTGATCCTTACCACTCACAGGAAGGATCGTTGTCTCCTGCCAGGTCACCCACGGCCCCGGCGCGGTCGGGTCAACCGCCGAGCCACCTGCGACCGACGGATTCTCCGCGCTCTGATCGGTATGGATGTTCAGCGATGGGACCTGCGGGCCGCCGCCGCCGTTGCCACGTCCCTGACCGGAGAAGATCCACTTGTTCGAGGTCGCGTCGAAACGGCTCGCGAAGATGTTGTTCGCGCCGAACGTGCCGGGGATTCCGGTCACGTGCTCGTACCACGTCGCCCACGGCACGGTCCGTCCTGTCCCGGCGAAGTCGATTGCCGGAGCCTCGCCGTCCTGGCTCTGGTCGAAGTTCAGCGAGCCGCTGAACGTCGGGCTCGCACTCGAGCGACCGCCCACGGTCCCGTTGCCCCGGGTCGTCCAGACGCCGCTCGCGAGCGGGTTCATCGTCGCGAACGAGCGGCTGAAGATCTGATCCGCCGGCGGCGATGAGCCCGTGGTTTCCCGCTGACGGAAGATCGCCCACGGCACGAGTGGCTTGGAGGCGACGAGCGAGCCCCCGACGACATCCGAGTTCGCCGGGTCGTCGAGGTTGACCGGCAGATTCGGGTTGATCCCGGCCGCCCGATCGTTGTTCACCTGATCGCCGGGCGGCAACGCCTGGAACGCCGCGGACGCGGATCCGGCGGCCGCCAAGACTGCTATCACGCCTGCTGCCGCGGCAACCTTGCGTCGCCGGGTCCTGCGCGTGTCCTTCCCCATTAGCCCTCCTTCGGTCGTTTCGCTCGAGCTTCGTCCTCGAACCGCACTACGGGACAAAGCGGCGAACGGTTCGCCCAGCCGTGCCCCCGTTCTCAGCCGCGTGGGGCGATCCTACCTATCAGGACTCGCTTGCCGGAAGAAATCGGATTGCCGTCGGCGGTCTGGATCGTGACCGTGAGCGTCCGGAACTTGGTCACAGGCACGCCGGACCACAAGGTGACGCGCTTGGCATCGTTGAACGTCCCGACGGGCACGAGGACCCCGGCGGCGTTCTTCAGCCAGGCCTGGTAGTAGCGGCCGTTGTCGATCTGTGGCAGGCCGGTCGCCGACAGGTCGACCCGCCACCCGGAGTCGGTCTTCGTCAACGACGCGGTGCCCTTGGCCCTAGGGGCGAGCTGGGTGCCGGTCACGACCATCGCGAAATGCAGGGGCTTTGGCGAGCTCTTGCCGCCGGTCGCGAGCACGATCGCGAGCGCGGCCACGGCGAGCGCCACCGCGGCTCCGCCGAGCGCGTAACGCGGACGGCGCAAGCGCGAGCCGGGGCTGAACGCGCGACGCCGGTGTCTGGCGGGTTTGGCCGGCTCGGCCTGGTGCTCAGGCTCGGTCGGGCGGGCGCCGGCCTCCGCCGCTATCGCCGCCACGATCCGATCCTCGAGCCCGGCATCGGGCTCCGCCCACGTGGAGGTCTCGCGGAGGATCTCGCGCAGCTCGTCGAGCTTCGCTCGCTCCTCGGCACTCAGCGACCCGACAGCTTCACCTGCCAGATATGCAATCCGCTCGTCGTCAGTAATGCTCAATGAAGTTCCTCTGTCTTCTCCTACGTCGAACCGATGCGGTTCGGTTTCATTCCCTCAGGTGTCCCAACAGGGCAGCGAGGCGTTGATGGGCCCTGAATGATCGCGACTTGACGGTGCCGACGGCGACGGTCAGCCGCTCGGCGATCTCGGCGTGGGTGAGGCCCTCGAAGTGCTGCAGGCGAACCACCTCCTGCTCGTCCTGTGGCAGCTCCTCGACGGCCTGGCGGACCTCCCACGCGTCGTAGAGGGCTGCCTGCTCGGGCTCGGTGGCGAGCGCGGGGTCACCTGGCGCCACGGCGTCCAGCGGATCCGCGACCCGCACAGCCTCGCGCCGGTAGACGTCGATCGCCGTTCGGCGCACGATCGACGCAAGCCACGGCCCGAGCTCGCGGGAGGGATCGAAGCTCTTGGCGGCGCGCCACGCCTTCAGGAACGCCTGCTGGGTCGCCTCTTCGGCCAGCCCCCGGTCTCCGAGAACCTTGTACGCGACGGCGTAGACGGTCTTGCCGTACGCCCGGTACACCTCTCGGACCGCATCCGGATCGCCGCTCAGAAAACGAGTCGTCACCGCCCGGTCCAGCACCGGGCCTCACGCTACCAGCGCCGCATCAGGCTCGCTGTGTCATACGCCACGAAATTCCCAGCAGATCGGGACGATCTCGCCGGTCGGTTACGGAAGGATCAGATGGCTGTCGCCAAACTACGAGCATCAGCCGGGCGCCCGATGCATACGGCGCGACGAGCTCGAGGGTTGCCCCGCCTTTCAGGCGGATCCACTCGGCGGTGCGAGCGCGCGCGGGGCGGGTGCCGTCGGCGCTGCGCAGCTCGACCACCCGCCAGCTCGCGTCGAGCTTCGGCGCGCGGGTCGAGAAGTGCACACGGGTGGCCGATCCGTCCTCCCGGCTGGCTCTGAGTGCTGCCGGCAGCGTCTTCGAGACGTTGACGACGACGAGGTCGCCGGGCCTCAGCAGCTCGGGCAGGTCGCGGAACGTCGCGTGTGCGATCCGGCCGTCGCCGCGCGTTGCGACCATCAGCTTCACCTCGTCTCTCGCCAGCCCCCTCGCCTCCGGCGGCTCGGCGGCTTCGAGCGCCTCGGGCAGCTCAAACGCCGGCGTGCTCATGTGCGGCCGTCACCTCCCGCGCCTGGTAGCGCCCGCTCGGAAAGTCGCCCTCGATCAGCGCGAGCACACCCGGCACACTGTCCTCGGGCGGCGGGCGGTCGGAGATGTCCTCGCCGGGGAACGCCTCCTGGTGCATCCGCGTCCGCATGTCACCGGGATCGACTGCGTAGACGCGGAGCTCTGGATGCTCGACTCCGAGGATCGCCGTCAGCTGCTCGAGCGCCGCCTTCGACGAGCCGTACCCGCCCCAGCCCTCGTACGGCTCGACGGCCGCGTCCGAGGTGATGTTGATGATCCGTCCGCCGCCGGGGATTCGTGGGATTGCGAGCTGAATCAGCGCCAGCGGCGCGAACGCGTTGACTGCATAGACGCGCTCGAGCGCCTCGAGCGGGTACTGGCTCATGGTCGGCTGGGGGCTCGGGCCGAGCAGGCTCGCGTTGTTGACGAGCAGGTCGACCGCCTCGCCCGCGGCCTCGACGAGCGCGAGGCGGTGCCGCGCGTCGGCGACGTCGCCCGGGACCGCGCGCGTCTCCGTGACTGTCCCCAGCTCCCGCGCCGCGCTCTCGAGGTCGGCGGCGGTGCGGGCGTCGATCGTCAGCGTCCAGCCCTTCGCCGCCAGGGCCCGCGCGAGCGCCAGGCCGAGCCCCCTCGAGGCACCTGTGATGATTGCGTTCGGCATGCCACCAAGGTAGGGGCGCTCCGGTCGCGGTCGCCAGCGGCAATTGGTCCTAGGACCTGTGCTGAGGAAATGTGACAACCGCGCGTCCACGGGGTGAAGCGAGGGGTCGCGGGGGCTCTGGGGACATAGACGCCGACATCCTCGCCGCCGGCCTCGTCACGACCCGCATCACCGACCGGCGCATGACCACGAGCCCGGCCAAGGAAGCCGAGCGGCTCACGGCGATCCTCAACCGGCTCGAACGAGGCCGTCCCTGACGGCCAGCAGCGCCGCCTGCGTCCGGTCGGTGACGTCGAGCTTGGCCAGCAGGTGCCCCACGTGGGCTTTGACGGCGGTACGCAGTCGCCGCATCGCCCCGACGCCGTCGAGCCGAGGCATCACCAGGTCCATCAGCACGACGTCCGGATGCAGCCGTGCGGCGGCGGTCAGCGCCTCCTCCCCATCCCCCGCCTCGCCGGCGACCTCGATCCCGTCCTGGAGCTCGAGGAAGTTCCGCAACCCCTCGCGCACGACCGCGTGGTCGTCGACCAGCAACACGCGAACCGGGTCACTCATCGCCTGAAACCTCGAGCCGGACGGTCGTGCCGGCGCCGGGGGCGGAGTGGATCTCGAGCCTGCCCCCGATCTCGTGGGCGCGCTCCTCCATCGACGTCAGGCCGAGGTGCCGGGAACGGACCTCGCGGCGCTGAGGCTCGAAGCCGACGCCGTCGTCGCGGACTTCGACGACCACCGCTCCGCCGGGGTGGCTCAGCCGCACCGACACGTGCTTGGCGTGCGCGTGGTGTAGCGCGTTGTGCAAGGCCTGATGTGCGATCCGCAGGATCGCGAAGTCGCGCGCGAGGTCTCCGTTCGCGCCGGCGGCGGCGCGCTCTCTCGTCAGCTCGACGTCGACGCCATGGACGCGACCGAGCATCTCGACCTCCTTGCGCAAAGCGCCCTCGAGCCCGTCACGTTCGAGGTCGGGCGGGCGCAGGCCAAGGATCAACGAGCGCAGCTCCTCGAGCGCGTCGCGGGCGAGCACACCGAGCCGCTCGACCTGCTGGCGCGCCGCGGCCGGGGCCCGGTCGAGCTGCGTGCTGGCAGCTTCGGCCGTGAGCACCAAGCCGAACAGCTTCTGGCTGACCACGTCGTGGAGCTCGAGCGCCAGGCGGTTGCGCTCGGAGACGATCGACAGCTCGCGCGAGCGCTCGTACAGGCGCGCGTTGGTGATCGCGATCGAGGCGTGCGCGGCGAGCAGCTCGATCAGCGCCTGATCGGCGTCGTCGAACGACGAACGTCCGATCTTCTCGGTCAGGTAGAAGGCACCGATGATCTCGTTCTGCGCGATGATCGGCACACCCAGGAACGAGCGCATGTCCGGGTGCTGGCGGGGCCACCAGCCGCGAAATCGTGGGTCTCGGTGGATGTCGTCGGTGCGATACGGAGTCGATGACTCGAGCATCGCGCCCAGCATTCCGTGGGTGCGGGGCAGCGGCCCCATCGCTGCGATCAGCGAATCACTCATGCCCGCCACGAGGAAGCGCCGGAAGCCGCCCTCGCCGTCCGGGATCCCCAGCGCCGCGTAGCGGGCGCCCGCGAGCTCGTGCGCCGAGTCGACCAGGTGCTGTAGCACGTCGCCGACTGATAGTTGCGAGGCGACCGCGAGGACCGCGTCGCTCACGGCCTTCAACGCCGGACTCAGGGGCTCTGCCATCGCCGTTCACGATACTTTGGGTTCATGCCTCGACTCTGGATCTGGACCCAGGTGGCGATCGTCGTGTTCGTCGTCGCGGGGATGGTGATCGCGATCATCAGGCTCGCCTGAGGACCGGAGCGGGTGTTCGCCTCAATCGTCGTCGGCACCGACGGATCGGACTCGGCCGCGACCGCCGTCCGCTATGCGATCGACCTGGCGCGCGAGCTCGGCGCCCGGCTGCAGATCGTCAGCGCCTACGAACCGGTATCGGACCAGCGCCTTCGCAACGAGCGGATCGAGGTTCCCAAGGACCTGCAATGGATGGTCAATCCCCACGAAGACGTGATGGCGATGCTCGACCGTGCCCACGCGGAGGCCAAGCTCGCCGGCGTCGAGCAGGTCGAGACGTTCGCGCGCCAGGGGGACGCGGCCGACGCGATCCTCGACGTCGCCGAGGAGCAGCGCTCGGATCTGATCGTGGTTGGGAATCGGGGGATGACCGGGGCCAAGCGCTTCCTGCTCGGCTCCGTCCCGAACAAGGTCTCGCACCACGCGCCCTGCTCGGTGCTGATCGTCCGGACTAGTAGCTGAGCCCGTTCACGGCTTGCACGACGTCGCCGGCGCGTGCGCCGTGGCCGCGCCCACGTCGATCAGCCCACAGCCGTAGTACTGGTTGGGCTTCGAACCGCCCAGGGGTTGCGCGGTGGCTTCAAGGCGAGCCACAACCTGGTCGGGTGTGGGGTGACGGCCGATCGCACCGCTGGCGATCACCAGCGCAGCGGCGGCGGTGACGTGCGGAGCCGACATCGACGTCCCATACCAGCCGCTCGGATAGCCAAATCGCGTCGGGTTACTGGGATCGAGGAACGTGAGCTGCGTGATGTCCGGCAGCTGCCGGTTCGGGTGGCAGGCGGGATCGCTCAGCATGCTCGTGTCATCACCGCCGCCGGGAGCGACGACGTCGAGGTGCGCGCCCTTCAGCGAGGTCCCCGAGTAGTTCGAGTAGTCCGCGAGGCAGCGGTCACGGGTTGTGGCGCCGACCGAGATCACGTCCCGCGCACGGGCGGGATAGGCGAGCTGCTGGACCCCTTCGTTGCCGGCGGCGGCGACAACCACCACGCCGCGGCTGTGCGCGAAGCGAATTGCCGAGAGGATCTCTGGGATGTCCGTCGAGTTCACGTCGAGCGAGAACTCGAGGCTCAGGTTGATGACGTTGGCGCCGTGCGTGGCCGCGTAGCGGATTCCGCGCGAGATGGTCGCCGCGTCACCCGTGCCGTCGGCGTCGAGAATCCGCACGGGCATGATCGACGCGCCGTAGGCGAGCCCGGTCAGATCCAGGCGGTTGTTCGTCGACTCGGCAATAGTGCCGGCGACGAATGTCCCGTGCCCCTCGCGGTCGAGCGGGAACCGGTTCTTGGCGACGAAGTCGTAGGGCCTGACGAACCGGGTGCCGGGGAAGTCGGGAGACTTCTTGAACTGTTGCCAGTCGCGGTAAGCGACGCCCGTGTCGAGCACAGCGATCGTCACACCGCGGCCGCCCGGCCGATGGTCGGCAAGCAGATTCGCCCACGCCTCCGGGGCGTTGACCCCGACGCCCGGCAGGAAGTTCCACTGAACCCGCGTCCAGCCCCGCGGCACATGGGCCCGACCGGGATCGTTGGGGTACCACGCCCCGGCCTGATGTGCGATGTAGTCCGGGACCGCGTATGCGACACCCGCCTGGTGACGAAGCTCGGGGACCGCGTCGGAGACTCTCACCCCTCTGTGCAGCCGCACTACCTGCTCGGTGGGCGACGCAGCCGGCTCGCGGACGCCCATCCGCCCGGCGACCGCCTTGGCGTTGGTGGCGAGCGGCCGCGGCTGATAACCCACGACCACCTCGCGCGGGACGTAGGCGGAGCCGCCGGCGAGAGCTGGGCCTCGCGCACGCGACGACGCTACGGCCGGCGCCGCGATCACCAGCCCCCCGACGACCGCAAGCGTGGCGAGGGGAATCCGACGAGCAGAGAGGATTGATTTCAATTCGATACGCGCCGCCGGCTTCCGGACTTCGGGCAGGTCGGCCCCGGCCTTAAGACATCATGAGACGCCCGAAAGTTTCCCTGCGAGAACGTTAGCGCTGAGTTCGTACTTCTTTCCCCGCGACGAGTACTTCATGCGCCTCGCCTTGCGCGAGGCGGGCCGGGCGCTCGAGCACGATGACGTACCGATCGGCGCCGTGATCGTCAAGGACGGCGAGGTGATCGCCTCCGGTCACAACGAGCGCGAGCTCCGCGCCGACCCGACCGCTCACGCCGAGATGATCGCCCTCCGCGAGGCCGCGCGGTCACTCGGCAGCTGGCGCGTGCTCGACTCGGTCATGTACGTCACGCTCGAGCCGTGCGCGATGTGCGCCGGCGCGATCGTCCTCGCCCGCGTGCCGCGCGTCGTGTTCGGCGCTACCGACCCGAAGGCCGGCGCCGCCGGCAGCGTCCTAAGCGTGCTCGACGTGGGTGGGCGGGGTCCGCTCAACCACCACCCACAGGTCCAGTCGGGGCTCCTGGCCGAGGACTCAGCCGGGCTGCTGCGGGCGTTCTTCGCCGACCGGCGTCGTTGATGAGTCTCGTCTAGCCTTGTAATCCCGTTCTCCGGAGAGGTGGCAGAGCGGTTGAATGCGCCGGTCTCGAAAACCGGTTATCGGGATCTCCCGGTACGAGGGTTCGAATCCCTCCCTCTCCGTTACCGCGCCAGAGCGCGCTCTTCAGCGCATAGCCACCGGCCCTCAACGGTCCAATCATGCGCCAATACTGGGATTACGCGCTCCAACTCCCCCACAACTTCCCCACACTCCCCCGACCACCCTGCACGAGCGCTAGGCCCGAGTCGCCCCGCAGCTGAATAAGTCTCAAGACCGGCGCAAGGGCCCCCCGCCCTGACTGTCCGTACGAACGGAGCAAACGAAGCATCGCTTATACAGGAGATTTGCGACCGAAAGGATCTGCGCCGGTCCAGCTGCACAGTGCGCGACGGGTCCCGACTTCCCCACAACTTCGTCCACAGCTCGTTCGGCTCGCGCGGGCTCGCCAGCCCGCAACCCGCGCACAGAGCAAGACCGGCGCACTCCTCGGCAGTAGGATGGAAACCGTCCACCGGCGCGAGGCCGGTCGGCTCTCCAGGCCCGATCGCCAGCAGCGCCACCCGCGTGACGACACTGGCCGCCGCTCGCATTGAGTTCGCGCCTCGCGCCGGGTCAGCGCAGATTCTCCGGAGGCGGCACTCCAACTGGCGGCAAATCGCACGGACCGTCCCGGCCGGGATCTCGCGGTGGCGCGGAACCGGCGCGCGGCGCTCACGATCCGCCGTTGACCAGATCGCGTGATTCGCGCCCTCGCGAATGACCTGGCAGGCGTACGTGCGCAGATGCGCTTCGAGATCTCCTCGCTTCACCAGCGGCGACTATCCAACGCCCATCAGGCAGCCAGATCGATCGTGATCGACTCCACCCGCCCAGCACCGATCGGCGGCTCCACGCCCCTCCTCACGGTAGGAGGCGATCATCTCCCGCGCGGCATCCAACAACATCGCACGAGCCTCGTCCAGGCTCTTGCCACACGTCACGACCGCAGGCCATTCCGCCAGCTGCGCCATCGTCCAACCGTTCTCATCGGGCGTGAACACCGCCGTCAACGTCAGCGACTCGCTCATCAACAAGCAGTATGCCCGCTCCGCCCCCACCACCAAAACGCCTTCTTCGTCGAACGCGTTCGGTTCAGCGGCCAGCGCCCGCGCGCTCCAGGGCTGTTGAGCATTCGGCCATCGACCCGGAAGAGCGCTCCCGGCAACAAAGCGACAGTCGGCCGCACCCCGGATCCAGACCTTGCGTTCGTGTTCGCGCGGGTGCGTGCCGACGACGGGCGCTCGCGTGGCTCCCTTTGTTCCGAAGGGAGCAGCGTCACCCCGGCTAGAACGCTGTCGCGTCGTAGCTCCTATGCGACCGGAGTAGGCGCGCAGGAGCTCGCCATTGCGTTGGCGCTTGCGGGCGATAGCGATCGTCTCCGATCAGGCCTCCAAGGTCGCGATTGGCGCCGACTGCCGGTGATCAGTTTCGTGGCAAAGCAGAAGCCGGCGGCAGACGTCTGTGAGCCGAAAGCTACCGTCCACCGCGGCGCGATGGCAGCCGCATCGGCGCCGCTGGTTCGCACTGGAGCAGCGGCGCTCCGTCGCGGTGTTTGCCAGCGTCGCAGCCGCGCGCTAGCACCCGAGCGCTAACTCGACGAGGCAGATCTCGCTAACGATCGGACCGGCTGGTGACCGAGTCCCCGGGGTAGAGGAGACACCCAACCCGGTCGTGGCTCGTCCGTGCGGAACGCGGTAACCCCGTCGAGGTCCGGCCGTTTGGGCCGGTAAGCCGACCGTGAGGAGGGCCCAATTCCTCGGCGGGAACAGGATGGCCAAGAAGAGCGAATGCCGGTGGTCGAGAGACGGCTGGAAACCGAGACATCTGGGCTGGCGCCTTCAGCCAGTCGTCCCGGATAACCGGCCGGATACGGGCCCTCGTGGCCCGGCTCGAAGGGGCGCTGACGTGGTCAGGTGAGCCACGAAGACAAGATGACGATGACCTCAGAACCGACGGACAAGTTAGACGCCGCGACTAGGAGGCTTGACCCGGCGAAGCCGGGAGAGATGAGTCAAGTTTCAGGCGGCGAGGTTGAGTCGGTCGACGTGGGCGGTGATCGCTTGGTCGAGTCGGTCGAAGTGGCGGCGTAGCGGGGTGTTGGTTGGTATCGGGTCGCAGATCTCCGACAGGCCGGTCCGTAACAGTCGGCTGTAGGTGCGGCTGAAGAAGATCGCGACCTGGAGCCCGAAGGGCGTGACGTGGTAGCGGTTGGTGTGCGGGATGCGCTGGATGATCTGGTGCAGGCGCAGTCGTCGTAGGTCATAGGTCATCTTGCCCGGGGTCATGACGCTGGGGTCAACGCCCTGCGGCGCCATCGTCGGGCCGGTCGACGGCTGAGCCTCCCACGTGTCGTTGGGTCCTCCGTCGATCGTGAGCCCGTGGATGATCCACAGGCTCAACGCGAACACAGCGAGCGACCAGAATGGGTATGCGGGGGTGTCCAGCAACGCGCCGATTGCAGCGAGTGAGCCGACAGCGATGGCGAAATATCGGCCGTAGGTACCACCCTGGAACAGCGACAGCGCCGCGGCGAGCTCGAGGATCCCAATAATCAGCGTGATCCAGCCCCAACTCTTGAGGCTGGCGAACACGTAGTGCGTGTCGTGCACGAAGAACTTCGAGTTTCCGATCGCTGCGATTCCGTAGATGATGTTCAACACGCCGCCGACAGTCAGCAGCACCGCTGCAAACACGGCCCGGCCAACGCCTCTGACTTGGTTCATCGTCAACTCCTTCCGGTAGCGGGACGCGACGTGCGCGGTAGCAACTGAGACTCAGCTCCAGTCCGCACCGTCGCTTATCAGAGCCGTCTTCTCATCATCCGTAAGGGGTGACGGTTCCCCGTTTCGGAGCTGCCGGGCGGCCGCTGCACCTGAATGGACCCAGGCGGCGGCTCCTTCCCAGAAGCGGTGAGGGGTGCCTATCTGCCGTCTTGGCTGGTGTGTGCGGGCGGTGTCCAATCGGCGCCGGTCTGTCGACGAAAGGCCTCGAGCGCGGCGTCGAGGGTGGGGAAGAAGTGGCCGGGGTCGAGCGGGCCGATCAGCTCGTAGCGCTCGAGCTTTGCGCGGACGGGGTCCTTGAGCTCTGCGAACACGAGGGAGGTGCCGGCGGCGTTGACTTCCTCGTCGAGTTCGGCGAGCATGTCGGCCGCGGTCGTGTCGACGTCGGTGATTGGCTCTGCGGCGATGATGATCCACTTCGGCCGCGGGTCGGCGACCGCGAGACGGCGGATCTGGTTCCGGAACGTCCGTGTGTTGGCGAAGAACAGCGGTGCGTCGAAGCGGAAGATCACGAGCCCGGGAAGTTGCTCGGCCTCGGGGTGCAGGTGCCGGTCGTGGTGCCCAGCCAGGCCTGGCACGCGCCCGAGCGTCGTCTGGTACGGCCACCAGGACCGCCGGAAGACGTTGAGGATCGAGAGCGCGACCGCGACCGCGATGCCCTGAAGGACGCCGAGCAGCGCGACGCCGAGAAACGCGGTGATCGAGAGCAGGAACTCGACGCGACGCTGACGCCACAGCCGAACCGTTCCGGGCACGTCGGCGAGCGACAGTGAGGCGGCGATCACGACCGCTGCGAGCGTCGGGTTTGGGAGGTTCTTCAGCAAGCCCGGCGCAAGCACGAGCATCAGCACGATCGCCGCCGCTCCGACCAGGCCGGTGAGCTGTGTCTTGGCGCCGGCCTGCTCGGCGACGGCGGTGCGCGACCCGCTCGTGCTGACCGGGAATCCCTGGAAGAACCCGGCGGCGACGTTCGCGGCGCCGATCCCGATCATCTCGCCGTTGCCATTGACCTCCTGTCCGGTGCGGGCGGCGAACGACGATGCTGTGGAGATCGTGTCGGTGAGCGCGACCAGCGCGATCCCCAGCGCTCCCGCGACCAGCAGCGGGAGGTCCGATATTGGACTCGGAACGGTCAGTGGTGGGAACCCTTTCGGCAGGGTTCCGACGAGCGAGACGCCGTGGTCGGCGAGATCGAATGCTGACGTTGCTGCGATCGCGGCGACGACTGCCACCAGCACGCCGGGAATCCGCGGCAGCCAGCGCCCGAGCCCGAGGATCAGAACGAGGCTGAGCAATCCGATCGCGACGGCAGCGCCGACGGCGTCGCCCGAGCTGAGCCCGTCGACGAGCCCTCGGGCCTCGTTGATTAGTCCGTTTGCGTCGACCGAGAACCCGAACAGCTTCGGCAGCTGGCCGACGAGGATCGTCAGCGCCAGGCCGTTCATGTAGCCGATCTGCGTGGGCTTGGAGAGGAGGTCGGCGACAAACCCGAGCTTCGCGATCCCGGCCGCGAGCATGATCGCACCGACGATCAGCGCGAGCGTCGACGCCAGCGCGATCGCGCGCTCGGGGCTGCCGTTCGAGCCGAGGATCGGCAGGATCGTCGCTGCGATCATCGGTCCCAGCGAGGAGTCGGGGCCGAGCACAAGGATCCGCGATGGGCCGAACACGGCATAGCCGATCAGACAGAGGATCGTCGTGTAGAGGCCGGTGATCGCCGGCAGGCCCGCGAGCTCGGCGTAAGCCATCCCCTGCGGGACCAGCAGCGTGCTCAGCACCAGGCCGGCGACCACGTCGCGGCGGAGCCACGAGACTCGGTAGCTCGCGAGCGCACGCACGCCGGGAACTGAACGAGACGCCATCACGAGCTGTCTGCTCTCGTCGCGGCCCGTGCGTCGTTGTCAGTGAGGGCCTTCATCGCCCTGATGGCACTGTGTCTCGGGATCCCGGCTGAGCAGCCCTCCTTGGCGTTCGACATCAGCGCCGAGGAAAGGACGCAGCTGCCGGCCAACGGATCGGCCGGCAGCTGCGGATCGGGTGTTTCGGGACCTACGAGGCGGTGCCGGCGGGCTGAGGCGGCTGCAGCGCCTCCTGCAGCTTCTTTGTGTCCTCCTCGGAGAGCGAGGTCTTGATGACCGTGCCGCCGTACTTCTCTAGGGCGGCGACTGCTTTGTCCGGCGTCGCGTGCTCGATCACCAGGAACAGGGCTGAGGTCCCCGGCTTGAGGTGGTCGCGCACTTGCTCCTGGAACTGCTTGTCGATTCCCTTTTCACCCAGATGGCCGAACAGGGCGCCGAGCCCGGCGCCCACCGCCCACCCGGCGAAGGGGATGAAGAACAGCAGTCCGAACAGCAGCCCCCAGAACCCGCCCCAGACCGCGCCGGCACCGGCGCCGGCGCCTCCATGGCTGGTGTGGACGTGGTACTTGCCGTCGAGGTCGCGTGAGATCGCGGCGACTTGGTCGGCCTGGATGATCAACTCGGCCTCGAGTTGCTGAACGGTGTGCCTTGCCTCTTCGGCGGTAGCCTGATCCGGATAGCCAATCGCAACTAGCGTTGCCATAGCGGACTCCTTCTTGTCGTGTTGCGGATCTCGGCTCGGCGGTCCGTTTTTTTTTCGCGCGAGCCGACGGACGTTTCACACTGGATCCAAGCTAGCGGACGGAGCGCTCGACGGGCGGGACGTGTTGGACCCCGCGGTTGCTGTCTGCCGGCGCGCGATCAGCTTGCCGATCTCCCAGAGCGCGAGCAGCAGCACGGCGGCGGCGAGCGCGAGGCCGAACTGCCCCGCTTTCAACGGCACCGTGCCGAGCAGCCGGTTGAACAGGTCCATTTGCGTGACCATCACCGCAAGCGCGATCTCGGCCAGAGCCGTCCAGTTCATCGAGCGGTTGTCGAACGTCTCGCTTGCGAGCGCCGAGAGCGTGACGCTGCGGCTCTGGTAGGCCGCGATGACGAGCATCAGCGCGAACGCCGTGAGCCCGATCGATGACCCGATCGCAGTGCTGTGGTAGTGCTGCTTGCCGAAGTAGATCAGCAGGTCCAGGACGATCGCCATGTACAGTCCGACGAGTCCTGTGGTGAGCATTAGGCTGTGCGTCATGATCGACTCGCTGCTCGGCCGCGGGCGACGGCGCATCAGATGCGGCGTGGCCTGATCGAGACCCAGAGCGACGCCGAACGGGGCGCTGATGAAGAAGTGGATCCACAGCACCTGCGCCGGGGTGAACGGCTGGCCGGCAGCGATGTTCAGCAGCGTCGCTCCGAGGAACGTCAGGACGAACGCGACGAGTGAGATCAGGACGAAGCGGACGTACTTGGTCAGGTTGTCGTAGAGCTTGCGGCCCTGACCGACTGCGTGCACGATCGTCGCGAAGTCATCGTCGGTGAGGATCATCCGGCTGGCGTTCTTGGCGACCTCGGTGCCGCTGCCCATTGCGATCCCAATGTGCGCAGCCTTGATCGATGGCGCGTCGTTGACACCGTCGCCCGTCATCGCGACCACATCGCCCTTCTGCTTCAGCGTGTCAACGAGCAGCACCTTGTGCTCGGGAGCGACCCGGCCGACGACGCCGATCCGATCGATTCGCGACAGACGCTCCTGTTCGTCAAGGGCGGCGAACTCCGCTCCGAGGATCGCCTCTCCCTCGATCCCGAGCTGCTTCGCGATCGCTGCACCCGTGATCACATCGTCGCCGGTGACCATCCGCACGCGGATATGCGCCTTCTGGGCGTCGTGCACTGACTGCTTTGACTCGACGCGCGGCGGGTCGACCATCCCAACAAGGCTGGTGATCTCAAGGCCCTCGACGTGAGCCAGCAGGTCGCCGTCGGAATCGAACGAGGCGGGGTCGAGATCACGAAAGCCGCTGGCCATTACTCGCAATCCGCCCTCCTCCATCCGCTGTACGTTGGCTTGAGCCCGAGTGCGAAGATCATCGTCCCAGGGGATGCTCTGACCGGCGGAGCGCGCGCTCGCGGTGTGACTCATGACTGCCGGCGCCGCTCCTTTGACATAACAGCGCACCACATCTTTGCCGGACCCGTTCGTCGTCTTGGTGAACGCAGCCATCAGCTTGTAGGTCGGGTCGAACGGCAGCGTCGCCACGCGCGGGTAGCGATCCCGGGTGGCCTCGATGTCGAGGCCCGCCTTGTGGGCGAGCACGAGCAGCGCGCCCTCGGTCGGGTCGCCGACGACCTTCCCATCGACCAGCTTCGCGTCGCTGGCGACGACGTAGGGAAGAATCGCGTCATCGATCGTCTCCGAGGAGCCGGCGGCGTGGTGGACCTTGCCCTCGAGCTCGTAGCCGGAGCCGGAGATCGTGTAGCGGTCGGTCGGGTCGATCACCTCGATCGCGGTCATCTGGTTCATCGTCAGCGTCCCGGTCTTGTCCGAGTTGATCGCCGAGGTTGAGCCCAGGGTCTCGACCGAGGTCAGATCCTTCAGCACGGCCCCGCGCCTGGCGAGATCCGCAGCCCCGACCGACAGGATCACCTGGAGCACGGTCGGCATCGCCTCAGGGATCGCCGCGATCGCGAGCGCGACCGCGCTCGTGAACACGACCGTGGAGGACTGATCCCGCTGCGCCCCGAGCACAAACATCACCAGCATCGTTACCCCGGCCGCCGCAGCGATCCACAAGGTCAGCGTGTTCAGCTGCTTGGTCAGCGGCGTCTGCTCCCTGGTCGTGCCAGCCAGCATCCCGGCGATCTTCCCGACCTGCGTGTCGCTGCCTGTCGCGGTCACGATCATCACGCCACTGCCGTGCGTAACCGGCGTGTGCATGAACGCCATATCCGACTGCTCGCCGGGAGCGAGATCCGTGCCCTCCGGCGTCTCGACCCCCTTGGAAGCCGGCACGCTCTCACCCGTCAGAGCCGATTCGTCGATCTGCAACGAGCTTGCCTGGATGATCCGCCCGTCCGCCGGCACCTCATCCCCAGCCGCGAGCAGCACGACATCGCCGACGACCACCTCCTCAGCGGAGATCTCGGCCTCGGACCCGTCGCGGCGGACCCGCGCGGTCGCCTTCACCATCGCCTTCAACGCGTTCATCGCGCTCTCCGCCTTGCCCTCCTGACGCAAGCTCACCGTCGCGTTGACCACCGTGATCACGACCAGCAAGACCCCTGTGCTCCACTCCTTGATCGCCAGCGACACGATCGCGGCGCCGAGCAGGATCATCTGCATATAGCTGCGGTACTGCCCGACGAACCGCTTCCAACCCGGTACCTGCTGCTCCACCGGCAGCGCATTCGGCCCGCCGCGATCGAGCAGCTCGACGGCCTTCTGGCTCGAGAGCCCGACCGCCGGATTGACGGCGAGTCTCGCCGCGACGTCCGTTTCCGAGGCGCTGTACCACGCGCCGGCGCCCATGGTCGATTCGGTCTCAGCTCTCGTCGCCATCGCTACGGCCTCCGCTCGTCCTTCTGCTTGTACGTCGCGTTCGTTGTGACGACCGGACGCGATTGCGCTCGGCCCTTACCATCGTCCGGCGTGCGGGCCTTCACGACTCGCCGCTTTTGCTCGAACGGATCCGGCGCCGCGCCCTTCGGTGCCTGCGCCTCCAGCGCCTCCTTGACCTCGAGCAAGGCCTGGCGCTGCTTCTTGGAAATCGCCGGGAAGCGGGGGTCGATCTCCATCAACGCGTGAACGAGCACAGCCCCGACACTGATCCGCCCGAACCACTTCCGGTCAGCTGGAATCACGTACCACGGCGCCCACTCCGTACTCGTGTGCGAGAGCACCTCAGAGAACGCCTTCTGGTAGTCCTCCCAGCGCTCCCGCTCGCGGACATCGGCTGTGGAGAACTTCCAGTTGTGATCCGGGAGGTCGATCCGCCGCAGGAGACGAGTTCGCTGCTCCTCCTTCGACACGTTCAGGAACAGCTTCACGACCCGGAACCCGTTGTCGGTCAAGTAGCGCTCCCAGTCGTTGATCTCGCGATAGCGCCGCTTCCACACATCCCCCTTCTTCGACGCGCCCGGGAGCTTCTGGCGATCGAGGTTCTCGGGATGCACTCGCACCACGAGCACCTCCTCGTAATGAGAGCGGTTGAAGATGCCGATGTCGCCGCGGGCAGGCAGCCGCTGCGCGTAGCGCCACAAGAAGTCATGATCGAGCTCCTCAGCCGAAGGAACCTTGAAGCTGTGAACGTGGACACCTTGAGGATTCACGCCGCTCATCACGTGACGGATCGTCCCGTCCTTTCCCGCAGCGTCCAGCGCCTGCAACACCACGAGCACGCCCCACGTGTCCTGGGCAGCCAGGCGCGCCTGATATTCCGCCAGCAGCCGCACGCCATTCTCCAGCAGCGCGACCCCCTCCTTCTTGTTCTTCACACCGGCCTTGAACGACGGATCGAAATCTCGACCGAGCGCGACCTTTGAACCCGGCTCCACGCGGAACGGCGCGATGAACTCCGCCACCCGCTTCTGCCTCTTATCAGCCATCGTCCACCCCGTTCCGATACCAAGGCACCGCCGAGACCAGAACCCAATCACAATCGGGCGAGACGTGAGCGACGGCCCGAGTTGACCTGCGTTTCCTCGGACCGCCGAACGTGCGTCTCGCACCGAACTTGCAACACCATTGCTTCAGATGGCGTAGAGACACTCATCTTGTCCACCAGTCTTGTGCTGAGACTGTTCGACTGGGTCGGACCGGCGCGAGGAGGCGACGCTCGTCACGGCGGGATCTTCTGGAAACCCCGTCGAATGGGGCGCCGGGCTCGAGTCGCCGTGGGGTCAGATCGTCGGGCACGCGCCCCAACCGGAGCCTCGGCTGCTGCCCGGGTGGCGCTGGGCGATCGATCTCGGCGCGCGGGACGGGCGGGTCGCCGCGCTCGTTGGCTCAAGCGCCCGCCAGCGCTGGCGCCCGGAGGCGGAAGCGCCGTCGCGGGTGACGAGCAGCAGCTTGAGGCCGTCTACTACAACGCGGCGGATCTCAGGTTGTTGCGCCGCGGGGTGACGTTGCGGTTCCGGCGCGGCAAGCCGCCTGCAGACGTGTGGACGGCGAAGCTACCCGCGGCCACGCCGGCTGTCGGTCTCGCCCGCCGCGAGATCACTGCGTCGGGTCGGGCGAGCAGTATGCCTGCGCAGCTCGCCGATCTGGTGCGTGGCTGGGCGCTGGGTGCGCCGTTGACGCAGGTCGCGCCTGCGGACCGTCCGGCAACGTACAACGCTACTCGGCACCGACGATCGGCCGCTCGCGCAGCGCGATGACGACGAGGTCTCGATCCTGCGCGGCTACGTGTGGCGGCGCGCTTTCGCGAGCTCGAGGTTGAGCTCGCCGATGACGCCCCGGTGAAGCCCTTCGCGGCTCGCCTGGCAGCTCAAGAAGCTCATCGGCCTTCCCGTTCGGCTTACGCACGAGCTCGCCGACGCAGAGAACAGCGTTGCGATCACCCACCGGACCCGGGCCGGATAGCGGGTATCGGTCGCGCCTTTGATCACTTCTGGCGGCTCAGTCGCCGCTGGCTGTTGCCGCGCCTGCCTGCGCGAGCATTCCTCCCTTGAGCAGGACCAGCAGGGCGACGGTGCCTGTCCAGCCGGTTTGGTGGCTGGCGCCGATGCCGGCGCCGTTGTCGCCGTGGAAGTACTCGTGGAACAGCAGCAGGTCGTGCCAGTGCGGGTCGGTCTGGAATTTCTCGAGTCCGCCGAACACCGGGCGGCGTCCGTTCTCGTCCTCGGTGAACGTTTCCACTAGACGGCCGCTGATCTCGACCGCGACCTCGCTCAGGTTCATCTCGCTGCCGGACCCGGTCGGGCACTCGACCTTGACCCGGTCGCCGTAGTAGCGGTGCAGCTGAAGCAGCGCACGGACGATCACCAGGTTCATCGGGAACCAGACCGGGCCACGCCAGTTGGAGTTGCCGCCGAACATCCCGGTGTCGGACTCGGCGGGGAGGTAGTGCACGTTGTACTGCTGGCCGCCCCAGTCGAACACGCACGGCTCATCGAGGTGACGGCGTGAGATTGCGCGGATCCCGTGCGGGCCGAGAAACTCCTCCTCGTCGAGCATGACAGCGAGGATCCGCCGCAGCCGCGGCTCGTCGACGAGCGAGGCGATGCGCCGGCCCTCGGGGTTGGGACCGGGACGTTGGGCCAGCTGCGGCACCGCTTCGGCGAACCGCGTGACGAACTCGTCGAAGCGCTCAAGAACCGAGGGGTAGCGGTCGATCAACTCGCCGTCGAACACGGTCGCGGCACACAGTGGCAGCAGGCCCACAAGCGAGCGCACCTTCAGCCGGATCGATCTGCCCATCGGGCATCCTCATCACGTCGTAGTAGAAGCCGTCCTGCTCGTCCCACAGGCCGCCATCGCCGCCCGGCGGGTTCATCGCGACCGCGATCCACACGAAATGGGCGACGAACTTCAGCGCGATGTCGAGATAGGCGGGATCATGCTTGGCGAGTTCGGCCGCGATCTGCAGCATCCACTGGCAATACAGCGCCATCCATGCGGTGCCGTCCGCCTGCTCGAGCGTGCCGCCACCGGGCAGCGGCGCGGAGCGATCGAAGATCCCGATGTTGTCCAGTCCGAGGAACCCTCCCTGGAATAGGTTGCGGTCGTCGGGGTCCTTGCGGTTGACCCACCACGTGAAGTTGGCCAGCAGCCGCGCGAACACGCGCGTCAGGAGCTCGCGGTCGCCCTCGCCGCGGATCTCGGCCTCGCGCTCGTAGATCCACAGCGCGGCCCACGCGGTCACGGGCGGGTTGACATCGCTGAAGTTCCACTCGTACGCCGGGATCTGGCCGTTGGGGTGCTGGTAGCGAGTGCGCAGCAGCAACTCGATCTGCTCCTTGGCGAAGTCGACGTCGACCAGCGACAGCGGCGCGCAGTGAAACGCCAGGTCCCACGCGGCGAACCACGGGTACTCCCACTTGTCCGGCATCGAGATCACATCCCCCGCGACCATGTGAAACCACGGCACGTTGCGCACCGAACTGGCCGAGGCGTTCGGGTCCCAAGGATTCACCCCGTGCTCACCCAACCAACGATGCACGTCGTATTCGTAATACTGCTTGCCCCACAACAGTCCAGCCAGCGCCTGGCGCATCACCATCGCCTCGTCCGCGGGCAGCGCCGGCAGGATCACAGTCGCGTAAAACTGATCAGCCTCCTCACGGCGGGCCTTCAACACGCGATCAAAGCTCGAGCCCAGCGGCTTGGTTCTTGGTGCGTCGTCTGCTGCGGAGCCGTCCGACGCCGTCAGGCGCAGCCGAATCGAGGCGCTCTCCCCAGGCGCGAGCTCAAGCACGTGATCGGCGGCGACTTTCGTGCCGGTCCGCTCCGGGTTGACCGCATCGGCGGCGCCGTGCACAACGTAATCGTTGATCCCGTCCTTGACACACCGGGAGGCGTTCGGCACCCCGAACAGGCGCTCGTTGTTGGTCTCGTTCTCACAGAACAGCAACTCCGCCGACGCGTCGGCGCACAGCAACCAATCGCCCAACTCGGAGTGCGAGGCACGCGCAGCGGCCACCCCCCCGATCCCGTCGACGACGTTCAGGGTCGGCTTCGGGACCTCGTCCCCCCACGACCACGTGTTGCGAAACCACAGCGTCGGGAGCAGGTGCAGAGTCGCTGGGTCCGGGCCCCGGTTGTAGGCCGTAACGAGCATCAAGATGTCGTCGTGCCCCCTCGCGCACAGTGCCCCACTGGCGCTCTGAGAGATACGGACCCCAAGCCTTCCACGGAACCGCGCCTGTACGAGCGTCCTCCAAGCGCTGGTGCTCCGGGGTCTTGGACTTCGGTGCGGTCGCGTTCATAGCTTCGAAGTCTCTCGATCGCAGAGGAGCTAGTTGTCACCCTCTTGTGACCCTGACAGCGACCGCTGCTTGGAGTCACGCTCGCTGAGCCCAGACCCCCACACGCCCCGCGGGCATCATCGGAACGAGTCCGGAGCATCGAGCCGGCGTCGCGCGGCGAATGGAGCTCGTGGATTTCGACAGTGGCGCTGCCGAGCGTCGACCCCTGAAGCCTCGCGAACATCTGCTCACGATGTGCCTCGAACTGCGGGTGCTCCGGTCGCCCGCGGAACGATCAGAACCTCGCGCGAGCTCGCCGCTCATGTTCGCTCTCATCTGTTCTTTGCGCACATTCGCGCGGCGATCGGATCGGCCGTTCAGCAGACCAACTGCCATCCGTTCCGCCACGGCCGCTGGCTGTTCATGCACAACGGCTTCATCGACGGGTTCGCGACGATCAAACGGGACCTCGTGCTCGCGGTCGACGAATCCCTGTATCCCGAGATCAAGGGCCAGACCGACACGGAGGTCTTGTTCAACGTGGCGCTGAGCTACGGCTCGAGGACGATCCGCCTAACGCGGTCGCGTGCGCGATCGGCCTGGTCGAGGCGTGCGGGAAACAGCGAGGCGTCGAGTACCCGTTCCAGGGTACGATCGCAACGAGCGACGGTGAGCGCCTGAGGGCGTTCCGTTACTCGAGCGAGGGCAAGTCGCGCCCGCTGTTCTTCTCGCGCGACGTCCGCACGCTCAGGGAGCTGTATCCCGAACGAGCGATTCTGCAACAGCTCTCCGACGACGCGCGAATCGTCGTCTCTGAACCGATCGGCGACCTTCCCGGCGCCTGGAACGAGGTACCGGAGGGAAGCTACGGAGTGGCCGGCCAAGGCGACGACCAACTGCGGCCCTTTAAGGTCAAGCCCCCGACGAAGGCAACCCCGGTGACGGTCTGAGCGCTGGCGGACCAGACGGATGTCGCGTCTGATGCGCGCCGTTCATCCGGTTCAGGTGATGCGCGCGTTCCCGGCTACTCCTACGGTGGGCGTGGCGAGCAACCCAGACAAGAGGCACCTATGCGTATCGAGGACTATGGATTGATCGGTGACATGCAGGCTGCCGCTCTGGTCGGTCGCGACGGGGCGGTCGACTGGCTCTGCCTGCCGCGCTTTGACTCTGCTTCGTGCTTCTCGGCCCTGGTGGGCGACGAGCGCCACGGCCGGTGGCTGCTCGCGCCCGCGGGCGAGGTGCGCTCGAGCGCTCGTCGCTACCGGCCCGGGACGCTCGTGCTCGAGAGCGATTTCGAGACTTCTGAGGGCGCGGTTCGGGTGATCGACTTCATGCCGCGGCGGGGTGCGGGTCCGCCCCGGCTGATGCGGATCGTCGAAGGTCTGAAGGGTCGGGTGCCGATGCGGATGGAGCTGTCGCTGCGCCCGGATTACGGGTCGATCGTGCCGTGGGTCGAGATGGCCCCGGACGGGGTCATCGCAACCGCTGGTCCGGACGCGTTCCGTCTCAGCACTCCGCTGCCGCTTCACGTGCAGGACGGCACGGTAGGTGCCGAGTTTGATGCGGTCGAGGGTGCGCGCGAACGATTCACGTTGACCTGGCATCTGTCCTACGAGGAGACACCGCCGGTGGAGGATGCCGACTCGGCGCTCGCCCGCACGGAGGCGTGGTGGCTGCAGTGGAGCGGGCGCTGCGCCTACCAGGGCCCGTATCGGGAGGAGGTGCTGAGCTCACTGATCGCGCTCAAGGCGATGACCGATGAGACGACCGGCGCGGTGATCGCAGCGCCGACGACCTCGCTGCCCGAGGATCTCGGCGGCGTGCGCAACTGGGATTACCGCTACTGCTGGCTGCGCGACTCGGTACTCGCACTGCAGGCGCTGCTCGCCGCCGGGTACACCGACGAGGCGCTCGGCTTCCGCGACTTCCTGCTACGGGTCGGGACAGGCGACCCGACCAAGATCCAGATCATGTACGGCATTCGCGGCGAACGGCGCCTGACTGAGTTCGAGCTGCCTGAGCTGCCCGGCTACGAAGGCTCCAAGCCGGTTCGGATCGGCAACGCTGCGTCTGAGCAATTCCAACTCGACGTCTACGGCGAGGTGATGGGCGTCGCCTGGATCGGTCTGGAGGCGCTGGGCAGGATCGAGCATCGGCTTTGGCCGCGGTGGCGGACGGTCGTCGAGTACGTCGAGACGCTCTGGCGCGAGCCTGACGACGGGATCTGGGAAACCCGCGGGCAGCGCCAGCACTTCACCTACTCCAAGGTGATGGCGTGGGTGGTGTTCGACCGTGCCGTGCGAATCGCCGAACGGTTCGAGCTGGACGCGCCGCTTGAGCGCTGGAAGCAGATCCGGGACGAGATCCACCACGAAGTCTGCGAACGGGGGTACGACCGCGAGCGCCGCACGTTCACCCAGTACTACGGGTCCAACGAACTCGACGCGAGCGTGCTGAACATCCCGCTAGTCGGTTTCCTGCCGGGCGACGACGAGCGCGTCACCGGGACGATCGACGCGATCTCCCGCGAGCTCGGCCGCGACGGGTTCGTCTCCCGCTACTCGACCGCCGAGACCGACGACGGGCTGCCGGGCGACGAAGGGCAATTCTTGGCCTGCTCGTTCTGGCTGGTCAGCGCGCTCGCGCTCAACGGGCGCATCGAGGAGGCTCGCGCGCTGTTCGAGCGGCTGCTGGGTCTGAGCAACGATCTCGGCCTACTCTCAGAGGAATACGACGTGCCACGCAGCCGGCAGGTCGGAAACTTCCCGCAGGCGTTCAGCCACCTCACGTTGATCGTGGCGGCGCGCGCGATCGCGGCGGCGGAAGCGGCTACCTGAGGTGGCTGAGAGCGCCGCAGCCGGGATGCACGGACCGATCGAACAGGGGTCGGGCATTTCGCCTCGGAGGATGTTGGTTCCGCTTGCGTTGACCCAGTTCATCGCGAGTTTCGCGGGCTCGAACATGAACGTCGCGATCACCAATATCAGCAAGGACCTCGACACGACCGTGCACGGTGTGCAGACCGCGATCACGCTGTTTTTGCTGTGTATGGCGGCGTTGATGATCCCGGGCAGCAAGCTGACCGACATTTGGGGCCGTAAGCGATGCCTGATCAGAGGGCTCAGCGTCTACGGGATCGGAGCGGTGATCGCGGCGCTCGCGCCGGGTCTGGGGGTGCTGATCGTTGGCTACTCGGGCTTTGAGGGGGTCGGCTCGGCGCTGATGATCCCTCCGATCTACATCCTCGCGACGCTGGCGTTCAGCGATCTGCAGTCACGCGCCAAAGCGTTTGGCGTGATCAGCGGGATGGGCGGGATCGGCGCCGCCGCAGGACCGCTGATCGGCGGTCTGATCACCACGACGATCAGCTGGCGAGCATCGTTCCTGCTCCAGGCCGCTGTCGTCGCGACGATCATCTACCTCAGCCTGAAGATCGCCGACCCTTTACCGGCTGACCCGACACGCCCATTCGATGGCATCGGAGCCGCCCTGTCCGCGGCCGGGATGTCCTTCCTGGTCATCGGGATCCTGCAAGCCGGCAATAACAACACGCTGTTGGTCATCTTCCTCGCGCTCGGGGCCGCGTTCCTGCTCTGGTTCTACCTCCACATCCGCTCCAGCGAACGCGCGGGAAAGGAGCCATTGCTGTCCACCAGCCTGTTTCGCAACCGCACCTCCAACCTCGGGCTCGTCACCCAGAACATCCAATGGCTGCTGCTAATGGGGATCACGTTCGTCGTCTCCGTGTTCCTCCAAACCGAAAAGGGGTTCAGCGCAATCAAGACCGGCGTCATCTTCACCGCAGCAACCGCCGGCATCCTCATCTCCTCCCTCTCCGCGGAGCGACTCGCCAAGAAGTACGCACAGCGCACCCTGATCCGCGCGGGCTTCATCGTCACGATCGCCGGCGTCGGGCTGCTGCTCGCGATCGTCAGCGTCTCAGAGCATGTGATCGCGTTCACACCCGGCCTGCTGGTCATCGGCCTCGGCCTCGGAGTGATGCTCACCCCCTCGGTCAACATCGTGCAGTCCAGCTTCCCCGAACACAAACAGGGCGAGATCTCAGGCCTGTCCCGCAGCGTCTCCAACCTCGGCTCATCGCTGGGCACCGCGATCGCCGGCACGATCCTCGTCGCAGACCTCGCCGGCAGCAACAAGAACCTGCCCTACATCCTCGCGATGGTCAGCCTCGCCGCTTTCGCCCTGATCGGCCTCGCCGCCGCGATCTTCCTCCCCGCCAACACCGAGCCGCAACCAAGCACGCCCGCCGAGCCCGCCGCCCCTACTGCGCTCGACCCGGCCACCAAGAGCGCATAGGCCTCGCAGCTCCCCCAAAACACCAGGCGAGCTGGGGCACCGGTCAATCGCCGCCGAGCCAGTCGCAAATAGGTCGAACTCACCTTCAAGGAGAGTCGGATCTTGCCCATCTTGAGCTCTCGAATGAAGAGACGATCACGAGTCCGAGGGTGATTCGTCCACTCATTAGCGGCTCAGCTGCGGTTGGGAAACGCTGCGCGAACGCGCCGCTCAACCCGCCGAGAACGAGCCACACGACGATGATGCCGATGCGCGCGAGCTAGGCAGATCTCCTGCAAACGCGTGGATAGCGGCTCCGCAATCGGCTACACGCAGCGCTGAGCGAAGATACCGAGCGCGCATGAACGAGCAACTGAGAAGGCTCATCTTGGGAGACCGGCAGAGGATCGCCGGGACCGTCTACGGGACGATCATCGTCACGTCGGTCCTCGCGGCCGGGGCGAAGTCATACGAGCACCAACTGTGGAGACTGGTTGCCATTGCCGCGGTGAGCGTTGTCGTTCTCTGGTTCGCGCACGTCTACTCGCACGCGCTCGGGTGTCAGGCGACACGAAGCTGTCAGCGCCGCGACAGCTCCTGTCATCGTGCTGCTCCTCCGCCCGAAGAGCAGCAGCCAATCCTTGGCCGGGGTGTCTTGTCGGATTCGTCCGTGCAGCAGCTGGCGCGTGCTGTTGGTCGCGCACGGGGCCAGGCTCCCGCTTACCGCGCAACTCGGGTCTCCACGGGCATCGCCGAGGTACCCGCGGCAGGGGCAAAGCGGGAGTCCGTAGATCTCGCGAGCGGGCGTTGGCGGGTAGTTTGTCCGCAGGCGAGAGTGGTTTGCGTTGTGCTTCTCATTCATGCGACACGACGTGCGAAAAGCACGCCGGCGGCGGCGATCGATACGACGAGAATGCCGGCGCACCAGGCTAGGGCGACCCATGCGTTGGAGCCGCTGTGGGTTCCGAGAAGCAGCCCTCGGAGCGTCTCGGTGAGTGGGGTGATCGGCTGATGTCGTGCGAAGCCCTGCAGCCAGTGAGGCATCGTGTGCACCGGGACGAAAGCGCTGCTGGCGTAGGGGAAGAACGTAACGAAGACGGTCGCGCCGTTGGCGGCCTCGGGCGATTTCGTGAGAAGCCCGATCACGGCGGCAAGCCAGGAGACGGCGGCAACGAAGGCGACGAGCACTCCAGCCGCCGCGAGCCACTCGATTGTGCCTGCGTGAGGGCGGAAGCCGAGCGCGAAGCGCTGATCGCGACCACGAGCATCGTCGACACAGCGTTGCGGACGATGCTCGAGGTCACATGACCGGCAAGCAGCGCGGCGCCGCGGACATCCATTGCCCGGAAACGGTCGACGATGCCGCCACTCACGTCCTGGCAGACGCTGACCGCTGTCATCGCCGACCCGAACGCGGTGCAGAGGATGAGCACGCCTGGGACGACGTAGGTCACGTATTTGGTGCCGGTCTGGATCGCGCCGCCGAACAGCTCGACGAAGATGACCATGAGCATGACCGGGAGCAGCAGACTGGTGATGAGCCCATCGATCTGACGCCGGGAGAGTCGGAGACAGCGCGAGCTGAGGGTGAGGACGTCAGACATAGGTGGTCTCCTTTTCGGTCGCGTGGCCCGTGAGAGCCAGGAAGACGTCGTCGAGGGATGCCTTCCGGAGGGCGAAGTCGGTGATCGCTGTCCGGTCGGGGTCGAGTTCGTCCAGGAGTGAACGGACATCGCGCGCGCTTCCATCGGTGCTGAGCGTGAGCGTCCGCTTGAGCGGGTTGACGTCGAGCACCCGTCCGTCCAGACACTGACGGATCTCGTCAAACGGGGCTTCGCCGTGGAGGGTGAGCTCGAGCCGGTCCTCGGCGATCCCTCGCTTCAGGTCTTCCGATGTGCCCTTGGCGACGATCCGGCCGCCGTCGAGGACGGCGATCCGGTCCGCGAGCCGGTCTGCCTCCTCAAGATATTGGGTTGTCAGGAGCACGGTGACGCCGCTCGCGACCAGCTCGCCCACTACGTCCCACAGTTCGATGCGGCTTGCGGGGTCAAGGCCGGTCGTCGGCTCGTCCAGGAACAGCAGCTCGGGCTTCGGGACGAGGCTCGCGGCGAGGTCGAGCCGGCGGCGCATGCCGCCGGAGTAGGTGCCAACTCGCCGGTCGGCGGCGCGCTGGAGGCCAAAGCGTTCCAGCAGCTCGGCAGCGCGCAGCCGGCTTGCGCGACGACCGAGGCCCGCCAGACGAGCGATCGTCCAGAGGTTCTCGGCCCCGGTCTGGAGGGCGTCGACTGCGGCGTACTGTCCGGTCAGGCTTATTCGCTTGCGCACCTCGTGCCGCTGCGCGGCGACATCGAAGCCCGCGACCCGGACCTCGCCACCGTCCGCAGCGAGCAGGGTGGCGAGGATCCGTACCGTGGTCGTCTTGCCGGCTCCGTTCGGCCCAAGGGCTCACGACTGGCAGCGCGAGCACGCTCCCCCGCGCGACGCTGAACGACAGGTGGTCAAGGACACGGACTCCGCCGAACGACTTCTCGAGCCCCGCCACTTCGACCGCCTGTGCCTCTGTGATGGTCACGCTTTGCTCCTTTCGCTTTGATGCCAGGTGATGAACTGCGCAACGCGAGGTTGGGAAACCGTCGCCGGCGGCGCCTGCGCAGCTGAGGCGCGTTCGCGCCGCGGCGGCGTGCCTCTGCCTCGCGCAAGCGCTCGGCGATGATTGCTTTGGCGAGTTGAACGTGAAGGTCTGGGTGCATGGCGGCGAGGATCTCGCGCACCGACCTTGCTCGCATCGGCAGGTTCGCCAGTCCCGTCGCCCGTCTGCCGCGCCTGCGGACCCGTGCGATGAGGCGTCGGCGCAGGTGCGTGCATCAGATCCGTCCCGTGTCACGCCGGTAGGCCAAGACGGCGAGTGTCGACAAGGCGGCGGTCCAGCCGGCCACGACGATCCACGCGGTCGGCCCCCACCCGTGCCCGTGCAGCGAGATCCGTCCTGCCTGCACCAGCCAGTAGGAGGGCAGGACGTGGCCGATGTCGTGGAGAAAGCCGTGGTTGACCGGGAACCAGGTGCCGCTGACGAGCGCGAGCAGCGACACGGTGCCGCCCATCGCGGGGCCGATCGAGTCGACGTTGAGCAGGTGCCCGAGCGCGACGCCGAGCGCCGCGAACGGGAGCAGCCCGACCACGATGAGGCCGGTCATCGCCAGCAAGTCGCTGGCACCGAGGCTGACGCCGAGGATCGCGCCTGCGAGGTACAGCGACGCGAGGCTGAGCGCGGCCATCGCGTAGGCGGCGAGCAGCTTGGCGCGCAGGTATGCGACCGCGCCGAGCGGGGTGATCTGGAGCTGGCGGATCCAGCCGGCCTGGCGCTCCCCCGCGATCCGGCTGCCTGTGGAGAGCATCGAGGTCATCGTGCCGAACGAGGCCAGGCCGACCATGTAGTACAGCGGCATCGAGATGCCGGTGCCCGAGAAGTCGCGGGTGCCGCGGTTCGGCGCCGCGATCACGAAGTACAGGATCAGCGGGAACGCGAGCGAGAAGATGAAGAACCGCCGGTTGCGGAACACGCGCAGCAGCTCGTATCGGGTGTAGGTCAGGCTGGTCATCGCGTCGCCTCAACAGGGTCGGGGTCGGTGGTCAGTCGCAGGAACGCCTCCTCGAGCCCGGCACCGGAGATCTCGACGTCGCGCAGGTCGTCGTAACGGATGAACAGCGCCCGGGCGGCGGCGTCCGCGTTGTTGGAGCGGAGGATCACGGTCTCGCCGTGCCGCTCGGCGCCACTGACGCCGGGCAGAGCCTCTAGCTCATCGATCGGGATCGCGGGCAGCGTGGCCCGGATCGTCTTGGTGCCGACCCGCGCCTTGATCTCGCCGGTGGGTCCGTCGGCGACGATCCGGCCGCGCGCGATCAGCACGACCCGGTCGGCGTTGGCGTCGGCCTCCTCGAGGTAGTGGGTGGCGAACATCACCGTGCGGCCTCGGGCGGCGAAGCCCCGCATCGCGGACCAGAATGCGTGCCGTGTCCGCGGTTCTGCAGGACTGACCTTTCAATTTGCCTGACGCGCCCGTCTCGACCACGTCTTGACTACCAATGCACTCCAATCCGAAAGGCCCTATCGCGATGTCACAAGAACTCATGATTCCCGCCGCAGACACTCGGCTCTACGCCATCGACGCCCCGGGCGGCACCCCTGCCCTGCTGTTCCTCAGCGGCGGCTTCGGGACCTTGCAGAACTAGAGCCGCGTCATCCGCCTCCTCGACGGGAAGTACCGCACCGTGCGGTTCGACGCCCGGGCGCGCGGGAAGTCGGGCAGATCGGCCGACTACTCCATACGGGCGGCGGTCGACGACATCGGACGGGTCATCGACGCAACCGGTATCGAACGCCCAATCCTCGTCGGGTGGTCTCAGGGCGCCACGATCGCGGTGCGGTACGCGGCTCGGCACCCCGGGCGGGTCGGCGGACTGGTGCTCATCGACGGTGCTTACCCGATCGCCATGTTCGACGAGGCCGGAAAGCAGAAGGTCCGCGACCAATTCCGTCGCTTGGGATGGATCATGCGCATCCTGGCAGCGCTCGGCCGCTCGGCCCGGATGTCGCCCGCCGAGTCCGCGAACGTCGTGATCGAGATGGACGCCGTCAACGGCGAACTCGGCCCCGACTTCGCGGCGCTCGAGTGCCCGGTCACGTTCGTGATTGGCACCGGAGCACACTCGGGCGCGACCGAGGACGAGATGCGCACGGTGCGCGCTGCTGTCGCCGACGCCCAGGAGAGCAACAAGCGCGTGTCGGTGTTCGCGACAACGCCCCGCAAGCACACGCAGATCTTCAATAAGGCTCCCGACACCGTGGTCGCCGCGATCGAGGAGGTCGTCCATGAGACTTCTGCGTGCCGTTCGAGCGCGGTCGCTGCCGCATCCGGCAGTACCGCGCTGACACCGAAGCAAGACTCGGACAAAGCGACGCGACAGACCTGAGTTTCGCCATTAAGGAGGGCTGCCTTCGAGGGAGCCCACGCCGCTGTTACCCGAACCGCGTGTGGCAACCTCCTCCCCTTCACGCTGCCCGTCGAACTTGCGGCGGGACAGCGCCGGCAGCTACGGGAGCTCGGCCAAGCGGCTTAGCGTACGTTCCTGTTCCATTACTACCGGGATGTCGTATAAGCCCGGCGTGAGGCAGCCAGGCACGCGCCGCGGGCTCGCCGCTCGGGCGGCTGTCCCCCCAGGGGTAAGCTCGTTTCCCGTCCGGTACGGGCTGGCGAGAGAGTCACGGAGCGAGCATGGTCACGTCTTTCGTTTGGGACGTGACGCGTCGGTGAACTCGCGGAGCTCGGTCGTGATCAGGAACGCGGCCTGTTCGGCGATGTCGACGGCGTTATCGCCGACCCGTTCTAGGCTGCGAGCGATCAGGACGTGCCGCAATCCCAGCTTGCGGCGCTGGGGAGCATCCTCTATGTCGAGGGTTGTTTCGAACACTTCGCGGTTGAGCCTGTCGATCGCGTCGTCTTCGCGGTCGATTCCGCGCGCGCCAGCGAGATCCCGGGACGCAAACGCGATTGCGGCGTGTTGCAGTTGTGAGCCGGCTAGTGTGGCCATCGAGGTGAGCTTCTCGGTGGTTCGGTGGCGATCGGGGATGTCCGGGTCGATGTCGCTCAGCTGTTGGCTGATCAGCTCGAACTGGTTGGCGATCAGCCCAAGCGTGTGAGCGAGCTGCAGCAGCGCCAGCACGAGCCGCAGATCGCTCGCGACCGGCGCTTGGCGCGCCGTGATCGTCACCAGATCGCTGTCGATCCCGTGACTGGCGCGTTTGAGCCGCTCGCCGGCGTGCGCGATCGCCTCGGACCTCGCGTCGGTGGGATCGCCGACAGCGTCCGCGATCTCGGCGAGCGTCAGGACCGCGGTTGCGAGCTCGCTGCCGACCCGCTGCTCGAGCTCGGCCAACTGATCGGCGAACGCCTCACGCATCGGCCATTGGTATCACGGCCGCTCGGCCCGGGGGCGCTGAGTGCCCGCGCCGGGGCGAGTCAGGCGGCTGACGTGCGCAGATGCGCCGGGCGCCCGCCACGTCGGCGGCGACAGCCGACCGTGGCAACAGCCATCGTGACCTGCTCGATCCCCGTGTCCCGCGTGCCCGGCAGCGATCCCGGGACGGCTCCGCGCTCACGGCTTCTGACGCGGGCGGTGTCGGGGAGGTGGTCGCGGTGGCGGCGGTGGCCGGCGGGGTGGGGCGGTGCCGGAGAGCGCGGCCTCGACGCTTGGGAGCAGCCGGGAGAGCGCGTCGACCTCCGGTGGCGGGAGCGTCGAGCAGGAGCGTGGCGAGGCGCTCGCGCAACAGCTTCTCGGCTGAGTGAAACGCCCGCTCGCCGAGCGGCGAGAGGCTGAGCGCCTGGCGGCGGCGGTCATCGACGACCGTTCGCCGCTCGAGCAGACCCGCGTCGGCGAGCCCGGCGAGCAGCTGCGAGACCGCGGGACCGGAGACGCCGGTGCGCCGTGCGAGCTCGGATCCGGATACCCCGTCGCGGGCGATCGCGCGTAGCGCGAGGTACTGGGGCACGGTCATGGGCGGGTCGTGGCCGGCGAGCAGGCGCTCGATCCAGCGCGTCGCCAGCGGCGCGACCGCGACCAGCGCCTCGGCGGCGTCGACGGGGTTCGGGTGGACAGGAGACAA
The DNA here is from genome assembly GCA_963806475.1 of uncultured Solirubrobacterales bacterium. Taxonomy (GTDB): domain Bacteria; phylum Actinomycetota; class Thermoleophilia; order Solirubrobacterales; family Solirubrobacteraceae; genus Palsa-465. Next base: position 148,435 of record CAWDYK010000005.1, read on the forward strand.
TAGATAAGCTACCTTAACTACTAACTATGCTTATCGGCCACGTCATTCTTGCAACCATCGCCGTCGGCGCGCTCGCGCTCAGACCACGAAGCGCATACGCGACGCTGCTCGTCGCCCTGGCCGGCGTGCTCGACGCGCTCCTCGGCGCGGCGGCTGTGTCCGCGCTCGCGGTGATCGCGCCGCTGGTGGCGTTCCTCGCGGCGGCACTCACGTTGGCCACGCTGGTCGAGCGTTCGGGTCTCGCCGACCGGACGGCGAGCGCGCTTGCCGCCAGCGCGCGCGGCAGCTCCATCGTCCTCTACGTGCTGGTGTGCGCCCTCTGCGCTCTCTTCACCGCCGCGGTCTCGCTCGACGGAGCGGTCGTGCTGATGATCCCGCTGCTGGTCATCCTCGCGCGCCGCTTCGGCGCCCCGTTCGGACCGCTGTTCCTGGGCGCGGTCGTGGTCGCCAACGCCGCCTCGATTGCCGTCCCACAGGGCAACCCGACCAACCTCGTGATCATCAGCCGCCTCGGCCTGCTCGGCCGCGGCCTTCCTCGAGCACATGCTCGCACCAGGGATCGCCGCCGCCGCGATCTGCGCCGCCGGCGTCGCGCTCAGCGAGCGACAGGCACTCACCGCCCCGCTACTCACCGCCACCCGCCAGCGAACGCCGCTCTCGAGCACAGAACGACACGCGGCGATCTCGCTCACGCTCCGGGCGTGACGAGCCCCCCGGACGGCGTCTAACGAGATGCCACGCTGAACGAACTCGACAACCTCGGCTTCCGCCCTCGACGCTTCCGCATCCCCGTAGGAATCCGACGATGTCCGCCGGCGCCGACGTCACTCCGCTTGCGACGAGCACCGGGCGTCCGCGCGAGCGCTCGGCTCGCTCCTGCAATCCACGAGACGAGCCGTCTCCAGACGTCAAGTCGAAGCCGCTCAGCCTTGCGCTTGGGAACGCCCGCGAAGGTGTCGCGCTGGCCGCGGGCCCGTCTGTCCGAGGGTGCTCCTGCCGTTCCACGGCGGTAGCTGTGCGGACGCGATCAGCGGCGCCCCCTATCGTGGGCGAAACGGCAGTCAGAGCGTTTGCTGGGGACCGGCTTCGGGCACTCGGTAAGACGGCCTTCTGAGCGGCGGAGCAGGTGTCGGCCGCCCCGGTACGACGACATCCGGGGACGCCGCCTTGCCTTGGGCATGGGGGCTTGCGACATGCTCCACCGTGTGCCCCGTGCAGAAGGGCTGCTTAGACCTGCGCTTGCGTTCCGTGCCGTTCACTCCGTGATCGCGACAGCATTCCTTTTTGCCATCGGCTATGTCTGGTGGTGCGCTCTCACCGGTCGCCGCGGCTCGCTGCTGCGCTTCGCGATCGGCGCGCTGCTCAGCGAGGGCGCGCTGGTCATCGTCAACCGAGGTGACTGTCCACTCCGTCCACTCCAGAAGCGTGTCGGTGACCCTGTGCCGCTGTTCGAGCTGGAGGCGGCGGTGTGGAAGCTTCCCGGCGGTGACTTCGAGTACATCGAGGTGACGGTCACCCGGCTGGAATACGACAGCGCAGACAGAGACCCAGAGCGTCGAGCGACGCCCGAGAGGAGCGGATGATGAAGGTCCTGGTGTCCGCGGCCTCGAGGTACGGAGCGACGGCGGAGGTCGCCTAGTCGCTGCCCTGGTGCGAGGCAGCTACAGCCCCCGGGGCGCCGCAGAATGCTTGCTGGCTCGGCCTGGACCCAACATTCGGCAAGCGCAACTGACTGCCGCTCGCCCCAGGAGAGCGAGCGCAGCTCAAGTGACGATCGAGACCGCTGGTCCTGGGGAGCAGCGCAATGATGCCGACGACGCGCCGCACTTCCGCTTTCATCACGGCACGCGCATCTTGGGCCGAACGCGGAGTTGTCCCCGGATTGCGCGGAACTCGAGCACGTCGCGGCCCGGGTGCTAGCCAGGAAATTGCAAACGCTGCGGGCCGCAGAGTCGCCCTTGCCGCGCAAAGGGCGTCTCTCAGCAGCGCGGTCGAGATGCGCGGCGTAGGACGAAAGCGGGACCCCGCGGTCGACTTGACCGCAGTGATGAGTCTGCTCAATTCGACCAGCGTCATGCGCGTGTACGAGCACTTCTGCTCGAACGGTTCATGGTTGCTAAGGGACGAAGATGCATGCAACTTGGCGCTTGCTGCCACGCCCAAGCTGCAAGTCTGTAACGCCATCTCGGATGTCCTTGAGGATGGATCCCAGGACGAGTGGGCGCCGGTCAGCGTCTCGGAATTGAGGCGAGAAGCGGCGGCACGGCTCAGCGCCGGAGTCCTCCTTGGTGTGCGCGACGAGCATCGAGGTGACGCCTGCGCGTCGCTGTCTCGAACGTCGATGGCGGTTGCCTGCGCGTACGCGAGGCGTGAGTTCCGTTAGCGGCTGTAGCTGGGTTGACGCACGACCTGCGAAACTCACTAACCGACAAGCAGGGGCGCGATGTGCGCCTTGGCCTCGGACTCCGCACATCCCAGTCGCGATCTAGTCCGCGAGATGCGGCCACGCCCAGGGCGGTGCACCGAACTCGCGAGAGGTGGCATGTGCGCTCGCGATAACGGCGGAGACGAGGTCAGATCGGGGGATCCCGTGAAGGCAGATGCGTTCGACCGGTCCTTCGATCCCGATCGCGCCGAGTTCCGCACGACCTGCGGCGGGGATTGGGGCGGCGATCGACGCCACGCCCGGCGACAGCTCTCCGACGTCGGCGGCCCAGCCGCGCGCGGCGCTCTCGTCGAGCTCTCGCCGGAGCCGAGCGACGTAGGTGACTGTCGCCTGGGTGTATCGCTGGAGCCCCGTCGCGACGAGCGCGGGCAGGAGATCGAGATGATGCGCGAGGAGCGCCTTTCCGAGCGCCGTCGCATGCAATGGCCATAGAGCGCCGATATCGAGCGCCTGATCGGTGTCTTCCGGCCGGAAGACGTGATGGACGATCAGTACCTGCCGGTCGTGGAGCATGCCGACGCGGACGCTCTCCCCGGTGTGGCTCGCAAGCGTGCGCGCGGCGTTGATAGTGGCGATGCGCAACCGGTTCGTCCGCAAGTAGCGGAAGCCAAGCGGAAGCAGGGTCGCGCCGAGCTGGTACTTACCGGATTCGTCGTCTTGCTCGACGAGGCCCTCGAGTTGAAGCGTTCGCAGGATGCCATGGACCGCGGCCTTCGACAGGGCAAGTGCTCGTGCGAGGTCTGCCACCCCAATCCGTTGCTCTTGTCCTGAGAGCAGCTGAAGGATCGCCGAAGCGCGCTCGATCGACTGGATCGTCCTGCGGACGGCGTTGGCGCTCAACTCACGCCGCTCCTACGGAACGCGGGCGTCGCGTCGCGCCAGATTGCCGAGCCATCTCGGGTGCTGCCTCCAACCGGATGCCGCGTCCGTCGCGATCTCACCGAGGATCGGGGGCCGCACGGCCGGGCAGCTGCCGCCGCCGTTCAGGTCCAGCGTGTGGAGGTTGCCCAAGTTCGGGACGCCGCCGGTTTCGGCGAGGAAGATCAGCTCGAGGGCGTGGACCCGGACCGATGCCACGATCTCGAAGACATATAGGAGCCGGCCCGGAACGATTCTCAACTCCGTTTCCTCCATGACCTCGCGCGTGAGCGCGTCGATGACCGACTCGTTCTCGCCGACCCGCCCGCCTGGCAACGACAGGTCTCTGCGCCCGCGGCGGCGTTGTTCGGCGACTATTAGCCGTCCGTCGACCAGGATCACCGCTCGCGCCTTGACCCTCATGCGGGCTCCGAGGTCGGTTCGGACTGATCGACGGCCAGCAAGACTTCGAGCTGTGCTTCCAGTTGCTTGCAGCGGTGCTGGACCTGGGCGAGTGCATCAAGCCGTGCGCGCGTGTGCTGCTCGCCCCGATGGCGATCATCTGCAGCGCGCTCGATCGCCGCTCGGATTGCGTTGATCGCTTCGTCTACGGCCGCGGCGAGCTCGCGGCGGTAGTCGCGCGCCGCCGCGGACACGCGGCCGTCAAGCTCGGAGCGCAGACGGCCGGCATGGCGGTCGGTCATCTCGATCAGCCGTTGCTCGGCATCGCGTAGCACGAGACGACGCCCCAGTGCGCCGGGCGTGATCGTCCGCCCGAAGCCGACGATGATGTCGAGGGCGTGCTCGACGTCCTTGAGCTTGAACGAAAACCGCGAAGGGGTGCGGAGCCCGGCCTCGGGCAGGACCTCGCTCGCCCGGGCGCCGAAGACGTCCTCGGCGACCTGCTGGACCTGCTCGAGGATCCGCCGGACGCGGCCGGCGTATCGCTGCTCGAGTTCCGTCAGTTGCTCGGCGATGGCGGACTCGAACTGTGGAACCAGCTGCTCGAACTCCGCTCGCACTGTCGCATCGATCCACCGCTCGAGCTCGATCGACAGCTCGCGGGGCGGGCGCCTGCCGAGTTCTTCGACGTGCGCCTGTAGCGCCGTCCGCAGTCGGTCGCGTTCCTGGCGAGCGTGCATTTTGAGCGGCTCATTGACGTCCTGTTCGAGTGCGCGGGTGATCCCGCGATCGAGCAGGTCGCCAGCCTCAGCGCTCGCCGACCGCAGCTCGGCGATCCGCTCCTCGAACAGCTGGGCGCGGGTGGTCAGCTCGTCCAGCGGTAGCTCGATCGCGCGCGATTCGAACTGCGCCGCGTGCGCTGTGTCGGACGCGACGCTGCGCGCCAATCCTGCGACGGACTGCAGCAGCAGCGCTTCGCGCTCCTCGGCCGCGAGCCTGCGCAGCCGTGTCACGAGCGGCGCCATTCCGTCGCCGTTGCGGGCGCTGACCGCGAACAGCTCGGGGTCTGAATGATCGAGCAGCTCGCGCAGGGCGGCGCGGACGAACTCGACCGCGACCTCCCTGTCGGCGTGGTCGAGATGATCGATCTTGTTGACGACCATCAGCAATCGCGGAACGCGAGCAGCCGCTTCGAGCAACAGCTCGCGCTCCCCCTGTGAGAGCGGCTGCCCGGCGTCGAGCACGCCTACGGCGGCGTCGACTCTGGGCAGGAACTCGCGTGCGACCGCGGTGTTGTGGCTGTGGATCGAACCGATCCCGGGGGTATCGACCAGCTCGAGCCCGGCCCGAAGCAGTTCATGATCGAGCTCGACGCGCGCGAACTCGACGCCACGGTTGTTGGCGGGATTCCGGGCCTCGGTCACGTACTCGGCCAGCTCGGTCAACGGTCGCTCCTGCTCGCGGCCGTCGCTGTAGTGGACGATGAGGCGGTCGGACTCACCGGCGCCGATCGATGTCACGACGGAGGTCAGTGGCACGACACCGATCGGCAGCACGGCACGCCCGAGCAGCGCGTTGATCAGTGTGCTCTTGCCACGCTTGAACTCGCCAAGCACAACCAGGTTGAACCGGTCCTCCGCGACTCGCGCTCGCGCTGCCGCGAGGTTCCTGTGGGTTCTGTCGGCGACGAGGGCGGCGGCCAGCGAGAGCAGCTCGTCAAGCGCTGCCAACATTCCCGGCCGGGTCGCGGGGCTGCGGTGATCGTCAGCGAGCGAGCGGTGCCGCGCGTTCGAACCCCTGGGAACTCCTGACTCCACCTGACCTCCACAAAGACTGTGGACATTGTCGGTAGAGGCCATCAGCGGCCACAGCCGCGCTCTGAGCGAGCCTCATCGCTCCGCGGTGAGCATAGCGAGCAAATGGCGCTCGGCTGTGCCGAGTTGTCCCGAGGCGAGCGGGCGATGGCTTGTGCTAGGTCCGGCCGATGTCCGGCAGCACCGCCGGCGTGGCATCGATGCCCGTTCCGAACACCTTCCTGTAGGAGTCTTCGCCGTAGCTGGTCGGCAGTGGCCTCCCCTCGGAGAGCTTGAATGGGCGCGCTCCCTCGGCCCCGCGTTCGGCGCGAAGGAACAGCGTCGTGTCGAGGTCCTCCCGGTAGAACCCGTCTGCGAGGTCGAACAAGTGGGTGACGAACAGCACCTTGATGCCCTGCTGAAGTAGCGCGCGGATCACCTGCCGGGCGATCTCGGAGCCCTCGCGTTCGTTGGTCGCCGCGAAGGACTCGTTGCAGAGCAAGACGCAGTTCGGGGCGATGTGGTCGGCGATCTCGCTCATCCTGCCGAGTTCCTCGTCGAGCTTCCCGCTCTCCATCGCCTCGTCTTCTTCGCGCTTGTAGTGGGTGAAGAGCCAGTCGCAGACGTTCGCTCGAAACGACTCGGCCGCGACGAACATGCCGCATTGCATCATCAGCTGCGCCAGGCCGATGCTGCGCAGGAACGTCGACTTGCCGCCCTGGTTGGCGCCGGTGATCATCACGAGCGCCTTGCCACCGGCGGCGATGTCGTTGCCGACCACCCTTTGGCCGAGGCGGGCCGATATGCGCGGATAGGAGAAGAAGAGTCTCGCGGATCTCAGCGGTTCGATGTACTCCAGGTAGGCGAGGTAGAGCTGAACCTCGCGGTCGAAGCGTCCGATCGTCTCGTCGAGATAGCGCTCATGGCGCGTGCAGTACTCGTGCAGCCTCGAGAATCTCTCGGGATGCAGCTGTGCGACGAGGTCGAGGATCTGGGCCTCGACGTGGTTCATGTCGGTCTGGTCGCGAAACCGGACCCGATAGTCCTTGACGGCTCCGCGCTGGAACTTCGCGAACGTCCGCTCGACCTCCTCGCTGATGTCGGGCTCGCTCTCCAATCGACTCACGCGTACGCGGTTGCCCTTGATGTGGACGGCATACGTGATCGCCGCAAGCTCGTCGCTGAGCTCCTGCGTCTCCGCGACGAGCGACCGGAACGCATCCGAGTCGGCGTACGCCGCCACGTATGCGCGTAATCCGAGGAAGCCGCGCGAGCCGACAGCCAGCTCCGCGAGCTGCTCATTGAATGAGCTGACCGTCTCACAGTAGACCGCGATCGCTTCGAGGAACCAGTGCTCCCTCTGGAGCTCGTAGTGGAGCTTCTGGAGCAGTGCGACGCGTTCGCGCATCCGGCGCATCCCGTGCGCGAACGCGCGAACCGCTGCAGCGACCGGCTCGTGTTCGAGGTCGTGGAGGACGTGGTGGCGATACTGCACCGCCTCGATTTCGTGCAGCGGCTGGTAGAAGAACGACGCGATGTCATACGCCAATCGGCCGACGGTCAGTGTTGAGAGAACCTGATCGAGACGCAGATCGGTAAAGCACGCGGGCTCCTGGACGGCGTTCATGACGTCATCTCCGCGCTCGAACAGGATGCTCCGGAACTCAGACGGTCTCGACGAGGGGTCTGACCCGCCGCGATTTTGGAACATAGCGCGCTTCCACCGGTCGAGGTTTCGGTAGAAAGCCATCAGCCGCGGCGGCGGTTCAGGCGGGCTTCATCGCCGTCGGTGATGTTACTCCTGGGATACTTCAACGGCGGAGCGATGAGGCTCGCTCAGACCGCGGCCAAGCCGCTGATGGCCTCTACGACCACGACGAGGTGTTCGCGGAGGTGAATGGCATGGCTCATGGTTCGGTGCACTACTGCTGGCACTGCTACGCCGCTAACTCAAACGCTTCGGGTCCGTGTGCCGAGTGCGGCCAGGCGATCGAGACGCCCGCCGGCACGTCGTACGGCGAGCAGCTGATCTGGGCGCTCGGGCACCCGCTCCCCGGGACGCAGATGATCGCGGCGCAGATTCTCGGTGCGCGGCGCGAGCTTGGCGCTGAGCGGCCGCTCCGCGCGCTCGTGAGCGGCGCGGACCCGTTTCTCGCCGCTCAGGCGCTGGACAGCCTGGTCTCGATCGTCGGGATCGCGAGTGCTAGGGACCTGCTCGAGCCGTTGGCGCAGTCAGGTCCTCCGGCGGTCCGGCGTGTAGCACTTCGAGCCCTGCACGGTGCAGTGAGATGAGACGCTGGGCTCGCGCGGGGCTCGCAGCGCTGGGCTTGACCGCGGCCACATCGGTAGTCGCGATGGCCTCTAGAGCGCCGCTGTCGCGGTCGATGCCGGTCGATGCGTCTGCCGCGGGCACGCCTGTCGCGGCGCTGTCCGCGCTTCTCGTCGGCGCCGGGATCGTGGCGTTGGGGGCACTCGTGGCGGTGTTCTGGCCGTCGCGGTGGCGCGAAGACGAGGGGTCCGAGATGGTGCCGGAGCCGCTGGGGTGCACTGGATCTGGAAGCTGATGGCGATCCTTGTGCCGATCGGCCTCGGGGCGACGACGGATCCGCGCAGCGCGGTGATCGCTGCCTATGCAGCGATGGAACGGGCGCTTGCGGCGCACGGCATTGTCCGCTCGCCGGCTGAGGCGCCGCGCGAGTACCTGCGGCGCGTGCTCGCGGCAAGCCGCGCGAGCGACCACGAGGCGAGAACTCTGACAGGCTCTTCGAGGAGGAACGGTTCAGTCCGCATCCTGTCTCGGCGCGGGTTCGCGACCTGGCGCTGTCCGCGCTCAACTCGCTTCACGCGCGGCTTCGGACTGGAGCGGCGCAGTGAGGCTGCTCGCCGAGATCGCGCTCGTTGTGCTGGGCGCGGTTGGCGTGGCTGTCGCGCTGGCGCTGTTGCCCCGAGCTCCCTCTCCGCGGCGGCGACGCCGAGCGGTGCCGCAGCGCTCTCGACCTGAGCAGCTGGTCCGGGTCGAGCGTCTCGTGAGCACGGCGGGGCTGAGCGCGCTGCACGTGCATGCCTACCTGCGGCCGGTCCTCGTCGAGATCGCCTCCCGTCGGCTCGCCGCGCGAGGACTCGCGATCGAACAGATGCGAGCGCCCGGTGGAGAGGGGCTGCTCGGAGAGCAGCTGTGGGAGATCGTCCGTCCGGACCGGCCGTTTCCCGAAGAGCGGGACGCTCGCGGCGTCTCCGCAGACGAGCTGAGCGCGATGCTCCGATCCCTCGAGGAATTGTGAGCACGACGCCGTCATCGCGGCTACCCGGCCTGCTCGCGCTGGCCGGATTCGTCCTCGTCGTGGGTCTTGCGAGCGGACGACCCGAGCTGGCGGTGCTCGCGACCCCATTTCTCGTGTTCGTCGGCGTCGGCCTCGTCCTGGCCGACGAGCCGAGGCTGACTGCGAGGATCGAGCTCGAGCGCGGCCGGGTGCTCGAGGGCGACGAGATACGAGCGACAGTCACGCTGGAGAACGAAGGCGGCGCGGTGGAAGTGGAGCTCGCACCCATTCGAAGCCGGCATCTGGCGCTCGAGCCGGGCGGCACGACGGTCATTCGCCTGGATGCGGGGGCGCAGCGCGCGCTCGAGTTCGTGGTGCGTCCGGATCGGTGGGGAGCGCATGCACTCGGTCCGATCGCGGTCCGAGCGAGAGATCCGCTCGGGGTCACGACCTCGAATCTGCGGGTGGGAAGCCGGCTGACGTTGCTCGCGTTTCCACGCGAGCAGCGGCTTCGAGCGCTGGTCGGACCGCTACGCACGCAGCCGTTTCTGGGAGCGCACGTCGCACACGTGCGCGGGGCCGGAATCGAATTCGCCGACATCCGTCCGTTTGCCGTGGGCGATCGCCTGCGGCAGGTCAACTGGCGCGCGACCGCACGACGTGGTGCGTTGCACGTGACCGAGCGCCACCCCGAGCACGCGAGCGAGGTGGTGTCTGCTGCTCGACACGTTTGCGGAGGCGCGCGATGGCGCGAGCGGCACGCCCGACGCGGCCGTACGCGCCGCGGCGTCGCTTGCCAGGGGGCACCTCGCCCGCCGCGACCGAGTGGCGCTCGTGGACTTCGGCGGCACCCTGCACTGGCTCGAGCCGGCGTTCGGCACCACCCAGCTCTATCGCATCATCGAGGCGCTGCTCGCGAGCGAGATCGCCTTCAGCTACGCATGGCGCGCCGTCGAGAGCATTCCACGCAGGGTCCTGCCTCCTGGAGCGATGATTCTCGCGATCAGCCCGCTGCTCGACGAGCGCTCGATCCGCCTGATCACCGAGCTGCGAACGCGGGACGCTGACGTGACCGTGATCGAAGTGTCCCCACTGGCGCACACGCCTCCGGGTCGGTCCGCTGCGGACATGCTCGCCTATCGTCTCTGGCGACTGCAGCGCGAGGCTCTGCGTGCCCGTCTCCAGTCGCTCGGGATCGGCGTGGCGCTGTGGGATGACCGCAGCGAGCTCGCATCGGCATTGGAGGGGATGAACTCATTCCGGCGTTCGGCACGGCACGTCGAGCGCGCGTAACGGTCGCGATCCTTGCCATCTCGGTGGAGGTCGGGCTCGGTGCGCTGGCTGCTACGGACGCTGGGGCGGCGGGTGAGCTGGCTTGGGTCGGAATGGTGGCGTCCGTGACGATCCTGGCGATCGGGCTGCTTGCGGGCTCGTCGGGGGCGATCCAGTGCTCGCTCGCGGTTGGTGCAGCGCTGCTGCTGCTGCGTCACGACGGTCGGCTGTTGCTGGCTCCGCTGTATGGCGCGTGCCTGTTGACAGCGGGCGAGCTGGCGCAGCGCTCGGTGGAGTTGCGCGGCCAACAGCGCATCGGGCGTGGTGCGGTCGCCCCGCGGCTCATCGCTGTCGTCGTTCTCGCAGCTTTGGGCGGATGCGCCGGCGCGCTCGCCGCAATCGCGGTGACGATCGCACCCGGCCGTTCGGTCGCTCTCACTGCCGCTGCAACGATCGCCGCGCTCGCTGCGCTCGCGACGATCGTCCTGCTCGCCCGCGCCCGCCGCCGTGAGACTGCAGCCGAAGCGAGCACATCTCAGCGATCACCCGGGCCGGCGGCCGGCGCGAACAGCAGGCGCGCACCGAACGGATCGCCATCTGCGTGAAAGCGCCCCGTCCTGCGACTGAGGATGAACGTGATCGTCTCACCCTCATCGGTTAGTACCAAGATCCGCCGGCGGTGCTCGTCGAGCTCCTTCACCTTCCCCGGCATCCTCGAGGCGAGGTGCGCGACGGTGACGTGCTCGCCGACGCGAGGCAGGCGCCTCACCGACACTCGTCAGCACCACCGGACGGGCACGGTTGCTGGACGAAGAGCGGGCAGCTCTCAGCTTCTGCCGCCGGCAACCTCTGCGGGCGAAACAGCTCCATCGCGATCCGCGGGTGGCGGCAGAAGCCGAGAATCTCGTACCCGGAGTCTTCGACGAACGCTGGAGATGCGTCCTGGAAGTAGAAACAGTGAGGGCACTGCCGAGGTATGTAGGGCCAACTGCCTCTGGTCATCGCATGCTCGTTCCAATGGCGGAGCCCTGGCGGTCGGGCGGTACGAGCAGCTCACGCATCGGAGATCGCTCCCGGCCGGATCGTGGCGGCACAAGCGATGCACATCCACGCCGCGGCGTAGGTGAAACCAGCGACAGGGGAGACTGCGCTCCAGAGCAGACCAACAGCGGCTGAGGACGCGAAGTCTCCGAGCGACTGCACCCCGCCGAGCACACCGAAGCCGCTCCCGCGCAGTCGGTCGGGGAGCAGCCGAGCAACCAGCGCTGACTCGGCAGTCTCAGCGAGACCGATCCCCGTACCCGCCAACACGAACGCGATAAGGAGTAGGGCCAACCCGCAGAGGCAGTTGCGAACAGCACGTAGGACGCCACGTACACAAACGCGCCCGCCGCGAATGCGATCCGAGGACCCGCTCGATCGATCCAGTGGCCGCCTGCATACGCGACCAGCGCGGCGAAGAGGTTGTGGCCGGCATAGATGAGCACAACAAGCGATGTCGCAGCGGGCAGCGAGCGCCCGTGGCTGTGCAGTAGCGTCGTGGCGCGGAGGATCAGCAACGTCGTCGCCATATTGCCCAGCTCGAACGCTGCGACCGGGAGCATCGGCCGCAGCAGCCCGGCGTCTCGCAAGCCGCCCAGCTCGAGCCGAAACCGCTGTCGCATCGGATCGACTCGCTTGCGTGCCTCCGCGGCCGCGCTGATGATCGCCAGTGCCGCGAACATCCCCGGGATCGCAGCGAGGTAGAGGGCCGGAAAGCTCGCCAGACCAACGCTTGCGACGCCACGAGTAAGCCAACCACGGGCTTCCCCGGGCTCGACGGTGGATGACTGTTGGTCCCCTCTACGTGCTCGATCGGCTCCATCGTCGCTCCTCCGGTCACCGTGGCGCGGTCTCAGAACCAGAGGCCATCAGCCCGAAGGCGGTTACGCGCGGAGCCTCATCGCGCTGCAGGTCACGATACCGCGCGGGTCGGCTATGGGCGCAGCGTTGCCGACAGCGCCGTGGGCTCCAGCAGCAGATCGAGTGCATCGGCGGCGGAGAAGCACACGACGTCCGCTGCCTGCAACGCGGCCGCGCTCGCTCCCTCAGGGCCGATCACGCGAGCCCCAGTGCGGCCGCGGCGAGCACGAGGGCATCGTTGGTGCCGTTGCCGATCACCGCGCAGCGCTCGCGCCCCAGCTCATCGAGCTTGCGCAGCTCGTCCTCGCCGGAGCGCGCCGTGACGGCGCTGACCTGCAGCAGCTCCGTCGTCTGCGCGAGCGTTCCAAACGTGTCGGCCGACACCAGGTGGATGGCGACGCTGTTCCGCAGAGCTGCGATCCTGGCGGCGACCCCGTCGATCAGCCTCCCGCGATTGGTGAGCGTGCCGTTGACGTCGAGCAGGAGATGCTCCAGCTCAAGCTCGGGGCAACCGGGGATCGTCAGGGTGAGCGTCACTGGTGATACCGACCGGGCGTGCGACTGCGGGGCCTGGGCATGTCCGGCACCTCTCAGAACAGCCCGACGGTTCGGCCCTCGTCGTCGATGTCGACGTCGAGTGCCGCGGGCCGCTTACCGAGGCCGGGCATCTGGGTGATCTCACCGCAGAGCGCCACGAGCCAGCCGGCGCCGGTGTAGGCCCTGACGTCGCGCACCTGCAGCGTAAACCCCTCTGGGGCACCCCGGAGCGACGCGTCAGCCGAGAGCGAGAGATGGGTCTTGGCGATCGACACGGGAAGCCCGCCGAGGCCGTCTCGCGTGAACTGGGCGATGTTCTGCTGGGCCTCGGGATAGAAGAAGACGTCCTTCGCGCCGTAGACGCGCCTGGCCACCGATTCGATCTTCTGCTCGACTGGCGCCTGGTCGTCGTACAGAGGACGAAAGCTGCCTTGCTGCTCGCACGCCCGCGCGACCGCGTCGGCGAGCTCGACGCTGCCGGCGCCTCCGTGCGTGAAGGAGTCGCTGACCTCGGCGGCAAACGCTCCGGCCTCGATCGCTAGTCGCTTGACGTGCTCGATCTCCCGGTCGCTGTCGCCCAGGCGCCGGTTGACGGCGACGACAGCCGGCACGCCGAATGTCTCGATGATTCTGAGGTGCCGGCGGACGTTCGCCATTCCGGCGTCGATCGCTCCCGGGCTGCCGTTCTCGCCCGCGCTCGCGTCGCCGTGGTGCTTGATCGCGCGCACCGTCGCCACGAGAACCGCAGCCCAGGGCCGCAGCGCGCCCACGCGGCAGACGATGTCGAAGAACTTCTCCATCCCATGTCAGAGCCGAAGCCGCACTCGGTCATGACGTAGTCGCCGAGCTTCATGGCGACGAGGTCGGCGACGAGCGAGTTGTTGCCGTGGTCGATGTTTGCGAACGGTCCGCAGTGGATCAGCACCGGCTGGCCCTCGAGCGTCTGCACGAGGTTCGGCTTCAGCGCTTCCTTCAGCACCACCGTCATCGCACCCGCCGCGCACAGCTGCTCCGCGGTCACGGGTGCGCCGCCGTCGTTCGAGTAGGCCGCAGTGATCCGGCCGATCCGTCGGCGGAGATCGCCGAGGTCGCGAGCGACGGACATGATCGCCATCACTTCGGAGGCGGCGGTGATGTCAAAGCCGGTCTCGCGTGGATAGCCGTGCGGGCGGCCGTGGAGCCCGACGGTGATCTTCCGAAGCGCACGATCGTTCATGTCGACCGCTCGCCGCCACGGAACCCTAAGGCTGTCGATCTCGAACGGGTTGCCGTGCAGGATCGAAGCATCGATCATCGCCGCGAGCAGGTTTGTTCGCCGCGCCGATCGCGTGAATGTCTCCGGTGAAGTGGAGGTTCAGGTCCTCCATCGGCACGACCTGCGCCCGGCCGCCTCCCGTCGCCCCACCCTTGACGCCGAACTCCGGCCCCACCGATCCCTCCCGCAGGCACGCGACCGGTTTGCAGCCGATCGCAGCGAGCCCGTCGGCGAGGCCGACGAGCGTTGTGGTGTTGCCCTCGCCCTCACGTGTCGGCGTCATCCCGGCGACGCACACGAGCTTCGCGTCCGGCGCATCCGTGAGCCGGTCGAGGACCGACAGGGACACCTTCGCCTTGTAGCGACCGTACGGCTCGACCTCGTCGGGCAACAGGCCGATCCGCTCAGCGATCGACTCGATCGGGATCAGCCGATGCTCCTGGGCGATCTCGAGACTGCTCTTCATCGTCGCGCTCTCCTGACCTCAGAGGGTGTAGAGGCCATCAGCGGACATTTCCGCGGTTAGAGCGAGCCTCATCGCTCGACGGACAGCCTAACGTCGTCGACCGGCCCGCATGATCAAGCTCGTTCCGGAGCGCCCTCGCTATATTGCGCTGCGCTGAAGCGGCGATGGAGTTCGCCGGGCCCGTGGCCGAACCGCCTTCGATGCTGATGGCTCCTAGGACGACGCGACAGGCACTATCGCACGCGAGGAGCCTCGACAGGTGAAAGCATGCTGCCGCCATGGGGAGTCCAGGTCTGCCAGGTGCTGGCTCTGCTCGTGTTCGCGCCGCTGATCAGCGGCATGATCGCGAAGGCCGAGGCGCGCGTTCAGTGGCGTAACGGGCCCGTCGGTCTCTCCAGCCGTACTACGACATCGCGAAGTTCTTCCGCAAGGAGTCGGTTCGGCCGCAGACCGCGTCGCCGTTCTTCGAGATCGCGCCGCTGATCGCGTTCGCGTCGTACTGCTCGATCGCGCTGCTGATCCCCGTGCTGACGAACTTCCCGCTGCCGCTCGGCACCGCCGGCGACATCCTCGGCAGGAGCGCTGCTGTTCGGGCTGGCGGGGTTCGTGACCGCGCTGGCGGGAGTCGACTCCGGGTCGGTGTATGCGGCGCTCGGCTCGAGCCGGACCCAGTCGGTCGCGACGCTCGTCGAGCCGACGCTGATCTTCGTGTTCTTCACGGTCGCGCTGGTGACGAGCACCGACCTGCCGTACGCGCTCAACGCGACACTGTCGCATTCCTCCTCGGAGTACTTCCGGCCGAGCCATCTGCTGGCTGCGGCGGCGTTCTTCGCGATGCTGCTGGTCGACACCGGTCGCGTGCCGATCGAGAGCCAGAGCTCGACGCTCGAGTTCGGGATGATCGACGACGCGCGGCTGTTCGAGCACTCCGGACCGGCGCTGGCGCTGTTCCGGTGGGCGTCGACGATGAAGCAGTTCCTGCTCTACGTCGTGTTTCTGAACGTGCTCGTCGTGCCGTGGGGGCTGGCGTCCGATCGGACGGTCGGCTCGGTCGCGGTCGCGCTCGGATGGCTCCTGGTCAAGATGATCGGCCTGGGGATGGTGATGGTCGTGATCGAGTCGAGCTTCGCGAAGCTGCGGCTGTTCCGCATCCCGGACTTCATGGGCGCCGGCTTCGTGCTGTCGGTTCTGGCGATCCTCGTCTTCTACCTGGCAAACGGCTGAGCCGATGCACGCCGCACCGCACTACGACTTCGCCCACGCGACCGCTGCGCTGCTCGCGATCGCGGTGCTGCTCAGCGGCTTGGCGCTGCTGGCGGTCAAGCAGGTGCACGAGCAGGTGCGCGTGTACGCAGTGCAGTCGGTGTTCGCGGCGGCATACACGCTGCTGGTCGGCGTCGACCGGGCCGACGCAGCGCTGATCGTGCTCGCCGCGTGGACCGCGGTGATCAAGGTGATCGTGATCCCGGTCTCGATCGATCGCGCGGTCACGCGGCAGGTCTCCGAGCACGAGGTGCCGCTGGTTGTCCAGGTTCCGATGTCGCTGCTGATCGGGGTGACGCTCGCCGGGCTTGCCTACTGGTCAAGCTCGGCACTGCCGATCCACGGCGCGCTGCTGCCGACGCCAGCGCTCGGGATGCCGCTGTCGCTCGTGCTGATCGGCTTCTTCTTCATGATCACGCGCCAGAACGTGATCAGCCAGATCGTCGGTCTGCTCGTGCTCGAGAACGGCGTATTCCTGGCCACCGTTGCGATCGCTCCCGGGCTGCCGTTCGCGATCGGGTTCCTGCTGCTGCTCGACCTGCTGCCGGCGGTTCTGTTCTACGGGGTGTTCGCACGGCTGATCGCGTCCCGCGGGAAGAGCACGAGCATCGAGGACATGGCGGTGCTCAAGGGCTGATGGCGGCCTGGCTGATCATCGCGCTCGCGCTCGCGCTGCTGGCGGCGGGCGCGCACGCTCGCGCTCGGCGATCGGGCCGGCGAGCGGCTGGATCTCCGCCGCTGCCGCTGCGGGCGCGTTCGCCGCCGCGCTGGTGGCGGTGTTCGCGCTATCGACCTCGGCGCGCGGACGCCAGGCGCTGGACGGCGTGTTCTTCCTCGACGGCCTGAGCGGGGTGTTCCTCGTCTCGGTCGCGTTCGTTTACGCCGTCGTCGCGGTCTACTCGGTCGGGTACATGCGTCCCGGTATCGGCCACGTGCGGCTGCGGCGCGATGTACTGGCCGCTGCTGAACCTGTTCGGTCTGGCGCTGCTGGCCACGCCGATCGTCGCCAACCTCGGCGTGCTGTGGGTCGCGGTCGAGCTGACGACCGTGGTCAGCGCGCTGCTGGTCACGAGCGAAGGGACTGATCAGTCGCTGGAGGCGGGCTGGAAGTACATCGTGATCGGCTCCGCCGGGCTCGCGCTCGGGCTGCTCGGGATCGTGCTGATCTACGCCGCGGGCATCCCGAGCCTCGGCGATCACTACACGCCGACGTACACGATCCTTGCCGGCGCTGGGCCGCACCTCAGCCGCCCCCTGATATACACGGGGTTCGCGTTCGTGCTTGTCGGCTTCGGCACCAAGGTCGGATTGGTGCCGATGCACGCGTGGCTTCCCGACGCCCACTCGGAAGGACCGAGCCCGATCAGCGCGATGCTTTCGGGCGCGCTACTGGCGGCAGCGCTGTACGCGGTGCTGCGGCTCGGGGCGATCGCGCAGCTCGCCGTCGGGACATCGTACGTGCACGTGCTGCTGCTCGTGTTCGGCGCGCTGTCGCTTGGTGCTCGCCGGCTTCTTCGCCCTGCGGCAGACCAACTACAAGCGGCTGCTCGCCTACTCCTCGATCGAGCACATGGGGATCGTGTCGCTCGGTCTCGGCATCGGCGGTCCGATCGCCGCCTACGGCGCGTTCTTTCACGTCGCTCGTGCACGCAGCCGGCAAGACGCTCGCGTTCTTCGGCGCCGGCGAGCCTTCTCAGCCGGTATGAGAGCCGCGAGGTCGACGATGTCCGCGGGGTGATCCGAGCGGCGCCGTTCACCGGCGCGATGGTGCTGCTCGGCGCGCTGGCGATCGGCGGCGTGCCGCCGTTCGGGATCTTCCGCTCCGAGCTGCTGATCGTCACCGGCGGCTTCTCGCGCTCGTCGTTTGCGCTCGCCGGCCTGCTGGTGCTGTTCGCCAACGTCGCGTTCGTCGGGCTCTATCAGGTCGTTTCACCGCATGGTCCTGTCCGATGGCGAGCGAGAGGCGGCGGCGATCGGGCTCGCGTGCTGCGCCGCGAGCAGCCGCTGATGGCGCTCGCGATGCTGGTCAGCCTGGCTGTCGTGCTGGTGCTCGGGCTCTGGATCCCGGGTCCGCTCGACCGGCTGCTGCACAGCGCGGTGGCGGTGATCGGAGGACGGACGTGATCTCGCTGCAGGACGCGCCACTGCGAGCAGAGCGCAGATCGCGGCAGAGCTCGAGCGGATCGGCGGGCGGCTGATGATGCTGTTCGTGACCGGCGTGCCGATGCGACCCGGGAGCTGTGCGCGATCGTACGCGCGCGGACGACGTCGACGATCGTCGCGCTTCGAGCGCTACTGACCGGAGGCTCGTATCCCGCGATCACGCCGCGGGTTCCGGCCGCGCACTGGTTCGAGCGCGAGATCCACGATCTCTGGGGCGTCGTGCCCGAGGGACATCCCCGGCTCGAGCCGCTCGTCCGGCACGGTCCGGAACCGAGTGAGATCGCGCTGCCGGCAAACGGAGAGCTCGCGAGCGAGCATCGCGGCGGTGAGCGCCTGTCCGGTCCGGGAGTGTTCGTGTTTCCATACGGGCCGGTGCGCTCGGGCGTGTTCGAGGCGGCGCAGTTCCTCGTGCAGACGGGCGGCGAGGATGTCGCCTATTGCGCCCAGCGGCTGTTCTTCAAGCGTCGCGGCGCCGAGCGGCGGATCTGCGAAGTGCCGCTCGAACTCGCGGTGCTGGTGGCCGAACGCGTGTCAGGGACCTCGAGCGTCGCGCACGCGCTGGCGTTCTCGCACGCGGTCGAGTCGCTGGCGAACACCGAGGTGCCTCCCCGAGCGCAGGCGATCCGGCGGGTCCTGGCCGAGCTCGAGCGTCTCTACAACCACCTCGAGGCGACGGTCCGCGAGTGCGAGGATGCGTCGCTGTCGGTCGCGCAAGCGCAGTTCGCCGCGCTCAAGGAGCGCCTGCACAGGCTCGCGGGCGAGGTCGTCGGCAACCGGTTCCTGCGCGGTGCGGTCGTTCCAGGCGGCCTGCGCATCGACCTCGGCGCCCGAGCCGTGGAGGCTGATCGGCGACACGCTGCAGCGAGTGGGAGCGCGACTTCAAACGCACCCTGGCGGTGCTGCTGCGCACCGACTCGTTCCTGGATCGGCTGGTGAGCGCCGGGCCGCTGTCAGAGCAGGACGCCCGGGAGTTCGCGTGCGTCGGACCGGTGGCTCGCGGCTCCGGCATCGACATCGACACGCGACGAGATCTCCCCTACGACGGCTATGCGTCCTTCGCCGTCGCGCAGCACACCGATGGCGACGCGATGGCGCGCATGGAGGTGCGCTTCCAGGAGGTCGACTCATCGCTTGAGCTGATCCGCGAAGCGCTGAGCGCGCTGGGACCGGGCCCGATCCGCAACGAAGTGGGGCCGTTCGTCAACGACGCGGCGCTCGGCGCGGCCGAGTCGGCGCGAGGCGAGACGCTCTATTGGCTCGAAGCCGACGAGCGTGATGCTCTGCGCTTCTGCAAGCTGCGCGCGGCGTCGTTTGTCAACTTCGGGATCTTCAACCGCGTGTTCGACTCGCAGGTGCTGACGGACTTCTCGTTCATCGAGCACAGCCTCGGTCTCTCGCCCGCGGGATGTGACGCATGATCAGATGGTTCCTGCGCGGCGTCAGCCGGCGCCGACTGACGACCCGCTACCCCCGCGAAGGCGAGCCGGCGCCGGAACGCTTCCGCGCCCGCGCTCTGCTCGATCCGGACGCCGTCGAGCACGACAGCGCGTCGCACTGCGCGGCGGTCTGCCTGCCGGGCGCGCTGACGCTCGACGCCCAGCGGCGGCTGCGGCTCGACGCGGGCCGGTGCATCGCCTGCGGGCTGTGCGTCGAAGCCTGCCAGGACGGGTCGCTGACGATGGACCCAGGGTTCGAGCTCGCGAGCAGGAGCCGTGCGCGCCTCACGATCGGCGATCGAGCCGGCCGAGATCGACGGCCGTCGAGCGATGCGCTCGGCGGAGCGTTTCGCCGCTCCCTGCACATCCGCCACGTCGACACAGGTTCTGACGGCGCGATCGAACAGGAGATCGCAGCGTTGCTGAACCCCTACTACGACATGCATCGGCTGGGTCTGTTCTTCACCGCCTCCCCGCGCCACGCCGACGTGCTGCTCGTCACCGGCCCAGTGACCCGCCCGATGGAGCAGCCGCTGCGCCGGACATACGAGGCGATGCCGGAGCCGCGCGTCGTGGTCGCCGCCGGCACCGACGCGTGCAGCGGCAGCATCTGGACTGCGCCCGAGGTGCGCGGCGGAGTCGACCGGGTGCTGCCCGTCGACGTCTACATCCCCGGTGATCCGCCGACGCCCGATCGCGCTGCTCCACGGACTGCTGCTCGCCGCGGGGCGCGCTCGGGACGCCGCTCCGCCCCGCCCAGCGCACGAGCCGCTCGCGCGGCTGGCGCCAGTGGAGGGCGAAGATGAGCGCGCTCGCGGTGCTGATGATCGCCGGTGGCGGCGGGCTGCGTCTGTCGGCGGGGATCGGGCTCTTGCCCGGCCGAGCATGTCGCACGGCGGGGATCGCAGTCGCGCTGGCCGCTTCACTCGCGCTCGCGGCGGCCGGCATCGTCGCGGTGTTCGACGAGCAGCCTCGTCTGGCAGCCGTTCTCGTGGTTCCCGTTCGGGCGCGGCGGAATCCAGGTCGACAGCCTGGCCGGCCTGTTCCTGATCATCACCGGTCTCGTGTCCGCGCCGCTGTTCCTCGCGGCACGGACGCAGGGAGCCAGGATCTCGCATGCGCTGCGTTCGCTGCTCGTGCTGTGCGTCGTCGGCGTGATCGTGGTCGACAACGTGTTCGAGTTCTTGATCGTCTACGAGCTGACCGTCGTCGCGATCTACGCGCTGATCAGCGTCCGCCACGAGGATCCCCGAGCGCAGCGCGCCGCAGCGCTCACGATCACGCTCGGCAAGCTCGGCGGTGGCGCCGTGCTGGCCGGCATGGTCCTGCTCGGGGTACAGGCGGGAAGCTTCTCGTTCGAGCAGCTCGCGCACTCGGGCCCGACGGTCTCCTCTGCCGCGCGCGGCGTGTGCTTCGCGTTGCTGTTTGTCGGATTCGGCGTCAAGGCTGCGCTGATTCCGCTGCAGACGTGGTTGCCCGGCGCGTACGCCGGCGCGGATGCCGACAGCTCTGGCTTCGTCGCCGCCGTATCGCTCAACGTCGCGTTCTACGCGATGTTGCGCGTGTGGTTCGGATTCCTCGGCCACCCCGCAGTGTGGTGGGCGGTGATCGCGCTGCTGGTCGGCGCGCTCACCGCGCTGATCGGAATCCTCGGCGGCATCCTGCAGCGCGAGCTGCGAGTGTTCGTCGCGTACTCGTCGATCGAGAACGCCGGCCTGATCGTCGCCGACCTCGGCCTCGCCCTGATCGGGAAGGCCCAGCATCAGCCCGGGCTGCTCGGACTGGGCCTGATCGCCGCCACGTTTCAGATCACCGCGCACAGCTTCGCCAAAGCGGGACTGTTCGCCGCCGTCGCCACCGTCGAACACAGCACCGGCACCAGCGACATGGAGCGGCTCGGAGGTCTCTACCGCCAGCTCCCCGCGGCCGCGATCGCGACGCTCGCGGGCGGCGCCGCGCTAGCGGCGCTACCGCCGTTCAGCGGGTTCGTCTCGGAGTGGCTCGGCCTCGAGGGACTGATGCAGGGCTTCCGCGTGAGCGGCACGGGCTCGCATCTGGCGATCGCGCTCGCAGGCGCGATCCTCGCGCTGACGGCCGGGCTGGCAGCGCTCGCGTTCGTTCGCGCGATCGGTATGACATTCCTCGGGATGCCACGTGACCCCTCGATCAGACCGGCGGCGGAGCCGTCGCGACCGCGTGCCGCGATGGGCCTCCTGGCCGCCTCCTCGCTTGGCGATCGGGGTGGCCGCGCCATGGGTGGTGAAGGTGCTCGAGCGTGGGACCTGCACCGGTCGGTGGTGCCGATGCGATCGGACACATCAGCCAGCTGGGCTGGCTGATCGAGCCCGGCTACCCGAAATTCGCAAGCATCAGCCCCACCGTCCTGGCTCTCACGCTCGCCGGCTTCGCGCTGGGCGCAGCCTGCCTGCGCTACCTACTCAGCATTCGACGGTCTCGGCGGGCTGCCGGTCTGGGCATCGGGCGTGGCGGTCTCTGGAAGGCGCGCCCAGTACACCGCGATCGGCTACGCCAACATGGTGCGCGTGATCTTCAACGTCGTCTACAGGGTGAGAACGCAGCTGCGCAGCATCGGCGACCAACGCTTTCCCGAACGGCTCAGCATGATCCGCGCCGAACCCCGCCTGTTCGACCCCGACTGGCTGTACCGGCCGGTCACCGACGCGTTCAGCCGGGTCGCCGAACTCGTGCGCAACATCCAGGCGGGCCCGCTCGGCCTGTACCTGCTCTACGTTCTGGTCGCGTTCATCGCGTGTTGCTGATCGCCCCGCGCCTGGGGTGAGCGGATCTCGTGACTGAGCGACCGCCGTGGGCCCCGTGGCGAATCGAGTACGTCACAAGCGAAAAGGGCGGCGAGTGCATTTTCTGCGCAGCCGCGTCGGCCGATGACGATGCGGCGCATCTCGTCGTGGAACGCCGCCAGCACTGCTTCACAATGCTCAACGCGTTCCCGTACGCGCCCGGCCACGTGATGATCGTGCCCCACCGCCACATCGACGGACTCGGTGATCTGTCGGACGGCGAAGCGCTCGAGCTGATGCAACTAACGCGCCGGGCGATCGCGGCACTCAGCGACGTCATGACCCCCGCCGGGTTCAACGTCGGTCTCAACCTCGGAACGGTTGCCGGCGCCGGAATTGCGGATCACCTACACCTGCACGTCGTCCCGCGCTGGCAGGGCGACACCAACTTCATGCCCGTGCTCGCCGACACGCACGTGCTGCCACAAGCGCTCGACGCTGCCCGCGAGGCGCTCCTCGCTGCGATCAAACGGCTGCCGCCGGCCGCCGGTCGCTGACCCACCTAGGAGCGCCGCGCCTAGCACGTGGTGGCGTCCCCGTCGACGCTCGCGCGAGACCACCAGCTGGCCGTCGCGCACGATCACCGCGCGCGCCTTGACCCTCATCGTCGCCGCTCCGGGGCCGCGGCGGACTCGGACGGTGCCGGCCAGCCTGCGGTCACGTAGATCGCGCGCTGCCACGAGTCGCGCTCGGCTCCCTTCGGTTCATGGCGGAATTTGGTGTCGTGCTTACGGACGTGCTCCTGGAGGTCGCGCAGCAGTGTGCGAGCGGCACTCCGCTGCACAGTCAGAATCAGCTCACGGTCCTCGCTCGCTTGCGCCGAATTCCAGACCAGCTCGAAGTGCGCGAAGCACAAGCCGGGCGACGACTCGAACGTCTCACGGTGACCCGGACTGGTCGCCAGTTGGTCGAGCAGGTATCGAGCGTTCACCTGAACGCGCTCGTCACGGTTCAAACACGCCGGACACGGCATCCGGCGAAACGACGAGCCAGCCGACAGCGACTCCAGGTCCTCGACGATGCCGGAAAACGTATCCGCGAACATCGTGCTGATCGCAAGAGTCGACCTCATTGCATCCATCTCGATCCTGCGCAGCATCTCGATGTGCTCGTCGCAGAACCCGAACGCTCCGCGAACAGAGTCGATCGACTCTCCCTGATCAGCCCCCTCGTCAAAGAAGTGCCACATGTACTCGCGGTCGGCCTTGTGCGCGACGCGGCACAGGGGGCAGATCGCGCTTCGTAACCCCTGCCGCAGCCATGCCGTGACGACGCTCGGCGGCGAGCGCCGGTCGATCGCTCGGCGGTCTCCACGGCCGGGACGCGATGAGTTGCTCGCTCGTGCTCGTAGGCAGAGTCTCACGATCAGACCTCCAAGTCTTCACCGGGACAGAGGCCATCAGCGGACGGTTGCGGTTTCCGCGTCCCGCGCGGGCTCGCGCCCACCTGAACGCTCGGGCTCTCTCGGGTCGCGCTGAACGAGCGCGACGATGTAGCGGCCGATGCTCTCCGAGACGTAAACCGTCTCGACCGCTCGCTGCATCGCGAGCAGTTTTTCACGGTCGATGACGGCGGCCAGCTCGACCTCGTCCTCTCGCCACTCAAGGCGCCTCTCGAGCATCTCCCATTCACCGTCGGCGGAGGGGTAGCCGATCCGCAGCCTGATCAGGAAACGGTCGAGCTCCGCCTCGGGCAGCGGGTAGGTGCCCTCGTACTCGATCGGGTTTTGGGTCGCCAGGACGACGAACGGCCGCTCGAGCCGGCGGGTGCGTTCCTCGGTCGTCACCTGGCGCTCCTGCATCGCCTCGAGCAGACGCCGCCTGTGTCTTCGGGGGAGCCCGGTTGATCTCGTCCGCCAGCAGGACATTGGTGAACACGGGCCCCGGCCGGAACTCGAATTCCGTCGTGCGCTGGTTGAAGATCGATCCGCCCGTGACGTCCGAGGGCATCAGATCCGGCGTGAACTGGATCCTCGAGAAACGAGTCCCGGTGACGGTCGCGAACGACCGTGCGATCAATGTCTTCGCGAGTCCCGGGTAGTCCTCGATCAGAACGTGTCCGTCCGCGAGCACGGCGCTCAGGGCCAGTTCGAGCGCCTCGCGCTTGCCGATGACGGCACGTTCGACCTCGTCGAGGATGCGCCGCGACCGAGCAGCGACGTCCTCCAGCGCAATCTCTTCCAGGGCCTCAGTCACGGCTCTCCACGGGCTCGAGATTCCGCTCGCCCGTCGGCGTGCCTGCTCTCGCCGGCGGCGCCGATCCCGAGGTTGCGGGTGCCGGCGCCACCGTCGAAGACGCCTCCGTCGATCTGTGCCAAGGCTCGCAGCCAAGCGTCCTGTTCGGGCCCTTTCGCTTCGTGTCGGCAGGCCCATGCGTATTTGCGGGCCGTTTCGTCGAGCTCCCAAGCCGAGAACGCCAACGCGGGCGGCGCCGTGGCGCTTGACCAGCGAGGAGACGTCGCTCGTCACTCACCTCCAGTGTGTGGCGCGAACACAGCCCGTGGCTCGCTCAGATACCGCTCGCGAACGGGCGAGAGCGCCGAGCGAGGCGACGAGCAACGCTAGCTGGCTGCGCTCGATCTGATTCCGCGCATGACAAGCGGAGCAGTGATGATCAGATACGAACTGCGTTCGAGCGGCGTGCACATCGTCGTGCCCTCGCTCCTCGGCCCGGCGGCGCTGCCGCCTCGGACAGGCGGTCGAGCAGCCGCGCCAGCTCGGTCCGCCTGGTTGCTCGCTTGCGCCGTGCCGCCCCGGCGGCTACTTCTCGGTCCGCCAACGCCAGGTCGTGCAGGTGAAGCGGGCAGAGCTCGCCTGGATCGTTTCGAAGCGAGCCGTCGCGCTCGTGGCTTCGCTCGACGAACCACTGAACGTAGCGGCGCTGAATCCAGCCGACAGACAGGCACAGCGGGCACGCGTCGATCGCAAGTCGCTGACACAGGCCGCCGATCGTCGAGTCCGCGGCGGGCATCTGCGGCAGCTGCTGCCGCCACATCCGCCGGCGCGCTGCGTCTCGATCCACGCCCGCAAGCAGCTCAACGAGCGCGTCATCGCCGGCTGCCGCCAAGCTCTCGCATCAACCGCTCCGCGAGAAGCTTCAGCGTCGGGGCCTCCGCCAGCGCCGCTGCCTGGAGCAGGTGCGGGAGGCACAAGCCCGTGTGCTCGGCATACAGGCGGGCGTTTGCTGGGTCCAGCAGGCCGTCGAGGAGGAGGTGTAGCGCCCGCTCGGTTGCCAGCGTGCCGGCCTCGCAGGCCGGGCATCGACCGGGAGCGAGGTCGCCCGCGAGGCATTCCCGTGCGCCTGCCACCGCCTCGCGCATCACGGTGGTCATGATGTGCCCCTCACCGATCTCGTCGACAAGCCTTCGACTGTGCGCCGTGCACATCCCCATCGCGGAACGCACGCGCGTTCGCATTTCGGCGCTGTTGAAGCTCTCGATCTCAAACCAGGAGAAGAAGCTGCGCTCTGACTCGGTGACGTGTGTGCAGGCGGGGCAGCCGCGTTCCGCCAGCAAGTGCTCGAGCTCGCTCAGCACGTACCGCTTCTCCGCGGGCGGCGTCGGCGCGACGGCGGCGGGCTGCTCGCGCGTCCGCCGTTCCCGCGCTCGGCCGGTCAAAGACAGCAAACGGCGCAACTCGGGTCACTCGCCTTCCGGTTCATCCGTGTCACCTCCTGGATTGCCACACTCGCGCCGGCACAGTCCGGGGCACGTCGTAGAAGCCATCAGCGCCAGGAGGCGCGACCGAAGGCGAGCTTCATCGCCTACGGCAAGAATACCTGTGAGCCGATCGCGGCCGATCGTCAGCCGAGGCGTACGGTGTCGCCGCCCGCGTAGCGCGCATCGCCACCCAGCTCCTCCTCGATGCGCATCAGCTGGTTGTACTTGGCCACCCGCTCGGAACGGGCCGGCGCGCCGGTCTTGATCTGACCGACCCCGGTCGCGACAACGAAGTCTGCGATGAACGTGTCCTCCGTCTCTCCGGAGCGATGAGAGACGACCGCGCGGTAGCCGGCGTCGCGGGCGATCTTGATCGTGTCAAGCGTCTCGCTGACCGTCCCGATCTGGTTGAGCTTGATCAGGATCGAGTTCGCGACTCCGCGCTCGATCCCCTCCCGCAGGATCTCGGGATTGGTGACGAAGATGTCGTCGCCGACAAGCTGCGCCTGCTTCCCAATCCGCTCGGTGAGCTTCACCCACCCATCCCAGTCGCCTTCAGCCATGCCGTCCTCGAGGAACAGCACCGGGAAGCGGCTTGCGATCGTCGCCCAGTAGTCGACCATCTCCTCCGAGGAGAGCGTGCGTCCCTCGCCGGCCAGCTGGTAGCTCCCGTCCCGGTAGAACTCGCTGGCCGCTGGATCGAGGCACAGCGCGACGTCCTCGCCCGGTGAATAGCCAGCGCTCTTGATCGCCGACAGCTCGTCGTGCTCGGGCGCAGCTCGCCGACGGCGGCCGCGACGTCTCCGGAGAGGACGGTCGTGTCCGCCCATTGCGGGTCGGTGAGCGTGGTCGATGCCACGTACTTGGGCCGCTCGTTCAACGCCGCTGCGATGGGGTTGCCCGAATCTGCCATTACTCCCCAGTAGCCGGCAAAGATCTCGTAGGTCCGCCGGCCGAACAGGAACGCGTCGACGCGCGCTGGTAGACCTCGGCGAGGAACGCCGCGGCCTCATCGTCGAAGAGCGGCCCGGGCGGGCGCTGCCATCCGCCGCGCTCGAATCCGCCGCTGCGGTCCTCATCCGGCCCGCCGCATCCCTGCATCACGCCGTCGACAGAGACGTTCGTGGTGGTCGTCAGCTTCATGGTCGCACTTCCCTTCTCGCTGAGTTGTGCGTGGATCGATCGGATCATCGGTCTCGAGAACGTGACGGTCGAGGTCGTGATGGCTCGCGCCCCCGACGGCAGCGACATGTTCGAGGTGGTGCGCTTCCACTCGCCTTCCGCCGGCGCTCAAGAGCCGGCGCCGGCCGCGAACCGTCCTGGGCTCCGGCACATCGCCTTCACCGTTGACGACGTGCGTGGCGTCGTCGACCGCGTCCGAGAGGCCGGCTGGGAAACGGTCGGGGAGATCGTCGACTTCGAGAACATGTTCCTCCTCTGCTACGTCCGCGGACCCGAAGGCCTGATCGTCGAACTCGCCCGGCCACAGCCCTGCTTTGGTCATCTGACGAGCATCTCGCCGGCGGCAGCCACAGTCCCGCTCCGCGCGGATACGAGGGGCTCGGGCTCTGGCTGCCGCCGATCGTCCTTGCCAGGCGCGAGTTTCGAATCTCAGGCCGGGCCGCGCGCGTTGGTGCGGCAAGAGTGGACCAAGACCAGGTGGCCCTGCGGGTCAGGGGGTGGTGAGCGCCGCGAGGATCCACCGGTCTGCGGGCAGGTTGTTGAGCGACACGCTGGGTGGTGATCGCGAGGGGGTTTAGCGTCACGCTGGATGGTGACGGGGGTTGGCGCTCGGGGGCCGGCAGCGACAGGATGGTGGTGATCCTGTTGATTGAGGCCCCCTCGCCGAAACCCTTGGTGCGGTGAGGCGAGGGGGCCTCGTGACGCCATTGGAGGTCGTCGTGTTGATCGTCGCAGACGATCGTGCTGCGGTCGAGGCGGATCTCGCTGCTGGCCGGTTGTTGTGTCCGCGTTGTCGGGTGGGGGTGTTGGGCGGCTAGGGTTGCGCGCGGTTGCGCGAGGTGCGAACGCGGGAGGGGGTGCGGCGGCTGCGACCGCGGCGCGGTCGCTGTCGCGATCGCGGATGCCGCGCGACGCATGTGCTGTTGCCGGAGGTGTGCCTGGCGCGCCGTCGGTACGTGGTGGAGATGATCGGCGAGGCGCTTTTGTCGCTTGGGCGGGAGGGGTATCGGCGAGCCGCTGAGCGGCTGGGGCTGCCGGCAGAGACGGTGCGTGATTGGCGGCTGCGGTTCGGTTCGCGTGCTGAGATGATCGGCGCTCACTTCTTGCGGTGGGCGCGGGCGCTGGACGGGTCGCTGGATCCGCCTGTCGGACAGGGCTCGCCGAGCGGGGATGCGCTTGAGGCGATCGGCGTGTGCGTGAGGGTGGCGTCGCTGGTGCTGGGCGGCCGGGCGGCGTGGTCGTGGGTGTCGGCGTGCCCGGGTCAGACGCTGCGCATCTTGATGCGGGAGATCAGCCCGCGGTTGGTGAGCCGATCGGCCAGCTCGGGAGACTGTTGGAGGATCATCCGCGTCACCTGATCGCGGACCTGTTCTGGTGTGGTGCCGCAATCGGTGAGCAGCTCCGCGGCGGGGCTGTGTAGCTTGCGGGACACGGCGGCGAGGAGCACGTGCTCGGTCCGCGGGCAGCTGCGGCCCAGAGGCTTTGCGATCGCTCTGGCTTGCTCGAGCATCCGCTTGGTCTGTGGCGCGACGCCGAGCGACCCTGTAGGACGCGGCGGCAAGCTGCCGACCCGCTCTGTGATCTGCGCCCTGACTGCCGTGTCGGTAATGCCGAGCTCGGTGAGGGCCTGGGCGGCGAGCTCTTCGGGCTGCGCGAGCAGCCCGAGCACGATGTGCTCGGGCCGGATGTAGTGGTGTCCGAACGCGCGCGCTTCGTCGCCCGCTGCGCTGAGCGTGACCGCGACGGGGCCGGTGAGCCCGAACGGTGGATCGCCGGATGCCGGATCGGCGAGGGCAGCGAACCGCTGCTGTGCGGCCTGTTTGCTGGTCCCGAGCGAGCAGCCGATTTCCGTCCAACTCGATCCGGCGGAGCGTGCCGCATCGACGAACTGATCGAGGAGCTCGTCACCACGGGCGCGGAGCTGCCCGGCCAGCGCTCGCGCGGCGCTCAGCTGCTCGAGCGGGGTTCCTGCCGGAACCTCCGACGCGAGCTGATCGATCCCCGGAACCGACGACATGCCGTCAAGGCTAACTTGACGATCCCACGGCGTCAAGATCGTGTTGACGATCCGGTCGCGGGCCGCTTCACGGCGCCAGGAGGGCAGCCGGAGTGCGCATGGTCGGGTCGTTCAGCGCTTCCTGGGCGCAGCGCGCGAACAGCCAGAGCTTGACCCCGGTCCGGGTCGAGTTCGAGGAGGTCGGCCATCCGGTGCGCGAGCGCGACGGGATCGTTGGCGAGGCGTGCGTCGCAGTTGAGCATGTGCTGGATCGCGTCGTAGGCGGGGTCGCCGATGAACGGCTTGGGATCGATCGCCAGCCACGGCTCGCGCTCGGCAAGCGAGGACGTTCTCGGCGTGCAGGTCGGTACACAACAGCACCGCGTCGCCGGCGCTGCGAGGCAGCTCATGCAGCAGCGCGATCGCGTCATGGGCGAGCGCCGGCTCGAGCCCGCGGTCGTCGGTGTCGGAGTCGCGCTCGAAGCTGTCGGCCCAGTCGTCGCACATCGCGTGTAGCGGCTGGAAGGGGTGATGCTGGGACGGTTGGTGGGCCCACAGGCGGCGCAGCAGCGCGGCGAGCACGACGTCCTGGTCGGGATCAAAGCTGCGGTAGCGCGGACGCAGAGGGCAGCGGAGCGGATGCCGGCGAGCGGCGCGCGCGGGCGACGGGGCGAGCAGGTAAGGGAGAGGGCGGAGAGCAGGGGAAGGGAAGAGGGCATGACGCGCGAATAGGAGGCAGAGCGCACGCGTGCGGGCCGCCCTGCGCCCGGGCGCGCCCGGTCGACAGCGAGCAGCTCCCGCGCCGCGAAAGGCGAGGGGCGGTGCAGGTGCTCGCGGCGAGAGCGACGGGTTGGCGCTCAGCAGCCACGCGCCCGACACAGACGGGCGGATGGTCCTCGCCGTGGTTAAGGAGACAGGCAGAAACTCATCGGCCGGCGCCGGACTCGTCGGCGACCAGCTGCAATCGGCTGCTGAGTGCGGCGAGCGCGTATCGCGCACCAGCTCGAGGTGCGCCTGGAGCTTCGCCA
Organism: uncultured Solirubrobacterales bacterium; assembly: GCA_963806475.1. GTDB lineage: Bacteria > Actinomycetota > Thermoleophilia > Solirubrobacterales > Solirubrobacteraceae > Palsa-465. The sequence continues at coordinate 178,171 of CAWDYK010000005.1, forward strand.
GCTCGGAAAGGCAAACCGGCGCGCGACGACCAGCAGGGCGTCGGCGCGCGTGAACCGAGCGAGCTCCGGAGAGCCCGGCCGCGCGGCAGCCAGATGGGGGTGGAACTCGTTGACGACCTCGGCAGCGCCAGGATCGCCGGCGCGTGCTCGCTGGAACGACTTGGCGCCGTTCTTCAGCTGCTCGAGGTTGGCGTTGCAAGGAAGTGGCTCGGCCTCACTCCGAGCGCCGCTGCCTGACGCGGAACGCCGCGCTTGCGGATGCGACCGGCGGTCGGATGAGTCGTCCTCCACCACGACCAGGGGAGATATAGGCCGTTGCCTCGTCATTGTTGCAAGGGCGTACGCTGGATCAGTACGACCAGGTGCTGGCGAAGATGGGGCGCACGCCCTACGGCCGGGCGCGCCGGCGCCTGTTCACGGGTCACCCGACGAGACAGATCCGGGTCACCGACGTGTGGCGGACGCGCGAGGAGTTCGAGACTTTCGCGAAGGAGCAGATCGGTCCGCTCACCTCGGAGGTCGGGTTTCCGGCGCCGCCAGAGATCACCTTCCACGACGTCCACAACTATGACTCAGCCGACGGGCCGGCCTGACCCTTGAGGCTGGCGTGAGGTGCGCGGGGCGGCTCGCCGGGTCGCCGCGGCGCGCTGCGCCGCACGGAGATCCCGGCGCCGCAGTGATCGACGACAGCGCTGGCGTCGGTAACGTGGGTGCCGACGCGTCGTTCCGGTAGGCGGCCTGCCTCCCGCGCGCGTTGCAGGGCCGACGTCGGCAGGTCCTGGGCGGCCATCCGTCCGCACCGGGCGGGGCTGTGACCCAGGAGGTGGACCCGTCGAGCGCTCCTGCGGCGGGCACGCCGCTAGGATCGCCGCGTCATAGAGTCGTGATCGCCCGACGATTGGAGGAGTTGACCATGAGTGCAGATGAGAATGTCGCGACCGTCAAGGCCATCTACGAGGCGTTCGGGACCGGTGACGTCGCTGCGATCCTTGACTTGTGCACCGACGACGTGGATTGGGCGACCGAAGCTGCGGGCGACGATGCGCCGTGGTGGGGTCGGCGGCAGGGGAAGGAGGCCGTGACCGGCTTCTTCAGCGGTATTGCCGGAACGGTCGCGGTGACCGAGTTCGCTCCGCTCAGCTTTGCCGCCAACGACACCGAGGTAATGGTTCTCCTGAGGTTCGGTAGCCGCAACATTGCAACGGGCAAGGCGGCAACGATGAATCTGCACCATTACTTCCGCTTTCGCGGCGGCAAGGTGGAGTACTATCGCGGCTCGGAGGACACCCAGCTTACGGCGTCGACGATCGCTGCGTGAGACTCGCGGGTTCGGCCGAGTGCTCAGGGGCCCGGCGTTGATCGACGAGTAGGAGGGCTCGCTCTGCCGGAACGCTTCTCAAGGGGCGTTGAGTCGGCCCGCCCAACGACCTCCTCGCCACAAACGCGCATTAGGTGCTTGCAGATCCCCCGGCTAACGTCCCGGTCAAAGCAGTGGTCGGCGCGGGAGCCGGTTTCTCTCCAAACGCGGCGCCGAACACGGACAACGCGACCGAACCCGGCGCTGCTGCTATCGCCCAAAGGGAGGTGTCCGGGCGGGGCGGGCGCTTGTCAGGATCCGGCGTGGTTTACCTGGCCTACCGACCGCAGGCGTGAGGCGGCTGAGCGGCCAGCGAACACCGCCCGTCAGGCGGTGACCCCACGCGGCGCGAAGAACGCCGCGAGCACAGTCTGGCGCAGCGGACACCCCTCAACTGGCGTTCGGCAAGAGGCTCAAGGCAGGTTCGTGAGCAAGGTTCGTCAGCGTTTGCATGCGCTCACCTCGCCCAGCGTGCTTCCCCAGGCAACATCACGAGCAGCCTCGGCTCACGCCGCAACACTCAGGCCGCACCTAGTCCTAGTTCAGGGCGAGGAGTTGCTGATGTCGGCGACGTCCCGGTTGCGGGGGGAACCAGGAACTCTCAGGCTCACCACGAGGAGACTGTTGTTCGTCGATTCACGTGTCCAGGTGCACGACCTTGCGTTGGGGGCTGTACACCGCTTCGCCACGTTCGAGGACGAACCTGGCTTCGAGGTGCAATTTCGGCGCGGGTCGTTGACATTCATGGACGTCAATCCTCCGATCGAGAAGGAGCTTTGCGCAACACTCTTGCCCGAGAGTGTCGACGACTTCTTCCGGGGGAACCAGCGCATACGGCAACAGATTCTCGCCCGCCATCGCAAGATCGCCGCCGCTCTTCAAGATTCTCGCCAGCACCCACCGGTGTCGGCTCCAGAGTGGACGGACGTATTGCCACGGCAGGTGCTCGCAGATCAAAGAAAGAAACTAGATCCAGGCGAGCAGCTCCTCGTCTCAGCCCCAGGCCAACCAGCCTAGCGGTAGCGCGCCGCGAGGTCGTCGATGTAGTCGGCGTAGAGGTCGGCTAGACCCGAGTGCTCAATGACGAGGATGTTCTCGGCATTGCGGGTGGCGTTCAGGGAAAAGTTGAAGCTGCCGGAGACCGTTGTGTCGTCGGCGACGACGAGTTTGTCGTGCATGAAGTTGTGCGCATTCTGAGGGGCGTAGGTCAGTGAATGCTTGGCGACCATGGCGGCGCTGACAGCGTTTAGTAGCGCGACCTTTTCGGTCTGGCCGGTGCGCGTCCATGTGGACTCGACGTTGTTGGTCTCGCCCAGGTCGTAGATGCCAGCGAAGTCGCGTTGAGCAGCTATCTGGGAGTTGAGCGCCGTCAGGATCTTCTGCGACGAGGTGACCATCGACGCGACGCGCAGTCGCTGCGTGGCGCCGCTGATGATCGTGGCGATCAGCGTCTCGATCTCTTTGCCCTCTCCGGGTGCGAACGCGTAGCGGATCGCTTGGCCAGCGACGGTCGCGCTCCCCTGATCACCGATCCCCGCGCCGGTGACCTTCTTGGCGTCCCAGAGGTCTTGGAAGTCTTTCCGGTAGGCGGCGGCAAGCTCTGGGCAGTCGGAGATCACGAGGATGTTGTTTTCCTGCAGGCCCCATGCGTCGACGGTGAAATTCGTCGATCCTGTCCAGACCGCTGCGCTGGCAGCGTCGCCGTCTTTGACCATGAACTTCTGGTGCATGATCTGGCTGCCGGGGTCGATCGCCTCTTCCGTAACCGCGCGGGTCTGGACGTCTCGGTGCAGATCGACGCGGGCCAGTAGGAAGTGCTCCGTCCCGACTGGTGCCGGGTCGCCGCCCGCCGAACGGAACTGCTTGAGGATCGGTCCGTCCTCTGATTCCTGCGCCTTGTCGTAGGCGATTCGGACGGTCACGCCCCGGTCGGCGGCGCCATTGATCGCGTCGACGATCGTCTGACGCACGCGGTCAAAGTCGAGCCGGAAGTCGTAGATGCAGATGTCGAGGCTGGTCTCGGCGCTGGCGACGAAGTGCGCGAACGCGTCTGCGACCCGCTGCGCCTGCGCCTCGATCAGATCCTGATGCGGCTGCTCCTCCAGTGGCTTGGGCGCAACCTCAATGTCGCATTGCGAAAGCAGATAAGACTGAATCGGGCCGAATGCTGGCGCTGCGATGAAAGTCACGATGCTCCTTCTCGTCGGCACTTCCCGCGCGTGCCTCCCGCGCTCAACGCGACGCTATCGCAGCCTTGGCCCGGTGCGGATTCTCTTGTACATGCCCGCACGCCCTAGCAAAGGCAATCCGTGGCTATCAGGCGGGCAGCGCGGCCGCGCCCAGGCCGCTTGGCGACCCGCCGCTTCCGCTTCTCGTCCATAGCAGCACTGGCGAGGCTCCGCGGCGCGACCGGCGCACGCCCAGCGCCAAGATGCGCAGCCCTTCCGATCAGACACCGTGTCTCCGCTCATCAAGTCGGCCGCGAACCGATTCAAACGCAACGGTCGCCAGGAGTGACCCTGCGACGCCGACGACCGCCCCGAGAGCAAACAGGATGAACTGAACGCGGTGCTGAGAGCTCACATTTGTCCAGGTCGCGCCTGGAATAACGAAGCCCTCAGCCTTCCACGTAAGACCGCCAGAATTCGAGAGGGCCGGGCGGGCAACCTCCACTTGGTCATCGAGGGGCAACGGCCCGGGCGGCGCGGCGCCCCGGCCGGGCAGCAGGCGGCAAGGCTCAGCGAGCTGATCGCCGTGGTCGAGCGGCTCGAGGCCGGTACTGGCCCGCGAAGCTGACCGACCACACGTTCTCGCCGCCCAGCTTGTGCAGCCGCAGCGACGGGCGCACCGCGGTCGGGTCAAAGCCGCGGTCACCCAGATCCTCGACAAGTGCGGCCACGGCCGCCCAGAACGCTCTCGTGATCTCAGGGCTCCGACGTCTGAGATCGAAGTACAGCCGAAGGAACGCGGTCGTCCGCCCGTTTGTCGGCAGCGCAGCTACTGATTGCCGTCGGGCAGCTCGCAGTAGTCCTCGAGCGAGTCCACGAAGCTCTCGACGGTGTCGTAGACCCGATCCGCATCGTCGCGCTCGAAGTCACGCTTCGTGTACGGGCGGATCTCGATCACCGCACGATCGCCGGGCTTCACCCTGGCGTCGGCGAGCTGCTCGGGGCTCAGCTTTGCCCCATCCTTGTCGGTGGCGATCACCTGCTTCACGGCATCGATCATGGTAGGCCCTCCGCGGGTTGGTTGAGACATCGCTCGCGTGCGAGCACGCGCGGCCAAGCTGCTGCCGCAGGGGTTGGAGCGTCGGTCGTCATCGGCTGCGCGCCGGGTCGCCCGCGGGCAGCACGTCGCAGGCCCACTCGGATCGCTTCCAGTCGGGGATCGGCGTCTCCCGATCAGTGCGCGGCACGAACCGCGACCGTTCGACGAGCGCCATCCGGTGGATGTAGCGCGGGCAATTGGGGAACACCTCGGTCGCGTTAACCCGGACGATGAACTGCGCCCCCGGATATCGGTCGAGCAACTCGTCGCGCTCGTCGATGCTTGCGATCCCGTTCAGCCGCAGCCGGGACGGCCGCGCCGCGGTGAAGTCGATGAACAGCATTCCGACGTGTGGATTGAGCAGCAGGTTGCCCATCGACAGGTACATCCCGTTGCCGTCGTAGTTGGGGAACGCGACCGTGCGCTCGTCGAGCACCAGCACGAACCCGGGATCGCCGCCCTTGTACGAGCATTGCGGCCGGCCCTCGGCGTCGGCGGTGGCCAGAAAGAACATGTCCAACCGCTCGATGAACGCGCGATCGTCGGCGTCGATGATCGGGCGCGAGAGGAACTTCTCGTCCAGGCGGTCGGCGAGCAGTCGCGTGTCGAAGCGATCCTGGAGCTTGCGCGAGCCGGCGTGATAGGGCGAGCTCATTGCTCTGGCGCCTCGACGAGCTCACGCCCGAGCACATCCTGGTGGCTGTAATGCCCGACCGAGTCAAACCAGCGTTTCGTGTGAAGGCCAACGCGCACGTCGCAGTCGGCCTCGACGATTCCCTCCGCGTCGTAGAGCGGCCCCGCGATCACCTCGCCCCGCGAGGGCTCGACCACGGCTGCGCCACCGCGGCCGAACAGCTCCTTGTCGGGCGGGAGCGCACCCGGGAAGTCGTCCACGAACGCGGACGCCGAAATGAACTGCGGCACCGACACGACAGACGCGTCCGACTCGATCGCGATGTGGCACATCGACGCCAGCCACCCATCGCTGTCGTCGGCGGTCGGCGCCACCCAGATCTGGGGTCCGCCGCGGTATACGCGGTAGCGCGCCAGCGGCATCCGGTTCTCCCAGCAGATCAGGCCGCCGACACGTGCACCCGCGGCGTCGACCACGGCCAGATCATCGCCGGCACCGATCCCGTGGAACAGCCGCTCGTGCTGGGTCGGCATCAGCTTGCAGTGTCGCGCGAGCAGCCCCGAGGGCCCGAGGTACACGATCGTGTTGTAGAGCGTGCCCGGGCGCTCCGACTCGCGCTCGTTCACTCCGACCACGCACCACAGCTCGCGTTCGCGGCACACAGCCACCAGTCGCCCGAGCAGCGGGCAACGGATGTCGACCGAGTTGGCCCACAAGCGCTCCCAGAGCTGATCCCAGCCGCCCAATCCGGCCGCTCCCCGCGCCCATGCGTTCGACGGATACGAGAGTATGAAGCACTCCGGCAGCACCGCGAGCTGCGCGCCTCGATCGGCCGCCTCGCGCCGCAGCCGCTCGGCCTTCTCCGCGCAGCCCTCGGCGTCGTGGATCGCAGGCGTCGCCTGGATCGCCGCGACCCGCACCGTCGGGAAGTCGGTCATGCCCACTCCATCGGCTCATAGCCGCTGGTCGTGGGCGCGGAGAAGATCAGCACCGAGCACAGCTCCGAGCCGCTGTTGCGGACCGTCCGGCGCCGGGGCGGATCCAGACGCGCAAACGTCCCCGCCGGCGCCGGATGCTCCTCGCCGTCGATCACCAACAGCGCCGCGCCCGAGACCACGAAGAACAGCTCCTCCTGGTCGCGCGCGGTCTCGTCGTGCTCAGGGATCGAGTCGCCGGGCGGGATCTCGACGAGGTTTACGCCCAGCGCCCGACAGCCGAGGGAGCGGCGGACCAGCGTCCAGTTGCCGGTCCGCTCGAGCTGGTTGCGATGCGCGATCGTGTAGCCCGCTCCCGTCGTCGTACTCATCGGCTGGCCTTGGCGTAGTTGCTCGCGCCGTACCAGTCGACGACGACCACCGGCCCGTCGCCCACGACCCAAGCATCGTGCCCGCTCGGTAGCGACGTCACGTCGCCGGGCTCGGCGATCAGCTCGGTCCCGTCGTCCATCCGGATCGCGAGCTTACCGCTAACGTGGTACTGGAAATGCGGCGCCTCGCAGCTGTCGGTCCCGGCGATCGGCTTGACGTCGTTGGACCAGCGCCGGCCGGGCTCGAAGGTCATCCTGCCCACCTGGCTTTCGCCGATCGAGAGGATCTCCGCCTTGCCGTTGGGGAACTCGCGCGTCTCGTCGGGCGCCCCGAAGGTCTTGTGCTCGGTCTCGTTGCTACCCCGACTTCCCGATGGCGCAGCTGCTCGACACCCAGCGCGACCAGCAACGCGTGACGGTCTCCTGCCTCGTGTCTGATCTGCGGTTCGAGTGGCGCCTGGAGCCAGATGGAGAGGGCACACTGATCAGCGTCGACGTCGAGATCCCGGAAGCCGAGGCGCACCGGCTCGACACTCAGCGCGAGGTGATCAGCGCGTCGATGAGGCGGCTAGCGGAGCTGACTGCCTCGCAGTAGCCCGAACCCCGCCGACGCAATGCCGCAAGGCGCTTGCTTGTCCTTCAAACACCGCGCCTTGAGCAAGCGCCAAGAGTTGACGCTCCCAGCTGGAAGCGGATGTGCGACCGGTCCGGATCTAGATTGCTGCTCTGGAACGGGAGCGGCGCTCTCGGGATGCCCTATCTCTACGTGCGACCGCGGCCGGCGCGTCGGCGCTGATCGTGGGCCCAGCCCGCCTTCTGCCGCCGGCGTCCAATGACGCGTCCTGGCCGCACACGTTAGGACCGCGACAATGAGCGCGCTGTGGCATCGGTCTTGGCGCCCGGATGGTCACTGAGCGCGTAGGAGTGAGACGCCCGCGGCGAGGTTACGGCCGCTTCGTCGGTACCGCTAGTTGCATGCGCGCTCCGCGGCCAAACTCGGTTCGGGTGTCGGGCATATGGACGAATCGAACGTTGCGGTAGAAGGCGTCCGCGTGCGGGTTGGCGGTGACTTGAATGCATGTGATGCCATCGCGCCTGGCTGTCTCTCGTGCCGGAGTTGTTGTTCGCCTCGGCGCGATTGCTCGATGACGGTTCAGTTGAGATGACCTTGCCCTGCGGTTCCGTGGCCCGCGACGACGACGCGCTCTCGCGGTGGCTGGGACGGCGGGTAGAGCTGCGGTCCGCCAGGGCTGAGGTCACCCTTCGCTACGAGAACGTAATCGACTACGAGCGGGAGTCAACCAGTGAGTGGACTCCGTTCGAGGGAGCGCAAGGCGCCTTCCACGACTCGCCTAAAGCGCGAGTTTCGCTCGTGTCGACCGCGACGATCGGGGCGTGGGATCGGCGCCGGTTTCGGTCGAATGTGCTGGCTGAGGGCGAGGGCGAGGACGCGCTCGTTGGAGCTTCGATCCTGCTGGGCGAGGCGACGCTCGACTTGGGCACGCGCATCGAGCGGTGCGTAATGACGACGAGGCAGCAACCATACGGGATCGAGCGCGACCTCAACGTGATGCGTACGATCGCTCGCGAACGTAACGCCCGGCTTGCCGTCGGCGCGCTCGTCAGCCGACCGGGGATCGTGCGCGTCGGCGACGCGGCGCAGCGCACGTGGCAGCGTGGCGATGGCATCAACCGACCCGCTTGACCCGCCCGGCTGACCGATCCCGGCGATCGGTGGAGCCGTTCACGTTCCATGCGCCTGGCGTAGAGCGGTACGCATGGCCGCTCGGAGCAGGACCAGCGCTACGGCCCCGGGATCGCCGCCGCGCTGCCCCGCGATGCGATACGGAACTCTTCGAGACCAGGGGCAGAGCTATCGATCCGGGATGGCCGCCTGTCCTCCACCCTGCTGCTGCGGCGGCTGTCCTCGCAGTCGCGACGCAACAAGGCGTACAAGGCGTTCGGCACGGCGACGATCTGGACGGAGTAACTCCTACGAGCTACACTTCTGGTATGCCAAGTAAGCATCCTCGAATCGCCGTCACGTCGGACCCCGAGCTCGCGAGCGCCCTGGAGCGCGTCCGGGTCGCTACCGGCACCCGGGAGGCTGACGCCACGCTTGTTCGCAGGCTGGCGGTCGAGGGCGCTCAGGCCGAGCTTGACGCCCGCGATCAGCGCCGAGCGGCCGCAGAAGCGCTGATGGCCGCCATGGACGACGGCGGATTCGACCTCGACCTCGACGCTATCGATCGCCTCAACCAGGCGGCCGATTCCGTCTGGTGAGCAGCGAGATCTGGAGCGGCGAGGGCCTTGTGCTGGCCGATACATCCGCGTGGATCGTCGCGCGTCGGATACCCCGAGCACGAGAACTGTTCTTGGCAGCGGTCGAGCGTGCCGACGTCGCCTGGTGCTGGCCGGTGCGCTACGAGTTGATGGTGGATGCACGCGGCAGCGAGAGCATCAACGCCTTGGATCGGACTCTGGAGCGGCTGCGGGAGATAGCCGTCGACCGAGCCGTGCAGCGAGGCGTGCTCTCGGCGATGCGCGAGCTGGCCACCGGCGGGTCGCACGGAGCGCACAGGCTCCCGCTCGCCGACCTCACCGTCGCTGCAGCTGCCCAGCAGTCCGGGCTGACCGTGCTGCACCACGACCGACATTTCGACCGGCTCGCGGATCTACTCGGGATCAACGCGCGCTGGATCGCTGAGCCGGACTGACGCGGTTTCCGCGCGGAGGGGTATATCGCCTGATCGCCGCGGAGTACCGTGGTAGGAGGAGAGCGGAGCTGGTTCCAGAGCGACGCGCCATTGGAGGGCATGGAGCACCGCCGGTGGCGGCTCGCGGTCGGTGGCGGGTCAATCGTGATTGCCGGGTGTGATGAGGCCGCTTTCGTAGGGCGTGCCGACGGGCGTTAGTGAGCGATTCCTGCACGATCCGGGTAGTGCAGCTCGTCACGGCCCTCGCGCACCACCTCGAACAGGCTGAGGCGACCACCGGGCCGCAGGACGCGGCGGATCTCGGCGCCGAGCAACGCCTTGTCCGCGACGCTCAAGGTGAGGGCGAATCTAGCGCGGCGATCAGGATCTGCCATACCCCAGCGGGGGTATCACAGACACCCCCGGCGGACCATGTCAGGCTCGCCGCCCTGGGCCAGCATGCAGGTATGCAAGCCAACGACGCCCGGTCGACGCTCGGCGTCGACGTGCCCGAGGCAGACACGAATGCCGGCGAGCCGGCAGTCAGTGTCCGGGAGCTGACGAAGTGCTAACGCGAGGTGACCGAGCGCTGGCGATCGCCGCGAAAGTCTGCGCCGCAGCGCTGGCAGGAGTGCTCATCGGCCTTGTCGCCGAGGCGCTCGTGTCCGGGATCGCGAGCGCCGGCTTCGGGGTGCGAGGCATCCATATCACGCTCACCACGGGCGACTGCGCGCAAATGCTGATCGGCGGAGCAGCCGCAGCGGCACTGTGGGCGGCGATCGGCACCGGCATCGGCGCGATCGTCGAGAGCCAGGTCGGCGCGGTCGTCGGCCCGTGCGTCTGGCTGCTGCTGATCGAGAGCATCCTGATCGGCGACGTCCCCTCCGCCGCCAAATTCACACCGGGCGCGAGCGCGGGCGCACTCGCAGGAATGATCCAGAACGCCAGCGCTGGAGGCTTGCTCGCCCCTGCGCTCGGCGCGCTACTGCTCCTCGGCTACGCCGCCGCGGCAACAACCGCAGGACTGATCGCCACCGAACGCCGCGACATCAACTGACCAGGAACGCGCCATGCAACAAGACAATGACCAGCAATCGGATCGCACCAAACGCAGCTTCATGCTGCCGATCGTCATCGCCGCCGCCGTGATCCTGATGATCGTGCTGCACCTCACCGGCGTCGTCGGCCCCGGCTCTCACTAGCAAGCCAAGAGATGGAGGCATCTCAATGAGCGAACCAGGCGTCCGACTTCAACAAGCAGCCGATGCGCAGATCTCCGAGCTGATAGATCTCCTCTCAACACACGACCAGAGCGCGCTGAAGCTCCAGTGTCCCGGCCGCGAGAAGCTCGGCGACGGCACCGTCGCGGTCTCCGCGATGCATACGGCCGACGACTACCACCGGATCGCGGACTTCCTGAGGACAAGCGACCACGGAGCGAGCGCGCCCGCGGCCAAGAGAAGCCACCGGCTCCCAGGCTTCGCTCGAGCGCGCGGCCACGCGGCGGGTCATAGCAGCGGTTCACGCCCACCCGCTTACTCCGCGCAGGACATCGACCTCCGGCGGCTGCTCGAACGCCTATCGACCGCGCGAACGTCGCTGCGCCCGCTCGCCGACCTCAGCGACGGGCAGCTCGACACCATCCCACCCGCCGGCGAGATGAAGTTCTGCGACGGAGCGGACCTTGCAGCAGACCCTCGCCGGCCTGCTGAACCATCAACGCCATCAACTCGACGCACTGACACGTGCCATGCAGTAAGGCCCGCGGCAGCAGCGCTCCCAAACGCGCGCGCCCGCGCCGCGGCCCATGCCCGCGAAGCGGAAGCAGATCCTTTAGAGAACTCGGGTTCTCCAAAGCTCTAAAGTAAACTCGGGGTGTGGGTTCAGGGAACGCGCATCAGCGCGGATCGCAGCAGCCGGAATCCGCTTCAGAGAACACGAGCACCGGTCCGCGGCCGCGGCGCGGGCGAGCACCGGCGCAGCTGCCAGAGCCCGTCGCGGACGTGCTCGACTCCTACGTCAGCGCCCTCGCGGCCGCGCCGCTCGCCGAGCAGACGCGGCGCACGTATGCCTCCAAGGTGCGGCAGTACCTCGCCTGGCTCGCGGACGCCGAGCTCGACGGCGATCCACTGGACTCGGCCGACGGGCGGGACTGGGCGGTGCGGGACTACCGCGCTCATCTGCAGGCGGTGCTCAAGCGCAAGCCTGCGACGGTCAACAACGCGCTTGCAGCGCTCGACGACTTCTACATCCGACGAGGCCTCGGGGCGGCATCCGCGAAGCGCGCCGAGATCCCGGATGCGGCGCCCCGCGCGCTCGACCACAAGGCGCAGATCCGCTATCTGCGAGCGGTGCAAGCGCGCTCCTCGCCTCGCGACAGAGCGCTCGCACTGGTCCCCTTCTACGCCGGCGCCCGGATCGCCGAGACCGTCGCGCTCGACGTCGACGACGTGCGGCTGTCCGCACGCAAGGGCATCCTGCGGATCTACGGCAAGGGGGAGCGAGTCAGGGAGGTCCCAATCCACCCCGAGCTGCGCAAGGCCCTTACCGACTGGCTCGGGGAACGCCGCGACTGGCCAGGAGCGAAAGACGGCCCGGCGCTGTTTCTCAACCAGCGCGGCCACCGGCTGAGCGCCAAGGGCGCCCACGACGTGATCACGGGCATCGCTGATCGCGGCGGGCTCGACGACCACGTGACCGCACACGTGCTCAGGCACTCGTTCGCGACCACGCTCGTGCGCGGCGGCACCGACCTCGTGATCGCCGCCGAACTGCTCGGCCACGCACGACTCGAGACCACACGCGTCTACACGCGCCCGACCGCCGAGGACCGCAGCAAAGCCATCGATCTGCTGGCCGTCGACGGGTAGAGCCCCGGTCCGCGGCGGCCCTCAGGAGCTCCGACAAGCGCTATTGCCGGTTTCCGGCGTATCTTGGCTGGAACCCCTGAATGGCAAGGAGCAGCAGGACGCGCGGGTTCAGGCACTGCGGCAACCCAGTGGTGGCGCCCGGACGGGTCCGTTGAGCTGGTGCCTCAAGCGTGACATCGGTCGACGGCCCCGACACGGCTCGCGAGCGAGACCTCCGGGTCTGAGGCCGTCGACAGCCGGCAGCCCGTTACCAGCAGTCCCCCCTGCCTTGGCTGGTGAACATTCCGTACTTAGGCACCCAAGGGCTTGGCTTCGCTCACCCTCGCCCCGCATCCATCCACCTTCACGCTGCACCATACGGGTGATCCTCCCGAGATCGGATTGCGAGCATCAGCAACCCGTATTCTCGCCGCTCAGGCGGACATTCTCGCGGCCCCGTCCGACCGGGGCGCGGTCGTTAATGCACGATCCGGGCCCGGTCCTGGCGCGAGTTGCTCTGGCGCGTGAACGGACGTCAGGCGGGCCAGCCGTCATGTCTGCGGGCCGGCGTTCCGATGGGAAGCGCCGAGCACGGTCAGCGCCGCGGACGTGTGACTTTTTTCTCGACCGGAGGTCTTGACATTTGAGGTTCGAGTTCGAGATGATCAGGCTACACAGTTGGGGTGCGGAAGACGCCGGTTACCGGGAATCCGCGGAAATTCACTCTTTATGGTGTGTTGTGGGCCGGTGCTGTGTGTCGGCATTGCTGCATACCTGCGTCCGTCCAGCCGCACAGGTTCTACACACTCGTGCAAGCAGGAGGAGGTTGTCCGTGCCTGTTACTCCGACGTACCCGGGCGTGTACGTCACCGAGCTCGAGAGTCCGGTGCACACGATCGTCGGGGTGCCAACGTCAGTGGCTGCGTTCGTAGGGTTCGCGGCGCGCGGCGTTACCGATACAGCGATCGAGATCCATTCCTGGTCTGACTACGAGCGAGCTTTTGGCAGCCTTGATCAGACTTTCCCGATGAGCTACGCGGTGTATCTCTTCCTCTTGAACGGAGGCACATCGGCGTACGTGGTGCGCACGGTCGACTCGGCCAACGGTGGCGCCCATGCAGAGCTGCCGCTCTCGGGAGACATCGCGCTGGTGGCCAAGTCACCGGGCAGCTGGGCAAATCAGCTCAGGGCGACGGTCGACACCAAGAATCTGATCGCGCCCAACGATCCGACGAACGCGTTCAACGTACTGGTAGCCGAGCCGGTGTCAGGCGCTTCGGAGTTCTACGCCGGTGTCACGATCCACCCCGGCCCGCGGTTTCTTCCCGACGTGCTGGCCGCCTCGCAGCTCGTCACGGTCGACCCGCCGCCGAAGGGCAAGACCAGCTACGCGAGCGTGCCGGCGGCGCACACCTACTACGTGACGCCGCCCGCCGGCCCCCCGGCGGGAGCCGCCGGCGGGGGTGCCGGTGGAGGTCCGGCCGGCGGCGCAGGCGGCGGCCCCGAAGGCGGCGGGGGCGCCGCCGGCGGCGGGGCTGCCGCTGGAGGTGCGGCCGGCGGCGGGGCTGCCGGTGGAGGTGCGGCCGGCGGCGGGGCTGCCGGTGGAGGTGCGGCCGGCGGCGCGGGCGACGGCGGTGGCGCAGCCGGCGCCGGCAACGCCGGAGCGCCCGCAGCGCCTCCGGCCGCGACCCCTGGCACGGACGGGAACACCGACCAGCCGCCGCTCGGCGACGAGGGCGCGATGACCGGGATTTACGCGCTCAAGAAGGTGGACATCTTCAACATCCTCTGCCTTCCGGTCGCCCCTGAGCACACGCACGACGCGCAGACTCTTAGCACCGCGGCTGAGTTCTGCCAGAAGCGCCGGGCGATGCTGATCGTCGACCCGCCGAGCGACCCGAGCAGCAATCCGTGGACGGGCAATCAGCTCCAGGTCGAGACCGTCGCCCAGCACCCCGCGATCTCCCCATCGAGCTCGTACGCCGCCCAGTACTACCCGAACCTGATCGTCACCGACGAACGGACCAAGAAGCAGTTAACGGTCGGCCCATCTGGCGCAGTCGCGGGGGTGTGGGCTGCCACCGACGCGGGTCGCGGCGTGTGGAAGGCGCCGGCCGGCACGGAAGCGACGATCAGCGGCATCACCGATCTGGGGGCGCACATCGACGATCCCGAGAACGGCGATCTCAACCAGATCGGGGTGAACTGCCTGCGCACGATGCCGCTCGTCGGTCCGCTGGTGTGGGGGGCGCGGACGACGAAGGGAGTCGACCAGTTCCCCGACCAGTGGAAATATCTTCCAGTTCGGCGCACCGCGCTGTTCATCGAGGAGTCACTTCGCCGTGGCACTCAATGGGTGGTCTTCGAGCCGAATGATGAGCCTTTGTGGGCTTCCATCAGGCTTAACGTGGGCGCGTTCATGAACGGTCTGTTCCGGCAGGGTGCGTTCGAGGGCTCCACCCCACAGGAGGCATACCTGGTCAAGTGCGACCTGGACAACAATCCTCAGAGTCAAATCGATCTCGGAATTGTGAACATCCTCGTGGGTTTCGCTCCGTTGAAGCCGGCCGAGTTCGTGATCATCAGCATTCAGCAGCAGACTGGCCAGGTTTAGAGCCAAAGGAGCGACGATGCCAGCCCCGTCAAAGCCTTTCACCGCCAACGCGACTCGGCTCGATCCGTACAAGAACTTCAAGTTCAGGGTCAAATGGGACAACCGGTACGTGGCCGGGATCAGCAAGGTCGGCGCACTCAAGCGCACGACAGAGGTGGTCAAGCACCGCGATGGCGGCGACCCGAGCGGCTCGCACAAGTCGCCCGGACGCACGGAGTTCGAGCCGATCACCCTCGAGCGCGGCGTCACGCACGACACCGAATTCGAGCGATGGGCGAACAAGGTCTGGGACTACAACAACGCGCAGGCCGAGCCGGCGACGAAGGAGGTCTCGCTCAAGGACTTTCGCAAGGACGTGATCGTCGACGTGTTCAACGAAGCGGGGCAGAAGGTGATCTCCTATCACCTGTTCCGCTGCTGGGTGTCGGAGTACCAGGCGCTGCCTGATCTCGACGCCAACGCCAACGCGGTCGCAATCCAGCACATCCGGCTCGAGAACGAGGGCTGGATTCGCGATCCGGCCGTGGTCGAGCCGACGGAACCGTCGTTCGACGACCCCGCGTAGCATGACCGTGAACGCCGCTTCGCTGCTTGCAGCGTGGGAGGTGGGATCGGCTGCCTCGAATCTCGACCGCGCGCCGTCGCTGCTGCGCTCGCTCGGCTGGCTGGAGGCCGACTGCGACCTGGGGGAGATGGCGGTTGGCGGATGCGACGCGCATCTGTTCATGCTCCGGCGCGCGCTCTTCGGCGAGGCGTTTGAGGCCACCACGCTGTGCCCCGACTGCAGCGAGGAGCTCGAGTTCGAGCTGTCGCTGGCGGAGCTCCAGCCGGATGCGGACGCCCCACGTCCCGCGAGGATCAGCGTCTCCGAAGACGAGTACGAGGTCGAGTGCCGTCCTTTGTGCAACGCCGATCTCAGCGCCGCGGCGACGCTTGGACCAGAGGCTGACATAGCGTCGGTGCTCGATCGCTGTGTCACCGCCGTGCGCGCACCGGGAGGCGGGGAGATGGCGCCCCGCCAGCTGCCCGCGCCCGTGGCCGAGACGGTCCTGCGAGCGGTCGCGGCTAGCGACCCGGGCGCCCACGTGGAGGTGACGGTTCGCTGCCCATGCGGCTCGGAATGGACGGACGAGCTCGACATCCGCGGGATCGTCTGGACCGAGCTCACCGACTGGGTCGAGCGTACACTGAACGACGTTCACACGCTCGCGCGCGCGTACGGCTGGTCGGAGGCCGAGATCCTGGGGCTCAGCGAGGTGCGGCGGCGGTGGTACCTCGCGGCAGTGACGTGACCACGCCGTACCTCAACCGGGTGCGCGGCGCGCGCGTCGTCCCGAGCTCAGCTTCTGCGCCGGGGGTGATCGGCCTTCGCCGTCGCTCCCGGTTCGAGCCGGCCAGCCGCGAGCAGGGCCTGGTTGCGCGGAGCCTGCTGACCGAGCGCGCAAGCGCCGAGCGAGGTACCGATGTGGACCCGGCCACGACGCAGATCGACCCGAGCCAGAGTTCGAACCGCGCGTGGCAATCCGAGCCTTGGCCTCCTTCGGGCGCAGGCCATCCGGCGCTGTCGTCAGCACGGCGCGGCGACGCCGCCGCCGGCGAAAGCCGCCCGCGCATCGAGCGCGTGACCGCAGCCCAACCGCCGCAACACCGGCGCGAGCCCGACGCTCCTCCGCTGACCCCACCGGCGCCCATGGGAGAACGGCCCCGGCGCAGGCCCGACCCTCCGTCGGCTCGGCTGACCCCACCGGCGCCCGCGGGAGAACGAGCCCGGAGACCGGCGCAGACGGAGCGCTCGCAGCGAACGTCCGCCGCGGAGCGCACCAGCGGTCCCGAAACGTCACCACGCCCGGGCCCAACGAATGCGAGCCGGGAGAGGCGCTCGAGCACGCCTCAGCAAGGCCGCGCGGCAGCAGTTGCCGCCACCAGCCAAGGGCTCGAGGTCCTGCCCCAGCCGTCCCGCAACAAGGACGAAGCCTCGTCGCCACCCCGGCCGGAACCGCCACCGGCCGCATCGGCTCCGAGCGCAGCCATCCGCAGCGCCGCTCGCGCGCGCGCCGACCCGGCCGAGCCTCGGAGCCCACGGCCGGAGGCGCTCGAGCCGCTGCTGGCGCGGGCTCGCGCGATCGCCGTCGGGACAGCGCAACGCCCCGCCGCGACAAAGAACGGCGAAGCGCACACGCCCCGCCCCGAGCTCGCCGTGACCGTGACGATCGGGCGGCTCGAAGTACGCACGCAACCCGTCGCCGCCGAGCCGCCCGCCCCCCGCGCGAGCCGCGACGGCGGCCCACCAGCCTCGACGACCACCTGCGCGCACGCTCGAGCGGACGGAGCGGATGAGCAACGACCGAGCGATCGCGGCCGTGACGTCAACGCTGAAGACGATGATCTTTCAGGCCGTCTCGGCGGATGCTGCGCTCGCCGGCAGCGAGGTGACCGCGCGGCCGCCTGACCGCGCGCGTCAGGGCGTGGCCGGCAACCAGATCAACCTGTTCCTGTACCGGACCTCGATCGATGCCGCTTGGCGCAACGAGGACCCGCCGCCGACGCGCCCGGGGGAAGTGGGTCAGCCGGCGCTCCCGCTGGTTCTGTCGTACATCGTCACGGCCTACGGCGACAACGACGACGAGGTGCTCGCGCACCGTCTGCTTGGGCTGGCAATGAGTGTCCTTCACGATCGGCCGCTGTTGTCGCGCGCCGTGATCGCCGCGTCACTGGCGGGCAGCGGGCTGGAGTCGCAGGTCGAGCGGGTCCGGATCACGCCGCATCCGATCCCGCTGGACGAAATCTCCCGGATGTGGGCGACGTTCGGCACCGGTTACCGGACCTCGGTGAGCTACGACGCCGCGGTCGTGCTGATCGATTCGAAGCGGGCGGTCGTGGCACCGATTCCTGTGTTCGCCCGCGGGACCGGCGACCTGGGCCCGGTGGCGGTGGCGTCGCTCGGGCCGATGCTGCAGATGGTGGCGGCGCCCGGTTCGCAGCCGGCGGCCAAGCCCGGGGACGCTGTGACGCTGCTGGGACGGAACCTCGGCGCAGTCATCGGCGTGCGCGTGAGTGCGCCGGCGCTGGCGGCGCCGGTCGAGCTCCAGCCGACTTCGGCCACGGCATCGGAGCTCTCGGTCGCGATCCCTTCGGCGCCCAGCCTCCCGGCGGGGATGGCGTCCGTCTCGGCGCTGATGGATGACGGCAGCGGCAACCAGATCGTCAGCAACGCTGTGCCGCTGATGCTCGCGCCGACGATCGTCTCGGAGGCGGCACTCAAGGCGAAGCTCTCGAATGGCGCGGCCACGCTTCAGGTGTCCTGCGCGCCGGCCGTCCATGCCGAGCAGACCGTCTCGCTGGTCGTCGGCGACCGGCTGATCCCAGGCGAGACCGGCGCAGCTGGGAACGCCAGCGCGCTCGAAACCTCAGTTCACGCTGTCCGGGTTCACGGCCGGGACCTACATGCTGCGCCTGCGCGTCGACGGGGTCGACAGCGTTCCCGTCGTCGAGGCCGCGACACCCGTCAACCCGGACGAGCCAGCGCCGATCAGCCTCGACCCAACGCAAACGGTGGTGCTGTCGTGAGTGCGACCCGCCGGCTCGAGACCTGGGAGGAGCTCAACAACGGCTACCTGGCCGACGGCCTCGCCTGGCTTCGCAGCCGGCTCGAGTCCGGGGCGCGAGCCCCAGGCGACACCTGCGCCGTGGCCCGAGACCGCGTCAAGTCCCGAGGGCCTCCAGCCGGCCCTCGAGCTACTCGGGGAGCGATTCGGCCTGTCACTGTTCGAGCGCCTGACGCTGCTGCTCGCCGCCTCGACCGAGCTCGACCCGGGTATGGCAGCGCGCTGCGCTGCGGCCAGCGGCGATCCCGCGGCCGCGTTCCCGACCTTCGGGCTGGCGCTGGCCGCGCTGCCGCAGGCGAACTGGGAGGCGGTCTCCCCGCACCGGCCGCTGCGCCACTGGCGGCTGGTCGAGGTTCACCAGACGTACGGGGAACCGCTGACCGCGGCCAGGCTGCGCGCGGATGAGCGGATCGTCGGGTTCCTCAAAGGGCTGAATGCGCTCGACGACCGGTTGACGCATTTCGTCCGGCCGGTCGGGGACGTCCTCGGCGACCCGCTGCCGCTCAGTCACGACCAAGCAATCGAGCAAATCCTGGCTGCCCTGTCCGTACTCGATGGCGCCGAGCGCCCGCCGATCGTCGAGATCGTCGGCGTCGACCCGCTCACGCGCCACGGGCTGGGCGCGGCGGCGGCGTACCGGGTCGGCCACCAGCTCTACGAGCTGCACCTCGATCGCATCCCGCACGGCACCCACGAGGCCGGCGATTTGATGCGGCTGTGGGAGCGGGAGACGATCCTGCTGCCGCTGGCGTTGTACGTCGAAGTCGCGAACCTGCGCGCGGAGGAGGTGCCGGGGGCACAGACGTTGTTGGAGGACACCGGCGGTGTGCTGATCGTAGGCTGCCGCGAGCCACTCCCGCTCCGAAGCCGCAGCGTCCGGATCGTCGATGTCGCGCGGCCGACCGCGGACGAGCAACAGGTGATCTGGGAGTCCGTGCTCGACGACGAGCTTCGCGACCAGGCGCCGCTGCTGGCGGCTGAATTCGATCTCGGGCAAGTCGCCATCCGCGAGGCGGCGGCGGTCTCCGGCCGCGCGGAGCGCGGCCGCGAAGGCCTGTGGGCGGCCTGCCGAGCCCAGGCCCGGCCGCGTCTGGACTCGCTCGCGCAGCGCATCGAGCCGGTGGCATCGTGGGAGGACATCGTGCTCCCCGAGGACGAGCTCGGCCTGCTCCGCCACCTGGTCGACCAGGTGCGCGGGCGGGCGACCGTGCTTCGCGCGTGGGGAATGGCCGACCGGATCACGCCGCGGCACCGCGATCACCGCGCTGTTCGCCGGCCCGTCCGGAACGGGCAAGACGCTGGCCGCCGAAGTGATCGCCGGCGAACTTGGACTCGACCTGTACCGGATCGATCTGGCCGGCGTGGTCAGCAAGTACATCGGCGAGACGGAGCGCAACCTTCGCCGCGTATTCGACGCGGCCGAGGAGGGAGGCGCACTGCTGTTCTTCGACGAAGCCGACGCGCTCTTCGGCAAGCGCAGCGAGGTCAAGGACAGCCACGACCGCTACGCCAACATCGAGGTCAACTACCTGCTGCAGCGGATGGAGGACTACGGCGGCGTCGCGATCCTGGCCACGAACCAGCGCCACGCGCTTGACCACGGCGTTTCTGCGGCGGCTGCGCTTCGTGATCCCGTTCCCGTTCCCGTCTCCGGCCGAGCGGGCGCGTGCTTTGGGCGCGTGCGTTCCCGTCCCGGGCGCCGGTCGCAGGAGCTCGATATCGAGCGCCTGGCGGCGCTCGCCGCGAGCGGCGGGATGATCCGCAACATCGCGCTCAACGCCGCCTTCTGCGCGGCGGGCCGGGGCAGCAAGGTGACGATGGAACTGGTGCTCGAGATGGCGCGGGTCGAGTTCCGCAAGCTCGAGCTGCCGATCAACGAGGCGGACTTCCGGGTCGCGGAGACGGTCGGATGAGCCTCGCAGGGCGTGCAACGAGGAGCAGCGCGGATGAGAGTCGATGTGCGCATCGAGCGGCTCGTGCTCGACGGGCGTCGAGCTGACCCGCCGCGAGCGCGGCGGCACTCGGGCCCGCGATCGAGCGCGAGCTGACGTTGGCCGCGTCGACGGCCGCGCGCCGGCGCGCGATCAGCGAGCGACGACGGCGCGTGACGCAGATCGCGCCGGGACGTGCGCGGCCGCGGTGCACCGAGTCGATCGCCGACAGCGGCAGCCGCCGATGACGGGCGCCACCGGCGAGCGCACCGGCGACCGGCTACCCGCGCGCGCCGCGGATGCTGCGGGCCGGGCTCGTCAGGCTCGACCCGACTACGCCTGCAGTCTGATCGACGTCGTCGTGTTCCAGTACAACCCCGACACGCTCACGCGGACGATCCAGCCGCGGGCGATCGGCGGGGAGCCCGGGCGACCGGCTCGAGGTGCTGCGGCTCACCGGCCCGCCGCACGAGACGATCAAGTTCGAAGCCGAGATCGACGCCACCGATCAGCTCGAGCATCCCGATCGGCGCAGCCAACGAGCCGTTCGCCACGCGATGGGCTGCTGCCCGCGCTGGCGATGCTCGAGCGGCTGATCACGCCCGCCGGCGGCGGAGCTGCATGGAGGTCGACGCACTGTTCGACCAGGGGATGCTCGAGGTCGCGCCGGCGGAGGCGCCGCTGACGGTACTGGTATGGGGTGTGCAACGAGTCGTCCCGGTACTGGTGTCGCAGCCTGTCGATCACCGAGGAGGCCTTCGACCCCAGCCTGCGGCCGATCAGGGTCAAGGCGAGCATCGAGTGCAAGGTGCTCACCAGCAGCGACCTTCCGCTCCAGCACCTCGGCGGGAGCCTCTACATCGCCTACCGCCAGACGGTCGAGCAGCTCGGCCAGCGATGGTCGACCAGCGCGGACGTGCGCCCGCTCGGCCTGGAGCACCTGCCATGAGCCGTGAGCCGCTACGCGAACGTCGGCACAGGCCGTCTGGACCGCGCCGGACGGCCGCCGGGTCCCGTACCTGCTGCGCCGGCTGCTGCCGGCGCCGAGCGCGTTGGCCACGCGCAGTCTCCACACGGTCCGGCCCGGCGAGCGTATCGACACGATCGCCGCCACCGAGCTCGGCGACGCCGAGCTGTCCTGGCTGCTGGCCGACGCCAACCTGGCGATGCGCCGACCGAGCTGGCGCGGCCCGGCCGCACGCTGTCGAATCCCGCTGCCGGCGGGCGTCCCGGGCGCCACCACGATGCGCCAGTGAGCTGACGCTGAGCCTGATGATGGGTCCGGTCGGCCGTCGAGCCGGTACCGCGCGCGGTGATGGAGGCGCTGACCGAGGTCAGCGTCAGGTCGGATCGGCGGCGCCGACGCCGAGCGGGTTCGATCTCAAGTTCGCTACCAGCAAGCGTCGCAGATCACGACGCAGCTGCTTCCGTCGGGCTACTTCGATCCGCCCAACCGGGTCGTGATCGCGGCGACGCTGCGCGGCCGCACGACCGTGCTGATGGACGGCGTGATCACCCAGCAGGACGTCGTTCCGAGCGACGAAGCGCGGCAAGTCGGTGCTGTCGATCAAGGGCGAGGACCTGACCCGGATGATGGACCTGATCGATCTGAGCGGCTTCCCCTTCCCGGCGCATGCCCGCCGAAGGCGCGCGTCCTGCTGATGCTGCCAAGTACACCCCGATCTACAGGATCGTCCCGCTGGTCATGCCGAGCGTCCTGATCGACGTCGAGAATCCGCTCGAGACGATCCCGGTGCAGCGCGGCACCGATCTGGCCTACATCAAGCAGCTGGCCGACCGCGTCGGCTACACGTTCTTCCTGCAGCCCGGACCGCTGCCGGGGATGAGCATGGCCTACTGGGGGCCGAAGCTGCAGGGCCGCGATCCCGTTCCTGCCCGCAGCCCGACTCCGTTGGCGATCGACTGGGACGGGCGCAGCAACGTCGAGTCGCTGCAGTTCTCGTTCGACGGATTCAAGAAGACGCAGTTCGTGGTGCTGATCCAGAGCGCGACACGTACCCATTCCGATCCCGATCCCGGTTCCGGACGTTACGCCGCTGAGCCCTCCGCTCGGCGCCAAGAGCCCGATGCCGCTGAGGATCGCGCCGCTGACCGGACTCGCGGAGTACACGCCGATCCAGGCGGCGGCGATCGCGCTGGCCAAGGCCTCCGACGCGGCGAACGTGATCAGCGGTCAGGGATCGCTCGACGTGCTGCGCTACGGCTCGATCCTCAACGCGCGAACGATCGTCCAGGTGCAGGGCGCCGGCATCACCTATGACGGTGACTACTTCGTCGACAGCGTCACGCACACGATCAAGCCGGGCTCCTACAAGCAGAGCTTCACGCTGCTGCGCAACGCGCTGCTGCCGGGCAGCGGGATCGGGCCGTTCGACGCACTCAGCTACGGCCTGTCGATCCCGCAACAGCTTGGGGGCTTCGCGCAGGCGGCGGTGAGGTCGGCGGCGACACCTTTCGCTGGGCTGCCGTCGCCGGGACTCCCCGCGCCGCCCGAGCTGCCGATGCCGCCGGGGATTCCGTCGCCACCGGGGCTCGACCTGGTCGCGAATCCGCCGCTGCCCGGCCCCGTCCTGCCCGCCCCGCCCACGCCGCCGCTGCCGCCGCTGCCGGGCGCGAGTCCTGCGGGCGGGCTTCCCGGCTTGCCAACGCCCTTCGGCCTCCCCGGTGCCGCCGCCGGCGGCGCGGTGATCCCGCTCCCCGGCTCGCCGAGCGCATAAACCCAGAGGAAAGGAACCGTCTGTGGCTGACAGCGAAAACCCGACGCCGACGATCGACAAGTACGGTTACAAGGAGGCGTTCCTTCCGTTCGGCGATCCCGACGCGCGCGATCCCGACCCTGAGGTGCGCAAACGGTTCTTCGGCAAGTACCGCGGAACCGTGCTCGACAACGAGGATCCGCTGGACCAGGGCCGCCTGATTGTCAGCGTTCCGGACGTGCTCGGGATCCTTCCCTCCACCTGGGCGACGCCCTGCCTGCCGTTCGCCGGCCCGCTGATGGGCCAGTTCGTCCGTCCGGTGATCGGCGCCGGCGTGTGGGTCGAGTTCGAGCAGGGCGATCCCCAGATGCCGATCTGGACAGGCTGCTACTGGGGAGACCCGCCGCAGGTACTGCCGGCGGTGGCGGAGGAGTCGCTGGTTGAGCCAGGCGTGCCGGTTGTCACAATCGAGACGACGACCGGCGGGCTGTCGATCTGTGATGTGCCGCTGGGGCCGTTCGGGATGGTCTGTCTGCGCTCGGGCGAGGCGATGATCACGTTGACAGAGGCCGAGATCACGATCGAGGCCGCATCGATCAACCTGATCTCCGCCGGCGCGATCACGCTCGAGGCCGAGACGGTGGACATCGCCGCGACCGAGGTCACGATCGCCGCCGGCGAGACGGCAATGGTCGGGAACGTCACCGTCAGCGGTACCCAGAGCGTCACCGGCGCGGCGACGTTCGCCGGCGAGGTCACCGTCGGGGGTGCGGCCAACGTCGGGGGAGCATTGAATGTCGGCGGCGCCGCGAACTTTGCCGGCGCGGTCACGATCGCCGGGCTGCTGACCGTCGACGGGATCGTCGTCCCGTGAACATCGCGTTCCCCTATCACCTTGATCGCCGCAACCAGACGGCGACCGCGAGCTACGACGACCACATTCGGCAGATGCTCGAGCAGCTGCTGTTCACGGCGCCGGGGGAGCGGGTGAACCGGCCCGACTTCGGATGCGACGTGCGCAATCTCGTGTTCGGCCCGAACTCACCCGAGGTCGCCGCGGCCCTGCAGGTCACGATCGGCAGCTCGGTCCAGCGCTGGTTGGGAGACGTGATCGCCGTCAGCTCGCTCCAAGTCACGGCGCACGAGTCCGAGCTGAACGTCCAGCTGAACTACCAGGTGCTGGCGACGGGACAGGCCGGCGCGGCATCTCTGACCGTGCCGGGGAGCGGATGAGCTACGAGCGCTGGGGGGATCTGCTGGTGGCGGGATTCGCGCGTCGACGCGAGGTCCGTGCGCGGCACGGCAACGGGATCGAAGGCGTTGAGGTGGAGGAGGACGGGCGTCGGCTGTCGGTGCTGTTCCTGTCCCACGTTCCGGAAGGGCTATCGCGTCACAACGTGCTGATCGAGGTCCCGCGCGGCGGGCGCCAGGTGCGCGCCGTGGCGATGAGGCGATCGGCGCGGGAGGATCCGGAGCTAGAGGACCGGCTGATCGTCGAGCTGAACCACCGGGGCTCCGCCGGCCGCTACCGGCTGCGGCTGGTCGAGCGTGGCCACGGCGGGCGCCCGGGCGTCGAGCCGTACCGCGGCATCGACCCGCGGTTCGCCGAGGCCTCGTTCGTGTTCGATGTGGACGCGCCGCTGCCGGCGATCACGCGGCGTCCGACCGCCGCGCCGCCGCCCGCCGAAGAGATCTCCTACCTGGCTCGGGATTTCGAGGGCCTGCGCCAACTGATGCTCGACCGGCTCGCGGTGACGCTCCCCGCCTTCACCGAGCGCCACGTTCCCGACATCTGGATTACGCTCGTCGAGCTGCTGGCCTATGCCGGCGACGACCTCAGCTACTACGAGGACGCGGTCGCCACCGAGGCCTACCTGCAGACCGCGCGCCAGCGCATCTCGATCCGCCGGCACGCGCGGCTGGTCGGTTATCGCCTCGGCGATGGTTGCAGCGCCCGGGCCTGGGTCGCCGTCAGCGTCTCAAGCTCGGTGGAGCTCCCGCTCGGCCACGTGCGGTTCGCCGCCGCCGGGGCGATCGCGGATGGCCGGCCGCTGATCGACGCCGTCCCGGAGCCTCCCGCGTGGCTGGGCTCGCTGGAGCAGTTCAGCCCATTACCGACCGGGCTCGGCGCCACGATCGTCGGCCGCACGCGGTCCCGGCAGACGCGGCGGGCGACCGGGCGGACTCAGGCCCTGCGTCCGGCGCACAACGAGATGACACTGTGGGGTTGGGGGGAGTCGGACTGCAGCTTGGCCACCGGCGCCACGTCGGTTGCGCTGCAGGACGGCAAACCGTCGGGGCAGAGCGCTGGCGCTGGCTCCCGGGGACGTGCTCGTGCTCGAGGAGACGCACCAACCCGAGCCGCCACTCGACCCGGGCGGGGCCGCGGTGCCAGGCCCTCCCGATCCCACGCACAGGCAGGCCGTGCGTCTGACCGATGTACACGAGCTCACCGATCCGCTGTACGACCAGCCGCTGCTCGAGGTGTGCTGGGCCCACGAGGACGCGCTGACGTTCGAGCTTCCGGTCAGGGTCGGGGGCGAACCGGCCAGCCGAGCGCTCGGCAACGTGGTCCTCGCCTCGCATGGCGTGGCCTGCAGCGAGTCCGCCGAGCCGCAAGACGGCGGGACTGTCACGCTCAGCCGGCCTGGTGTCAGCTTCTCGGCTCCGTTCCCCGACCCTGAGTTCGTCGGTCGGCATCAGGCGCGCGTCTTGCGCTCCCTGTATGCACGGTGGCGTGCGAGCATCGAACGCCACCGGCAGGCTGCTGGCGCCGGGACGCCGCTGGCCGCACGCACGCGGGACGAGTTGCGCGGGCAGCTGGGCGAGGACGAGCTGGCCAGGCTCGGGCTCGACGCGGAGGACCACAACGGGGAAGGCGAAGACGAGGACGAGGAGGAGGAGGAGGAGGAGGACGGCTACAAAGACCGCTTGCCCGAAGGGCCAGGCGAACGGGCGGAGCGTGATACGCGCGGGCTCGCGGAGCTGCTCGCCGACGCCGATCGCCTGCTCGCCCGCCGTCGAGTGCGTCTGGAGACACTCGCCGAGTTGGCGCGGTCGAGCGGCCCGCTCGAGCCGGTGCTGATCGACGAGCTGCGGGAGGACTGGGGTTCGGCTCTGATCGCGGCGCTGGCGCCCAGGACGCCCGGCGGCTGGGGGCCGGCGGCCAGTGCGATCGCGCAGGACCCCCGCGCCGCATTGCCAGTTGCGCAGCTGCGCGGCAACGGGAGCGCTTGGAAGCCGTCCGCCGACCTGATCGGCGTGCCACCGGACGAGCGGGCGTTCGTCGCGGAGGTCGATGACCAGGGCTACGCGCGCCTTCGCCTCAGCGCTCAGCCTCCGCCGCACCTCCAGGCTACGTACTGGGTCGGAAACGGGACCGCCGGCAACGTGGTCGCGGAGGCGATCAACGCGATCATCTGGATCGGTGACGCGGACGCCACGGCGGGCGCCGATCCCGTCGGCGCGCCCGATCTGCTCCGCCCGGTCACCAGCGTACGCAACCCGCTGCCCGCGAGCGGCGGAGTCGACGCGGAAGACTCGGCCGAGGCGCGGCTCGCGATCCCCGGTTGGTTCGAAGATCGACAACTCGCGCGCCCTCAGCTCCGACGACTACGCGGAGCTCGCGACGAGGCTTCCGGGCGTTCGTCGCGCCGCCGCCGAGCTGCGCTTCACGGGCTCGCTGATCGTGGCCGATGTCGCCGTCCAGCCGGCTATCGGCGAAGACCCGCACAGCGCGCTGCTCGAGTCGGTACGGGAAGCGCTTGCCGACGTGCGGCGGGTCGGACACATCGTTCGCGTGCACCCGCCGCGCTACCGGCCGCTGCTGATCGCGCTAGACGTAACGCTCGCGCCGAACGCGGTCCGCGCGGCCGTGGGCGACGAGCTCGCGGCCTTGCTCAGCTCGGGCTGGATGTCCGACGGGAGTCCGGCGCTGTTCAACCCCGAGCGCATCGGGTTCGGCCAGAGCGTATGCGCCAGCGCCGTGATCGCGGCCGCGCAGCGCGTCGACGGGGTCGTGTCGGTGCTGCTCGAGCGGTTCTCATTCATCGGCGACCCGTACCAGATCACGTCCGTCGACTCGCCGCGCACGGCGCTGCACGTCGGCGGGATGGAGATCGTGAGGCTCGACAACGATCCCGCCAATCCCGCCGGCGGCTACGCGGTCGTCTCGCTCCAAGGAGGACGATGAGCATGCCTTCGCGCTCGCTGCCGCCGTCGGCCCGCCGGCCGGAGCTCCTGTCCGAGCTGATCGCCGCGCTGACGGAGGGGGACGCCGACACGCCGGGGCTCGTGTTGCACGACCGGGGCCTGGGTGATCCGACCGTGGCCTTGCTGGATGCGTGGGCGACGGTCGGCGACGTGATCGGCTTCTACCTCGACCGGATCGCCGAGGAGGGATACGTGGCCACCGCGCGCGAGTCGGGATCACTGCTCGCGCTCGCCGGCATGCTCGGTCATCGTCCCCGGCCGGGAATCGCCGCCACGCTGCATCTCGCCTACACGCTGCAGGCGGATCCGGACGACAAGGCGGTGCTGCTCCCGCGGGGGCTTCTGAGCCAGTCCGTGCCCGGGCCCGGTGAACAGCCGCAGACGTTCGAGACGGCCACGCCGCTGCTGACCCGCCCGAGCTGGAACACGCTCGCGGTCAAGCGGACGGCGCCGCTCACGCTCCCGCAGGCCGGACCGGATGCGCTGCGCCAGTTCGTCGTGGCCGGAACCGCGCACCGGCTGTCGGCCAACGACGCAATCCTCCTGTCGCTGTCCGGGTCGGAGGACCCCGCGGTCGTGCGCGTCGCGAGTGCGATCGAGGACGCGAAGGCGCGTCAGACGACCGTGTCGCTCCAGGCCGAGGAGGCGAAATCCGCGGAGTCCGACTCCTCCGAGGTGCAGAACACGATCGATGCCCTGGAACGGCTGACGCCGGCGCTCTCGCGGCAGCCGTCGCCGCCGCCGGCGTCGGCCACAGCGCTGCGGCGCAGTCCGGATGTGGTATTCGCATCCGGGTCGGACGTGGTTCCGCGGCTCCTGGCGGCGCTCAAGCCCGAGCTTGCGCCAACGCTCTACGGCGCGCTGGGGTCGGTCCCGATCGGGACGCAGGCCGTCACCGCGGCCGCCGTACTGCGCGTCAAGGCCGCGCCGTTCGGCGCGCAGGCGCCGCCGCGCCAACTGCTCGACGACCGCGGCCAGCCGGTCGGAAGCGAGGAACTGCCGATCGAGCAAGTTCACGCGCTCGAGTTCAGGCTCAGCATCGCCAGCCTCGTGGCGCTGGCCGGCCGCATGGAGCGGAGCTTCGGGCCGGCGCTGCGCGCGCAGCAGGAGCAGCTCTCCGCCCGGGCGGGCGCTGAAAGGGGGCGGGCGCCGTTCGTCGAGGTGATCTGCGAGTCCCCGCTCGGAGAGCGCCGGCGCAACGTCGCGCTCGATGCTCACCCTCCCTGGAGCGCCGACCTCGATCCGCTGGGCAAGGCTGAGATGTCGACGACCGCTGGGGCACTCGAGGTCTCCTATACGAGCTCGGACGCCAAACGGCTCCCGGAGCTGACGCTCACGGCCACGCTCGACTCCACTCAGGAGGGCGTCGTGCTCGAACTTGGCGACCAGCAGTTCATGTGGGACCCCGGCATCCGCAGTCCGATCCACGCGTCGTTCGGTGATCGCCGCTTGACGATCGCGTGGCCGGCCGCGCTCGGAACCACTGGGCCCGCTGCGCTGTCCGTACGGATCGAGACACCGCTGGCGGTGGCGAACCCGCGCCGCCTGACGCTCGACGCCCGCTACGACACGATCGTGGCTGGAACCCACGTGGTGATCGAC
The DNA here is from genome assembly GCA_963806475.1 of uncultured Solirubrobacterales bacterium. GTDB lineage: Bacteria > Actinomycetota > Thermoleophilia > Solirubrobacterales > Solirubrobacteraceae > Palsa-465. The sequence goes on from CAWDYK010000005.1 coordinate 206,961, forward strand.
CGCGTCCAGGATGCCGCCGGGACGACGAGCAGTCAGTATCCGGTGGTGGCCGAGGTCATCTCGGCCAGCCCAGTGGTCGTCACGCGGTACGGGATGACCGCCAAAGCGAGCGAACTGGAGCTCAGCAAGCCATGGATCGGCGAGCAGGAGCGGCTCCTGTCTGCGGCCCGCGTGCTGACCGTGCGCGCGCAGCCCGACGCGCTCAGCCTGGAGCCGGTGCCGGTGGACGCCGAGGTCGGCGGCGAGGTGATCGAACTCGACCGACTGGTGGCGGGGATGGAGCCCGGCCACCTGATCGCCGTTACCGGAACGCGGGCGGACTTGCCACCCGGTGCGAGCGTGACCGGCGGCGAGGTGGCGATGGTGGCCAACGTCATCCAAGCCGCCGCGGCCGACGGCGAGCAACCCCACACCACACTCCAGCTCGCGCACAAGCTCGCGTATCGCTACGTCCGCTCGACCGTGAGCATCTACGGCAATGTGGTGGCAGCGCACCAGGGTGCGACCACGCACGAGGTCTTGGGCGGCGGCAACCCATCCGAGACCCACCAGACCTTCACCCTGGCCACCGCACCGCTGCTCGCCGACGCCGCCGAGACAAGGACCGGCCGGCGCTCGACCCTGTCGGTCACGGTCGACGGGGTGGCCGCCGACGAGGTGGCCAGGATCTACCGCGACACGCCGCGGCGCTCGTACGTGACCGGCCTCGATCCGGCCGGTCACACCACGATCACGTTCGCCGGACCGCTCCCGCCGGGGAATGGAAACGTGCGGGCCAGCTACCGTGCCGGCGATGGGAGTCTCGGCAACGTGCGTCCTGGACAGATCACGCAGCTGCTCAGCCGGCCGCTAGGCGTCACCGGCGTGACGAACCCGCTGAGCGGGTCGGGTGGCGTCGCGCCGGACGGACCGGCGCAGGTGCGCGACACGCTCCCGGCCGGACTTCGCTCGCTGGGAAGGCTCGTATCCGTCGCCGATTATGCGGACTTCGCGCGATCCTGGGCCACGGTGGGCAAGACCACGGCTCGTGTCGGCAGCGAGGCGGGGCGGGAGGTGATCCTGGTCACCGTCGGCGGAGATCAACCGGTGATGGTAGATGAGGCAGTGTGTTCGTCGATCGCCGACGCAGCCCGCGGTGAGGGTGACCCAGAGATTGCCGTGCGCGTCCTGCCCGCCGACCTGTTGACGATCGTGCTCGTGGCCGACGTGACGCGGGACCCGCAGTACGACTGGGACACCGTCGCGCGTGGGGTCCGGTCGGCGCTGACGAGCGACCTCGGATACCGCAACCGCGCGCTCGGCCAGGCTGTGGTGCTGAGCGAGATCGTGGCCGCGGCGCATCGGGTTCCAGGCGTGCTTGCGTTCGCGCCGACGCAGCTCGCACTGGTGCCGCAATCCGCCACCGCGGGCGGTCTGGCCGGCCAGCTACCGCGGATGCTCACCTCACGTGCGGCGCTGCCCCCGGTCATCGACCTGGCCTCGGCGCTGGCCGACTGGGGTGAGGCGCCGGCGACCGTCGGCCCGGCGCCGGAGGCGATCGCCTATCTCGATCCGAGCTTGCCGGACACCCTAATGCTGACGGAGGTGAGCGCGTGAGCGAGCGGGGGCCGCACCGGATCGATGAGGACAGCCTGTATGACCTCCTCCCGGCGATCCATCGTGTCCGCGACGCCGAGCTCGGCAAGCCGCTGCAAGCGCTGCTGCGGGCGATCGCGCGCCAGGCGGATAGTCTGGCGGGACAGATCGCTCGCCAGTACGACGACTGGTTCATCGAGACGTGCGACGACGAGATGGTGCCGTACTTCGCGGATCTCGTCGCGCTCGCGCTGGGCGCGCCGGCGGGCGGCGATGGGAACGGAGCGCTGGCCGCGATCGACGCCACGTGGCGGCGGCGCCAGGTGGCCGACGCGCTGCTGGACCGCCGCCGCAAGGGGAGCTTCTCGGTGCTCGAGCAGCTTGCGTTCGACGCCACCGGATGGCCGGCCCGAGCGATCGAGCTGTCCGCTCGGGCGCTCGCGACGCAGTCTGTGCGGCGCGCCGACGTCGGGCACAGGCCGCTGGTTGATCTCGGCGACGGCGAGGCGGTGAACGTGCTCGGCACGCCGTTCAGCCCGGCGGCGCGGATCGTGGACGTCCGCCGGCTCAGCTCGGGCCGCACGCGGGGATACGTCGATCCGGCCGGCGTCGCCGTGTGGCTGTGGCGGCTCGTGGCCGAAACCGTCAACCGCCAGCCCGCGGCGTGGGCGGGCGAGAGCAACCACTACACGTTCGATCCTCTGGGCCGCGATCTGCAACTCTGCGTGGCGCCGTCGCCGCGTCGCGCCGGCACCGCACCGGCTGGGCGGCTCGACGTCCCGGCAGCGATCGATCGGCATGCGATCGAGTACCGGCTCGAGGATTACTATGGCCCGGGCCGCAGCATCTGCGTGTTCCGCGGGTCGAAGCCGGTGCCGCGCTCGCACGTCCTTATCGGTGACCTCGCGGGCTGGCGTCACGCGACGCCGGCGGAACACGTGACGATCGATCCGCTGCGCGGGCGCCTGGCGTTCTCGGCGCGGCATGCTCCCGAGGAGGGAGTCTGGGTGTCGTACTGCTACCAGACCGTCGGCGGCATCGGTGGAGGCCACTACGCTCGCGGCCCGCTCGAAGACGTCGCAGGCGAGCCGACCTACCGGGTTGCCCGCCGCGGTGGTGACGGCGCCGTTCGTGAGCTCGGCGCCGCTTTGGCCCAGTGGGCAAAGGACAAGCACGCCGGCAAGGCGCCGCGTCGTGCGGTGGTCGAGATCGGCGATGACGAGGTGTATGCCGAGCATCTCCGCATTACTCTCGGTGCCGGTGAGCGGCTCGAAATCCGGGCCGCGCCGGGGTCCCGGCCGGTGATCATCCCACTGGAGGAACGCACGAACCGCCCCGACGCCTTGCGCGTGCGCGGGATGCCCGAGCCGCCCGAGGAGCACGAGCCCGAGGGACGCGGCGAGCCGAAGCGGGCGGGCGGACCCAGCGAGCCGCCGGCGCAGGGGGAGCCCGACGCTGGCGCCCATCAGCCGCTGCTCCCGGAGCTGGTGCTGGACGGCGTCTGGATCGCAGGCGCGCCGCTCGAGCTGGCCGGGCAACTCGGCGTCGTGTCGGTACGGCACTGCACGCTTGTCCCCGCGGTCGGCACGGCCAAGCTGCAGTCGCCGTACGATCGACGCGACCCCAGCCTGGTCGTGAGCGCCAGCCCGTGCGCGGTCGCGATCAGCTCGTCAGTGGTAGGCCGTATCCGCGTCGAGAGCGCCGAGACCGGGCACGATCCGATTCCGATCGGTGCCACCGACTCGATCCTCGACGCATCGGAGCTGAGCGGCGGCGTGATCGAGGGTGCGGATCGACGCCGGGCCTACGCCTCGCTCACGCTGCTTCGGACGACCGTGCTCGGACGGGTGCGCGTCCGCGAGGTCGGCACCGTCCTGGACTCGCTGCTGGTCGGCCCGCTCGAGTGTGAGCGCCGCCAGGTGGGCGAGGTCTCGTTCTCCTACCTTGCCCCCGCCTCGCGAACGCCGCGCAGGCTCGGCTGCCAGCCGGACGGAGTCGTGTCCGAGGTGGATGAGCGCGTCGCCCACGGGCGGCTTCCGCGCCACGAGCGCGAACGAGCCCGCGCCGCCGAGATCGCGCGCGTCGCGCCGGCGTTCGACTCGACCCGCTTCGGCGACCCAGCGTACGGGCGCCTGATCGAGGCCGCGCCGGAGGCGCTGACCCGCGGCGCGCACGACGAAGGTGAGCTGGGCGCATACCACGATCAATGGCAACGGCTCCGGGGGCAGGACCTGCGCCGCCGACTCGAGGAGTTCGCCCCCGCCGGCATCGACATCGAAATCCTGTTCGCGACGTAGCTAGGAGGCACCGTGTACGGCGACTACTCCCGGATCCGGTCGACCCGCCCCAGCGAGGGTCAACCCACTCCGTACTCGGCGGTTTGGGCCCAGCAGGGGCGCCTGCTCGTCGACGCCGAGCTGAACGAGCAGACCGCGATCTTGCTCGACTACGTGCGCGCGCTTGCGGTCGACTTCATCGGCCCGTTCGGCGGCCACATCCACCGAGCGGGTTTCAAGGTCGTGCCCGCGGAAGACGGCTTCGCGTTCACCTCTGGGCACTACTACGTCCACGGTTTGCGCTGCGAAGCCGGGCCGGTGTCGGACCTGGAGCTTCCCGAGCCGCCGTTCGTCATCTACCTGCTCGTGTGGGAGCAGACGATCTCGGCGATCCAGGACCCATCGCTGGCGGAACCGGCCCTGGGCCCTGACATGTCCAACACGACCCGGCGCTCGCAGGTCGCCTGGCGCGCCCGATCGACAGCACGACTGCACAGGTCGGGTAAGAGCCTGACCGGCGAGGAAGCGATCGAGGACATCGTCGAGGAGTTCGCGCGGCACAACGCCGAGCCGGGCGAGCGGCCGCTCCTGCGCGCCGACGCCGCCAGTACCGGCGCGCCGGACGACGATCCGTCCACGGCACCCACGCCGGCCCCGTACCGAGGCTTCGAGAACCAGCTGTACCGGGTCGAGATCCACTCCGGCGGCCGCGCCGGCGAGGCAACGTTCAAGTGGTCAAGGGACAACGGCAGTGTCGAGTTCGCGCTCGACGATCTGGACGGACCGGACGGCCAGGGCGAGCTGACGGCGACGCTCGGGCGGCTGTGGATCGACGCTCGCAGCGGCCTTGAGCCAGGCGACTGGGTCGAGCTCGTCGACGACGATTGGTTCCCGTCCGGTGAGCCGCCGGCGCTGCTGCAGGTCAAGAGCATCGTTCGTGCGAAGCGCGAGGTGCGGCTGATCGGCGGAGCAGGAACGTATAAGTTCAACCGAGCCGGGCACCCGTACCTTCGGCGCTGGGACCAGTCACCCGCTTCCTGCGCGGCTGACAACGCAATCGAAGTGGTCGAGGTCCCGGAGGACGGCGACGAGTGGATCGAGCTGGAGGATGGCGTCCGGATTCGGTTCCTCGAGGCCGGCGCCGTGTACCGGCGCGGGGACTACTGGCTGGTTCCGGCGCGCACCGCGAGCGGCGGGGTGCTGTGGCCGGCCTCGGAGGACGGCCCGCTGGCTCAGCCGCCGGCGGGACCCGCGCGGTATCGCGCGCCGCTGGCGCTGGTGACCCGTGGCGACGATCCGGACGATCTCAAGGTCACGGATCTGCGCACGCTCTTCACCCACCTCGCGTGGCCGGGCATGGGGCTCGATGGAACGGATTGAGGGTCTGTTTGGCGCGGGCGCGCGTGAGTTCTTCGAGCGCCAGCAGGCGGTCCGCCGCCGCATGCAGTTCGCAACCGGACGCCTGGAGGAGGTGTTCTTCGCCGAAGCCCCGACTGAGGTAGAGGTGGTGGAGGAGGTCGAGGTGGCTGGGGAGGTGGAGACCGAGCCGCCGCCGGCGCCCGAGCCCGCGCCCGAGCCGCCGCCGCGCCCGAGCCCGCGCCCGAGCCCGCGCCCGAGCCGCCGCCGGCGCCCGAGCCCGCGCCCGAGCCTGAGCCCGAGCCGGTGCCGTTTCAGCTCCGGGTTCTCGCCGGCGAGCCGGCGGGCATGTTCGCACTGCGGCACGGCGAGAACACGGTTGGGCGCGCGGCCGGAAACGACATCCACCTGCAGAACAGCTCTGTGTCGCATGCTCATGCCGCCGTCGCGGTGGTCGGCGGGCGGATCACGATCCGTGACACCAACTCGACCAACGGCACCAAGGTGAACAACCACTCCATCTCGGAGCCCAAGGAGCTGACCGGGGGCGACCAGATCGCGCTCGGGGATGTCCTGCTGGTGCTCGAGCCGGCCGGAGCCAGTGGGTGAGTGAGCACGTCGCCGAGCGGCCGGCCGTCGAGGTCAGGCGACGACCTGCGAAGCGCGAGCGAGCTCCGGGTGCCCGCGACTCCGTCCGGGGGCGTCAACGAGGGGAACTCGGATGCTGCCGCCTGGAAGGCGCAGCCCAGGGCGGCCGCGCGTCCGAGTCAGCGCGCGTCCTTGGTCGCCCCGCGGGCGGGTTGCGGGAGTGCGGCGAGCCCGCGCAGGATGAGGGACCAGACCTCCTCGAAGGCGGCGTCGATGCTGGGGTCGGACCATTCCGGTGCATGAGCCGGGTTGTGGAAGCGGCCGGTGGCGTCGAACACGGCTCTAGCCACGGCCTCGGGATCGTCTGCGGCGAATTCGCCGCGCTCGACACCGTCGGCGATGATCGAGGCGAGTTGCCCGACGAGGGTGTCGACGTGCGCGGAGATGACCTTGCGTGACTCGCTTGCCAGTCGAGCGTAGATCGCGAACAGCTCGGGGTCGTCGAGCGCTCTGTCGCGTTTGGAGGAGATCAGGTGGTCGAGCCAGTCGCGCAGGCGTTCAGCCGCCGGGGCGTCCTCCTCGGCAGTGCCGGCGAGCGGCTCGGCAATGCTGTGGAGCCAGCGCTCGGCGACCGCGTCGCGCAACGCCGTCTTGCTGGCGAAGTGCCGGTAGACGCTGCCGTGGCTGACGCCAAGCTCGCGCGCGACGTCGACCACCGTTGCCTTCGCCGGCCCGAAGCGGCGCAGGACGTCCTGCGCCGCGTCGAGGATCTGCTCGGCGGTGAGGGGGCCGTCGGTCACGCCCCGGGGCCGCGTCGCTCGCTGTCGAGGATTGCCATCTGCCGGGGGTCGTAGCGCTCGCCGGCGACGGCGTCGGGCGGCACGGCGCGCTCGATCACGGCGATGTCTTCCTCGGAGAGGTCGAGCTCGAGCGCTCCCAGGGCTTCGTCGAGCCGATCGCGGCGGCGGGCACCGGCGAGCGGCACGATGTCCTGGCCGCGCGAGAGCACCCACGCGATCGCGACCTGCGCGGGGGTCGCGCCCTTGGACCCGGCGAGCTCGCGGAGCGCCTCGACCAGTGACAGGTTGCTGGCGAGGTTGTCGCGCTGGAAGCGCGGCGCGCGCGCCCGAAAGTCGTCGGGGGCGAGCTCGCGCTCGGGCGACCAGTGGCCGCTCAGCAGGCCTCGCGAGAGGACGCCATAAGCGGTGATTCCCGTGCCGAGCTCGCGACAGGCGGGCAGGATCTCGGCCTCGATCCCGCGCGAGACGAGTGAGTACTCGATCTGCAGGTCGCAGACCGGGTGCGTCGCGTGCGCACGCCGCAGCGTGTCGGCACCGGCCTCCGACAGACCCACGTGCCGCACATAACCCGCCTCGATCAGCTCCGCGATCGCGCCGACCGTCTCCTCGATCGGCACGGCAGGGTCGACGCGACCGAGCCGGTAGATGTCGACGTAGTCGGTTCCGAGCCGTCGCAACGTGTAGGAAAGAAACGTCTTGACCGCCGCCGGACGGCCATCGAGGCCCAGCCAGCTGCCGTCCGGGCCGCGCAGCGCTCCGAACTTGACGCTGTACTGGACGGCGCCGCGGTCGCGGCCGCGCAATGCGTCGCGCAGTAGTAGCTCGTTGTGACCCATGCCGTAGTAGTCACCGGTGTCGAGCAGCGTGACGCCGGCGTCGAGCGCCGCACGGATCGTGGCGATGCTCTCGGCGTCGTCGGCGGGCCCGTAGAGGTCGGACATGCCCATGCAGCCCAGCCCGAGCGCCGACACGGTCGGACCGGTTGAGCCGAGGGTGCGCGTGTTCACGGGTGCTCCTTCGCATCGGAAGTGGATTAGGGCGAGAGTGTGACATATGGACTAACAGATATCATGCGCTGTCAGCCCGGCGCTGCCAGTCTCGGTAGGCTCGACCATTCACGAGCCCACTTCGATCTGGGCCAGGAGTGTCCCCCCCCCCCCCCCCCCCCCGGACCGGACCCCCCGGACGTCTCGAGCCGAGCGCGCGATGCCGCGGTGCCGGACGCAGATCGGGCCTCCCGTCGCCCCACGCCGGGCGGGGATAACCTGTCGTGCTTCTGGAACGCGTTTTGGGCTTGGCGGTTGCGTGGTACGTCGGCGCGGCCGGAACGCTGCTCCCGGCCTGTAGCTGTCGGACTGCAGACCGGACGCAGGAAATCGGTGCAAAAGACTATGGCTGCGATGAAATGGTGGGGGTGGGGTCACGAGGGGGTCGAGTTCTCGCACGAGGACAAGCCAGATCTCGCGCCGTTCATCGCGCAGGCGATCGGCGTCGATGTCGGTAGGAAGGTGGCGGTGGCGGTGCCGGTGCGGTTCGATCAACTGCGGATCCCGGATCCAAACCTGCCGGCCGGTTTGCGTGGAGCGCTCGAGCAGGCCGTCGCGCCCCGGTTCGTCTCGACTGACCCGCTTGACCGTGTCGGTCACGCGCGCGGTAAGTCGTTACGCGATTTGATCCGGCAGCGCACCGGTGGCTTCTCTCGGGTGCCGGACGTGGTCGTGCGCCCTGGTAGTGAGGACGGCGTGAGCGCGATCCTGAGGGCGGCGATGGGCGGCGATGCGGTCGTGATTCCGTTCGGCGGCGGCTCCTCCATCTCCGGCTCATTGGAGGCGCCGGCCGGCGAGATGCGACCGGTGATCTCGGTGGACCTCGAGCGCCTCGACAAGGTGCTCGAGATCGACGGCGGCTCGCGAGTGGCGCGCGTGCAGGCGGGCGTGTTCGGGCCTCACCTCGAGCAGCAGCTGGGCGCATGCGGGTACACGTTCGGGCACTTCCCGGACTCGTTCACGCACTCGACGCTCGGCGGCTGGATCGCGACACGGTCATCGGGGATGCAATCCGACCGCTACGGGGACATCGCGGACATGGTCAAGGGACTGCGCGTCGTCACTCCCTCCGGAACGCTGGTAACGCGGCCCGTGCCGGCGACATCGACGGGGCCGAGCGTGCGGGAGATGGTGCTCGGCAGCGAGGGCCGTCTTGGGATCATCACCGAAGCGACTGTGCATATCAGGCGGACTCCCGAGCAGCGCGCGATCCTCGGGTACCTGTTCCCTACCTTCGCCGACGGCCTGGCCGCGATGCAGGATCTCGCGGCGAGCGAGCACTCGGCATCGGTCACGCGCGTGTCAGATTCGCACGAGACCCAGTTCTCCTTCGCCATGCGCTTCCGACCGACGCTCGTGGACAAGCTACAGTCGCGCGCGCTGCGGGCTTTCCTCCGCCACCGTCTCGGTTTCGACCTGAGCCAGATGTGCCTCTCGTTCATCGGCTATGAGGGCAGCGGCCGTCACGTTGCGGCGCAGCGTCGAGCGGTCGGTAGGCTCGTCAAGCGTCACGGCGGCCTGTGCATCGGCTCGGGCCCCGGTGTTCTGTATGACCAGAAGAAATTCGACATTCCTTACATCCGCGACTTTCTTCTCGACCGTGGAGCGGCGGCCGACGTTTCGGAGACCGCGACGACGTGGAGCGGTCTCATGCCCCTATATGACGCGGTCGTGACGGCGGCCAACAGCGCATTTGCTGAGGCGGCCGTTCACGGCTATGCGATGTGCCACCTGTCGCATAGCTATCACGCCGGTGCATGCCTGTATTTCACGTTTGCGTTCAAGGCAAGGGCCGACATGGCAGCGGAGCATGACCTCGTTAAGTCGGCGATACAGCAGGCGTTCGTTGACAACGGTGCCACGCTGTCGCATCACCACGCTGTCGGCACGGAGCACGCGCAGTGGCTCGAGCAGGACATCTCAGCGCCTGGCGTCGTGATGCTCAAGGCGCTGTTTGATGGAACCGACCCGGGGAGGCACCTGAACCCGGGAAAGATCGTGTGAGCCTTCGATCGGCCGGCTGCGTTCACGACGGCATTGTCGTTGTCGGGCAGCATCGAATGCCTCCGTTTGTTCAGCCGCCGTTCCGGGGCGAGCAGGCCGCCATCCGTTCGAGCAGCACTGCCCGCTCGCGGGCGTTGTGGGTGAGCGAGGCGGCGCGGTCGAACTCCGCCCGCGCCTCGTCGTCGCGGCCGAGCTTCGCGAGCAGGTCTCCACGCACGGTCGGCAGCAGGTGGTACCCCTGCAAGGCGGGCTCGGTGACGAGTGCGTCCACCAGCTCGAGTGCGGCCTTCGTGCCGAACGCCATTCCGACGGCAACCGCGCGGTTGAGCTCGACGACCGGCGAAGGCAGGAGCTGGGCGAGCGCGTCGTAGAGGGCGACGATGCGTTCCCAGTCGGTGTCATCGGCGACCCGGGCGCGCGCGTGGCAGGCGGCGATGGCCGCCTGGAGCGTGTACGGCCCAAGGGCGCCGCCGGTGCTCCGCGCGCGATCGAGCGCGGCGAGGCCGCGGCCGACGAGCAGCCAGTCCCAGCGCGAGCGGTCCTGGTCGAGCAGCAGCACCACCCCTCCGGAGGGGCCGATCCGCGCCCGTGAGCGGGATGCGTGCAGCTCCATCAGGGCGACAAGGCCGTGTACCTCCGGCTCTGAGGGGAGCAGCTCGGCGAGGATGCGGCCGAGCCGGAGCGCCTCATCGATCAGCTCGGGCCGGATCCAGTCATCGCCGGCGGTCGCCACGTAGCCCTCGTTGAAAATGAGGTAGATCGCCTCGAGCACGGAGGCGAGACGGCCAGCGAGCTCGTCGCGCTCGGGGACCTCGAACGGCACGCGCGCCTCCGAGAGCGTGCGCTTAGCGCGCACGATCCGCTGCGCAACCGTCGCCTCCGAGACCAGGTAGGCGCGGGCGATCTCCCTGGTCGTGAGGCCGGCGAGCAGGCGCAGCGTGAGCGCGACTCGCGCGTCGGTCGAGAGCACGGGATGGCAGGTCGTGAAGATGAGGCGCAGGAGATCGTCATCGAACGGATCGTCGATCTCGGCCTCCAGATCGGGGTTCTCGATCTGGCCCTGGATCTCGATTTCGCGCACCAGTTCGCGCGTCTTTCGCTTGTGGACCTCGGCTCGGCGCAGGCGGTCGACTGCCCGGTGCTTGGCCGTGCCCATGAGCCAGGCGCCCGGATTGTCCGGAACACCTGACTCTGGCCACTGCTCGAGGGCGGCAACGAGCGCCTCCTGAGCCACGTCCTCGGCGACGCCGACGTCGCGCACGATCCGCGCCAGGCCGGCGATCAGCCGCGGCGACTCGATTCGCCAAACGGCGTCGATCGTGCGGTTGACGTCGCTCGTCGGCACGCTGGATCGTCGGCGCCGCGCCGCCGGCTACCAGTTCGCCTCGGCCTGCTCCCGCAGGCGCGCCTCGTCGAGGTGCAGCGGGGCATCCAGTGCCGGCGCGAGCTCGAACGCAGGGTGAAGCCGTTCTGTAGCGTCTCCTGCTTGCAATGCCTGTGCACGCGAGCATCAGACCGTATCCGCGGCTGCGGCAGCCCTGCCTGCTGAGGCAGCGCGTGGAGTCGGGGAGGTGGGCTTGACCGACCAGCAACCGCCCGAGCGGCAGGGCGCGCCAGTTGTGCGCCGAATCGCGCTGGTGCTCCGTCCTGACCGCGATCTCCGTCGGACGCTCGACGAGATCCGAGCTTGGTCGGCCGCAATGGATGTCGCGCTCGTCGGGGCGGAGCAGGAGGCGCGGCTGCCGGAGGGCGTCGCCAGCCTGCCGGAGGCCTCGCTTGCAGCGGACTGCGACGTCGTCCTGGCATTGGGAGGCGACGGTACGATGCTCGAGGCGCTGCGCCTGGCGGCGCCGCACGACGTCCCGGTCCTGGGCGTCAACCTGGGACGGCTCGGGTACCTGACCGAGGTCGACGCCGCACACCTCGCGGCTGCGCTTCGGGCACTCGCGGGGGGCGACTACGCGGTCGAGGCGCGCACCGGACTGAGGCTCGGTGCGCGCAGCGGGGTGGACGCACAGATCGCCTACAACGACGTCGTACTCACCCGCGTTCCGGGGCGCGGGCAAGCGGCCCTCGCTCTGCGCATCGACGGTGAGCTGCTCGTGCGATACGCCAGCGACGGCGTCATCGCGGCGACACCGCCGGGGTCGACGGCGTACGCGTTCGCCGCCGGCGGGCCTCTGGTCTCTCCCCGCGCGCGGGGGATGATCGTGATGCCGGATGCTCCGCATGGCTTGTTCAACCGCGCGATCGTGCTCGCCGAGGGCGAGCGGCTGGGCATCCAGGTGCTGCCCACGAGCGCGCCTGTCTCGATCGAGCGCGACGGGCGACTGCTCGGCCACGTCGAGGCAGGAGCGACGCTCGAGATTCTCGCGCACCCGAACGCAGCGCGGGTCGTTCGCGTGCACCGCGGCGGGTTTGCCGAGCGGGCACGACGCAAGCTCGGCATCACCGACCCGGCGGGATTAGCCGACTACGACCTCGCCGGCCGCGAGCGCTGATTCGCTCCTCCAGGTTCTGCGGCTGGGCTCCGGCATGACCATGCCGTTCTCGTCGGACAACGCGCTCCCCATCTCACCGACAACCAGCGAGCGCTGACCCTGGAGCCGAGCGCGAGAAGTAGGGGTTACGGAGGAGGAGGCTCTGGCCGTGGCGGAGCAGCCACCGCGCGGTCGGCGGCGAGCGCACCGATGACGTTTTGCAGCCAGGCCCGTTCGTCGGCTCCGGCCGCGCGCATTCTTCTTCGTGCCCATGTGGTCAGGTCGTGCCGGGATCCGATCGCCGCCAGCGGGCCGGTTAGCGCGTACCGGCCGTCGGCGAGTACCCACAGGCCGCCCGGGTGGTCGCGGCGGATGCGGAGCTGCTCGATCACGGGCTCGCCAGCGACCGTGCGCGGGTGGGAGACGTCGCCGTCGCGGTCTTCGTTCCATGACCAAACGGAGAAGATCGGTCGGCGTCCAAAGCGATGTTCCTCACGCTCGGGTTGCTGGTCTTCCCGACGCAGCTCTCGTCGGTGGCGGTCAAGGGCACGGTGCTCGCGATCGTGCTGGTGTCGCCCGCTCCGTGCCGCCCACTCGTTCCCTGACGCCCTACTAGTGATCCAATATCCAAGCGACTCGCAAATAACGGCTGCGGGCTCGCAGTCAGTGCGCCCACTCAACCCAACTGCGGCGCCGACCAGCGCGTCGAAGCGCGCGACACGAGATGGGCGGACGCGGCGGCGTACCCGTACCAAGACCCGGACCAAACTGAACCATATGTCGATGCCGCGCCGACCGGTCCAATCGTTGCTTGTCGTCGCGATGGCCGCCATGTCCGCGTTCGCGGCCGTGACGCTCGCGGTCACGAGCAGCCCGTCACTCGCGCTTGACTCGCGCGCCTTCACGGTCGCCGCCGATCTGCGCATGTCATGGCTGGACGCCGCCGCCCGGGCGGTTACGACGCTCGGCCTGATCGCAATCGTAGGCCCGGCCGTGCTCCTCGGTGCCGCGCTCCTGATCAAGCGTCTGCGCCGCGCCCGAGCGGCCGCGCTCGTCCTCGGAGCAGCACTAGCATGGTGCAGCGTCTTGATCGTCAAGCCGCTGGTCGACCGTCCTCGTCCGCCGGAACCGCTCGTGCACACCACCGGGGAGAGCTATCCGTCGGGACACGCGGCCAATTCCGCCGGTTGGCTCGCGCTGGCGATCGCGCTCGCCGTCGTGGTGCCGACGAGGGGGGGTCGGATCGCCGTTATCACGGCCGGGGCGCTGCTCGCCCTGCTGGTCGACCTAAGCAGGATCTACCTGCGCGCCCACTACGCGTCCGACGTGCTAGCGGGCGATGCGCTCGCGGTCACGATGTACTCCCTCGCTGCGATCGGTGCCGTCGGCTGGCAGACGCGCCACGCCAAAGATCGGTGAGCCAGGGCGTCGGTCGGCGTCCACAGTCCTCGCCAGGCGCCCTCGCAACCCTGCGCGTTCGGTATCGTGGGCCCCGAAGTGGCGTGGATGAAGCTCGCTGCGTCGGCCGAGGCGGCATATAAGCCACCAAGTACGTGTGGACGCGCGATGTGGTGACCTGCGACACGATCACCGTGCTCGATGTCGACACGATCGTGCCGGGCCACGGGCCCGTTACCGACAAGCGGGGTGTGCTGGACGTGAAGCGGTACCTCGAGTTCGTGTTTGCAGGGGATGCGCCGGCGGTTCTCGTAGTCATGCGACCGGCCAGGTGCATAGCTCAGCTGTCCGATCGGCGGTTTGAGAGTGGCGGCACCACGCGACCCTGAGGAGCTCGAAGCCGGCGGGGCGCCCGCCAGGGCTCAGCTCCCGGACGCCACCACGGTCGGTGCCGTCCATCTGACTGTAGGGAATCTGGAGCGGTCGCTCGAGTACTACGGTCGAGCGGTCGGCTTGGAGGTGCTCGAGCGTGACGGCACCAGGGCGTCGCTCGGCGCCGGGGGGAAGGAGCTGCTGGACCTGGTCGAGGAGACGGGAGCGCGACCAGCTCGCGGGCACACCGGCCTCTACCATTTCGCGTTGCTGGTCCCGGACCGTGTTGATCTCGCGCGTTGGCTTGCGCACGCCGCCCGCGACCGGGTGCCGCTCGTCGGACTGTCGGATCATTTCGTCAGCGAGGCTCTCTACCTCAACGATCCCGACGAGCACGGGATCGAGATCTATTGGGACCGGCCGCGCCCGGTGTGGGAGGGGCGAGTCGCCGAGCGGATGACCACGATGCCGCTGTACGTCGACAGTCTGCTGGGGGAGCTCGAGGATCCACGCTCAGAGCCGTTCCACGGCCTCCCATCGGCGACCGTAATGGGACATGTGCATCTCAAGGTTGCACGGATTGCCGACGCGGTCGCGTTCTACCGCGACGTGCTCGGTTTCGCGCTGATGGCGCAACTTGGTCCGTACGCCGCGTTCCTCAGCGCCGGTGGCTACCACCACCATCTCGGTGCGAACACGTGGGAGAGCTCCGGCGCCTCTCCGCCTCCGCCCGGGACCGCGGCACTCCGTCATGCCACAATCGTTCTGCCGGGCGAAGCCGAGCGCGGTCGTGTCGTCGAGCGGCTCATCCGCAGCGGCTACGCGCCGGTCGACAGCGCCGCCGGCCCAACGGTCAGCGATCCATCGGGCAACGCGTTGGTGCTCGCGATCCTTTGACGCACGCCTGACGTTCCCACCGAGTCCGGCCCTCGGTCAGGCTCTGCCGTAGCGGCCGTGCGGACCACGGCAGCCAGGCGATCAGCGAGCTCAGGACCGACACGATCTCTGAGGTCATCAACGACCGGGACGAGCTCCGGAGCCGGATCGCCGAGCTGCGGCGGAGTGGGCGGGGCAACGGGAGGTGTGGCGGGCGGCGAACCTGGCGACCAAACAGAACGCGAACTCCCCGGGGGGGCGTGCGACGCCGTCCGAGGTCGAGGAGTACAAGCGGTTCGTGTGGACAGTTGCGCAGGCGGTGGCCGGCGCGCCTCGACTGCATTGGGCGATCCACCGGCAGCCTGAAGCGCTCCCCGCGAAGTTCTCTGACCGTGAGACCGTTTGGACAGAGCATCTGAACGTTCCCGGAGGGCTCGGGGACGCGGGCGAGCTCGGCGTCTGCATCCTCGTGATCGTGCTGATGGGCATCGTGTTGACCAGCCTGTCGCTGCGAACGATCGCCACCTACGACCGTTGAGTCCCGCCCGCCGCCGCTCCTCGTTTAGCTCGAGCTCATCGATTATCGCCGCTGCGGCGATAGCCGGACCAACCTTCGTTCGATGTTTGCGTTGATAGATGTGGGGCGTCGGTGAGACGTGGGCGAGCCGTCTGCCTGGCTTTTGGGCTCGTGACGCCGACGGTCGTTGGGGGCGGGGCGCCCCGAGGTGAGTACGCCTCGGGGCGCCTTATCTCTCGCACCCGCGGTGGCTCGACCTTCCCGTCGTCCGGCGCAGCGTGATGCTTGTCATAGAGCTGACTTCGCCCGGGACTGGACTCTGGCGCCAAGGAGGCGCACACTATGCCGATGGGGGCAACGGCGATCATGCCTGGGTTCCGCCATCGGAAAGCCCGCAAGCGTGTCGAAGACGAAACCGACGATCGGCTGATAGCGCGTGTCCAGTCGGGTGACGATGCCGCCTTCGAGGCGATCTATGACCGGTACGCCCGGGGTGTCTTCGCGTTCTGCGTGCACATGCTCGGGAGTCGCGAGGCCGGCGAGGACGCGCTCCAAATGACGTTCGTCTCCGCATATCGCGCCATCCGCAGCGGGGGCAAGACCATCGCGCTCCAGCCATGGCTGTACACGATCGCGCGCAATCGCTGCCTGTCCGACCTGCGGGGCCGCCATGGCGCGCTCGATCTCGACGAGCTGGCCATCGACAAACAAGACCCCAACGACGTCGCAGATCAAGTCCACCGACGGGAGAAGCTACGCGAAACGCTCGAGGACATGCAGCGACTGCCCGCTGACCAGCGCGCCGCGCTGGTGCTCCTCGAGCTTGGCGATCATTCTCACAAGGAGATAGCGTCGGTCCTCGGCGTTCGCAGCGATAAGGTCAAGGCCCTCGTCTTTCAGGCGCGCCAAGGGCTTATGCGCGGCCGGCGGGCGCGGGACTACCCGTGCAGCGAGGTCCACGAGCGGCTGGCAACGCTGCAGGGGAAGGTTCCCCCGCGGAGCATGACGCGCGCCCACATCGATCGGTGCCCGAGCTGCGCAGCCTTCGAGGCTGAGGTCCTCCGTCAGCGGGCTGCCCTCGCGCTGATCCTGCCATTGGCCCTCTCCGGCGAGCTGAAAGCGTCCGTGCTCGGATCGGCGCTCGGTGGAGGTGGTGTCATCGCGGCCGGAGCCGGGGCCTGCGGAGGCGGTGGCGGCGCGGTCGCCGCCGGAACCGGGACATGCGGCAGCGGCGTGATCGCGGCGGGTGGCGTAGCCGCCGGAGGCGCCGGCGGCAGCACTGCCCTGACGGGCGGCGGGGTCGCAGGTTCATTCGCCGCCAGTGTTGCCGGCGCCGCCGGGGGCGCTGCCACCGGTGGGGCGCCGGTCGCGGCGCTCACTGCCGGGGTTACGGCCGTCGGCGCGGAGGGTGCTGCGGTCGGGTTCGGGTCGCTCGGTGGAACCGGGCTGGCCGCCAAGATCCTGACCACGGCGGCGATCGCGGCCGGCGCCGTGGGCATGAGCCACATCAGCCCACCCGTGGTTCATCCGCCGCCGTTGGCTCGCGTTGGCAACCCCACTCTAGCGGGCGGGAGCTTGACAACGCTGACTGGGCCGGCGCGCGGCGCCACGACCACACCCACCTCCGCGGCACCCCCGGCAGGCTCAGCCAACTCCTCTTTGCCTGGCAGCGGGGTCGCCGGCGTAACCGATTCCGCGAGCCCATCGACGCCGGCCACCGGCTCGAGTCCGGCAACGGGTTCCGCAGGCCCGTCGACGTCGACCACTGGTCCGAATCCCGCCGGCTCGGTCCCGTTGCCATCCCCGTCGCCGCCTGTCGACACGGGCCGCGCAACCTCGCCGGCCCCCGGAGCCGGATCGGGCGGCTCGGGATCGGGCGGCTCGGGATCGGGCGGCGCGGGATCGGGCTCGCGGCATCGGGCGGCTCGGCATCGGGCTCGGGATCGGGCGGCTCGGCATCGGGCTCGGGATCGGGCGGCTCGGCATCGGGCTCGGGATCGGGCGGCTCGGCATCGGGCTCGGGATCGGGCGGCTCGGCATCGGGCTCGGGATCGGGCGGCTCGGCATCGGGCTCGGGATCGGGCGGCTCGGCATCGGGCTCGGGATCGGCGGCTCGGCATCGGGCTCGGGATCGGGCGGCTCGGCATCGGGCTCGGGATCGGGCGGCTCGGCATCGGGCTCGGGATCGGGCGGCTCGGCATCGGGCTCGGGATCGGGCGGCTCGGCATCGGGCGGCGCGGCATCGGGCTCGGGATCGGGCAGCTCGGCTGCGAACACCTCGCCGGTCTCGCCCGCCGCCTCAAACGCGGCCAGTTCCGCGAGCTCGCCGGCGGCCGGCAGCGGGCCGAGCGACCCGGGATCGACCAGCCCACCAGCGTCGGCCAGCGCGCCGGACGCGAGCGCCGCGGCGAGTTCACCGACGCCGAGCGGTCCCTCGAGCCAGGCCGCTCCCCCGGATTCGTCAACGTCAGCTAACGACGCCGGCCCCACCGCCTCGGCATCGAGCTCCAGCGACGCGCCAACCGCTCCGGACGATTCAACCGGCAGCGACGCCGCGGCCGGCAGCGACGCCGCGGCCGGCACCACGCCGGCGCCAACCTCGTGAGAGCGGGTCGTACGCCCGAGCCGAATGCCCCTCGGTACGCGCGAGCTTCCGCTATCCGCCGCTCATGTTGTTCTCGATCAGCTCGGCTTCGGCGAGCTCCCAGCCGCCCTCCTCGCCCTCACCTGCCTCATGCAGCGGTTCGAGCGCGGGATCATCGCTCACCGGTCGGCGAACACGAGGATCTCTCCGCTGTAGACGGCGACCCAGACACGGCCAGTCGCCGCGTCGTAGCTGATGCCGATCGGGTGAACGCCGGTATCGACGGTCTGGAGAACACTCAGGTCAGACGCTCGCAGCTTGGTGACGGTGTTCGAAGAGTAGTTCACGACGTACAGCGATCGTCCATCCGCGGAGATCGCAAGAGACCGAGCGGCGGCACCGGTGTGGGTTGAGTCGGTGACCATGTCGTTTGACAGATCGATTTTGACGACTTCCCCTGGTCCGTTGAGCGAGGCGTACAGGTAGCGTCCAGAGGGGTCGATGACGAGATGGCGGGGGTTGTCTCCGACGGTGAAGCTGCCTTGCTCGGTAAGCGAGGCAAGGTTTACCTTGATGACGGTGTTCGTTCCCATCACGGCGACGTAGGCGGTTCGTGAGTCTGGGGCGATCGCCAGTCCGCGGGGATAGGCGCCAACTGGCAGGCGGGCAACCTCCTTACCCTCCCCGATGCTGACCACGCTTAGGTCATACGAGCACCAGTTGGCAACCAGCAGGTAGCGGCCGTTCGGGGTGACAGCGAGGTACTTCGGGACCATGCCTACCTCGATCACCTGGTCGATCGTCAGCGTCGCGACGTTGATGCGGTAGACATAGCTGTCGGTGTCGCCCGCTGCTCTGGCAGTGTCTGGCGTGCACGTGTCGTTGCCTTCGGGGCCGAAGCCGCTGCCGTACATCGAGTAGTTGGACACGTAGACGTGCTTGGCGTCGGGCGTGAACGCGGCCTCCACCGGGGCGCCGTGCGTCGATCCCAGGATGTCCCTGAATTCCGAACCGGTCCATCTCGACCGTATCGGGGATCGTTCTGAGCAGCGAGCCGGCGCTGTCGTAGACGGTGACGGTGTGCCTGTACATCATGTTCTGGGCGAACACCAAGCCGGCACCCGACGCGTCGACCGATTTGGGGGAGATCTGACCGCCGATCGCCTTGATCAAGGTCAGGCGTCGCTGGTCTGACGGTGGGCCCGGAGGACTTCGCTTGCTTGCGCCCGAGATCGTCGGTCCTGATGAGCGGGTGACCTGCTGGGCGTCTCTGGGCGCCGGGACGCGCACGTCGGCGGAGGCACGGGACGGCCGCGGCTTGAGTGCCGCCCACGAGGCACCCACAACCACCATCACCACGCTCGCGAGCACCGAGAGCGCAACCAGCCGGCGCCGCAGCACAACCCGGCGCTTCGATCTCGGCGTAACTCGTCGATGGCAGCCACTTGACATAACAAACCGATCCGCGCTTGCGTCGCGTCACGATCGGTTCGCTACCGGCTGATCGTTTCCTGCCTCCGCGCCGGGGCTTCGCCCGCCCCGGCCCTGCTGGAACGACGCGGCTCAGTGGATGCCGAAGACGTGCTTGAACGACTCGCCCCAGATGGTCGTCGAGCCAGTGGGCGGGTTGGCCGCACCGGGGTCGCTCTCCCCGGCCAGCGTGCGCGAGTTGGAGGTGGGGGAACCCCATCCGATCTCGATGTCGGTACCGCTGCGCGCGAACGACGCCACCCTGTCGCCGCTCATGAACGTGGTGCCGATCTTGGTCGTCACCGGAGCGATCTGCTCGGCGACGTACCAGTAGTTGGAGAGCACGCCCGGGGGAGGGCTGATGAAGCGGAACAGCAGCAGGGGCTGGCCCACGTACCAGTCGGGCATCACCTGCACGAGCTTGGACGGCAGCGGTGCGTAGATGGGGGCACCCGGTCGCGCGCCCGCGTCGACGCCCATGTCGTCGCGTCCGATCGTGAAGCCCGGGATGGGGTTCGTCACCGCTGCATTGGTGCTGGCGGTAACGGTTTGCCGGCGAACCGCGGCGCGCAGAGAGGCGGCCGTGCGCCTGCCGACGGACCCGCTGGCCGGATACAGACGATGCCCAAGCTGGAAGCTCCGGACGGCGGCCTTCGTGCTGACCCCGAAATGCCCGGTCGTGCCGACCCTGTAGCCCACCTCGGAGAGCCACAACTGCAGCGTCCGCACGTCTGCGCCGGTCTGACCCATCCGCAGTGTGCGCGTGAACACCGATCCCGAGGAGCCGCCGCGAACGACAGTGGTGGCCGTCTGGCCCGCCAGCCCCGCGCCACCCGAGCCGGCCAGCGCGGTCTGGCAGCAGGCGGACACCGCCAAGAGCATCAGACCAAGCACCCGTCGAGGTCGCATCATCGTCAGCCCACCTTTCACGGTGCGCCCATCCGATCGCGGGGTGGCTTCGAGCATGCGCAGGATGTCCAGGAGGAACCTGCGAAAAGGGAACGCGTGCACAGACCCATGGGCGCTTGATTGCGATTTGACGCCTGCGCCTGCGGGGTTAGCTGACGGGCTAGCGCTACATATCGAGCGCCTCTCGCGGACCACCGCGAGACTCGCCCCAAATACCTTGGGTTCCCCGCTCCCCGGGTCGGCACTTCCGGGGACTCGGCGCGGGCACCCTATCAGGAAAGCGCGCGGAACGACGACGAGCCTTGGTGTCCTTCAGGAAGTGGCCATCGATCGCCTGGTAGCTACCGCGAGGCCGCTGCGTGACGCGGCGGATGATGGACTCGCCCTTTACGGCTCGTCACATGCGGTCGCGCAACTGACGTCCTTGCTCGATGCGCTGGGGATCGAGCGCGCGACGTTTGTTGGCACCTCGCTGGGCGGTCTTCGGCGGGCATGGTCGCTCGCACGAAGGAGGGCAACCACGCCCGATACGCAATCAGCGATCCCAGCGTGTTCGCCCTCTGCGACCAGGTCTGCGGCGGCATTCGCCGCCAGCTGCTCGACCTCGAGGCGATCTTGCAGCCCGCGGAGCGCCGATAGCCCTGCTGCGGTCGATGTTACCCACAAGCGCCAGCTGCACAACTAGACAATTGTGCTACAGTCCAGGCCGACAGCGTCAGTAGGAGAGGGCGATGATCTTCCGTCAGATCACCCACGACGACCTCGGCTGCGCGTCCTATCTGGTCGGCGACGAGGACGAGGGCGTCGCCGCGGTCGTCGATCCGAAGCTCGACATCGAGGAGTACCTGGCGCTCTCTCGGTACATGGGCGTGCGGATCGAGCACATTCTCGAGACCCACAACCACGCCGATCATGTCTCCGGACACGGACGTCTCGCCGCGGCCACCGGCGCGACGATTCACGTTCACCGGGACGCCGCTCCCGAATACCACCACGAGCCATTCGACGATGGGTGGGTGCTCGACCTCGGTGCGGTCCGCGTGCGGGCGCTGCATACGCCGGGGCACCGGCCCGAGCACACCGCATTCGCGCTCATCGACACCGCGCGTGGACCGGAGCCGTGGGCGGTGCTGATCGCTCATAACGAACTGCTCGCCGAGCGCGACGCGGACGCCTTCGTCGCGTCCGCGATCGGGGCGTTGGCGCCGCAGCCACCCAACTTCCAGGCGATCGTCGCGCTGAACCGCGGGCCGCTGCACAGCGATCATCTCGATGTCGGGCCGCTGACCGCGCGTCAGGTCGAGTTGATGCAGGCCGAGGGTGGGCTGGTGGTCGATGTTCGAACCGACTCCCAGTTCGACGAGGCCCACATCCCCGCTGCGGTCTGCAACCCCGCGACCCGAGCCGGCTTCGGCACGAAGCTCGCGTGGGTGGCCGACCGCGACCATCCCGTGATCCTGGTCGGCCGGGACGATGAGGACGCAATCCGCGCCGCGCATCTGGCGGCCGCGGTAGGGGTCACCAACCTCGGCGGCTACCTGAGCGGCGGGATGACGAGCTGGCGCGAGGACAAGCGCCCAACGGAAGCGATCGAGCGCCTCGACGTCGGCGCTCTGCGCGATCGGATCGACCAGCTGCAGGTCCTCGACGTCCGCGAGCGCTCGGAGTGGGATGAGGGCCATGCTGCGTCCGGCGATCACCTGGTCCTGGGCGCCGTTCCCTGAACCGGCTGGTCGACGGCTTGCAGACGCTCGCGCGTGGTGAGTCGGGGCTGGGCGGTCCGGTCGGCGACGTCGATCTCGGCGATCTCGCCGACGCGACCGTGTTCGCGACTCGCACCCGGCATCCGGAGCTCACGATCGAGAGCGTTCGCGCAACATCATAGAATGGCTGCTCAGGGGCTGAATGTGAGGGCCGGAAACGGGAATCTAGCCGCTGGTGGACAATCGAGAGATCGCCGACCGTCTGGATGCACTGGCGTCGCTGCTCGAGCTTGCCGATGTGAGCTCGTACGCGGCGCGGGCCTACCGGCGCGCCGCCGAGACGATCCGCGGCGCGGCGTTCCCGGTCGACGACCTCGTGCGGTCCGGGCGTGTGCGGGAGCTGCGCGGGATCGGACCCGGAATCGAGTCGCGGCTGCGAGAACTGGTGGAGACCGGCGAGATCGCCGAGTTGGCGGAGCTCGAGCGCGAGCTCGCTCCCGACCTGGTCGGCCTTGGCCGGTACCTCGGGCTCGGCGCAAAGCGCTCGATTGAGCTGGCGCGAGCGCTCGGCGTGCGCACCGCCGATCAGTTTCGCGAGGCCGCGGCCGCCGGCCGGCTCGGCGGCGTCCCCGGGATCGGCCCGAAGACCGAAGCGCGGCTGCTCGAGGCGCTTGGTCGCGAGGCCGAGCCGCGACCTCGACAGGGGCTTCTGCTGAACCGCGCGTGGGAGCTCGTCGGAGGCGTCGCGTCGGCGCTCGGTGGCCAGCCCGCCGGCGACGTGCGGCGATGGCGCGACTCGTGCGAGCACCTGGCGGTCGTGTGCGCCCGCGATCAACCGAAACCGCTGCTCGAGCGATTCGCCGAGCTCCCACAGATCGTCTCGGCGATCGAGCGCAGCGAACGCCGGAGTGTGGGACTGACAGTCGAGGGCGTGCCAGTCGAGCTGGTAGTCGCGGAGCCCGACCGCTCCGGGACCGCGATGGTGCGTGCGACCGGTTCGCCGGAATACGTGGCGGCGCTCGAGCCGCTGCCCGACGCGCCCGACGAGGACGCGTTATACCGAGCGCTGGGCATTCCCTGGTGTCCGCCGGAGCTGCGGGAACAGCCGTTCCGCGACGAGCCCCCCGAGCTGGTCGAGCCGGGACAGATCCACGGCGACCTGCACTGTCACACGACCTGGTCCGACGGGAGGGCGAGCGTCGAGGAGATGGGGCGCGCCGCCGTGGAGCGCCGTTACGAGTACCTGGCGATCTGCGATCACACCCCGGCGGTGGGCGCGGTGCGCGGGTTGACGCCGGACGATGTCCGCCGCCAGGGAGAGGAGATCGCAGCGGCAAACGCGCTCCTCGCTCCTTTTCGCGTCCTGCGGGGGATCGAGTGCGACATCCTCCCGGACGGGCGCCTCGATCTTCCCGACCACGTCCTCGACGAGCTCGAGTGGGTCCAGGCGAGCGTCCACGGTGGGCAGCGGATGCCGCGCCGGGAGATGACGAAGCGCGTCGAGGAGGCCTTGCGCAACCCGCACGTGTCCTGCCTCAGCCACCCGAAGGGCCGCTACATCAACCGCCGCCCCGAGAACGAACTCGATCTCGAGCGGGTGTTCGAGGTCGCGCTCGAGCAACGAGTCGCGCTCGAGGTCAACGGCCTTCCGGATCGCCTCGACCTCAGCGGTCCGCACGTCCGCGAGGCGCTGCGGGCGGGTGTCCAGATCGTCTGCTCGACCGACGCCCACTCGGCTCGCGGACTGGGGAACATGGCTCTGTCGGTGGCGACCGCGCGCCGCGGCGGGGCGACGGCGGCGGACGTGGTCAACACTCGGCCGCTGGCGGCAATTGTGCCGGCTCGTGGGAGTCATTGGCGCTGAAGCGTGGGCCGCGGCCGTGCGCGCCTCGGGGCTGCTCGACGCGCCTCGTTCGGCACGAGCGGACGGGAGACCCAGTGCGGCACAGCCGACGATCGCGCAGAGCATCGCACGCATGGACGAACGATCTCACGCCACGCAGGTTCCGGCCACCGCGATCTTCTTGAACACCAGTGGCGCTGCGACCGCGCTCCGCGCGGAGCCGGTCTGAGCTAATCGAACTCGGCGGCGTCCGGCTCGGGTCGAGCCACCGTTTCTTGCGTCGACGAGCTTGTGGGCTGATCATCGCCGATGAGCGCGCTGGCGCGCGATCGCAAGGCGGCCATGCGGGGGTTGCGATCGGCCGGCGTGCACGATCCGATCGCTCGACTGCGATGCAGCCGTGAGGTCGGTCGCCCAGCGAATCGGCTCCCACCACAGGACATGCTGCCGCTCACGCCACGAGCTTCTGCCCGAACGTGTTGACGTAGTCGGCCGTTTGGAAGGTGTCGAGGAACGCGTTCGCCGCCTGCCGGCCGCTCTCGAGCAGCCGTCGCTGATCCTCGGCGGTGAGCGAGAAGTCCGTGGCGGCGATGTCTCCCGACGGCACGGGCAATGTTCGCACCACGGTCGAGTGGGTCATGAAGCGCTCGTCCCAAGCCTCCGAGGCGGTGCGAACGATGTCGATGCCGAGCTTCACCGGCCAGCCCAGCGTCGCGAGGATGTGCTCGAACCCCTCCCCGACATCTCTGCCGCCGGTGAGGTGGAACCCGAACGTCGGGCGGGTGACCGCTCCGTCGACGTCAAACAACCACACCGGAAAGTTGGACAGGATCCCGCCATCGACGATCGTGCAGCTCTTGCCGGTCTCGACCGACTCGAGCAGCACCGGCTGGAAGAAGAACGGGATCGACATGCTCATCCGAACCGCATCGGCGATCTTGAACCTGTCGGGCTCGATCGGGCAGTCGGTTCCTGGGAGCTTGTAGCCCGAGAGATCGGCCGGCAGGACGAGCATCCGGTGCTGCGTGACGTCGGAGGCGATCAGCCGCAACCGGTACGGATCGCCGCCCTTGTCCGGCGTGTTCTCGTTGCGTCTGACGCTCTCGAACGTGGCACCGCCGAGCTCGTTGTCGAACCACGTCCGGAACGTCTCGCCGTGGGCGAGCCCGTGGTGCCGGGCGAGGTTCCAGGCGCCGCCGGCGATCTTGCCACCGCGCCCCCAGTCCTGAAACGACGCGTACAGCACGTTCTGCATCAGCTTGTGCAGATCCTGGGGATCATGACCGGTTGCGAGGTATGCGGCGATGATCGCGCCGGCGCTCGTACCGGCGACGTTGACCCACTTCTGGATCGCGATCTGATCATGGTCGGCGAACGCGAGCAGCGCGCCGGCGAGCGCAATGCCCTTGACGCCGCCGCCCTGGAACACCCCATCGGCCTCGGTGATCGGTGCCATCGATGAATCCCCTTTCTCCCTCGCTGCCGCCCCGCCAGCGTCGATCCAAATTAATCCATCCCCGACTCGTAAGTCAAGCTGGTCGCGGAGCCTTGTGGTGTGCGACCGGTCACTCGCGCCGCGATGTCCGGACCCAGTTGCGCTCCGCGGCTCGGGCCGCAAGGATTTGCGCGTGATTCCAGGGGCAATCCGGTCGGGGGTGGCGAGCCCGCTCGCGCGAGCGTCGCTGGCGGTGCTCGTCTGCTGCGCGCTGCTCGGCGCTGTCGCCGGCACCGCCCGAGCACAGCTTTCATGGTCGAGGCCGATCGCGATCGACAGGGTCACCGGCGTGTCGCTGACCGCGGTCGAGTGTCCCTCCGCGGCGCAGTGCACTGCGCTCGACCAGGCCCGCGACCGATCGCCCGCTCATATCCGATTCCATCGACGTGAGCGCGCGCACCACCCCGGCCCAGTCGCCGCCAACCCACGAGAGATGGGCCGCGGCCGCGGCGGCGTGGTAGATGCACATCGGAAGCGGTATCGCCTCGGCCGCCCGGCGAGCGGTCTCGACGTGCGCGGTCGCGTCTGCCCAGTTGCCTCGGCCTGCGTTCAGGTAGCTCGCGACCGCGTGGACGAACGGAGCGTCTCAGGCGCGGTCGCTGTCCTCGATCAGCGAGCCTTGCCGAGCGGCTGTACGCGGCCGTCCATCCCGGGCCGCCCGCACGTCGTGGTGCGGGGCGGCCCGGTGTGAAGCGGCTCTCGTTACGCGGCGACCGGTTCGAGCGTCTCGCCGCGGGCCGCGGCCGGCTCCGGCCGCGCGCGCTCGATGTCGTGCTCGCTCACCAGCCACAGGGCGATCAGCCCGCCCGCGAACGCCAGCGCCGCCCCGATCACGAGGATCAGGTTCAGCCCGCTGAGGAAGCCCTCGCGCGTGGCGTTGGCGGCGAGCGTCTGTGCGCCGTGCGGCAGCCGCGCTAGGGCTGAGCTGAGCTGACCGTTCGATGCCGCCTCGAGCAGCTGCCGGGGGTGATCACCGCTCGCCGCGGGGGTCCCCGCGGTCAGCGCCGAGATCTTGTCGGCGCCACGAGCGAGGAAGACCGCGCCCCAGGCGGCGACGCCGACGGCGATCCCGACCTGGCTCGACGCCGCCTTCGACGCGTTCTCGGATGAGCTGATGCGGCGCGCCTACGCGGCCGGCTACACCGACATCCGGCCCGGGCACGGCTGCGTGTTCGGCACCATCGATCCCGAGGGTTCGCGCCTGACCGACCTCGCCGAGCGCGCCGGCATGACCAAGCAAACGGTCGGCGAGGTCACCAGCGATCTCGAGAAGCTCGGCTACGTCGAGCGGGTGCCCGACCCGAGCGACGGGCGCGCCAAGATCATCCGCCTGACCGAGCGGGGCCGCGTGGCCCAGACGATCGGTCGCGGCCTGATCGACGACATCGAGCGGGAGTGGGCAGTGCGCTTCGGCTCAGAACGGGTGGCGGCGCTTCGCGAGGTGCTCGAGGCGATCGAGGCCGAGCGCTTCGGCGCTGTCTCAGCCGTTCTCTAACTCGCGCGCAGTGAGCTTGAGCCTAGCCTTGGAGCCTCGTCCGTCGGCGGCGGCACCGGGCTTGGCGATGCCGGCGTAGCTCGGCGACGGGGGCGGTCCGGTCAGGCTCTATGCTGCCTCGGCAGCTTCCGCGAAGGCTCGAAGATTCCATCCGTTCGGGGATCCAACGGCGTCTCGCATCCGCTCCCAGCCCTCTCCGTGGCGGTCGAGGTTGCGGTGCTCGAGCTCGACATGGGTCCGCTCGGGTGTCGCGGCCGAGAACCGCACCTCGATCTCGCTGGAAACTTACCACTGCCGGCCTGTCAACCCACCGGGCGAGGACCTCTCGCCGGCCGTGCGCGCGCCGACCCTGGGTGATCCTGCTCGCGTTCGTGGCCCTGGCAGTGGGCGTCGCGGTCTTCGCCTTGGCGAGGGATCATTGTGCCCTCGCGGTCGGCCGTGCTGAGCGGGTCCGGCCGAGCGGGATTCGAGGAGTCCAAGTTGGGTGGCCGCGCCGCCGAAGCTGAGCGCGCTGGTTGTTGCCAGCGCGCTCAGGGACGGGGCTATGTCACCGCTTAGCCAGCGGCCACACGGGGAGCACGGCCCGGCCGTAGGAGAACTCGCACAGCTCCGCCAGGGCCAGATAGAAGGCGCACGCCGCAGCGGCGATCCCGGTGTAGCCGCCCCAGTGGATCAAGGTGGTGTGATCCCCGTAGTTGCCCGCACCGAGCAGGAAGAACACCGCCACGAGGATCGCCAGCGCCAAGACGACGACAACATTGGTGCGCAGCGATGTCGCCAGCATAACGACGACGAAGATCCCGAAGGCGTACAGGAACAGGCCAAGCGAATGTCCCACCTGGAGCAGCGGCACGGCCTTCAAGAACCACTGACCGATCGCGAAAAACGACATCCAGAAAGCGCCGAAACCGGAGAACAGGACCCCCGAGAAGGTGTTGCCGGTCCGCAACTGGATCAGACCAGCGATCAGTTGCGCGAGACCGCCGAACATCAGCGCGACACCGAACACCACAGGTGTCGCGCCAACCGAGACCGCGTTCGCGTTGATCATGCTGAGCATGAACGTCGTGACCGCGAACGCCAGTAGCGCGAGCGGAGCGGAGTTCCCCCAGTCCAAGGTAGTTGCGCGCATCGGCGCACCCTCGAGCTCAGGAGTGGTTGCGCGTCCTTGCCCGCCGTTTAGCCGAGCCTCCTGCCGGGGTGGTTCAGCGACGGTTGCCATAAACGCATCCCTCCTTCAGTGCATCAAGAACCTCAACGCACACTCTCGCGACGAGCATCGCGTCTGAGCGGAGACTCACACCAGCAAACAGGGGCCGCGCCCATAACGGTGCTCGGCACATCTCTATTGAAGCATCCAAGATCGCCTTCTTCGGGCGTCTTGACATCGGTACAAGACACGATCTTTCGTGCGGGGATTCCGCAACCTCGGCGCACACTATCGCTGACAACTTACGCGCCCATATCCGCGTCGAGACGATGCGTCAGCTGTCGACAATCCGGGGCGCTGGCTCGCTGAACGTCCGGGCGGAACCGGCGTGCGCCGTCGAGGTCGTCTGCCTGACCATACCGCGGCGAGTGAAGACCTCGGTGAGCGAGTTGTCGGTGTCGGCGAGCGGCAGCACCGAAGTGGGCCGGCTGCGCGTCGTGTCAATGCGTGCAAACTCCGGGTCCCGGCCGTCGCCGGCGATCTTCTACGGCCACTCGATCTGCTCGGCCAGCTCGTTCAGACCCAGCTCGATCAGGCCACTGTGTTCAACTGCGCGGTACCCGCCGGCGGTCAGCGCGAGCCAGCTGACGATGCACTTGTCGGGGTCGACGATCAGCACTTCGTCGACCCCGTGCTTCGCGTAGAACGGGAGCTTCTCCCAGGCTTCGTCTCCGGGCGAAAGAATCTCAGCGACGAGCGCCGCGGTCGGGTGCCACATCTCGGCCGCACCCGGACGGTGCAGTCCCCCGTCGGGAACGCGGAAGTCGTGCTCTGACTCGCCGAGGTTGAACTCGTGCATCGTCGCCTCGAGCCCGGCGCGGCGTGCCAGCGGGCCGAGCAGCTCGGCGAGCTGTTGCGCGATCCTCGCGTGAGCATGTCCGGGGGCTGGGATCATATGCAGGACGCCCTCCCACACCTCGTCGAGACGATCGAGACCCGCGCGCCGCCGGCGCTCGAGCAGAGCCTGTAGTTCCGGCGGCGGCGGCCCGAGGACGAGCGTTGCCATATGAGGAGGCTACCGGCAGCCTCCCCGATCAGGGCGACCGTGGCGCCGGCCGAACTGCTGGCGATGCTGGCACTGCCGTGGCAGCGGTGGGAGATGGCACAGCGCTCGGGTTCGCGCCGACCATCTCCCGGCCGTGCTTCATCCGCTAGTTGACGAGGGCTTCGGAATCGACTCGTAAGAAGTGTTGCCGCGCGGCCTGGGTGTCAGCGGCGAGGAGCGCGTGATCGAAGAAATCGAAGAACGTCCGCGACAGTCAGTGCGCGTCCGCGGGATGCGCGTCAGCTGCGCTGCTGCCGATTTGCGCTCACGTTTCGTAGGTTGGCGCGATCACGGCCCGTGCGAGTGTATGCCCGAACATGTGAAAGCCCATGATCGCCGGGGTGACGCTGGCGTCGATCGGAAGTTGCTCGAGATCAAGTGCGTGGACCGCGAACAGGTAGCGGTGTGGCCCGTGTCCCGGCGGTGGGGCCCCGCCGACATAGCGCGCCGCGCCGGCGTCGCCCTTGAGCGTGATCGCACCTGTCGGGAGCTTGCCGCTGTCCGGATCGCCCGCGCCGGTGGGCAGTTCGGTGACCGACGCCGGGATATTCGCAACCGCCCAATGCCAGAATCCGCTACCCGTCGGAGCGTCGGGATCGAAGCAGGTGACCGCAAACCCCTTCGTCTCTGGTGGAAAGCCCGACCACGACAGCTGCGGCGAGACGTCCTGTCCGCCCGCGCCAAGGATGCCAGAGACCTGGGTGTCAGGGAGCCTCTCCCCATCGCGCACGTCAGCGCTGGTAACGCTGAAAGCCCGGCACTCGGGCAGGAACTCGTACGGAATTGGTGGTCTGCCGTCACTCACGTGGGTATCCTGTCGCCTTAGGTTGGGTTTGGGGTGTAGATCCGCTCGAGGTAGTCGTCGAGCATTCGCCCCGTGCAGAACGCGGGGACGAGCGTGCGTATCGAGGCGCGAATACGAGCCAGCCAGGCGCCCGGGAGCCCGCTCGCGTCTCGGCCGTAGAAGGCGGGTGCGACTTCGCGCTCGAACAGGTCGATAGAGGGTGGCCGCGTCACGCTCGTCCTGTGTCCTGGGGTCGGGATCAACGTCGCCCGGGAGAGCCCAGCCGTTGGTCCCGTCGTAGGCTTCTGCCCACCAGCCGTCCAGCACGCTGAGATTCAGGCCGCCATTGATGACGGCTTTCATGCCGCTGGTGCCGCTGGCCTCGAGTGGAGGGCGCGGTAGGTTCAGCCAGAGATCGCAGCCACGCACCAGCCGTGCGGCCATCCCGAGGTCGTAGTCGTGCAGGAACACGACGCGTTCGGTCACATCGGGTATGTCCTTGAAACGAAACAGCTCTTGGACGACCCGCTTGGCTTCGTCGTCGCTGGGATGAGCCTTACCTGCGAGTACCAGTTGAATGCGATGCGGCCCGGCCAGCAGGGCCAGGGCTCGGTCGGGATCCTGTATGAGCAGTCGGATGCGCTTATAGGTTGCGTTGCGGCGCGCGAACCCGATCGTGAGAACGTCCGGGTCAAACGCACGGGCAGCCGCCTCGATTTCCGCGCGCGGTTGACGTTCGGCGAGTCGATCGATCCCGCTCCGTTCCTTGACGAATTCCACCAGCTCTGCGCGCTGCTGGCACCGGGCGCTCCACAGCTCGCTGTCGGGCACCGACTCCAGTGCCTCCCAAGTCCGGGCGTCGCTCGCCGCCCGCCACCAATCTTCGCCGAGGTGGCGCTCGAGCACGCGGCGCATCGAGGGCGCAATCCAGCTCGCCAGGTGCACGCCGTTGGTGACATGGGTGATCGGCACTGCGTCGACGGCTCGCTCCGGCCAGAGCCCGTGCCACATCTCCCGTGCAATGCCGCCATGGCGCCGGCTGACCGCGTTTGCCGCGCGGCTCATGCGCAGACTGAACTGGGTCACTCCGAACGGCTCTGCCCCGTCATCAGGGTTGTGGCGGCCCAACCGCACGATCGCGTCGGGTTCCACGCCCAGCTCGGCGATGACGCCTTCGAGCGTGGTGATGATCTCCTCACGCGAGTAGGTCTCGTTGCCGGCCGCGACGGGGGTATGCGTGGTGAATACGGTGCGCTGCCGGGCGGCCTCCAGCGCGGCCTGGACGGGTGCTCCGCGAGCTATCTCGGCTCGGGCGAGCTCGAGCGCTGCGAAGGCCGCGTGCCCCTCGTTTAGGTGCACGATCGCTGGCTCGATTCCCAACGCCGCGAGCGCCCGCACGCCTCCGAGGCCGAGCAGCGCGTATTGCGAGAGCCGGGTGATCGGATCTGCAACATAAAGCTGCGAGGTGATCCAGCGCTCCAAGTGGTCGTTTTCAGGCCGATCGGTATCGAGCAGGAACAGCGGCACGCGACCGACCGCCACGCGCCAGATCTGCGCCGTTACCTCGCTGCCCCGGATCGGTACGGTGATCGTGAGCGGCCCCCCGTCCGGCGCGCGCACGAGAGCGGCGGGAAGCCGCTGAGGATCGATGTCAACCCAGTACTCTTGCTGCCATCCTGAGACCTCAAGGCGCTGGCGAAAGTACCCTTGGCGATACAGCAGGCCGACCGCCGCCAGCGGCAACGCCCGATCCGAGGCCTCCTTGAGCAGGTCACCAGCCAGTGCGCCGAGCCCGCCCGAGTAGATCGGCAGCGACTGATGGACGCCGTACTCGGCACACAGGAACGCGACCGGGTGCTCAGGCGACAGTGGCCCTCGAGGCGGGCCGTTCAGGTCGAGCGCGAACGCCTCCTCAAGCGATGTCGCGCGCGCGAGCAGATCGTCATCACTGGCGGCGTGGGCCAGCGCCTCCCCCGATGCCTCTTGGAGCAGGCGCACGGGATTCTCACCGCATACCTGCCAGCGACCTTCGTCGATCGACCGAAACACGTCCTTGCCGCCCGGGTACCAGCACCAGCGATAGTTGTAGGCAATCCGCGCCAGCGGCGCGAGCGCGTCCGGAAGCCGCCCCGCCAGGTCCGCCGCGCGACGAGCGAGGTCCTCGTCGCCTCGCGCTAACACCGCGATCGTCCTTCCACGAGCACGCACCGTCGCCTCCGGTGGGCGGGTGGCTGCCCGCCCACCGGAGGCCGCCCTGGTATCCCCAGCCCTGGTCGAAGCCGGAATGCGGAACTGTGGCCGAGGCTCCTAAACAACGGCTTGGGAGAGGTGGAGCGCTTGGTCGAGGGCGGCGGCCGCTTGGTCGAGGGCGGCGGCGGCTTGGTCGAGGTCGTCATGGCAGCGCTGCACCCACGCCTCGCCCCAGTAGAAGTTGCAGCTGGTCTCGGCGCGCAGCACCCGCCACCGGGCCTGCTCCAAGAGCCATGCGGCACGCCCGTCGTCTCCGGTCGCCTGGCTGGCGGCGTGCACGTCTTCGCTGAGCTGCGCGACCCTCGTAAGGGCGTCGCGCTGCGCGATCGAGCCCGTCCATTGGACGAACCCCGCGCCGTGATGGTCCCCGGTGTTCCACGCACCCGGATCGACGGTGACCCACCCGTGCGCTCCGTGGCGGTCGAGGTAGTCGGTGATGAACGCCGGGCGGATGCCGCTCGACTCGCCCGCCTTCACGCGCTCGAGCAGGTCTGCGTAGAAGCTGCTCCAGAAGTTGGCGCCATGCCTGGTGTTGCGAAACCAGCCGCCGTTATCGCCGTCGGTGGCGGTAGTGACCAGCGGCGGAAAATCGCAATTTCGGGTGCGCGCGTGGACCTCGTCGATGAACCAACGGGCCTCCATGCCGGACTCCTGGGCATTGGAAAGGTCGCGGTCGCGGACCACGACGATGACCTCGGCGTCGCCGACTCGAGCCCGGTGGGGGCGATAGCGCAGCTCCCCCCAGCTCATCGGCGTGAGCGGTTTGACGTGCTCGCTGTCGACGATCACCCACTGGTATCCCCGGCGTGCCACGGCGGGAATGAGATCCATGCAGAAGCCGAGCTCGGGTGGCCAGAACCCGTGGAACCGCTCGCGCGACAACAGGTGGCGGGCGAGACCCAGCCAGCGAACGATCTGCTCGTCACGATCCGGGCCTGGGATCAGCGGCAGCACAGGATGGTAGTAGGCACTGCCGAGTACCTCGATCGTGCGGGTGTTCTGCAGGTGCCACAAGAGCGAGCCGCAGTCGACGATCCCGTATACCCGCTGCTGGAAGCGCGGGTCGGCGAGGGTCTCGAGCAGCGTGCCCGACAGCGCCAAGTGCACCCGCCCGAGTGCCTCATCCTTCCACAACGAGCGTGGTATCCGATCAAGTGCCCACAGGACCTCCTTGGCCTCCCACTCGTTGTAGTCGAGCAGCTCATCGAGGTTGCCGGCGGGCTGATGCAGGTTCAGGACGAGCCCGAAGTAGATCGCGTCCATCTTGTCTTGCTCTCGTTAGAGGTTGTTGGCGATGATTTCGGTCGTGCGCCGCGCGAGCTCGGCGCCGTAATCGGTCCACTCCCCCTGTCCCCAGTAGCGATAACAGCTCGTCTCCGCGGTCAGCAGGTGAAACAACGCGTTGCGGTACGCGCGATCGGTCGTCGCGACGTCGCGCGCGAGCACGCGCTCCTGGAACGCGGCGCTCGCACGCTCCATCGGGATGAGCAGCGAGTCGTAGCCGTGGACCCAGGAGATATCGTTGGTCCAGCTTCCACCTTCCATGTGAAACCGCCCGTCCTCCCGTTGCAGCTCGTCGCTCACCGCTGCGAGCCGCTCCGGTCCGTCACCTGGGGACATCTTCTGCCAGATCCGGTGCTGAAACAGCGGCTGGATGACGGGCAGGTCGTCTTCCCTGACGCCGGTGGCCCAAAGGCGTTCGAGGTACTCGGTTGCGTTGAGCATCGGCGTGGCCGACCACGACGATTCCCGCACCACCTCCATGTACTTGGGCGGGAACTCGTTCATCATCACGCCGCCGTTCTCGCCGTCGGCGATCTGGGTGACCAGGGGAGGGACGCTGTGGCCGGCAAGCTCGACACGTCCAAGCCCGCGCGCCTCGTAGTACGGCTGCATCTGGGCGACAAGTTTTGTATCGCTTCCCTGCGTCTTGACCAGCGCGACGATGCTCGCACTCTCACCTCGCGAGCTCGTGCACACGAGCCGGTTGGGCAGGTGCGGGTTGCGTACAGCGCCTCCGTCCGGCTCCTCGACCGAGTGCTCTTGGACGAGAACCCACCGGTAGCCGCACTCGTTCAGCGTCCGCACGAACTCATAAGCGACGTCCGGATGGTTGGGCAGCGCCATCTCCGACGGCGAGAAGCCGCGCACCCGACCCAGCGCCTCCAGTCCGAACATCGCCGCGAAGTACTGCTGCCAGGACCTCACGTGCAGACGATAATCCTGCACCGGGGTCGATGGCGCGACGGCGTGACCCCACGGACAGCCAAGCCATTCGACCGCGTCGCGCACGCGGGGTTCGACGGTGATCAGGCGCAGCGCGTCGAGCACGTCGTGGGCCCCCATCTCGCGGAGCCCGTAGAGGAGGGTGCCCGAGTACTCCAGCATCACGCGTGGCTGGGCGCCTTCGTCGAGTAGCTGCGGGATGAACTCCCCCATCCGCTTGTAGCACCAGCGGAACACCGGCGCGTTGTGGTTGTCGCCGATATCCGGGTGCTCGACCATGTATCGCAGGTTGCTGATGAGTCTCGCCGCCCGAAGCTCGTCGCCGCCGGCGGGGATCAGCGGCTGGTGCATGTGGAGCGCGGTCGCGAACGCGCTCTGGATGCCCTCGAAGGGATCCTCGGATTCCCGGGCTGGGTAGACCCTCCGCCTGCCCGCGTCCTCGATCGTGGCGGCGATCGCGGCCTCCTCACCGGAAAGGTTCGGCAGCCCATCGACACACTCTGCAAGTTCTAACCGTGTCTCGGCTGAGTCGCTCATTTGTGCTTGACGTACTCGTAGATGTTGAGGTAGTCCTGCCCCGGGCGTGCCCAGGACCGGCCGCAGCGTATTCCGTTCAGCATCAGGTGGCGGAAGTCTTGAGGATACCTGCACCGGAGCCCGATCGCGCGGGACATCGCGGATTCGAGCGCCTGGTGATCGACATGCTCAAACGCATAACCGTTGTGTTGCTCTCGCCCAGGCCCGTGGCCCACAGCATCCACTCGTCCGCGATCCCCTGGTGGCCGAAGTGATGGGTCGTGAAGCAAACGCGCTGGTGCTCGATGCCGAGCGTCTGATAAGCCTCGCACAAAGTACCGGCACCAAGCGCGGTCTGCCGGTCGTAACCAGGGGGCGCAACGCCGTCACCGGAAATCGGCAGGTTCGGCAATGAAGGCGCGGATTGAGTCGATCATGCCTCGAGCAGAGCGCACAGATGGGCGGGAGCAGGACCGGGCCCCGACGCGAGGCCACTGATCGGTACGGCGCCGCGCAGTGCCGGCGGCACCAAACGTGACGACCAAAAGCGGACGGATAGTAACAGCGTACCGGCGGCGTGCTGTCGGAGTTTGGACGGATTCCGCTGCGAGTTAGAAGATTCAGGGCCCACGACACGACCCGCCGGCCCGGTCTCACGGCTGGACCCGGCCCGAAGAATCGCCCGGTTCCGGGTCATGGAAGTCGGGGCCATCGTTTTCCTCCTCGGCTCTGGGCGGGCGTCAGCCGTCGCGGCCGTTGGTGTACAGCCAGGCGTCGACGACCTTTCGCGGCCACGCACGTCCGGGCGGCCGGCCCGCGGTATACGCCGCATATAGCGACCCGATCATCATCGTGATCCCGAGCTCGATGTCGGCCGTCGGGGCGATCTGGCCCTGCTCGCGGCCGAGCTTCAGGATACGGCTGAGGTTCTCCCGTCGCGGAGCGATTACGTGCCGGCGAAACAGCTCGAGCAGCTCAGGCGTCTCGCGCTCCTCGGCGAGGACCACACCCAGCATGGTCATCCCGTACGGGCGCAGCGCACCGTCCCGAAACAGCGTCAGCTCGCTGATCAGATCCTCGCGGACATCGCCGCTGAGCGGCTCGCGGGGCGTCCGCCTGCGCATGTGTTCGAGCGCCGAGGTGGCGAGCGCGGCCTTCGATGGGAACCGGGAGTACACGGTCGTCTTCGTGGTGCCAGCGCGAGCCGCCACGGACTCCATGTTCATGCGCACGAAGCCGACCCGCGACATCTCCGTGAGCGCCGCGTCGAGGATCGTTTGATCGAGTCCCTCTCGTCGTGGCCGGCCCGCGCGCCGCTGCGGCCCGGGCGCGGCTTCCTTGCTCGTCGGTGCGTCGAGGCCCATCCGCCGGAGCGTATCTCAGGGATGCGGTTACCAGGGGATGCGCTCGCGGCGGTAATAGAACCCGTCGGTTGGGCCGTCGTCCGGCACCGTAGCGAGCCAGACCGCCGTGTCGGCGCCCTCCTCCACCGACGCGGGCGCTCCCGCTCCGCCCATCCGGGTCGCGACCCACCCCGGCGAGACGCAGTTGACCTTGACCTGCGGCCCAGCCTCCGCGGCGACGATCCGCGTGAGCACGTTCAGGCCTGCCTTGGCGAGACTGTAGGCGCCGGCGGTCGGCGGGCGCTTGGTGAAATGGGCGTCGCCGGTCGACACGTTGACCACCCGGCCCCATCCCCGCTGCCGCATCGCGGGCACGAACACTCGCGAGGTCCGCCAAGCGCCGATCAGGTTGACCTGCAATGCCTCGAGCAGCGAGCGCTCGTCGATCGCCAGCAGCGGCGTGGTCGTATAGAGGCCGGCGTTGTTGACGAGCACGTCCACCTCGATCCCCGCTGCCGCGAGCCGGTCGGCGCAGCCCTCGACGCTGCTGGGACCCTCGACGTCCAATTGCTCCACTCTGATCTCGCCGTCGAGCCCGGCGGCCGCCTGGACGCCCAGCTCGCGATCGCGCGAGCCAAGCACGATACGCAGCCCTCGCGACGCAAGCTGGCGCACGATCTCGTAGCCGATCCCGCGGTTGGCGCCGGTGATCAGAGCGGTTCGCCGCGGATCGGGCATCGGCCGGAGGTTAGCCCGAGCGCCGCGTGCGCGCGTTCAAGGGCGTCACAGCCAACGGCCCGATCTTGTCTGAGAGCGCTGAGAACGGCTCGAGGTCGCGGTCGTGGAGCGCGAGCTGGTCGCGGGCGAGTGTTCGTCCTGCGCGACGGTGCACTGCGGACACCGAGCGAGGTCGCGCCCGACGGGTCGCACTCCCCAACACCGATGGATGACGCCGAGCTCGACGCGTCCCTATCCCGAGCGGACCTGAAGAAGGTCACGTCGAAGACCTTGACCGACCATGCGGCGCTGCGCCGCGAGGTCGAGCGCGTGCGCCTACAGGCGGCGGCGAGGTCAGAACCCGCTGCCGACGAGTTGACCGGGATACCCGCTGCCGACGAGTTGACCGCGGTATGATGTGGGACGATGGTTGACAAGATTGTCACTGGACCGGGGCGATTTCCTCGGCGCCTCCGACGAGAACGCCCTGCTCCACCGGTGTCTGCTCGAGCTCGCCGGGCATGCGACCGCGTCTCGCCTGATCGGGACACTGAAGTCGCAGCTCGCCCGCTACCAGTACCGCACGCTTCTGCTGCCGGGTCGTAGCGAGCGCTCCTACGCCGAGCACGAGGCGATCGTCGAGGCCGTCGCAAGCAGGAACCCGGAGGCGGCCGAGGCCGCGATGCGCGCGCACCTGTCCCACGTCGCCGAGGCGCTCAGGCGTGGCTGATCAACCATCGGAGCGGGCGCGCGAGCTGCTCGAGCGCTGCTTCACGACGCCCCACACCGGCAAGGTGCAGCGGCAGCGCTGGCCTCAGAACATCGGGGCAACTGGCCCGAGCACGCGGTGCTGTCGATCGATCTCGGGCAGGTCTTCGATCCGTCGGTGGAGGACAGCATGACATTGATGGTGGACCGGTTGCTCGCGGCCGGATTCAATGAGCA
Source organism: uncultured Solirubrobacterales bacterium (assembly GCA_963806475.1). GTDB lineage: Bacteria > Actinomycetota > Thermoleophilia > Solirubrobacterales > Solirubrobacteraceae > Palsa-465. The sequence continues at coordinate 244,784 of CAWDYK010000005.1, forward strand.
GGGGGTGCACACGATGGCGGTCGTCAGCACCCGGCGGGTGGCGGGAGCCGAGCCGCGGTGAGCGCGCAGCGGATGATGGTGATCGGCGCCCACGCTGCCGACTTCGTGTGGCGTGCAGGCGGGGCGATCGCGGTGACGACCGCCGCAGGTGGCACTGCCAGCGTGATCGCGCTCTCCTACGGCGAGCGCGGGGAATCGGGCGAGCTGTGGAAGGAGGAGGGCCAGACGATCGAGCGCGTCAAGGAGATCCGCCACGGAGAGGCCGAGCGCGCGGCGGCCGCGCTCGGAGCTGAGTTCACGTGCCTCGACCTCGGCGATTACCCGCTGCAGATCGACTACGACGCGCTGATGCGGATCGCCGAGGCGATCCGCGAGTTCGCGCCCGACGTGCTGATAACCCACACCGACGCCGATCCATTCGATCCCGATCATCCGGTCGCGCACGCCGCGGTGATGCGCGCCCGCGGGCTCGCCGCCGGGGCGGGGGTGCAAAGTGCGTTCGCGACGGTGAAGCCGCCCGAACTGTTCCTGTTCGAGCCGCACCAGCCGGAGCTCTGCAACTTCATGCCGACGACGTTCGTCGACATTACCGGGGTGAACGAGCGCAAGCGGGCGGCGATGCGGGAGATCAAGGCGCAGAGGCACCTGCAGACCTACTACGACGAGCGTGCCGACCACCGCGGCAACCACGCCCGCCGTTCGAGCGGAAACGCCGAGATCAGGCGCGCCGAGGCATTCCAGCGGTTAACGCCGCAAGTGGTGAGCGCGCTGTGAACCCGATCCACTACTCGCGGCGCTCGGGTCGGCGACCGGACAGCGCCTATCCGCCGCTCGTCGCGCCCCAGTCCTCGGGGGCGACGTCAGCGATCGACTGCGTGAAGGTCCAGCGGTGACCCTCGAGGTCCTCGGCTGAGTATTGGCGCTCGCCGAAGGGGTGGTCCTCGGGCCGCCGGAGAATCCTCGCGCCGGCCTGCCGGGCGCGGGCGTAGTGGCTATCGACGTCCTCGACTCGGATCAGGATCGAGTGGCTGACCTCGCCGCGGCGAGGCGGCCTGAAGATGGTCTGGTCCCCCGACTCGGAATCGGGTGCGATCCGGCGCTCGCCGATGAGGATCGCGCCGTCCCCGCCGACCGCAAGCTGGGCGCGGTTATCGCCGGCTCGCCAGCGGACGGCGAAGCCGAAGGCGTCGCAGAGCCAGTCGATCGCTTCGTCGGGGTCCTCATACACGAGCACCGGGATCACGATCGACCGCGGCATCGTCCGGTTGGGCAGCAATCCTAACCTCCTGCATCGGGGTTATGCGACGCAGCCGGGGCTGCTGTCGTAGAGCGTACGACGAGCGCTGTTCTCCGGCTGGAAGGATTCATTCCTCGGCGATCTGCACGCCCCCGGGCCCGACGCGGTCGAGTTCTACACACGCAAGAAACCGCTACGAGCCGCTACTTCTCGAGCGGCCAGGGGAGCGGCAGGTACTTCGTCGAGCGCTGAGCGGGCCAGGCCGGCCGGCGTCGCCTTCTTGGTTTTGCATCGAGCACATTTTGGGTATGTTCGACCCCAAACCATGACTCTGGGCGCTACCAGCAGCGGGACCGCGACCGGATGTGAGCCCCTCGCGGGCACCTACCCGGCCGTGCCGGAGACCGTGAGGATGCTGCGCCGAGCCGTCGCCGAGGTCGCCGCTGACGCAGGCGCGACCGAGGAGCAGGTGGAGGCGGTGCGCCTGGCCGTCTCGGAGGCGCTGACGAACGTCGCCGTCCACGCATATCGGGGCAGCAGCCCGGGTTCTGTCCACGTGAGCGCCGATCTGGCCGGGTCCGAGCTATGGGTTCTGATCGCCGACGACGGCTGCGGATTGCGTCGGAACCCGAACAGTCCGGGCTTGGGCGTGGGCTTGGCGTTGATGTCCGCCGCCAGCGACGACTTCGCGATCGTCAGCCGCTCCTCGGGAGGGATCGAGGTTCGAATGCGCTTCTGCCTCGGGCCGGAGGGGTTCGGCGACGATCACGCTCGAGGGTCTGACTCTTCGGCCGATGTTCCGGCCGGACCGGTCTTCTCGACCACGACGTAGCCGTCGGCGCGCTCGACCACGTTCTCGGCACCGGGCAGCTCGTGCCCGGGAACGACGATGAAGTGCCGCGAGTGGGCGCGAACGCGTTCGTATTCGCGCGGGCTCAGCTCGACCATCTGGTTGCATCCCAGTCGAGCGCATTCGCAGCGGAACGCGACCGAAGCATCCTCCTCTCCCGGCCACCGGCCCCGGGCGATCCCCTCGTTGACCTCGCGAAACACGGCCTCGTTCGCGGCGATTCTCTGTTGGAGCTCAGGATCCATCGGTGGTTCAGCGATCAGCGGGGCTTGGGGTCGTGAGCATATTGTGAGGGTCGCTCGGGCTGCTCACTCCCCCCCGGGTCGCGAACCCGGCGCCCAGCAGCTTCATCGCCTGATCGGGCGGGTCGTCGGAATGCAGCAGCACGACGCCAAGCCACTTGCGCCCGCGCCGTGCCGTCGCCACCAGGCAGGGGCCGGCGGCGACCGTGTAGCCAGTCTTGACTCCGTCGGTCCCGGGATAGCGCAGCCGCAGCAGCGGGTTGTTGTTGTACAGCCAGAGCTTGCCGCTCTTGATCGGGAAGCGCAGAACCGCGTCGCGCGTGGCCACGATCCGCGCAAGTCGGCGCTGGGTCAGCACCGCATGCGCCAGCACCGCGAGGTCGGGGGCGCACGAGTGGTTGCCCTCGTCGATGATCCCCGAGACCGAGGTGAAGTGCGTGCAGTGAAGCCCCATCGTCTTCGCCTGCGCGTTCATCATCGCGATGAACCGCGCCTGGGTGCCGGCGACGTGCTGGGCGAGGGCGATCGCCGCGTCGTTACCCGAGGGCAGCAGCAGGCCGTAGAGCAGGGGCTCTAGCGGGACCTGCTTGTGCAGCGGCAGGAGGCCCACGCCGGAGCCGCTGAAGTGGGTGGCGGCGCGGGTGATCAGCACCCGGTCGTTCGGCCGCGAGTGCTCGACGACGACGAGCGCGGTCATCATCTTCGTCAGGCTCGCGATCGGCACGACGTCCCCCGGGTTTCGATCCCACAGCACCCTCCCCGTGTGCAGGTCGAACAACATCCCGCTGCGCAGGCCCTTCCTGAGGCGCACCGGAACCTGGACCTTTGCCAGCGTGAGGCCGTAGTCGGCGCGGCCGGTCACGGCCTTGACGGCGCCGGCCGCCTCGTGGCCGCGCGCCGGCGGGCGCACGGTGTGGCTCGCCGGCCCGGAGGCTCCCTGCACCATGAACACGAGCAGCGCCGACCGCGCCGAGCACCAGCGCGAGCAACGCGTAGCCGATCGTGCGCCGGCGACGGGCCCTCCGCGCCCGGGCCTCGCTGGCCGCGCGGCGCGCCCGCCCTTCTTGAAGCATGGCAAGCCTCTCGCTCATTCTCGCGGAGGTTGCCGCAACGCCCCGACGATTCCAATCAGGAACACCAGCAGCACCAGAATCGCCAGCACCGATAGCGCGGTGACGCCGTAGCGGGCGATGTCGATTCCGGTCAAGACCGCGAGCCCGGCGATGAACGCCAGCGCGATCGTGAGAACGGCGCCGCGCACGCCGATCGTCAGTAGACGGGGAACCGCGGCGAGACCTGCTTGACGTTCGTGGCCAGCAGCTTGATCGTCGCCGCGCCGAACGCGAACCCGCCGATGTGGGCGAAGTAGGCGACGCCTCCGCCGCTCCCGGTCGGGTTGGTCAGGTTGGTCGCGGCGAAGATCGCCTGCTCGGCGAACCAGATCCCGAGCATCACGAGCGCCGGCAGCTCGATCACGGTGACGAACAGGATGATGATCACCAGCGTCAGCACCCGCGCTCTCGGATAGAGCACGATGTAGCCGCCCAGCACCGCCGCGATCGCGCCGGACGCGCCGATCGTCGGCGCCGTCGAGTTCGGGTCGATCGCGACCTGCAGCGCGAGCGCCGCGACCCCGCCCAGGATGTAGAAGAAGATGTACTTGAACGGGCCCATCGAGTCCTCGACGTTGTTGCCGAAGATCCACAGGAACAGCATGTTCCCGGCGATGTGCAGGAACGAGGCGTGCATGAACAACGACGTGAACACCGTCTCCCAAATGGGGAGCGCGCCCCGGGCGCTCACGTGCGCGATCGAGCCGTCGGGGAGCGTTTGGCCGTTGCAGAACACCCCGATCGACTGGGGCCCGCTCAGCGTCAGCTGGGCGAACTCCGTGCAGTGCGCGCCGTTGTGCGTGATCGTGTAGGGGATGGCGCCGTACTTCACGACCTCTTGCGTGTCGGGGCCGCTCCAGAACGAGCCGCCATGACGGATCGCGAGCAGGTAGACGATCACGTTCGCCAGGATCAGCGCGACCGTGACGAACGGGAACCGATCGGTCGGGATGTTGTCCTTGATCGGGAACACGTGCCGGGCGGTTCCCGGCTAGCGGCGCCCCACCGGCGTGGCGACCGACGCGATCTGCCACGGCTGGGCTGCGTCGCCATCGAGTGCCATCGTCCAGTGCTCGGTGAACGAGGAGGAGCGCGACTGGGTGCCCGCGAGCACCGCTGCGGTGTCGCGGTCCTCGATGTAGCGCCTGCCGGCGATGTCGACCTCGACCGTCATCGTAGGAGGTGTGGCGGCCGCGTCGAGGCCCGTGATCCTGATCTGCGTGACCTTCGGGCCGCGGACGACCAGGCGCGTCTTCCGGCTCGGGTCGCCAGGGTGCAGGAGATGCTCGACCGCCTCCCGATGCGCGATCGCCTCGAGCGACGAGTCGTCGCCATCGACCGCCTCGGCCCACGCCGACACGGCGCGGCGGGCGGCGATCTCGAGCACGTCCGGTGCGAAGCGGCCGTCGGCGAGGCTGAGGTCGAGCGCCGCCGCCCGCGCGTCGCCCTGGAAGTCGAGGTCGGCGACATCGGCGATGCTAGTCCCGGCGGGGACCGCGTCGGCGACGGCGCCCTCGATCAGCGCCTCGTCGCGCATCGCGGTGTCGTCGGACTCGGGCGTCGCGAGTAGGTCCTCGGTCAGCGACGTGGTCGCCCTCCGCGCCCTGCTCGATCGAGAGCAGGACCCAGCGATCGTCCCGCTTACCCAGCGTCCAATACTCGCGGACGTGGCTCGTGTCCGAGACGTTGTCGACCCGGCCGATGCGCTGCCCGTAGGCGTCCTCGACGTAGTCGAGCAGCGCCGCCTCGATCCGAACGACTACGCGGTCGCCGCGCTCGTCGGCGACGTTTCGCAGCCCGACGTAGGAAACCTTCGGGTTCGCCGAGCGGCTTGACGCGGTTGCGCCAGCCCTTGCGGGCGAAGTCGTCGAGGCGGAGCCGCCACTCGGCGAACAGGTCGGGGGCGACCAGCGCCTCGAGCTGGGCGCGGTCGTCGTCGCTCCAGGCCTGCTGAATGTCGAGGAACAGCCGCCTGGCCGCCTCGCGGACCGTCTCCGGCGCGAACGACTGGTCCTCCTCGGACGCCGCGGCCGCCGCGAGCTCGACCCGCCGTTTGCGCTGCGCGACGCTCCCTCGCCGCGCGCGGCCGCGGGCCTTCCGGCCCCGATCCCAGGCGGCGAGGCGCGGCAGCAGGTAGAGCGACGATCGCCGCGATCACGATCAGAACGAGGATCCCGCCGCCGCCGCCAAGCGGGAGGAAGATGAAGTGGCCGCGTCCGAAGCCGCCACCGCCGCCGCCACCACCACCACCGCCGCCGCCGAGGCCGCGGCCGAAGCTCGAGCTGCCGCTGCCGCCGCGGGCCAGCGCGGGTCCGGCGGTGACGAGCAGGGAGACGACGAGCGTCGCGGTGAGCGCGCCGGCGACGCGGGTCAGTGCGACCGCGGTTCGCCTCACGCTGTCGCCACGTCCTTCAGCGGCCCGGTGCCCGGCTCGTCCTGGGCGACGTGCTGGTCGGCGTGGTAGCTGCTTCGCACCAGCGGGCCGGCCGCCACGTGCTCGAACCCGAGCTCGTAGGCGGCTCGCTCGAGCGCATTCGAACTCGTCCGGGTGCCAGTAGCGGACGACCGGGAGGTGGTTCTCGGTGGGCCGCAGGTACTGGCCGATCGTCAGCACCTGGACGTGGTGCTCGCGCAGCGTGCCGAGCGCGTCGACGCATCTCCTCGTGGGATCTCGCCCGAGGCCGACCATCAGACCCGACTTGGTCGTGACCTCGTCGCCGCCGATCTCCTTGGCGTTCCGGAGCACGCGGCAGGAGCGCTCGAACGTCGAGCCGCGCCGGGCGAGCGGATACAGCCGGGGGACGACCTCGACGTTGTGGTTGAAGACGTCGGGCCGCTCGGCGATCACCTTCGCCAGCGGCATCTCCTCGCCGCGGAAGTCGGGTGTCAGCACCTCGATCTTGCACCTGGGGGCCTGGCGGCGGATCTGGCGGATCACGCCGACGAATGCGCTCGCGCCGTAGTCGGGCAGGTCGTCGCGGTCGACGCTCGTGATCACCGCGTGCCGGAGGCCCATCCTAGCGACGCTGCGGGCCACCCGCGCCGGCTCGAGCGGGTCGTTCCAGGTCGGCTTGCCGGTCTTCACGTTGCAGAAGCCGCAGCGGCGCGTGCACGTGTCGCCGAGGATCATGAACGTGGCGGTGCCGCGCTGCCAGCACTCGCCGATGTTCGGGCACGCCGCCTCCTGGCAGACCGTGTGCAGGTTCTCCTCGGCGATCAGCGTCTTGCAGCTCGCGGTAGCGGGGGCCGCCGGGCGCCGGCACCTTGAACCACGGCGGCTTCTTCGCGCGCAGCGGCTGGACGTCGGGCCCGAGGACTTCGAGCACGTCGGCGATGCCGCCGGGGTTCGCCCGCGATCGCGTCGAGAACCGCCGCTCGCTCACGTGCCCAAGGCTAGCGCCACCTGACGATCCACTCCGCCTGCTGCGGCGTGCGCTGACGGTCCCCCGCACAGGCCAGAGTGCCGACACCCGCTATTTACAAGAATTTGGGTTTATGCGAAGATCAGTTCAGCTCTTGTGTGCGTGTCGGTTCGTTCCGGCCCCGGGAGCGCCAGTCAGCGGGGGTCGCCGCAGTGCGGCCCCCGCCTCCGGGCTCGCTTCAGACGCCCGCGTGCGCCCGCGCCTGCAACCGTTGCAGGCTGACGAGCCGCTGCCGGCGCCCAAGCGCCTGGGCGACCTGGAACGCCGCGCGGCGCCGGAAGCATGTGAGCTGACCGGAGACGCGGCCGGTCTCCTCGATGAGCGAGGTCATGCGGCACGCCGTCGAGGCCGCAGGGCACGATCCACTGAGAACGGCTGGAGGTCGTTCTCGACGTTGACCGCGAAGCCGTGCGTGGTCACGCCGCGCGAGACGTGGACGCCGATCGAGGCGATCTTCCGCTCGCCGACCCAGACGCCGGTGAAGTCGCGGCCGTCGTCGGTGCGGCCGCGGGCCGACACGCCCTGCTGCGGCGAGGGCCGCGACCAGGGCGCGCTCGAGCGTGCGGACGTACTCGAGCACGTCGTCGACGCGGACGATCGGATAGCCGACGAGCTGGCCCGGGCCGTGGTAGGTGACCTTGCCGCCGCGGTCGGTCTCGACCGATCTCGATCCCCTGCAGCGCGTACCAGTCCTCGCCCATCGGCAGCTCGCCGACCGCCGAGCGCCGACCCCGTGTGTACACCGGCCGGTGCTCGAGCATCAGCAGCACGTCGGGCAGCTCGTCCTGCTGGCGGGCGATGCGGATCCGCTCCTGGAGGTCGAGGCCCTTGCGGTAGTCGACGGTGCCGAGGTGGCAGACCCACAGCTCGGGCTTCACAGCTCGCTCCATTGCTCGAGGTGGCGCTTCACGCGTGGCGAGGAACTGGGCGACCTGGGCGCCATCGAGCGCCCGGTGGTCCCAGCTCAGCCCGAGGATCGTCATCGGGCGGATCGCGATCGAGTCGTTGCCGTCGGCGTCGGTGACGACGACCGGGTGCTTGGTGACCGCCTCGAGGTCGAGGATCGCGACCTGCGGCTGGTTGATAATCGGCGTGGCCATGATCGAGCCGTACTGGCCGGGGTTGGTGATCGTGAACGTGCCGCCGCGGACGTCGTCGGGGGACAGCTCGCCGGCGCGGGCGCGCCGGGCGAGGTCCTTGATCCGGTTTGCGAGGCCCTCGACCGACAGCTCGTGCGCGCCGTGGACGACCGGCACGATCAGCCCGTCCTCGCCGAGCGACACCGCGATCCCGAGGTGCACGTCTCGATGGCGGGTGTAGCTCTCGCCCTCGAGCCATGCGTTCAGCGCCGGGTGCTCGCGCAGCGCCGCGATCGTCGCGCGCGCCACGAGCGGCAGCGCGGTCACGCCGAGCCGCGCGCGCGCCGCCTCGACCCGGCTCATGTCGACCTCGATCCAGGTCGTGCAGTGCGCCGCGGTATCGAGCGAGCGCTTCATGTGCTCGCCGATCTGGCGCCGCATCCGCGACAGCTGACCGCCGGGGACGGCGGCCGCGGCCGGCTGGGCCGGCTCGGGCTTGTACGGGCTCTCGATGTGCAGCGGTGGCGGCGGCGCGGCGTCGATGAAGGCGAGCACGTCCTGCTTGCGCACCCGGCCGGCGCGGCCGGTGCCCTCGATCTGCGAGAGGTCGATGCCGTGCTCGGCGGCGATCCGCTGGACGACGGGGGAGTAGCGGCGGTGGGGCGAGCGGGGCGTCGCTGGTGCTGGGGCGCGGGCTCCGTTAGACGCACCGGATAGAGATGCACTATGTTTGGGGGGCCGGGAAGCGGGCGCTGGGGGGTCGGGGGGGTGGCGGTGGCGGTGGCGTCCCCACTCTCTTTGCTGCCGTTCGCACCACCGGCCCCGCCCCCGGGTGCGATCCGGGCGAGGACGGTGCCCACCGACACCGTCGACTCGACCGGGACGAGGATCTCGGCGACGACGCCGCCGACCGGCGCCGGGACCTCGGTGTCGATCTTGTCGGTCGAGATCTCGCAGATCGTCTCGTCGGCCTCGATCCGGTCGCCGACCTCGACGCGCCAGCCGACGACGGTGCCCTCGGCGACCGACACGCCCATCTGGGGCATGGTGACGTCGACGAGCGTCGCCGGCGGCGGCTCAGTACGCGAGGAGCTCACGGCACGCCTCCTTGACGCGATCGACGCCGGGCAGGACCGCGTGCTCGAGCGGCGGCGAGAACGGGATCGGCACGTCGGGCGTGGCGACCCGGACGACCGGGCCGTCGAGGTCCTCGAACGCGCGCTCGGCGATCAGCGCCGCGACCTGGGCGCCGGCCGCGCAGGTGCCGTTCGCCTCGTCGACGATCACGACCTTCGAGCAGCGGGCGACCGAGTCGAGGATCGCGTGCTCATCGAGCGGGACCAGAGAACGGAGGTCGAGCACCTCGACGGAGGCGCCGTCGAGGTCCTCGGTCGCCTCAAGCGCCGTGTGGACCATCGCCCCGTAGGCGATCACGACAAGATCGGACCCCGGCTGGGCGACGCGGGCGGTGAACGGGGTCTCGTACACGCCGTCCGGGACCTCGCCCTTGATGCGGCGGTAGAGGTGCTTGTGCTCCATGTAGCAGACCGGGTTTGGGTCGTGGATCGCCGCGTGGAGCAGGCCCTTGGCGTCCTCGGCGGTCGAGGGGGCGACGACCTTTATCCCCGGCGAGTGCATGAACCAAGCCTCAGGGTTCTGCGAGTGGAACGGCCCGCCGGAGAAGCCTCCGCCGGACGGCAGCCGCACGGTGATCGGGACCGCCAGGCCCTGGCGGTAGTGCATCTTGCCGGCGACGTTGACGAGCTGGTCGAAGCCGCAGGAGATGAAGTCGGAGAACTGCATCTCGCACACCGGGCGCATGCCGACGACTGCGGCGCCGACCGCGGTGCCGATGATCGCCGACTCCGCCAGCGGCGTGTCCATCACCCGGTCCGGGCCGAACTCCTCGATGAACCCGTCGGTGACCTTGAAGGCGCCGCCGAAGACGCCGATGTCCTCGCCCATCACGAGCACGCGCTCGTCCGCTCGCAGCTCGTCGCGCAGCGCGGCCGAGATCGCCTGCAGGTAGGTGACGGTCGCCATCAGGAGACCGCCCCAGCCGTGCGGAAGCCGCTCCACCGCGCCAGGCCGTCGCCCAGCGGCTCCGCCTCGCCCTCGCAGAACACGCCCTCGGTGGCCGTGGCGGGATCGGGCATCGGCGCCGCGAGCGCCTCCTCGGTCGCGGCGTCGATCTCGCCGTGCACCTCGACGCGCAGCGCGTCGACGTCGACGCCGAGCGCGCGCAGCCGCACCTCCTGGCGCTCGATCGGATCGCGCTTGCGCCACTCCTCGACCTGCTCCTTGGGCACGTACTTCATGTCGTCGTGGGCGGCGTGACCGTGCATCCGCATCGTCACCGCCTCGATCAGCGTCGGCCCGCCGGCGGCCAGCGCCCGCGCCCGGGCCTCGCGAGTGGCCTCGAACATCGCCTCGACGTCGTTGCCGTCGACGGTCACGCCGACGAACCCGTAGGCCGCGGCGCGCTCGACGGGGTTGACCGCGAACTGCTTCTCGAGCGGGGTCGAGTAGGCGTACTGGTTGTTCTCGAGGACGAACACGGCCGGCAACTTCTGCACGCCGGCCCAGTTCATCGCCTCGTGGAAGTCTCCGCGCGAGGTCGACCCGTCGCCGAACCAGGTGAGCGCGCAGCGCCGCTCGCCGCGCAGCTTGAAGGCCATCGCGATGCCGGTCGCCACCAGCATCATGTCGGGCAGCATCGAGACCATCCCGACGCAGCCGAGCCGGCGGTCGCCGAAGTGCACGTTGCCGTCGCGCCCGGCGGTGATGCCGGTCTCGCGGCCCATGTACTGGGCGAGGATCCGAGCGGGGGTGACGCCGCGGATGATGTGCGCGGCGAGGTCGCGGTGCAGGATGCACAGGCGATCCTCCGGAGCCATCGCGAATGCCGATCCCGCCGACACGGCCTCCTGGCCGAACCCGTCGTAGAAGGAGCCGGGCACCTTGCCCTGGCGGTACAAGCTCATCGCCCGCTCCTCGAGCCCGCGCATCAGGAGCATCGCCCGAAGCAGCCAGATGCGGTCTTCGAGCGTAAGGTGCTCGTTGTCGGCGACGGCGTCGCCGGCGGCGGATGGTTCGGCCATATGGGTCGCCATCTGTGTCTCCCTGTCGTTCGCCGGCCGGGTCGGGGTCTCCGCTCGGCCCCACTTTCAGCGGCCGTCCCGGGATCTCCGTTCTGGCCCTCGATCGGGCTGGAAACGCGAGATTACTGCACCGCTCGACGGGACTACGCTTAAGCGCGTGGAAGGAGCGTGGCTCGCCCGCTTGCGCTGGCGCCGGCGCGGCGCGTGGCTGGTGCCTGGGTTTGCGATTGCGACCGCGTTCGATGCGGTGGTCGGGCACGCACTGCCGATATCCGGCCAGTCACAGACGATCCTGGCGGCGCTGCTCGCGGGATGGTTCCTGAACCTGTTCGCGGTGCTGCTGGTCAGCCGGCCGCTCGGTGCAGCGTTCCGGAAGGCGAGGCCAGACATGCCGAAGGTGGTCGCGCGCGACTACGGTGGCACCACCGCGCTCGTGGTTGTCGCCGCTGCCCTGCTGATCCTGGGGCTCGTGCACCGGCCCTCGATCATCGCCAACCACCATGCGATGCAGGACGCGATCGTCCGCGCGCAGGCGTGGATCGGCGACCGCGCGCCGGCCGAGTTCCGCCGCAATCTCTCGCACGTCAGCACGGTCGCGATCGAGCCGGGCAGCATCTTCCGAACGTGCGTCCCGAGCGATCGCAACCGCCGCACGTATTGTGTGATCGTGAAGACCCATCTGCCGCTGGCCCGCAGCGTCAGCTTCGACGGCTACGAGTCCAACGCGGTGTTCTCCGAAGGCACCGGATGACCGCCCATGCCGCCGCCCGGGCTCCGAGGCTGAGCACGAAGAACGTCGCGCTGAGCGCGAGCATCCTGGGCTCGGGGATCGTGTTCCTCGACGGCACGATCGTGAACGTCGCGCTGCCGGCGATCCGCGCGAGCCTGCACGGCGGTCTCGCCGAGCAGCAGTGGGTGGTCGAGGCGTACCTGCTGACGCTGTCCTCGCTGCTGCTGGTCGGCGGCTCTCTCGGCGACCTGCTCGGCCGCCGGCGGGTGTTCACCGCCGGGCTCGCCGGATTCGGGGTGTGCTCGCTGCTGTGCGCGATCGCTCCGAGCAGCGGGGTGCTGATCGGCGCCCGGGCGGCCCAGGGCATCGCCGGTGCGCTGCTCGTGCCGAGCACGCTTGCGTTGATCATGGACACGTTCGACGAGGGCGAGCGCGCCGGGGCCATTGGCACCTGGACCGCGTTCACCGGCGTGGCGACCGTGATCGGGCCGCTCGGCGGCGGCGCGCTCGTGCAGACGGCGTCGTGGCGGTGGATCTTCGCGATCAACTTGCCGCTGGTGGTGATCACGCTGTGGTTCTTGAGGCGACTGCCCGACGACACGCGCACGCCGGGGCGGGTGGACGTGGTCGGCGCGGCGCTGTGCGCGTTCGGACTCGGGGGACCGGTGTTCGCGCTGATCGAGCAGCCGCAGTACGGGTGGGGAGATCCACGGGTCGCCGTCCCGCTCGCCGGCGGGATCGTGCTGCTCGTTTCCTTCCTGTTCTGGGAGCACCGCTGCCCGCAGCCGATGATGCCGCTGGACCTGTTCAAGGTCCGTAACTTCGCGGTCGGCAACCTCACCACGCTGACCCTGTACGCGGGGCTCGGCGTCGCGACGTTCTTCCTGGTGCTGTTCCTGCAGCAGGTCGGCGGCTACACGCCGCTGCAGGCCGGGATGTCGCTGCTGCCGATCACGGTCCTGGTGTTCTTGCTCTCCAGGCGTTTCGGGATGCTGGCCGACCGGATCGGCCCCCACCTGTTCATGGCCGGCGGCCCGATCGTCGCGGGCTTGGGCCTGCTCTTGCTCGTGCGGGCGGACGCGAGCGCCGACTACCTGACGCAGATCCTGCCGGGGATCCTCGTGTTCGGGCTCGGCCTGGCGGCGACCGTCGCGCCGCTGACGGCGACCATCCTCGGCTCGGTCGAGCCGGGTCACTCCGGCGTCGCGAGCGGCATCAACAACGCGATCTCGCGGGTCGCCAGCCTGCTTGCAATCGCCGCACTCGGCGCCGTCGTGTCGAGCAGCTTCCAGGCTCGGCTCGATCACGACCTGTCGGGTAAGCCGCTGAGCGCGCAGGCCCGTGCGGCGGTTGCGGCGGCCCAGAACCGGCCGCTCGTGACGAGCGCGAGCGGCGTTCCGAACGGCGAGCGGGGGCTCGTCCACGAGGCCCTGGTCGACGCCTCCCTGCACTCGTTCCGGATCGGGATCGGGGTTGGAGCCGCCCTCGCGATCCTCGGCGGGGTCGTTGCGCTCGTCGGGATCGAGAACCCGAGGCGGCGCGTTCCCTGCGCCGACTGCCCCGGGGGCGCGCTCACCGGGGCGGGAGCGGCTGCGACGCAAGCGCACGATGCCACCGCCGAGCCGGTCCCGGCCGGCGCGGGCGCGGGCCGCTGAGGGACACGCGCGCACGGGATGTGGACGAAGGCGCGGTGCCTTGCGGCGCTCGACGCGCGGCTCGCGGACGCGTTCACCGTCGAGGCCGCGTTCCGCAAGCCGATCCTGCTGCCGGCGACGGTCGAGTTCGTGGAGGACGCTGCGCCGGCGCCGGCCTCGGGCTCGAGCTCGGCCTCGGACCCGAGCTGGAGCTCGGACTCGCCCCCGGGTGAGATCCGCTTCGGGGTGCGCGACGCGATCAAGCGCGCGCCGCACCTGGACGGGCGCGTTACCCCGAGCTGAGACGATCGAGTCGCTGCGGAGCTCAGCCCGCGGCGAGGTCGTCTTCGTCGCCGGCGAGGCTCGGGCGGTCGTCGCTCAGCTCGTCGAACGTCTCCGCCATCCGCTCGAGCACCGCGGACGCGGTCCGCAAATCGTCCTCGCTGAACTCCGCGAACGCGGCGCGCCACATGGGCTCGTAGCGGGCGTGGCGCTCTGCCACCAGCTCGCGCCCGCGATCGGTAAGCGAGATCAGGACCACCCGGCGGTCGCGCTGCGAGCGGTTGCGACGAACGAGACCCGCCGCCTCGAGCGGCTCGAGCATCTCGGTCGTGGTCGCCGGCGAGAGATCGGCCGAGAACGCGAGCTCGCTGGTGGAGAGCTCGTCGTGGTCTCGCAGCCCGAACAGCAGCCCATACTGCGCGTCGCTGAGCTCGCCGGGCCGGCGGGTCTCGCGGCCTCGGAGGCGTCGGACCGCCGCCATCGCACGCTTGAACGACCGGCCGAGCTGCGTGAACGGGTCCTCGCACACCGCCGCCGGATCGGCGTCGACTGTCTGCGTTGGCCTGGTGCTCATGCGGCGATTGCCTCCGACAGCGCCTGGGCAGATGTTCCGCCCTCCTCGGCCTTCGCGGCCCGGGCGGCGCGCTCGGCGCGCATCAGGACGATGCATGGAACGATGGCGAGCGCGGTCAGACCCGCCGAAGCCCAGAACGCGGTCCCGTACGCGGCGGCCGCGCCGGACAGGGTGTGAACCCCGCTCAGAGCGCGCTCGAGCACGACCGCGAGCACCGCGGTGCCGATCGAGCCGCCGACTCGCTGGAGGACGTTCAGCTGCGGCGTCGCGTCGGGAAGCTCGGAGCGATCCAGCGAGGCGAACGCGGCCGCCATCGCGGGCATGAAGGCGAAGCCGATCCCCATGCCGCGGAGCAGCATCGCCACCGACAGCACCGCGACGGGGGTGTGCGCGCCGATCAGCCCAAACGGGATCGTGGTGACGGTGGTCACGACGACGCCGAACAGCGCGAGCGGCCCGCCGCCGCGGCGGTCGCTGAGCTTGCCGGCGAGCGGCATCACGAGTGCCATCCCGAGGCCCTGCGGCGCCGTCAGCAAGCCGGTGTCGACGACGCTCTCGTGGCGGATGTTCTGCCAGTACAGGGGCAGCAAGATCATGCCTCCGAACAGCGCGGCGCCGAGGCAGAACATCGCGATCGAAGCCGAGCTGAACGTCGGCCGACGGTACAGGCGCAGGTCGAGCAGCGGGTTTCGGATCCGCAGGGCGTGGACGGCGAACAGCGCGATCAGCCCCGGGCCGGCGAGGATCGGGACGATCACCTTGACGGAGCTGAAGCCGCCGGTGCTGCCGATCTCGGCGAGCCCGTAGGTGAGCAGCGGCAACCCGGTCGCCATCAGCGCCAGGCCGCGCGCGTCGAGACGCTTGGCGGCGGCGGCGGCGTGCTCGGCGCTTGGCAGGAACCGCAGCCCCAGGAGCACGGCGATGATTCCGATCGGGAGGTTGACGTAGAAGATCCAGCGCCAGCTCGCGTTGTCGACGATCAGCCCGCCGATCGTCGGCCCGAGGATCGGGGCGAGCATCGCCGGCACGGCGACGATGCTCATCACGCGACCCATGCGGGAGGGACCGGCCGCGTCGGCCATCATCAGCTGGCCGATCGGCAGGATCATGCCGCCACCCATCCCCTGGATCACGCGGAACGCGATCAGCTCGGTGGTGGAGGATGCCAGGCCGCACAACGCCGATCCCGCGGTGAACAGGATCAGCGAGAGCAGGTACACGCGCTTGGCGCCGAAGCGCTGCGCCGCCCACCCGGTGACCGGGATCACGGCGGCCAGCGAGAGCATGTAGCCCGTCACCACCCACTGGATCTGGGAGATCGAAGCGTGGAGCTCGCGGCCAAGCGTGTCGAGCGCGACGTTGACGATCGTGGTGTCGAGGATCGACATGATCGAGCCAACGATCACGACGGCGCTGATGCGCCAGACGCGGGCGTCGATGCGGTTGGTGTCTTCGTTCATGGTTTCGGGCATGGTTGCTGGAGCTGCCGAAACGGGGCCAAAGAATAGTACGGCACCGAAAGTTTAGGCACCGAAGGAGTATTCGGTCAAACCTTCCCACTACACTCGGGTGGCGCGGGCGACCGTCCGCTCAGAATCAGTGCCAGCGTGTCGTAGTGGTTGCCTCACAGCACCTCCCGCGGTCGCAGCACACAACTCCCGGGAGGGAACATGGCAACCGGAACCGTCAAGTGGTTCAACAACGACAAGGGCTACGGCTTCATCGCGCCCGACGACCAGGGCGACGACCTGTTCGTCCACCATACGGCGATCGTCGGCAGTGGCTTTAGGTCGCTTGGCGACGGCGACAAGGTCTCGTTCGACACTGAGAACGGCCCGAAGGGACCCGCCGCCACGAACGTGCATACGATCGAGTAGCCGCCGCGGCACGGCTTCGAAACCGATCCCGGCCCGCTTTCGGCGGGCCGGAGATTCGAGACGCGTCCCGTTACGACGCGCTCGTAACACCTGCACCACCGCCGCCGACTATCGTCTGCTGACGATGACGGGATTCAGCGAACTTAGGCTCGAGCCGGCGCTGCTCGAGGCGATCCGCGACGTCGGCTACGAGGCGCCGAGCCCGATCCAGGAACAGGCGATTCCGCCGCTGCTCGAAGGCTCCGACGTGATCGGCCAGGCGCAGACGGGATCGGGTAAGACCGCGGCTTTCGGGCTGCCAATGCTCCAGTACGTCGATCCCGGCGAGCACGAGGTTCAGGGGCTGGTGCTGACGCCAACCCGCGAGCTTTGCATCCAGGTCACCCAAGCGCTGCGCACCTACGGCAGCCACAAGGGGATCGACGTCGTCGCGGTGTTCGGCGGCGCTCCGATTCGCAGCCAGCAGGCGCAGCTGCGCGCCGGCGGGCACGTCGTCGTCGGAACCGTGGGGCGCGTCAAGGACCTGATCTCGCGCCACTCGCTGCTGCTCAACGCGTGCCGGTTCGTGGTGCTCGACGAAGCGGATGAGATGCTCGACCTCGGCTTCCTCGAGGACGTCGAGCGGATCCTCTCGCTGACGCCGTCGAGCCGGCAGACCGCGTTGTTCTCTGCGACGATGCCGCCCGAGATCCGCCGGCTGGCCGATCAGTACCTGTACGACCCGGTGACCGTGAAGGTCAGGACGGCGACGCTCACGGTCGACACCGTCGAGCAGTTCGCGCTCGAGGTCAGGCCGCGCGAGAAGGCGGAGCAGCTCGTCGAGGTGCTGCAGTGCGAGCGCCCCGAGCAGGCGATCGTGTTCGTGCGCACGAAGATCCGTTGCGATCAGCTCTACCGGACGCTCCGCGACCGCGGCATGAACGTCAAGGCGCTGCACGGAGATATGAGCCAGGGAGCGCGAGACGGGGTGATGATCGCGTTCAAGGACGGCCGGCTGCCGCTGCTGGTCGCCACCGATGTCGCTGCGCGCGGCCTCGACATCGCGGGCGTCTCGCACATCATCAACTTCGACATCCCAACCTCGCCGGACGTCTACGTGCATCGCATCGGCCGGACCGGGCGGGTCGGCCGAAGCGGGCGCGCGATCACGTTCTACGAGCCGCGCCAGCAGCGCGAGCTGCAGGCGATCGAGAACAACGCCGGGGTCAGGCTGTCGCCGTGGGTCAAGGACGCCCACGTTGCGCCCACCGCCGTCAAGCCGAAGCCGCGCCGCCACTCGAAGCCGCACGTGTCGGTCAATGGCGATGCGCCCGGACGCAAGCTGATCGTCTCGGGCGGCCGCGCCGAGGGGATCGAGCCATCGGACATCATCCATGCGATCACCGCCGCGACCGGGTTGGATGGAGAGGCCGTGCGCAACGTGCGGGTGCTCGAGCGCTTCGCGTTGGTCGAGGTGCCCCCGCCCGATGCTCAGCGGGTCGTCGAGAAGGTCAGCGGGACAGAGGTGCGCGGCCACCCGCTTCGGCTCGAAGCGGTCGTCTGAGCTGAGTACCGACCAGGAGGCACGCGCGCTACGCGCAAGTGCCTCCTGCGCCAGCATCTCAACTACCAGGCAGCCCGGTCGCTGCCGGCGCACAGCGTCGGCACCGCGCAGATCCGAGACGCCCCGGTAACCCGTCTAAGGTTGCGTCAATGTCCACAGCCAAGATGCAGACGACCGTCGGCACGATCGAGCTCGAGCTGTTCGACGACGACGCCCCGAACACCGTCGAGAACTTCCGCAAGCTCGCCGCCGACCACTTCTACGACGGGAACATCTTCCATCGAGTGATCCCGGACTTCATGATCCAGGGCGGGTGCCCGCAGGGAACCGGAACGGGCGGCCCCGGCTACACGTTCGCGGATGAGTTCAACCAGCACAAGGTGGTGCGCGGCGCACTGGCGATGGCGAACGCGGGCCCCAACACGAACGGCTCGCAGTTCTTCATCGTGACGACCGAGAAGGCGCCGTGGCTCGATGGCAAGCACACGGTGTTCGGGCGCGTCACCGACGGGATGGACGCCGTCGACGCGATCGAGGCGGTGCCGACCGGCGCCCGCGATCGCCCCGTCGATCCGCCGAAGATCGAGTCGATCGAGCTGGACGCCGCCTAGCGAGCACGGCGCCTGGGACGTCTGAGGACACATACGACACCGCTCGGTTTCGCCACGATGGCGCATTGGTGCGCGCAAGACGGGCCACCAGCCGCCGACGACGTGTAATCCTTGGCCGTAGGCGATGAGCGCGACCCGCGACACCCGCTTGTGGCATCCGTTCGCGGCGATGGGGACAGTTCGCAGCGACGAGCTCGTGCTCGAGCGCGGGGAGGACGTGTGGGTGTGGGACGTCGAGGGCAACCGCTATCTCGACGCCACCGCGAGCCTGTGGTACGCGAACGTGGGCCACGGACGTCCGGAGATCGCGTCGGCGGTCGCCGAGCAGATGGCGCGACTCGAGGCCTATTCGACGTTCGGGGGCTTCGCGAATCCGCCGGCGCTCGAGCTCGCGGACGCGCTCGCCGCGCGGGCGCCGATGTCCTCGCGCGTGTTCCTCGGATCCGGCGGTGGCGACGCGATCGACACCGCGGCGAAGCTGGCCCGCCGCTACTGGGCTGAGCTGGGGCAGGGCGGGCGCGTGGTGCTCGTCAGCCGGACCGCCGGATATCACGGCACGCACGGCTTCGGCACCGCGATCGGCGGCATCGCCGCCAACCGTGAGGGGTTCGGGCCGCTGGCCGAGACGGTCCAGGTCGACCACAGCTCGGCCGACGCGATGCGCGACGCGATCGACGAGATCGGGGAGGACCGCGTGGCCGCGGTATTCGTCGAGCCCGTGATCGGGGCGGGGGGCGTCTATCCGCCCGGCCCCGGTTACATCGAGGCGGTGGCAGCGCTGTGCCGGAAGACTGGCATCCTGCTCGTGATCGACGCCGTGATCTGCGCGTTCGGCCGGCTCGGGACGTGGTTCGGGATCGAACGTTGGGATGTCCAGCCGGACATGATCACGTTCGCCAAAGGCGCCACCAGCGGGTACCTGCCGCTCGGCGGGGTGATCGTGTCAGACGGCGTGGCCGAGCCGTTCTGGCGCACGCCAGGCGCCCCGATGTTCCGCCACGGGGCCACCTACGCGGGTCATGCGGCCTGCTGCGCCGCCGCGCTCGCGAACATCTCGCTGCTCGAGCGCGACGGTTTGTTGGGCCGTGGACGGAAGAACGAGGAGGCGCTGCTGGCCCCGCTGGCGGCGCTGGGCAACCACGGCGCGGTCGGCGAGGTTCGCGGCGGCACGGGGATGATGGCGGCGATAGAGCTCGACACCGAGCTGCTCGAGCGCCGGCCGGATGCCGTCGCGCTGGGCGCCGCGGCGGCGCGACGGATGGGGGTTCTGCTCCGTCCCCTTGAGCGGGCGCTGGCGGTGTCGCCGCCGCTGACCGCCGGACCCGAGCACTTCGAGCTGATCGGGCAGGCGTTCGAGCACGCGCTCGAGGCGGTCGCGTCGGCCAAGGTGTGACCGGCAGGGGCGCGCCCGCGCCGCTCGCGGGGCGCGGTCGGTGCAGCGTCCTCGGCCTACGGCGCAATAGTCCTGGATCAGCTCGCCCTCGGCCGCGAGCGTGGGGCGGGACGACTACGGATCGCGTTTGGCAGATTGTGGGCTGCGTGACCGACAAGATCGCCAAGGCCCCTCGATGAGCCTCGCCGCCGAGATCCTCGCCCGGCGGATGGGGCTTCCAGCTGCGCAGACGACAGACGTCGTGTGCGAGCGTGACCTACGCGTTCCGATGGATGACGGCGCTGAGCTGCTGGCCGATCGCTGGGTGGCGCGTGCGGATCGCGATCGCCCCCAGCCGACGGTGCTGGTGCGCTCGCCGTACGGCCGGCGCCAGCTGGTCGGCGAGATCTTCGGGCGACTGCTGGCCGAGCGCGGGCTCCAGGTACTGATCCAGAGCGTCCGTGGCACGTTCGGCTCGCAGGGGGTCTTCAGCCCGTTCGACGAACGCGCCGACGGGCTCGCGACGCTGCGCTGGATCCGTCGCCAGCGCTGGCACTCGGACCGGATCGGAATGCTCGGGCCGAGCTACCTCGGGCTGGTCCAATGGGCGGTGGCGCCGGATGCGGGCGACGATCTGTCCGCCCTCGCGATCCAGGTCAGCGCGTCGCAATTCCACGGCCAGACGTACGCGGGCGGGAGCCTGTCGCTCGAGACCGCGGCTTCGTGGCTCGTGCTCGTCGCCGAACAGGAACGACGGTTCGCGCTGCTGGCGATGGCCCGCGCCCTGCGCAGGCTGCCTTCGATGTTCTCCGAGCTGCCGCTCGTGGACCTCGACGAGCGGCTGACCGGATCGCAGGTGGACTGGTTTCGCCAAGGCGTCGCAAGTCCGGCGCGAGAGAGCGAGTACTGGGTGGTCCGCGACTTCGCGGCCGGAGTGACGAAAGTGACCGCGCCGGTCCAGCTCATCGGCGGGTGGTACGACATCTTCCTGCCGTGGATGCTCGAGGACTTCAAGGCCCTGCGCGACGCCGGTCGCGAGCCGCAGCTGATGATCGGGCCGTGGACCCATACGGCGCCCGGTCTGATGGCGGCCGGCATCCGCGAGGGCCTTGGCTGGCTACGCGCTCGGCTGCTCGACGATCCGCGTCTGCTGCGTCCGGCACCGGTGATGGTCCGGCTGACCGGCGAAGGCGCCGACGGCAGCTGGCGCGAGTTTCCGGCATGGCCGCCCCCGGGGACGCGAGAATGGCATCTCTGGCTTGGCGACCATCGCAGCCTCCGCGCGGACCGTCCAGACGAGGACGGCGGTAGCGACAGTTACCGCTACGACCCCTCGGACCCGACGCCTTCGTTGGGCGGACCCATCCTGCTCGAGCGTGAGCCCGTGGTCGACAATCGCGTCCTCGAGGCCCGCTCGGACGTGCTGACGTACACGACGCCGCCACTGCCTGCGGCGTACGAGGCGATCGGGCGGGTGCGGGTGGAGCTGTGGGTGACCGCGTCCGAGCCGTATTTCGACTCGTTCGCCCGCGTCTGTGACGTCGACCGCGACGGGGCCTCGTGGAACGTGTGCGATGCGCTCGCGCGGGTCACGTCCTGGCGCCTGGATCGCAGCGACGACGGGACCTGGCCCGTCGCGTTCGATCTGTGGCCGACCGGGCACGTCTTCGCCGCCGGACACCGCATCCGCCTGCAGGTCTCCTCTGGAGCGCATCCGCGTTACGCGCGCAATCCCGGGACCGGCGAGGATGCCATCAACGCGACAACCCTGAGGCCGGTCGAGATCGAGGTCCTCCGCGATCGCGAGCATCCGTCGGTGCTCGTGCTGCCCCGCGCCGGCGCCCCGCCGCTCAGCTGAGTTTGCCGGCATCGACGCCCGGTGGCGCTAGCGGGTCATACAGGCTGGGAGCTGGAGCGCCTGCCAGCCGTCGTTCTCCTGGGACTCGAGTGGCCTGAGCCTCCGCTGCAGCCGCTGCAGCGCCTTCACCGGGTCTGAGCCGCGCGCGATCTCCCGAGCCGTTCCCCTCAGCTCGCGGATCTTCTGCGCGAACGACCCGACCGTGGCCGTGTAGACGTCGGCCACGTCGCCCGGTGGGTGGATCGCTCGCAGCGCCTTCAGCTCGGGCGTCAAGGCGGTGGCGCCGCGCTTCAGGAACGCGGCGCTCGCGGCGGGCGAGGCGGGGGTGGGGATCCGGTTCGTGCGGAGGCTCGTTGCCATGCAGATGTGCGTGACCTGCGCCTCGAGCTGTCTGCTCGACAGCGGACTGCCGCCGCAGCTCGCGAGGACGAGCGCGGCGAGCAGCGCCGTCAAGCCCAGGTATCCGGTGTCCGACCCGCTACTCATTCAGATCGCGCCGGAGGTTAGCTTCGGAGACGGAAGGCCCACGCGTCGACCGGTTCAGAAGCCGTCGCGCGTGACAGCGAGCGCTCTGTCCGCGAGCTCGACGACGCCGTCGCGGAACGCTTTCAGATACGGGTCGTCGGTCGCGCCGCTGATCGCCCGCTTGTAGTTGCCCTCCATGAACACGACGGCCTTCCACAGCGCGAGCGTCACGTACCAGCTGAGCGAGCGCATCGAACGTCCCGAGCGCTCCTCGTAGAGCGCGATCAGCTCCTGCCTCGTCGGGAACCCCGGCAGGTGCGTGACGCTCTGGAGCGTGAACCGGCCGGTTTCCTCGCCGGCCTGCAGCCAGTGGAGCATCATGTAGCCGACGTCGGCAAGCGGATCGCCGATTGTGGCCATCTCCCAGTCCAGGATCGCGATCAGACGCGCGGGGGCGCCGGGGCAGAGGATCGTGTTACCGAGGCGGTAGTCGCCGTGGACGATCGTCGCTGGAGGCGACTGGGGCATGTTCGCGGCCAGCCAAGTGCCGACCTGCTCGAACTGTGCGAGCTCGCGCGTGCGGTTGTGCTCCCACAACCCACTGAAGC
>CAWDYK010000006.1:0-61968 GCA_963806475.1 uncultured Solirubrobacterales bacterium
CGATGATGCGCTCGACCGCCTCGCCGACCGAATCGTGGATCGACTTGCTGCGCGACTTGGCGTCCTCACGCCCGACCACGCGCAGCCCGAGCCGCTTGTGGACGCAGCCGAGATCGCGCGCCGGCACGGCAAGACCCGCTCCTGGGTCTACGAGCACGCCGGCGAGCTCGGCGCCGTGCGGCTTGGTTCAGGCCATCGACCCCGACTCGGGTTCTCACCCGCGCGCGTGGCTGAGCAGCTCAAGACAGTCGGCAAGCCGGCGACCACGCCCCTGCCCGAGCCCGCTCCGCCGCGGCGCCGACGCCAGCGTGCCAGTCGCACGGCGACGGGGGCGCCGCTGCTGCATGTGCGGTCCCACGAGGCTTAGTTCGACTCCCGGCGGTCGCCGGCGGACACCCGTTCGACCCGCACGCGCTCCCTCGGACGCCTGACACCCGTGCAGAAGCCGCGAGATAGCGCAATCCGCCAGGCCGCCGCAGACGCCACGAGCGAACGGAGCCTGCATACTGGTCGGCAACCTCGCGAACGGATCCGGAAGCCCATGGCACGCCCCGCAACTGGACAAGTGGTCAGGCCGACACCAGGCCAACCCTGCTTCGCGCTGCGCTTTCGAGCCTACGGCAAGCGCGAGTACGTGACCCTGGGCAAGCCTGAAGACGGCTGGACTCTGGCGATGGCGCAGCGCGAGCTCGCGGTCGTGCTCCGCGACGTCGACCTCGGCACGTGGCGGCCTCCGCGGCCGGATCCCGCGCCGCCCAAGAACGCCAACCCGACCTTCCACGAGTTCGCGTCCGATTGGTTCGCGGCGAAGCAGCTCGAGATCGAGAAGAACACCGCCAGCAGCTACGCGAACGACCTCACCAACCACCTGCTGCCGTTCTTCAAGGACCACCGCATCTCCGAGATCACGGTGGCCGAGGTCGACCGCTACCGCCGGAGCAAGGTGCGCGAAGCCGCCGAGATCACGGCCGCCGCCGAGAACGGGACGCCGCTGACGGTGTCCTACGTCGATCGTCTCGGCCGGGCCTACCGTCGCCGCGCGCGCGCCCTTTCCGGGCGCTCGATCAACATGCACATCGATCTCCTGGCGCAGATCCTCGCCGTCGCCGTCGACCACGGCGTCATCGACAGCAACCCAGCGGTCGGCAAGCGCCGCCGCCTGAAGCTCTCGAAGCGCTCGGCCCGTTCACCTCGACAGCGCCGAGCAGATCGCGATCCTGCTCGAGGCCGCCAGCGAGCTCGATCGCGGCGAGGCCGTTATCACCGTAGCCGACCGCAACGGCAGGACCTGGACGCAGCGCCATCCGGTCCAGACGACCGGCCGCCGCGCGGCCATCGCCACGCTGCTTCTCGGCGGCGGCCGGGCTTCGGCCACCGGCGCGATGCTCTGGCGCGACGTCGACCTGGCCAACGGACGCTTCGAGGTCGGCCGGGACAAGACCGACGCCGGCATGCGGGAGGTCGACATGCTGCCGCTGCTCCGGGAGATCCTGACCGAGCACAAGGCCGCAAGTAAGCGTGCGAGGCCCGACGATCCAGTGTTCGTCACCTCGGCCGGCAAGCCCCGCTCGCGACACAACATCCGCCAGGACGTCGTCGACGCCGTGGTCGCGCACGCGAACAGGCTCGTCGAAGAGCGCGGCCTGCAACCCCTGCCGCTCGGGATCACCGCGCACAAGCTGCGGCACACGTTCGCCTCGATCCTGGTCGCGATCGGCAAGGACCCCACCTACGTGATGCAGCAGCTCGGGCACACCGACCCCGCCTTCACGCTTCGCGTCTACGCGCACGTGATGCGCCGCAGCGACGAGGAGCGCGAGCGGCTCAAGGCGCTCGTCGAGGGCCACGTTTGGGCAGTGAATGGGCAGTATGCCCCCGATTCGGCCCCGCAGACCGAGGCCAGGACCGATTCTTGACCTCGAGAAAAGCCCCGCGTTAGCAGGGCTTTCTAGAAATCGGGGCGCCCGGATTTGAACCGGGGACCTCACCGACCCGAACGGTGCGCGCTACCAGGCTGCGCCACGCCCCGATACGACCAGTAAACCACAGCGCGACCGGGCTCGGCCGGCGCCTGATGACCGTGTCAGTGGCCGGACATGAACCTTGCTCGGATCCGGCAAGTCTGGCCGACGGCGTTCGTAGCGGAGCTCGGACCGCTCGGCAGCTGGCGGCTGAGAGGCGGAGCTCGTCGAGCTCGTCGAGCTCGTCGAGCTGACGTCGAACCCGTCGACAGCTTGGGCACCGTGACCGGCAAGTTTGACGCAACTGAACCGAGTCCGACCTTCGGAAGCTTCGTCCCGGATCCCGATCCAGCTCGAGCCGCTACTCCCCCCGCCCGAGAGGATCTTCTGGGCGGTCCCGGCGGCAGCTCGTGACGCGGGTTATTGACCGCGTGAGCTTGCTGACACCGGCCGCTGCCGGTGCTTGACGGTGCCGACGGCCGAACCGGGAACCGCGACGACTTCGCGGCGGACGCGGGACCCCGACCCCGCCGAGCTGCCGGCCGCGGTGGCATGCCTCGGCGAGGAGCCCGAACCGGACGCTGCTGCCCGGACCCGCCGCCGGAGCCAGCGGAGCTTGCTCACGTGCTCGCCGTGGCGCCTGGCGCCGCGCGGACGTGTCGCGACGACGCGCTCTGCCAGCCTGCCGGCGCACCGGCCGCGAGTGTGACTCGCGGTGCTGCTTGCGGGTGTCTTGGCGTCTTATGGCTCGCCTGTGCGGGCGTGACGTCGGACGACGCGCGGAGCGGGCATCGCGCCATGGTGGCCGAGCCCAGTGACGAGACCACCGCCCGCGCCGGCCACGACGATCGCCGCTGCCGCCGCGGCCATGCGGCCGAGGCCGGCGGCCGGCGCCGGCTGGATCGACATAGGCCGCCGCGTTCTGGAGCGACTGCACGGCGGCGGCGGAGCGCTGGCCGCCCGTCGACGTGACGGACTCGCCGCCACCGCTGTGGTGGCCACGCCGGAAGCGGAGCCACGGGATCGGCAGCAGCGCCGCGATCTTGCCCGCGATGCTCGGGGTCTTGAAGAACGACTCGTCGACGCCCGCCATGCGCGCATGACGGCGGCACGGCTGGCAGTGGGCGAGGTGGCGGGCGAGCAGCCGGCGCTCCTTGATCCCGAGCGATTGCAGCGGCCGCTCACCCTCGTCGGCGATCACGGTCTGGACCCGGTCGCAGCGGCGGCCGGTGACGAGCTCTTCGTATTCCTCGCTCAGCTTGCGCCGGGCCCGGAACAGGGTGCTCTCGACGACCGGCTTGGTCATCCCCAGGCGCTCGCCGATCTGGTTGTACGAGCGGCCCTCGAGCTCGCGCATGACGATGATCCGGTGGTGGCTGTCCGACAGTCCGTGGAAGGCCCCGCGCAGGTCGTCGAGCCGCTGCTTGTGCTCGACCGCAGCGTCGGCGCCGTGGGCCGACGATGACGGTCGGGGCTGGCCTCGGCGTCGTCGGCGTCGGTTTCGAGCGGGACCTCACGCGTGCGCCGCGCGCGCCGGAACTCGTCGATGCAGGCGTTCTTGGCGATCTCGTAAATCCAAGGCTTGAACGCGATCGGGCGTTCGGTCGCGCGCAGGCGTCGCAGGGCGGCGATGAACACCTCCTGGGCGATGTCCTCCGCACGCTGATGGTCCCCGACCATCCCGAACACGTAGGACCCGATCCGTGGCCGGTACCGGGCGTAGAGTTCCTCAAACGCGCGATCGTCGCCGTATCGGACGGCGGAAATCAGTTCGTGCTCCGAGCACGAGGGGGCGGGTTGGGCCGCGCGAAGCGCCGACATTGACCAATCTCCCTGTCTCTATCGTCCCTGTCTGCAGACGTTCGGGCTCTCCGGGGGCATCGGAAACGCGCCGATCGTCCGCTGAACTCTACCGTTTAATCGACGTTTGTCCAACCGATCCGTTTTGCAGTGCTTAACCGGTATTTGCGACGAAAGACCGGCTGACAAAGGGATTGAGGCCGTCCGCCGCAGAGGCGCCATACTTGTGGACATGTAGTGAACCCCCCAAAGGAGGACCAGGACCGATGGCCAATCACCTGACGCCCACCGAGCTTGCACGAGAGTCCGGACTCGAGCGCCGGGACGTGATCGTGAAATGTGTCGAGCTGGGCGTCCCGATCTTCAATGGTCGGATCGATAAGACTCTCTTCCTCTCGAGCTTGCGCGAGCTCTCGACGTATCAGCAACCGGGCACGGCCAAGGTGGCCAGCGCCTAAACCTAAAGGACGATTCTTCTTGGTTCTTATTGAGCCCGGCTTCCGCCGGGCTTGTTTCGTCTTCGGCCGGCGACAGTCGGCGCTGAGCGGGTGGGACTGCGGGGGGGCGAACCGGCGCACCGCCGATCCCCAACCAGCTATCGCCTGAAGGGCGACCACTACACGGCCCGGCTCCGGCGCGGCCGGGGCGCTAGTCCTGGGCCGACTGCCGCAGAAGAGTCGAGGTCGTCTGCTCGAGGATCTTCCGCCACGCCCCGGTCTTCTCGCGCTCCGTCTCGAAATGCTTGACGACCTTGCGCACCCGGGTCGCGGAGATCTCGATCCCGTGGCGGGCGCAGATCCGCTTGAAGCGCGAGTAGTCATGCGCGAGCTTGAGCGTCACCGACTGGAACCCATGGCGGGCGATGCTGACGCGCGAGGTGTAGTTCATGATGCTCGTCTGGAACATCAGCTCGTCGTTGGCCTCGGGCTCGATCAAGATGATGTCGACGCCGGGATACCGATCCTCCCAGCGGCGCGCCAGCTCGTGCAGGCGCTGGTAGGCGACCAGCTTGAACGACTGGTAGCCGATCGCCGGGAACCCCATGTCCGACACGCGCCGGACGCGCGAGCTCCCGAACGACGAGATCCGCTGCTCGAAGTCGTTTACGTAGGGCACCAGCGGGTTGACGACGATGATGAACTTCGCGCCCGCCTCGACCGCGATGTCCAGGTTCGTCGTCGACAGCATCCCGCCGTCGATCAGCTCCCGATCCTTCGCTTTGACCGGCTTGTAGAGCATCGGCAGTGCGCTCGACGCCCTGACCGCGGTCGAGATCGGGACGTCGTCCCAGTCCTCGGCGCCGAACACGATCCGCTCGCACGTGTCGAGATCGGTGGCGACGAGGTACAGCTCGTTCTGGAGCAGGCGGAAGTCGTCGGTTCGGTCGGGATCGGACAGGATCGCCCGCACGTAGCGCTCGATGCCCTCCCCCGAGTAGAGCCCGGACGGCAGCGCCTCGGCGAGGCCAAGGACGATGTCGACCGCGGTGATCTGGCCGATATCGCCGGCCAACGACCGCACGAGCTGCACGAGCCGGAACGGGAGCATCAATCCTCTGCGCACGAACTCCCCGTAGTTCGGCCTCAGCAGCGATCCGACGTTCGCGTCGGGAAACGGCGTTGGCCCCTGCTGGACGATCACCCGCATCATCTCCTCAGGGGTGACGCCGTTGCCGACCGCGGCCGCGACGAACGACCCGGCGCTGGTCCCGACGTAGACGTCGAACTGGTTCACGGTCCTGTTGACCGACAGCAGGTCGAGCGCCCGCAGCGCGCCGATCTCGTAGACGCCGCCGGTGAACCCCCCGCCACCGAGCACGAGCGCCGTTTTCGAGCGAGCTCGCCTTCGCCGCGCCTGGGAATCGCGAGAGCCCGGCGCCGCACGGTCCGCGGCAGTGTCGAGCGTAACGACCTTGCCCATGCTCGGAGTTATTGTAGGAGATCACCAACACTTTCGCCCTCCTGACCGGTTACATACGCTTGATGCGCGTTTTCTTGGCCGTGCTGCCCATCGCGGGGGTGTTGATCGTTGGGTCCGACGCGGCCTACGCCCAGAGCACCGCAGCGGCACAGCGATCGCTGCAGGGCGCTCTGAGCCAGGGGATGCGCTCAGCGGGAGTCGCCAGCGGCGCCGTCGTCATCGACCTCAACAGCGGTCAGACCCTGTACTCCGTCTCTCCCGGCGTCGCGCGCGTGCCGGCCTCCGTCGAGAAGCTGTACACCACCGCGACCGCGCTGCTTCGCTTCGGACCGACCACGACGCTGAAGACGCAGGTGCTCGGCGTCGGCTCCCTCGATTCCGGCGGAGGCTGGCACGGCACGCTGTACCTGCGCGGCGGCGGCGATCCCACCTTCGGCGCCGCCGTCTTCAACCGTCAGGCGTACGCGGGCGCCGGCGCGACGATGCAGCGCCTCGACACGAACCTGGTCACCCAGACCGGGATAACGTCAGTTCATGGACCAATCGTCGGCGATGAGTCCGGTTTCGATTCACTTCGCGGGACACCCGCCACCGGATTCGCCCCGTCGAGCTTAATCGAGGGCGAGCTCAGCGGGCTCGCCTACGATCGAGGGTTCTCGAACCTATCGGGCACGATTCTCCAGACCCGTCCCGCGCTCGTCGCCGCGCAGCAGTTCGCGATCGCGCTGCGCTCCGCCGGGGTCAGCGTCCCGCCTTCGACGCGCGTCTTCACCGGCCCCACGCCCGCGGCCGCCCAGTCCCTGACCAGCGTCAACTCCCCGCGGATGGCGACCCTGATCCGGCTCGCCAACACCCCCTCGGACAATTTCATCGCGGAGATGCTCCTCAAGGCCCTCGGCGCACAGTTCGGCGGCCGCGGATCGACCGCCGCGGGCGCCGCCGTCGTCCGCGCTCAGCTCGCCCGCAGCTTCAACATCCGCCCCCACTTGAACGACGGCTCGGGCCTCTCGCGCGCCGACCGCACCTCTCCTCGCGACGTCGTGACGGCCCTCCGGGGCCTCGCTTCGAACACGGACTTCGTCGGCTCCCTGTCGGTGGCGGGCCAAAGCGGAACCTTGCGCTACGGTCTTCAGGGCACCGCCGCCGCCGGGCGCTGCCGCGGCAAGACCGGCACGCTTCACGACGTCGCAAACGTGGCTGGCTACTGCACCGCGCAGGACGGCCACACGCTCGCGTTCGCGTTCCTGATGAACGCGGTCAACGCGGCCGCTGGGCACGCGATCGAGGATCGGATGACCGTGGCGCTGGCGAAGTACGGCGGCTAGAGCGAGCTCCGCGACGGCGCTGACAGACGCGGGGGCTTGCCGATGCCGTGCAGCGCGACGTGATGCCGTAGACGCAAGCCACTCCGGCAGCGCTCGCCGCTTCACGGCAGAGCCGTCAGCCGCTGAGCAGCCCCCGCAGGCCATCCTCGTCGA
Organism: uncultured Solirubrobacterales bacterium; assembly: GCA_963806475.1. Classification (GTDB taxonomy): domain Bacteria; phylum Actinomycetota; class Thermoleophilia; order Solirubrobacterales; family Solirubrobacteraceae; genus Palsa-465. The sequence continues at coordinate 7,160 of CAWDYK010000006.1, forward strand.
GCACCGGCACCTCGAGCCGCTCTGCCTGAGCGAGCTTCGAGCCTGGGCTTTCCCCGGCGACCACGTACGAGGTCTTGCGCGACACGGACCCGGTGACCTTGCCACCGGCGGCGATGATCATCTCGGTTGCCTCCTCTCGCGTGAGCGTGGGGAGCGTGCCGGTGAGCACGAGCGTGTTGCCGGCGAGCGTGCCTTCGTCGGGCGGCGGCCCCGCCTCCTCGAACCTCAGGCCGCGTTCTCGCAGGTCGGCGATCAGCGAGAGCATCTGCTCGGCGGCGAGCTGGTCGTGGATCGTGCGGGCCATCTTCGGGCCGACGCCCTGAGTCTCCTCGATCTGCTCGGGCGACGCGCCCAGCAACGCGTCGATCGTCCGGAAGTGCTGGGCGAGGTTGCGGCCGGTCACGTACCCGACCTCCTCGATCCCGAGCGCGTACAGCACCCGGCCGAACGGCTGCTGCTTGGAGGCCTCGATTGCGGCCACAAGCTTCGCCGCCGAGACCTCCCCGAAGCCGCTGCGCTCGGCGATCTGCTCGGGCTTCAGGTCGTAGAAGTTCGCCGCCGTCCTGACCCAGCCGAGGTCCATGAACAGGCTGACCTGCTTCTCGCCCAGGCCGTCGATGTCCATCGCGCCGACGAAGTGCGTGAGCAGCTGCCAGCGGCGGCCGGGGCAGTCGCGGTTCGGGCACTTCGTGAACACCGAGTCCTCGGGCTTGACGGTTGGTGTCTTGCAGATCGGGCACTGCTCGGGCGGGCGCGGCGGCTGCGGGCGGTCGGCTCGCTCGGCGACGTGCGGGGCGGGCGAGAGCACCTGCGGGATCACGTCTCCCGCCCGCAGCACGATCACGTCTTCGCCGATGCGGATGTCCTTGCGCGCGAGGTCCTCCTCGTTGTGCAGCGTCGCCTGCTTGATCGTGACCCCGCCGACGCGCACGGGCTCGAGCATCGCGAACGGGTGCAGGTCGCCGAACTTGCCGGGGTTCCAGCCGATCTCGTTGAGTCTTGTGACCGCCGTGGTCGGTGGGAACTTCCACGCGATCGCCCAGCGGGGCTCGCGCCCGACGACTCCGAGCCGCCGCTGGAGCTCGACGTCCGAGACCTTGACCACGGCGCCGTCAATCTCGAACTCGAGCGATCCCCGCCGCTCCTCCCAGCCGCGGCACTGGGCCACGACCTCGTCCTCGGTGCGCAGCTTCTGCACGTCTGGGTGGACCGGGAAGCGGTGCTCGCGCAGCCACTGCAGCGTGTCCCAGTGCGCGCCGAACGAGATCCCTTCGGTCGCGCCGACCGCGTAGGCCCAGAACGACAGCGGTCGGTCGGCGGCGAGCTTCGGGTCGAGCTGGCGGATCGTCCCGGCAGCCGAGTTGCGCGGGTTCATGAACGTCGAGAGACCCGCCTCGGCGCGCCGCTCGTTCAGCTTCGCGAAGTCCGGCACCGACATGTAGACCTCGCCGCGAACCTCGACCAGAGCCGGCGGATCCTGCATGTCGAGCTTCAGCGGGATCGACGGCATCGTCCGCAGGTTGTGGGTCACGTCCTCGCCGATCTCGCCGTTGCCGCGCGTGGCGCCGCGTTCGAACAAGCCGTTCCGGTAGAGCAACGAGATCGCCAGACCGTCGATCTTCGGCTCGACCACGTAGTCGAACTCGGGGTCCTCGATCCCCTCGCGGGCGAGGTGGTTTCGCATCCGCTCGATCCACGCCCGCAACTCGTCGGCGGAGCGCGCGTTCGCCAGCGACAGCATCGCCTGGAGATGGCTGACCTTGACCAGGTCGCTGACCGGTTCCCCGCCGACCCGCTGCGTCGGCGAGTCGGGAGTGATCAGCTCGGAGTGCTCGGCCTCGATCGCGCGAAGCTCGTCGAGCAGCTTGTCGTACTCGTCGTCGCCGATCTCGGGATCGTCGAGGACGTAGTAGCGGTAGGCGTGGAAATCGAGCGCTCGCCGGAGCTCGGCCGCGCGCTCCTCCGGGCTCTCGTGCGGCTTGGCCTCGATCGCACTCATCTCTCGAGCTCGCGCGCCGCGGGCGTGATCAGCCGCGCCAGCTGCCGCTCCTGCAACGAGTCGAGCCCCGCGCGGTCCGTGAGGTCGAAATGGAGCGGGGTCACCGCGATCTTCCCGTGCGCGACGGCAGCCAGGTCGGTGCCGGTCTCGTCGCGCTCGAAGCTGGCATCGCCGTAGATCCGGTAGAGCCGCCGGCGCTCGTCGGCCTCGTCGACCAGCGCTAGCTCATCGCGGTAGATCCGCTTGCCGAGCCGCGCGACCTCGACCCCGTCGGGGTGGGCGCCGGGGACGTTGATGTTGAGCAGCGTCCCCGCCGGCAACGGCGTCCGCTCGAGCTCCTCGACGAGCCTCGCGGTGAACGTCGCCGCGACCTCGAACTCGAAGCCACTGCCGAGCCGGAAGTCGAGCTCGAGCGCGCTCGACTGCTGCGACACGGCGATCCCGGGCAGCCCCAGCACGATCGCCTCGAACGCCGCCGCGACCGTACCCGAGTACGTGATGTCGTCGCCCAGATTCGAGCCGTGGTTGATCCCGGAGACGACCAGCTCCGCCTGGAATCCCTCGACCAGCCCCAGGTTCGCCAGCCGCACGCAGTCGACCGGCGTTCCGTCGGTGGCGTATCCGACCGTCCCGTCGCCGAACTCGACCTCCCTCACCCACAGCGGCCGCCGCGTCGTGATCGACCGCGCCATCGCCGAGCGATTGCCATCCGGCGCGATCACCGCAAGCTCGACGTCCGGCAGCTCGAGCAGCGCCAGCCGCAGCGCCTGCAGGCCGGCCGCCTCGATCCCGTCATCGTTGGTGAGCAGAACACGCATCCCGTTCGGATGCTAGCCAGGGGTGCGGCCGGCGGTCAGCGCGGCTCGGCGCTGAGGTTTCCGAGTTTTTGCGCGGTCCGGAGCGGCCATGCGTGGCAGCATGAGGCACGATTCGCGTGACACGGGCCACTTAGTTGCAGAGCCGGCACAGATTTGGCGCGCGCCGTCACATGTCGCCGAGCACGCGGCGCCCGCCGTAGCCCACGCCAGCCAGGTACAGGCCGTGGGGCGGGGCAGTCGGGCCGGCCTCGGAGCGGGGGCGGCCCGACAACAGATCGCGGAACGAGGCGAGGGAGCGGCGACCGCCGGCGAGCCGAGCGGCGACCGCCGGCGAGGGAGCGGCGACCGCCGGCGACCTCGAGCATCGTCCCCACGAGCACGCGGTTCATGTTGCGCATGAACGCGTCGGCCTCGATCCAGAACGACAGCAGCTCCCCGGTCTCGCCCTCGCGCCGGCGGCTCCAGTAGGCCGCGAAGACCTCGCGCGAGAAGCGGACGTGGTCGGTGTCCGCCGGCGTGAACGCGGTGAAGTCGTGTGTGCCGACGAGCGCAGCCGCGCACGCCTGCAGTGCGTCGAAATCCAGCCGGTGGGGCCAGTGGAGCGCGCGACCTCGCTGCAGCGCACTCCGGCCACCGCGGTGCAACACGAGATACGTGTATGCCCGGGACGTGGCCTCGCGCCGCGCGTCGAACCCATCTGGCGCCGAGTCACACGACAGCACCGCCACGTCGTCGGGCAGCAGCGCGTTCAGCCCGGCCACCGGCGCTGGCTCCCCCTCGTAGCTGGCGACCTGCCCGAGCGCATGGACCCCCGTATCGGTCCTCCCCGCGACGACGACCGGCACATCGGACCGCCGCAGCACGACCTGCAGCGCCCGCTCGACTTCCGATTGAACCGTCCGCTGACCCGGCTGCGAAGCCCAGCCCGCGAACGCGCTCCCGTCATACTCCAGCAGCAGCCGGGAGACCAAGCCGGCCCTAGACCAACTCCAGCAGCACCATCTCCGTCGCGTCGGACCGTCGCGGCCCCAGCTTCAGGATCCGCGTATAACCGCCCGCCCGCTCCGAGTAACGCGGGGCGATCTCGTCGAACAGCTTGTACACCGCGAACTTGTCCTGGCCGAGCGCCGCCAGCGCCTGCCGGCGGGCGTGCAGATCGCCGCGCTTGGCGAGCGTGATCAGCTTCTCGACCTCGGGCTTGACGGCCTTGGCCTTGGCCTCGGTCGTCTTGATCCGCTCGTGGTCGATGACCTCTTTGGTCAGGTTCATCATCAGCGCCTTGCGGTGCGAGGCGCTGCGGCTGAGCTGGTATCGCTGACGCTGGTGACGCATGACGTGAGATCCTCGCGAGGAGCCCGCTGACCTTAGGGCGCGAGCGAGAATTAGCGCTCCAATCTGACGAGTGGCTGGGCGTGTCTGACGCCGCCGGCTCGCCGCGATAATACCGGGAGTATTTGAGGGCGAGACGGTGGCGTCAGGCGCGTCCAGACGCCGTCAGAGGGAGCGATCATTCTTGCTCGTGACCTTACTCGTTCCGCAGCCCGAGGCCGCGGGCGTGCAGGGTCTCGATCACCTCATCGATCGACTTCTTGCCGAAGTTCGGGATCGCGTTCAGCTCCGACTCGGTCTTCGAGACCAGATCGCCGACGGTCTGGATGCCCGCGCGCTTGAGGCAGTTGTACGAGCGGACGCCCAGCTCGAGCTCCTCGATCAGGATGTCGTCCATCGCGTTGGGCTGCCGCGCCGAGCCTCCGCCGCTCGCGCCCACCAGGCCGGGCTCCAAGGTCCCCGGCTCACCCGCCGCGCGCAGCTCGGTCACGCGGTCGGGATCGGTGAAGATCGCAAGCTGGGAGATCAGGATTTCGGCGGCCTCGCGCAGCGCGGCCGGCGGATCGATCGATCCGTCGGTCTCGATGTCGAGCGTCAGCTTGTCGAAATCGGTCTTCTGGCCGACGCGCGCCTGCTCGACGTTGTAGGCCACGCGCCGCACAGGCGAGAAGATCGAGTCGATCGGGATCACGCCGATCGGCTGGTCGGGGGACTTGTTCTCCTCCGCCGGCCGGTAGCCGCGACCGCGACCGATCGTCAGGTAGACCTCGAGCTTGGTCTTCTTCTCGAGCGTCGCGATGTGGGCATCGGGGTTCAGGATCTCCACGCCCGACGGCAGGTCGATGTCCTTGGCGGTGATGTCGCCGGGCCCGGTCACGACCAGCGGAGCCTCGATCTCCGTCGCGTCACTATGCATCCGGCACACGATGCCCTTCAGGTTCAGGACGATGTCGGTCACATCCTCCTTCACTCCCCTGATCGTCGAGAACTCATGCGCCACGCCTTCGATCCGCACGCTGGTGAGCGCAGCGCCCGCGAGCGAGGAGAGCAGCACGCGCCGTAGTGAATTGCCGAAGGTGTAGCCGAAGCCCCGATCGAGTGGCTCGATCGTGAACGAGCCGCGGTTGTCGTCTACAGACTCGCTGGAGATTCGGGGGACTTGGAAGTCGAGCATCAGGGTCCTAACGTCGTGGGTTCCTCTGCCGCCGCCGAGGCGGCTTCCAGCGCCGCGCCCATGCCCGTAGGCCGCGCGACTGAAAAAGCTTCATCTACTTCGAATACAGCTCGACGATCAGCTGCTCCTGCACCGGCGCGGCGATCTCCCGCCGCTCCGGCCTGCGCAGCACCTTCGCGGCGAGCCCTTCGTGGTCGGCCTGCAGCCACGCGGGCACCTGGCCGGTCAGCTCGGTGGCGTCGCGGATCACCTGACTCGCCGACGACTTCGGGTGGATCGCGATCACATCGTTCTCCCGGAGCTGGTAACTGGGGATGTTCACCCGCCGGCCGTTGACGGTCCAGTGGCCGTGCAGGATCAGCTGCCGCGCCTGCCGCCTCGAGGCCGCGAAGCCGAGCCGGACGAGCACGTTGTCGAACCGGCACTCGAGCATCCGTAACAGGTTCTCGCCCGTGATCCCGCCCTGGCGCGAGGCCTTGTCGTAGTAGATCTGGAACTGGTTCTCGAGCACGCCGTAGTAGCGCTTGGCCTTCTGCTTCTCGCGCAACTGGACGCGATACTCGCTCTGCCTCTGGCGCCCGCGCCCGTGCTCGCCGGGCGGGTAGGAGCGCCGCTCGACGCCGCACTTGTCGGTGAGGCAGCGCTCGCCCTTGAGGAACAGCTTCTGTCCCTCGCGGCGGCATTGCTTGCACTGGGCACCGGTGTCACGGGCCATCAGACACGCCTCCGCTTCCGCGGCCGGCAGCCGTTGTGTGCCTGGGGCGTCACGTCCTTGATGCCCGTGACCTCGAGGCCGGCGGCCTGCAGCGAGCGGATCGCGGTCTCTCGCCCGGAGCCCGGGCCCTTCACGAACACCTCGACCTTCTGCAGGCCGTGCTCGATCCCTTTGCGCGCGGCCGCGTCGGCAGTCACCTGGGCGGCGAACGGGGTCGACTTGCGCGAGCCCTTGAAGCCGGCGCCGCCGGCGGACTCCCACGCGATCACGTTGCCCTCGCGATCGGTCAGGGAGACGATCGTGTTGTTGAACGAGCTCTTGATGTGGGCTTGTCCGATCGGGATGTTCTTGCGTACCCGGCGGCGGCCGCGCTGAGGTCTACGAGGAGCTGGCATTACTTCTTGCCCGCCCTCTTCTTTCCGGCCACCTGCATTCGCTTCGGGCCTTTGCGCGTGCGCGCGTTCGTCTTCGTGTTCTGGCCGCGTACTGGCAGCCCGCGGCGGTGGCGCAACCCGCGGTAGCAGCCGATCTCCTGCAGGCGCTTGATGTTCTGCGAGCGCTCGCGGCGCAGGTCGCCCTCGACCGTGAGCGTCGAATCGATCAGCTCGCGCAGCTTGACGACCTCCTCCTCGGTGAGGTCCCGGACCTTCCGGTCGGGCTCGATGCCCAACTTGGCGAGGAGCTCGTTGGACGTGGGGCGGCCGACCCCGTAGATGTAGGTCAGGCCGACCTCGACTCGCTTGTTCAGCGGAATGTTGACGCCGGAGATGCGTGCCATCGTGTCCGTTCCTAGCCTTGACGCTGCTTGTGACGCGGGTTCGAGCAGATCACGAGCACCCGGCCGTGACGGCGGATGATCTTGCACTTCTCGCACATGGGCTTGACCGAGGGTCGGACTTTCATGCTCGTTTCGCTTTTCTTCTCGGGTATTCGGCGTGTTCCCGCGGCACGGCTCTGGCGACCGGTACGGTCGCCGCTACCGTGCTGAGGATCGCCCCGCAGCGCAACACGTCCAGGCCGCAGGCGCAACCGGTGATGGTAGCAGGGGCGATATTGCCGGGATCAGGCGGGCCCAACCGGCTCAGAGTAGCGACATCAGCGAGGCCTAAGCTGCCTTTCGGCCGTTTCCGGCCTGATGCCAGGGGGTCAGGATCCGCGGCCCGTCGGTGGTGATCGCGATCGTGAACTCGAAGTGCGCCGCAAGCGAGCCATCCTGAGAATAGATCGCCCAGTGGTCGTCTCCGACCCGCACCGAGTGCCGGCCGGCGGTGACCATCGGCTCGACCGCGAGCACCATTCCCTCCTCCAGCGGCACGCCGGTCCCCGGATTGCCGTAGTTGGGGATCTGGGGCTCCTCGTGCATGCTGCGCCCGATCCCGTGCCCGACGAGCGTACGGACGATCGAAAGCCCGGCGGCCTCGACGTGCTCCTGAACCGCGTGCGAGACGTCGCCGAGCCGGTTCCCGGCGATGCACTGCTCGACGGCGAGGTGCAATGACTCTTCGGTCACGGCCAGCAGCTTGTGGGCGACCGGCGAGACCGGACCGACGGGGAAGGTCTGGGCCGCGTCTGCAACCCAGCCGTCGCGGATCACGCCGACGTCGATCGAGATGATGTCGCCCCGCTCGAGCCGGTACGGCCCGGGGATCCCGTGCACGATCATCGAGTTCGGCGAGGCGCAGATCGATCCGGGGAAGCCGCGATAGCCCTTGAACGCCGGCTCGCAGCCCTGCGAGCGGATGAACTTCTCGGCGGCCTGATCGAGATCGCGTGTCGTCACGCCCGGGCGGATCTTGCCCGCGAGCAGGCTCATCGTCTTCACCAGCACGACGCCGGCCACGGCCATCCGCTCGATCTCCTCTGGCGTCTTCTTGATGATCACCGACGCACCGTCCGAGCTACCGGCGATCAGACATTGTCCTCGAGGCGGGCCGTGGTGATCACCGCGCGGACGTGATCGTGGACCTCGGCAGGGCTGCGCTTCCCGTCGATCCGCCGCAACAGTCCCTGCTCGTCGTAGTACTCGATCAGCGGCTCCGTCTGGTCGTGGTACACCTGCAGCCGGTTGCGGATCACCTCGGGCTTGTCGTCGTCTCGCTGGATCAGGGGGGATCCGTCCTGATCGCAGATCGCGTCGCGCTTCGGGGGATCAAACTCGACGTGGTAGTTGTGGCCCGCCTTGACGCACACGCGGCGCCCGGAGAGCCGTCTGACCACCTCGTCGTCGGGAACGTCGATCAGGATGACCGCCGTGATCCGGCGGCCGAGCTCGGACAGCTGTCTGTCGAGCGCCTTGGCCTGCTCGATCGTGCGCGGAAAGCCGTCGAGGATGAACCCGTCCAGCGCATCGTCCTGCTGGAGGCGCTCGGCGGCCATCTTCACGATCACCTCGTCGGGAACGAGTTCGCCCGCGTCCATGTACTTCTTCGCCTCCTTGCCGAGGTTCGTCCCCTCCTTGACGTTGGCGCGCAACATGTCGCCGGTCGCGATGTAGGCGAGCTGGAAGTCGTTTCGCAGTCGCTCGGCCTGCGTCCCTTTGCCCGCGCCGGGCGGGCCGAACAAGATCAGATTGAGCTCCGACACGTGACCACTGTATCGGTCCCGCGCGGCCGCCGCCCGGCAGCCAGCCAGGCTACTTCAAGAAGCCCTCGTAATTGCGCATCATCAGCTGCGCCTCGAGCTGTTTCATCGTATCGAGCGCGACGCCGATCACGATCAGGATCGAGGTGCCGCCGAAGAAGAAGTTGGCGCTCGTCTGGTTGATGAGCACGGTCGGGAGCGCCGCGATCGCGGCCAGGAACAATGCTCCCGGGAACGTGAGTCGCGCCAGGATCCGATCGAGGAATTCGGCCGTCGGTCTGCCTGGCCTCACCCCCGGAATGAACCCGCCGTACTTGCGCAGGTTGTCGGCCTGGTCTACCGGGTTGAACGTCACCGCGGTGTAGAAGTAGGTGAAGAGGATGATGAACAGGCTCTCGCCGAGCACGTAGTGCCAGCTCTGGGGGCTGAAGAAGGTCGCGAGGTCAGTCGCGAAGCCCTTGCGGTTCTGGCCCAGCAGCGATCCGATCGTCGGCGGGATCGCCATCACGCTGGCGGCGAAGATCACCGGGATCACGCCGGCCATGTTGACGCGCAGCGGCAGGAACGTCTGGCCGCCCTGGGTCATCCGGCGGCCGATCACGCGCTTGGCGTACTGGATCGGGATCCGGCGCTGGCCCTCCTGGACGAACACGACCGCGGCGACGACGCCGAGCGCGATGAACGGCATGATCACGCGGAACACCTGGTCGGGGTTGGTCCACCAGGAGTGCACGCCGTTGGGGATGCCGGCGACGATGCTCGCGAAGATCAACAGCGAGATCCCGTTGCCGATCCCGCGCTGGGTGATCAGCTCGCCCATCCACATCAGCAGCACCGTTCCCGCCGTCAGCGAGATCACGATCAGGAACACCTTCGCGAGCGTGAAGTTTGAGATCAGCGTCGCCCCGGCTTGCTTCTCGAAGGTGCGGAACAGGAACACGTAGCCGATCGACTGCGCGAACGCCAGGCCGACCGTGAGATAGCGCGTGTACTGCGTGATCCGGGCCTGTCCGACCTCGCCCTCCTTCTGGAGCTTCTCCAGCGACGGCACCACGACGGTAAGCAGCTGCAGGATGATCGACGCCGTGATGTAGGGCATGATCCCCAGCGCGAAGATCGCAATCCGGCCCAGGCCGCCGCCCGAGAACAGGTTGAGCAGGCCGAGGATGCTGTTGCCGCCGAAGTTCTTCTGGATCGCGTTGATCGCCGAGGCGTTAATCCCGGGGGCGGGGATGTGCGTGCCCAGCCGGTACAGCGCGAGCATCGCCGCCGTGAACAGGATCTTGTTTCGGATCTCGCCGACCCTGAACGCACCGAGGATCGTGGAGATCACGGCAGGCTGCTCCTAGCTCTCGGCCGTTGCGTCGGTGGCAAGCACGACCTGGCAGAGTCCGCCGGCGCCCTCGATCGCCGAGCGCGCGGCCTTGCTGAAGGCGTGGGCGTGAACGGTCAGCGGCTTGGTCAGCTCGCCCTTGGCGAGCACCTTGACCGGCACGTCCTTGCGCGTCGCAAGCCCCTTGGCCTTCATCGCCTCGAGCGTAACGGACGCACCTGAATCGAATCTCAGTTCGAGATCGACCAGGTTCACTGCCTGGGTATGCGTGCGGAACGGCTCGAACGGCATCGACTTCTTCATGTGCGGGCCGCGCAGCTTGCGCATCCGCATGTGGATCGGGTTCTGGCCGCCCTCGAACCTGGGGCGCTTCCTGGCGCCCGAGCGCGCGCCCCAGCCCTTCTGGCCGCGACCGGCTGTTTTGCCAGTCCCCGAGCCCTCGCCCCGGCCGACGCGCTTGCGCGGGCGCCGCGAGCCGGGCGCAGGCTGCAGGTTATGCAAGCCGATCCGGTCTTCAGGCATCCTCGGACACCTCCACGAGGTGGCGCACCGTGTGCAGCATCCCGCGCATCTGCGGCGAGTCCTTCACCTCGACCGTGTGGCCGATCCGGCGCAGCCCGATCGAGCGCAGCGTGTCGAGCTGACGCTTGTCGGAGCCGTTGCGCGATTTGCGCTGGGTGACGTTGAGCGTGCTCACGCGGACGCCTCGGACTCGGCGGGTTCGGGCTCCTCTTCGGGAAGGGGCGGAGCGCCGTTCAACGCCGCGTCCGCTGCTTCCGCGACCGACTCGCCTTGCCGCTCGTACTCGGCGAGCCCCAGCACCTCGTTGATCGAGAGCCCGCGCAGCTCGGCGACCTCGCCCGGCGTCCGCAGCGACTCGAGCCCCGCCATCGTCGCCTTGACGAGGTTGATCGGGTTCTGCGAACCGAGCGACTTCGACAGGATGTCGTTGATGCCGGCGAGCTCTAGCACCGCGCGCACGCCGCCGCCGGCGATCACGCCGGTGCCGGGGGCGGCCGGCTTCAGGAACACGCGGCCCGAGCCGAACACGCCGGTCACCTGGTGGGTGATCGTCGAGCCGTGCTTGGGGACGCGGTAGAGGTTCTTCTTGGCCCGCTCGACGCCCTTCTGGATCGCGACCGGGACCTCGTTCGCCTTCCCGTACCCGATGCCGACGATCTCGCGCTCGTCGCCGACGACGACCAGCGCGGTGAACGAGAAGCGGCGTCCACCCTTGACGACCTTGGCGACACGGTTGATCTCGACCACGCGCTCCTGCAGGTCGAGTCCGGTCGCCGAAACTGTGCGATCACGAGCCATGAGCGTTCGAGAGTAGCGGACCTAGACGGTCAGCCCGGCCTCACGGGCACCCTCGGCGAGCGCCTTCACGCGCCCGTGGTACTTGTAGCCGCCGCGGTCGAACACTGCCGTCTCGATGCCCGCCGCCTTGGCGCGCTCGGCGAGGAGCGTGCCCGCACGCGTCGCCTGCTCCATCGGCTTCAGGCCGCGCAGCGAGCTCTCGGTCCAGTTGACCGCCGCCAAGGTGCGGCCCGCGTCGTCGTCGATCAGCTGCGCGAAGATGCCGCGATTGGAGCGGAACACCGAGATCCGGGGCCGCGTCGCGGTCCCATGGACCTTCGCGCGGACGCGCCGCCGGCGCTTCAGCCGCCGCGCAGGCTTGGTCATCACGGTCATGCTCGCTTACCGACCTTCCGGGCGACGTACTCGCCCTCGTAGCGGATTCCCTTGCCCTTGTACGGCTCGGGCTTTCGCTGCTTGCGGATGTAGGCGGCGACCTCGCCGACCTGCTGCTTGGAGGCGCCGCGAACGACGATCCTCGTCGGCTGCGGCACCTCGAACTCGATCCCGTCCGGCGCCTTGATCGACACGGGGTGCGAGTAGCCGAGCGCGAGCTCGAGGTCGCGTCCCGCGCAGCTGCGCGCGATAGCCGACGCCCTGGATCTCGAGGCGCTTCTCGAACCCGTCGGTCACGCCCTGGACCATGTTTGCGATCAGCGTGCGCGTGAGGCCGTGGAGCGCGCGATGCTCGCCGCGGTCCGTCGGGCGGGTGACGACGATTTCCCCATCGACCTGCTCGACGTCGATGTCGCGCTGAATGCGCTCGGACAGCTCGCCCTTGGGGCCGTTGACGGTCACGCGCTCGGGCTCGATCGCGACCGTCACGCCGCTGGGAACTGGGATGGGTCTCTTGCCGATTCGGGACATTGACTAGCTTCGGAAAAGGGTTACCAGACCGTGGCCACGACCTCGCCGCCGACGCCCTGCTGGCGTGCCTCGTGGCCGGTCATGACGCCCTTGGACGTCGAGATGATCGCGGTGCCCATCCCGCCCTGGACGCGGGGGATGTGGGCGTGGTCGACGTACGTGCGCTGCCCCGGCCGGGACACGCGCCGCAGGCCGCTGATCACCGCCTTGCGCTCGCGCGTGTACTTGAGCGTCACCGTGATCTCCTCACCCGGGCGCCCGTCGCCCGCGGCGCCGACGCTGAAGGCCTCGATGTATCCCTGCTCCTTGAGGATCCGCGCCAGCTCGCGCTTGAGCTTCGAGGAGGGGATCACGACGTCGTGGTGCTGGGCCTTGGCGGCGTTGCGCAGGCGCGTGAGGAAGTCGCGCACTGGATCGGTCATCGACATGGCGCTCACCAGCTCGACTTCGTCATCCCGGGGATGTAGCCGTTGTGCGCGAGCTCGCGCAGGCAGATCCGGCACACGCCGAACTTGCGGTACACCGCACGCGCGCGGCCACAGCGGCGGCAGCGGCTGTAAGCCCTCGTCTTGTACTTCGGAGTCCGCTGCTGGCGGACCCGCTGTGAAACCTTGGCCATGTGCTCCTTTAAGTCTCCGTGGTCGCGGCCGCCTCCGGGCGGCCTTCTCTCGCGAACGGCATCCCAAGCGCCTCGAGCAGGGCGAACGCCTCCTCGTCGCTGGCCGCGCTCGTCGTGATCGTGATGTCGAGGCCGCGGACCTGGTCGATCTCGTCGTAGTCGACCTCGGGGAAGATGATCTGCTCGCGCACTCCCATCGAGTAGTTGCCGCGCCCGTCGAACGCCCGCGGGTTGAGCCCGCGGAAGTCGCGGATCCGCGGGATCGCCACCGACATCAACCGATCGAGGAACTCGTACTGCCGCTCGCTCCGCAGCGTCACCGCGACGCCGACCGGCATCCCCTCGCGTACCTTGAATTGCGCGATCGACTTGCGAGCGCGGCGCACGTTGGGCTTCTGGCCGGTGATGGTCCCGAGCTGCTCGCTCGCGGCTTCGAGCACCTTGGAGTCCTGCTTGGCGTCGCCGACGCCCATGTTGACCGTGATCTTCTCGATCTTCGGCGCCTGCATCGGCGTCGAATAGCCGAACCGCTCGACCAGCTGTGGGCGGATCTCCTCGAGGTAGCGGGTCTTCAGTCGCGCTCTGGGCATCAGTCGAGCCTCGATCCGCTTCGCTTCGCGATCCGCAGCCGCTTCCCGTCCTCTACCTCGATCCCGATCCGCGTCGGCTTGCCGTCCCTCGGGTCGACCAGCATCACGTTCGAGATGTGGATCGACCCTTCCTTCTCGATCACGCCGCCGACCTGCTCGGCGCGCTGCGCACCCGCGACCTGACGCGGCCGCTGGTGGCGCTTGACGATGTTCAGGCCTTCGACGTAGACGCGGTTTCGCTTCGGCTCGACGCGCAGCACCTTGCCGCGCTTGCCGCGGTCCTTACCGCCGATCACGATCACCTCGTCGTCTGTCTTGATTCGCGCGGACATTGCTAGCGTGCTCCGCGTGAATTCACGGCCCGATTCGCGAGCGAGAATCGAGCATGGCAAGGACGCAGGAGGCGACGCGCAGCAGCGCTGCGCGAGCCGACGAGGACGCAGCCAGGCGAAGATTCGCAGCCGCGAAGCGGGTCGGGAATGAGCGGGGAGTGCGCCACTCACAGCACCTCGGGGGCGAGAGACACGATCTTCATGAAGTTTCGCTCGCGCAGCTCGCGCGCCACCGGTCCGAAGATGCGGGTCCCGCGGGGGTTGTTCTGGTTGTCGATCAGCACCGCCGCGTTCTCGTCGAACGCGATGTAGGTGCCGTCCTCGCGCCCGTACGACTTCTTCGTGCGCACCACCACGGCGGTGACGACTTCCCCCTTCTTGACCGAGCCCTGAGGGTTGGCGGTCTTCACAGTCGCGACGATCTTGTCGCCGACGCCGGCATAGCGACGCCGCGAGCCGCCCTGCACCCGGATCACGAGGATCTCGCGGGCGCCGGTGTTGTCGGCAACGCGCAGACGAGTCTCGTTCTGAATCACTACCTCGCCCTCTCCACGACCCGCACGAGACGCCAGCGCTTGGTACGGGACAGCGGCCGGGCCTCGCGAACGACCACCGTGTCGCCGACGTGAGCGTCGTTGCGCTCATCGTGCGCGCGCAGCGTGGTCGATGTGCGCACGATCTTCTCGTAGCGGCGGTGCCGCCGCGCAACGTCGATCCGCACCGTGATCGTCTTGTCGGCCTTGTCTGAGACGACCACGCCCTGCCGCGTCTTCTGAACGCCGGGCACTCGCTCTCGCGCCGGCGTCGTCTGGCCCGTCGCGCGCTCCTCACGAGCCTTGGCGCGCGCCCGCGTGCGCTCGACCCGCCGCAGCCGCGCCTTCTCCGTACGCACGACATCGCGCTCCTCCTGACGCTCCTCGGGGGTGCGCGGTCCACGCGCGCGCGCCTTCGCGGCCTTCGCAGCTCGCGCACGCGCCCGGCGCTCTCCAGGCGGCACGGCCGCCTGAGCCTCGGGCATGGGGGCGGCGTCGGAGGCGCTTGCGTGCGGCGCCGCCGGCGCCGCTTCTACCCCCGGGGCCTCGTCAAGATCGTTGCCGACGTTCTCTGTTTCCTCAGCCATGGATCTCGATTCCTCGTTCGCGAGCGACCGTTAGCGCCCGGGCGATCTCCCTCTTCGCCGACTTCAGACCGGCCGTGTTGTCGAGCTCGCCGGTCGCGTGCTGGAAGCGCAGCCCGAACAGCTCGCGCCGCGCATTGCGGAGGTGCTCGCGCAGGTCGGACTCGGTCATGTCCCGTAGCTCCTCGGCCTTCATCGTCAGCCGTCCTCCCGCATCACGAACTTCGTCTTGACCGGCAGCTTGTGGCCGGCCAGCCGCATCGCCTCTCGCGCAAGCGGTTCCGGCACGCCCGCGAGCTCGAACATCACCCGACCCGGCTTGACGACCGCCACCCAGCCCTCGGGCGAGCCCTTGCCCGAGCCCATCCGCGTCTCGGCCGGCTTCTTGGTGAACGGCTTGTCGGGATAGACGTTGATCCAGACCTTGCCGCCGCGCTTGATCTTGCGGGTCATCGCGATTCGGGCGGCCTCGATCTGGCGGTTGGTGAGCCAGCCCGCATCCAGGGCCTTCAGTCCGTACTCGCCGAACTGGACCTTGACCTGACCCCGCGAGAGCCCGGCCCTCCGGCCGCGGTGCTGCTTGCGGTGCTTTACGCGCTTAGGCGCGAGCATCAGGAGCCGCCTCCTGCGGGCGGACCGCCGGAGCCACCAGCAGCGCCGCCACGACCCGGGCCTCCGGGACCGGCGCCACGCCCGGGGCCGCCAGGACCGCCACCGCGACCCGGGCCACCAGGACCGCCACCGCGACCCGGGCCGCCAGGACCGCCGCCACGCCCGGGACCGCCAGGACCGCCACCGCGACCCGGGCCGCCAGGACCGCCACCGCGACCCGGGCCGCCAGGACCGCCACCGCGACCCGGGCCGCCAGGACCGCCGCCACGCCCGGGACCGCCAGGGCCGCCACCGCGACCCGGGCCGCCAGGACCGCCGCCACGCCCGGGACCGCCAGGACCACGACCGCCGCCGGGGCCGCCAGGACCGCCGCCACGCCCGGGGCCGCCAGGACCGCCACCGCGACCCGGGCCGCCAGGACCGCCGCCACGCCCGGGACCGCCAGGGCCGCCACCGCGCCCGCGGCCACCCGGCCCACCCGCCCCACCACCACGCCCGGGACCGCCGGGGCCGCCACCGCGCCCGCGGCCACCCGGCCCACCCCCACGCCCGGGACCGCCCGGGCCGCCGGGACCGCCCGGGCCGCCGCGGCCGCCGGGCCCGCCGTCGCCACGCCGCCCGCGGCCGCGCCCGTCACGGCCATCACGGCCGCCGCGCTCGGGAGCCTGCGGCGCCGGCTCGTCCATGATCGTCAGGTCCGCGCCGGTGTAGCCCTCGGGCATGATCTCGCCCTTGTTGATCCAGCACTTGACGCCGATGCGACCAAAAGTCGTGCGCGCCTCGTGGAAGCCGTAGTCGATGTCGGCGCGCAGCGTGTGAAGCGGAACACGGCCGTCGGAGTAACCCTCCGTGCGCGCCATCTCGGCGCCGCCCAGCCGCCCCGAGACCTGAACTTTCACGCCTTTCGCGCCGGAGCGCATCGCGCTCGTGAGCGCGCGCTTCATCGCCCGCCGGAACGCGACACGGTTCTGGAGCTGCTCGGCGATCGACTGCGCGACGAGCCGCGCGTCGAGCTCCGGACGCTTGATCTCGAGGATGTTGACCTTCACCTGCTTGCCGGTGATCCGGTGCAGGTCACGGCGCAGCTGGTCGACCTCGGAGCCGGACTTGCCGATCACGATCCCCGGCCGCGCGGTATGGATGTTGAGCTCGACCTCCGTCGCGTTCTTACGGATCGTGATGTCGGACAGGCCCGCGTGCGAGAGCCGGCGAATGATGTGATCGCGGATCCGCGTGTCTTCGTCCAGGTAGTCCGCGAAGTTGCGTTCGTTGAACCAGTTCGACTTCCAGTCGTGGATGTAGCCCACGCGGATCGACTCGGGATGAACTTTTTGACCCATTGCTAGTGACTATTCCTTCGGCGTGAGCAAGATCGTGAGATGACTGGTGCGCTTGCGGATCCTGGTGGCGCGACCCCTCGCGCGCGGCCGAAACCGTTTGATCGTCGGACCCTGGTCGGCGTGCACGGCCTTCACGTACAGGTCCTCGCCGACGAGCTCGTGGTTGTGCTCTGCGTTGGCGACGGCCGACTCGAGCAGCTTGCTCCAGTCGCGCGCGACCGACCGCGGCGCATGAGCGAGGATAGCTCGCGCCTCCTCGACCGTCTTCCCGCGGATGTGGTCGCACACGAGCCGCGCCTTGCGCGCCGAGGAGCGCACGTACTTCGCCTGTGCCCGGACGACCGGCAGCGGCAGGCTCGGGTCATGCTCCCGACCCCGCCGACGCCGCGAGGGCGCAGGCTCTGACGGTGCGAGGGCCTGCTCCTCCTCCTGGGCCCCCGGCTCCTCCTGGGACTCCGGCTCCTCCTGGGACTCCGGCTCCTCCTGGGCCCCCGGCTCCCCCGCGGCCTCCGGCTCCTCCTCGGCCTCCGGCTCCTCCTGGTCCTCCGGCTCCTCCTCGGGCTCGGGCTCCTCATCTTCGGCCTCACGCTCCTCGTCCTCAACGGGCTCTGTCTCGAGGTCTGACTCGCCTTCCGCCTCGGCATCCGCTTCGAGGACGACATCGGCAGCCGCCTCCTCTGCCTCGATGTCGGCAGCGTCGGGAGCTACCTCAGAGGACGCGTCAGCGTCCGAGGCTTGCGTGGCGGCCTCGGGCGCTGACGCGTCCTCGGAGGCTCCACGGCCTCGGCGACGCAGTCGACGACGCCAAGGCTCCTCCTCGGGCGGCTCAGTGTGCTCAGTCTCGTCAGCCATATCTATCGCCTCTTGCCCGTCCCAGCATGCCCGCGGTACAGACGCGTAGGCGCAAATTCGCCCAGCTTGTGCCCGACCATCGACTCCGAGATGAACACCGGCACGTGCTTGCGCCCGTCGTGCACGGCGATCGTGTGCCCGACCATCTCCGGGAAGATCGTCGACGCGCGCGACCAGGTGCGCAGCATCCGCTTCTCGCCGGAGGCGTTCATCGCCTCGATCCGCGCGATCAGGCGCTCCTCTACGAACGGGCCCTTCTTGCTCGATCGACTCAACGCTTCTTACCTCTTCTGCGGCCGCGGACGATGTAGCGGTCGGATGCCTTGCCCTTCTTCCGGGTGCGGTAGCCGAGCGTCGGCACGCCCCACGGCGTCACCGGATGGCGACCGGGGGTGGTCGAGCCCTCACCGCCGCCATGCGGATGGTCGACCGGGTTCATCGCGGTGCCGCGGGTCTGCGGGCGCACGCCGAGGTGGCGCTTGCGCCCGGCCTTTCCGATCTTCACGTTCTGGTGGTCGGTGTTGCCGATCGTGCCCACCGTCGCGCGGCATTCCGCGCGCACTTGGCGCATCTCGCCCGACGGGAGCCGCAGCGTCACGTACTCGCCCTCCTTCGCCAGCAACTGGACGCCGGCGCCGGCCGCGCGCGCCATCTGGCCGCCGCGACCCGGGATCAGTTCGACGTTGTGCACGACGGTGCCGGGCGGCATGTTCGCAAGCGGCAGGCTGTTGCCGACGCGGATGTCGGCGTTCGGCCCGGACTCGACGGTCGCGCCGACGCGCAGGCGCTGCGGCGCGAGGATGTAGCGTTTCTCGCCGTCGGCGTAGTGCAGCAGCGCGATGTAGGCGGAGCGGTTCGGGTCGTACTCGATCTGCGCCACCTTCGCGGGCACCCCGTCCTTGCGGCGCTTGAAGTCGATCTTGCGGTATAGGCGCTTGGCGCCGCCGCCGCGGTGTCGCGCGGTCTTGCGTCCGTTGGCGTTGCGCCCGCCGGACTTCTTCAACCCCTCGGTCAGCGACTTCTCGGGCTCGTCCCGGGTGATCTCGGCGAAGTCGGGGTACGTGGCGAACCTGCGCCCTGGCGACGTGGGCTTGGGATTGCGAATCGGCATTACTCTGCTCCCTCCAGGCCCTGGAAGATCGGGATCGTGTCACCCGGTCGCACCTGGACGATCGCCTTCTTCCAGTGGCGCGTGCGCCCGGCGGTCTGGCCGCGGCGCTTGGGCTTGCTCTTCACGAGCGCGGTGCGGACGCCGAGCACCTTCACGTCGAACAGCTGCTCGATCGCCTGCCGGATCTGGGTCTTATGGGCGCGCTCGTGGACGCGGAACGTGTACTTGCCGGCCTCGGCGAGAACGAACGTCTTCTCCGACACGACCGGGCGGATGATCACCTGGCTTGAGTCCATCAGCCCTCCCCCTCCGCCGGCATCCAAATCGGCATCGGCATCGGCATCGACTTCCGCATCCGAATCCGGATCGGCATCCGCAGCGCATCCCGAGCCCTCGAGCCGCCGAGCGCTCGGGCCGGCCGCGCGCGCGACCAGCGCCGGCAGCGCGGCCTCGGAGACGAGCAGCGAGGCGGCGCCGATCACGTCCGCGACGCCAGCGTCTTCCACCGGCATCACATCGACCCGCGCGATGTTCCGGAACGACTTCCCGGCCGCCGCCTCATCGTCCGTCAGGATCACCGTCGTTGGTGTGCGTGCGCCCCAGCCCGAAAGGAGCTCGGCCGCCTGCTTGGTCGACGGCTCGGTGAAGACCGAGGCGTCGAACACCGCCAGCGACTCGCGGTCAGCGTGAACGGACAGGGCGCTTCGCAGCGCGCCGCGCCGCGCCTTGCGGTTGACCTTGACCGTGTAGGAGCGCGGGGTGGGGCCGAACGCGGTGCCGCCGCCGGCGAAATGGGGCGCGCGGATCGAACCCTGGCGCGCCCGGCCGGTGCCCTTCTGGCGCCACGGCTTGGCGCCGCCGCCACGGGTCTGGCCCCGGGTCAGGGTCGAGGCCGTGCCGCGCCGGCGCGCATTCAGTTCCGCGCGCGCGGTCTCGTGGACGAGCGGCATGTTGAAGCGGGCCTCGAACGCCGCCGCGTCGAGCCTCACCGTGCCCCCGCCGAGCTTTGGCGCATCAGCCATCGGTCCGCACCTCCACCGTCCCACCCTTCGGCCCGGGAACAGCTCCGCGCACGAGCAGGAGGTTCTGCTTCGGGATCACGTCGGTCACCGTCAGGCCGCGCTGAGTCACGCGCCCGCCGCCCATCCGGCCGGCCCCGCGCAACCCTTTGAACACTCGCGACGGCGTCGCCGAGGCGCCGATCGATCCCGGCGCCCGGACGTTGTGCGAGCCGTGCGACTTCGGTCCGCGCTTGAAGTTGTGGCGCTTGATCGTGCCCTGGAAGCCCTTGCCCTTCGAGGTGCCCGACACCTTGACGCGATCGCCGGGGGAGAACACGTCGGCCGTGACGGTCTCGCCGACGAGCAGCTCGCCGACCTCGTCACGGAACTCGCGGACGTCCCGCATCGCGGACGCGCCCGCCTTCTTCAGATGCCCGAGCTCGGCCTTCGAGAGCGACTTCTCCTTGCACGGACCGAACGCGAGCTGCACGGCCTCGAAGCCGTCGCGCTCGTGCGTGCGGATCGCGGTGACGCGACAAGGACCGGCCTCGAGCACGGTCACCCGCTCGATCCGCCCGTCGTCGAGGAACCGCTGCGTCATGCCGAGCTTGCGTGCCAGGATCGCCGCCATCAGAAGACCCTAGGAAGCCAGGCGGATCTCGATATCCACGCCTGCCGGGAGGTGGTCGAGACGCTGGAGCGAGTCGACCGTCTTCGGGGTCGGCTGGTGGATGTCGATCAGTCGCTTGTGGGTCCGGATCTCGAAGTGCTCGCGCGAGTCCTTGTCCTTGAACGGTGAGCGGATCACGCAGTACACGTTCTTCTCCGTCGGCAGCGGCACAGGGCCGGAGACGCTCGCGCCGGTGCGCGTGGCCGTGTCGACGATCTCCTTCGCCGCCGTCTCGATCGCCGTGTGGTCGTATGACTTCAGGCGGATCCGGATCTTGTTCTGGGCGATTGTTGCCAATTTTTCTCAGTCGGAAGGGGCGGAGGTGGGTGGGATCCCACGGACCCGCCGCAGTGAAGGTCGTATCTCGTGTGCGAAAAAACCGGGCGGCGGGCCGTCAGGCCCAGCCGCCCTCTTAACTACTTGATGACTTCGGTGACGACCCCCGAGCCGACCGTACGGCCGCCCTCGCGGATCGCGAACCGCAGACCCTGGTCCATCGCGATCGGCTGGATCAGCTCGATCTCCATCTGGACGTTGTCTCCCGGCATGACCATCTCGGTGCCCTCAGGCAGCTTGGCCACGCCGGTGACGTCGGTCGTGCGGAAGTAGAACTGCGGCCGGTAACCGGTGAAGAACGGCGTGTGACGTCCGCCCTCCTCCTTCTTCAGGACATAGACCTCGGCCTTGAATTGGGTGTGCGGCGTGATCGAGCCGGGCTTGCAGAGGACCTGGCCGCGCTCGATCTCCTCGCGCTTGGTGCCGCGCAGCAGGCAGCCGACGTTGTCGCCGGCGCGGCCCTCGTCGAGAATCTTCTTGAACATCTCGACGCCGGTCACGACGGTCGACGTCGTCGCCTTGATGCCCACGATCTCGACCTGCTCGCCGGTCTTGATGATCCCCTGCTCGATCCGGCCGGTGGCGACGGTGCCGCGACCGGTGATCGAGAACACGTCCTCGACCGGCATCAGGAACGGCTTGTCGAGGTCGCGGACGGGCTCCGGGATGTACGTGTCGAGCGCCTCGGCGAGCTCAAGGATCTTGCCCTCCTGCTCCTCGTCACCCTCGAGCGCCTTCAGCGCCGACCCGATCACGAACGGGATGTCGTCGCCGGGGAACTCGTACTCGGACAGCAGGTCGCGGATCTCGACCTCGACGAGCTCGAGCAGCTCGGGGTCGTCGACCATGTCGGCCTTGTTCAGGAACACGACGATGTAGGGCACGCCGACCTGACGGGCGAGCAGGATGTGCTCGCGCGTCTGCGGCATCGCCCCGTCGGCCGCGGACACGACCAGGATCGCGCCGTCCATCTGCGCGGCGCCCGTGATCATGTTCTTCACGTAGTCCGCGTGACCCGGGCAGTCGACGTGTGCGTAGTGCCGGTTCGGGGTCTGGTACTCGACGTGCGAGGTCGCGATCGTGATTCCCCGCGCCTTCTCCTCAGGAGCGTTGTCGATCGATTCGAACGACCGCACCTCGGTGCCGCCGTACTTCTCGTTCAGCACCTTGGTGATCGCGGCAGTCAGCGTCGTCTTGCCATGGTCGATGTGACCGATGGTTCCGACGTTGACATGGGGCTTGTCGCGCTCGAACTTGGCTTTCGCCACTTTGGTGTCGCTCCTTCTGGTTTCAGTGGTTCCGTTCGCCCTGAGGACGAACCTATTCAGGATATAAGCAATCCGCCCGCCGGTGCCGGTAGGTCGGGGATCATGCGGGTTGCAGCTCGCCGACCACCTTCTCGGCGATGTTCGCCGGCACCTCGTCGTAGCGCTCGAACTGCATCGTGTACGTCGCGCGGCCCTGCGTCGTCGACCGCAAGTCGGTCGCGTAGCCGAACATCTCCGACAGCGGCACAAGCGCGCTGACCACCTGCGCGTTGCCGCGCGGCTCCATCCCCTGGACGTGTCCGCGGCGCCGGTTCAGGTCGCCGATCACGTCTCCCATGAACTCCTCGGGAGTGACGACCTCGACCGCGAAGATCGGCTCGAGCAGGACCGGCTTCGCCCTCTGCACTGCGTCCTTCAGCGCCAGCGACCCGGCGACCTTGAATGCCAGCTCCGAGGAGTCGGTGTCGTGGTACTTGCCGTCCTGCAGCGTCACCCGCACGTCGACCATCGGATAGCCGGCCCGCGGGCCGTTCTCGAGCGCCTCCTCGACGCCCTTCTCGACCGCCGGGATGAACTCGGTGGGGACCGCTCCACCCTTGACCTTGTTGATGAAATCGAATCCCTCCCCGGGCGCCGGCTCGACGTCGATGTAGACGATGCCGTACTGGCCGGAGCCTCCGGTCTGGCGCACGAACCGGCCCTCGATGTTCTCGGCACGCCCGCGGATCGTCTCCCGGTAGGAGACCTGGGGCCGGCCGACGGTCGCCCCGACCTTGAACTCCCGGAGCATCCGGTCGACCAGCACCTCGAGGTGCAGCTCGCCCATTCCCGAGATCTCGGTCTGGCCGGTGTCCTCGTTGGTGCGGACCTGGAAGGTCGGGTCCTCCTCGGCCAGGCGGCCGAGGGCGACCGACATCTTCTCCTGGTCGGCCTTCGTCTTGGGCTCGATTGCGACCTTGATCACCGGCTCCGGGAACTCGATCGTCTCGAGCCGGATCGGCTTGTCGGGCGCGGCCAGCGTGTCGCCGGTCGCGACCTGCTTGATGCCGACCGCGGCAGCGATGTCGCCGGCGTGGACCTCCTTGACCTCCTCGCGCTCGTTCGCGTGCATCATCAGGATCCGGCCGATCCGCTCGGTCCGGCCGGTGTTGACGTTCAGCACGCGCGAGCCCGCCTCGAGGCGGCCCGAGTACACGCGGAAGTAGGTGAGCTTGCCGACATAGGGGTCGGCCATGATCTTGTGGACCAGCGCAGCGAACGGCTCGTCGTCGGAGGCGTGACGCACCGCGGGTTGCTCGCCGCCGTTCAACGAGCCCTTGGCCGGCTCGAGCCCCTCGACCGGGGGCACGTCGAGTGGGCTCGGCAGGTAGTCGAGCACCGCGTCGAGCAGCGGCTGCACGCCCTTGTTCTTGAAGCTCGAGCCGCACAGGACGGGGGTCATCCTGATCGCGAGCGTGGCCTTGCGGATCGCCTGCTTCAGGCGCTCCGCCGGGATCTCCTGCTCCTCGAGGATCATCTCGACGAGGTCGTCGTCGTAGTGGGAGACCTCATCGAGCAGGTGCTCGCGCGCGGCCGCCGCCTCGTCGAGGAGGTCGGCGGGAATGTCGACGACCTCTTGCTCCTTGCCGAGCTCGTCCTTGTAGATGACGGCCTTGTTCGTGACGAGGTCGATGATCCCCGCGAACTCCGACTCGGCGCCGATCGGCAACTGGATCGGCACGGGATGCGCGCCGAGGCGGTCGACCATCGTCTGCACGCCGCGCTGGAAGTCGGCGCCGATCCGGTCCATCTTGTTGATGTAGGCGATCCGCGGCACGCGGTACTTGTCGGCTTGCCGCCACACCGTCTCGGACTGGGGCTCGACGCCCGCGACCGAGTCGAACAGCGCGATCGCGCCGTCGAGGACGCGCAGCGAGCGCTCGACCTCGACGGTGAAGTCGACGTGCCCCGGCGTGTCGATGATGTTGATGCGGTGGGCCTTCCACTCGCAGGTGGTGGCGGCCGAGGTGATCGTGATGCCGCGCTCCTGCTCCTGCTCCATCCAGTCCATCACCGCGGCGCCCTCGTGAACCTCCCCCATCTTGTAGGTCCGCCCCGTGTAATAGAGGATGCGCTCAGTCGTCGTCGTCTTACCGGCATCGATGTGGGCCATGATCCCGATGTTGCGAATCTTGTCTAGGGCGAAAGTGCGAGGCATGAGTTCCGGTGTTCTTGGACGGGGTGGGCGGGGCGGGCGGGTCTCGGGGCGGGCGGGGCGGGCGGGGCCCCGGGGCGGGCGGGGCGGGCGGGCCCCCAAATCCGTCTGCGGACATGAAAAAGGGCCCTACGGGCCCGTTCACGACGCGGGTGTCGGGAAAGGGCGATTGTCTATTTGGACGGTGTCTCCATCGCTTGGATTCTCCTCGTCCGGGAGCGAGCACGGAAGACCGCGACGCAGCCCAGGGCGAGCACCGAATATAGCAGAGGCCAAGGGCCTCCGAGACCGACGAAACGGGCGTTTCAGGCGGGCGCGGGACGCGGACGGACGGTCCGGTGACGCGACGCACGAGGGACGCGAGGGCCGCCCACCACACGGGACCGGGGGTTGCGGTGGGACAACCCTCGCGAGCACAATGTAACGCCAAGGTCGCGGACGCGCCTCACCTGGGGCGCGAGTGTCAGGAAGCGGACACCGCTAGCCGTGCAGAAAGCAGGTCGGTCACTCCCGAGCGAGCTCGCGCAGCGCGTCCTTCAGCTCGCGCATCCGCGCCTTCCCGATGCGCCGCCTCTACGTTACTGGTTGCAGCACGAGTTCCTCGGCAGAGAAGGCCTTGTGCTCGGGAGAGAAGCTCGCCGCACGTCTTCCATGCGGACACCCCGCTGCGCCAGGTCCTCACGCCGCGTGCCGCAGTCCTCCGCAGTCGGCCGCCCAAATGAACGCCGAGATCAGCGAGCTGTCAGTGGAGCTTTACGGCAGGAGGCCGTAGACGGTCAGCTGGGAGGTGCGCCGTGACGAAGACTTCGCCGTTCGCGACGACGGGGACAGCTGAACTTGTCCCATTCGTCCAGGGCGTCGCGCGTGCCTGCCTGGTTGCTGTTGTAGAGCTCCTTCGACAGATCCGTCGCATCGTAGGCGTGGAGGATCCCGGGCACGCCGGCTCCGCCGGTCTGGAGCGTCCAGAGGATCCCGTTGCTGGAGCCGTTGGCGGAGATCGACATCGTGCCGCCCCGCCCGCCGTACGTCTGCGACGTCTGCGACGTCGGGCTCGTCGAGAGGAGGCCGTTGGTCAGCTTGAAGGCCTGGACGGGACCTGCGACCGGAGCGAAGTAGACCGAGCCGTTCCAGTAGACCGGCGAGCTGAAGTTGCCTCCCTCGATGCCGAGATTGTTCGGGAAGATGTTCGTGAGGCTCTGGACGATCTGGTCGCTGCCGGAGTGGAAACCGCCCATGTTGTCGCGGTCGACGAGGTAGATCGGTGCCGTTCTTGCCCGCGCTGACCATCTCGTGCGGATGTGCTCCGCTCTGGTCGGGGAGCAGCAGCACGCCCCCGGATCCGAGATCGAGATCCTGGCTGTCGAGGGTCGATTGCACGCTCGGGGAGAAGTAGTCCTGGACGGTTCCGCTGGTCGAGAGCCTGATGAACGAGTCGCCGTAGTCACTACCGCCGGTATTCGCATCCATCGTGCCGTCGCCGCTGATGAAGTACAGGCTTCCGGTCGAGTCGGTCGCGACGCCGTCGCCGTTCATCCACACCCCGCCGTCGTCGCCGTTCGGTGTCGTGCAGTACGACCATGACCCGCTGCAGGGTCGACGCGTTGTAGCCGAGCACCCAGCCGTGGAAGGGCTCGATGTCGCCGTGGCTCGAGAACGCGAAGTAGACGACGCCGTTCGCAAGCAGGAGGCCCGTTCGCTGGTTCTCGCGCAGCGGAGTCGAACGTCAGGGTGCCCCCGGACGACCCGTCTCCGGTACCGGGCACGCTCGCCTGAATGACGACAGGACTGCCGGACTTCTCGGCGCCGGTCGCGAGGTCGAGAGCATGCAGGCGCTGCACGTAGCTCGTCGTGCCGCCGCTCACTTCCTTGGTCGTCGCCACGACGTAGATCGTTCCGGTCGCCGGATCGATCACCGGCGTCCCCGTGATCCCGATCTCGTTGGGAATGTCGCCCGTCTCGCCCGTGTCGGCGGCCGGGACAGTCGTGACGCCCGCCGCAGGGTCGGTGAAGTTCACGTGCCACAGCGGCGAGCTGCTCCTGCCGTCGGCATCGAAGGCGTAGACGCTGTCGTGCTCGGTCGCGACGATCACGACGTTGTGGAAGCCCTGCCCAGGGATGTTCACGTTCTGCACGTAGAGCGGCGAGGCGAACGTCAGGCCATCCAGCGGATAGCTGAACGAGCTTCCCGAAGGTCGAGGACTTCACGTTCGACGGCGTCAGCACCGTCTCGTTCAGATCCTGGCCCGTCCGCATGTTGTCGTTGTGATAGGTGAAGGTGCCCGCGTCGTTGGTCACGTAGACGGTTGCGTTGGCAGACTGAGCCCCGGAAGTTGCCGTGACGGTATGCGTGCCCGACCGCGCTGGGCGGCGTATAGAGCCCGCCGGCAGTGATCGTGCCGACACTGGCATTGCCGCCGGCGCACGCCGTCGACCGACCACGTTACGGTCCCGCTGCCAGAGCCTTGAGCGACGAACTGCGCGGTTCGAGTGAACGTGAGTACCGCCGTGCCCGGCGTGACCGACAGGCTGGTCGTCGCGGTAGCGACTGTTCGAGTAGGGGCTGAGGTTGCCGGCGGCATCGGTGGCGCGAACGCGGTAGCTGTAGCTGGTGTTGGCGCTGACGCTGGTGTCCTTATAGCTGGTGCCGGTTGGGGTGGCGATCTGGGCGAAGTTGCTGCAGCCGGCGCCCTGGCAGCGCTCGACCTGGTAGCCGGTGACGCCGACGTTGTCGGTGGAGGCGCCCCAGGAGAGGTCGACCTCGCTGCGCTGAGACGGCGTTCGCGGTCAGCGTCCCCGGCTGCGACGGCGGGGTGGTGTCGCGCCGGTTGATCGGGGTGGCCTCGTCGGTTTGGATCTGGGCGGCGGTGAGGGCGACGTTGTAGACGCGAACCTCGTCGATCAGGCCCGCGAAGTACTGGCCGTAGATGCTGTCGCCACCGATCTCCAGCGGGTTCGTCGAAGTCGCGATCGAGCCCGTGTGCGCAGTCGACCGCGACCTGCGTCCCGTTGACATACAGCCGCAGCGTCGACGCCGTCATAGGTCTCGGCGAGGTACGACCAGGTGTTGGCGGGGAGCGCGGCGCTACCGAACGCGTCGGCGTAGCTGCCGCCGGCGAGCATGCCCGCGTCCGGACGCGAGGAGTTCGTCGACGTCGCCTCGAGATAGAAGTTGTCGTTGCCCTTATAGATCACATCGCGCCAAGTGGCGTCGATGGTCGAGGGATTCACCCACGCCTCCAGCGTCATCCCGCTCGACAGATGCAGCGAGCGCGGCATCGGGAATCGTGACCAACGCGCTGGTGCCGTTGAACTGCAACGCCCTGCCGTACATGCCCGACGCCGCCCAAGTCGCGTTCGTGATCGTGCCCGTTATTGCCATTCCCCGACGCGTCGGTGACGGTCGTCCCCGACCCCTCATCGAACGCAAACGCCGCGACCAGACCGGACGGGCCGGCGGGGGTAGTGACGGTCGCGGTGTTCGAGTAGGGGCCGATGTTGCCGGCGGCGTCGATGGCGCGCACCCGGTAGCTGTAGCTGGTAGAGGCGCTCGACGGTCGTGTCGCTGTAGCTGGTGTGGCGGTGCTCGCGAGCTGTGGTGAAGTCGCTACAGCCGCTGCCGTGGCAGCGTTCTATCTGATATCTGGCGACCCCGACGTTGTCGGTTGCGGCGCCCCAGCTGAGGTCGACCTGCGTCGCGAGCGCTCGCGGTCGCGCCGAGCGTGCCAGGCGCCGAGGGCGGGGTGCTGTCGCTGGGTGTGCTGGAGACGATCGGTGTCGACATGTCGGTCTGGATCTCGGCGGCGGTGCGGGCGACGTTGTAGATGCGAACCTCGTCGATCAGCCCGCCGAAGTACTGGCCGTAGATGCTGTCGCCGCCGAGCTCGAGCGGGTTCGTCGAGGAGGCGATCGTCCCGGTCTGCGGCGCCTCGCGCGACTTCGTCGCCATTCACGTAGAGACGAAGCGTGGTCCCGTCGTAGGTGACGGCCAAGTAGCGACCAGCTGTCAACCGGCAGCGGCGAGGGGGCGAACACGTGGCCGCGGGTGCCGTCGAACGATCGCCGCGCCCCCGGGCACGCTCTGCCGATCAGACGTGGCCTCAAGGTAATAGTTGTCATCTCCCTTATTGATGACGTCACGCCACTCGTTCGTGACCACAGCCGGGTCCACCCACCCCTCGAGCGTCATCGCGTCGCCAAGGTGCAGTGACGGCGAGTCTGGGATGACAGCCCGGGCGCTCCCGCCATCGAAGCTCAACGCGTCACCGAACTTGCCCCCCGTCACCCGGGTCGCGCCGATCAGTGACCCTGTATTGCCGTTGCCCGAGGAGTCGACCACACTTGCCCCAGATGCCTCCTCGAACCCATAAGCCGCCACCAGACCCGTAGCCGCGGACGCCGAAGCGGGGCAGCGATGCCGCACAGCGTGCTGATTGCGATCGCTGCGGCGACCCACAGAACGCACAACCGCAGGCGATGCGCTGCGGGCCGGGTGTCGAACACCTTCGTCATAGACGTAGCGCCCGGACTCGGCCCGAGCGGCGCAGCAGCATATCGCGTCGTAGCGAGTTGTGGGCAATAATGAGCAGATACAGGAGAGCTGATAGCTCGGGACCCGGCGCGGTTGCCGCATCAGCGGCCTGGTCGATCGTCGACCAGTAGCCACCGGCATCGATCTTCATGGTCGCGCTCCTGGTCGTGGGACGTTTGTTGCCCGATATTGGGGCACAAACATCCACGGCGCGTCTACCAGCGGTAGTGGGCGAACGCCTTGTTGGCCTGCGCCATGCGGTAGACGTCGTCCTTGCGCTTGAACGCGTTGCCCTGCTGCTGCTGGGCGTCGAGCAGCTCGTGCGCGAGCCGCTGCGCCATCGTCTTCTCGCGGCGCTGGCGGGCGTAGCCCACGAGCCAGCGGACGGCCAGCGTCCGGGCGCGACGAGCGGGCACCTCGACCGGAACCTGATAGGTGGCGCCGCCGACGCGGCGCGACTTGACCTCGAGCACCGGGGTCAGCGCCTTGATGCCCCCTTCCAGCTGCTCGACGGGGTTCTTGCCGGTGCGCTCGCCGAGGATCGCGAGCGCGTCGTAGACGATCTTCTCCGCGACCGACTTCTTGCCGTCGAGCATCACCTTGTTGATGACCTGCTGGACGAAGCGGTTGCGGTGGACCGGGTCCGGCTCGATCGGCCGGATCTGGGCTGCGGCGCGGCGAGGCATCAGGCGATCCCGCGGACGAACCGATCTCGGTGCGGTGCCGGCATCACTTGGCCTTCACGCCGTACTGGGAGCGGGCCTTCTTGCGGTCGCCGACGCCGGCGGCGTCGAGCGTGCCGCGGATCACCTTGTAGCGGTAGCCCGGAAGGTCCTTGACGCGGCCGCCGCGGACGAGCACGACCGAGTGCTCCTGCAGGTTGTGGCCCTCGCCCGGGATGTAGGCGTTGACCTCCATGCCGTTAGTCAGCCGCACCCGCGCCACCTTGCGAAGGGCCGAGTTCGGCTTCTTCGGCGTGGTCGTGAACACGCGCGTGCAGACGCCGCGGCGCTGCGGCGCTGCGACCTTCTTCTTCCGGCCCTTTCCCGACTTCAAGCCGGGCGTCGAAAGCTTCTTCTTCGGTGTGGTGCGACCCTTGCGGATCAGCTGGCTGGTAGTCGGCATGCGGTGGCAGAGCCTAGCAGGGGCGCCCGGTATCGCCGTCTCGAATGACACCGGGCGCCCACAGCTCCCGCCGCGCCCCCACCGCCGGTTCCTCGCCCCGTCGGACAGTGACTTCGCGCGCTTGCTGCTTGCCCCTCTCGGTCGGTCGAACTCGTTTTCGTCCCTTTGTACGGGCCAGCGGCGTGCGTGGATCACTCGATCTCGGCGAGGCGCAAGCTCCTATCGGGCGCCCAGTCGGGAGAGTCGCGCGCCTAGGAGCCCGTGCCGGCGCCGACCCCGGCCAGCGCCTCCTCCACCGGCACACAAGGCACCCCCACGGCCTCGGCCACCGGCTGATAGGTGACGTGCCCACCGGCCACATTGACCCCGAGCTTCAGCCCGGTGTTCTCGATGATCGCGCCCACGACTCCCGAGGACGCGAGATGCACCACGTAGGGCATCGTCGCGTTCGTGAGCGCGTACGTCGAGGTGATCGGCACCGCTCCCGGCATGTTCGTGACGCAATAGTGGGTGATCCCGTCGACCTCGTAGGTCGGGTCCGAATGGGTCGTCGGGCGAGACGTCTCGAAGCAGCCGCCCTGGTCGATCGAGACGTCGACGAGGACCGCGTGCGGCTTCATCTGGCCGAGCTGGGCGCGGGTGATGACGCGCGGGGCCCGGGCGCCGTGCACCAGCACCGCGCCGATCACGAGGTCGGCGTCCGTCAGGCGCTCCTCGATCGACAAGGTCGAGGCGAAGCACGTGTCGGCACGACCGCCGAACGCGATGTCGAGCTCGCGCAGGCGGTCGATGTCGCGGTCGAACACGTACACGGTCGCCTCCATCCCGAGCGCGATGAACGCGGCGTTCATCCCGACCACGCCGCCGCCGATGATCATCACGTTCGCCGCCGCCACGCCGGGGACGCCGCCGAGCAGGATGCCGCGGCCGCCGAGCGGCTTCTCGAGCATGAACGCCCCCGCCTGGGTGGCGATCTTGCCCGCGACCTCGGACATCGGCGCGAGCAACGGCAGCCGCCCGCGGTCGTCCTCGACGGTCTCGTACGCGATGCAGGTCGCACCCGATGCCATCAGGGCCTGTGTCAGCGAGGCATCGGCCGCAAGGTGCAGATACGTGAACACCGTATGGCGGGGCTCGAGCAGCGACACCTCAGCCGGCTGGGGCTCCTTGACCTTCACGATCAGCTCGGCGACGCCGAACAGCTCGGCGGCGTCGGCGACGATCTGCGCCCCCTGCGCGACGTACCCCTCGTCCGTGATCGACGAGCCCTCGCCGGCGCCGCGCTGCACGTACACCTCGTGCCCGGAGTCGGCGAGCTCGCGCACTCCGGCCGGCGTCAGCGCCACCCGGTACTCGTCCGGCTTGACTTCGGTTGCAACCCCGACCCTCAACTTGAACACACCTCCATCGTCATGCCACGATCTCGCGCCCGCGCAACGCGAGCCAAAACTCGATTCGGTCTCGTGCACTCGACAGATTGCGCCCGGTGAGCTCCTCGACCCGCCGGATCCGGTACCGCAAGGTGTGGCGGTGGCAGTACAGCCGCCGCGCCGCCCGCTCCCACTGCCCGTTCTCCTCGATGAACACCTCGAGCGAGCGCATCAGCTCGCCGCCGTAGTGCCCCTCGCTCGCCTCGATCGGGCCGAGGATCGAGTCGCAGAACAGCCGCAGCGCCTCGTCGTCCTGAAGCGAGAGCAGCAGCTGGAAAGAGCCCAGGTCGCGGTAGCTCGCGACCCGCGGTGCTCCGGTACCCACGCCGCTGCCGTTGCCGCCGGGCGCCGCCGATGCCGAGCTCGACGCGCCGAGCGACAGCGCCTCCAGCGCGCAGCGCGCCTCGTGGAAGCATCGCCGCGCATCGCCGCCCGCTACGCCCCGCCCGACGCCGACGTCGACCGCGGCGCCCAGCTCGCGGGCCAGCCGGACCGCGACCCGTTCGGCCAAAGGGATCAGCTCGTCCTCATCCATCCCCGGCACGAGCGCGCAAGTCAGCGACCCGTTCGACGCGACCAGTCCCGAGGCGGCGGCGTGGCGAAGCGCCGCCGACAGCGCGAGCTCGGCGGGCGCCGGCGAGCCGCGGCCGCCGTTCGGCCGCTCGACGACGATCGCGGCGACGCGATCGGACAGCCCGAACGGGGCCAGCCTGCGGCTCAGATCCGGCCCCGCCAGCTCACCCCGCACGACCGCCGCGAGCAAGTCGCCGGCGAGCCGCCGCTCGGTGTCGCCGGCCGCGCGCGCGCGCAGCAGCTCGAGCGCGACGATCGTTACGGCCTGGTGGAGCGTCAGGCGATCGAAGTCGCTCAGCGGCCCACCGTCCTTGATCGCCACCAGCCATGCCTCGGGAGCGCGCTCGACCGGCGAAGCCGCTGCGCCCGCCGACGTTCCCCCGGTCGACCCCGGGGCCGAACCCGACGCGGCCGGGGCCGAATCCGACGCGCGCCGAGGCCGAACCCGAGGCGCCCGACTGGGAACCCGACGCGCCCGACCCGACGGCGACGCCCGATCCGAGGTCGCCGGCGCCGCCGTCCGCCGCGACCGGCAGCGCCAGCGCCCGTCCGCCGTCGTCGCAACTCGGCATGAACGTGCGGGCGTCGCGCCGGCGCCCCCGCTCGCGCAGCTCGGACTGAAGCGACGCGAGCGTCGTGTCGTCGAGCGGCCTGCGGAACGCATGCTGCACGAGCGGCTCCCCGCGCGGATCGAACACCATGACCGCTGCCCCGATCAACGTGGAAAGCGCGCCGGCGAGCGCCTCGAGCCCTCGCTCGGAAAGGACGATCCGCTCGAGTCGCTCCTGCGCCGCCAGCGCGCGGCGGAGCACCGCGTACTGCTCGTTGACCAGACGCGAGAACGCCGCCTCGGTGATCGCGATGAACGGCACCTCGTAGGGAACCTCGAACACTGGGAACCGGCGCTCGGCAGCGACCTCGAGAATCGCCGCCGGCACCGAGGCGTGCCCGAACCCGGTGCCGAAGCCGAGCCCGGCGAGCTGGTGGTCGGCGAGCCTCATGACGAACTCGCGCTGGCGCTCGGCGGCCGTCCAGCTGCAGGCCGGTGGTCAGCAGCACCTCGCCTCCCGACAGCCACGGCGTCGGGTCGAGCAGCTCGGAGATGTGAACCCAGCGAACGGGCAGCTCGAGCCCTTCCTCCCCCGCCAGCAGGCGAACCTCCAGGTCGCCAAGCAGGTCTCGAACGGTCAGCATGATCGCGTCAGGCGGTGAGGTCGTGCATCGTCAGGCGGTGTGGACGTGCATCCGGTCCCCGGCCTCCGCCAGCACCGGCTGAAGCACGGACTCGATCTCGGCGAACTGCTCCGGACCAGCGATCAGCGGCGGCGAGAGCTGGATCACCGGATCGCCGCGGTCATCCGCGCGACAGATCAGCCCGCGGCGGTACAGCTCGCCGGACAGGAACCCGCGCAACAGCGTCTCGGACTCCTCGTCTGAGAACGACTCCTTGGTGTCCTTGTCCTTGACCAGCTCGATCGCGTGGAAGTAGCCGGCGCCGCGCACGTCGCCGACGATCGGCAGGTCCCGCAGAGACTCGAGCATCTCGCGCAGCGCGCCCTCGTTGGCGCGGACGTTCTCGATCACCCCCTCGCGCTCGAGCGCGTCGAGGTTCGCCATCGCGACGGCCGCGCAGATCGGATGCCCGCCGAACGTGAACCCGTGAGTGAAGCTGTTCATACCGTCGTGGAACGGCTCGGCCAGCCGGTCGGACACGATCACCGCGCCCATCGGCGCGTACGCGCTCGTCAGTCCCTTGGCCGTGGTGATGATGTCCGGGACGTAGTCGTAGCGCTGCGCGCCGAACCACTCGCCCAGGCGACCCCAGGCACAGATCACCTCGTCGGAGATCATCACGACGTCGTACTCGTCGCAGATCTCGCGCACGCGCTGGAAGTAACCCGCGGGCGGCGTGAAACACCCGCCGGCGTTCTGCACCGGCTCGAGGATCACCGCGGCGACCGTGTCGGGCCCTTCGAACTCGATCCGCTGAGCGATCGTGTCCGCCAGCCGGTCCTCGGTGATTCCCAGCGGCAGCCGGTAGGTATTCGTGTTCGGCACATGACAACCGCCGGGCGTGAGCGGTTCGAACGGCTGGCGCAGACCCGTAACGCCCGTCGCGCTCAGCGCGCCGAAGCTGGTGCCGTGATAGGCAACCTCGCGCGCGATCACCTTGTACTTGGTCCCCTTGCCGCGGAGCTTGTAGTACTGACGCGCCAGCTTGAGCGCCGACTCGACCGCCTCGCTCCCCCCGCTCGTGAAGAACACCCGATTGAGGTCTCCGGGAGCAAGCGAGGCGATCCTCGATGCGAGCTGGATCGCCGGCGGATGCGCGTAGGACCAGTTCGTGAAGAACCCGAGATCCTTCGCCTGGTCGGCCCCGGCCTGCGCGATGTCGGCGCGCCCATGACCGATGTTCACGCAGAACAGGGCGGACAGCGCGTCGAGGTAGCGTTTGCCGTGCTCGTCGTAGACGTAGCACCCCTCGCCGCGGACGATGATCGGGATCTCCGCCTGCTCATACGCGCCCATCCGGGTGAAGTGCATCCACAGATGACGCCGCGCAAGGTCCTGCAGCGAGCCGGTCTGGGTCCTTACTGCTTCCTCGGTGCTCGCCATGCCGCTCCCATCTTTGCCGTTTTGTACAAAGGGTATCGACGATGCGGCTGTCCAATCTGGCGGCGCTCCGTTACAAGCCTCATCCGCCTCGGTCAGCCGGAGTGGTTCTTCGAGGTGGTTGGTTTTTGTTAGGGCGCTGCGGCCTTCGGCCTACGCGCTTGGTTTGGGCCCTGCAACCATCGCGCCCGGGTGCAGGCGCGTTGGAGCCCGGCTACACGCTCGACGTGGCCACCCGGAGCGGCGCGGGCATCAGCCACGCGGCGCCGATCACGAACAGGAACGCCATGCACTCGATCGCGAGGAGCGCCGGATTGCCGGACAGCGGGTCGCCGAAGACGATGATCCCGCCAACGATCCCGGCGATGTTCGCGGCCGTTCCCGTGACCGCGATCACCGGGACCGCGTCGCCGTCCTGGAGGCCCTTGGCGGACGCGTAGAACGCGGCGATCGAGGCGGCGACCGTCATCAGCGTCCATGGCGTCAGCAGACCGAGCACGCCGGAGGTGCCGACCAGGCCCGAGATCGCTTTGATCGCGACGTCGGAGACGCCGAACAGGATCCCGGCGGCCGCGCCGAGCATGAATCCGTGGTGCTCGCTTGGGGCGCCGATCCGCGGTCCCATGATCAGCAGCGTCCCCGCCGCGATCATGGCGGACTCGAACACGATCATGCCGGGGGTCGAGAAATGCGAGTGGGCACTGTGCGCGACCGGCAGCGTCACCCCGAGGAGCATCAGCCCCAGGGCAGTCAGGCCGAGGCCGAGCCACTGGCGGCGCCCGATCTTCACACCGAGGATCCGCTCCGCCATCACGGCGAGCAGCACGACGCCGCCGGCCAGCACGCTCTGAACGAGCGACAGCGGCGCGACCGCCATCGCCGCGACGTGGAAGGTCCAGGCGCCGGCCGCGATCAGCATCCCCAGTGCGAACAGGCGCGAGCCGAACAGCTTGCGCGCCGACCACAGCGGGCGGCGGATGTCGACGGCCGGCGCAGCGCAAGCCCCGCGATGCTTGTAGAGGAAGCCCACATTTGTCGCGAGAGCGCAAGCGAGCGCAAGCAGAATGCCGAACAGGGGAATCATGAGTGGTGGTCCGGTGCGGAGACCGGCGCTGCGATGCGCTGCCTCACGTAGGTACTCGACAGCGCCACGCGGTGCGTGCGTTGAATCCGCACCGTCAAGTACACCAGATGTCGGCGACCATAACAATCTCGAACCGATTGCCACATCGGTGAATGTGCCGAGCGCGGATAAGTAGAAACTATGGATAAGCCGCTTCTCATGATCGACGTGGATGGGGTGATCTCGTTGTTCGGCTTCGATCCCGCCACCCCGCCGGCCGGCCAGTTCCAGCTCGTGGATGGGAGCGCCCATCTCCTTTCGGCCACCGCCGGCGAACACCTGCGCCGACTCTCGAACGAATTCGAGCTCGTGTGGTGCACGGGCTGGGAGGAGAAGGCCAACGTCTACCTGCCGCTCGCGCTCGGCCTCCCGGCAGCGCTTCCGCACGTCCCATTCGACGAACTCAACCGACCCCCGAGCGCCCGCTGGAAGCTGGTCGGAATCGACGCCTATGCAGGGCCTTCACGTCCGATCGCGTGGGTCGACGACGCCCATGACGAGCGCTGCAGCGCCTGGGCCGCCGCCCGGGACGCGCCGACGCTGCTGATCTCGACCGAGCCGGCGGTGGGGCTCACGGACGCGCACGTCGCGGAGCTGCTGGCCTGGGGTGATCGCCTCAGCCCAGCTCGTCGAAAGATCCGTGCCGGCCGGCCCCGGCTCTGAAGCGATCGAGGCCCGCCTGAACCTCACGCAACGATCGCAGGCCGTGCTCGAGCTCGCAAGCATCGCGGCGGCCTCGCCGAGGCCGTCCTGCTCGAGCGCGGACAGCCGGTCTTCGCGCATGCAAGTCTGCGGGAAACGCGCAAGTCGGCGACCAAGCTCCTCGGCAGCCCCCGCGGCCCTGCCCGGCCGGCACAACGCGGTTCGCGAGCCCCATCCGCAGCGCCTCGTGCGCCCCAACGGGGCGGCCGGTCAGCCGCCTCCTGTCTCATGCCGGCAGCGCGCGCTCGATGATCGCCTTCGCGTCGGCCGACGGGGGGAGCGTCCCGTAGACGCGGCCGCCGTCGCCGCCCAGCCGCGAGGCGCAGAACGCATCGGCGACCGCGGGCGGGGCGTGGCGCACGAGCAGCGATGCCTCGAGCGCGAGTGCGAGGTCCTCGACCACGCGCCTGGCGTTGAACTGCGGGTCGTCGGTCGTGAACACCGACTCGGCCTGGCGGCGTACGTGCTCCAGGTGCGCGTCGAGCCGACGATCGCCACCCGCGGCCAGCTCGCACTCGGCCATGAACGCAGGCAGAGCCGCGGGCTCCTTGACGATCGCGCGCAGGACGTCGAGCGCCGCGACGTTCCCCGACCCCTCCCAGATCGAGTTCAGCGGCGCGTCGCGGTAGAGCAGCGGCATCCCCGAGTCCTCGACGAAGCCGTTGCCGCCGAGGCACTCGAGCGCCTCGGCCGCGTGCGCGGGAGCGCGCTTGGCGACCCAGTACTTCATCACCGCGGTCGCGAACCTGCGAAACGCGCCGTCCTCGGGATCGTCATAGCTGCGGGCGACGCGCATCGCGCTCACGGTCGCCGCCTCGGACTCGATCGCAAGGTCGGCGAGCACGTTGCGCATCGCCGGCTGATCGACCAGGAGCGCGCCGAACGCGCGGCGATGCCGGGCGTGATGGATCGCCTCGAGCGTCCCGCGCCGCAGCGCCGGTCATGGAGCCGAGCAGGCAGTCGAGGCGCGTGTGGTTGACCATCCGGATGATCGCCGGCACACCGCGGCCCTCCTCGCCGATCAGCCGTGCCCGGACGGCGCGGAACTCGACCTCGCTCGACGGCAGCGAGCGCGTGCCGAGCTTGTCCTTCAGCCGCTGGAACTCCATGCCCGGGGCCACGCTCGACGAGGAAGCACGACAGCCCTTCCGGCGCCTGGGCCAGCACGAGGAAGACGTCGCACGGCGGGTAGGAGCAGAACCACTTGTGGCCGTAGCAGCTCGTAGCTGCCGTCGCCGACCGGGTCGGCGCGCGTGATGTTGGCGCGGACGTCGGAGCCGCCCTGGCGCTCGGTCATCGCCATTCCCGCGAGCGCGCCACGCCTCGTAGTCGGGCTTCGTCAGCCGCGGCTCCCACTCGGCGGCGATCTCGGGCGCCGCGTCGCGCAGCGCCGGGATCGCCGCGTACGTCATCGACACCGGGCACATGACGCCGTCGTTGGCGTTGCCCCACAGCGTGAACAGCGCCGCCCGGACGACGTGTGCACCCGCGCGCTCTTCTCGCCACGGCAGGCCGTGGATCTCGCGCTCGATCGCCCCGCGCAGCAGCCAGTGCCACGACGGGTCGAGCTCGACCTGGTCGATCCGGTTCCCGTAGCGGTCGTGGGTGCGGAGGATGCGGCTCGTTGCGCTCCGCGCGCCGGCCGTGCTCGCGCGCCTCGACGCTGCCGGCGACGTCGCCGGCCTCGCGCACCCGGTCGATCCCCCAGCCGCCGCCCTCGCGCTCGAGCGCCTCACTGCAGCGCAAGGTCGACCTCGAACAGGTTGATCGGCTGCAGCGGCGGCGCCTGGTTGAGGACCTCGCGGGCAGCGTTGCCGCGGCGGGCGCGGGTGGGATCAGCGAGCCATGCCCGGACCTCCTGGCGATAGGCGACCTGCTCGGGAGTGTCGTGCAGGTCCACGTGTGTCTCCTCGCTCAGCGCTCCGTGAATCCAGGTTCACGCGATTCTAATCGACCTCCCCCTCTGACGAACGCAGTTGTTCAGTGAACAGCGAGGTCTGTGCCAGGGGATAGCCCAGCCGGCCATCCTCGACGACCGCGAAGGCGGGCAGCTCGTGGAGCGTCTGTCCCGACCCCTCGCCGAGGTGCACGACCTTCGAGCCGCCCACGGTCAGCGCGTCCGCGATCAGCCGACGGCGACAGCGCCACCACACGGCCTCGGCGCACATGATCGCGGTCGGCTCACTCAGCGCCAGCTCCTGCACACGCGCAAGCCCATCGGCAAACTCCGCGGACGCCATGTGGTCGGCGTAGCCCCGGAACCCCCGCTCGCGCCAGCCATCGTTGACCGACCCGGGGAGGGGCCGGCGGCGACCACCGAGTTCGGGCACGTGGAGATAACGGATCCCGGCCTCGGGCAGCCAGCGCCGGAGGGCGCCGGCATTGAACTCCGGATTGCGCCGCGAGCTCGGAAACGCTCGAACGTCGGCGACCACGCCGATACCCACCATGTCAAGCAGCGCAAGCAGCTCGTCGGATGATCGGGTCGAGTGTCCGACAGTGAACACATGCCGCGCTACGAGCTCTCCCGGCGGGGGCCGAGCGAGGACCCCGCTATACTTGCACCTGGCCACCGAGGAATGCTGGCCTGGGTAGACCGCAAGGGCCAAAACACATGAGATGACGACGAACGGGGGCGAACATCCGGCCCAGCCGATCAGGGTGGTTGTTGTCGACGACCATGATCTGTATCGGACGGGCCTCGCAGCCCTGCTCGCGTTGGAACAGGATATCGAGGTGATCGCGCAGGCCTCGGGCGGCCGGAAAGGAGCGCGCCTGGCCGACGAGCTGCGACCCGACGTAGTCCTGATGGATCTGCGGATGCCCGACCTCGAAGGCGCTGACGCAACCCGCGCAATCCTGGAGCGTCACCCCGACGCCCGGGTCGTCGCCCTAACCGTGGTCTCGGACGAGGCTGCGGTGGCGACGATGGTCGACGCTGGCGCCTGCGGGTTCCTCGCGAAAGACACGCCGATCACTAGTATCGCCGACGCCGTGCGGGCGGCGGCACAAGGAGCTACGTGGCTGTCGCCGCAGGCCGCCGAGGTGGTTCTCGGGCGTCTCCGCCGACCGGACGTAGAACAAGGATCGTACGTTACCTCAGCAAGCGAGCTCTCTGCACGCGAGCTCGATGTATTGCGATTGGTCGCGCGCGGAATGGAGAACAGCGAGATTGCAGAGAGCCTGAACATCAGCCGACGTACGGCCAAGAGCCACGTGTCGAGCATCCTCGCGAAGCTTGGACTCTCGAGCCGGGTTCAAGCCGCGACCTACGCGGTGCGCCGCGGCCTCGCATAAACCCCTGGTCTGTTGGCGCCAATCGGAAGCCGTTGCCTGCGCTCAGCCTCAAATCGCCCGTTGCTTGCCCACGTCTGGCCGACCCCACGGACCCACCCCAAGCGCTGCGAGCTCGGATCGATCTTCGACCCCGAGCTTACGTACGAGCTCAGAAACGTGTCGGCGCACCGTGACCGGGGCGATATTAAGTCGCCGCGCGATCGCGGCCGTACTGTGTCCCCGGCGGAGCATCCCAAGGACCTGTGCCTCGCGTCCGGTCAGTGCATCGACGCCGATTCCACCGCCACGGAGCTCAGCCATCAGGTCGAAGACCATGGAACGGGGAACAACCGCCTCGTTCGCCGAGATCGCGCCAACGATTGTTCGCAGGCGTTCGGCATCAAGAGTTTCCGGCACATAGCCGATCGCGCCGGCGCGCACGCACTCGACGAGGTCTTCGGCGTCGCGGACCGGGGCGAGGACGACCACGGCGGCACGGGGTGCGGCGCGACAAATCCCGCGTACCGCGGCGATCCCATCGCCTGGGATGTCTCTGCCGACCAGGCAAATGTCGGGCTGCTCACGCATCGCCAAACGGATCGCCTGTTCGGTGTCGGTGGCCTCTGCGCACACGGTGACCTCGGCGTGTAGTGCCATCCTGATGCCGAGTCGCATTGGATCGTGATCGGCGATCAGTAGCCTGACGCTTCGTGTCATCGCCGTGCACCTTCGAATCCTGTTTCACCGATTCGACTCAGGCGAACCTCGGACGACGCTCCCTGAGAACAGAGGTGCGCACGATCCCGGCGCAGACCGAGCCGCTCCCGCAACCTACGTCGGCGCGTGGGCACGGAATCTCGGCCGTCATCGCGCACCTCCAGCTCACCGCGCAGTGTGGCGTCAGCCGGCTCCGACAGCTCCGCGATCGTGCGTCGGGAGGTCTGAAGCGCCCGCTTGGCGGCGATAACGACGGGATGCTCAGCGTCCATACCGGGTGCCATCCGCTCCCCGCACACGACGATGAATGCGAGATCCTGTGCGAGCCCGTCGTGCAGATCGCGCGCCACGCGCTCCCGTTCGGCCTGCACCGCGGCCCGGGTGATTGCTGCCCGAGAGCGCAGCTCCTGTAGCACAGCGGCCAAGACGATGAGCCCAAGGCCGAGTAAGCGCAGGCCCAAAACGATCAAGCTAACGCCAAGCACGTTCAGGAGTCCCCGGTGAGCACCAGCTCGGGCCCGGTCACGGGCGCCAAGCGACATCGCGGCGCCGGCTATCCTGCCGGGTCGCGTCTTCAACTCGAACTCGAAGTTTGCGGCCGAGGCAAGCCCGCCTTCGCCAATCGCCGCGTCTGCAAATCGCATAGTGCCCCAATAGCTAGCGATACATACGCTGTGCTCAGCATAGCTCATTTAACGGCGCATCCTCGCACAGATTTTCGACCTCAGATCATGCTTAAGGCGTGCCGAATCTCGCGTTTTGCCGACGCCGTGGCATCGTCTAAGCGCTATCTGGGGGAACCTTGGGCGTTCAACGGCGTGAACGCCCGAATGGTCTGCGCGGTCATTGACCGTGCTCGGACGTGCGGGAATACTCGATCCCAATGGATTGCGAGGGCACCGCCCTCCGGGGGCCAGCACAGAACAGATTTGCGCCCTGATTCCGGGTTCGGGATCGCATCGGGGCGGGTGGCCCCACGCCGCCACAGAATAGGGGGATCACGTTGATTAAGGAAACTCTTGCGATTACGCCTGGGACGACTGGCTTCACCGGCAGGACGTCACTGGATGAGTCGCCCGACACGCGCAAGCAAGACCCGCCTCGCCGTTGCTCGCGCCAAGGAAGGCGATCAGGAAGCGTTGCGCTTCCTGTATGTCACCTATTCCCACAACATCTACGGATACGTGCGCTCGATCGTGCGCGACGATCACGAGGCCGAGGACGTGACACAGCACGTGTTCACGAAGCTGATGACGACGCTCACGAAGTACGACGACCGCGGCGTGCCATTCTTCGCGTGGCTGCTTCGGCTCGCCCGTAATGTCGCCATTGACCACATGCGCGCGAATCGGCTCACGCCAACGGAGACGGTGGTCGATCCTGACGTCAGCTCCGGAGCGGACCCGGATCGCTCAGACGCGGTCAAGGTGGCACTTGCGAACCTTCCCGATGAGCAGCGTCAAGTAGTGATCCTTCGCCATGTGGTCGGTCTTACGCCAGGCGAGATTGCAAACCGCATGGGCCGGTCCGAAGGCTCCATTCACGGCCTTCATCATCGTGGGCGGCGAGCGTTGCGGAGGGAGCTGGAGAGACTCGAGTTAACTCCGCTCACTCGTGTGACGCGGCAGCCGCTGGCGGCCTGAGGGGCGGCCGCCGCAGCCGGCGCGAGATGCGACGGTGTAAGACGGTGACCACCCCGCAGGCAGCAGCGCGTCTTGGCCAAAGTGCGCCTCCAACGGATCTGGCTCGACGATGAGCGCGCTGACTGATCCGTATCCTTCGCTCCACCGGATCAGTGACGAACTCGCACTCCGCGTCGCGCTCGTATACCAAGGCGCTCGTGAACCCGCGAACCTTCGCTCGATTCTGATCCGGGGAGGCCTCCCGCCGAATGCAGGAGTCCTACCCATTCTTCGGGCTGATGAGTTAGCAGCGAACCCGCCGCACGCCGCCATCCTGGCGGCAGATCTAGCTCGCTCAGCGGGCCTGTCGACCGTTCGGGCGCTGCGCCGCGACGCCCAAGCCACACGAATCGTCGTCGTAGCTCGCGCGGCCAAGGACGCAAAGAGCATCCTCGCACGCCAGACGCTCAACGCAGGAGCAGACGCCTTCGTGCCAGAGCACGATGCCGCACAGGCACTGATCCCGGCCGTCCGGGCCGTCGTCGCGGGGTTGATCTGTGTGCCGCACGTAGCACGCCGGGTGGTGGCGAAGCCCGCGTTCTCCCACCGCGAGAAGCAAGCCTTGGAGCTTCTGATCCTTGGTATGACGAACCGCCAGATCGCAGACCGGCTCTACCTAGCTGAAAGCACCGTAAAGAGCCACCTAGCGTCGGCTTTCGCCAAGCTAGGCGTTCGCTCTCGCAAGGACGCGGCCGCTGTCCTGCTGGATCCCGAGGAGGGCTTCTGGGCAGCTCCACGGGCCGAACCGACGCGCCGGCCGCACGACCGCGAACCACTGGGCGGCCTCCGCTTGGACCGTGTCTCTTCCCGCCGCCAAACTGCTCGTTAGCTCGGTCTGCTCAGCCTGGCTGGGGTCTTCGTATAACGCGGCCCGCGGTGCGCGGCTCGAAGGCGTGTGCGGCTCTCACGTGTAGCGCATGCGGCCCGGGAACGGTTGCCGGATCACATGCGCCGGTTCGATTTGACCGTGGATGCGAGGGTCAACGCGCCGCACTCACCGCAGAGACCCTCACTTCACCAGATTTCGGAGTCTAACCGGTTCCCGGGTCGTGGCCACGCCGGACACTCCGCGCAAGATACCAGCATGTCCAGCCGTTATTACACAAAATGCCAACCGCGTACGAGGTTGAAGGAGGATGGGCGATGACCGAGCATGGTGACCCAGGGCAGATCGGGTCCGAGGGATCGGGTCGGGTGCCGTATACCGAGCCGGTGTTGCGGGAGTTGGGGGCGTTGCGGGAGCTGACGTTCAAGTCGGGTGAGAAGCCGAGCGCAGTCGAGAAGCACGGTAGAGAAGTCAAGGCCAGAGACCCACAGTTGAGCAGGCGAAGAGCGCGACACGAGACGCCCCGAACGAGTCGAACCGGGGGAGCGAATGATGACCGGCCCATTGATCGGCCGTGAGCTTCGCCCCGCCGTCGGGTCCGACGCGCTGGCGGGGCCTTTGGCGCGGCCGGGCGCGGGGAGCAAGGAGTTGCGGGCCCTGGCGGCCGAGCAGCTGCCTGTGATGGGGGGCCACGGGGGCGGGGCCGCAGGGGCGGGCACCGACGGCGCGGGCTGGGTGCTGAGCGCTGGCGTGCTCGAGGCTCCCCTCGACGATGAACTGGTGCTGCTCGAGCCTACGGCCGGCACGTACTTCGGAGTGAACGAGTCCGGCACCGCCATCTGGCGAGCGTTGCGAAGGGAGGGCTCGGCCGCCGACGCCGCAGCCGAGCTCTCTGCGCATTTCGACGTCGACCCCGTTCGGGCGCTGGTGGATGTCGACCGGTTCGTTGGACGCCTGGAGTCGGCTGGACTGATCCGCCGGTGCCCGCGAGCCTAGGGTCCTGGGCGCCCCCGGTGAACGGGCTGCTGGAGCGTCGGTACAACCTGCACGGCGTATCGGTGCAGGTGAATTCCGACGGTGGGGTCCTGAGCCGGAGCGTGGAGGGGCTCCTGCGCACGTTCGCGGACGCCGCGCCTTCGGCGAACGGCGACTCGCGTGCCTGGAGGGTGTCCGCGCTGTCGGTCGCGGATGCCGGCGAGCTGCCTCGCGCACGCTCGGCGGCGGCCGGGCTGGCGTTCGAGCAGCCGCGCGTCGGTCTGGACGGGAGCTCTTGGGCGTATGCGGTGTGGCGCGATCGCGGGCGCACGATCATCGAGGTCTCAGACCGCGGGGTGGTAGTGGTTGAGCCCGAGCGGCGGTGCGCGGAGGTGTGGGCGGTGGCTCCCGAGCGGTGGGCGGCTGAGGAGCGCGAGGGGTTGGTGTTCCTTCTCGCGAGCGAGGTGTTGCGGGCGTCCCGTCTGTATCCGCTGCATGCCGCGGCGGTTGAGCGCGACGGGCGCGCGGTTTTGATCCTGGGATCCTCGGGCGCGGGCAAGTCGACCTCGCTGCTCAGCTTGATGCGGGCGGGGTGGCGGTGCCTGTCGGATGACCACCCGCTGATATGCAACACGGTTGAGGGGCCGCGGGTGTTGCCGTGGCCGGCGCGGCTCGAACTGACGGCTGAGACCGGGCGGCTGTTTGGAGGACTTGGCGGGGTGCGGGCGCGTACGGGGGAGCGCAAGTTTTGGCTCTATCCCGAGGAGTGGGGAGCGGGCGTGGCGGGTGCGGCGGCGGCGCCGGCTTTGCTGCTGTTTCCCAAGGTGGTCGATTGGCCGGCGTCAAGCGTGGAGGCGGTTTCGAGCAGGTTCGCGCTCGAGGAACTGCTGCGGTTGGGAATGGTCGTGGTTGACCGCGAGGTTGTCGCGCATCAGTTCTCGCTGCTCGCGCGGCTCGCCCGTGAGAGCGCTCGTGCTCGCCTGTTCTTCGGTTCCGATGTGGAGCGGCTGCCCGCTCTGGTCGACGGACTGCTCGACACGGCGGCGGCATGAGACGGCTGCCCGCGCGTCCCGGCGAGCGAGTGCTCGCGGTGCGGGTGGCGACGACGGTGTTCGCCGTCAAGCTGGGATTGCGGTGGGTGGCGCTGCCGAGGCTGATGCGGTGGCTTACTCCCCGCCGGCCGGTGCGGTTCGTCGAGCCGGCATTGCTCG
This sequence comes from uncultured Solirubrobacterales bacterium, assembly GCA_963806475.1. Taxonomy (GTDB): domain Bacteria; phylum Actinomycetota; class Thermoleophilia; order Solirubrobacterales; family Solirubrobacteraceae; genus Palsa-465. The sequence continues at coordinate 52,157 of CAWDYK010000006.1, forward strand.
AGCCGGAGATCAGGTATACGAACGCGACACTGGCGCGGCTGCCGAGCGGTGGGCGCTGGGCGTGCCTGCCGCGGTCGCTGGCGCTGTATCGGTTGGCGCGCCGGCGGGGCGTCGCGGCGCGACTTCATTGCGGCGTGCGCCGCAACGGAGAGGGGCTGATCGGGCACGCGTGGCTGACTGTTGACGGCGTTCCACTGCTTCCCTCCGAGCAGACCGACGAGTGGATCGAGACCTACACTTTTCCGCCGGGGCGGGAGCGGCAGGTGTGCTGAGCGCGCAACGCACGTTCGCGGCCAACCTGGGGCGGACGATGTCGCTGGTGTGGAAGGCTTCCCCGGGCTGGACCGCCGTCAACGCGGTGCTGGTGATCGCCCAGGCGTTGCTGCCGTTGGCGTCGCTGGCGCTGATCCGCCTCGTGGTCAATGCGGTGTCTCAGGCGACGGCTGACCACCACCCCTCCACGGGGCATGTGCTGGTGCTCGTCGGACTGTCGGGGACGGTCGCGCTCGCGATTGTGGCGGCTGGCGCGCTCGGCCGTCTTGCCGCGGTCGCGCAGGCGCAGGCGGTCGGTGATTACGTGGCGTCGGTGTTGCACAGCAAGTCGGGCCAGGTCGACCTGAGCTATTACGAGAATCCCGACTACCACGACACCGTCCACCGCGCCCAGCAGGAGGGCGCTCAGCGCCCCACTCAGATCGTCTCGTCGCTGCTCTCGGGCGCCCAGGGCGCGATCGGGCTGGTGGCGCTCGGCGCGCTGTTGCTGGCGTTGGGTTGGTGGCTGGGGGCGGCGTTGGTGGCTGCCGCGCTGCCGAGCGCGGCAGTGCGAATGCGCCACTCGCGCACGCTGTATGCGTGGCAGCGGTCCCGAACGACGGACGAGCGGCAAGCCTGGTACGTGAACTTGGTGCTGACTCGTGACATGTTCGCCAAGGAAGTGCGGCTCTACGGGCTCGGGCAGCTGCTCGCTGAACGTTACGCGGCGCTGCGCGCGCGGCTGCGAGGCGAGCGTCTCGGGTATGCCCGCGCCAGGGCCCGTGCCGAGCTGGCCGCCGATGCCCTCTCGACACTGGCCGGGTACGCGCTATATGCGATCGTCGCGGTACGCGCCGCGCACGGAAGCCTCACGCTCGGCGACCTCGTCCTCTACTACCAGGCCGTGCAGCGTGCTCAGGCTTCGCTGGGTCAGCTGTTGGTCTCGGTGTCGGACCTTTACGAGCATAACCTGTTCCTCAGTGACCTGTTCGAGTTCCTCGACCTGCCCACCCAGGTGGGCGAGCCCCCGCTTGCTCGGTCGCTGCCGCGCGAGAAGCTGACACACGGGATTCGGTTCGAGTCGGTCGGCTACCGCTACCCCGGTTCGGAGCGCGATGTCCTGTGCGGCGTCGACTTCACGATCGCCCCCGGTGAGCACGTTGCGCTCGTGGGAGCGAACGGCGCCGGCAAGACAACGCTGATCAAGCTGATGTGCCGCCTGTACGACCCGACCGAGGGGCGGATCACGATCGACGGGCGCGACCTGCGCGAGCTGTCGCTGCAGGAGCTGCGCGCCCGGATCGCGGTCGTGTTTCAGGACTTCTGCTGCTACCAGCTCACCGCGATGGAGAACGTGTGGCTCGGTGACATCACAGGCCCTCCTGATCCCGAGCGCGTGCGCGGCGCCGCCGCCGCCGCCGGCGCCGCCCCGCTGATCGAGGGTCTCCCCGATGGCTACGACACCCAGCTCGGCCGCTGGTTCGCCGAGGGCAGCGAGCTCAGCACCGGCGAGTGGCAGAAGATCGCGCTCGCGCGCGCGTTCTACCGGGACGCTCCGATCGTAGTCCTCGACGAGCCCACCAGCGCGCAGGACTCGCCCTCAGAGTGGCGGCTGTTCGAGCGCTTGCACCAGCTCGCACGCGGGCGTACTGCGGTGTTCGTCAGCCACCGCGCCTCGACGGTCCAGATGGCCGACACGATCCACGTCCTCGACCGCGGACGGATCACGCAGAGCGGCACCCACTCCCATCTCGCCCGTCAGGACGGCCACTACGCAAGGCTGTTCCAACCCTCGACCGGCGGTCACGCGCTCAGCGGCGCCGTCGGGGCTACGCTGATGGGGGGACTGGCGATGCTCGACGAGCGGGCGGCAGGGGTTGCGCAGCAGCTGTCGGTTGACGCGCTCGCCGCTGAGATCGTCGACTCGCTGGAGGCGATTGGGGTGCGTGCGCTGCTGCTAAAAGGGCCCGCGGTGGCCTCCTGGTTGTACGCCCCGGGCGAACGGACCTACAGCGATGTCGACCTGATGGTCGCTGCGGGAGATCTGGCGCACGCGCACCGAGTGCTGGTCGAGCGGGGATTTGGGCCCGTCGTCAGCGACGACGCAGTCGCCTCGCGCCGTCGCTTGACCCGACGGCCGGGCTCTGGGACGAGCTCGGCTGTCACGCGATGACGTATCACCGGGCTGAGGGGATGCCCGGCTGGGTGGATCTCCACCGCACGCTGTGGAGGACGCCGGCCACCGTCTGGGACGTGCTCAGCGACCGCACCGACCGCCTCGATGTCGGCGGACGCGAGCTCGAGGTACCCGCGCTGGATGGACGTGCGCTGATCGTGGCGCTGCACGCGTTGCAGCACCGGGTGGCGAATCCTGACCTGCCTCTGGCGGGGAAGGCGCTGGAGGACTTGCGGCGGGCGGTGGCGGGAGCCGACCTCGCCCTGTGGCGAGAGACAGCTCACATGGCCGCCAGCGTCGGAGCGGAGATCCAGCTTGCCGGCGCACTGAGACTTGTGTCGGGCGGGCAGGAGCTTGCCGCACGGCTGGGGCTGCCGGTCGGCGAAGCAGCCGACGCGGCGATGCGGGCGTTGCTCGTGATGCGGGTCAGCAGGTACGAGAGACTCGCGCTGACGACCGACTTGCGGGCGCGCGTGCGTCTAGCTGCGCGCGCGCTGTTCCCCTCGCGGGTCTTGATTCGCTCGTGCTATCCGCGTGCACGCAGGGGGCGGGTCGGGCTCGCGATCGCGTACGCCTCCTGGCTGAGCATGGTTATCCGACGCGCGCCCTCCGGAATGCGAGCTTGGCATCGCGCGCGCGCCGACATGCAAGCAGCAAGCAGTCCAAGCCGGACAGCCGAGCGATGAGCGCCGCGGCGATGGCGTGGACGCGGCGGGACGGTCCCGTGCTCGTGCTCGCACCCCGGGGCGATCGACTCGCGGGCACGGCCCGAGCCGAGCTCGCGTGCCGCGGGGTGCCAGTCGTGTGGTTGGATCCCGGGGACTTCCCGGGTGGCTGGGACATCGGCTGGTCGGTGCTGGCGGCGGACGGGTTCCTCGCCGCGCCTGGGGTGCGCGTTTCGCTGAGGGAGCTACGCTCAGTGCTCGCGCGGCCGGGCTCCCCTTCGCGGATCGAAGCTGTCGCCGAGGAGGACCGCGAGTACGTCGACGCTGAGGTGACAGCGACGATGCTTGGCCTGCTCGCCGGACTTGAGTGCCCGGTCGTCAACCGGCCGAGACCCGGCGGCGTCGGTCGTGCGGTCGTTCGGGCGGGCGGACGGTTGGCCCCGTGCGGGCTTGGGCTGGCGCCGACGCTGGTTACGTGGGAGCCGGATGCGGCAGCGGAGTTCTACCGCTCCGTCTGCGACCAGCGCGCGCTCGTCGGTCGGCCGACCGGTAGGACCCCGCCCGAGCTGATCGAAGGCCAGCATGGCGCTGACTGGCTGGCGCGCTCGGCGGGCGAGCCGCTCGTCCTGCAGGCCCTGCCGGAGGGCGAGCGCGCGAACGTGATCGTGATCGGTGAGCGAGCCATCTGCCTTGACGGCGATGGGCTGGGCGCCGCCGAGCGCTCCGCGTGCGTGAGGGCCGCGGCTGTCCTCGGCCTCGCGCTCGCCCAGTTTTCCCTCGTACTGGGCTCCGCGGGGGCGGTATGCCTGGAGGTGTCCGAGCTTCCCGACCTCCCGACCGACGGCCACGAGCGCGAGGTCGTGGGGGCGCTCTGCGACCTGTTGGCGGACGGCGCGGTAATGGCATGATCGTTCTGTTCGGCTCGCTCACGGACGAGCCACTGGCGGCGGTCGGTCGTCGCTCTCGCCGACCGCGGCGCCGACCTGCTGCTGATCGATCCCCGAGACGAGCCGGCTAACACCGGCCTGGCCTTCGAGCCGGCGACCGATCCGCTCACTGGGTGGTTGCGCTGCGGCGAACGGTCGATCGCGCTCGCCGACGTGAGCTCTGTCTACCTCCGCGACACCGGCCCGATCCGCGAACCCCGGTCGCGTGAGCGCCACGTGGCGCTGTGCGGGCTCCTCGACTCCTGGCCGACGCTCGTCGTCAACCGGCCCTCGGCGACGGCGTCCAACTCCTCAAAGCCCTACCAGGCACAGGTGATCACCAGCTGCGGTCTGGCGGCGCCGAGGACGCTCGTCACGACCAACCCCGCGGATGCCCGAGCCTTCTACGACGCGTGCGATGGACGCGTCATCTTCAAGTCCGCCAGCCACGTGCGATCGATCGTACAGCGCCTCGAACACCGCCGACCTCGATCGCCTCGACCAGCTGCAAGCGTGCCCGACCCAGTTCCAGGAATACGTCGCCGGCATCGACGTCCGCGTCCACGTCGTCGGCGAGCGGATCTTCGCGACCGAAATCGACACGACCGCGACCGACTATCGCTACGCCGGACGCGTTGGCGCCGAGATGCGCATGCGCGACACGCGCTTGCCCGACGAGATCGCCACAGCGTGCCGGCGACTCGCGGACACGCTCCAGCTCGTACTCACCGGGATTGACCTACGACGCACCCCCGATGGACGCTGGTACTGCTTCGAGGCTAACCCCTCGCCCGTGTTCACCTACTACGAGCGATACAGCGGACAACCGCTCACCGACGCCGTCTGCGAGCTCCTGCACACCGCCGGCGATCGGCCGATGCACGGCGCTGCAAGCGGGTTCCCTTCCGCGCCGCGCCGCCCCCGATCATTTACGCGTAACCTCCCGCGTCTCAGGCTCCACGCTGGGCGGGACCCGCGGACACGCCGCTATCACAACCACCAACGCACATCGGCTATGGGCCGGCCCGTCAAGAACGATGTGGCTCACTGCCATAGTGCCGGCGAGATCCAGTCGAAGTGTCCCGCCAGCAGCGGGCGGCGCTGATCGCGCCGAACTTGTCGCGCCAGCGCCGAGCACGCCGAGGCCGTAGAGCGGCCTCTATCCGCATCCGCCAGCGAGCCGCAGCCCAGGCGGCACGGTCGAGTTGTGCCGGTCCTAAGGGCGGCTGTCCTGATAATAGCCCGCGATCTTCATCCCTCAGAGGCGGCCGCAGGCGGCCAGGGCCGCTGTCGGAAAATCCGCTCCAAACCCGGACTTCGACAGTTCATGGGCACATGAGGCCCGATTTTCGGCCTGATCGCCCGAGTTTTCGGGGTGTGCGCTCCGCTGAGGGCGGTTAGCGCCTAGGCAAACGCCTGGGACAGGATCGGCCGGTCCGTCCGGGCGTGGCGTTACGGTCCTAGCCACATGTACCTGCGCGTCGTCAAGCGCCGCAACAAGGACGGGTCTGAAGTCTCCTACGTCCAGTTGGCGCACAACGTGTGGGATGCGGAGAAGCAGCAGTCGCGTACCCAGGTGATCCACAACTTCGGGCGCGAGGATCAGCTCGACCGCGAGGCGCTCAGGCGGCTGGTGCGCTCGATCAGCCGCTTCCTTGATCCCGAGCAGGCGCTGTCCGCGCAGGCGCCGGAGGGGACGAGGTTCCTGCGGTCGGTGCCGATGGGCGGCGCGTGGGTGCTCGATCATCTCTGGCGCAGGCTCGGGGTCGCTTCGGGGATCGTGCGGGTGGCCGCCCGCCGGCGGGTGACGCCGCTGGTAGAGCGGCTGCTGTTCGCGCTGGTCGCCAACCGCGCGCTCGATCCGATGAGCAAGCTGGCGGCGCTTGAGTGGGCCCAGCAGGACACGTGGCTGGCTGGCGTGGGCGACTGGGGCGGGGACCCGCAGATCTTCTACCGCTCGATGGACTTCCTGCTGGAGTGCGATGAGGAGATCCAGCGCGAGGTGTTCTTCGCCGTCTCCGATCTTCTGAATCTTCAGGTCGATCTGATCCTGTTTGACACGAGCACGACGTACTTCGAGATCCCCGCCGAGCGCGAGGATCACTTCCGAAAGTTCGGCGAGAGCAAGGACAGAAGGTGGGACTTGCCGCAGGTGGTGGTCGGGTTCGCGGTCACCAAGGAGGGGATCCCGGTGCGCTGCTTCACCTACCCGGGCAACACCTCCGACAAGGAGATCATCCGCGAGGTCAAGGACAAGCTCCGCGACTGGCGGCTTCACCGTGTGATCTGGGTGTGTGACACGGGCTTCAACTCCGAGGAGAACCGCAACTACCTGCAGCGCGCAGGCGGGCACTACATCATCGGCGAGAAGCTCCGCCAGGGAACGGACAACGTGAAGGCGATCGCGCGCGCGGGCCGCTACCGCAAGGTCCAGGAGGGCCTCGAGGTCAAGCAGGTGTGGGTCGGTCAAGGCGAGACCCGCCGGCGGTTCGTGGTCTGCCGCAACCTCGAGGAGGCACGGCGCGACAAGCACACGCGCGAGAAGTGGCTCCAGAAGATCGCCGAGGAGCTTGAGGCGATCGGTGCCAAGCAGGGAGAGGCGCGGATCCAGGCCGAGGCGCAGCTGATCACCCACCCCTCGATGAAGCGCTTCATCGTCCGCCGTCACGGCCGGCTGCACATCAGCCGCGCGAAGGTCAACGCCGACGAGCACCTCGACGGCAAGTTCATGATCTCCTCCTCCGACGACGATCTCACCTCCGATGAGATCGCGCTCTACTACAAGCAGCTGATCGAGGTCGAGCGCTGCTGGCGCGACCAGAAGCACATCCTCGACCTGCGCCCGATCTACCACCGCAAGGAGGACCGGATCCGCGCCCACATCCTGCTCTCCTTCCTCGCGTTGCTGCTCACGCGCGTGATCGAGACCCGCGCGCAGGACACCTGGCGCAACCTCCGTCGCGAGCTCGAGCGCATCCACCTCGGCTACTTCGCCGGCTCGGCCGGCCGCATCCAGCAGCGCACCGAACTCACCCTCCACCACCGCGAGATCCTCGCAGCGGTCGAAGTGCCAGAACCGCCCACCTTCCTCGTGATCGAACCCACCAACGGCGCATAGTTACACGCCGTTCCGCCGCCCAACCGGCGTTTTTCCTGCAATCACGCCGTTTTTGGGCGTTTATGTTCCTATCAACTGTCGAAGTCCGGCAAACGGACGTGCACCAATTGGCCGTCAAACACCACCATCCCAGCCTGACCCAGCGACTGACCTATTGAAGCACGCCAGCCGGGAGGATGCTGGCCCACATCTTCAGCGCTCTGTCGGAGTGGGAGCGAGCGATGATCTCGCAGCCGCACGAAGGAGGGACTTGCCGAGGCGAAGCGCAAGGGCGTGAAGCTGGGTCGTCCGTCAACTACGCGGATGCCGGCCGATGTCGAGCGCCGGACCATGCGCGAACACCGCGAGGGCAAGACGTGGTACGCGTCGCTACACGGTCCAGCAGATCGCGAACGAGCTCGGCGTGACGAGACCGACGATCTACAGGGCGCTTGAACGGACGCCAGCGCGTTAGTGGCTGATTGACCGGCTTTATAGATCCCCACGCGGCTGCACGATCAGCAGTGCTATGGGGGAAGGATTCGATCACAAGAATCGCATGAGGTCGGCCGTTCCTCGGATAGAGGAAGTGATTATGAGCAGCGATGACAATCGCAATATCGGCGTCGCCCGATATCGGATTGCCAGAGATCGTGAAGGCCGTCGAGAGCCCATGACTGGGTCACTTCGATGACCGTCACTCCCGACTCGGCCCGCAATCCCTCGCCGATCAAGCTTTGCGCTAAGGCCGTCGAAAGGGTTGCAAGGATGATCACGCATGGCGGGTGATGCCAGTGTCTCGCCATGACTGGCTCGCGGCCCTCAAGTTCCTGATCACCCGGGCTCCACTCTATGAGATTCGCGTTGTGCAAGCGAGAGGTGTCTCTGCACGTGCTTATCGGTTCGATTCAGTTCTTGGCAGTGTTTGCCATATTCTGCGCCGTCCTTAGCATCGTGACAGGGCGCCGGATTGAGAGGCGGGACGGTCAGGTAGTGCATGCCTGACGAGCATCCTGAGGATGAAGAGCTGAGGAAGATGTCGGAGCTGTCGCAGGCGATCGCCGAGTTCCTCGACCTCCGTCAGATTGTGTGAGTAAAGCGGGGTTGCCGACCTTGCGACCGCGTCGAAGAGTTAGTCTGGCCGCCGATGCTGACGTTGGTCCCGCTGCGCTCTGCGTGGGTCAAGCCGCTCGCGACATCGGAGAATGACAAGGCGAATGGCAACGTACATTAGACGCCGCATCTCGGGACGGACTCGATCGTCACCGACGATGCCGAGTCGTTCTCGGTCATGCCGTTCGATGGAGAGCGGAGCGTCATGGCGGAAGGCGCTAGATCAACCCCCCTGGGGCATGGTGAACTACCTCCTGGTCTCCCCTGGACCCCCGGCCGAAGGCACCGACCTGGCTCTCCAAAGTATCCGGCTCTGGCCAGAGACGAGATGAACGGATTCACGCGCGTCTACGGAAACGCCCGGTATTTGCTGTTCCGCGTCGTCCGGCCCGACCCGCGTTGTGCGCCTCCCGAGAGCGTCGACGCCCGATGATCGCGAGATCAACTCAGGGCCAACCCGCAGCCGTTCTCGGCATCGTCTCCGTCGTCCGTCAGTTGGCCACATTCGCGCTGGTGGGTACCGCGAACACGGCGATCAGCGCGTGCGTCGATGCCGCTCTGGTCTTCACCGGCATGCCCTCGCCGCTAGCGGCGGCCGCTGCGTTTGCCGTAGGCGCGATCAACGGCTACGCGCTCAATCGTAGATGGACCTTCGACGCCGCCGACTCGCGTCGGGCGCGCATGGCTTACGTCGTCGTGCAGTTGAGCGGGCTGGTATGCACCGTCGCTCTCGTCTCGGCGATCGACAGCATGGCACTTGCAGGCCACTTCGCGTCGTACATCGCCGCAACCGCGCCCGTGACTCTAGCCACGTTCTATGCCAACCGCGCCTGGACCTTCTCCGACCCGCGGCGATCAGGTTCCGCCGGACCCAGAGCCTGCGCGCCGCGTGCGGACCCTCGTGCAGGTCGACGCCGCGCTCGTCAGGGGCCGCCAAGTGACAGAAACGCCTAGTATCACACTCGGATCTGGATGGCTTGGTTCCGTCAGGCATATGGGGCTGCCGACGACCGAGCGGTGGAACACGGATGGGTCGGACGTTGCGTCACGTCCTTCTGGCGCAAGGCCCGGGCGTTCGTCACGTCCGTCTGGCGCAAGGCCCTTGGAGCCCGGCCCGGCGACGGCCGCATGCCCATGGGATCCGGGATGTCGGAGCTGAGTAACAGCGCCCTCGCGACGGCTGGGCGCGCGTGGCGAGCGCCATCAGTTCGCGCTCGGGCCGAAGCTCGCGCTCGCGGCGACCAGCCCGGATGAGCTGAGCCGTCCAGGGGGTTGCGGTTGGTGGCCGCCCGATTCTTGGCGATCGCGCCGAACACCCGCGCCTAGTAACTACGCCTCTGACCGGCCAAGCAGCGTTGCCGCTCGGGCCGCGGCCGTGGCGCTCGCGGCTCGCGCTCGGGTACGAGCTGGCGCTGATCTCGACCGACCTCGGAGCCGCTCCCGCGCCAGCTGATCGAACGCTATGCCGACCGCTGGCCCACCGAGGTCGCCTACGAAGAAGGCAAGGAGCAGTTCGGAGTCGGCGAAGCGCGCAACCGGTCGCCGAGCCGTCCAGCGAACCGTTGCCGCTTCCGATTTCTGGC
>CAWDYK010000007.1:0-18092 GCA_963806475.1 uncultured Solirubrobacterales bacterium
GAGCATGACCCGAAGCCTACCGTGCCCCCAAGGAGCCGACCGGACGCCCGGTCACCAAGGGCGATGCTGAACCGATCGCAGCCGCAAGCGGCGGTGCCCCGACAGATCTGCCCGTGTGCCCGACAAGCGTCGAGACGCCAATGCTTGTCGTTCCCCCAAGGCGCGGAAGGGAGCAGTCCGGGACCAGCCGGTCGGGCGTTGGAGCGCCGCTGCTCCCGTCCGGCAATGCGAGCGTGCCGATGGCGACGAGTGGCGCCCCCGCTGCCGACGATGACCAGCTGCCAGTCCGGGCGTTCGGCTGACTTGTGAGTTCACCGTGAGCGGGAGCGATCGGTTGCCGTTAGAGCCCGGTCTGCGCTGCTGCCATGCCCTGCGAAAGCAGCTCGGTGCTTGCCGCGTTTGCCGCCTGCTACGTCCGTCAGAGCGTCGGTGCAGCGCAGGCTGGCTTTCGTCCAGCACGAGGTGAAGAACTGGATCAGGAACAGCACGGCCGCGATCACCGCGATCGTGACCGCGCCGGCTCCCGCCGCGAACAGGACGCCGATCAGGACGGCGTAAACCAGCCCGAGCAGGAACAGCGTCAGCAGCATCCGGGCCTGGAGCCCGGTGTCGCGGCCGAATGATCTCGAACGTGCCATGGTCTGGGAGAAGACTGGGGACTGGAAGGCCCGTGTCAGAAATATCTTGGCATCGACACATATTGATAAACGCTCGACCTGGCGGCCGTGGTGGTGCCCACGACCGTCTCGCTGGCGGACCGCCTGGGCCGACGCGCCGTGTTAGCCCGAGCGTTGCGATCTTCGCGCTCGTGTCGGCCCGTGGGGAACAGAGGAACGAAAAGTGCCGCTAAGCACCGCGCCGCGTTCGTGATTACGTGCCTGGGGCCGTTCGACGGTCTTATCCCGCCCGTCTGGGCGGGTCCAGCAGCTCAGTGACCTCGGCGAACCGCGGCAGCACTGGGGTGGACGTAGCGCATCGCGGTGCGCGGCGATCGGTGCCGGGTCTTGGCCATGATCAGCTGCAAGGGGACCTTCTTCTCGCCGAGGTGCGTGGCCGCGGAGTGGCGGAGCTGGTGGGGCGGCCAGCCGGTGTAGGCGTGCAGGAGGACGCGGGCGCGGTCGCATACGAGCCTGGGGCATCCAGTGTGCGGGCAGACGTCACGGCTGCGGGCGCCGACTCGTCCGTAGAGCGCTCGGGCGGTGCGCAGTACGCTTCGACAGGCCAGGAGCGCTCAGCGCCCAGAGGGGAGCGCTGCGCCGCCCGATCCGGCCCGGCAGGGGATAGCGGGGTCGAAGCCGGGGAGCCGGTCGGTGCGACGCCGCCGCTGCTGCGAACCGGCGCTGCTGTGGACGGCGGTGGAGCGCCCTGTGCCGAGGTCGGTGATACCTGCCCGGCGGGCTGTGATCCGGAGGTCGCGCAGGGCGCGCAGGAGGGAGCAGGCGCGGCAGCCACGCCGGACGTGGTCGAGCCAGTCGCGCTCGGCGCCGCTGCCGGAGTGCTCACCGACGTGCTCGGGGCGCTCGTCGGTGCGCTCGGGGCGCTCGTGACGGCGGCGGATGGCACTGGGACATTCGATGTCTGACCGGCGGGTCGCGCCACCCGGTACCGGCGCTTGGGCCGGGCGGTTGGAGCTGTCGCTGAGCTGGCGGAGCTGCTGGCAGCGATACTTTCGCCTGCTCGGGTCGACGCCGCCGGCTGTCTGTGGCGCCCGCCGGGCGAACTCACTGCGCCGAGAATGAGCGCGAGGACGAACGGCGGGACGGTGAGCGCGAGCACACGACGGCGTATGATGGTGTTGCGGCTCGGACGGGCCGGCTGCCTGCGACTGCGGTGGAGCGAACTCGGCGAAGGCATCTCTCAGGTGATCCCAGCGGTTGGACGCCCACGAATGCGCGACTGCACCGCCGGTCCCCAGTACGCCGGGAGAGGACGTGCAGTCAGTTCTCGGAGCCGCTCAAGCTTCATTCTGATTCCTAATGGATAGGTGTCGAATTGATAGCGGCTCTGGGGTTGGAGGAGCGCTTACTGCTTCCGCCCTCGGAAAGCAGCCCGGCGTGCCGTTACCCGATCGCCCCGATCGGATCTCCTTCTGTGGAGTTCGCTCACGCAGCCGCAGGCGAAGGCCTTTGGGGATCATCGTAAAGCTCAATAGCTCCTTGACGGGCTCCTTGGTTTGATCGAGCTCGACCTCGAAGTTTCGGGCGAGCATCGCCATCGCTGTCTTTGCCTCCAGGAACGCGAGATTACGCCCGGGGCAGAAGCGGGGGCCGGCGCCGAAGGCAAGGAATGACTTTTGATCGGGGGTGGCGCCCGCCCGATCGTCGTTGAGCCACCGCTCGGGGTCAAACTCGCCGCCGCGCTCAACCGCTCCAAGGGCAGCGTGGCGGGTGGGAAGCCACAGGCGTGTCCCGGCCGGGATGTGGGTGCTCGCGATCGTGCTGTCAGCGAGCGATTCGAGAAGGATCGCGACGGCGACGGGCTTTACACGCATCGACTCCCGCAATACCGCCTCGCCGTAGCTCAGGCGCTCGATTGTCTCGTAGTCGGCCGGCAACGGATGCTCACCCAAGAGTTCACGGGCTTCGTTTGCCCAGCGGTCTTGGATCTCTGGGCGGCTCGCCAAGAACCACAGCGTCCAGCCGATCGTGTGCGCGGTGGTGTCCTCACCCGCGAGCAGGAGGGTAAAGACGTTGCCGATGATCTCCTCGTCGGTGAAGGTGCCCTCGGCCTGCTGGGCTGCGAGCATCGCCTCGAGGAAGTTCTCAGGCGCCTCGCGCAGACCGGGCCGTGAAGCCATCCGCTCCCGGGCCCGCTCGATGAACTCCTCGACCGCTCCATGCAAATAGACCAGCGAGCGCTCAAGCGCGCGATCCGCGGGCAGCCTCACCCACCGCCAGTAGGGGACGGGCGCGAAAATGCGGCGCGACAGCATCTCAAATGTCCTCTGAATGTGCTCCTGCAGCTGATTGTCGCGACGCTCGAGCGTGTTGAGATCGTGACCAAACGCAAGCGCCGAGGTGACATCGACCGTCAACGACGTCAGCTCGCCCACGATCTCCAGCGCTTGCTCGTCGCGCGCGGCGTCCTTCAGCCTGTGATGCAGCCGCTCGGTCGCGGTGCGGATGACGTGGAAGTAGCGCTGCAGATGGTTGGAGTTCAACGCGCTGACGGCCAAGCGCCGCTGGCGGCGCCAGGCGTCTCCCTCTTCGGAGAAAACACCACAGATCCCCATCTCGTCGAACACCGTCTGTACCTCCCGCCAGCGCCGAAAGCCATCCGGGCGATCTCGCAGGATCCGGTTGATCTCCTCCAAATCGCCGACGGCGACCACGGGGCGTGGGCCGAGATCGAATCGAAACATCGGGCCATGACGCTCACACCACTTCTCGACCGTCAGATGCAGGCTCTCAGACCTCACCTGATGCGCGTTACCAAGCAGCGGAAGCCGGGAAGGACCCGGCAGATCAGCGATCGATCGCGCGGCGGCAGCCAAACTCAAATACATGGCGGCAACCGCGAGGAGATCATCAGAACGATTTCGGTCTGCCCCTCAACCGCCATAGCAGCGCTCTGGCGCCCGATAGTTCCCCGCGGTGCCACCCGCTGCGCGTCGCGGATACACAGGAGTGTCGCGGATGTCGGGACCACAGAAGCTTAGAGAACTTGGGGGTACGGCGCGCCGGGCGGCGACAGCAAGGCAATGTCAAGCACCCGAGCCTGCGAGCGTCGACGGCTTGAGCCTCTCAACGGACGGGCGGCTCTGCCTACGAAGCACAGAGGGCGCGATGATGTGTTACCCCGGCCAGCAAAAGGAGTTACGCCGCGCAAGCGAGGAGGAGGTGCGCGCCGCCGGGCGGAGACAGGCTCACGCAATCTTGACGACCGCTGAGACGCGCAGCTCGCTCGTGCCCCGCCCTGCTGCGCGCGCCATCCTTTGTCAACGCGATCTCCACAAACGCGCGGGAGAGCATAGGTAGTCTCTTGTCAGATGCCGGCCAAGAGATTGACGAGACGCGCCGGGCGTTCGCGCTCGAGGCGCACGCTACGGGGTGGCTCGAGCGTGTCAACGCCGCCCGTGACCGCGACATGACGAGGGCTGTCAAGGCCATTGAAGAAGACCACAAGCGGCGCAGGGACGCCGTCGACGCGCGCGTCCTCGGGGCCTTGGACGCTGAGGCCGAACCACCGACAAGCACATGAAACGGCCGGAGGGCCAAGGCGGCGCGGACGTCCCGTCGTCCTCAGGCACCCGCAGCCCGAGTTGACCTGTACGTCCGTTCATCCTCCAGGCGTTGAACGCAGTGTGTGCGGCCACGAGCGCGTCCGCGGCGAGCGTCATCGAGCGACGTGCCCGACGTGCGGTGCGACACTGAACAGCTTTTCGCTGTATCGCGACCTGCACGCCGGACGATGAGCGCGATCGAAGATCGAATCCGCAAGTTGCTGGCGCTGGCGGATTCGCCGAATGAGAACGAGGCGGCCGCGGCGGCCGAGAAGGCGCACGCGCTGATGCTCCGCTACGGGAGCTGCGGGCATGAATGGAAGACCGCTCCGTCGCAATGCGCAGCAGTGGCGGCAGTGAGCTGCTCGGTGTGTGAGCTCAAGCGGCGGGCGAGGACTCGGAGCGAGGTCGAGCCAGCGCGCTCGCTCGCGGTCAAGCGTCCCGAGATCGCCGCCGAGCTGCACCCGCGTGGGATCATGGACGTTGGGACCATGTGCTCGTGTCAGTCATGTTGTCGTCACTCAGGAGGTGGACGTGTCCGATACGTCTCTCAGCCCTAGCGAACTGCGCGAGCTGACCTGGGGCTGGTGGCTGGCCCTGCTGATCGGCGTCGTGAGCATCGTGGCCGGAGTCATCGTGATCGCGAAGCCGAGCAACAGCCTGGCGACGCTGGCGGTGATCTTCGGGATATTCATTCTTGTCGATGGGATCGTCGAACTCGTCGCTGCACTGAGCGGCGAGACGCAGAACCGGGGTCTGCTCGCCGTGCTCGGAGTGTTGAGTGTGATTGCGGGGGTGTTGCTGATCCGCCATCCTCTCGGAGGGGTCCGAGCGGTCGCGCTGCTGATTGGCATCTGGCTGATTGCGGCTGGTCTTGTGCGCTTCGTCGCCGCATTCGAAGCCGCGGAGAATCGGCTGTGGCGGATTGGCGTGGCGCTTGTTCTCGCGATCTTCGGCATCGTCATCGTCGCCAGTCCCCACATCGGATACGCGACCCTCGCGTTGATTACGGGCATCGGCTTCATCTGCTACGGCCTCGGCATGCTGGCGCTTGGATGGGCGATGCACGTCGTGCGTCGCAGGAAACCGGTTCCCGCCAGCGACGCCAGCGCTACGACCTGACGGCCGCCGGCGACTGGAACGATGAGCCAGCCTGAGTGCGGGATTGCTCTGCCTCGCTCCCCACGAGCGCTCGCAGGCGCGAGCATCGATGGTGACCAAGTCCGCGAGCCCCGCAAGACGCGTCACAAATACAGGCTGAGACTGAAAGCGGGCGACAGCATCGTCGGCTTGCGCGCCATCAACATGTTCGCTCGCCAAGCCCACGGCACGACCAGGCCCTCTCCTTGGGTAGCTGTCCCCTGGCAAACTAGGGGTCTCCGGGCATCGATGTGGTCAGGGTGAGAGCGCGAGTGTGGTCCTGAGCAGGATCTTCGTGCCGGGAACGGGCTTTGCAAGTCGCGCACGAGTCGACCGAGCTGCAGGTGTGGATGTCTTGACGCGCAGGTCGCCCCCTGACGCCTGATGCAGTAGTCAGGCGCAGCTACTGCTTTGCGCCCACGAGCAGGCACGCCACTGTGCGCTTGCCTGTGGGCGATTGCGACAGTGCCCTGAGTTTGCTGTACCGCCGATTCCTAGCAAGCACGGTCACGTCTTGCGTAGGCATCGACCGTACCGAGGGTCGCCGCGGCCTCCTATCACGGCGCTATCACTTGGCCAGGCGAAGCGGTCATCTCGTCGCTGCCGGCACACGCGCTGCTCCAACTCGTCCAACTCAGCAGCGAGCGGCCGCTCGGCTCAAGGCGCTGACACTGCTGCCTTCGTCGCACAGGAGCAGGCGCCCACTTGCACGGTTGGCGTCGGGCAACCTCTCGCCAGCTCAACTCAACATCGACCCGCGGGTGTGTTGGCGCCCTACGCGACGAATTCGAGCAGCAGCCGGTTGAAGGCCTCGGGTTGCTCGAGGCTGGGGTGATGCGACGCGTTCGCGATCACTTCGCGCGTCGGGCGCCTCGCGGGCGATGCGTCAGGCATGTCGTCGGTGTCGCGCTCGCCGACGATGACCAGCACGGGCATCGTCAGCGCCGACAACGGGCGTGGTTCCGGCCAGGCGGGGGCGCCGTCACTCGCGGTGTCCAGCTCGAAGGGCGCGGCGCGGCATGGCCGTAGCCTGGGCACGCGATCTCCATACCGCGGCGCCGTCTCGAGCGCGATGCGCCCACCGAACGAGTTGCCCACCAGGATCGCTGGCAGCCGCTCGCCAACCAGTTCGACGACGAGAACCGGCATCGGCTCCAGATGGCCGAAGTCGGGCGCGGCGGTATCACCTCGGCCGCGATCACAACGTGCTGCTCGTTGGTTACGGTCTGAGCGTTGTAGTCCGGGATGAACCCCCGCAGCGCTTTCACGACGCGCGACTCCGGATCGCTGAGGTTGACCCGACCCGCCGGTGTCGCCCGGCGGCGTTAGGGATTCAGCGGGCGGCTGAACCGGCGGCCGTCCTTCACCCTCCCGGGCCGATAGCGCTCATACGCGGCGCGTCGTGATCGTGCAGCGACCCTCGCGCGATGCGGATGAACTCGCGCATCGCGGGCGCGGGGTTGCGGCGGCGCCAGACGAGCACGGTCTCGGCCACCGGCATGTCGGTGATCGGGACGTAGCGCACGTTCGGGTGTCCGTAGTGGGAGGCGAACGAGCTGACCGTCGGGTGGACGATTTTCCCGCGCGCGACCGTCACGATCAGCTCGCCGATGTCCCCGATCCCCAGCCGCAGCCGTCGGATCGGCCGGCCGCCCGGCGTCTCGCCAGGGATGAAGGCGTCGCCGATCGTGGGATCAGCGCATCGGGCCAGCCGACGTCGTAGCCGGCGATGTCCTCGATGGAGACGGCAGTGCGGCTGGCCAGCGGGTGATCATGCGCGACGGCGAGCACGCGCGGCTCGCGGTCGACGAGCGGGCCGACGACGAGATTCGGCTCGTCGACGGGAAGTCGTGTGAGCATGAGGTCGATCTCCCCGCGCCGCAGCGAATCGAACCGATCGCCGAACGAGAGCTCGACGACCTGCACGGCGCAGCGCTCGTTGGCGGCTTCGAACGCATCGATGACGCCGAGCAGGCGCGCCCCGACCGCCGCCGCGTTGTGCGCCCCGAGGCGCAGCTGGCCCGCGACCGCGAGCCCGACCTCGTGCGTCTGTCGAAGCGCCGCGACGAGCTCGCCGTAGGCGCCGCTGATCTCCTCGCGGAACCGCTCGCCGGCCGGCGAGAGCGTGACGCGCCGGCTCGTGCGATGGACGAGCTCGAGGCCGAGCTTGTGCTCGAGGCTGCGGAGGCTCTGGCTCACGCGCGACTGCGTGAGACCGAGCCGATCGGCGGTGCGGCGGAAGTGAAGCTCTTCCGCCAGGGCAAGGAACACCCGGATCTCGCGCAGCTCGACCGTCTCCCACATCGAGAAGCGACACTACTCGCTCCGTTGCGAGGTCGGCAGTTGATCACGGCATGGGCGGCACGGATCCTGTGGCCACGTCTCCATCAGTGCTCTACATGTGACGCGCTCGACGACAGCACCCGCCTCTACGACGTCGCGGGCGGGTCCATGCGCCATGCCCCGGATCCCCGTACCATCGGGACCGCGCTCGTCTCGCTCCTGTCCGACCTGACGGCTGAGGCACCGGTTCTGGTGGCGGTCGACGACGTACAGTGGCTCGATCGGCCGGGTGCTCGCGCTCTCGAGTTCGCTGTGCGGCGGCTGGAGGACCACGCCGTTGTCGTCCTCGCGACTTTGCGCGTGGAGGAGGCGAGCGCCGACGTGGGGTTGCTCTCGGCGCTGAGCCCGGAGCGCGTCCGGCGTACTCGCCTTGGGCCGATCGGCACGGGCGCCCTCTACGAGATCGTGCGGGACACGCTTGGCCAGGCACTGACCCGTCCGCTGCTGGGGCGGATCGAGCACGCCTCGGGGGGGAACCCGTTCTACGCGCTTGAGATCGCGCGCGCCTTGGCGGCGTCGGACTCTCCGCCCGCCGGGGTGGCGCTGCCGACTCCCGAGGACGTGCGAGAGCTTGTGTCGCGGAGGGCTCCGGCGTCTGCCGGCTTCCACCCGTTCGGAGTTGTTCGAGTTGAGCGCGCTCGGCCGGCCGACGATCGAGCGCGTGGACGAGGCGGCGCTCGAGCCGGCGGTGGTTGCGGGTGTCGTGTCGGTTCGCGCCGACGGCCGGGTCGAGTTCTCTCACCCGCTGTTCGCCGGCGCCGTGTACGAGCGGGCCTCGGGCGGGCGGCGGCGGGAGCTGCACCGCGAGCTGGCGGAGCGCGTGGCCGACCCGGAGGAGCGGGCGCGGCACCTCGCGCTGGCGGCTGGACACTTCCATCCTTCCAGTACGGCATCGATATCTCGGCGGCCGCAGTCACACAGATCGCCGACAACAACATCGCAGGCAACATCTGCGGAGGGCCCTTCTGCGGACCCGACCCGATCGAACAGGCACAGGGCCCCGGAATTGCCATAGAGTCGGCGTTCCCTGGGACGACCGTCACCGACAACCGCATCACGAGCAACGACGTCGGTGTCTACCAGGTGGCGAGCCCCGATTGCTGCGAGATCGCCGACAACGTGCTGACCAATAACCGCTTCTTCGGCATCGTGATCCAGGACGGCGACGGGACGACGAGCGGTAACTCGATCCGCGGCGGGCAGATCGGCATCGGTGTGGTGGCCGACGCGGTGGACACGACCGGGGTCCTGCGCGGCGACCGGATCACGGAACGAGCGCAGCACCGGTGCGCGAGATCGAGTGCTGCGGGTTTACGGCCACGGCGATTGTGAAGGGCCGATGACTCGGCGCGCGTCACTGATCGTCGCGGTGGCGCTGCTCGTCATCGGCCTGGTCCCGGCGGGGGCATCGGCCGAGACGGCGGCTTCTCGGTCATCCGATTCCCGCCGGGGGGTTGGGCCCTCCTTGCGGTCGGCTTACCGGACCTGGGTCCGGAGATCTTCACCTCGCTGTTTCGCGGCCCCGACTCGGTGATCTGCGCCGCCACGCTGCTGGGCGAAATCGGCGACTGCCGCGCGCGCTACCCCACCCGCGAAGCGCTCGCCGGCGACGCCGGCCAAGCCGCGATCGCGATCCAGTCGGGCAAGCGCAAAGCCGCCTGCTTCCGCTGGGCCTGCAACAAACGACTGCGCTCCGCGTTTGGCACCCTCGCCGACAGCAGCCGCCACTGGCACCCCTGGGCGCAACACCGTTACGCCGCCGCCCGCGCCCGCGGCCAGGACCACCCCCGCGCGATCCGGACCCTCGGCCGCGCCTGGTGCCGGATCGTCTGGCGCTGCTGGCAAGACCGTCTCCCCTACGACCCAGCCCGCCACCGCGGCCTGCAACAGCACATCACCGTCATCATCCCCGCCCCGTCTGCGCCCATCGTCGACCAACCCGCCACCGAGCGCGTCGCCAGCGCGTGCGCGATCACCGCCACCACCCCGGACCTGACAACGAGAAAGGTGACCGCCGCACAGTAGGGCCCCCTTCTTTGCATCTGGCGCTCGCGCACGAACAAGCAGCGCCGACCACCAGCTTCAAATAGCGCACTCAGCGGCCCCCCCTCTGCCGTTGACGTTGACTGTCTCAGCCGCACGGCGGCGCTGGGGCGGGCGGCGCGTGCCGTTTTGCGCCGGCCGAGCCGCCGGGCGGGCTCTGATCCTCGCCGTTTGCGCGGCGCGCTATCTGCGTGAGGGGGTCGCCAGGGGGGTCCCGGGGGATGTGCCCCCGGTCTCTGTCTCAACACACCACAACCAGCTCCGCCCAACCATGTTTTCGTCTCAGGGGTTGACACAGGACGTCCGCTTGGTCATGCGCCGCTGAATCATCAATGCCGCCACCAGTCCACGCCGCGATGGCACGACCAGCACAGCAGCTCGACATCGCCCCGGCGCTCGCGCCCGAGACGCACGTAGGTCCGATGGTGCACCGTGACGGTCGCCGGCCCGCGACCACGAAGCACGAGAGTTCGCCGACACCGCGCACACCGGCGATCACTCGTCACAAACCACCACCAGCGCCGGGCCCGCCAGACCGGCGAGCCGATGTACAAGTCGTACAGCAGCGAGTGCCGACGTGGGCTTCTCATCCCCAACCGGTCCGGCCCGCGAGGTCGCGAGGGGACATCAACTCGTACGCGAAGGCAGCGCGCCGTGGCGAACCAGCTCGGGCACGAAGACGGTCGGCGCGGGACACGAGCTGTCCGCCTTGGCCTCGGCACGATCCGGCACCTCGCTCCAGAGGAGCGGTGGCGCCACCAGCTCGTCGTCGGCGAACGTGGAGCGCTCGTCGTCTCCGACACGATCAAGGCAGAGTTCGATCACCAAGCTGAGTCTGGCGTCCCCGAAACGTCCCTAAGCAGCCACGCTCGGTGCCACCACCGGCGACGACGACCGCCGACAGCACCTCGATTAGCAGGGAATTTCGCATCGCCAGAACCCTGCCGCGCACACCCGGGAACGACTGAAAATCGTGGTGTCCCCGGTTCGAGTCCGGGTCTCGCCATCCGTTAAAAGTCCTGCTAATCGGCCGGTTTCGATGCGTCGGATGTGGGGTTCGGTGGGGCGTCGTTTAGGACGTAAGAGTCGTCTCGCGACCAAAACCGGGCGAGCAAGACGTGGATCTCGCGGGAACATGGAGGTCCGACGTCCGCATTTGCGGGAACTTCGAGAACGCGCCGGTGCCAGGCTCGCTCGAACTCTGGCGGCCGTAGGCGGCGAATCGTGGTGTCTTCGGTTCGACCAGCGCTTGAGATTGCGCCGGACCATTCCGGGCAGCCACAGGCGCTTCTCCGGATTGCCCGGCATTTTATTCCGGATTGCCCGTATGGTGGCTCCGCATGGCCCGCGATGCACGGATTCCCCGCCACGCCTTACCCCAGGTCATCGAGGCGCTCGGCGACACCAGGATCGTCACCGTTGAGGGCCCGCGCCAGGCGGGAAAGTCGACTCTGTGCGAGATTGTCGCCGCCGAGCAGGGGATGCGCGTCGTCACGCTCGACGACCCTACGGCCAGGCGCGCGGCGAACGGCGGCCCGTCGGGGTTCATCGCCGGTCTTGGCGAGCGTGCGTTCATCGACGAGTTGCAGCGCGCACCGGACCTTGCGCTCGCCCTCAAGGCGGAGGTCGATAGGGATCCGCGCCCAGGGCGGTTCTTGGTGAGCGGATCCGCGAACCTGCTGCTCGCGCCCACGATTGGCGACTCGCTGGTGGGACGGGTGGAGCGTGTTCCGCTGCGTCCCTTCACGCAATCCGAGCTTGAGCGAAGGCCTGTGCCCGGATGGCTCGACGGCATCTGGCAGGGGGATCGTCCGCCGGACATCGAGACGAGGGCTATCGGGCGGGCGGCGCATGCGGGGCGGATCGCAACCGGCGGCTTCCCGGCGGTGGTGTTGAGGACTCCACGTCGTCGCGGCCAATGGCTGCGGGATTACATCGCCGCGTTGGTCACGCGCGACGTGCCCGATCTCGCGGACGTTCGGCGGCCCGATCTGCTTCCCGTGCTGTTGCGTCACCTTGCCGCCGGGTCGGGATCGCTGGTCGCGCTGCGACCGATCGCACAGGCGCTTGCAATCGACGAGAAGACGGTCCGCGCCTACGTCAGGCTGCTCGAGCTGCTACATATCGTCGTCAGCGTTCCCGCAGTGGACCCCCGGCACTACGGCCCGTGCCGTGCGCGCCGCGCGCATCGTGATCGAGGACTCCGGCTTGCTTTGCCATCTGCTCGACGCCGGGCCCGAGCGGGTCGCGGAAGATGACACGATCACGGGACGGGCGTACGAGTCCTGGGTGACGACGGAACTCGTGCGCCTGATTCCGCACACCGAGACCGTGCCGGCGATCCGCCACTGGCGCAGCCATCATGGCGACGAGGTCGACATCGTCCTTGAAGACCGACGCGGGCGGCTCATCGCGATCGAGATCAAGGCCGGGGCGTCGGTCGGACGGGCCGACCTGCGGGGTATCAGGCGTTTCGGAGAGCTCGCCGGCGAGCGCTTCGTCGTTGGCTTGGTGCTATGCACCGCGCGGCAGACGCTGCCCGCCGCAGAGCGCACGTGGGTGCTTCCCATCGATGCTCTGTGGAGCTGACGTCGGCAGCCGCACGTCCCAGAATCAGCATCATCACGGCTGGCAGCACCATCTGCTCCGCAATGTGCGTCCTCGATGCTCAGCTTCTCCTATCCCGAGCTCCTACGGTTGGGCGGTGCGATCGACCCGGTTGCGCGCGAGCCATGCGAGGTTCTGCTCGTCACGGTGCCGGTGCTGCGCTTCGCGCTCGAACAGCTCGTCGGTCTTGGTCAGCACCAGCGCGTACGGCCGCCCGGCCCGTCGCGTTTGGTGATCGACCGGGAGCTCGGCGGTGTCGATCCGACCGTGCACATGGCGGCGCCGCTCCTTGGCAAGCGGCCACTCGAGCCGTGTCTGGGTCGGATCCCCGAGGAAGGCGCGCAGGTGAGCGCACAGCTCGCAGTCATATCCCTTGGGGAGCTCGATCGACCAGTCGTCTCTCTCGCGCGACGGGCGGGCCAAGCGGGCGTCCAGCGCCGCAGCGCTGTGGGCCGCGACGGCGTCCAGACCGGCTGCGCTCCATTCGGAGGCGGATGTCGCCCGGAGGGCCGCGATCGCGCAACCGAGCAGCTCATCCTTGCGGCAAAGGACCCCGACTGCGTCGTCGCGCACCTCGGTTGCG
This sequence comes from uncultured Solirubrobacterales bacterium, assembly GCA_963806475.1. Taxonomy (GTDB): domain Bacteria; phylum Actinomycetota; class Thermoleophilia; order Solirubrobacterales; family Solirubrobacteraceae; genus Palsa-465. Next base: position 12,939 of record CAWDYK010000007.1, read on the forward strand.
CCAACCTGCGACGCGCCCTCCAGGATCGCCCCGAGCGGAGGCCCGAGCTGGGCCAGGCTCTGCTCGCGACGGCTTGGCGAGGGCTGCTCGAGACCGCGGTCGATGCCCTGTGCGACCCACCTCCAGGACTCCCGCACCAGCAACCGAGCCGCCCGCGTTCCGGCGTCGCCGGCCTGCCGGAATGCGAGGCAGAGCCGTGGCAGCGAGGAGATCCAGGTCGCAGGGTCCTGGCCGTCAGGGTGGTAGGACCGCCGCTTGTCGGACCACCCCGCGAGGAGCTCCTCCGCCCACTGATCGCCGTAGGAGTTGACCAGAGTGCTCAGCGCTTTGGCATGCACGCTCTCGAGCATCTCCAGTCGAAACGGCCGCAGCAGCATCGCCGCGAGCGCCGGCTCGTCGAGGAGGCGCGCGGTGCACAGCGTTTTGGCGAGAAAGCCCTTCGTCTCCACTCGAGCGGCGACCGAGTCCCAGAACGGCGCGAGCGCGGCGGCCGCCTCCCGAGCCCCGGCCAGGTCGCCCCTTCGTGCGCGGGTAGCCAGCTCGTCGAGCGCGAACGATGGGTCTGCCTCGGCCTGCACGGCGAAGGCAAGGCTCCGGGGCCACACCACCACCGCCCCCCGGTGGTACCAGCGGTCCAGTGTGTTGCCCCAGTTGCCCATGTATCCCTCGAACTCCGACGAGTACGGCTCGAGCTCGCCCGAAGGAGTGCTGGCGCACACTTCGTCGCCGCCGACCGAGAGGCCGACCTTCTTCATCCGTCCGTCACGGAGGTCGATCCAGCTGTCGAGCGTGACCTGCGACTCGATCAGCTCCTGGAGGTCGTACTCCTCGCCGCCATCCCCACCGGGCTCGTCGAGGTCGTCGTCCTCCTCGTCCCAGTCGTGCCAGCGACCGTAGCGTGACCGCCCGTACCAGCCCCCGTCGGACTCGTAGGCGCTCCAGGTCTCGTGGACATTTGCCAGCGCCAGCACGGCGTCGCAGCCCGCGCTGTCCGCCGCCGCGGCCAGCAGCGTCGCGCGCTCGGCGTCGACGCCTTTCAGGCGCGAGCGATCAAGACCGCGGCGCGTGTATTCGTGGTCGAGCAGGTAGACGAGGCGGTCCGGGCCGCCGGACGAGGCGAAGTGCTCACCGAGGTAGCGGGCCACGCCGCCAACCAGCTCGGGATCCGGGTCGACCCCCGAGATGGCTGTCTCGGCGCCGAGAAGCAGGTTATAGGTGAGGACGACCCGGTAGCCGGACCTGACCGGCTTGACCTGATGGCGGCAGTCGCTGTAGAAGGCCACAAACGACAGGGTCTTCTTCGAGCCACGATACGTCGTGGTCTGGCCGCGATGCCGGACCTCGAGCGCGCCGCCCTTGAACGTCGAGGGAAGGCCCACCACGAGCGACCCGACCATTGCGTCCTCCTTCTCCGAGTCCTGGTGCTCGACGAAGAACTGCCCGGGCGCATAGACCAGCATCGAGTGCAGCTCCGGCCGCAGTATGCGGCCGGGGCGTAGGCCGAGGTCGTGGCCGAGGCGATCGAGGACGGGCTGGAGCGTGCGGTTCCACCGGCGCTTGTCGATCTTGACGCGGCTCTTCGGGACCTCCCACGTGTCTCGGACCCGCCGATCCAGAACGGTCCGCTCTCCGCGCCCGTGCCGGGCCGGTCGAGCCAGCACGCACAGCTGCTTCGCCTGAGCCTGGGACACCGGAAGCTTGATCGGCCCCACGCCCCGTACCTCGAGCTGCAGGTCGCCTGTCGGGGCGGTCCGCGCCGCGCTGAACGCTTTCGTACTGGTCGCCGCCGACAGCAAGACGGCAAGGCGGTCGCGGGCCGATTCGCTCATCGGCCGGCAAGTCTAGGAGCGCTGCGCCGGATCGATCTGTTGGGTCGTCGCCGCATCTTCCGCCGCTGCCATCCCTACTCTCGCCCGCACGAGCGACAAAGCGAGGAGCGACGGCATGAGCGAGAAGCGAGCGCGGCAGCAACAGAGACGGCGGCGGCGCAAGACAGCCGGACCGTCGAAGTCGGCGACAGGCGGGCGGGCGGCGGCTGCCCCTCCGCCGCGCCTCCCCTGGCTCGACCCCGCACACGAGGAGACGCTGTCGGACATGCTCGGCGAGGTGGCGGATCTGATCGCATCCGAGGCAGCGGACTTCAACGGCGCGCTCGACGCGGAAATGGCGGCATCCGCGATCGCGAACATGTGGCGCTTCGGGCCTCTGCCGGATCCAGGCGGGGATGCCGATCGGCTGTTCGGCAACGCGCTCGTCCGCGCACTCGAGTGGCTCGGCGGCTCGGATGCGGTGGTGGCGCTGCGCGCGCTGGCCGCCGTCGGCGCGGATTCGTACGCACCCCAGGCGCGTGCGGCCGCCGATCGGCTGAGCGCTGGCTGCGCATCTCGGCCGCCGTGGGTCGAGGATCTTGGCCGGGCTCGTCCGGTCGCGGCGCTGATGATGTGCGACGACGTGTTCGACGACGGCGTCAGCATCCTGATCGAGTTCGCCCGGCCGAACGCCGATCCCCACACGCTCGGCCTGTACATCGATCACAACATGGGCGGCATCGTCAAGGATGCATTCGTGGCCGGCCCGCTCGCCGAGGCGCTCGAGCGGTTTCCGGACCTTCGCGAGCTCGATCTGGGCGAGGCGTGCGCACGCCTCGAGCGCGCCCTCGACATCTTGGATCACACGCTCGATCCGCCGGTGGGCAAGGACGTGGCTCGCCTGCGCGGATTCATGTACGCGTGCACGAGGCTGCTGCCGGGCGGCGTGGTGCTGCCCGACGAGCTCGAGGAGCTCGCGCCGGACGAGCGCGAGTTGCTGCTGGGCGGCTTCCTGTCCTCGCCCGAGGGCGAGCGGTGGCGCGACGATGCGGATGCGGAGGATGTCGCGGTGATGGCGATCGCGTTCGGCGTGGACTACAACTACGGCGGGCCGCTGCGGTGGAGCCCTGCCGTGGTCGAGATCTTCATGACCGGCTGGCTCGCCCGCAAGGTTCCCGGCGAGGTGGAGTTTTTCGAGCGCGTGCCTGAGGTGCTGCGCGACTGGGTCGCGTACGCGGGCCGGCGGCGCGGCGTTCCGGCGGTGGCGGTCGATGCGGCGGTCGGCGCCGTGAACCTCTTCAGGGAGGCGATGCTCGAGGCGGCCGCCGACCCGGAGAGATGGGGACCAGCGAAGGCGTTCGTGATCGCGGCACAAGAGGCCGGCGTCGACCCGGCCGACGCCGACGCGCTCAAGGAGTTCGCCGAGCGCTACAACGATGAACTGGCGGCGTAGGGTGACGAAATCGACCCTCCGCCCACGCCGCAGCGTCAAGCTGGTCAGCGAGCGCGGTCGGTGGCGGTGGCGTGTGACGCTGGTGTCCGTGGACGACAAGAGGCAACTCGAACGGCGTGTTGCACGTGCGGCCGAGGAGGCGCTCGAGAAGCGAAAGTCCGTCGCGCCGATCGATGTGCTGACGGGATTGGGCTGGCTTCACCCGGTTCCATCTGGACCCGTGGCGGCAGCGCCGGGTCGCGGATCTCGAGCAGCTCGTCCAGGTTGGCCCGGAGAAGATGGCGCTGGCGATGGAGCTGTTACGTCACTGGGCCACGGCGCGAGGGCTCGAGCCCGGCGAAGCTGAGTATCTGGCGCGCTCACGGGCTCGCGAGCTACTGCGGTTCTCCGCGAGCGGCGATCAGGCGATCGAGAGGGCGTTCCGCACGCACTGGCTCTCGCCCGAGCTCACCGACCGCGAGCGAGCACGGCTGTCGGAGCGCCAGAACCGTCAGCCCGAGCTCGTCGTGGTCCGGCCACTGAAGGACTTCACGTGCTCGATCTGCGGTGCGGAGAGCGGCGGCCTGCTGATCATGAAGGACTCCGGAGGGGTGTGCATGGACTGCGCGGAGTTGGACCATCTGGTGTTCCTCGCGTCGGGCGACGCGGCGCTGACCCGGCGCGCGAAGGCCGGCAGTCGGCTGTGGGCGGTGGTGGTTCGCTTGAGCCGATCGCGCCGGCGCTATGAGCGCCAGGGAATCCTCGTCGATGGGGATGCGCTTGAGCGGGCGGAAGCCGCATGTCTCGCCGACGAGGAAGCGCGGGCGCGCCGCCGGGAGCGAGAGGCAGCCCGGCGTGCCGAGCAGGATCTCGATCTGCAAGAGCGGATGGCGAGCGAGATCGGGCGGCTGTTTCCGGGTTGTCCGCCAGCGCGCGCGCAGCAGATCGCCGGTCACGCCGCGGCACGTGGAAGCGGGCGGGTGGGTCGCACCGCCGCGGGCCGGGCGCTCGATCGGCGGGCGATCGAGCTGGCGGTCGCTGCGTCGGTCCGCCATCAGGACACTCGATACGACGAGCTGCTGATGTCCGGGGTCGATCGCGAGTCTGCGCGCGCGGAAGTCGGCGACTCCGTGACGCGAACGGTCGACGCATGGCGCAGGCCGCGCGAAGAGGACGTGGACGCCTCGCCACGTCCTTAACCCCAGGGATCCGCCATGATCCGCAGGGATCAGCGCAGAGGGAGGACGATCCGCAACCCACGGATTTGCAGGGGCTTACCCGTCGCGCACCGCCCACTCCGGGCATCCTGAAAATCGTGGTGTCCCCGGTTCGAGTCCGGGTCTCGCCATCGCCGAAAGGCCTGCAAATCGGACTTCCCTCACTACAGCGAGGACGCCGACGTCGAGCCCGCGCTACACGACGGTCCGCCGGCTGCGCGCGGCTCTCGGCGCCACCGACGCCGTCCTCGTCTCGACCCCTCCGTCCTCGTCTCGACCCCTGAATACAACGCGTCTTTGCCGGGCGCGCTCAAGAACGCGCTCGACTGGGCCTCGCGTCCGTTCCCCGAGAACTGCCTGCGCGGGAAGCCCGTGGCGGTCCTCGGCGCCAGCACGAGCCTCTTTGGCGCCGTCTGGGCCCAGGCAGAGCTGCGCGAAGTGCTAGCCGCGATCGGCGCGCGGGTGATCGACCGAGCGCTGCCCGTTCCCCGCGCTCAGGATGCGTTCGACTCGAGCGGCGCGCTCGGCGACCCGGAGCCGCAGATCACCGGCTCGCCGGTGGTCGAGCTCAACCGCGCGGTCGCGGTCGCCGAAGGCGGGCGCACCGACGTGTCAATGGCCATTGGTTTCTCCCCAAGTACGGCCATTGACACGTGCGGACGGCGGCCATGGGAATCTCCCCGTAGGCGGCCATCGC
>CAWDYK010000008.1:0-126625 GCA_963806475.1 uncultured Solirubrobacterales bacterium
TGCTTTGGTACGTTGTCACTCGCGTTGGGGTGGTGGATGTAGGGGTAGCTTGGCGAGGTCGATCGCCTGCTGGCAGGTGGAGCAGCGGCCGGTCCAGCATTTGAAGATCGGCTGGAACAGTAGGACTGCCTGAGGGAGCGTCAGGCCGGCCGCTGGCGATTTGGGTTCTGCCGCTCCAGGGTTAGGAACCCGTGCGCGGCGATCACGATCGCGCAATGATGATGGAAGCCGAGGTAACTTCGGCCTTCGTAGTGGTCCAGCCCGAGCTCGCCCTTGAGCTGGCGGTAGTCGAGCTCGACCATCCAGCGTAATCGCGCCAGGCGCGCGAGTTGCTCGTGCGGGGTGTCGGCGGGCAGGTTGGACAGCCAGTAGTCGGTCGGCTCGTCTTTGCCCTCGGGCCACTCGATGATCAGCCATTCCTCGCGCGGCGCGAGCCGGTGCTCGCTGATCGGACGCGCGGCGATCACCCGCTCAAACGCGAACCGGGAACGGACCGGCTGGCCGTCGCGGTCGCGATAGGTGACCGTACGCCACGCCTTCTTGGGCAGCGAGCAGGCCAGCGCCTTGACCTGGGTGTGCTCACGATCGGGCTTGGGGATCTTCGGCCGTCGGCCCGCTCCCGGCTTGGCGGGCGGAACCTCGAACCGGGTGTCGGCATCGAACACTGTCGTCGCGGGCGAGACCGACAGCACATACTCCAGTCCCTCGTCGTCCAGGCGGGCGCGGAGCTTGCTGTCATCGCCGTAGGCCTGGTCGCCGAGCACCGGCGCCCGCGCGATCCCCCAGCCCGCCGCGCGGACCGCCAGCTCGCCGCCGATCGCAGGCTTGGTCTGAAACCCCACGCTGTCGGGGATCTTCGCCTTCGTGCGGCGCTCACGGTCCGCGCACCACTCCTCGGGCAGATACAGCTTGAACCCCAACGGCACCGTGCCGCGGCTCCCGACCGCGTGCAACGACACCGTCACCTGACAATTGCCGGTCTTGCCCAGCGTCCCCGAGTACTGGCGCTTGACCCCCGGCGAGTGCCTGCCGTCCTTCACCACGCCGGTGTCATCCAACACCCACGCCTCAGGCTCGATCACCGCGCACACCCGCTCCGCGACCGGGCGCTCGATCACCTCCTCATCCCACGGACTATCAGCCAGGAAGTGCTGCAACGCCTCATACTCGACCTTCCCGCCACCCAGCCGCGCGACGATCGGCTCAAGCGACTTACGCGCCCCCGCCTCGAGCAACCCCCGCGCATACAACCTCGCCGCCCGCCGCTGCTCCACCCGCCCCAGGCCCACGGCGATCTCACCCATGTACACGACCAGCCGCTCCTGCACCTCCGGGGCCACACCAACAAGCTCCTCATCGCCGGGGACAATCGCGGTGGCGGCAACCATGACAGCCCAATTCGCCGCCAGCCACGACAATCCTTCAAGCTACCAAAGCACTACTAAGGGCCCGACCGCGGCCGGGCGCGAACGCGAGACACAGCCGTCGTCTCACGCGACTTCCAACGACCGCGGGCTGCCCGACATTCGCTTTCACGCCGACCGTCGATGCCCCGGTGGTGTCGCGACTGCGGGCGGCCGGAGCAATCGTTCTCGGCAAGACCAACCTCGACCAGTTCGCGACGGGCCTCGTCGGCACCCGGAGCCCGTACGGCGCAGTCAGGGATTGGCGAGATCCCCGTCGGGTCGCGGGCGGGTCGAGCTCCGGCTCGGCGGTCGCGGTCGCGTCGGGCGTGGCCGATCTCGCGCTTGGCACCGACACCGCCGGATCCGGACGCGTCCCCGCCGCGTTCCAGTGCATCGTCGGGGTGAAGCCCACGCGCGGGCTCGTGTCCGTGCGCGGTGTGGTCCCCGCCTGCCGCTCGTTCGACTGCGTCAGCGTGCTCGCGCAGACCCTCGAGGAGGCGAGGGTCGCGCTCGGCGCGATCGCTGCGCCCGATGCCGGCGACGCTTCGAGCCGCCCGTGGCCCGCCGACGCTCCGCTCGCGGCACCGCCCGGGCCGCGGGTGGCGATCGCCGCCGCGTCGACCGGCTGGCGCTGCTCGACGCGGATGCCCGCCGCTGCCTCGAGCGGACGCACGCCCTGCTGCGTGCGACCGGGGCGACGGTCGTCGAGATCGAGCTCGAGCCCTTCCTGCGTGCCGGCGAGCTGCTCTATGGCGGCGCGTTCCTGGCGGAGCGCTACGCCGCGGTCGGGTCGTTCATCGCCGCACGCCGCGACGAGGTCGACCCCACCGTCGCCCGGATCATCCTCGCCGGGCGCACGATCTCCGCGGAGCGCTACGTCGCCGACTGCACGACACTCGACCGCCTGCGGGTGCAAGCCGCGGCTGCGCTTCGGGGGTGCGACGCGCTGCTGCTGCCGACCGCGCCGTTTCACCCTTCGATCGAGCAGGTCGCCGCCGACCCGGTCGGCGTGAACGCTCTGCTCGGCCGCTACTGCAGCTTCTGTAACCTGCTCGACCTGTGCGCGATCGCCGTCCCTGGCGCGGATGGCTTCGGCGTGACGCTGTTCGCGCCCGCGTTCCACGATCGGGTCCTCGCCGACCTGGCGACGGTGATCGAGCGCGGTCGGCTCGCCGCCGGGCATCGGCAGGGGATCGTGTTCAGGGGCAAACGTCAACACCGTCCCCGCTGCGATCTCGCTCGGATCCTCGGACCGCAGACTGACGGCGCCGCGGACGACCACGCCCGCGTGGAACGTAAAGTCGCCGTGGACGACCAGTCGCTCCGCCTCTCGCAGCGATGGCGGACCCTCGGGAAATCGTCGCTCGAACGCATCGAGGAGCTTGTAGTAGCGCTTGTCGAGCTCGACGTACGGGAGGCTGTTCGCGCGCTCGGCCGCCGGCTCGACGCGGGAGTCCCCGGTCAGTGAGTAGACGTCCGAGCGCAGGACGAGCAGGTCGTCGGTCGTCTTCACCGGCACGAAGCGCGTGCGCGGAACGAGCAGGAGCCCGGCGCCGCGGAAGCTCCCGATTGCGGCTCCCATCGCGCTCTCGAGCTGGATCACCTCGGGCGTCTCCGGATCGCGCGGGTCGACGGTCTTTCGGTTGACGATCAGCGGCAGCTCGAGCACGCCATCATTCTGCTCGAGCGTTTCGGCGAGCACGCGCAGATCGACCCACAGGCTGTTCGTGTTGTAGTAGCGCCAGCGGCGGTAGTCGCGGAACGACTCCTCGTCCTCGGGAGGAGTCTGCGCGGTCTCGCGCAGCACCAGCCGCCCGTCGGCGCGACGGCGGGCGATGTGGCCGCCCTTGCGGTCGGCCTCGGTGCCCTCGACCACCTCCATCAGGAACGGGATCTGCTCCTGGGAGACGTGGGCGGGGATCCGCGGGTCGAGCGTCGCGCCGGTGTTATCGGCGTTCGAGATCATCGCGAACTCGAACCCCCGCTCGAGCAGCGCCGCGAGCATCCCCGAGCGCCGCAGCGCGCCGTACACGTCGCCGTGTCCGGGCGGGCACCACTCGAGCGCCGGGGTCTGCGGCCAGCTGATCGGCTCGAGCGAGTCCGCCTGGAGCTTCGGGATCATGCTCTGCGGGAAATCCGGTGCCAGTCCGTCGACGGGAAGCTCCTCGTGATCGGCGAGCGCGCCGAGCGTCTCTTCCTGCGTCGCCTCGCTGTCCATCAGCAGCAGCGGCATCCGCGCCCCGTACCGTCGCCGCAACGCCAGCGTCTGGCCGACGATGATCTCGAGGAACGAGCGGCCCTCGCGCGCCTCTACCAGCGATTTCGGCCGCTGCAGGCCCATCGTCGTCGCGAGCCCCCCGTTGAGCTTGATCATCACGACCCGATCGAGCACGGCGAGGTCTTCCGGCTCCGACAGCTCCTCCAGCCCCGGCACCTCTCCGGCGGGCTCGAGCTCCGCGGTCGGGATCAGCGCCGATTCGCCCTTCTCCAGACGCTGATATGCACTGCGGAAGTTGCGGATGGCCTCCTCGTGCTGGCCGTGGGCCCGCATCTTCTCTTCGGCTGCTTTCAGTCCCTGTTCGCTCATGGATCCACATTCTGCCGGGACGCGCGAGCGCGCGCGAGGTGGAAGGATGCCGGCCATGGACCGGCGCATGATCCAGCGGCTCGGTCGCGCCGTGAGCGTCATCGGCCTCGGCACCTGGCAGCTCGGGGCCGATTGGGGTGACGTCGCGCCCGCCGACGCCAATGCCACGCTCGAGGCCGCGGTCGGCGAGGGCATCACGTTCTTCGACACCGCCGACGTGTACGGCGACGGTCGCAGCGAGCGCTTCTGCGGCGAGCTGCACCGCCGCCATCCGGAGCTGTTGATCGCGACGAAGATGGGACGGCGCGCTCGAACAGGTGACCGAGAACTACAACCGCGAGGCATTCATGGCCTGGAACGAGCGCTCGCGCGCCAACCTCTCCATGAGCCCGCTGGACCTCGTGCAGCTGCACTGCCCACCCGACGGGGTGTACGAGAACGACGAGGTGTTCGAGGCGCTCGACGAGATGGTCTCCGACGGTCGCATCGGCGCCTACGGCGTGTCGGTCGAGACCTGCGATCAGGCGCTGTCGGCGATCGCCAGGCCGCACGTCGCGACCGTCCAGATCATCCTCAACTGCTTTCGCCTCAAGCCGCTCGAGCAGGTGCTTCCGGCCGCGCACGGGGCCGGCGTCGGGATCATCGCGCGCGTCCCCCTCGCCTCCGGGCTCCTCTCGGGCCGCTACGACGAGCGCACGGAGTTCGCGCCCGACGACCATCGCAACTTCAACCGCCACGGGGAGATGTTCGATGTCGGCGAGACGTTCGCCGGCGTTCCGTACGAGGTCGGCCTCGGCGCCGTCCGCGAGCTCGGGAACGTCTCGGACCCCGGCATCACTCTGGCTCAGTTCGCGCTGAGGTGGGTGATCGACCAGCCGGGGGTCAGCACCGTGATCCCCGGCGCCCGGAATCGCGAGCAGGTCCGGGGCAACGCGGCGGCCGCGAGCATCCCGCCGCTTCGCGAGGAGCAGCTTGCGGCCGTCAGGGACGTGTACGACCGGCTGATCCGCCCGCACGTCCACGACCGGTGGTAGCCGCCCCAGGGGTGAATGGCGGTTCCGTTTCGCATCCGGAACTGAATCTCCATCCCCGCGGAACTCTTACACAGCTCCGAACGACGGTTTAGCGAACGCACAGCCGCAGGTCGCATCCTGGTCTCATGCATCCCGGATATTGCCCACAGTGCGGCGAGCGAGTGACGCCCTACGCGGCCGGATGCGCGCTCTGCGGAGCGGATCTCGACCCGCGGAGATGGCAGCGGCCGCTCACTTTCGGACAGCGGCTGACGGCCCTGCTTCCGGCGCGGCTGCGCCGCTCGCGAATGGTCCGCCGGTACGCCGCGCCAGTCGAGCTCGCGATCATCCCCCGCCGCCCCACCTCGAGCCGCTGACTCGTCGGGCCGTGCGTTCTAGTTTCTAGTGCGCTGTGCGGTCTGGGATGAGCTGCACTGGAACTAGCAGAAGGAGTGGTCGCTCGTCCAAGGTCCGCTGCGCGAGGCGACCGGACGCCCGGACGAGCTCCACGCGTCCGACCAGGCCGCGATCGAGTTGCTGGTCGAAGGCCTAATCATGTCCGGCCTCGCGATGCAGGCCGCGTCCTCGTCTCGCCCCGCGTCGGGTGCCGAGCACCAGTTCAGCCACCTGTGGGAGATGGAGGGGCTCGGGCAGAACCCGCCGAACGGCGAGCCGCCACTGTCGCACGGCTTCAAAGTCGGGCTCGGGACCGTTTCGATCGCCGCGCTGTACGAACGCATCCTCGCGCGTGACCTGGCCGCGCTCGACATCGCCGTGGTTGCCAGAGCATGGCCGAGCTGGGAAGAGGTCGGGCGAAGCGTTCGCGCCGCCCACGCCGCGCCGGTGGACGAGGCCGCAGTCAGGGAGAGCCGCGCGAAATACCTCGATGCCCGCGCACTCGCCCGACGTCTGACGGTGCTGCGCGAGCGCTGGCCGGAGCTTCGCGCCCGTCTTGCCGAACAGCTGCTGCCTGCCTGGCAGGTTCGCGGCCGGCTCGCACAGGCGGGCTGCCCCACTTCCCCGGCGCAGATCGGCCTCGGAATCGACCTTTTCAAGCAGACATATCGCAGGGCGCAGATGATCCGCCGCCGTTACACGATCCTCGATCTCGGCAACGAGACAGGGCTTCTCGATGCGTGCGTTGAGGAGCTGTTCGCGGGCGAGGGCTTCTGGGCAACCGACGCGCCGCCCGCATGAGCGCGCGGACGACCTAGTCTTAGTCTACGACGACTGGCCGTAGTAGGCGTGCGGCCCGTGCTTGCGCTCGATAGTGCTTGTCGCGGACCGCGACGTCGAGCGGTACAGCGTTCGGCTCGAGCATGCTCGTGAGCAGCGCCATTCGCGCGACCTCCTCGAGCGTGACCGCCGTCTCCACCGCCTTCGGCGGGAGTGCCGCCCCAGCAGAACGGGGCGTGACCGCGGACGAGCGCGCACGGAAGCTCCTGCGGCCCCCGCTCGGCGATCGCCTCGATCAGCACGAGCCCGGTGTTGCCCTCGTAGTCCTCCTCGATCTCGGCCTCGGTCAACTGCCGCGTCAGCGGAATCGGGTGCGCGCACAGGTCGGCGTGCGTCGTCCCGAGAAGCGGGATCTCGCGCTGCGCCTGCGCCCACGTCGTGGCCCACGTCGAGTGCGTGTGCACGACCCCCCCGATCTCGTCGAATGCCCGGTACAGCGCCACGTGCGTGGGGGTGTCGGTGGAGGGGCGCCTCGCACCGTCGACGACGTTGCCGTCGAGGTCGACGACGACGATGTCCTCCGCGGTCATCACCGTCGTAGGACACGCCGCTCGGCTTGATCGCGACCAGGCCGAGCTCGCGGTCGATGCCGCTGGCGTTACCCCAGGTCAGCGTCACCAGCCCATGAGTAGGAAGCGCCAGGTTCGCGGCTAGGACCTCTTCGCGCAGTTCGTCCACAACCGTCACGTCAACAACCCTAGATTTCCTCGTAGTCGAGGTCGAGCAGCTCGGCGAACCGCCGCCACGCCCCGACATGGTCGCCCAGATTCGTGACGAAGTGATGCGGGGCGCCGAGGCCGAGCCAGGCGTTCATGAACTGCTCCATGCCGCTGTCCGGGCGGAAGTGGAAGTAGTGCATCTCGGCATTCGGAAGCTCGGGGGTGTCGAGGATCTCGCCGCGCCCGACGACGAGACTGTAGATCTCGCCTTCGAGCGGGACCAGCGCCGCTGTCGTGGCAACGCCCGGAACAGCGGAGAACACCGGCGTGGGCGGATTCGACAGGCGGCCGATGCCGAGCTCGCGATCGATCAGCCGGACGGGACGGTCGCGGCGAGCGATCTTCCAGTTGCCCTCGCCCATGTGGCTGATAAGGACCGAGTCGAGCTCCCAGTCCATCGCGTACATCTCGCTGAAGTGCGCGTCGCCGATCATCGTCTGCGCGGCGCACATCAGCGAGGCGGTGTTGGTGTCGCCTTCGGCGGCGTAGCCGTAGCCGTCGGCCATCAAGTCCGCGGCCGCCAGCAACGGCAGCTGCTCGAAGCGGCCGTCGCCACCGATCGAGTCGAAGTGAAAGGAGAACCCGGCGTAGCCCTTCTCGTCGAGCAGCCCCCTGATCGCGAGCTCGAGCCTCGCCGCGTACGCGTGGCGCTCGCGCGGCAGATCGCTCGCCACCTCGAACACTTCGGCGTGCCGCGAGAGCACCGCGTCCACGTCGGCATCGGACACGGCCTGCACCCGAGCCACGATCCCGCCCAGATCCTCGCTGACGATCGTCGGTCCGATCCGCCGCAGGTGCGCGGGCGGGTCGTAGCGGATGTCGCCCATCCCGTTCATCGGATACCCCAGCAGGGCGATCTCAGTGCGCTTCAGCGCAGTCACCGCGGCCGACGCCCGCGCCCAGTCGCCGAATGCCGCCTCGAACTCGTCCGACCGCCAGTCGCCGGTGATGACCGAGAAAGGGACGCCGGTGCGCACCAGCGCATTGGCCTGGTCCTGAGCACCGTGGATCCCCTGGTTGTAGGTCAGATCGGCCATGTCCCAGCTCGCGGTCACCGACCGTTCGGGCTGGATGTTGGCGAGCAGCAGCGGGCAGGCGCAGCTCGAGCAGCGCGCGCACCGAGCGCATCGCGGGTCCGTAGGTGAGCATCACGATCGCGACGCCGTCGACGCCGTCGGCGACCAGCTGGCGCGCGATCTCCTCGATGTCGGCGCGGGTGCGCGCGGGTCGCGTGAACACGACCTCAGCGACACCCGAAAGCCGCCCGGCCACGTCGCGGGCGTACTGCGCCTGGTGCTCGGTGATCCCCGGGATCATGTCGTCGTAGAGCTCCTGCATGATTCCGAGCAGCCCGATTCGAGGTGGCTTGTTCAACGTGATCTCCTCATGCTTCGTTTGTTCGGGCGCGCTTCAGCCCGTGGAGGAGCTCCACCTGGGAGCGTCCGAGCGTGTCGTAGAGGCTCCGGTAGATCGCGTAGACCTTGTCGTAGATCCCCTTCGCCTGCGCGTCCGGCTTGTACGTCCGCGCGATCTTCGGGCGCGTGGCCTCGATCGCGCTCGTGATGTCCGGGAACGCTCCGGCCGCGACCGCGCCGAACAGTGCGGCGCCCCGGCTCGGGATCTCGCTCGATCCCGGGACGTGCACCTCGAACCCGCTCGTGTCCGCGAGCAGCTGCATGATCAGCGGGCTGCGCTCCGCGATCCCGCCGCAGGCGACGATCTCCGAGAGCTCGAGCCCGTGCTCGATGAAGTTCTCCATGATCCGGCGGTTGCCGAACGCGATCGATTCGAGCAGCGCCCTGTAGATCTGCTCCTCGCCTGTTTGGAGCGTCAGCCCGAAGATCGCGCCGGCGAGATCGGCGTCGCCGAGGATCGAGCGGTTCCCGTTCCACCAGTCGAGCGCGACCAGCCCCGTCTCGCCAGGCCGTATCTTCGACGCGGCCACCTCGAGCTCTTCGTACGAGCGATCGCCGAGCGTGTCGACGAACCACGCGAGCATGTCGCCGACGGCCGTCTGACCGGCCTCGTACCCATACAGCCCCGGCAGGATCCCGTCTCGCAGAACGCCGGTGATGCCGGGCAGGCGCACCTCGCGCTCGTCGACGATCATGTCGCAGGTCGAGGTGCCGACCACGGTCACGTAGGTGCCGGGACGCTCCACCCCCGCGCCGGGGACGGACACGAACGAGTCGACGTTCCCGACCGCAACCGCGACCGACTCGGGCATCCCGATCGCCTTGGCCGCATCCGGGGTCAGTGTGCCGGCGCGCGTGCCTAGCGGGACGAACTCGTGCCCGAGCTTCTCGGCGGGCGTGTCGAATCCAGGATAGGCCGCCTCGAAGTACCCACGCGAGGGGAGTCCGCTCGTCGGGCGACCACAGCGCCTTGTAGCCGGCGGTGCAGCTCTGGCGAACCTGCTTGCCGGTCAGCCACCAGATCACCCAGTCGGTCGCTTCGATGAACGCGTATGCCTCGTCGTAGACCTCCCGGTCCTCGAGCCACACCTCGATCAGCTTCGGGAAGTACCACTCCGACGAGATCCGGCCGCCATAGCGCGACAAGAACTCCTCCCCGCGCTCCATCGCCACCTCGTTGAGCCGGTCGGCGACCGGCTGCGCCGCGTGGTGCTTCCACAGCTTCGGCCACGCGTGCGGACGCCGCCGGAAGTGCTGGTACTTGCATAGCGGGACGCCCTCGCTGTCGACCGGCAGCACGGTGCAGGAGGTGAAGTCGATCGCCGAGCCCGACGACCTTGGCGGGATCGACCGACGCCTCGTCGACCACGTACTGAATCGCGTCCTCGAGCACCAGGACCCAGTCGTCGGGATCCTGCAGCGCCCAGTCGTGTCCGAGCCGCTCGCCGCTGCTCGGAAGCTCGCGGTCGATCACGCCGTGCGGGTAGCGCACCACGCCGACGGCGAGCTCTTCGCCGCTGTTCAGGTCGAGCAGCAGCGCTCGGCCCGACTCGGTGCCGAAGTCGACCCGATCGCGTATCGCCGCTCGCTCACGGCTGCGCGCCGGAAGCGGTCCGGCCTGCAGTCGCTCCGTTACGACCGCTCGCCGCCAGCCGCGCGCGGCGGTACTCCTCGACGACGATCTCGGTCAGCTCCTCCACCGATGTCTCGGCGGTCGGTTTGTCGAGCGCGATCACGCCGTCCTGGATCAGGTTGACCCGGTCGCAGGCGGCGAGCACGTGCGACGTAGTTGTGGAGGATCATGATGATCGAGACGTTGCCCTCGTCCTTCAGGCGCTGGATCAGGTCGAGGATCATCGAGCCCTCCTTGGCGCCCATCGCCGCGAGCGGCTCGTCGAGCAGCAGGATGTCGGCCTCGCCGTAGACGGTCCGAGCGACCGCGATCGCCTGACGCTGCCCGCCTGACAACCGCGCCACGGGCACGTCGAGGCGCGGGATGTTGATGCCGATCTCATCGAGCGCCTTGCGCGCCTCGCGGCGCATCAGCACGTTCGAGAGGAACGGGATCGGCCGGTGCACGCGCTCTCGCCTCAGGAACAGGTTGTGGTAGACCGACAGCTCGTCGATCAACGCGAGGTCCTGGAAGACGGTATCGACCCCGTGGGCGCGCGCGTCGTCGACGCTCTTGGGCTGCGTAGGGCTCGCCCTTCAGCCACATCTCGCCGCGGTCGGGCTTCTGGAAGCCGCAGATGACCTTGATCAGAGTCGACTTCCCGGCGCCGTTGTCGCCTAGCAGCCCGAGGACTTCGCCCTTGCGCAGGTGCAGGTTGATGTCGCGCAGCGCGACCGTCGGGCCGAAGCTCTTGGCGACGTGCTCGACGCGCAGCACGTCGTCGGCCGCCGAGGTCGGCGCGACGATCTTCTCGCCGGCGAATTCCTGCTCAGCCACGACCGGACCCCGTTCGCACGCGGGCGACGTACGTGTTGATCGTCATCGCAAGCAGGATCGCGAGACCGAGGTACAGGTCCAAGTAATTGGCGTTGACGCCCTTGAGGATCAGCCCGTCGTGCAGGATCCCGAGGAACAGGGCGCCGATCAGCGCCCCGACCACGGTACCCGAGCCACCGCGCAGCAGCGTCCCGCCGATCACGGCCGCCGAGATCGCCTGGAACAGGATGTCGTTGGACGCCGATGGGTCCGGCGTTGCGGTTGTCACCCGGACCGCCTCGAGGATGCCGACGAAGCCGGCGCAGGCGGCGCACAGGACGAGGTTGCGAGTCAGCACGAGACGCACGCGGATTCCGGCCTCGGCAGAACCGAGCCTGTTGCCGCCGACCGACACCGTGTAGATCCCCCAACGAGTGAACGACAGCACCAACTGCAGGACCACCACGATCCCGATCGCCCAGATGAACTCCGCGTAGGTCCCCGCGCCGAAGATCTGCGCGAACGTGCCCACTTTCGTGACCGACGTTCCCGGCGTCGAGACGGGCGTCGCATGGGACATGACGAGCGTGATCCCGTCGAGCACGAACAGCATCCCCAACGTCGCGACGAACGACGAGATGCCGATGAACGAGATGAAGAAGCCGTTGACCCCGCCGATCACCATCGCGGTCAGCAGCGCGATGATCAGCGCCGGAATCAGCGGCAGCCCCCACGTGGTGGATGTGCTCAAACCAGAATGGCGTGAACAGGTAGACGGCGCCGATCGACAGGTCGATCTCGCCGGTGATCATCACGAACACCTGGCCGGCCGCCATGATCGCGATACGGGGCAAAGTACGGCAGCAGCGTCTTGAAGTTGCTCCCGGTCAGGAAGCTGCTCGACGCTGGTCGGAGAAGTAGATCGCCGTGATCAGCGTGACCACGATGATGCTGCCCTCGCGCAGTGTCAGAAACCGCTTCGCGAGACCCAGCGCCATGCCCCCGCGGGCCCGGCGCGCCGCCGGGCCCCGTGGGGCGGTGCCTGCGGGAGCGGGTGTGACCGCCATCGCTAGCGGTGCCTCCGCGGGGTCATGCGGCCGATCCTACTGCGCCTTCGAGACCCCGACCAGTGTCGCGGTATCCTCATACCCGCTGTTTGTCGTCACTTCTCGTACTGGCGGCCGACGGTGACACGTACAGCTTGATAGTCGACGAGGACAGCTTGATTCCGGTGTTGACGTCGGCAAGACCGGTCAGCTTGTTCGAAACGAGGTACATGTAGAGCTGCTGGACTGGCAGGAAGCCCTGGAGGTAGGGCTGCTGGTCGATCGAGACCTGGATGTAGCCGTCGTTGAACAGCGTCGCCGTCGGGCCGAGGAAGTCGTATCCCCCGCCCTTGACCCTTCCCTTCAATCCTTGTTGCTGGATCGTCTGTGCCACGCTCTGCGTGCTGCCCGCGTCGACGGCGAACATGCCCTTGGTGCTCGGGTGGCCCTTGGCGTACGACTGAATCGTGGTGAGCTCGGTCGGCACTGCCGCCCCCGTCGCGACCAGGTGGGTCTTGATCGACGGATGGCTCTTCAGGATGTCCTGGACCCCATTGATCCGCGGCTGGATGTTGAGCGAGCCCGGCGTCGCGATGAACAGCGCGACGTCGCCCGACGGCACGAGCGCGGCGATGTGCTCGTCCCAGCAACTGCCCCGACTTGAACAGGTCCTGGCCGATGTAGGAGAGCCGCGGGTTGGTGGGGACGTCGGCGTTGTAGGCGACGACGGGAATCCCCGCGCTCAGCGCCTTAGACACCGGGGCATTGAACGCCGTCTGGTCGACCAGCGACACCGCGATCCCGTCCACCCCGGCGGAGACCGCGCTGTTGAGTGCATTGACCATCTCGGAGACGTTGCTCGTCTGCGAGCCGGTCCACTGGTAGCTGCAGCCGAACAGCTTGCAGGCGTCGGCCGCGCCGGTCTGCGTCGGAGCGAAGAACGGGTTGGTGGTCACGTGGTTGACGAACGTGAACTTGTAGCTTTTGCTCGAACCGAAAATGGCGGCGGCGTTGCCGCTGGAAGCGGCCGAGCTCGTGCTCTTGCCGCCCCCGCACGCCTCGAGCGCCGTTGCGGCGATCCCCGCGGCGGCGCCAGTCAACGCGGTTCTGCGCGTGAGCTGTCGCCAGCGTTTGAACGGTGTGTCGTCCTCCTTGCGCTCGTCCCACTCCAGGCGCTCGACCGCGTCGTCCACCACATCGTGTTCTGACATCTTCGCTCCTCCTCTAGTCAGTCGGACCCGACCCTCCGGGCGTACGCTCTCAGACCGGGCCCAGCTTGTCCACTCAAATTAACGATGAGCCAACGCTCTCACCCGGCGCCCGCAGTCTCATGCGGGAAGACCCGCCGGTCCGGTAGGTGATTGGTACTGAGTCGGGAACCGATTGCCTGACATCGCGCAACCATGCGACCGCTATTCGCCGTCGCCGCTCTCGTACCTGCGCCACGTCTCGCGTCGAGGCGAACCGGCGCATCGCAAACGTGACCGTCGCGCCGGCGACCGCGCCGGCGTCTCGATCTGAATCTCTCCTCTCCTGGCAGTGGGGACACGTGATGTTAGCGGTCACATAGATCAGGTGTCAACGCCCTGGGCGCAGCCGTGCTCGCGCGCACGATCAGCTCCGGCTGGACCACCGACCCCGGCGGCAGCCGCTCGCCCGTCTCCATCGTGCCGAGCAGCATCCGGACGCTGCGATTGCCGACCTCGCCAAAGTCCTGGCGCACGGTCGTCAGCGGCGGCGTGAAGTACGGAGCCTCCGGGATGTCGTCGAACCCCACGACGCTGAGCTCGCTCGGGATCTCGCGTCCCGCTTCGTTCATCGCCCGGAGCACGCCTAGCGCCATCTGGTCGTTGGCGACGAAGATCGCGGTGACCCGCTTCTCCTTGCTCACACGGCGTCCCAACCGGTAGCCACTGCTGGCGCTCCAGTCACCGAGGAGCGGTTTCGGGACGTCCGCGCCGGCCTGCTCGAGCGTGCAGCGCCAGCCCTCCATTCGCTTGCCCGCCTCGAGCCAGTCGGCCGGTCCCGCGATGTGCCATACGGTCTCGTGCCCGAGGTCGAGCAGGTGGCGCGTCGCGCGTGCAGCGCCGGCGAACTGATCCACCTCGACGACGGGGACCGATCCCGCCGGGCCCGCCTCGACCGCGGCGAGCGGGATGCCGCCGGGCGCGTCGAGCAGCGCATCGGCCGTTTCCTTGTGGGGGGCGATCACGAGGATCCCGTCGACGCCGTGGCGTCGCAGGCGCTCGATCGCCTCGGCAACCGATGCGCGGTCGAGCGAGACGAGGCTCGCGACGATGATGAAGTAGCCCGCCTCGTGCGCGGCCCGCTCGATCCCGAACAGCGTCGACGCCGGCCCGTAGAGCGTGGTGTCGAAGCTGACCACGCCGATCGTGTTCGTCCGCCCGGTCGCCAGCGCCCTGGCCACCGAGTTCGGGCGGTATCCGAGCTCGCGCATCGCGGCGATCACGCGCCGGCGGGTCTCGGCGCGCACGTGGGGACTCCCGTTGACCACCCGCGACACGGTCTGGTGCGACACGCCTGCCAGACGACCGACGTCCGACATCACGGGCGACCTCCGCCGGCTCGTGGTCGTCATTTCCTCCTGCGCATCCATCGAGTAGGTCTTCTGTAAGACACCGGCGTTCGCCATGTTAGCGCTCACTCCCAAACGTGTATACGGTTCGTCGGGATCGGATACACGCACACATCGCCGTGCCCAGGCACGAACATCGCCGGGCCGAGGCGGTACGAAAGTCCGTGCCGCGCCGGTCCCCCCGGCGAGCGCCGGCGCAATAGGATCGTGCCGCCTCGGGCATCCGGCGTCAACCATCGAAGGAGGAGCGATGAAGACGAGCCTCGGCATCTGGGCATTCGGCCCAATGATCACCCGATTCGTACCGGCGGGCTACCAGCCCGAACACGGCTATGACCCCGAGCCGGTCGCCGAGAAGGTGCATCGCGGCGTGCAGGGCCTCGGTGAATTGATCGACGGCTACGAGTTCCACTACCCGGGCGAGCTCTCGCCCGAGAACCTCGACGACGTGAAGGCGGCGCTCGGCCCCGATCACGACATCTACTGCGTCGCCGGCGGTCTTCACCTCGACCCGCGTTTCGGCCGGGGCGGGCTCGTCAATCCCGACCCGAGGCTGCGAGATGAGGCGCGGCGGATCGTCCGCGAGGGCGCCGAGTTCGCCGGTTCGCTGGGCGCGCACATGATCATCTGGCCCGGCGGCGAGGGCTACAACTACCCGTTCCAGACCCCCTACGTCGACTCCTGGAACTGGCTGGTCGAGGGCATGGGCGAGGCCGCCGAGATCCTCGCGCGGCACAACGTGAAGCTGTTCCTCGAGCACAAGAACTCCGAGCCCGCGATGAAGATCCTGATGCGCAACATCGGGATGTGCCTGTTCGTCGTGAACAAGCTTCGCGGCCAGGGGCTCGACAACGTCCAGATCAACATGGACTGGCAGCACCTGCTGATGAACGGCGAGCACCTGCCTGAGTACGCGGCGCTGCTGCACTCCGAGGGATTGCTCGGGCACCAGCACGCGAATTCCGGCTGGGGAACGTTCGACGATGACAACATGGTCGGAACGACCGCGTTCATGGAGACGCTCGAGCTCGCGCTCGAGTTTCGTCGTTGCGGCTATGGTCAGAACGACGAGCGCCTCGGCTTCGACCTCTATCCCTACACCGAGGACCAGGTCGGCGCGGTCAAGCGCTCGGTCCTGCAGTGGCGTTTCATCGACTCGGTCGCCGCGAAGATCGACGACGTGGCGCTGCGCGAGGCCCAGCAGCACAAGGACGCGGTCCGCGCCTACGAGATCGTCTACGCCGCCCTCGGCGCGTAGGGATCGCTGATGTCCGTGGGCGGGTCGCTGTTCGGCGTCGACGTCGGGACCTCCGGCGTCAAGGGCGTCGCGATCGATCCGGAGGGGTCGGTGCTGGCGCGGGTCGAGGAGGGTTATCCGCTGTCGACGCCCCAGCCGGGATGGGCCGAGCAGGACCCCGCCGACTGGCTTTCGGCCACCGACTCGGTGTTGGGCCAGCTGCGCTCATCGGTCGGGGCGCCGGCCGGCATCGGGCTGAGCGGGCAGATGCACGGGCTCGTCGCGCTCGACGCGGGCGGGGACGTGCTGCGGCCGGCGATCCTCTGGAACGATCAGCGGACGGGCGCCGAGTGCGCCGAGATCGAGCGGACGATCGGGCTCGAGCGGCTGATCTCGCTGACCGGCAACCGCGCGCTCCCGGGCTTCACGGCGCCGAAGCTGCTGTGGCTGCGCCGCCACGAGCCCGACGTGTACGCGCGGATCGCGCGGATCGCCCTGCCGAAGGACTACGTGCGCCTGCGGCTGTGCGGCGAGCACGCCACCGACGTCTCGGACGCGTCCGGGACGCTGCTGCTCGACGTCGCCGGGCGGCGCTGGAGCGAAGAGGTGATGGCGGCCCTGTCGCTCGATCCTGCCTGGCTGCCCCGCGTGCTCGAGAGCCCTTCGGTGTCCGCCGTCAGCGCCGACGGCGTGCCGGTCGCCGCGGGCGCCGGCGACCAGGCCGCCGGTGCGGTCGGCGTCGGGGTCGACGGGCCAGGGCCGGTGTCGGTGGCGCTCGGTACCTCAGGGGTCGTGTTCGCGGCCCTGGAAGCGTTCGCAGCCGATCCGGCCGCGCGCGTCCACGCGTTCTGCCACGCGGTCCCGGGCGCCTGGCACGCAATGGGTGTGATGCTGTCGGCGGCCGGATCGCTGCGCTGGGTGCGGGACACGATCGCGCCGGGGGTGGGCTATGACGAGCTGATGCGCGAGGCCGCGGCCTGGCCCCCGGGAACCGAAGGGCTGCTGTTCCTGCCGTATCTGGTCGGCGAGCGCACCCCGCACGCCGACCCCGATGCCCGCGGCGCGTTCACCGGCCTGAGCATCCGTCACGACCGCGGCGCGCTGGTGCGGGCCGTGCTCGAAGGCGTCGCCTTCGGACTGCGCGACTCGCTCGACCTCATCTCCGAGCTCGGCGGCAACCCGGCGCTCGGCCGCGTCTCCGGAGGTGGCGCCCGCAGCGAGGAGTGGCTGCTGATCGTGGCATCGGTCCTCGAGCTCCCGCTCGAGCGGGTCGCCGTCGACGAGGGCGCCGCGTTCGGCGCCGCGATCCTCGGCGGCGTCGCCGCCGGCGTCTGGCCCGATGTCCGCGCCGCCGTGGCCGCGACCGTTCGTGCCAGCTCGCGGATCGAACCCGTGCCCGAGTGGGTCGAGATCTACCGCGAGCGGCGTGCACGGTTCCAGGCGCTGTACCCGGCGCTGCGCGAGATCCGTTGAGGCTACGGCGTCGCTCCCGCGATCCGCCGCTGCCGCCGGGGGTTTGGCATTGATGGAGGGCCTCGGTGGCGGGCGCTCCTTCATTCCTTCGGGCCCATCACGGACAGCTGCCACCGCCTCAACGCAGGGACGATGCGCGCCGGCACAACGTGAAAAAGCGCCCCGGCGCGGGCGGGCTTGTTCGCCTTGTGACGCTCCAGGCGGCCAAACGTCCACGCGCTCCGATCGGGACCCCGCCCTTTCCCGTTCGTCCGCCTTGACTGCCCGAGCCGGCACGGACTGCCGCCCCAACTCGCCCTTCGTAGAATGCAATTCTAGAAATCCGCTCGATCGGCCGGCACGGGCCTCGAGCGGCAACGTCACGCGCCGGCCCGCCCGCTCGAACCCTGTTAGCGCACGCCCGCCTCTCTCGCGGGCGAACGTTGGCACGTCGCGAGCGAACAAGACGCTGTGACGCAGCAGCCCGTATCACGCAGCAGCCCGAGTCACGCAGCAGCCCGTATCAGACGCAGCAGCCCGAGTCACGCAGCAGCCCGAATCACGCAGCAGCCCGAGTCACGCAGCAGCCCGAGTCACGCAGCAGCCCGAGTCACGCAGCAGCCCGAGTCACGCAGCAGCCCGCACCAGAATCAAGAGCCGAGCCCGCGGCCCGAGCGCCGCGCTTATCTCCGGTCTCGATCATTTCCCGCCGCGCAGCCCGGACATAAGCGCGCCGCCGGCGCTTATGTCCGGGGAATACACGGCACGCGCCGGGTTCCCGGAGATAAGCGCGCCACCGCGTCATCGCGTCATCGCGCCATCGCGCCATCGCGCCATCGCGTCCGCGCCCGTGTCGCCGGCGACGCGCGCCGGTGCGCGCGTTGCGGCACATCGGCGACCGGCCCGCCACGTGCTGCGAGCATGCACAGCCAACCCCCATCCTCCAAAACACCCAGCATCACGCCGACCGACGCCCGCCGAGCAGACCTCATCGCGCCCCAGCTCACACGCAGGTCACCCCCAGCTCCGGGTGCGCCCACGACAGCTGGCCGCGCTGAATCGTCGCCGCCACCAGCGGCATCCCAGCGCGGTAGATGATGTGCAGGTACGACGGTGCCGACAGCACGACCGCGTCGGCGCGCGCTCCGGGCCGCAGCCAGCCGATGTCGGTCCGCCGCAGCGCCTTGGCGCCGCCGAGCGTTGCCGCCGTCAGGGCCTCGGCGGCGGTCATGCGCATGTCCCGGACGGCCAGCGCGATGCAGAAGCTCATCGACGTCGTGTAGCTCGAGCCCGGGTTGCAGTTGGTGCCGATCGCGACGGTCACGCCCGCGTCGAGCAGCTCGCCGCGAATCGGGGTAGGGCTGGCGGGTGGAGAAGTCGGTCGCGGGCAGCAGCGTGGCGACCGTGTCCGAGCCCGCCAGCAGCTCGATGTCGGCCCGGGACAGGTGGGTGCAGTGATCGGCCGATGCGGCCCCTGTCTCGACCGCCACGCGGACGCCGGGGCCGGGGCCGAGCTGGTTGGCGTGCACCCGCAGGCCGAGACCCGCGGCGCGACCGGCCTCGAGCACGGCGCGGCACTGCTCGGCGTCGAACGCGCCGCGCTCGCAGAAGACGTCGATCCAGCGTGCATGTGGGGCGCAGGCCTCGAGCATCTCGCCGCAGACGAGGGCCGACGTAGTCGTCCGGGTCGTGCTCGTACTCGGATGGCAGAACGTGCGCGCCGAGGAACGTCACGTCGTCGGTGAGCTCCGACGGCAAGCTCGCACAGCCGCTCCTCGCCACCGACGTCGAGCGCGTATCCGGACTTGATCTCGACGTGGGTGATGCCGGCGCGAACCGCGTCGCGCCGCCGGGCCTGCGCCAGCCTTCGCAGCTCGCCGACATCGGTGGCGCGTGTCTGCGCGACGGTCGAGCGGATGCCGCCCGCCGCATAGGGCGCGCCGGCCATCCGCGCGGCGAACTCCTCTGCGCGATCTCCGGCGAACACGAGGTGGGTGTGGCTGTCGACGAAGCCCGGGATGACGCAGCGCCCGCCGGCATCGATCCGCTCGTCGGCGGCCACGCCGGCGTGCTCGATCGCCGCCACCTTGCCGTCCTCGACGACCAGCGCCGCGTCGCGGACGATCCCGAGGGGCCCTCGCTCCGAGCTCCGGGTCGT
This sequence comes from uncultured Solirubrobacterales bacterium, assembly GCA_963806475.1. Classification (GTDB taxonomy): domain Bacteria; phylum Actinomycetota; class Thermoleophilia; order Solirubrobacterales; family Solirubrobacteraceae; genus Palsa-465. The sequence continues at coordinate 19,294 of CAWDYK010000008.1, forward strand.
TCGTCACGAGGAGGCCGATGTCGTCGACGACGATCGTCGTCATCACTCCACTCCCTTGATCGCCGCCGTCCAGCTCGCCGGCGACGTCGATCGACACGTGGCGCCCGTCGCGCACGACGATGCGCCCGCCGACCATCACGTCGCTGACGTCGGCGGCCGCGCCCGCGAACACGAGCGCGGCCACCAGCTCCTCGTTGCGAGCACCGGCGAGCCGTACCTCGTCGAGGCCGAACCGCGACGAGGTCGGCCAGCATCCCCGCGCGGATCGTCCCTCCCTGCGGCCAGCCGAGGCTCGCGTAGCCGTCTGCGGTCGCGGCGCTCAGCAGCTCGTCCGCCCGGTGCGATGCCGCGCATGCCGGTGGCCAGCCGCTCGTCGAGCTCGACGGCCCGAGCCTCCTCGAACGGCTCGATCATCGCGTTCGAGTCGCTGCCGAGCGTCAGGCGCACACCCGCCTCGCGCAAGGGCCGACGCGGGGCCGATCCCGTCCGCGAGGTCGCGCTCGGTCGTAGGGCACAGGCAGCAGAACGCTCCGCCCCGCCGAGCAGGGCGAGTCGTCCTCGGAGGCATGGGTCGCGTGCACGGCCGTGAATCGCCGCGACAGCGCCCCGGCGCGCTCGAGCAGCACCGCGTCGGCGTCGCCCCGTAGGCGGCGACGCATGCCTCGTTCTCGGCGCGGCTGCTCGCACACGTGGGCGTGAAGCGGCGCCAGCGCCCCGCCGCCCACGCGGCCGACCGCGGCGGCCGCTTCAGGGTCGACCGCTCGCACGCTGTGGATCGCCGCGCCGAACCGGACATCGGCCCGTCCTCGACCGGTCGACCCGCGCGGCCCACGCGTCCGCGTCGCCGATCGCCGAATCGGCGCTGCGCGCGCGGAAGGTCGGTGGCCGATGCCGCCGTCCAGGTAGCACGCGTCGAGCAGGGTGAGCCGGAGGCCGGCCTCGTCGCGCCGCCTGCACGATCGCCGCGCCCATCGCGTTCGGATCCGAGTAGCGCGATGCCACCGGAGTCGTGGTGCAGGTAGTGGAACTCGCCGACCAGCGTGATGCCGGCGAGCGCCATCTCCGCGAACGTCGCCCGCGCGAGCGCGAGCAGCGAGTCCGGATCGAGCGACGCGCGCGAGCTCGTACATCTGCTCGCGCCAGGTCCAGAACGACCCGCGCGCCTGCTGCGTGCGTCCTCGCAGCGCCCGGTGGAAGCAGTGCGAGTGGGCGTTGACGAAACCCGGCAGCGTCACGCCGGCGCAGGACCTCCGGCGCGGCGGGCGGCGCCGACACGCCGGTACGACCGCCGTCGATCGACTCATCGTCGAGCTGCGACGAGCACCCCGGCTCGACCGCGTCCGCGCCGCAGCCACGCCCGCTCGCACCAGAAGCTGTACGACGCGCGTCCGTCCCGCGCATCGGCACCCGCACGCCGCGCTCGGCCGCGACCTCGATCGCGCGCGTCGTAGCCGGCGTCGGCGTGGCGGATCACGCCCATGCCCGGGTCGCTCGTGAGCACGCGCTCGAGCTTCTGCGGCGGCGAGCTCGCTGCCGTCGGCCACGCACACCATCCCGGCGTGGATCGAGCGGCCGATGCCGACGCCGCCGCCATGGTGGATGCACACCCACGTGGCACCGGCCGCGGTGTTCACGAGCGCGTTCAGGAGCGGCCAGTCCGCGATCGCGTCGGACTCGTCGGCCATCGCCTCGGTCTCGCGGTACGGCGAGGCGACCGAGCCCGAGTCGAGATGGTCGCGGCCGATCACGATCGGCGCGCTGACCTCGCCCGAGCGCACCATCTCGTTGAAGCGCAATCCCAGCCGCCGGCGCTCGCCGTAGCCGAGCCAGCAGATGCGGGCGGGCAGCCCCTGGAACGCAACCCGCTCCGCCGCCTGATCGAATCCAGCGGGCGAGCGGCTGTCGTCGGGGAGCTCCTCGAGCACGGCGCGATCGGTGGCCGCGATGTCCGCGGGATCGCCCGACAGCGCGACCCACCGGAACGGGCCCTTGCCCTCGCAGAACAGCGGACGGATGTAGGCCGGGAGGAAGCCCGGGTAGTCGAACGCCCGCTCGAAGCCGCCGAGCTGCGCCTCGGCGCGCAGGCTGTTGCCGTAGTCGAACACCTCGGCGCCGGCGTCGAGGAACCCGACCATCGCCGCGCAGTGCGCGGCCATCGCCTGCGCGCGAGCGGCGCACGTACTCGTCGGGATCGCGCGCGCGCAGCTCGTCGGCGCCTCGGCAGCTCAGTCGTTCGGCACGTAGCTCAGCGGGTCGTGCGCGCTCGTCTGGTCGGTGACGATGTCGGCGTCGAAGCCGCGTGTCGAGCAGCCTCGGCACGACGTCGGCGGCGTTGCCGCAGCAGCCCGATCGACACCGCGCGGCCGCTGCGCCTTCGCCGCCACGCAGCGCGCGCACCGCGTCGTCGAGGTCGAGTCGGCAAGCTCGTCGAGGTAACGCGTCTCGAGGCGGCGCTCGATGCGATGCGGGTCGACCTCGACGCACAGCGCGACGCCTCCGTTCATCGTGATCGCGAGCGGCTGCGCGCCGCCCATGCCGCCGAGCCCGGCGGTCAGCGTGATCGTGCCCGCGCAGCGACCCGCCGAACCGGCGCCGCGCGATCTCGGCGAAGCACTCGTACGTGCCCTGCAGGATCCCCTGGGTGCCGATGTAGATCCACGAGCCCGCCGTCATCTGCCCGTACATCGTCAGCCCGAGCGCCTCGAGCCGGCGGAACTCCTCCCACGTCGCCCATTCGGGCACGAGGTTCGAGTTCGCGATCAGCACCCGCGGCGCCCACTCGTGGGTGCGGAACACGCCGACCGGCTTGCCCGACTGCACGAGCAGCGTCTCGTCGTCGGCGAGCGTGCGAAGCGTCGCGACGATCGCGTCGAACGCCTCCCACGAGCGCGCCGCGCGCCCGGTGCCGCCGTAGACGACGAGATCGTCCGGGCCGCTCGGCGACCTCGGGGTCGAGGTTGTTCATCAGCATCCGCATCGCCGCTTCCTGCGGCCAGCCGCGGCAGGAGCGCTCGGTCCCGCACGGCGCGCGCGACTGTCACCGCAGCGCTCCCGATCTGCCGCTCGACCGCGGCGGGCAGCAGCGCCGGGCGGCGACGAGCTCGACGGCCGCGTCGAGCTCGGGGGTGAGCCAGCGGTCGGGCCCCGGACCCGGCACCCGCTCCCGCAGCTTCGCCAGCGCCGCGCCCGTCCCCACTGCCGGCCGCAGCGGCGCCCGCAGGTCGAGCGCGCGCGCCGCGCAGACCAGCTCGACGGCGAGGATCCGGCTGAGGTTCGCGACGCCGCGCGGAGCTTGCGCGCCGCGCCCCAGCCCATCGACACGTGGTCCTCCTGCATCGCGCTCGTCGGCAGCGAGTCGACGCTCGCGGGCGCGGCGAGCCGGCGGTTGTCCGCGACCATCGCGGCCTGCGCGTAGTGCGCGAGCATCATCCCGGAGTCGACGCCGGGGTCGTCGGCCAGGAACGGGGGGAGCCCGTGCGAGCGCGCCGGGTCGAGCAGGCGGTCGGTGCGCCGCTCGGCGATCGACCCGACCTCGGCGACCGCGATCGCGAGGAAGTCGCAGACCAAGGCGAGCGGCGCCCCGTGGAAGTTGCCGCACGACTCGACGCGCCCGTCGGGGAGCACCATCGGGTTGTCGATCGCCGATCGAAGCTCGGCGGCCGCCACCTCCTCGGCGTGGGCAAGCGCGTCACGCGCGGCGCCCGCACCTGAGGCGCGCACCGCAGCGAGTACGCGTCCTGCACGCGGGGGTCGCCGGTCCGGTGGCTCGCGACGATCTCCGAGTCCGCGAGCAGCGCACGCAGGTTGGCGGCGCTCGACCGCCTGACCGGGCTGCGGGCGCAGCGCGATCAGGTCCTCCGCGAACGCCGATCGGTGCCGAGCAGCGCCTCCACGGACATCGCCGCGCTGACGTCCGCGACCTTCAGCAGCGTCCCGAAGTCGTCGCACGCGAGGACGAGCATCCCGAGCATCCCGTCGGTGCCGTTGATCAGCGCGAGCCCCTCCTTCGCCGTCAGCGCCAGCGGCTCGATTCCCGCGTCCGCGAGCGCCCGCGCCGCGGGGCGCCGACGCTCGCCGCGGTCCTCGACCTCACCCTCGCCGATCAGCGCGAGCGCGCAGTGCGCGAGCGGAGCGAGGTCGCCGCTCGCCCCGAGCGAGCCGTGCTCGGGCACTACCGGGCGTGAGCCCCGCCGCGCAGCAGCGTCGAGGATCGTGTCGGCGACCACCGGCCGCGCGCCCGAGAATCCCATCGCCAGCGTTCGGGCGCGGAGCAGCATCATCGCCCGCACCACCTCACGCTCGACCGGCGGACCCATCCCCGCCGCGTGCGAGCGGATCAGCGCGCGCTGGAGCTCGGCGCGCCGCTCGGCGGGATCGCGCACCGTGGCGAGCGACCCGAAGCCGGTCGATACGCCGTACGCCGGCTCCTCCGAATCGGCGAGCTCATGGACCACCACGGCGCTGCGCTCCATCGCCTCTCGCGCTTCGGCGCTCACGGTCACCGCGACGTCCCGCCGCGCCACGGCGAGGACCGCCTCCGCATGAATCCCCTCCGGGGTCAGCTCGACGGCCTCCAACTGCTCGCCCCGCCGCGCCTGTTGGTCAACAACGCCCATCAGTGGGCCTCACGATACGCGAGAGCACGCCCTCGATCCGAGCGCCCCCAACCTGACTGCAGCTGACTTAACTCAGTGCCAAGCGCGATCTAGGTGTCGAGCAGACGCGCGCCAGATCCGGGCCGGACCTCGATCGCGCCCTCGGGGGCCTCGGCCTCGAGCGGGCAGCAGCCCGAGCACGTTCCCGCCGAAGCCGCCGCCCACGATCCGCGCGCCGATCGCGCCCGCGCCGCGCAGGCGCTGCACGGTCGCTTCGACCGCCGGGGTCGAGATCTCGTAGCAGTCGCGCAGGCTGGCGTGCGAGGCATCGAGGAGCTGCCCCGACCCGCGCCAGATCGCCGTGTTGCAACGCCGCGACGGTCTGCTCGACCCGCTCGTTCTCGCGTCATCACATGCCGAGCCCGCGCGGCCAACGGCGCCGGGCAGCGTCTCGGCCATCTCGAGCGTCGCGTCGCGCAGGCTCGTCGACCCCCAGCGCCCGGCACGCCTCCGCGCACTCGGCGCGACGCTCGTTGTAGCCCGAGGCCGCGTGGGCGTGGCGCTCGCCGGAGTCGAGCGTGACGAGCCGGTAGCCGTCGAGCTCGAGCGCGACCGGCTCGACCTTGAGCGTGCGGAAGTCGATCCGCAGCGCCCGGTCGCGCTCGCCGAACAGCGAGGCGAGCTGGTCGAGCAGGCCGGTGTGGGCGCCGACCCAGTCGTTTTCGACCCTCGAGCAGAGCTTCGCGAGCACCGTGCGGTCGGGTCGCTCGGCATCGCCAGCGCGATCAGCGCGAGCGACAGCGCGACCTCGAGCGCCGCCGAGGATGACAGCCGCCGCCCCGCGGGCACGTTGCCGCTGATCTCGAGGCTGGGCGCCGCGCAGCGGGATATCCCCGCGCGCTGGAGCTCGGCGGCAGCGCCGCGGACGAACGCGCGCCAGCTAGCTGCGGTGCGGCCTTCGAGGTCGAAGCTGTCGCTCTGTCCAGGTCGCATCGCGAGCGCTTCGATCCGCGGCGCTCGGCAGCGCCTCGCCCGCGAACCGTGACGCCTTCGCTGATCGCGAAGGGCAGTGCCAGCCCGTCGTTGTAGTCGGTGTGCTCGCCGATCAGGTTGGCTCTCCCGGGAGCAAACGCTATGACGCATGTTCGCTCAGGTTCTCTAGTGTCCGCGTTCGATGCCGGTGAAGTGGGGAATCATGTCGACCGCAAGGATCAACCGCTTGTTCCTCGCGGGCGCGCGGCAGGCCGAGGAATGTCGAACTGTTCGCTGTCGCGAGCCGGGAACGCGACGACGGCCGAGCGGTACGCGCGCGAGCACGGGATCGAGCGGGTCCACGACAGCTACGAGGCGCTGCTCGCCGATCCGGACGTCGAGGCCGTCTACATCCCGCTGCCGAACTCGCTGCACGTCGAGTGGTCGCGTGAGCGCGCTCGAGGCGGGCAAGCACGTCCTCTGCGAGAAGCCGCTCAGCCGGCATGCGCCCGAGGTGGAGCGGGCGTTCGACGTCGCCGAGCGCGAGGGCAGGCTGCTGATGGAGGCGTTCATGTACCGCCACAACCCGCAGACGCAGCGGCTGACCGAGCTCGTCGGCGCCGGCGCGATCGGGCGGGTGCGGATGATCCGTGGCGCGTTCAGCTTCGTCGCCGCGCGATCCGGCGAACGTCCGGCTGAGCCCGACGCTCGACGGAGGGGCGCTGATGGACGTCGGCTGCTATTGCGTCAGCGGCGCGCGGCTGCTCGCGGGCGAGCCCGAGCGGCTTGGCGCCGAGCAGGCGCTCGGCGGCGACGGCGTCGATGTCGACATTCGCCGGGACGATGCGGTTCGCCGACGACGTGATCGCTCACTTCGACGCCGGCCTGGCGCTCGCGGACCGCGACGAGCTCGAGGTCATCGGCGAATCCGGATCGCTGTTCCTCGACGATCCGTGGCACTGTCGCGCTCCGGTGATCGAGCTGCGCTGCGACGAGGGCGTCGATCGGATCGAGCTCGAGCCGATCGACTCCTACAGGCTGGAGGCCGAGAACTTCTCGGCGGCGATAAGGGGCGAGACGGAGCCGCTGCTCGGCCGCCAGGATGCGGTCGGACAGGCCCGCGCGATCGAGGCGCTGTACGCCTCCGCTGACAGCGGACAGACGGTCACGCTCGGCTAGCGCCTCGGCTCCACTCCCGGCTGGGCCCTAGCTGCCAGCGCCTCGGCTCCACTCCCGGCTGGGCCCTAGCTGCCAGCGCCTCGGCTCCACTCCCGGCTGGGCCCTCGGAGAGCGGCGAAGACTCGGTAGAGGTAGAACACCGCGCTGACGCGACTGGGTCCCGCGCGCTGACGCGCGGGACCCAGTCGATCATCAAAGAAGGGTCGGCTGACCGAACGGCCGACCGCCTCAGCTCAGTAGAGGAAGCCGGTGTAGCCCGCGAAGCAGTCGTGCGCCGGCGAACCGCCAACCGCGGGCCAGTTGACGCCGTCGTTGTAGAACACGTCGACCTCCTGGCCGTCGGCTGCGATCTCGGTCGAGTCGCTCGCGCTGCCGACCTGGTCGAAGTCGCCCGCGTTCAGCATGTGGTCGGGCGTCGAGTCCAGTGCGTCGCTGTTGGTGTGGATGTTCACCAGATTGCCCGCCGCCTGCGGTGGGTTGCCGTCGAGGCCGGCGACGGTGTTGGCGGTCACGTCGAACGTAGCCTGCTGGGCGCCGGGCTTGCCGCTCGGGTTCGTGCAGCTGGCGGTGAACTTGAAGTGACCGGCCTTGCCGAGCGTGAGCGTCTGCCCGACCCGCAGGAACTGCTCGCCGTGGGAGCTGACGAAGTGACCGGCCAGCTGATACGCCTGCGGCGGCAGGCCCCCGAGATGCCGGGAGTCGTTCGCGGTCGAGTGGCCGATCAACGTCCTGACGTGCTGCTGAGTGGGATTCCAGTTCACAGCGGCAGCCGCGCCGCCGCCACCTCGAGCCCATCGATCAGCTCGAGGGCTCGCTGCAGGTGATCGATTGCTACTAGTCGCACTGCAGGAACGCCACCACGCCGGCCTGGCGACCGGCGGGCGGCGGCAGCCGCGCTGCAGCGTCTCGGCTCGATCGCCCGCATTGCACGTGCGAGCACCGCGAAAGCCGATCCTGTTCCCAGACGGCGTACACGATTGGCCGAGGCCGGCGATCCGCCCATCCGCCCGAAGTTCGCTATTTGCAGGGGATCTGCGCCGTTCTGCGGATCCCGAGTCGTGGATACAGCGGATGCGTCGCGCCCGGAGTCCGCCTACGCTCCGCTCGAACGGAGAAACGAGCTTGAGAGCCAGCGCACATCCAGCCCGCGAGGGCCCTCGGAACGAGGTGGACGTCAACAGGCGGCACATGGTCGGCTCCGACGATGCAGACGCGCTCGAGATTCGCCCGATCGAGCCGAGCGACAAGGAGGCGTTGATCGAGGGCTTCAACCACCTGAGCGAGGAATCTCGCTACCGCCGCTTCCTCTCGCCCCGGGGCCGGCTGAGCGCGGCCGAGGTTCGGTACTTCACCGAAGTCGATCACCACGACCACGAGGCGCTCGTGGCGGTCGACCCCCGCACCGACGAGGGCATTGCGGTCGCGCGCTATATCCGAACGAGGGACGATCCCACTGTCGCCGAGCTCGCGGTCGCGGTGATCGACGACTGGCAAGGTCGCGGGGTCGGCTCTCGGCTCGTCGCCGCGCTGACCCAGCGCGCCCGCGAGGAGGGCGTCACAAGCTTCGCCGCATCCGTCCTCACCGACAACAAGCTGATGCTCAACCTGCTTGAAGAGCTCGGGACGGTCCGGGTCGTGCACGCCGAGCTCGGCACCGTCGAGCTGACAGTCGAGCTGTCGGAGTCGGCCATCGGCCGGCTGAAGCGCCTGCTCGGGGCGATCGCCCGCGGGGAGCTGATCCCCTCGGTGCGGATCGGACACCACGGCGACGCGCCGACCCCATAGCTACAGCGCCGCCTGCACGACGGGCGGCTCCTGCCCGGGCGCTCCCAACCCTGTTCGAGCGCGCCGATCACCCGCGACGCAGCAGTGCGTTGCCTCCGAGCGCCGCGACCACGAGCATCGCGTTCCTATCCTGTTTCCGCGAGCGCGTCGCGCTCGATCGGCTCGTGACCTCGCGCGTGGCCGCGGCTCGTGACCTCGCGCGTGGCCGCCCACGTCGGGCACCACTGGCCGCTGTAACCGCCGCCACCCGAGCGTGCCTTTCTAGAGCGGGATTCTAGAATCCGTTCGCTGGGGCGGGAGCGAAATCCGCGAGCTGGGCCACTAGCCCACTACCAGCCCGCCACTCGCCCAACCACTAACCCACCCACCTTCAGCCCTCCACTAGTCCAACCACTAGCCCTTCATTAGCCCAGCCTACGAGCGGCCCGCGGCTCGATCGCGATCGGCGAGATACGGCGCCAGGTACCTCGCCGCGATCTTCCCCGACGGCGCGCGCGACGGGTCTTCGCTGATCTCCGAGCTGAAGCCCTGCGCGCCAGTGATCTCGGCGCGCAGGTAACGCGGCTTGCCGCCGGTCAGCAACACGCCGCTGATCGAGGGACGGAACTCCTCGGGCTGGACCGGGGCCCCCGCAGATGCCGCGATCGACTGGGCCGCGACGTCCGCCTGAAGCGCAGCGATGCCCCCGTGCTTGACGGCGAACGCGGTGGCGTCGCCCGCCGCGTACTCGCGCTCGAGACCGCGCACCCGGCAGTGCGCGTCGATCGGGATGAAGCCGTGCTCCGCGGCGGGCAGCCCCGCGACGGAGGGGCCGTCGAGCTCGGGCAGCGCCACCACGCGGTCGGCCTCGAGCCGCCGGTCCCCGGGAGCGACCTCGACGTGACCCTGCCGCGGGATCTCGCAGTAGGCGGAGGTCACCACCTCGACCTGGTTCTCGGCGAGCAGCTCGCTGACTCCTCGGCTGGCACCGCTGCCGAATAGCGCCAACGGCGTCTCCTCCGGCGTGAGCACCGTGATCGATACCTCGACGTTCATGTCGTATGCGCGGCGTGCGCTCATCAACGCGAGCTCGTAGATCGGCAGTGGCCACGCCATCCGCGGCGGCACCACGAACGCAAGGCGCTTCACATAGCCCCCCTCCAGGTCCTGGATCAGCCCGTGGAGCTGCTCGTCGAGCCGCCGGTCGTCGATCGTCGTGGCGTGCTCGTAGCGCGCCCGCACGCGGGCGCCGAGCGCCAGCAGCAACGCGTCATAGCGGTGCTCGGTGCCGGACACGGTGCGGAGCGTCGCGCTCGCCGGATCGACCGACTCGAGCTTGTCCTCGATCAGCTCGAAGCCGATCTCGGATGCGATCGGCTCCAGCGGATATCGCTCTGCTCCACCGAACGAGAACGGCTCCTGCACGCTCATCGGACGGTATGTGAACTCCGAGCTCGCGGAGATCAGCCTGATGGTGAGCCGGTCGGCGGCGAGGTCGCGGAGCGCGAGCGCCGCCTCGAGCGCGGCGACCCCGCCGCCGGCGATCAACACCTCGAACCGCGCGGAGGGAGCCGGATCGGTCGTCATAGCGGCGGAGCTTAGTGGTTCGCTTCGTAAGTACGGCGACACCGACGGTGCTCACCGGCGGATGCCTGGCGCGGACGCAGCGGGCATCCGGACGACTCGGGGGCGGCCCGTCGTTGGCGAGGCCGGATGCCAAGCGGGCCGTCCCCAAGGCAGCAGCGCAGCACGAGCCGACAAGCCGCTGAGGCGAACGACCTAGGCTTGGAGCGTGCAGGACGAGCAGGAGCACGTGCCGGCGACAGGGCCGACGGTCGACCAGGAGCTGTTCCTGCGGCTCGGGCACGAGCCCGCGGACGTGCGAGCGGCCGATGCCGCGAGAATCCGGGAGATCGCGATCGAATTCGCAATGGGGTTCGATCGACTCTCGCAGATCGGCCCGGCAGTGACGGTCTTCGGCTCGGCGCGGACGCCTCCCGAGCACCCGCACTACAAGCTATTCCGCGAGGTCGCAGCGGCTGTCGGTCGCGCCGGATACGCCGTGATCACGGGCGGCGGAGCCGGCCTCATGGAGGCGGCCAATCGGGGCGCCCGTGATGCCGGCGCGCTGTCGATCGGCTGCAACATCGAGCTTCCGCGCGAGCAGCACATCAACCCCCACGTCGACATCGAACTGCGCTTTCGTCACTTCTTCGCGCGCAAGGTGATATTCGTTCGCTACGCCGACGCGTTCGTTTTCGGCCCCGGGGGGTTCGGCACGTTGGACGAGCTGTTCGAGTCGCTGACCCTGATCCAAACCGGGACGATCAGGCCCTTCCCGGTGATCCTGGTCGGCGAACGGGAGTGGGATGGGCTGGTGGACTGGCTCCGCGAGCACGCGCTGGCCGACCATCGGATCGAGCCCTCGGAGCTCGCGCTGCTGCACCTGGCACGCGATCCGAGCGAGGTTGTCGAGATCGTCACGAACGCTGACCGACGTCAGCGCCGGCGCCCAAGCCGCCAGCTCCCGTAGCGCTCCGCCACCGCGTGGGCCTACGCCTCAATCAGGTCTCGGCGCTCGAACGCAGCGACGGCCGCGACCGCGGAGAGCACCCCGATCGCGACCATCACCAGCGCCGAGACCGCCCGGAATCCCTGCGCGGGCACCAGCCCGACCTGCTCGAACGGCGTCAGCTCGACCAGCCAGTGCGGCGCGCCCAGCAGCGAGCTGAACAGCTTCCAGAGGAACGCGACGATCGCCAGCCCGTAGGCGATTCCGGCACCGGGACGTGGAACCAGCGCATACGCCAGCGCGGCGATGCCGAGAAACAGGATTCCCACCGGCAGACAGTTGATGCCGGCCTCGAGTAGCCGCGGCAGCGAGATGCTTACCCCCTGCGACGAGGCTCCCGCCCAGGCGGAGAATCCGGCCACCAGCGAGATCGCCGCGGTGCCGAGGGCCGCGAGCAGCAGCCGCCCCCCGAGCCAGCTCCGACGGCCGACCGGAAGCGCCAGCAGCGTCTCGAGCTGCTGCCCCGACTCCTCGTGCCTCGCCGCGGCGACCTGAGCGCACGCGAACATGCTGACCGCGAGCACGAAGAAGATGAACGTGAAGCCGAGGTAGCCGCGGGGCGTGAGGATCGAGCCCGCGCCGAGTTTCGCGATCTGCCGGTTCAGGCTCTGCGAGACGTCCGCCGGGGAGATGTGGGATCCCGCCACGCATCCAGACCGAGCAGCTCGGCACGACCCGAGCTCGCCCGGTGCAATCCCAGCAGCAGCCGGATCGTGGTCGTCTTCCCGGCGCCGTTGGGGCCCAGATAGCCGTACACCTCGCCCTCGCGTACGGTCAGCTCGAGTCCGTCGAGTGCGAGCGTCTCGCCGTAGCGCTTGCTCAGTCGCTCGGTGCGGATCGCGACCGTCATCGACGCTTCCGCCTCGGCCTCGGACTCGGGACCGGCGACGCGCTCGCAATCAGTTTCGCGAACCACTCGAGCACCTCGTTCGCGGCTTCGACACGCGCCGCTCGTTTGCTGCTCTGACCCAGCAGCTCGATTCCGTCCGCGGTGATCTCGGCCAGCGACGTGAACATCGCTGCTCGCCGCTTGATCACCCGTTCCCAGGCGTCGTCATCGACCACGAAATCGGCCGTCCGCGCGGCGGGTCGAGTGAGGCGATGGACCAGGCTCGCCGCGGTCAGGATCCTCATGTTCGTCGTGATCGACGCCCGGCTCGCTCCGATCGCCTCGGCGATCTCGGCACCGGATTGCTCGGGTGGATCGCAGACCATCAACCAGCCGAAGATACGACCCGTGATCGGCGGCAGGCCGCTGTCGTTGTGGAACAGCATCGCCACCCGTTCGACCCACTCGACCAGCTCCTCGCGCGACGGCGACGAGCCGGCTCGACGCGAGCGCGCCGGTGTCGCTTTCGGATCGAGCTGCGGACGAGGGGCGGGATCGGGCACGGTCTTCAGCGATAGTTACTAGGAAATGCTAGATGTCTTGGTCTTTACTGAAATCTGCTGTCGGTCGGTGCTGTCGGTCCGGCAACACGCGCGCGGTCCACGGCAGCCCCGGGTCTATCCTGCCGGTATGACGCAGCGCGTCTCCGGGCACCTCGGCGAGATAATCCGTCAGCAACGAGAGCTCGCCGAGATGTCGATGCGCCCGTTCGCCGATCTCGCCGGGATCTCGAACCCATACCTGTCTCAGATCGAGCGCGGCCTCCGCGCCCCCTCCGAGCACGTGCTCGAGGGAATCGCCAGCACGCTCAAGGTCTCCGCCGACGCGCTCTACGCTTTCGGAGGATGACGTGCTCGAGCAGGTGATCCTCGCCCCTCACGCCGTCGAGGAGTTGATCGAGCCCGCTGAGGTCGCCGAGGTCGTGGCGTTCCTGGCCGGCCCGGCCGGGCGTGCATTCTCGGACGCACGCGTCACCATGGACTTCGGCTGGACCGCGCGTTAGCTGCTAGTCCGCTGGTTCATCGACAGTGGCGAGGCTCGCGCCGGGTAGGTTTCGGCTGTGAGGTTTCGGCTGTGAGGTTTCGGCTGTGAGGTTTCGGCTGTGAGCGCCCTGCACGCCCTCGCGATCTTCGCGGCGGGGATCGCGGCCGGCACGATCAACACGGTGGTCGGGAGCGGGACGCTGATCACGTTCCCGGTGCTGCTCGGCTTCGGCTACACCCCGGTGACTGCCAACGTCTCGAACACGGTCGGTCTGGTGCCGGGCTCGGTGACCGGGGCGATCGGCTACCGCCAAGAGCTCAGCGGGCAGCGCCGCCGAAGCGTCCCGCTGGCCGCCGCCTCGGCGCTGGGCGGGATCTCCGGCGCCACGCTGCTGCTGAGCCTCCCCGCCTCGGCCTTCAAGGCGATCGTCCCGGTGTTCATCGTGATCGCGTTGGTCCTGATCGTCTTCCAGTCGCGGCTGTCGGCGGCGCTCGAGCATCGTCGACATCCTCAGGGCCATGCCGGCCCGCTGGCGGTCGCGGGCGTGTTCGCCAGCGGCGTCTATGGCGGCTACTTCGGCGCCGCCCAGGGAATCCTGCTGCTGGCGATCCTCGGACTGGCCCTCGACGAGGACCTCCAGCGGATCAACGCGCTCAAGGTCGTGCTCGCCGGTGTCGTCAACCTGGTCGCTGGGATCGTGTTCGTTTGCGTGGCCCACGTCGCCTGGGGAGCGGCGCTACTGATCGCGGTCGGCTCGACCATCGGGGGCGTGCTCGGCGCCGGCGCCGGCCGCCGTCTGCCCGAGCCCTACCTTCGAGCGGTGATCGTCGTCGTCGGGATCACCGCGATCGTCCGCCTGCTGTCGTGAGCGCGAGCCCCTGGCCGGATCCTGGGAAGGATCAGCGCATCACTGCGTCAGACCAGGCGGCCACGCTCGACCTACTTTTTTGGGTGGGCTCTGCCGAACAGGTTCGAAGCTCGGTGCGGACCGCGTATCGCCGGCGCTCGGGGGCTCGTGTCACTCGAATGGCCTCGGCCGACAGACGGGCTGCACCGCGTGCTCATCGCCGATGCGGGTGATCCGGCCCTGCACCAGCTCCGGTGTGAGCTTGCCGTGCTCGGTCGACACCGGCAGCAACTTGACTCCGGCGATCGCCTCCGGTGCCCCGCACTCGTCGACGTTGACGTGTGCGGTCTCGGCGCAGATCGCCGCCTGCCACGGCCGGCAGGCGGCCCGAAGCGACAGCACGTTGGCGGCGCCGCCGGTGAATACGAGGAAGGCGCGCGCTCCCGGGCCGAACTGCTCGGCGAACATCCCCTCGACCAGCGGCGTGTAGTCGTCGTGCCCGCATGGCTGGTGTGCGGCGTTCCTCGCTCCGACCCTTCAGGTCGCTCGCTTACGACGCAGGAGGGCCGAAGGCTTGACACGCGCCGAGCGGCGTCGTCTGCTGCTCGAACATCAAGCCGCTGTGAGGAGGTCCCGGCTCGGGCGCACAACCTTGCCACGGTAATGTCAAGGTTCGGTAGCATGCTCCGGATGCGCGACCTTCTCGCAGCCCTGAGAGACCGCGTCGTCGTCTACGACGGCGGCATGGGAGCCACGCTCGAGCAGTTCGACCTGAGCCTCGAGCACGACTACAAGCTGCCCGGACGCTGCCACGAGGCGCTGGTCCTGAACCGCCCCGACGTGATCGAGGGCGTGCACGCGTCGATGCTCGAGGCCGGCGCCGAAGTGATCGAGACCGACACGTTCCAGGCCTCGCGGCTGAAGTTGTCCGAGTGGGGCCTTCAGGACCACGCCCACGAGATCAACCTGAAGGCGGCGCAGATCGCGCGCAGGGCGGCCGGCGAGGATCGCTTCGTCGCGGGGTCGATCGGGCCGACGGGATTCCTGCCCGCCAGCGACGATCCCACGCTCGGCCAGATCACCTTCACCGAGCTGGTCGAGGTGTTCACCGAGCAGGCCCACGCGCTCGTGCAGGGCGGCGCCGACCTGATCATCATCGAGACCGCCCAGGACATCCTCGAGGTCAAGGCGGCGGTGTTCGGCTCGCGCGAGGCGTTCAAGCTCGAGGATCGTCGGCTGCCGATCCAGTGCAGCGTGTCGCTGCTGCCCCAGGGCGGCAAGATGCTGCTCGGAACGGACGTCAGTGCCGTGCTCGCGACGCTCGAGGCGCTCGATATCGACATCATCGGCCTGAACTGCTCGACCGGCCCCGAGGACATGCGCGACGCGATCCGCTTCCTCGGTGAGACCTCGTCGCTGCCGGTGCACTGCATTCCCAACGCGGGTTTGCCGTTGCAGGGGCCGAACGGCGAGACAATCTTCCCCGAGCAGCCCGCGCCACTAGCAGGCGTGCTCGGAGAATTTGTCGAGCGCTACGGGGTGTCGATCGTCGGCGGCTGCTGCGGCACCACCCCCGCGCACATCGAGGCGCTCGCCGAGAGGGTCAAGGGCCGCACGCCTCGCCGGCCCTCGGAGCGCCGCCAGCCGCATGTGAGCAGCATGATCGCGGCCACGTCGCTCGTACAGGACCCGCGGCCCACGCTGGTCGGCGAGCGCGTCAACTCCCAGGGCTCGCGCAAGGCCAAGGAACTGCTTCTGACCGACAACTACGACGGCCTCCTGACGATCGCCGAGGATCAGGTGAACGGAGGCGCCCACGTGCTCGATGTGTGCGTCGCATTGACCGAGCGCCAGGACGAGGCCGAGCAGATGCGTCAGCTCGTCAAGCGGATCTCGCTCACCCAGCCCGCGCCGATCCAGATCGACTCGACCGAGCCCGACGTGATCGAGACGGCGCTCGCCCAGATCCCCGGCCGCGCGATCGTCAACTCGATCAATCTCGAGGCCGGCCGCGCCAAGCTCGACACGGTCGTGCCGCTGGCGACGGCGCACGGCGCCGCGCTGATCGCGCTGACGATCGACGAGGTCGGGATGGCCAAGACCGCCGAGCGAAAGGTCGAGATCGCCAGGCGGATCAAGCAGCTCTGCTGCGACGACCACGGGCTCGACCCGCGGTCGCTGATCTTCGACTGCCTAACGTTCACGCTTACGACCGGCGACGAGGAGTGGAAGCCAAGCGCGATCGAGACGATCGACGGGATCCGCCGGATCAAGAGCGAGATCTCCGACGTGAAGACCTCGCTTGGCGTGAGCAACGTCTCTTTCGGCGTCGGCCTGCCCGCTCGCTCGGTGCTCAACAGCGTATTCCTGCACCACTGCGTCGAGGCGGGGCTCGACCTGGCGATGGTCAACCCGAAGCACATCACGCCCTATTCCGAGATTCCGGCGGACGAGCGCGAGCTGGCGGACGACCTCGTGTTCAACCGTCGCGACGACGCGCTCGAGCGGTTCATCGCCCATTTCGAGTCCAAGGGCCCGGCAGAGCAGGCCGAGGCGGAGGATCCCACCGCCGGCATGGAGCCCGAGCAGGCCCTGCACTTCCACATCCTGCGCCGCAAGAAGGGGGGCGTCGAGGATTGGATCGATCGCAGCGTCGAGAAGATCGGCGCGGTCCCCACGCTCAACGACGTCCTGCTGCCGGCGATGAAGGAGGTCGGCGACAAGTTCGGCGCGGGCGAGCTGATCCTGCCGTTCGTGCTGCAGTCGGCGGAGGTGATGAAGCGCGCGGTGGCTCAGCTCGAGAACTACCTCGACAGGATCGAGGGCTACACGAAGGGAACGGTCGTGATCGCCACCGTGTTCGGCGACGTCCACGACATCGGGAAGTCGCTCGTCAACACGATCCTCACCAACAACGGCTACACGGTCGTCGACCTCGGCAAGCAGGTCCCGATCTCGACGATCCTCGACGCCGCCGTCGAGCACGACGCGACCGCGATCGGACTGAGCGCGCTGCTCGTCTCGACCTCCAAGCAGATGCCCGCGTGCATCCAGGAGCTCAACGAGCGCGGGCTGAAGTTCCCGGTGCTGGTCGGCGGCGCCGCGATCAACCGCAACTTCGGCCTGCGGATCCTCTACCCGAACGGGACCGAGTCCGACGACGTCTACGAACCGGGCGTCTTCTACTGCAAGGACGCGTTCGAGGGGCTCGCGAAGATGGACCAGCTGATCGACGCGCGGGCCCGCGACGCGCTGGTCTCAAAGACGCGGGAAGCCGCCCGACGCCTGCGCGAGCAGCCCGCGGTCGAGGACGACGACGCGCCGCCGACGACCGACGCCTCGGTTCGCAGCGCGGTCAGGACCGACCACCCGATCCCGGCACCGCCATCCTGGGGCGTGCGCGAGCTCGTGGTCCCGATGGACGAGGTCTACCGGCACCTCGACACGCACGTATTGTTCAAGCTCCACTGGGGCGGGCGGGGGGTCAAGGGCGACGCCTGGACGAAGCTGCTGCGCGACGACTTCCAGCCGCGGCTCGAGCGGATGTGGCGGGAGCAGACGTACCTCCATCCAAGGGCGCTGCTCGGCTACTTCCCCTGCAACTCCGACGGCAACGAGCTGATCGTGTGGGATCCGGACGCGCCCGGAGAGCGCGAGCTCGAGCGGCTCGTGTTCCCGCGCCAGCCGCGCCATGACCGGATCTGCCTCGCCGACTTCTACCGCCCGCTGAATCCGTCCGACCCAGCCGACGTCGACGTGGTCGCGATCCAGGCCGTCACCGCCGGCGACGAGGTCACCGAGCTGATGGCGCGCCTCGAGCGCGAGGGGGAGTTCGCCGAGCAGCTGTTCGTCCATGGCCTCGGCGTGCAGACGGCCGAGGGGCTGGCCGAATGGCTTCACGCGAAGGTCCGCAGCGATCTCGGGATCGCCCCCGTCCAGGGGCGACGGTACTCGTGGGGCTACCCGGCCTGTCCCGAGCAGTCCGAGCACGAGAAGGTCTTCCGCCTGCTCGACGCGCCGTCGATCGGGCTGCGCCTGTCGGGCGGCTACGCCGTGGAGCCCGAGCAGTCGACGCTCGCGATCGTCGCGCACCACCCCCAAGCGGTGTACTTCGGGATGAAGTCCGGCTTCCTGCCGAAGACCGACAAGCAGGCGCGGGACGAGCTGATCGCCGGCACCGACAA
This sequence comes from uncultured Solirubrobacterales bacterium, assembly GCA_963806475.1. Classification (GTDB taxonomy): domain Bacteria; phylum Actinomycetota; class Thermoleophilia; order Solirubrobacterales; family Solirubrobacteraceae; genus Palsa-465. The sequence goes on from CAWDYK010000008.1 coordinate 37,280, forward strand.
GGACCCGACGCGGCTCGGAGAGCTCCCCGACGAGGATCCGCTGGAGATCATCGCCGGCTCCTCGGAGACCGACGAGCCGGCGATGGCTGAGGCGTAACGGCTCGGGTCTCCATCGGAGACACCTCGGAGACGTCGAGCCGCGCCGGAATCTTCGTGCGAATCGTGCCGGTCTGAACACCGCTGCTCATGCGTCACCTCCTTGACTCGCGCCCGTCGCGAGCGCACCCATGCGCTACCCGCAATGGCGGCCGCGCACTCGCCGCGGTCGGCCGTGGTCGCCGGTGGCGCTAGCCCTCGACGTTGACGGGGCCGCTGGAGCGCCGGGTGCCCGGGCGGGCGGGGCGTGCAGGCCGCGCGGGCCGCGCGGGCCGCGCGGGCAGCTTGACCGGGGCCGCGTGCATCGCCCGCAGCCTGACCTCGCGCCAGGACATGCCCTCCTTGAGCAGCGCGGGCATGCCCATCAGCAGCGCCGTTGAGACCTCGACCGCCTGGAGGATCACGCCGTAGGCGACCCCGCTGCCGTAGCCGACGTGCCAGCCGGTGTGGAGCACGGCGACGCACGCGGCCTGGAAGACGCCGAGGTTCGCCGGCGTCGCGGGGAGCACGGCGGTGATGTTGACCGCGAACAGGACCGCGGCGGCGGCGGCGATGTTCGCCTGGTGATCGAGCCCCAGCGCGACCAGGAGCACGTAGCAGGAGAGCCACTGCAGCCCCCATGCCGCCAGCTGGGCAACGGCCGCGGTCGCCCCCAGCTTCGGGCGGCGGAACACGGTCAATCCTGCCCGCACGCGCGTCAACGCGCGCCGCACCCGCAGCAGCAGCTCTTGCGCCCGCGCAAACCGCCCGCCGCCGGTGCGGGCGGCACCCTGCAGGAGGATCGGCGCGACCAGCACTATCACGAGCAGCGCGACCGGCGCGATCGCCACAACCAGCAACGCGTTCTGATGGCCGTTGAACAGGTCGACCGACGAGAACATGACGGCGCCGAGGATCGCGAGCGCGACGATGTTGAGCACCGTCTGCGAGACGACCGTCCCGAGCACGACCGGCAGGTGCTCGCGCGGGCGCCCCGTGCGCCTGGCGACGACCAGCGCGCGGGAAGGCTCTCCGAGCCGCGCCGGCAACGTCGAGGACATCAAGACCCCGATGAACGTCCCCTGCATCGCGTCGGACAGGCGCACGCGCGCGCGCGGGAGCGCCGCCTTCAGGATCGCGTGCCACGAGAACGCGCGCATCACCATCGCCGAGCACATGATTCCGAGTCCGAGCAGCACGAACGCCGGGCTCGAGTTGATCAGCGCACTGGCGACACTCGACAGTCCGATCTTCTGGAGCGCGAGCACAGCGAGCACCACCCCCGCAAGCGACACGCCGGCGAGCCCGGCCCGCCGGGCTACCGCCACGATCGGCCTGCGCTTGCCGATGGGCGTAGGTTCGAGGCTGGGAAGTCTCCTTGCGCCTGCGTGCGGCTTCAGATCCGCCGAACGTGCACCGACCTTCACGGCCGCACGGTGCCACGTCGTGCCGGGTTCGGGAGTGGCGATCGCGTCCTCGTAGGCGCTCATCACCTCGGCGGCGACGCGCGGCCACGCGAATCGCTCGACGTCCCTTGCGGCGGCGCGCGCCATCCGGCCGCGGCGGTCGGGCTCCTCGTAGAGGTCGCGCAGCGCCTCGGCGAACGCCTGCGCGTCGCCGGCGGGGACTAGCAGGCCGTCGACGCCATCGCGGACGACGTCGCGGTAACCAGCGATGTCCGAAGCGACAACCGGGGTGCCGGCGGCGAACGCCTCGGTCAGCACCATCCCGAAGCTCTCCGCGCGCAGCGACGGCGCGCACAGCACGTCCGCCTCCTCGAGCACGCGCTCCTTGGTGGCCTCGTCGACCTTCCCAAGCGCGCTGACACCGCGCGCGTCGAGCAGCAACGGCGAGAGCTCCGCGGTGCTGGGGCCGATCACGGTCAGCTCGGTCGGGATGTGCTCGCGCAGGGCCTCGAACGCCCGTAGCAGCAGCGGCAGGCCCTTGCGTTCGACGGCCTGGCCGACAAACGCGATCCGGAGCTTGTCGGATGCGGGGCGGGACGCTGCGCGGACGGCGCGCTCGGGGTCGACGTGCACGCCGTTGGGGATCACGCGGTAATGGCCGCCGAACCAGCGGCGGCCCGTCCATGCGGCCGCCTCGGAAACGGCGATCCGGACGTGCAGGCGATTGAGCACGCGACGCGCGCCGATCAGGTTCGCGATCCCGTTCGGTACGTGCTTGTCGGAGTAGGAGTGGAACGTCCCGACCAGCGGCAGCCGGGTCCAGTCGGTGGCGAGCCAGCTGGCGAGCGGGGCCACCGGCTCGTGGATGTGAACGACGTCGTAGCGGCCGGTGCGCAGCTCGCGGTGGAGGGTCGCAACGCCATACGCCGTGATCGACAGGTTCGACACCGCGCCGTTGGCCTTGAAGCCGACTGTGCGCCCGAGCGAGACCAGCCACGGCGGCGATTCGAGCGGCTGCGGCCGCGCGCCGCGGTGCAGGGCCGTCGAGAAGCGGCCGGGAGGATCGAAGGGCGCGAGCACCCGTACCTCGTGTCCCTCATCGAGGAACTGCTCAGCCAGCGCGCCGATGTGGCGCGTCACGCCCCCCGGATACGACCACGAATAGGGCGACACGAGGGCGATGCGCATCGACTTTATCCTAGCCCCTAACCCAGCGAAGTGGCTTGGTTTCTGTCGCCTATCATGAACATCCTCATGCCGGTTCGGCATTTCGTCAAGTACACCTTCCTGCAGGTCGATCCCGCGTGGCGCCGGCTCGACGACGAGCGGCGCGCCGCGGACAAGCGCGAGTTCATCGCCGCCTGTGAGGACTTCGCCGACGGGCATCTCCTGCGGGCGTTCTCGCTCGTGGGCACGCGCGGCGACGCGGACATGTTGCTGCTCACCCAGGCGCAGAACCTCGACCGGATCCACGAGTTCCACGTCGTGCTGGCGCAGAGCGGCCTGATGAAGTGGTGCACGGTGCCCTACTCGTTCCTCGCGATGACCAAGCCTTCCGAGTACTCCGACGAGTCGCGCCTCGAGGTCCGACCCGCCCATGGCAAGTACCTGTTCGTCTACCCGTTCGTCAAGACTCGAGCCTGGTACGGCCTCCCCGCCGACGAGCGCTGGCGGATCATGCAGGAGCACATCAAGGTGGGCCGCGAATTTCCGTCGGTCGACCTCAACACGAGCTACTCGTTCGGCCTCGACGACCAGGAGTTCGTGGTGGCGTTCGAGACTGACAATCCGGCCGACTTCCTCGATCTCGTGCAGAGGCTGCGCGCGACCGCGTCGAGCGCCTACACCCTGCGCGACACGCCGACGTTCACCTGCATCTCCTGCTCGGTGGAGCGCGCCCTGGGCGCGCTCGACGGGGCGGCGCTGACCGTCACGCTATGAACGCCGACCCCGCCTCGCTGGCCCGGGACTTCGACGAGGTCCGCGACATCACCGTGATCGGCGCCGGCCCGGTCGGGATGTGCACGGCGTTCTGGGCCGGGATGCGCGAGGCTGACTCGCGGATCGTCGACTCGCTCCCCGAGCTCGGCGGCCAGCTCACCACCCTCTACCCGGAGAAGTGGATTTTCGACGTCCCCGGCCACCCGAGGGTGCTCGCCAAGGACCTGGTCGAGATGCTGCGCGTCCAGGCGCTCGAGCAGTTCGACGTCCCCGTCCACCTGAACACCACCGCTGACGCGATCTCCTGGGAGGGCGAGGGCGAGGATCGTTTGGTCGTGCTCCACACCGACCACGGCGAGCTGCGCTCGCGGACGGTGATCGTCGCCGGCGGCCACGGCGCGTTCGAGCCCAAGCGGCTGCCAGGTTATGACATGACCCCGTGGGAGGGGCGTGGCGCCCACTACATCGTCGGCGAGAAGTCGGTGTTCGCGGGCAAGCGGGTGATGATCGTCGGCGGCGGCGACTCCGCCTGCGACTGGGTGATCAACCTGCTCGACACGGCCAGCGAGATCAGCCTCGTGCATCGCCGCGAGGGCTTCCGCGCGCACGAGGTGACGGTCGGGCAGGTGATGGACGCGGCCCAGCGCGGGGACGTGGCCGTCCGCGTCCCGTTCCAGATCAAGGAGGTCCACGGCGACGGCAACGTCGAGCGCGTACGCCTGTTCCACTCAGAAGACCATTCCAACGAGATCGAGCTCGGGGTCGACGCGATCCTGCTCCAGCTCGGCTTCAAGACCGCGCTCGGCCCCCTCAAGGACTGGGGCTTCGAGGTGGTCAAGGGGGCGATCGCCGTCGATCCGGTGATGAAGACCTCGCTCGAGCGCGTGTGGGCGTGCGGCGACATCACGACCTTCGACGGCAAGCTGAAGCTGATCGCGACGGGCTTCGCCGAGTCAGCGATCGCGGTCGCCCAGGCCGTGCACGAGATCCGGCCCGAGGTCAAGATCCAGCCGAAGTACTCCACGAACACCGGAGTCCCGGGAGCGGTTGCCGGCCAGCCGTAAGCGGGGCGGGACCGGCGCGGGCCGCGACGGTGATGTTGCGGCCGCGGTCGGGCATCTGCATGACCGTGATGGCGCAGTCGCGCATCTGCGCGCCGCCGACCCGGTGATCGCGACGCTGATAGACGAGATCGGCGTCGACGGCCTTGGGGATCCGCGCGCGGGGCGCCCCCGGGACCACTACGGCGCGCTCGTGCGCTCGATCGTCGGCCAGCAGCTCTCGACCAGCGCCGCCCGGGCGATCTACGCCCGCCTCACGGATCGCTTCGCGGGCCGCGCGCCGACCCCGGCCGAGGTGCTCGCCGATGACCCCGATTCGCTACGGGTCGCGGCCGGGTTGTCGCACGCGAAAGTCCGCTACCTGCGGTCGTTGGCCGAGCACGTGCTCGGCGGGTCGCTCGACCTCGAGAGCCTCGACTCGCTGCCCGACGACGAGGTCGTGGCCCAGCTCACCGCGGTCAAGGGCATCGGGCTGTGGAGCGCCCAGCTGTACCTGATGTTCCACCTGGGGCGGCCGGACCTCATCGCCGTCGGCGATCTCGGCCTGCGAAAGGCCATAATGGCGCGCTACGGCCTCCCGAACCTCCCCGACACGGCCGAGATGGAGCGGATCGCCGAGCCGTGGCGGCCCTACCGCACGCTGGCGAGCCGCTTCCTGTGGCGCTCGCTCGTGGCTACACCGGTGTAGTGGGACGTTTGGGTTACTACTATGTAACCCAAATCGCCCACAACCCGCACTCTTCGGCCCGAGACACCCCTCCCGGAAAGAGCAGCCCGGAAAGAAACCGCCGCTCAGACGGCCGAGACTTCTTCCTCTTCCGCGACGCGGAACGAGGAGCCGCAGCCGCAGGCGGCGATGACGTTCGGGTTGTCTACCTTGAAGCCGGCGCCCTGAAGACCGTCCACGAAGTCGATGACCGAGCCCTGCACGTACGGCAGGCTGGGCTTGTCCACCAGCAGGCGGATGCCCTTGTCTTCGAAGATCTGATCGCCTTCGCGCTTCTCGTCGAACGCAAGCGCGTACTGGAAGCCGGAGCAGCCTCCGCCACGCACGCCGACGCGCAGCCCTGCCGTCTCGACGACGGCCGCCTGCGCCGCGAGGAACTCACGCACCTTCTCGGCACCTTTGTCGGTTAGAGTGATCATGCTTCATTCAGTATAGCCATAAGACCTCGCTAGGCTGTGAGGGCATGTCTGCCACCCCCGAGGAGCTGAAGCAGCGGATCGAGGCCGGAATCCCCGGCGCCCGTGCCGAGATCACAGGCGACGGGCACCACTTCAACGCGATCGTAGCCGCGTCCGCGTTCAGCGGGCTGTCCCGGATCGCCCAGCACCGGCTGGTGTACGACGTGTTCGGCTCCGAGGTGGGCGATCGGATCCACGCCCTCTCGATCCAGACGAAGACCTTGGAAAGTGAGGACTACCCATGACCGAGAACCCGATGCGCGACGCGATCCAGAGCGCGATCGACGAGAACCCCGTGATCCTGTTCATGAAGGGCAACCCCGACCAGCCGGCCTGCGGCTTCTCCGCGCGGACCGTCGCGGTTCTGAAGACCCTCGGCCAGCCGTTCGCGGCGGTCGACATCCTCCCCGACCCCCGCATCCGCCAGGAGCTCTCGGCGATCTCGAACTGGCCGACGATCCCGCAGCTTTTCGTAGGCGGCGAGCTGATCGGCGGCTGCGACATCGTGATGGAGATTTACGAGTCGGGCGAGCTGCAGCAGGTTCTGGGGATCGAAGAGGCCGCGGAGGCCGATGCGCCCGCGCCGGAGCCCGAGCCCGCGACGCCGCAGGCGCCGCCACTGTCGATCGAGAATCGCCTCTGACCAGCGCTTAGAACCAGCTTCGCGGTGCGAGGCAATGGCGAGCGGCACCGGGAGGACGGGCGGCACCGGGACGAACCTCATCGGCGCCCGCGTCGCCGGGCGCGAGCAGGTCGTGGCGCTGCGTTTCGAGGACGGGGTTCTGTGGGCCCTCGACCAGACCCTGTTGCCGTTCCAGGAGCTCGAGTTGCCGCTTCGCAGCGCCTCCGAGGTGGCCGATGCGATCGGGCGGCTGGCGATCAGGGGCGCGCCGCTGATCGGGGTGGCGGCGGCGTACGGCGTCGCGATCGACCTCGCCCGCCGAGCCGACTCTAGCGCCCTTTCACGCGCGTGCGATCTGCTGCGCCGAGCACGGCCCACGGCCGTAAACCTCGCGTGGGCGGTGGATCGCGTCCGCGCCGCGGTGGAGAACCTGCCCGCGGGCGATCGGGCGGCCGCGGCGCTCAGCGAGGCACGTGCGATCCACGCCCGGGAGGAAGCGGCGAGCGCGGCGCTGGCGAGCCACGGCGCCGACCTCCTTGCCGGCGCCCGGCGGATCCTCACGCACTGCAACACGGGTGCCCTGGCGGCGCCCGGGGGCGGCACCGCCCTGTCGGTCGTGGCCGAGCTCGCCGCTCGGGGCATGCCGGTCTCGGTGCTCGCGAGCGAGACGCGGCCGCTGCTGCAGGGCGCCCGGCTCACCGTGTTCGAGCTCTCGCGGCTGGGGATCCCGCACGAGCTGATCGTCGATGCGGCGGCGGCCGGGCTGATCGCGCGCGGCGAGGTCGATGCCGTGATCGTCGGCTGTGACCGCGTGGCGGCGAACGGGGACGTCGCCAACAAGGTCGGCACCTACGCTCACGCCCTGGCTGCCCGCGCCTCCGGGATCGAGTTCGTCGTGGCGGGACCGACCTCGACGATCGATCCGGCGTGCCCGTCCGGGTCGCAGATCGAGATCGAGGAACGCGACCCGGACGAGGTCGGGCACGCGCTCGGTCAGCAGTTGACGCTCGCGGGCACGCGCTGCCGCAATCCCGCGTTCGACATAACTCCTGCGGCGCTCGTCAGCGCGCTCGTGACCGAGCGCGGGGTCGCGAGGCCCGTCAACGGTGAGACCGTCGAGTCGCTGCTGGACGCCGCGCGGACCCGCTGCTGGACGCCGCGCGGACCGTGACGTGATACGGCGGCCCTTGACGGGGACGTGATACGGCGGCCCTTGACCGTAACCTAGTACGGCGGCCCTTCGTTCCGCTCCAGGCCGCCACCGTAAATGTGCCCGATCAGACGCCGGCCGGCACCCGTTGCGAGCCGCACGGCCGCACCGTAGTTCTCACGGTCGCTCGCGCCGGTAGCCCAGATGCTCGATGATCCGCCGCGAATCGCAGATCGCCTCGCCATCGATCACGAGCACCGGCACGCGCCGCTGATCGGTGAGCGCCTCCACTTCGGGGCGGCGGGTCCGGCGCTGCGGGACCGTGACCTCCTGCACCGGAATCCCTTCGCGGGCGAGTGCGCGCGCCACCTTGCCGCACGAGCAGAGCCAGTTCGTCGGCGTGGTGCAGCGGTAGAGCGTCGCCATCGTCCGCAGAAGATACGGGTGCTAGTGGCCCATCCTGCAAGTCCGTCGCGACTTGGCGGCTGCAAATCTTCGCGTGCCGGCGTCCTCGGACCTCGATGTGCCAAAGGCACACCTTCGGTCCTGCGTCCTTGCCACGCTCGATTTTCGCTCGCCAGCCCATCAACGGACTCACAGGATGAACCACTAGAGGCCGATGCTCCGGAGCACTGTGGCGGTCAGGCGGAGCGCTACCGGCTGGCGCGCACCGGCCACCGACGATAACTCGGGGTCGCGCTCGCGATACCACGCCACCGTCGCCTCCAGGGCATCCTCGTGCGGGGATGTCGTCCAGCCGAGCTCGCGCTTGGCCTTGCGGTTGACGAACCCCCAATTGAGCGCGGAGGCCCGGATCACCTGGGGGTTCGGCATCCGCATCCCCAGGCGCCCGCCGGCGGCGGCCACGGTCAGCGCGAGCTGCAGCGGCAGCTTGAGCGCCGGCGGCTCGACCCCCGACAGCCGCCCGAGGTCGGCGAACAAGCGGGTCAGCGTGAAGTTCCGGTTGCCGAGGATGTAGCGCTCGCCGACCCGGCCGCGCTCGTCGGCGAGGATGTGACCGCGGGCTACGTCGTCGACCCCGACGATATTAAGGGTGCCTTCGACGTAGGCCGCGATCTGCCGTCGCATGAATCGCCGCACCAGCGCGGTCGACGACGGGCCGGGGTCGCCGCGGCCCAGCACGGTCGCGGGGTTGACGATCACCAGCGGCAGCCCCCGGGCCACCAGCCGCATCGCGGTGACTTCGGCCTCGTGCTTTGAGTCGACGTACGCGATCCCGTGACGTCCGGCGTCCCAGACGTTCGATTCGTCGGCGGTGCGTCCGAGCGACGACGGGCCGATCGCCGCCACCGACGAGGTGTAGACGACACGCTCGACCTCCGCGCGCAGAGCTTCTTCGAGCACGATCCTCGTCCCCTCGACGTTGACCGCGAACGCTTGCTCTCGCGCCAGCGCCAGGCTCGTCGTCCCGGCCACATGGAACACGCGGTCGACGTCGCGCATCGCGCGCCTGATCGAGCGGCGGTCGCAGACGTCGGCTCGGACCTGCTCGAGGTCGAGACCTTGAAGGGCTGCCCGAGGCGCGCCGGGCCGCACCGCCAGGCGCACCTCGTCGCCGCGCGCCACCAGCAGTCGCGTCACGTGCGAGCCGATGAAGCCGGTGGCACCGGTGATCAGAGTGCGTGGCATCTTCCGTCCCGGCCTTTGTGGCCTGGCGCGCGCAGTCTAGTCCGGTAGGGTGCCGCGGTCATGCCGGTCGCAATCGTCTCGGACACGTGCCACTACCTGACGCCGGAGCTCGTCGCGGACCGTGGGATCCACCAGGTCAGCCTGTACGTCCACTGGGGCAACGAGGTGACGCGTGAGAGCGAGATCGGAAGCTACGACGACTACTACGAGCGGCTTCGGACGGCAAGCGATCTACCGACGACCTCGCAGCCGTCGATCGGCGATTTCCTTGCAGTCTACGAACCGCTGCTCGAGTTCGGCAACGATGTCGTCTCGATCCACCTCGCGGGCGGGATGTCGGGGACGGTCCGGGCGGCCGAGCAGGCTCGCGAGCGGTTGGGAGTCCGGGCCGACCGCGTGTACGTGGTCGATTCGGCGAGCGCCTGTGGCGGGCAGGGACTCGTGGTGCTCGCCGCTGCGGCAGCCGCTCGCGACGGTGCCGACGCCGAGGCGGTCGCGCAGCGAGCGCGCCGCGCGCGCGCCGAGCTGAGGCTGTGGTTCGCGATCGACACGCTCGAGTACCTGCGGCGAGGCGGGCGCATCGCCGGCGCCAAGGCGTGGCTCGGCTCGGCGCTGAAGATCAAACCGATCCTCACGATCGAGTCTGAGATCACGCCGGTCGAGCGGGTGCGCACCTCGCGCCGGGCGTTTGAGCGGATGGTCGAACTGCTGCGGTCATGCAAGGACGACGGCGCCGACGCTTGGATGGTCCAGCACATCCAGGCGCCGGACGAGGCGGCGGAGCTGGTGGCCAGGGGTGTCGAGATCTTCGGCTGTGACCCTGTCATGACCTCCGAGATCGGCCCCGTGATCGGCACGCACGTCGGTCCGGGGCTGCTCGGAGCCGGCGGGATTCCGAGCTCTTTCCTCTAGATTCTAGATTCTAGATTCCTAGATCCTATCCCGGTTCCGAGACTTCGCCCGAAACCGGTGGCCCCTTCGGGGCAGCAAACATCGCCCGGTCAGGCAACCCGACCGCGTTCTCCCATCAGCTCGTTCCAGACCTGGGCACCCTATGGGCCGAAACCGAGGTGTCTGCGCCCGTTGCTGGTACCCCAAAGCTGCACCTCCCAGGCCACATCGACAACGTTTTGTCGATCGCCGTTTCGCAAGCGGCTAGATCGAACTGCGCAGGGGTCGGCGACGGCGCCCGCCGGTTCTGCTCAGCGGAGCCGGCGGCGGCGGCGACGGCGGCCGAACGTGAGCGCGCCGAGCGCCCCGATCCCTCCGCCGAGTACGAACCCCGCCACGCCCGCGGCGATCATCGCCTCCCGTTGATGCTCCCGCAGCCGCGCGCGCCAGTCGGTCAGCCGCACAACCTCGGTCCGAAGTTTTTCGATCGAGGTCCCGAGCTCCTGCCGGTTCTGCTCGATCGAGGCCCGGATCTCTTCCGGCGTGCGCGTCGCCTGCGGCGCCATCAGTGCCGCGGCCCCGGGGGCAAGGTGACCGTCTCGCGGATCTTCTTGGCCTCGTCGATCGCCATCTGAGGCGTCGGGGGACCCACCCTCAGCGCCCGCCTGGCGAACAGGAACGCCCCGGCGGTCATGATCAGCAGCACGACCATCACGATCGCGAACCCGATCCAGAGGCTGTCGACGGCATCGTTGATGCCCCAGGCGATCGTCTCGAGGATGAAGATCACCGCGAACACGCCGAACACAGCGCCGGCGCCGATCGCGGCGGCGCCCCGCGCAATGCTCGAGACCTTCTGCACCATCTCGGCCTTGGCGAGCTCGATCTCCTCGCGGACGAGGATCGCCATCCGCTCGGACACCTCGGTGACCGTGGTGGCGATGTTCTCCGGCTGACCGTCGTTAGCGGGCAAGGCGCCTCAGGATCATGGCGAACACGAATCCGCCGGCGAACGCGGCGCCGACTTGGATCTCCGGCCGGTCCGTGCCGGTTGTGCGGGGACCGGAGTCGAGCGCCACGCGCGGAGGCGCCGTCTCGGTCGCCGGTGCCGTCGCACCGTCGGGCCCGGGCGACGGTGTCCCGGCGCTCACCGTCGGAACGGCGTCGGGTTCCGGCCCGGGCGCGTTCACCTCGGTAGCCGGCAGCGCGGCCTCGGCATCGCCCGAGGCGTGCTCGGCGGCGCGGCCCTCTGGGTTCTGAGGCTGCTCGGTCACTCGGGCGGCTCTTCGCCGAACACGCGCATCCAGATCATGCTCGCAAGCCGGGTCGCCACCAGGCTTGCGAGTGCGCCGATGCCGGCGAGCAGTCCGGACCAGAGCAGCCGCTTCACTAGGGGGCTCTGCGTGACCAGGGGACTCTCCTTCATCGCGCGGGATTCAATCAGACTTCGTTCTTGGCCCCGAAGCCGGGCGCTCTAACCCATGGCAGATCGTCTCCACGATCAGGGTCTTGGTGCGCTCGAGCTCTTCGTCGGCGACCGCGCGGCTGTCGAAGATCCAGCCGGTGAGGACCTGCTCGATCGATCCGTAGAACGCCAGCGCCGCGAACTCGGGCGCGATCTCCCGGCGGAAGCGGCCCTCTTCCTGAGCGCGGGACACGATCGCGGCGATCTGGTCGTATGCATCGCGGATCTTGCGTAGGTGGGTGCGCCCGAACGTGTTGGCGGCCCTGGTGACCTCGACTACGATCACCTTCATCAACTCCGGGTTATGGCGGTAGGAGTCGACGATGAACCCGGCGATCGCATAGAGCTTGTCGCGTGGCGAGCGCTGCGAGGCGTCTGCCTCGGCGATCGCCTCGAGCATCACGTCCCAGCGCTCGAGGAACAGCGTGTCGAGGATCTCGTCCTTCGAGGAGAAGTAGTGATAAACGAGCCCGTAGGCAACCCCCGCCTCGTCGGCGACGTCGGACACGCGGCAGGTGTGAAAGCCCTGGCGCGCGAACACCCTGACCGCTGCATCGAGGATCAGCCGCCGCTTGTCGACCGCGGTGGCCGAGCTTCGCGATAGCTCGGATGCCATCAAATGCTCCAGCCGTAAACGGCGGGCCGGCGATGCTCGAGCGCAGGGATCCCGCGCCGCACGTCCTGCAGCACGGCGAAGTCGAGATCGGCGACGATCGCGGTCTGGGTGTCCGGGGCGGTCGCGAGCACGAGTCCCCACGGATCGACGATCAGCGACCGGCCGCCGGAGCGATACCCGCCCGGATGCGCGCCGATCTGGTTCGCCGCGACGACGAAGCACTGGTTCTCGATCGCACGCGCTCGCACCAGCGTCTCCCAGTGATCGCGCGTGGTCGCGAGCGTGAACGCGCTCGGCACCGCGATCACCTCCGCGCCGGAGACCGCGAGCATCCGATACAGCTCGGGGAAGCGCAGGTCGTAGCAGACCGTCATCCCGAGCCGGACGCCGCTTGCGAGCTTCGAGACGACCATGTCCTCGCCGGGCGCCTCGCCGTCGGACTCGGCGTACGCGACCCCGTCGACCTCGACGTCGAACATGTGGATCTTCCGGTAGATCGCTCGCAGCTCCCCGTCGGGGCTCACATGGACGCTCGTGTTGGCCCGCTTCTCGCGCCCCTCGACGTGCTCGACGATCGACCCGGCGAGAAGGTCGATGCCGAGCTCCCGCGCGATCCCGCGCGCCCACGAGATCGCCTCGCCGTCGAGCGGCTGCGCACCGGCGATCAGGTCCTCCGGGGTCCCTAGCACGCTCCACTTCTCGGGCAGCACAATCAGCTCGGCCCCGCGCCCGGCGGCGTCGCGGACGAGCCGATCGGCGGTGGCAAGGTTACGATCGAAGTCGTCGGTGGCGTTGAGCTGAATGGCGCCGGCGCGCACAATCTCCATCGCTTGATTGACGGGTCAGTCAGCCAAGGATAACGAGGCCGCACTCCCTCCACGAGCGCGCGGCGCTCGGCCGGGGCCGCGTCGCGCCCGAACGTCCGGATCGGATGCTCGCTTGGAACCTCGTCGCGGACGCCAACGGATGGAGGATCACGACGCGTGGTGGTGAGCGCGCCGGAGCGCCGCCAGCAGCAGCTTCGAGTGCATCGCGCCGATCAGCTCGCGCAGCGGCTCGGCGCCCGACGAGATGATCTCGACGGCGCGCTCGACCTCGACCTTGCCCGCAAGCCGATCGAGCAGCACCCGAACCTCTTCCTCGACCAACGGCTGGAGCGCCTCGCGATAGCGCAAGGTGTCGTACACGGTGAACCCGATTGCCTGCTCGTACCCGCCGGCGCGAAACCGCGAGATCGCCTCGATGATCGCCACGTCGTCGGCGTCGTAGCCGCGGGCGTTCGGCGTGAGCACGCCGAGGTCCTCGAGCCGACCGAGCACATTCTGCGGGATCTCGTACGTCTCCCGGATCTTGGCGCGGGATGTCCGGCCGGTCTCACGCGCCTCGATCGCGCGTTCGAGGATCCGGTCCTCGAGCTCGATCATCCGCGCGGCGCGACCGGGATCCTCGGTCACCAGCTCGCGGATCACCCGCAGCGGCATGAATCGCTCCTCCTGCAGGCGCTTGATCAGCCGCACGCGCTCGACGAACTCGACCGGGTAGTAGGCCATGTTGCGCGAGGTGCGCACGACCTCATCGTCGGAGCCGAGCAACCCCTCACGGAGATAGTGCTTGATCGTGCCCGCGCTGACGCCGGAGCGCTCGGCGAGCTCCGAGATCTTCAGCATCCCGCCGGTGATGGCGTTCATGCGCTGCCGAAGAACGACCCCAGCACGGCTCCCGCGGGTCCGGCGACCGCCCCCGCCCGGTGTAGCGCCGCGATCTCCTCGGCGCCGTATCCCGCACCGGCCAGCACCTCATCGGTGTGCTCGCCGAGCGCGGGGCCCGAGCCGCTCGCATCCGCCGGCGTCCGGCTGAGCTTGAACGGCGTCCCCAGCAGTCTCACCGGCCGCTCGGCACCGGGCTGATCGACCTCGACGACCAGCTCGCGCGCCGCGACCTGGTCGCAGGCCAGCGCCTCGTCGAGCCCGAGGACCGGCTCGAGGCAGCAGTCGTGCTCCGAGGCGAACCGGTGCCATTGCCTGCGCGTGCGCGATGCGAAGATCTCGGTGACCGCGCGGTGCGCATCGGACCCCGGCGGGTCGAAGGCGTGATCGAGCAGGTCCTCGCGGCCGACGCCACGGCAGAACGCGCTCCAGAACTTCGCCTCGAGCGCGCCGAGCGTCACGTAGCCGTCGGCGCAGGCGTACGGACGGTAGCAGGTCAGCGATCCGGCGAGGGGAAGCCCGCCTCGCCGCGAGGCCCGGCCGGTCGCGAGCATGTCGGCCGCGACCATCGCGAGCCAGGACAGCGAGCCGTCGTACATCGAGCAGTCGACGAACTGCCCCTGGCCCGAGCGCTCGCGCTCGCGCAGCGCGATCAGGACACCGACCGCGCCCATCAGCGCGCCGCCGCCGAGATCCGCGATCTGGCCCGCGGCCTGGACCGGCGGGCCGTCCGGTTCGCCGGACAGCCCGAGCAGCCCGTTCAGGCCGAGGTAGTTCATGTCGTGGCCGGAGCGGTCGCGGTTCGGGCCGTCCTGGCCGTAGCCGGTGATCGCGCAGTAGACGAGCCTCGGGTTGACCTCGCACAGGCGCTCGTACCCGACCCCCAGGCGGTCGAGGACGCCCGGCCGGAACGATTCGAGCAGCACGTCGGCGCCGCGGGCGAGCCGCAGCAGGACCTCCTTGCCCCGATCGGTCTTGAGGTCGAGGCGGATCGAGCGCTTGCCGCGGTTGAGCGCGAGGAACAGGGCGCTCCCCGCGGTGTTGTCGGCGCCCTCGTAGTAGGGCGGTGACCAGCGGAGGTAGTCGCCCATCCCGGTGTCCTCGACCTTGACCACGTCCGCGCCGAAATCCGCCAGCAGCAGCGAGCAGAAGCCGCCGGGCAACAGCCGGCTCAGGTCGAGGACCGTCAGGCCTTCGAGCGCCGCCGAGCTCATGCCGTCGCCGCTGCCTTGATCCCGAGCAGCGCGCGCGCCTGTGCGACCGTGGCCGGGCTACGTCCCAGGTCCTCGGTCATCTGACGAGCCTTCGCGATCAGCTCGCCGTTGGAGCGCGCCATCTCCCCGTCCGGTAGGTAGAAGTTGTCCTCGAGGCCGACGCGGATCGAGCCGCCCAGCGTGAGCGCGGCCGCGACCAACATCCACTGCTCGCGACCGATCCCGATCACGCCCCAGTGGTGCCTTCCGTCCGGCAGGTTGTCGGCCATCGCGGCGAGGTTCCGGGCCGTGGCCGGCACGCCCCCGAGCACCCCCATCACGAAATCGGCGTGCAGCGGCGCCTCGAGCAGGCCCATGTCGACGAGCGGCGCGAGCGATCCGACGTGGCCGAGGTCGAAGCACTCGTGCTCGGGCTTGATCTGCAGCCGGCGCATCGCCTCGAGCAGCTCGATGATCTCATCGAACGGGTTGGCGAACACGAACTTGAACACGAAGTCGCGCCGCTTGCGCGAGTACTTCGCGTAGTTCATCGAGCCCATGTTGAGCGCCGCCACCTCCGGCCGCCCCGCCTGGAGATATGCGATCCGCTTCTCGACCGGCACGCCGATCGTCCCGGTCGAGAAGTTGATGATCGCCGCGTCGCCCACCTCATTTCGGATCGCGTCGTGAATCGCGACGAAGTCCTCGCTCTCGTAGCTCGGCGTCCCGGCTGGGGTGCGCCCGTGGATGTGGATGTGCACGCCGCCCTCGTCGACGATCCTTCGCGCCTCGGCCGCGTACTCGGCGGGGGTGTACGGGATCGCCGGACACTGCTTGCGGTCGGCGATCGCGCCGGAGATCGCGCAGGTGAGCACGACCGGGTCCTCGAGGCTCAAACGGGCACCACCCCGTTTCGCTTGAACGGCCGCTGCACTCGCTTGCCCGCCGTCATTTCGAGCCCGCGGCAGATGGTCACGCGCGTCTCCCGCGGGTCGATCACATCGTCGATCATGTCGTTGCCGGCGGCGACGTACACGTCGATGATCCGGCGGAAGCTGTCGATCAGCTCCCGGCGCTTGGCCGCCGGGTCCTCGGCCGTTTCGTCCTGCTTTCGGAAGATGATCTCGACGGCGCCCTCGGCCCCCATCACGCTGATCTCGGCGCTCGGCCAGGCCACGATCAGGTCCGGCTCGTAGGCGCGCCCGCACATCACGTAGTAGCCGGCGCCGTAGGCCTTGCGCAGGACGACCGTGATCTTCGGGACCGTCGCGTTGGCGGTCGCGTAGAGCATCTTCGCGCCGTGACGGATGATCCCCGCCTCCTCGACCTTGGTGCCAACCATGAACCCCGGCACATCCATCACGAACACGAGCGGTATCGCGAACGCATTGCAGAGATTGATGAAGCGCGCCGCCTTGTCGGCGGCGTCGTTGTCGAGGATCCCGCCGAGCTGCTTGGGCTGGTTGGCGACGATCCCCGCGGGCCGGCCGCCGAACCGCGCGAGGCAGGTGATGATCGTCTTCGCGAACTGCGGCTTGATGTCGAAGTGGATGCCGTCGTCGACGATCCGCCGGATCACCTCGTACATGTCGTATGGCTTGCGGTTCGAGTCGGGGAGCACGTCGAGCAGCTCCTCGTCGCCGCGGTCGATCGGGTCGCCGGTGGGCGCGACCGGCGGCGCTTCCTCGCAGTGCTGCGGGAAGTAGCCGAGGTACTGCTCGATCCTCTCGATGCACTCGCGGTCGTCGGCGACCTCGAGATCGCCGACACCGGACTTGCGGCAATGGACGCGCGAGCCGCCGAGCTCCTCCTGGGTGACGTCCTCGCCGATCGCCGCCCGCACCAGATGGGGACCCGCCAGCGCCATCGACCCTCGCCCTCGCACCATCGGCACGAAGTCCGCCAGCGCAGGTATGTACGCGGTGCCCGCGGCGCACGGCCCCATCAGCGCGGCGATCTGCGGAATCACCCCGGAGTTGATGACCTCGTCGCGGAACAGGTGCCCGCTGCCCGCGAACAGCGACCCCACCGCCTCCTGGATCCGCGCTCCCGCCGAGTCGAGCAGCCAGATCAGCGGGATCCGCTTGGTCAGCGCCAGCTTGCGCAGCCGCGTGACCTTCAGCTCGCCGGTCACCCCCATCGAGCCGGCCATCACCGTGAAGTCGTACGCCGCGACCGCCGCGAGTCGCCCGCCCACCTTGCCATAGCCGGTGATCACGCCATCGGCGGGTGCGTCGATGCCGTCCATCGCGCGCTGGGAGAAGTGCGGGCGGCCGTGGATGCCCAGCTCGACAAACGTCCCCTCGTCGATCAGCAATGCCAGCCGCTCGCGCGCCGTCAGCTTCCCTGCCGCGTGCTGCGCTTCGATCCTCTCAGGCCCGCCGCCGAGCCTGATCTGCTCGCGGCGCGCAGCCAGGTCCTGCGCGAGCGGTTGCAGCAGGCTGGTCGAAGGTGCGTCGGTCGCCATTACAGAAAACTGGAACGTACCCGATCCTCGGATGGGGGGCGGGCGGCCTCGACCCTCAACGGCCCCTCCATTCGGGATCGCGCTTGTCGAAGAAGGCCTTGACGCCCTCCCGGATGTCCTCGGTCGTCAACGCGATCGAGAGCTGGGAGCGCAGGTAGTCGAGCGCGTCGGCGAACGCCATGTCCTGCTGGCGGAACATCGCGTCCTTGCCGAGCTTCATCAGCACCGGGGACTTCGACGCCAGCTTCTCGGCCCACTCGCGCACCGCCTCCTCGAACTGGTCGCCGGGCACGACGCGGTTGACGAGCCCGATCCGCTCGGCCTCCTCGGCTGAGATCTGCTCGCCGAGCAGCATCAGCTCGTTGGTCTTCTTGCGCGGGACGTTGCGGTAGATCAGCGCCATGATCATGAACGGGAACGCGCCGACGTTGATCTCGGGCGTTCCGAAGCGTGCTCCCTCGCGCGCGATGATCAGGTCGCAGGCGAGGGCGAGCCCGAGCGCGCCGGCGAGGACGTGGCCGTTCGCCGCGCAGATCGAGGGCTTACCGAGCTGGCCGATCAGGCTGAAGATCCGGGGGAAGCGCTCGGTCCCGAAGTGCTTGTGGACGAGCGGGACGTCGGCCGCGAAGCCCCCCAGGTTCGCGCCCGCCGAGAACACCCGGTCATGCGTCGAGGTCAATACCACGCAGCGCACGGAAGCATCGTCGCGAGCCGTCTCGAGCGCGTCGACGAGCTCCCCGAGCAGCTGATCGGAGAGGGTGTTGCGAGTATCCAGCTGGTCGAGCGCGATCGTCGCCACGCCTGCATCCGAGACGTCGTAGCGAAGGGTCTCGTAGGTCATCCGAGGAGAGCCTATCGCCGACGACAGCCGGGCAAGTGAAAAGTAGACAGCCCTACTGTTTACTTGTTGCAACGCCGACGATACCGTCCGAGCATGAGTTCAACCGCCGACGTCCTCAAGCCCGACTTCGCCGCCCAGCGCAGGCACTTCATCTTCACCGACGAGCACGAGCAGCTGCGCGAGTCGATCCGCCGCTTCGTGATCAAGGAGCTCCGGCCTCACGCCGAGGAGTGGGAGGAGACCACCTTCCCGGACTGGGTGTTCGAGCGAATGGGCGAGCTCGGGTTCCTCGGTCTCGACAAGCCGGAGGAATACGGCGGCCAGGGCGGCGACTACTACACGAGCCTGGTCCTGGCAGAGGAGCTGGCGCACGCGCACTGCGGCGGGCTGGCGATGGGGGTGGCGGTGCAGACCGACATGGCGCTACCGCCGATCGTTGCATTCGGCACCGAGGAGCAGAAGCAGCAATGGGCGGCGCCCGCGATCAGCGGCACCAAGATCTTGTGCCTCGGGATCACCGAGCCCGACGCCGGCTCCGACGTCGCCGGGATCAAGACCCGCGCCGTACACGACGAGGCCTCCCGCGAGTACGTGATCAACGGCTCGAAGACCTTCATCACCAACGGGCACCGCGCCCACGCGATCGTGCTCGTGGCGAAGACCGACCCGCAGGCCGGATACGAGGGCTTCACGCTGTTCCTGGTGCCGATGGACCTCCCCGGCGTGATCCACGAGAAGCGACTTCAGAAGCTGGGCATGCATGCCTCCGACACCGCGCTGCTGGCGTTCCAGGACGTGCGCGTCCCCGAGTCGGCGATCCTCGGCCAGGCCGGCAGAGGCTTCTACCACATCATGTGGGAGCTGCAGGGCGAGCGCCTGATCGGCGCGGCGGGCGCGGTCGCGGGCGCGCAACAGGTGTTCGATCGCACCCTGCAGTACGCCAAGGAGCGCCATGCCTTCGGCCGCGCGATCGGGCACTTCCAGGCGATCCGGCACAAGTTCGCCCAGATGGCCACCAAGATCGAGACCGCCCGGCAGCTCGTCTACACGACCGCATGGCGCTTCCAGAACGGCGAGTACCCGGTCCGCGAGATCACCATGGCCAAGCTGTACTCGGCGCGGATCGCGGTCGAGGTCGCCGACGAGTGCATCCAGATCCACGGCGGCAACGGCTACATGAAGGAGTACGGGATCGAGCGCTCCTGGCGCGACCTGCGCCTGAACCGGATCGGCGCCGGAACCGACGAGATCATGCTCGATGTGATCGGCTGCTCCTACGGGCTTTAGCTCTGGTGGTGTCCCACTCGCGGCGAACCGCTCGCGACAGCTGTGGTTCGAGGTTTGACAGCGTCCAGAGCGCGTCAGAAAAACTCGCTCGCGCCTGCCAACAACGCTGTACTGCCGCTCCGGAGGTAGGCTCTGTGAGCGTTTCGGGCGAACCGGGCGCGGGTATGTGGATGCTCTCCAGCGCCGAGACGGAAATGAAGCTAACCCTGAGAGCGAGCACCGGCAAGACGATCGTCGTATGGCGAGACCGCGACACCTATTGCGCGCGGCGCGCGGGCGAGGCGAGCGAGCCGGAGGTGTGCCTGGCGATCGATCTGTTCGAGGTGATTGCTGAACTCGCGGGCCTGGATCTCGAGCGGGATCGCGACGCGGCGGAGGCGATGAGCCTTGCGGAGGACGCGGAACAGCAGCTGCAGGAGCTGGACGACGATTTCCCGGCGGAGGCTCAGCGCGGTTCTAGCTGAATCCCGAAGCCGGCCCCGAACCGGTCCGACCTGGCCTCACGCCTGCAGGGCTGCGATCCTGGACGGATGGACTCGGCGCGCGGACAACTTCTGATCGCGGGGCCGGCGCTGCTGGACCCGAACTTCTGGCGCACGGTCGTGCTCGTGATCGAGCACACCGCCGAGGGCGCGCTCGGCCTGGTGCTCAACCGGCCCTCCGAGACGACGGTGGGCGAGGCCGTCTCGCAGCTCGAGGAGCTCGTCGACCTCAACGATCACTTGTTCATCGGCGGACCGGTCCAGCCCTCCGCGGCGATCGTCCTCGCCGAATTCGAGGATCCGAATGATGCGGCGCTGATCGCGTTCGACGACGTCGGGGTGCTCGGCACCGGGGCGTCACTCGAGGAGGTCGGCTCGGGCGTGCGCGGCGGCCGCGCGTTTGTCGGTCACGCAGGATGGGGGCCGGGCCAGCTCGACGCCGAGATCGAGCGGGGAGACTGGATCCTCGAGCCCGCTCGCCGCGAGGACGCATTCTGTGCCGATGCGCGCGAGCTCTGGCCCGAGGTCCTAACCCGCAAGGGCGGCAGCTACGCGCTGATCGCGAGGATGCCGCCGGATCCGTCGGTGAATTAGATTAAATTAAGGCCCGGCGATAAATGACTAAATAAAGTCCCGTCGATCTTCACCGAGTCCCGCCCGCCCAGCGCGCCGCCTCTGGTGCCGTCGCGCAATCTGCGTTGGGCACCGCTCGGATCCCGCCGCTCTCCGCGAGCCCGCACGGTCGTACGATCCGGCGATCGCCCACGATCACGCACACGACCACGGCCGCTCGGCTGAGCAGGGGGCGCTCAAGGCCGCGCTGGCGCTGATCCTGACGTTCATGGTCGCCGAGGTGATCGCGGGCGTGCTCGCGTCCTCGCTGGCGCTGCTGTCCGACGCCGCGCACATGCTGACCGACGCCGCCGCGCTCGCGCTGTCGCTCCTCGCCTCACGGATTGCCGACCGACCGGCTCGCGGGGCGATGACCTACGGCCTGGGTCGCGCGGAGATCCTCAGCGCCCAGGCGAACGGGCTGACCTTGCTGATCCTCGGTGTGCTGATCGTGGTCGACGCGATCACGCGGCTGATCTCGCCGCCGAACGTCGACGCCCTGCCGGTGCTCATTGTGGCGCTTGCGGGGATCGTCGTGAACCTCGCCGCGACCCGCATCCTGAGCTCTGGGGCCAAGGAGCGCAGCCTCAACGTCGAGGGCTCCTACCGCCACATCCTCACCGACTTGTACGCGTTCATCGCCACGGCGCTGGCGGCGACCGTGATCCTGCTCGCGGGGTTCGATCGTGCCGATGCAATCGCATCACTGCTGATCGCGGGGCTGATGCTTCATGCCGCCTACAGACTGCTGATCGCGTCGGGGCGGGTGTTCATGGAGGCGGCCCCGGCCGGACTCGATCCCAACGAGATCGGCACCACGCTCGCGTCGCAGCCCGGGGTCGTCGAGGTGCACGACCTCCACGTCTGGGAGGTGACGTCCGGTTTCCCGGCGCTGTCGGCGCACATCGTCGTGCGCGCCGGCGATGATTGCCACGAGCGCCGCCGGGAGCTCCAGCGGCTGCTCGAGGAGCGCTTCGACGTGCGGCACACCACGCTTCAAGTCGACCATGAGGCCGCGCCGCAGGGCCCGCTGCAGATCGAGGTCGCCGGAGAGCACGACCGGCCGAGCGGCTGATCCGGCACCTGCTCGGAGCAGCCCTGTGCATCGGTAGACTCGCGCGCATGAGGGTGCTATGAGGGTCGTCAAGCCAGGCCCCGATCGTGATGTCCCTCGTGGCGTTGTCGGCGGCGCTGAGATCTCCCAGGCGACCGCCGGCGCGCAGAACGTCTACATGGGCGTGTTCCGAGTTCCGCCGGGCGCGCGGTCGCGGCCCCACTACCACGAGGACTGCGAGAGCGCCGTGTTCATGCTGTCCGGCACGCTGCGAGTCAAGTGGGGCGATCACCTCGAGCAGGAGCTGACGCTGGAGCCGCGCGATCTGGTCTACGTCCCGCCGCGCGAGACCCACGTGCTCGAGAACCTTTCTGACAGCGAGCCTGCCGAGTACGTGGTCGCGCGCGACTCGCCGCACGAGGACGCCGTGGTGGTCCCGTGGGCCGAGGACCCGGCGTGAGCGTTCCCGGGGCGCCGGACGGGGACCCCACGCGAGTGACCCGGGCAGCGCGCCTGGGAACGATGGTCTGCTGCCGCCTCGAGCACCCGATGGCTGCCGTCGTCGAACACGACGACGCCGCCGTGCGGCAGCCACTCGTGCGCGTGCTGCGGTCCGGCTAGGACGGCCGCCTTGCTTCGGACCTCCGCCTCCGCGGCGCTCGGCGCGAGCGCGGTCGCCTGCACGACGCCCGTGAACGCTGGCCGCCCGGAAGCCGGGTCGAGCAGGTGGTGCGCGGGACGCCCGTCGGGCCCGAACCAGCTGCGAGCCCCGATCCCGCTGGTGGTGACGCCGCCGCACGCGAGCTCGAAGGTGTGGAGAATCGACTCGTCGAACGGGCTGGCCACCTGGACTTCCCGGAGGGCCCCGGTGCGACCCCCCAAGCGGATGTCGCCGGCGCAGTCGACCACGAACGCGTCATGCGCGGAGAGCAGCGTCCCGAGCTCGTCCGCGAACACGCCCTTCGCGATGCCGCCCGGGTCGAGCTTCACTCCCGGTGGCCGGGTCACGGTCCCGGCGCGACGATTCACCTCGATCGTCCGCCACCGCCCGGAGCCCTCGGGGCCTGCGGGGGTGCGCTCCGGGGCAAGCTCGAGCGCGCGACGCAGCGACGGCCCGCGCTCTCGCAGGTCTCGGTCGTACCCGGCCCGCCCGAGCTCGCCAACCAGCGTCGCATCGACGAGGCCGCCGCTGAGCGTGGCGCCCTGAAGCGCAGCGTCGAGCACCCGCCGCATCAGCGGCGTGACCGGCACCACCTCCCTGGGGTCGTCGTTCAGCAGGGTGAGCTCGCTGTCGGCGAGGAACCGCGAAAAGCGCCCGTGCCACTCGAGCAGACGCTCGCGCGCCGCGCGGACCGCTGCCGCGGCTTCGGCGTCGCGCGCGGCGTCGGCGACGATCACCGTGCAGCGCGATCCGAAGCAGCCGAACGTGTCCCTGCGTTCGATCGCTGAGGCGAGGGTGTTCATGGCTGTCACCACAGGCTGACCGGACTCCGTCGTAATGACGTGAGCGGACCCTAAGGCGGGCATATGAGCGTTGGGCTCCGCTGCCGCAAACTCGACGCGACCCAGGCGCCGTGCCCGACTGACTCACGCGTCGCGGCGACTCGCCCAGGCGCCGCACCCGACACGCCAGGTTCCCTGAGCAGCCTCGCCACGGACTCGTCGATCGTCGCCGCCGCCGCCGAAGCGCGACCCGGCGCCCGAACGCAGGTCCTTGCGTAGTCGTGTCGTGTGGGACACGGTATATCCCAACCGGGCCACCGATCCCGGCTACGATCGGTGGGCGAACGAGGAAGGAGCTTGACTCGATGCTGTCCTATGCACACGGCGCCACCGATCAGCCGCTGCTCGGCGAGACGATCGGCGACAACTTCGAGCGCACGGCGGCACGCGTCCCGGACTCACCGGCGCTGATCTCCTGCCACCAGGGGCTTCGGTACACGTACGCCGAGCTGAACGAGGTCATCGATCGTCTCGCCTCATCGATGCACCGAGCGGGCCTCAGCAAGGGCGATCGCGTCGGCGTCTGGGGCCCGAATCGCGCCGAGTGGGTGCTGACCCAGTACGCGACGGCGAAGCTCGGCGTGATCCTCGTCAACATAAATCCGGCATACAGGACCAACGAGCTCGAGTACGCGCTCGGTCAGTCGGGCTGCCGCTGGTTGATCGCGGCGCCCGAGCTGAAGGGTTCGAGCTTCGTCGACATGGTGGCCGAGGTACGCCCCAACCTCCCGGACCTCGAGCGCGCGGTGTTCTTCGGCTCGGACGAGTGGGAATCGCTGGCGGACGGCGAGGTCGATCACGACGTTCTGCGCACGATCGGCGAGGATCTCGACTTCGACGATCCCATCAACATCCAGTACACGAGCGGCACCACCGGCTTCCCGAAGGGCGCGACGCTCAGCCACCACAACATCCTGAACAACGGCTACTTCGTCGCTGCTCTGCTCGACTACACCGAGCTCGACAAGGTCTGCATCCCGGTGCCGCTCTATCACTGCTTCGGGATGGTGATGGGCAACCTCGGCGCCACCAACCACGGTGCCTGCATGGTCTACCCCGCCGACACATTCGACCCCCGAGCGACACTCGAAGCGTGCGCAAGCGAGGGATGCACGAGCCTCTACGGCGTGCCGACGATGTTCATCGCCCAGCTCGACCATCCCGACTTCAAGTCGTTCGATCTGAGCTCGTTGCGCACCGGGATCATGGCGGGATCCCCGTGCCCAATCGAAGTGATGAAGCGGGTGTCGAGCGACATGGGGATCGAACAGATGGCGATCGCCTTCGGGATGACCGAGACCTCGCCTGTCACCACGCAGGTGCGGATCGACGACACACTCGAGAACCGTTGCTCGACTGTCGGCCTGGTGATGCCCCACACGGAGATCAAGATCGTCGATCCCACGACTGGCCGGATTCAGCCGCGCGGCGAGCCGGGCGAATTCCTCGCCCGCGGATACCCGGTCATGCGCGGTTACTGGAACGACCCGGACCGCACCGCGGAGGCGATCGACTCCTCGCGCTGGATGCACACGGGCGACCTCGCGACGATGGACGAGCGAGGGCCACATCCGCATCGTCGGGCGAATCAAGGACATGATCATCCGCGGCGGCGAGAACGTCTACCCGCGCGAGGTCGAGGAGTTCCTGTACACCCATCCCGACGTCGCCGACGTCCAGGTGATCGGCGTCCCCGACGAGCGCTATGGCGAGCAGCTGATGGCATGGGTCGTGTGCCGTCCCGGATCGACCGTCACCGAGGACGAGTTGCGCGACTTCTGCCAGGGCAGGATCGCCCACTTCAAGGTTCCCCACTACATCAAGTTCGTCGACTCGTTCCCCTTGACGGTCACGGGCAAGGTTCAGAAGTACCGCATGCGCGAGACCGCGATCGAGGAGCTGGGCCTGGCGCAGGCCGCCGCGATCTCCACGGCCTAGCGAGGCTGCTGGACAGCGTCCCCTATCGCGGATCGCGCCGGCGCGCCGTGTTGGCATCGGCCGGCGCGGTGGCAGCCGCTGGATCCGGGCTTCACGCCTCACACGGGGACCGCTGCTCGCAGCGCGGAGCGTAAGAACGCACTTATGTCGCCGAACCTGACGCCCGACCTCGGCCCGTCCGGGATAAGCGCGCTCAGCGCGCTTATGTCGACCAGGCCGCGGACGAGCGCGGACTTTGGCGACATGAGCGCGCGCCGCGTGCGGCCATCGCTCCGGCCCCGCACCCTGCGGCCCCACCGCACCGGCCCCGCCGATCCTTCAGAGCCAAACACGGCCGCACGCACACCGTGGTCAGGCGAGCGGCGGGTCCGGCTCGGCCCAACCAGCCCGACTAACACTAACCCAGCCGGCCCAACAGCCCGACCAGCCCGACCAGCTCGGACAGACCCAGGCATGACTTTGGCTGTAGCGAAATCCCCGTCAGGCGGCGGCCTCCCGGGTCTGGAGCGTCACGCTATGTCCGAGCGCTTCGAGTTGGCGGACCAGGCGTCGGGTGAGCCGGTCGGGGTTCTGGCGGATGAAGTAGCCGCCGCCGAGGTCGCGGTACAGCTCTCCGTTGGTGAGCATGTGCCAGGCGGCGGTGAGGATCGAGTGCCCGACCGCGGTGACCGCCTTTGAGTGGCCGCGGCGGCCGCGGAGGCGCTGGTACTGAGCGGCGAGGTAGCTGTCCTTGGTTCGGGCGGCCGCGTTGGCGGACTCGTTCAGCGTCGCCCGCAGCCACCTTTTGCCCTTGCCGGTCTTGCCCGAGCGGCACCTCCCGGCGGACTGGTCATTACCGGGGGACACCTTCGCCCAGGAGACCAGGTGCTTGGGAGTCGGGAACGCGCTCATGTCGACGCCCATCTCGGCGATCAGCACCTCGGCGGCGCGCTGCTTGACGCCCGGGATCGTCATCAGCAGATCACGCTGCGCCGCGAAAGGGCGGATCTGCTCCTCGATCTCTGCGGAGAGGCGGTCGATCGCCTCGTCGAGGAAGTCGATGTGCGCGAGGATCTGCCCGACGATCAGCGCGTGCTCGTCGGCGAAGCGGCCGACCAGCGCTTCGCGCAGTGCCGGGATCTTCTTGCGCAACTGACCGCGCGCTTGGGTTGGCGGACCGCGAAAAGAAGGCCCAACCCCCATGAGGACGGGAGATCGGGCCTCAGACCCTCGAGAACTTCCGCCTGACCGCTCCAGCGGGCCAACGAGCCCACTCCAGGAGCCGGCAGACGCGTCAGGCCGCCGCGATCGTGGCCCGGCTGCGCCGGCGAGCGACTCGCAAAGCGCCCCGATGGCCGAGCCGGGTCAGCTCGTCGTGGAGCTCGCATCCGCGCGAAGATGTAGTCCGCCGCCTCCTGCTGCTGCTCGCGCGTGCGTCTCCGGGACGACCTCGAACCGGAGCGGCGTGGCCGTACTGGACCGTCACTTTCGGGAACTGCAGCCGCTTCCAGTTGCGAACCTGGTGGGAGCCGAGGATCGCCAGCGGC
This sequence comes from uncultured Solirubrobacterales bacterium, assembly GCA_963806475.1. Taxonomy (GTDB): domain Bacteria; phylum Actinomycetota; class Thermoleophilia; order Solirubrobacterales; family Solirubrobacteraceae; genus Palsa-465. The sequence continues at coordinate 63,951 of CAWDYK010000008.1, forward strand.
ACCACCGGCGCGCCCGACTCGAGCGCCAGCCGCCCGATCCCCGGCCGCGCCGTGTCGGCCAGCTTGCCCGTGCGCGAGCGGCCGCCCTCGCAGTACATGACCACCGCCCCACCCCGGTCGAGGATCTTGAAACGCGCTGATGAACGCCTCCTCGTCGTGGTGGCCGCGGCGGACCGGGAACACGCCGCCGTGGCTGAAGACCCAGCCCATCGGGCCCGCCGAACAACTGCGACTTGCCCATGAACTGCACGCGCCGGCGGAGGAACGCGCCGGTGAAGAAGTGGTCCATGAACGAGGCATGATTGGGGGCGAGGATCACCGGCCCGTTGGGCACGTTCTCGATGCCGATTCCGCGCGCGCGGAAGGCGATCAGCGCATGCAGCACGGTCATCACCCGGACCACCTCGTACACCTTGGCCTCGGGCTCGCGCGTGCGCACGCGCTCGTGGAACTCGTCGAAGTACTCCTTGGGGCGCGGGTCCTTGTAGACCTGCGGCTTGAGCTCGACGTCGGGCATGGCCTAAGTCTCATACCCCGTTATGAACCTGGGGTGACGCGACTGGCCGAGCTAACCCGTCAGCGGAAGCACCAGCGCCGGCTTCTCGATCACGTGGTCGTCGCTGATCGGCCACGACCGCCGTGCCGATCGCGAAGAACTCGATCACGTGCGAGCCCCAGCCGTGGCTGCGCTCGATGATCCGGGCGCCGACGATCCCGCTCGCCTGGAGCTCCGTCGGCCTCGGTCTGCATCCGCTCCATGCGCCAGCTCGCGCGCCTCGTACAGCGCCTGCGTGTAGTTGGGCATCTCCTGGTTGCGCCCGATCTGCTTCCACGCTGGCGCGCAGGCCCTGGTGGGCGACGTGGTAGACGCAGTTGCCCATCACCAGCCCACCGGGCCGATAGCCGGCGCGCAGCAGCGTCGAGAAGTCCTGGCCGCTCAGATCCGAGGTGAACGGCCGGCCGTTGGGCGGCGCGGTGAAGCTCGCCGCCGCGGTGCTTGACGGCCGTGCCCACGGCGATGAACTCGGCCAGCTCGGCGCCCCACTCGTAGCGGCCGATGTCCAGGCGCACGCCGACGACGCCGTCGGCGCCGAGCTGGTCGGCCTCCTCCTCCATCCGCGTCATCGCCAGCTCGCGCGCGTGGTACATGGCCTGGGTGAGCACGCCCATCTCCTGGTTCTGGCTCCAGCTCGCCTGCTGAAAGCCGATGTGGTAGATCGAGCTGCCGAGCACCAGCCCGAGCGGCTCGAACCCCGCCTGCTTGACGAGCAGGAACTCGTTGATCGACAGGTCGCTGGTGAAGAAGCCGCGGGCGACCTCCTGCTTCATCCGCTCGATCCGCTCGCGCCCGGACTCGGGGATCCCGGCCAGCGAGCCGGATTCGTAGCGACGCGGCGTGCGGCGCGCCGCGCTCGGCGGCACGTCCTCGACCGCCACCGGCGCGGCCTGCTGCCGGCTGCGGCCCCTGTCTGCTCGTCGTCATCGCGGTTGAAGAAACCCCATGTTGCGTCCTCCTAGTCTAGTCAATCAGCAGGCGCTCCAGCGCCTGCCGTGTCTGTTCGCTGCGCTGCGCCTCGGCGGCCAGCGCCTGCGCCGAGCGCCTGGAGCCAGTCGTCGGTGTCGAGCGGCTCGCTCTTGAGCACGATCCCGCCCGACATCCGCGCACCGCCGCGTCTCGATCGCGTCGCCCTCGGCGCGGCATCAGCTCGAGGCGCTCGCCGCCGCAGTCGACGACGACGCTGCGCACGATCTTGGGGCCGAACATGCCGCGGCGGCCGCGCTGCACCTTCACCCGCCCCGGCAGCGCCTCCTCGAGCTTTGCCGCGAGGCTCTCGACGAACGCCCCGACGTCGCCGAGTCGGCCCGCAGCGACGCGGCGAGCAGGTCGATGTCGAACGATGCGCCCTCCGTCGCCACGGCACGGCAGCCTAGCGCGCGCCGGTTGCCGGCGAGTGGGATTGATGGGCGGCCTTGCGGCCGCCTGTGGTTTTGCTTCTGACGCGCAGCTGGTCGAGAAACGACGCCCCCCTGCTTGCGTAACTCGACCAGGTGGCGACAGTCCCCGCAATAGGCGAGAACTCCGAGACCGACGGCGCAGACGTTCGGTCGGGCGGGCTCGCTCGCGTCATACGCCGTCACTATCCTGGCGCGCCGTCCACGAGCACAGGAGGGTCGGTTCAGTTGCCCGAGGTCGAGGCCCACATCACGGGCACCGTCTGGAAGATCGAGGTCGAGATCGGCGACGCGTCGAGGAGGGCGAAACGGTCGTGATCCTCGAGTCGATGAAGATGGAGATGCCGGTCGAGGCGGAGGATCCGGGCGTCGTCACGGAGATCCTCTGCGAGGAGGGCCAGTCGGTCTCAGAGGGCGACACGCTCGTTGTCCTCGGGTAGCTCGCAGCGCCGGTGGCGGACGGCCGCTGCTGGTCGACGAGCCGGCGCCGGGCGTCACGCGCCTCACGATCTCCAACCCCGCCAAGCGCGGCGCACTCGACCACGCGATCCTCGACGCGTTCGCGGCGACGATGCCAAGCGCTCGACGCCGTTGCGTGATCGTGACCGGCGAGGGGGCACGTTCTCGGCGGCTACGACATCGGCGACCTTCCCGACTCGGTGTTCGCCGACGAGGCGGAGAAGCTCGTAGCGCATCCGTTCGCGCGAGCCCTCGACGCGATCGAGGACTACCCCTACCCGACCCTGGCGGCGCTGAACGGGCACGCGATCGGGGGCGGGCTCGAGCTGGCGCTCTCCTGTGATCTGCGGATCGCGGCGGCGACGATCGCGCTCGGCGATGCCGCCAGCGAAGCTCGGCCTCGTCTACTCCCACACCGGGATCAGCAAGTTCATCGACACATCGGTGCGGCTCGCACGCGCGAGCTGTTCCTGGTGGGGCGGCGGATCGACGCCCGCACCGCGCGCGCCTGGGGCCTGGTCAACGCAGTCGTCGAGCCCGACCGCCTGGCCGAGGAGGCGCTGTCGCTGGCGGTCGAGATCGCGGGCAACGCGCCGCTGGCACAGCTCGGCAACAAGCGCGTGATTCGAGCGGTCCTCGACAGCCGGGACGTGCTCGACGCCGAGGTCGATCGCGAGCTGATCGAGCTGCGGCGCGCCTGCTTCTCCTCCGAGGACTTCCGCGAAGGCGTGCGCGCGTTCGCCGAGAAGCGCCCGCCGCAGTGGAAGGGCCGCTGAGCGCGCACCGTCGGGCACCGCGCTGACAGAGCCGTCCGGGGCACGCCTAACGTGCCGCGCATGCCGCCACTGATCACTCTCGAGGAGGCGCTCGCACCTCGGCGAGATCGAGGACGGCGCCGAGATCGAGCGCGCTGGTCGAGCGCGCGTGGCAGGTGCGGGTCGAGCGCTTCGCCGACTCGACCGACATGTGCTCGCTGGTCAACGCCAAGTCCGGCGGGTGCGCGGAGGACTGCGGCTTCTGCGCGCAGTCCAAGTACGCCGAGGCCGACACGCCGATGCACGCGATGATGGATCCGCGAGCAGATCCTCGAGCACGCCCGCGCGGCCGAGGCGGCCGGCGCGCACCGCTTCTGCATGGTCACCCAGGGGCAGGGGCTGTCCAAGCGCGACTTCGAGAAGGTGCTCGCGGGCGCACGGCTGGTCGCCGAGCACACGAACCTCAAGCGCTGCGTCTCGATCGGCCACATGTCCGCGGACAGCGGCAAGGGCGCTCAAGCAGGCCGGCATCCAGCGCGTTCACCACAACGTCGAGACGGCCGACGTCCTACTACCCGGAGGTCTCGACCACGGTGCGTTACGAGGGCCGGCTTCGCACGATCGAGGCCGTGCGCGAGGCGGGCCTCGAGACATGCGTGGGCGGGATCCTGAATCTCGGCGAGAGCCGGGAGCAGCGAGTCGAGATGGCGTTCCAGCTCGCCGGGATCAACCCGACCAGCGTCCCGATCAACCTCCTCAACCCGCGCCCGGGGACGAAGTTCGGGGACCGCGAGCTGATGGATCCCTGGGAGGTCGTAAAGTGGATCGCGATCTTCCGCCTGATCCTCCCCGACGCGCTGTTCCGCCTGTGCGGCGGCCGCGTCGAGAACCTCGGCGAGCTCCAGGCGACCGCGGTCAAGGCCGGCCTGAACGGCGTGATGATGGGCAACTTCCTGACGACCCTTGGCAACACGCCCGAAGAGGACCGGGCGATGTTCGAGGGGCTCGAGCTGAACGTCGCCGCCCACCCCGACAACGGCGTCAAACCCGCGTCCCGACAACCGCAGCGGCTGGCTCGAAGGAGAGACGCCCGACCTCGTCACGGCGGCGACTCGAGCGCGACGCCCTGGCGCCGGAGCTGAACGTACGACTCTGGGATCCGGCATCGCAGCTGCGATTCGAGCGCAAGCGGACCGTGCCTCCCCGCCCCGACGGCGCGTCCAACACCGGACACGGCCATGGGACCCGCGAGACCGTCGCCGGCGCGTCGTTGTCCGCGCCGGGCGTTATGTTCCCCATCGGATGATCGAGATCGAGGCGCGGCTGGCACGAGCTAAAGGCCCTCGGGCTGCACCGCCGCACACGTCTGGTCAGCGGACCCCAAGGCCCGCACGTGCTCCTCGACGGCAAGCCCGTACTCCTGCTCTGCTCGAACAACTATCTCGGGCTGGCCGATCACCCGGCGGTGCGGGCGGCCGCGGCGGACGCGGCCATGAAGTGGGGCGTCGGCGCCGGTGCCTCGCGGCTGATCTCGGGGACCATGACGATCCACCGCCGGCTTGAGGAGCGGCTGGCGGAGTTCAAGCGCCGGGAGTCCGCGCTCTTGTTCGGGTCGGGCTATCTCGCCAACGTCGGCGTGACCGCCGCGCTCGCGCGGCCGGGAGACGTCGTGTTCTCCGATCAGCTGAACCACGCCTCGATCATCGACGGCTGCCGGCTGTCCCGCGCGGAGGTATTCGTCTACGACCATTGCGATCTGGACCACCTCGAGTGGGGGATCGAGCAGGCCGAGGGCCGGGGCGCGCTGATCGTCACCGACGGCGTGTTCTCGATGGACGGAGACGTCGCTCCGCTCGAGGGCATCGTCGAGCTCGCGGCGCGCCACCGGCTGCGCGTCATCGTCGACGAGGCGCACGGCACCGGGGCGGTCGGGCCGGGCGGGCGAGGCGCGGTCGCCGAGGCGGGCCTCGAAGACGAGGTCGACGTGATCGTCGGGACGCTCGGTAAGGCGCTCGGCTCTTACGGAGCGTTCGTGGCGTGCGATCAGCCGATGGCCCGCTACCTCGTCAACGCCGCGCGCACGTTCATCTTCTCCACGGCGCTGCCGCCGCCGGCGGCGGCCGGGGCGCTGGCCGCGCTCGAGCTAATCGACGAGCGCCCTCGCCGCGTGCAGAAGCTCGCGCTGAATGCGGCCGCGCTGCGTGACGAGCTGGCTCGCGAGGGCTTCGATGTCGGAGGATCGCGCACGCAGATCGTTCCGCTCGTGGTCGGAGACGCGAACCTCGCGGTGAAGATCTGCGAGGCTGGACTGGCGAGAGGCGTGTTCGCGCAGGCGATCCGTCCGCCGACGGTCCCGGCGATGACCTCGCGCCTGCGCCTGGCGGTGATGGCGTCGCATCGCGAGGAGGAGTTGCGGACGGCGGCGCGCACGCTTGCGCAGGCTGCCCGCGCCGTCGGGTTCGACCCGGGCTTGCGGCCGGACGGGGTGCGAGACACCGGGGCGGTGGTTGCCGGTGCCCGGCGCGCCCCCGCCGGGGTCGCATACGCCGGGGCCGCGCAGGAGGGGACCGCGCCGACAGCTCGGGCCGCAGCCGAACACGCTCCAACTTCACCGGCCGCCGAGCCCGCGTCGCCCGCCCGTCCCGGCTCGAGGGTGTTCGATTTCGAGGCGCCGGAGACCCGCGCCGCATAGCGGTTGCCGGGCCTGTTCGTAACCGCCACCGACACCGGCGTCGGCAAGACCGTCGTCGCTGCGGCGATCCTCGCGGCGTTGCGCGCCCACGGGTTCCGTCCGCTGGCGTTCAAGCCGGTGATCACGGGTCTCGACGATCAGCGGGATCCGGCCTGGCCGCCCGACCACGAGCTGCTGGGACGCGCCGCCGGGCGTCCCGCCGATCAGGTCGCGCTGGCCCGCTACGGGCCTCCCGTCTCGCCTCATCTCGCCGCCCAGCTCGCCGGGCGCCCGGTCGATCCACCGGCGCTCCTCGCGCGTCTGCGACCGGCGCTGGAGCGCCCGGACCCGGTGGTCGTGGAGGGTGTCGGTGGTCTGCTGGTGCCGCTCGCCGACGGCTACGACGTCCGCCGGCTCGCGCGGGATCTTGGGCTTCCGGTCGTGATCGCGGCGCGGCCCGGGCTCGGCACGATCAACCACACGCTGCTGACGCTCGAGGCGGCTCGAACCGCGTCGCTCGATGTGGCGGGGGTGGTGCTCACGCCGTGGCCGTCCGATCCGGGCGAGATCGAACGCTCGAACCGCGAGACGATCGAGCGACTGGGGGCGGTCGGCGTCTCGACGCTTGCCCGGATCGCTGCTGCGGACATCGGGCTGCTCACATCGGCCGCGGAGGCGCTGCCGATCGATCGCTGGCTGAGTTGACTTCACCGGCGCAGCGACAGATCGCCTGACTGCTCTCGGCGTGCGCGGTCACCCGTTCCGACCGCCGCTGCGGCTAGCTTGACCGGCGATGCGCACCACCGAAGAGCTCGCGGCCGCCGACCGCCGCCATCTATGGCACCCGTTCACACAGCAGCAAGGCTGGTCGGAGGACGAGCTTCCGCTCGTGATCGACCACGCCGATGGCACGAATCTGGTCGACACCGACGGCAACGCCTACATCGACGGCGTCTCGTCGCTGTGGTGCAACGTCCACGGACACCGTCATCCCGCGATCGACGCGGCCGTGCAGGCGCAGCTCGGTCGGGTCGCGCACTCGACGATGCTCGGCCTCTCGCACGAGCCGGCGATCGAGCTCGCCGAGAAGCTGGTGGCGATCACGCCCTCCGGCCTCAGCCGCGTGTTCTATTCAGACAGCGGATCGACGGCCGTCGAGGTCGCGCTGAAGCTGACGTTTCAGTGGTGGGCGCAGCGTGGCGAGCCGCGGCGCACCGGCTTCATCTGCCTCGAGAACGCTTATCACGGCGACACGCTCGGGGCAGTTTCGGTCGGCGGCATCGAGCTGTTCCACTCGCTCTACCGCCCGCTCCTGTTCGCCACCTGGCAGGCGCGGGCCGGCGACGCCGAGCACCTCGAGCAGCTGTTGAATCGCCACCGCGGGCGGGTCGCCGCCGTGATCGTCGAGCCGCTCGTCCAGGGCGCCGCGGGAATGCTGATCCAGTCCGACGGCTATCTGCGCCGGGTGCGGGACCTTTGCGACGCGCACGACGTGCTGCTGATCTGCGACGAGGTCGCGACCGGGTTCGGACGGACGGGCCGGATGTTCGCCTGCCAGCACGAGCACGTCACCCCTGACGTGCTGTGCGTGGGAAAGGGGCTGACCGGCGGTTACCTGCCCCTCGCCGCGACGCTGGCGACCGAGCGGATCTACGACGGCTTCCTCGGCCGCCACGAGGACTACCGCACGTTCTTTCACGGACACACCTACACCGGCAATCCGCTGGCTTGTGCGGCTGCGATCGCGGCGCTCGAGACGTTCGAGCGCGAGCGGACGCTCGAGCGGCTGCAGCCGAAGATCGAGCTGCTGGCGCGGATGCTCGAGCACCGAGTTGCGCCGCTCCCGGCCGTCGCGGAGGTGCGCCAGCGCGGCTTCATGGTCGGGATCGAGCTGGCGCCGCGTCCCACGCAGGAGCGGCTCGGCCACCGCGTCACGCTCGCGGCACGGCGGCGGGGCGCGGTGATCCGCCCGCTCGGCGACGTCATCGTGCTGATGCCGGCGCTTGCGATCTCAGAGGCCGACCTGAGCCGGCTCGTCACGATCACGGCGGCGGCGATCGCCGACGCGACGGTGCAATCCCTGTCCGCGGCCGCGTAGCGCCACCGGTCGCTGACCACAGGATCGGCGCGATCGTCGCCCCAGGGCGCTCACTCTTCGTATCGAGAGAAATCCCGCTTGCGGGCCCCGCACACGGGACAGAACCACGTCTCGGGAATATCCTCGAACCGCGTTCCGGGCGGGATGCCCCCGTCGGGATCGCCCTCGTCCGGGTCGTAGATGAACCCGCATGATTCGCACATCCACTTCACGTCTCCAAGCGTAATCGGTCCGTGGCGGGGGGCACGCGTTGCGGGCCCGGTGCGTTGCGGACCCCCAAGGGTGACGACCCAGTGCGTCACCGCGCCGTGCGTTCACGCGCCGTGCGCTCATTCGACATCGCGCAGTCCGCTAGGGTCGGCGTATGGATATCGAGCGTCCGGCACCTACTGAGGAGCTGAACGAAGGCACCGAGACGGTCCCGCGCCTGGCGGCGACGGTGATCCTGCTCCGGGGCGGCGACCGGGCGCTCGAGGTACTGCTCGTCCGCCGCAATCCTGAGGCCAGGTTCATGGGCGGAGCGTGGGTGTTCCCGGGCGGGTCGGCCGACCGCGCCGAAGGCGAGGGCGACAAGGCACGGCGCGCCGCGGCGATCAGGGAGCTCTCAGAGGAGGCCGGGATCAAGATCGGCGCGAGCGAGCTCGTCCTCTTCTCCCGCTGGATCACGCCGGCCCAGGTAAAGATCCGGTTCGACACGTGGTTCTACCTTGCGTCGGTTCCGTTCGATGCGAGTCCGTCGGTCGACGGCAGCGAGATCGTCGCTGCGCGCTGGATGGCGCCGAGCGCCGCGCTCGAGGCGGCTGCCGGCGGCGAGCTGTTCATGGTGTTCCCGACGATCAAGCACCTCGAGCAGCTCTCGAGCTTCGACTCCGCCAACGCGGTGATCGCACACGCCAGCGGCCGCGAGGTTCGGCCCGTTCAGCCACGCGTTGTGACGTGGGGAGAGACCGCGCGGATCGTGCTGCCGGGCGAGCCCGGGTACGAAGGCTGAGGGCTGACCGCCCTGGCGGCAGTGTGCACGCCTATACTCGGGCCGTGACTGCCTCCCTGCCCGAAGACGTCCAGGCGGTTTTCGATCGCTTCATCACCAGCGAGCTGACGACGATCGACCGTCACGGTCAGCCGGTCACCTGGCCGGTCACCCCGTACTACTCACCCGGGGCGCCATGCATCGACGTTACGACCGGCCTCGGGTACCCGAAGAAGGCCAACGACGCTCGCGACAATCCGCTCGTCTCGCTGCTGTTCTCCGATCCGACCGGCAGCGGGCTGGCGGATCCGCCGATGGTGCTCGTCCAGGGTTCGGCCGAGGTCGACGACCGCGACCTCGAGGCCAACCGGGTGCGCTACGCGGCCGAGTACGACCAGAAGCTTCCGGAGGCGGCCAAGCTGCATCCGCCGGAGCCGATCAGGCGCCTGCTCAAGTGGTACTACACCCGGATCTACATCCACGTGCGCCCGGAGCGCATATACGTGTGGCCGCGCGGCGATGTCTCGGCCGAGCCCAAGCTATTCGACGCGCACATCGAGGAGGTCCGCTCCGGTCACTCCGAGGAGCCGGATCGCTTCCACGCCTCCCCCGGCGGCGGCGCGAGCCCCTGGCACCCGCGGATCGACGAGCTCGGCACCACGTACCCCACGGCAGTCGTGTCGATTGTGTGTCCCGATGGGTTTCCGTTTGCGGTCCGGGTCCCAGTACGCAGCGATGGCTCGAATCGCTGGGTCCGGATCGAGGCCGAGCCCCAAGGTGTGCCGCTGCAACCCGGCCTCGCGTGCCTGACGGCGCACACCCACGGGCCGAACTTCACCTGGCAGCAGAACTTCCAGGTTCGTGGCGACCTGGACCAGGGCAACGACGGTTGGGTGCTGGTCCCGCACAAGCTCGTCGGCGGCTTCGAGCAGCCGCGTTCTCGGCTGGAGATGGTCCGCGCCAACGTCGCGAAGGCGCGCCGCTTCCACCGCACCGCCAAGCGCGAGCTGGCCCGGCGTGGGTCTGGCCGACCCGCACCGGCAAGTGACTCGTTACCCTATCTGGAGTCGAACGAGGGACGGTGACAGATGAGCGAGGAGAAGAGACCACCCCAGCATCCATCAGGCGGCGTCGACGCCGCGGCGGCCCGCTGGGGCGAGAAGCATCCGGAGGAGGATCCCGAGCACCCGGCACCGCCGCACGTCCCCGAGGACGATGAGGTCGTCCCCAATCGCCATTCGGCCAGCGCCGAAGCTGCATCGGTGCGCTGGCACGAGCAGCACCCGGACGAGGAATAGGGAGGCGTCTGCGGCGGTCGCCACGTCGCGGCCGCCATCGGGCAGTCCTTCAGCAGCGAGCTGGAGCCGAGCTAGAGCGTGGGATGGCGGACGGGACGCCCTTGCGCGAAGCGCCCGGGCGTCCCGGACGCCATCTCGCGCGACCCGCGCGAAGCGCCCGGGCGTCCCGGACGCCATCTCACGCGACCCGCGCGAAGCGCCCGGGCGTCCCGGACGCCATCTCACGCGACCCGCTGATCGCTATCCGCCGCCGTAGGTGACGATCAGGTCGGTGATCACGCCGACAACGAAGCCCGCGGTCACCATCAGCAGCCCCAGCTCTCGGTGACCGTAGCGGCGCATGCCGTTCCAGACCTCGCCGATCACGTACAGGATCGCACCGCCGGCGACCGCGTAGAAGACGAGCTCGAGCGGATTGCTGGTGACGGCGTAGCCGACGATCGAGCCAAGGAACGTCGGGACCGCCGCCGATCAGGCCGGCAAGCCCGAGCCAGCGCCAGGATGGTCTCGACGTCCCCAAGCGGGCCGACGATGCCGAACCCCTCGGTCGCGTTGTGCAGCGCGAAGCCGATGATCAGCACGGTCGCGAGGCTGATCGCCCCCGCCCGCGCCGAGACGCCGATCGCGAGACCCTCGGCGAAGTTGTGAACCCCGATCGCGGCGGCGATCGTCAGCCCCACCCGTAAGGCGCGGCGCCGCGAGGCCTCGAGCTCGGCCGCCAGCGCCTCGGCCTCGGAGAGCGTCAGCGCGGCGGTGTCGGCACCGCCGGCGATGGGCGGCGTGCGAGCGCCGGATGGGCGCATCATCCGCTCGACCATCGCCAGCCCGGCGCTCCCCGCCGCGAACCCGCCGCCGAACAGGACCACGAGCCAAACCAGGTACCACACCGAGCGGTGGTGCGCCTTGACCGCCTCGAGGGTCCCGTCGACGATCTCGATTCCGTGCGAGAGCACGTCGACGAAGATGAACGCGAGCACTCCGACCGAGAACATCGCCAGGGCAACGCGCGAGCGCGAGCCCAACAGCTGCAGCCGCCCGACCGGAAGGCCGAGATAGATCGTGAATCCGGCGAGCGCGCCGAGGGCGACGGTTTGGGCGAAAGACACGTGCTTACGAAGAGTTAGGGCCCCCTAACAGGAGGCCGCGGGCAGCGTACCAGGCTAGGGTCGCCTAAGTCCAACTGGAAAAGTCGGAGTTGTAATCCGGCAGACCCACGCGCCCATAATCTGGGAGACCCACCCGTCCGTGGTCCGGGAGACGCCGTCCGTGGTCCGGGAGAACTACGTGTTGGCGTTGAAGTCCGGAAGTCCCACAGTCTGCAGCCAGTGGTTGACCGTGATGTTGAGCTGTGTGAACTCGCCGGTCCAGATCAGCACGCCCATTCCGATCAGGACCAGCCCTCCGGTCCCGATCACCACCGGGTAGTGGCGCTTGACGACGGTCAGCGCCGAGGTGGCGGTCCCAAACGCGAGCCCGGTGATCAGGAACGGGACTCCCAGCCCCAGGCAGTAAACGACCAGCAAGAACGCGCCGTGCGCCGCCGAGCTCGATGCGCCGGCGGCGGTGACGATCGCGCCCAGGGTCGGGCCGGTGCAGGGAGTCCAGGCGAGCGCGAATGCCGCGCCGGTCAGCACCGGGCCGCTGCGCCCGGCCCGCTGCATCAGCGCGTCCACATGCCACTCGCGCGCGAGCCGCGGGACGAACGGCGCCAGCACGAACAGCAGCCCCATCGCGATGATGAGCGCCCCCGAGATCTTGAGCGCTGCCGGCCCCGTCAAAGCGCCGTGCAGCGCCTGCTGCCCAAGCAGTCCCAGGGCGATAAAGATCGTCGAGAAGCTAGCCACGAACAGCAGGCTGGGGCCGATCACGCGCCTCGCCCTGATCTCCGCCGGCGCCACCCCCGCCACCGCCGAGATGTAGCCGGGAACGAGCGGCAGCACGCACGGCGACAGGAACGAGATCAGCCCCGCGCCGAACGCCACGGGAATGCCAATGCCCGATGCAGAATCCACCATCTTGCCCCGTCCAAGGGTAGCGCGAATGCGTCGGCGAGCTTCGGGTGGACTCGCCGTGCTACCGGCCCAGCTGCGGCGCAATGCTCTGTGCTGCGCATATGGTGCCGGAGCGTAGGACTGCACACGTAACGCTCCCCGACGTAACGCGTCCACGGTGCTACGTTCCCGCACATGGCGACCACTGTGCCCACTCTCCAAAACTTCATCGACTCGGAGCCGGCGGATCCGGCCGAGGGTCAGACCGAGCCGATCCTCAACCCCGCCACCGGCGAGGTGATCGCGAACGCTCCAGTCTCCACAGAGGATGACGTCGACCGCGCCGTCAAGGCAGCACGCAACGCATTCCCCGGCTGGTCGACGACGACGCCGGGCGAACGCGCCGCCGCGCTGCTGACGCTGGCCGACGCGATCGAGGAACACGCCGAGGAGATGTCTGATCTCGAGTCCGACAATGCCGGCAAGCCGCGGCAGGCGTTCCGGGACGACGAGATCCCGTTCATGGTCGACAACCTGCGCTTCTTCGCCGGCGCCGCGCGGTGCCGGGAAGGCCGAGCCGCCGGCGAGTACACGGCCGGGTACACGTCGATCATCCGCCGCGAGGCCGTCGGCGTGATCGGGCAGATCGCTCCCTGGAACTACCCGCTGATGATGGCGGTGTGGAAGATCGGGCCGGCGCTGGCGGCCGGAAACACGGTCGTGCTCAAGCCCGCCGAGACCACCCCGCTAACGACGCTGAAGCTCGCCGAGCTCGCTGCCGAGATCTTCCCGAAGGGCGTGCTCAACGTGATCACCGGCCACGGCAAGCCCGCCGGCAGCTCGCTCGTCACCCACCCGGGCGTTGACATGGTGTCGCTGACCGGCTCGGTCGACACCGGCAGGTGGATCGCCAAGAACGCCGCCGACACGCTCAAGCGGGTCCACCTCGAGCTGGGCGGCAAGGCGCCCGTGGTCGTGTTCGACGATGTCGAGATGGCGACCGCGCTCGAGACGATCGCCGGGACCGGCTACTACAACGCCGGCCAGGATTGCACCGCCGCCACCCGGGTCCTCGCGGGCTCGAAGGTCTACGACGACGTCATCGGCGGCCTCGTCGAACTGGCCGACAGCTACGTGATGGGCGACACCCGCTCCCCCGACACAAACCTCGGGCCGCTCAACTCCGCGCGCCAGCGCGAGCGCGTCGAGGGCTTCCTCGAGCGCCGTCCCGCCAACGCCGAGATCGCCACCGGCGGCAAGGAGCCGGTGCTGCCGGGGTTCTTCCTCGAGCCGACGGTCGTCGCAGGGCTAAAGCAGGACGACGAGATGGTCCAGCGCGAGATCTTCGGTCCGGTGATCACCGTGCAGCCGTTCAGCGACGAGGAGCAGGCGATCGCCTGGGCCAACGGGACGCCGTACGGCCTGGCCGCGTCGGTCTGGACGCGCGACGTCGCCAGGGCGATGCGGGTTGCAAATGCGCTGCGCTTCGGCTGCGTCTGGATCAACGACCACATCCCGCTCGCCTCGGAGATGCCGCACGGCGGCTTCAAGCAATCGGGCTACGGCAAGGACCTCAGCATCTACGCGCTCGAGGACTACACCGAGGTCAAGCACGTGATGGTGTCGCTATCCTGAGCGCTGGAAAGGAACTTTGTCCGCTGGCCGCTCGTTTAGAGTGGCCAAGGGTCGACGTGGAAGCCTCTGCTCTTCAAGCCCCAGCAGGAGTGACGCGCGGACGGTTATCGCTGGGATCGCCGCTGCTTCGTCTCCGCTCCGACGAGCAGCTGGTCGCGCTGTTCCGGGCCGGCAACGACGAGGCGTTTCGGGTCATCCACGATCGCTACCGCCAGCGGCTGTTCGCGTACACGCGCCAGATGCTGCCGGGCTCGCGGCAGGATGCCGAGGACGCGCTCCAGGACGTGTTCGTGCGCGCGTACGCGAGCCTGCGCGCGAATCACCGGCAGGTGGCGCTCCGGGCGTGGCTGTACCGCGTCGCCCACAACCGCTGCGTCGATGAGCTCCGCCGACCCGCGGCTCCGTCGCCCGAGATGCTCGAGCTCGTGCGAGCGCCCTCACACGACCTGATCGCCGAGTACGAGCAGCGCGAGTCGCTCAGGCGCCTGCTCGTTGACGTCAGGCGGTTACCCGATCAGCAGCGCTCCGCGCTGTTGATGCGCGAGCTCAGCGGCATGAGCTACTTCGAGCTTGCCGATGCGCTCGGCGTGTCGGTTCCCGCCGTCAAGTCGCTGCTTGTCCGCGCGCGGGTGGGCCTGGCGCATGCCCGGGAGGCACGGGACACCGCTTGCTCGGAGATCCGCGATGAGCTGATTCTTGCCCACGACCGTCGCGTGCGGCCCAACGCCACGGCCCGGCGGCACATCCGCGACTGCGCCGGCTGCAGGGAGTTCCGCACCGAGATGCGCAGCATCAGCAGGCAGTTCGCCGCGCTGGTGCCCGCCCTCGGTCCCGTTGCGGTGATCGCCAACGCGCTCGGAATCGGCGGCGGTTCCGGCGGCAGCGCTGCTGGAACCGCCACAGCCGGAGGCAGTGCCGCGGCCGGCGGAGGCGCGGCGATCGCGGGCACCGGCGCAATCGCCGCCGGCGGCGCGCTCACGACCGGCGCGAGCCACGTAGCGACCCTGCTGGCCGCCGCGGTGCTCACCGCCGGCGGCGCGGCCCCGACCCAGAGCCCCTCCTCGAGGCATGGCCATCATTACGCGCGCCTCCACGCGAAGCCGGCCGTCAAGGCCCGTCGCACGGTCACCGTCATGCCGCCCGCAGGTCGGCCGGAGATCGCGGCTCCGGCGATCGTCGAGGCGGCACCCCCACGGCAGGTGCCGGCGGCGGCCACGCCCTCGCCACCGTCTCCTTCCAGCCCGACGCCGTTCGGCCGTCCACGCATCACCGAAGCTCCGCGCGCCTCGGTTGCCACCGAGGAGGCTGCGCCGAGCACGGGCGGGAGCGCCCTGGTCGGCACATCGGCCACCGCCGGCGGGCCGGGAGGCGCCTCGGAGACCGCCGGCGCCACGGGCAGCACGACGGGCGGTGGGAGCTCGAGCGCGCAGACGACGCCGCCCACCGGATCGGCGTCCTCGTCGAGCGCGGTCGAGACGACCCCGATCCTAAGCTCGACGACCGGCTCAGGGTCACCCGGCCCGCTCGGGCAGGCGCCGACGGCAGCGTCTCCACCGCCGACGGCGACATCGACCACCACGTCGACCGGCAGCGTTGGTCCCTCGGGCGCAGGCTCCGGCACGACCTCGGCCTCGAGCACGCCCTCGGCCAGCACGGGCAGCGCGTCCGCCCACTGAGCAGCGGGCGACCGATCGAGCGCTACCTCGAGAAGCTCGACCACGAGGAGGTTCTCCTTCGGCGCGGGGGCCGTTCCGGCCTCTACACGATCGTGGCGGTGCATTCGACGGTTCGGGGCCCAGCACTGGGCGGCTGCAGGATGTGGGAGTACGAGGACTCGCGGGCGGCGCTGCGCGACGCGTTGCGGCTGTCCCGGGCGATGACGTACAAGGCGGCGGTCGCCGATCTGCACCTCGGCGCCGGCAAGGGCGTGATCATGATCCCGGGGCGCCGGACTTCGTCGTCAACGCCGGCGGGCTGATCAACATCAGCGAGGAGGTCGGAGAGTACGACGCGGCGACGGCGCGACGGCGGGTGCGCCGGATCGGCGAGACGCTGAAGCAGATCTTCGACACGGCCGAGGCGATCGATGCAACCCCGCTGACGGCCGCGATGGAGATCGCCCGCCGGCGACTCACTGGCCGCGCCTGATCCCAGCCGTCCGATCAAGCTGTTTCGGGCGGCGCATGCGCCCCCCGACCGGCCGCGCATGCGCGGCCGAGGCCGGGCCGCATGCGGCCCGGCCTCAAATCCTAGAAAGGCAACGCGGGCCGCTCCACCCCCTCGGGCAGTCGCCCCTCCTCGGCGAGCTTATCCAGATGCGCCGCGAGCGTCATCTCCGCCGCCGGGCGCAGCGCAGGCGGCGCGTCGTCCCATACGTCATCGAGCAGCTCCCCGACTGTGCGCTTGCCGCCGTGGAGGGCCGAGACCAGACGCCGTTCGCGATCCAGCCGGTGAGCGATGTACTGCGCGAGCTTGGCGTCGACGTCGTGGACGGGGGGCCCGTGACCCGGCGCGATCACCGCGAGCCGGGACTCACGCAGGCGCTTGAGCCCGGCGAGGTAGCCGGCGAGCGTGCCCGGATCCGGGTAGATGAACACGCTGCCCTCGCCGAGTACGGCATCGCCGGTTAGGCCTACATCGCCGTACAGGAACGCGAGGTGGTCCAGCGAGTGCCCCGGCGTGCTTACGGCGACGAGCGGCCCGAACACGCTGCCGTCGACGAGCACCACGTCCGCCTGCCCCTGCGATGCCAGCAGCGGCACCTCGGGAAACCGTGAGCGCACCGCCGGCACGGCCTCGGAGTGGTCGGGATGGTCATGGGTGAGCGCGATCCCGCCGAGGCCCCCACGGCGCTCGATCTCGGCCGCGAGAGCCTCGACGTGATCCTCGAGCGCCGGACCGGGATCCACGAGCCACGCCGGATCGCGGCCCACGATCCAGCTGTTCGTCCCGCTCAGCGTGAACGGCCCGGGATTCGCGGCCCGGATCCCGACGACGTCGTGTCCGTCCACCTCCACGCGGGTCACGGACGGCAGCATGGCAGGCGGTACGTTCCGAGACTTCTCTTCCTCATCGAAGCGAGGATCTGGCCCGCCGGCCCTAGAGAATCAGCCGGCGCTCCAGGTGGCGCACGGCGAGCCGCCACATCACGAGCGCGAAGCCGACCAGGAACGCGAGATGCCACAGGTCGATCCACCCGCGGAAGCCGAACACCGCGTGGCGGACGAGCTCGACACAGTGGAACAGCGGGTTGAAGTTGCCGAGCACCTGCGCCCATCGCGGC
This sequence comes from uncultured Solirubrobacterales bacterium, assembly GCA_963806475.1. Classification (GTDB taxonomy): domain Bacteria; phylum Actinomycetota; class Thermoleophilia; order Solirubrobacterales; family Solirubrobacteraceae; genus Palsa-465. The sequence continues at coordinate 81,064 of CAWDYK010000008.1, forward strand.
AGCCCGCTGAGCGGGAAGAACGTCCCGGCGACCAGGAACATCGGCGTCAGCAGCCCGCTCTGCCAGTAGGAGAAGCTCTCGATCGCCTTCGCCTTGGAGGCGATGAAGATCCCCGTGCACGCCCATCCCAGACCCGCCAGCCCGGCGATGAACGGCACCAGCAGCATCCCCGGACTCGGGTTCAGGCCGAAGGCGATCGCCACCACCATCGGCACACAGCCGTATACGCCGGTCCGCGCCGCCACCCACAGGGCCTCGCCGGTCACGAGCTCCTCGGTGTCGACCGGGGCCGCGAGAATCGCGTCGTAGGTGTGCTGAAACTTGTATTTGATGAACGTCCCGTACATGGCCGTGAACGCACCCGAGAACAGGACCGTCGTCGCGACGATCCCGGTGCCGACGAAGTCGATGTAGCTGTAGCCCGCGACGCTCGAGACGAGCGAGCCGAACCCGAAGCCGAATGCAACCAGGTAGATCGTCGGGTCGACCGTCGAGGAGAACGTCGAGGAGCGCCAGAACGAGGAGAAGTTCACGACCTCGCGCACGATCACGCCCCGGAGCGCCGCGATCTCCAGGCGCCTGAGGCGGCGAGCGCGCGCAGCCGTGCTCGGTCGCTGTGCTCGGGTACGGTCTGCCGCGCCGGTGGTCACTCTATGTCCTCGCCGGTCAGAAGCACGAACACGTCCTCGAGGTTTGTCACCCGACGATCACCGTCGAGCTCGCTCGAGCCGTTGCTGTGGAGAACCGAAACCGAGGTGCCCGTTCGACGCGTGCGCCAGCCGCGATCGCGTGCCACCAGCTCGACCTCGCTGAGCCGCGCCGGCGATCCGTACACCTCGACCGCCTCCTCGCCCGCATGCTCGCGGATCAGGGCCCGCGGCGCGCCGACCGCCACGGCCTTGCCGTGCGACATGATCGTGACCTCGTCGCACAGCCGCTCGGCCTCCTCGATGTAGTGGGTGCTCATCAGGATCGAGACGCCCTCCGAACGGAGGCGGTCGATCAGCGCCCACAGTTCCTGGCGCACCTGCGGGTCGAGGCCGACCGTCGGCTCGTCGAGCAGGAGCAGCCTCGGCTGGTGCAGCAGCGCCCGCGCGATCAGCAGCCGGCGGCGCATCCCGCCGCTAAGCCGATCGACCTTCGAGGCCCGGCGGTCGCCGAGGTTGGCGAGCCTCAGAGCCCGTTCGATCGCCGGCCCCCGCTCCGGCCCGCTCACCCGGTACAGGTGCGCGAATACAAGCAGGTTTTGCTCGACCGTCAGCGACACGTCGAGGTTGTCGAGCTGTGGGACCACGCCCATCTCTGCGCGGGCCTGCTTGGAATCTTCCGGCAGCCGATAGCCGAGGATCTCGATCTCGCCCGCGTCGGCGATCACCTGCGCCGTCAGCGCCTTCATCGTGGTCGACTTGCCGGCGCCATTGGGCCCGAGCAGCCCGACGCACCGTCCCATCGGGACTTCGAGGTCGAGGCCGTCGACCGCGATGAGCGGGCCGAACCGCTTGACGACGCCGCGCAGCGTGATCGCGTTGTCCTCCAACCGGGGCACGATCCCAATATAGGGTTCGGCCGATGGCTGCCTTCTGCTCGGCCGAGCCTGGCCGTTTACGGCAATCGACGATCGCGGGCACGGTGCCGGCGATGAGTTTCCAATGAGCGGTCCCGAACCGCATGTGAGACCGGCCTGGATCCCGGAGCGGCTGTACCCGGGCTGGACGAATGTTCGACCTGCGTCGTCTCTACTCGGACGGGGGCGGGACGTACGATTGCCCGAGCCGGCGTTTCATCCGTGCATCGGCGCACCGTGTTAGACGCGACTGGCCGAGCACCGGGGGAGATGGAGTTCCATACCTGCAAACAGCCTGTTCGCGCGAGCGGGCGCCGTACATTCTTCGTCGCGATCGCGGGGCTTGGCGTCGCGGTTCATGGCGCGTTCGCGGCCACCGGTGGCACCTCCCGGGTCGTCGACGACTGGCTGTATTGCGGCCTGTATCTGCTCGCCGCGGGCGCCTGCGCCGCCCTCAGCCGGCGCGGCGACGCGCGGCTCGCGTGGTCGGTCGCCGCCATAGGTGTGGTTGTGTGGGGCGCCGCGGAGATCCTCTTCCGCGTGTCTCAGTCCGATCCCCGCAGCTGGTATCCGAAGTCCTCGCAGGCGCTGCTGTTCGCCGGCTTCTGCCTCGCCTACGCGACGCTTGGGCTGTTGGCGCGCGAGCGGGTGCGCCGATTCGACCCGGTGCTTGGGCTAGACGGCCTCCTCGCCGGTCTGACCGCCGCAGCGCTCGCCGCGCTGCTGCTGTTCCCCGCGCTCGGCGGCAGCCCGGCGCACGACGCCGAGGCGCCACCGCAGGTGTTTCTCGTCGGCGCGCTCGTCGGACTGATGTTCGTCGTCACGGTGATCGGCATGACTGGCTGGCGTCCGGGGCCCGCATGGGCGCTGATCGCGACGGCGATCGCCGTAAACGTGGTCGGCGACGCGGTGCTCGTGCACCTCACGGATGCCGGACGGTTTCATCGCGGCTCGCTGGCGGATACTTGCTTCGTCGCGTCGGCGCTGCTGCTGGGCCTCGCCGCGTTCTATCCCAGCCGACACGCAGCCGCCCCGCGCGACGCTGCCCGGCGGCTGCCGGTGCCGGTGCTCAGCGCCGTCGCGGCCCTCGCTGTGCTGATCGCCGCAATCGGTCATGGGGCGGGCGGGCTCGCGGCCGGCCTTGCCGCCGGCGCGATCGGGGTGATGATCGCGCGGATGTCGATCGCGCTCGAGCTGCTCGAGCGCAGTCGCCGGCAGGCGCTCGCCGATGATCTCACCGGCCTCGGGAACCGCCGCCTGCTCGTGCGGGAGCTGGGGCGCAGGCTCGAGCCCGGAGGGGAAGGCCAGCCGTTCACGCTCGCGCTCTTCGACCTCGATGGATTCAAGCGCTACAACGACACGTTCGGCCATCCCAGTGGCGACGCGCTGCTAGTCCGGCTGGCGGGGCGGCTCGCCGATGCGGTCGGACCCGATTGCGCCTACCGCATGGGCGGCGATGAGTTCTGCGCGATCGTCGACGGCGACGGTCCCCGCGCGGCAGCAGCACTCGCGCGCGCGGGTCGCGCGCTGTCCGAGCAGGGCGACGCGTTCTCGATCACGAGCTCCTCGGGGGCTGTGGCGTGCCCGGTCGAGGCCACGAGCGCATCGGCCGCGCTCGGCGTCGCCGACGGTCGCATGTACATCGAGAAGGCGCGGCGGTCGATCGACCAGGCGCAGACCCGCGACGCCGTGCTGAAGATGCTCCACGAACGGGACCCCGAGCTCCACGAACACATGGGCGAGGTGGCGGCCCTGGCGCTGCGCGTCGCGGGCCGCATGGGCCTCGACGAGGCCAGCGTCGATCAGGTCGTGCGAGCGGCGGAGCTCCACGACATCGGCAAGATCGCCGTTCCCGACGCCATCCTCCACAAGCCTGGCCCGCTCGATGCCGACGAATGGCGATTTATGCGCGAGTATCCGATCGTCGGCGAGCGGATCTTGCGCTCGGCGCCCTCACTCGCGCCGATCGCACACCTCGTCCGCTCATCACACGAGCGCTGGGATGGCCTCGGCTACCCCGATGGGCTCGACCACGCCCTGATTCCTCTCGGCGCGCGGATCATCGCTGTCTGCGACGCATACCACGCGATGCGCTCGACACGTTCCTACCGGCGCCCCTGCAGCGAGGCCGAGGCCCTGCAGGAGCTCCGCCGCTGCGCGGGCACGCAGTTCGACCCCACGGTGGTGCGGGCGCTGTGCGACGACATCAACGTTCGCGCCAGCGCCAGGGAGCGCCGGCGGTGGCCCATGGCCGTGCGCAAGCGCCCGCCCAGCGCCCACTGAACTCGCGCTCGGCATTCAATCCCAGATCAAGCCGCCTTCAGCGCAACTTCCCGGCGTGACGAGCGTTTCTACCATGGGCGGCACCGTTCCGGGGGCGGGATGATTCGGTGTCGCCCATCACCAAACTAGTGTGACTAGTGGGCCGTGCGGTCGGGCTGCCTCGGGCTCGTCAATCCGCGATAGCCAAACGGATGAACTGCTAACCGTCGTCTGCCGTCTTGTTAGGCCACTGCACGAGCCGGCCGCGCAGGACCAGCTTGCTGGGGGTCCGCGCGATCCCGAGCGGGCTCCAGGTCATGCCGAGCTGGCGCTGATCGGCCAAGGTGGTGGTCTCCAGTTCGAGCTCTTCGCCGTCACGCCGAAGCGTCGCCTCGAGGTCGAGCGGGATGCTCTTGCCGGCGGCATGTAGGCGACCGCTGACCTTCAGCCGCTCGCCGCCGCTTGACCTGTGCGACGACGCCGTCGCGGTAATGCTCCGGGCGCGATCACACCGCCCCAGCAGCAGCGATGACGCGGTCCGCCCGTTCGGTCCGCTGTTGCCAGTCCGCCGTCGCTCGGCCCCTTCAGAAGATGATCTGGCGGAGGTCGAGGTGTTCCGGTTGTGGTGTAGTGCGATGTGCCGCCGCGGAGTTTATGCGGGAGCTAGCGCTGCTGCTGGACGTTGACGGCCTGCGGACCTTTCGGCCCCAATTCCGCCTCGTAGGAAACCCGCGCGCCCTCAGTAAGGCTGCGAAAGCCGTTACCGACCACGGCGGTGTGATGTACGAACAGGTCCTTGCCGGTCTCGTCGGGGGTAATGAACCCGTAGCCCTTGTCGTCGCTGAACCATTTCACGGTTCCGTTGGCCATTGCCGTTCTCCTTCGGTTATGTGCCGCGTACCAGGAGAGCTAGGAAAGCGATGACCTGCGAGCGCTGAACACCAGTCGCGAATCCGGAGTGGACCCGCCTCATCACGCAGCATAGCAGTCATTGTTCCGTTCGCTGCATTCCCACGTTGCGTCCGGAGAGCCGGGGGGACTAGTCGACCGAGCTGACGGCTCGGAGGGTCGCCACGCACTCGGGGTTGACGCCAAGGGGCTCTCCGGTCTGTGCGTCGGTGAACCACGCGAACTCCATGATCGAGCCGCGTGCTGCGTCCACGATCAGCCGCTCGACCTCCTTGATCATGCCCTCGACGCGGTGGCGCCCGCCGCCGAGGAGGGTGATTTCCGTGGTCGAGCTCATGATGGCGAGGGTGATACGGGGGCGAGACGACTCTCGCCGAGCAGGGCAGACCCGGTCGGTGGCCGGCCCCGCGAGTGTGGCGCTCATTCGCCTCAGGTTCCTCGCCTCAGCGCAGGTGCGCGTGGTGGCACTCGAGCCCGAGCCTTAAGCCCTGCTCGCGGGGTCAGCGCAGCCATCGAAGCTACTCCCCGTCAGCGACGAGCACAAGCCCGGGATCTCCCGGTCTCAAAGCCGCGTTCTCCCTTGTGCTATCAGCCGAAGTATACGGAGATGCAAGTCGATCATTGGCGCCCTCCATCTGGATCTGAGATTGGAAGCGAAACGCCGGCGGTTCGCATGCTTCGCGACGGTCACGGCGCTCTAGCGACGCGCTGCGCTAGACTCGCTGGACGGGCCGAGTATTTGCTCGGCCGAAGCGGTGCCCGCGCTTTCGCAGTTGTTGCCCTCAGCACCCTCCGCGTCTCGCAGTGCACATACCCGGAGGGAGAAAGATGGCCATTGGAACTGTGAAGTGGTTCAGCGGTGAGAAGGGCTTCGGATTCATCACACCCGATGACTCTGGTAAGGACCTATTCGTCCACCACAGCTCGATCCGAGGCGAAGGCTTCAAGTCGCTGACCGAGGGAGAAAAGGTCAGCTACGACCCCCAACAGGGCCCCAAGGGCCCGGCGGCCGCGAACGTCCAACCGGTGGCGTAGCCACCTCCCGCGACGAGCGGCGGGAGCGCCACGTGTGGCCCGCTTCCGCCGCCTCGGCCCCTGACTACGCGTGCGGCCTCCCGGAGCTCGGTCCGACGATTCGCTCCGTGCGCCTCATCCGGATCTGTTGCTCGTACCGACGCGCTTAAACCTCGAGAAAGGACGACACGCATGGCCTCAGGCGGGAAGAAGAAGACGACGATGGCGAAGCTCAACCGCGAAAGCAGGCTCCGGGAGCGTCGGCTCGAGAAGCAGGCCAAGAAGCGGGCGAGGCGACAAGCCTCGGCTCATCCCGCGCGCCACGCCGAGGACACGACGGCGGGCGACGAGCAACGGCAGAGCCCTGGTCCGCCCTCAACGCGTTCGTTGGGGGGGTGAACTCTGAGAGCCCACCAGCCCGACGCGGGCTTACTTTAGTCGCCGGCTACGTGGACATTGGCTGACGACAGGATCGGCTCGTCGGCGTTCGCAAGGCCGAGCGGGTGCGTCTTGCGCGCCTGCGCGAAGGTCACCAGCTTTCTCCGGTCCTCGTCCCACAGCTTGAGCTTGACGGTGCGCAAGGCCTGCCAAACCGAGAGTGTGGGTACCCCGTGAAAGATCGGATTCTCGTCGTGGGCGCGCTGGAGATTGTAGTTCGGAATGCGCGCGTTGAGGTGGTGAATGTGGTGTAGGCCGATGTTCCCGGTGAAGAACTGCAGCAGCCTTGGCAGCTTCAAGTACGAGCTGCCCTGCAGCGCGGCGTCGGCGTAGCTCCACTGGGCGGGGTTCTGCCAGTACGCGTCCTCGAATTGGTGCTGGACGTAGAACAGCCAGATCCCGACCGAGCCCGCGAGCAGTGCCCCCGGCAGCCACACGAGCAGCAGATTCTCCACTCCGATCAGCCAGCACAATCCGCCGCCGATGGCAAACAGCGCGAGGTTGGTGCCGAGCACGCTGTGGCGCATGCGCGGTCGCTGAGCCCTGGTCGCGATCCGTGGTCCGATCATCATCGCAATCACGGGCCCCAGCCCGAACATCACCAGCGGGTTGCGCACGACGCGATAAGCGAGACGACCTCGCCGTGATCGCGCTCGGTACTCGCAGACGGTGATGGTCGGGATGTCCCCAACGCCACGACGTTCGAGATCGCCCGAGGTCGCGTGATGGATCGCGTGATCGTGGCGCCATCGCCGAAACGGGGAGAGAACGACTAGTCCGAGCAAGCGACCCACTTGAGCGTTGGCGCGTTTGGACGGCAGCAACGATCCATGCGCGCAGTCGTGAAAGACGACGAACGTGCGTACGAGAAACCCGGCCGCCGGCACGGCGAGTGCGAGCGTGAGCAGATTCGAGATGCTGAGCATCAGGTACATGAGGACCGACAGCACGACGTAGGGTACGACCGACGTCGCGATGTCCAGCATGCTTCGTCCGAGATTGGGCTGTGCGTAGATATCGAGCGCCACGCGCTCCGGCCGACGCACTGACGGATCAGACATCACGCGCTCCGATGCAGGGGTGGACGTTGCCTGGTGCAACACCCCCCCGCGAGCCGTCCATGGACCGCCACGAGCGCGAGCTGCTCCCTCGTCGAGACCCCCCGGCACCCAGGTGGACCGCTGGCGCGCCTCAACGTTGTGAAGCTTACCCGAACAGCCGCGGCATTACATCCCGGCCAGTCCGCGGGAGAGCAAAAGAAGTAGCGCAAGCTCCAGCTTCTTCCTCGATGGCTCGCGAGCTCGGACTTCCGGCTCGCATTCACCTCTGGCGTGAGCGCCAACAAGGAATGCTTCGAGCGAGAGCTGCTCGACCACTACCGGCTCGTGTTCGAGAAGAGGCGACCGGCTGGTGATGGACCCTCGTGCTCGACGCCGAGTGGCAACAGGGGTGGGTGGTGAGTTGCGGCAGCTGACGGGCCTCGACGTGCAGTTCCTGGCGCTGGAGACACCACGCCAGTCGGGCCATCGGAACGACGACTTGCACTGGCCCCGGCGCGACGGCTTGAAGTGGACCGCAGTGCAAGTCGTCGTTCCGACACGTGTGGGTGGCCGCGCAGGAGCCGCCCGAGACGCCGCTGGTGCTACGCCTTGAGGGCCAACGTCCACCTCCGTCGTTCGTCAACCGTCGCCGCCGCAAGTAGATACAAGCGCTCCGCGTTACAGGCCCCGGCGCCTTGCCCATCCGAACGTGTCAGCCCCTGGGCGGGCGCGGAGCCGGCGACTCGACTGGCCCGTTGGACCGGGTGGTCGTGGAGCTGGGCTCCAACGCCCAGTCGAAATCCTCAGCGGTGCTGCGCAACAGCTCTCCCCAGCGGCCGACATGGATTTGGGCAGGGTCGCATGAGTCGATGAAATCGATCAGCACCCGCACGAAGCGGAGCGGATCGTCGAGGTGCGGGAAATGGCCCGCGTCGGGAAACAGCTCCAGCCGGCTGCCCGGCACGAGCCGATGAGCCGTGAGCGCATGCTCCACCGGAATGATCGGATCGCGCTCGCCCCAGACGATCAGAAACGGGATCGCTTGAGCGAGGTACAGCCGATCGCTCGCATCCACCCGCTGTCCGCCGAAATCAACAATCGTCCTGAGGGTATTCAGGAACGCGGCGCGCGCCTCGCGGTTCGAAAGCGACGCATGGCCGCGAAGGACCTCCCCCAAGTCGGTATGCACGCGCAGACCGATCCGACCGAGCACGCGCCCTGCCCCCCGGCCAAAGCCGAGGATGCGCTCGTCGACCAGCAGCGGCAACAGCAGCTCCGAGCCCGGAAGGCTCGCGGCCCGCAGCAGCGCACTGATCTCGCGACCCAGCCCGCCGCTGCTCACGAGGACGAGGCGCTCGCAGTGCTCGGGGAATTGGTACGCCAGCTGCATCGCCACGCCGCCGCCCAGCGAGTGCCCGACGAACGTCGCTCGCTCGTGTCCGAGCGCGATCAACAGATCGCGAATACCGCTCGCGTACGCGCCCAGCGAATAGTCCCCTCGGGGCTTTGCAGACTCGCCGTGGCCGAGCAGATCAGGGGCGATCACGGTATAGCGCTCGGCCAGATACGGGAGCACCTTCGCCCACGTGGCCGACGTCGACGTGATCCCGTGGACCAGCACAACGACAGGGCCGCTACCGGCGGACCGGAAGAAGACGCGGTGCCCGTGCAGCACGACTTGGCGCAACGCTTCGCGTTCCGGTGCGACGGTGCCCGAATCCGGCTCCAGCGGCAGCTCGGCCGGTCCCACACCGCGAGTGGCAGCTTGCGTCACCGCACCTCGCCGGAACGCGCATCGCGCAGACGTTGCTGCGCGCGCGCCAGCTCCCGTTCAAGCTCTCGCAAGCGAGGAGTCGGCCCCATGCCCCACCGGTACAGCTTGGCGCGCAACAGAGCCGCCCGGTCGCGGCAATAGCGAGCCTCAGCCCGCAGCAGCTCGATCTCGCGGCTGGAGCTCACGGCTCGAGCTCCAGCACCGAGCACTGGCTGCACCCGAGAACCTCGCGGGCGCCGTCACCGACCCCCGGGATGAAGGACGCGGTCACCTCGGCTACATCCCGCGGTCGCGAATGTCCTTGCTCAGTGCGGCCCCCATCGCCGCCGGGTGAACCTGAGGCTGCAGCTCTGAGATCAGCTTGCTGTAACGCAACGACTCCCGGTATACAGAGTCCTGAAGACCCTCCACCAGCTCCTCTAGGTCAGCAACCCGGCCCTCGAGCGCATGGATACGATCGTGATCTGAAGCTGTCGTTGAAGGCCGCGCCCGTTCATCTGACGCCGCGGCCGCCCGATGGACCTGCCGGATCCGCGCAATCAGCCCCTCCCGCTCGCGCATGCTCACCGCCGTACGGCGCGTTTCGGCGGAGCTGGACGGCACGGATACCGCTCGCGCTCCTCATCGGTCATCTGGCGGATCACCAGAGCGCCACTTTTGACTTGCTCGCGAACGAACTCGAGCTTCGCTTGGCGCTTCTCTTCCGCCTTCTCTCGCCCCGACTTCACCCGATCACCTCGGCTCGGGCCGCGATCGATGCGAAGCTGCTCGAGGACAGAACCTGCCACCAGCGTGCAAGCGCGCCTCTATGACGCTAGCCCGAGGCCGGTCAAAACCGTCGATAGCCATCTGTCTCCTTCCGTCGCCGGCGCGGTCATGCTAATCCCGAGGAGATTCGCTGCGTCGGCCTGGGAGAACCTCGCGGGCGGCGGTCCCACCCGTACCCAACACGGTAGCACCCGACCGCCCCGGTTGTAGTAGTCATGGCAAGAAAGGGGACGCACCACCACCCCCTCTAGTCGAGACGAACCTCACCGATCCGCGATGACAACTGTCACATCGCGGTTCGAAGCACACGGATGCTGTCGAGCCCGAGACAGGGCCGCGGCTGCTGCTGGAGGCTTGACGCCGATGTGTTGGTAGGCGGCGGTCTGCAGCTCGGTGGGGGTGGTCAGGCGGGTGAAGGCGTAGGGGCTGTTGCCGATCCGGATCGTGTTGCGGCAGAGCGTGCCGAGGTCGGTGAGCAGGTCCTCGAGAATGTGGGCGATATGCCCGTCGGCGGTGCGGGCGTTGCCGACCTTGGCGGTCGCTCGTGGTGAGCGCCTGGCGGGAGCGACCGGGTCGGCGGGGGATAGTGGCGTGTCGTCTGCGAACAGCATCGGCGCGAGCCGGCGGGCGAGCTCGAACTGCACGTAGCAGGCGAGCATGCACAGGAACGCGTGGGCGCGGACGCGGTCGCCGAGCCGGTGGTGGATGGGGCGGAGCTCAGGCGGGGTCTTCATCTGACGGAACGCTTGCTCGTTGACCTTCAGCTGCTTGTAGGCGCGCACGATCGCGGCCGAGCCGATCCGGCTGGCGGGCTCGTGGGTGTGCAGCACGTAGAGCCCGTCCAGCAGCGCCTGGCGCTTGCGGGCGCGCTCGGCCGCCATCTGCGGGTTGCGGCACACCACCAGTCGCTCGTCGGGGAACTCGGGAGAGGCGATCTCGCACAGGCCCTGCTCGTCAAACAAAGACAGCTGAAAGCCGCCGGCGACGGTCAGCTTCTGGATCTGCGGAGCCCTGAGCGCAGTGATGAGCCCCACCCCCTGCTGCTTTAGCACCTTGATCCGCGCCTCGGCGATCATCCCGCGGTCGACGAACACCACGTGCTCGATCCCGAACCGCTCCCTGACCCGCTCCACCGCCGGCTGAAGCGTGGTCGGATCGCCCGTGTTGCCCGGGTGCACCTGAATCGAGATCAGCTGGCCGGACGGCGCGCAGCACAGCCCGTAGGTGATGTGCGGCTTTGACGGCTTGCCGTCGCGCGAGTACCCGACCGCCGCCAGCTCGCAACGGCGGCCCTCCACATAGCTGGAGGACAGGTCATACAAGACGAACCCCTCCCCCCGCAAATGGCGGCGCGCGAGCGCCCCCTCGATCCGCTCCTGGCGCTCGAGCAGCCAGTCCATCGCCTGAAGCAGCTCGGCCTCCTTGACGGAGCGGCGCAGCAGCGTGGTCGTGTACTCGGTCCCCTTGTAGTGGCGACGCGTGATCGCCACATGAACCTTGCCACCCCTCTTAGCCACGGGCTATCGTCCCACAGCCGGGACTGCTCTGGCAACAGTTTTAGTGTCTACGAATGCGACCCTAAAAGACCCGATCGCCCATGAACACAGCGATCGGGCCTCAGACCCTCAAAAAACTAAAGAACTTCCGGCTAGGGAGGAGACCGCGTCGAGTTCGATCGGTGGTCACGTAAGTACGAGCGTGATCAGGTGTCCCGCTGGTTGCGGAGCTCCAGCTCGAAGCGCTCGACGCGCTCGAGCCCGGGCGTGACGATCGCCTGCTCGACCTCGGGTGCGGCACCGGCGCGGCCGTCAGGGCCGCCGCTGCGACGGTCGATCGCGCCGTCGGCGTCGATCTGTCACAGGGCATGATCGACCGTGCCCGCGAGCTCGCGCGCGCCACACCGAACGTCGAGTTCTCGATCGCCGACGCCGAAGCGCTCCCGTTCGATGTCGCCACGTTCCACGAGGATCCGTATGCCGCGCCGGCCACGCCACTGGGGACGCCGCCGCGGGCGATCAGGCGGGTTCGGTCCTCCCGAGAGGTTCCAGCGGCGCCAGGGGGCGGGTCTTTACGAGACCGCCGTCCATGCCCTTTCGGTTACCCGTTGTCGTCGCGTTCGGCCGCGCGCCGTGCGGAGTCGAGCAGGGCGCCGACGAGGATGTGCGCTCCCGAGCCAACGCCGAAGGTCCAGTAGCGGCGGAACCAGCGGCGCGCGTGCTCGTCGGTGGTAGCTGTCCGCATCAGCCCGGACAGCAGCGTGTTCGCACCGACCTCGTGCACGGAGAGGTCGTAGACCGTCTTCGCGAACCCGGGCTCGTCGAAGTAGAGGCGCACGGCCGGATGCGCAGATGGACGTTCAACGTCAGCGCTCGAACCGCTCTGAAGCCTGTGCCGCCACCGCCTCGACCAGCGCGGTACCGATACCCTTGCCCCGCGCGCCTTCGGTCACGGCCATCGCGAGTTCCGGTTGTGGGGCTCCGTCAGCGTCACGACCGAGCGACGGCTCGTGGATGTGCCACCAGGCGGCGCCAACGGGATGTCCGTCGCTATCGGTGGCCATCGCGGCCGCGTCGGTGCAAGCGGGCAGCAGCGCCAAGACGTCGAGGTCGTCAGGCGCGGGAAGCGGACGGTCCTCCAGCGTGCAGGCGAGCCGTGCCATCTGAACAACGAATGCTCGATCGGTTGCCTCAGCTCGTCGCAAGTCCACGAGTCCAGACGGTACCTCGTGCGGGCTTGCTGCTGCTGGGGAGCAGCAGCAGAAGCACAAACCGCGCCACCGCGGGCTACCGAATCGTCGTAGCGATGCGGAAGAGGCCCAAGAACTTCGCGGCGCCGGCCGGCCCGGACAGATCGCCAAGAAGCTCGGTGCATCCGTCTTCTGACGGCAGTGCAGCCGCCTTCTGAAATCGACTGCCGCCGCGAGCGCGCCGGCTCCCGTCGTCAGCCGCCGCGCGACGGCCGGAGCTGGAGCGTCGGCGATCAACTGTTCCCGCCTGGCCACGGGAAGCAGAGGCCCCGCCAGCGCTCGGTGAGCTCCTGCAAACGCCATTGAGCAGGTAACCACATGGACATGGCGCAGGAGATGCCGACGTAACGCCAGAGAACACTGACCGACCAGCGCCAGCGATGACTGTACACATGATGCGGATTCGCCCGCTACCGCCTGGTGCTGAGCCTCCCGGATGGGCGGTCAGGGCAGACCGGCTTTGTCGAGGATCGCGATCAGGGTTGGTCGTCGCCGGTGCTGATCGCGCAGGCGCGCGAGGTACTCGCCGAACTCGTCTCTCATGTCGGCGGCCTGAGCTGCGGCTTGCGCGCGCTTGAGGAGCCATGCGGCGGAGCGGTACGCGCGGCGGTCGGCGCGTTCAAGCTGCTCGTCGGCGAGCCGCTCGTATACAGAGAGCGCGTCGGCCGGGTGGTCTCGTTCGCGGCTCTCAGCCAGGCGCAGCCACAGGTCCGACCCGAGCGCGTCCTGCGGAGCCACCATCGCCGTGCTCCAGGCGAGCTCGGCCTCGCAGTCGCCGAGCAGCGCGTCGACGAACGCACGCACGTCGGCTCGCTGCAGCGTCGCCCGCGCCGCGTCCCGCTCGACCGGCCACGCGCCGAGCGCCTCGGCGGCGGCCCTCAGCGCTCGGTAGGTCGAGGACGATGGCATCCGCTCGTGCTGCGCGCGCCGGAGCGCGAGCACCTCGAGCGGCTGCTCGCGCCGTGCGTACACGGCGCACGCGAGGTTGTAGAGCTGGGAGACCTGCCAGCCGCGTGTCTGGGCGATCCCGCGTGTCGACCACGTCAGCACCTGGTCGTCGAGCCCGAGCTCGGCCATTGCCTCGGCGACCCGGATGAACTGGTAGGGGGTGCTCAGGTCGCCGCCGAGCTGGCTGACGATCTCGTCGACGTCACCGTCCAGGATCGCGAGCCGCTCGCGGACATAGCGAACCGCGAACGAGTCGGCGCCCTGATGCTCTGCGACCGCCTGCCGGTACGCCGCGAGCCCGTCGTCGCCGAGCGCACGGGCGTACCGGACAGGGTCGACCTCGAAGAGGTCCTGATCGGCGAACCGGAACTTGACCATCCACCGGGCGAGCTTGACCGGATCCGCGACCCCGGCGTCGCACGCCCGCGCGTGCAGGGCGAGCAGGTCCCGTGTCAGGTCACCGATCGTCCCGTCGGAGTCGTCGGCGTGCTGGATCACCTTGACGACGTGACCGACCGCGCGCTGCAGCAGCTCCACCAGCTCACCTGACGGCGCGTCCTCGACCGCTGTCTCGAGCTCGGTCAGGATCGGCCGCGCCGCCCGCGCCCACGCTCCGCTCTCCCGGTAGCCGAGAAACCGGCGGGTGCGAAGGCCCCGATCGACCTCCGCGCGCAGCTGGGTCAAACCACCTTCCGCACGGGCAGCGATCAGCCGCACGTGACGCTCGACATCGCGGTGATTGTCGACCGCTGCCGCCACGACCTCGCGGAGCTGATCGACCGTCAGCGCGGCGATCACCTCTTCGATCGGCGCCTCTGCCCGCGCCCGGGGTGCTCTACCGGCCACCGTGAGATTCGCTTGTCTGCATGCTCGCGCGCTAGGGTACGGCAGCCGTCGTGCGGGCAGCCCTCACCGTGGAAGGCAGGTCAGGCTGCGAGCAGCTCGTCGCGGGCAGCGATCAGCTGGCCAAGGCTGGTTTGCACGTGCGACGCGATCCCTCGCAGCAGGTGCGGGTCTGTGCCGAGCAGGGTGATGCGGTCCGCGCGCACGATCAGCCGTGCTGCCTCGATCTCCCCCGGCTCCTCCCCCCAGCCGCCGAGGTCGATCGCGCCCGACTCGGCGCCATCCGGCCACGCGAACGCCAGCCGTCCGGCATCGACTGGCCCAGGCACTGCCACGAGTCGTCCGATCTTCGGCGGGCTGGGCGGCTAACCGGCGTCGGCGCCGATGCGGAATCGGCAGCGTCCGTCATCTCATCGATCGATGACGCGTCACAAGGCCGCTCTCACGCAAACTGCAGCGCGAACCGCAAACCGTGCGCGCACACCGCGGCCGAAAACCGCCGGCCGACCCAGGCCGGAGCGAAAGATGATCCCCGGAAACTCCTCCGTTCGCAGGCCCTCCTAGATCAGTCGCTCCGCGACCCGCGCCTTCGACTGGCCCAGACGTTCGCTGTGCGCGTCGAGCCGGTCGACGACTTCGGCAGAGCGCGAGTTCCGGCGCATGCCAGTGAGTTCCAAACCGCCTTCCTGGCCATGCTCCCGACGTTCATCGCGGCGCTGCGCGCCAATCCGCCCCGCGTTTCCGCCCACTCTCAGGGTCAAGCGAGTACAGGGCAGACACGACGTCTGGGAGATCACCTTCGCTTCCGACGGGCGCGCAACTTTCGCCTACGGCGAGGAGGTCATCCCGGGCATGCCGCACGTCATCTGGCGCGGCGTCGGAACCCACGACGTCCTCCACGACGCTTAGCCGGACAGCTCCCCGGCCCGTCGCGATTACGACCCTGCCCGCCCTCTTTCTGCGCAAGGCAGGTTCCGAGCGCACGCCGTCCGGATGGGTCGGCGCGTCGTGAATGCGCGACTGACGGGAGCTGTGTGCCAGCACGTGGCAGCTGCTGGTTGATCGGAGCAGGCAGAATCCTGCCTGCAGCCGGTTCCCAGGCGCGGCTGGGCGTCGAGTTCACCAGTGTGCTGACCGCTGAGGAGATCGGGTCATACAAGCCCTCGCCGCGCAATTTCGACGCGCTGGCCGCCGACGTCCGGCGACTCGGGGTGGATCATGGAAGGCTGCTGCATGTCGCCCAGAGCCTGTTTCACGATCACGTCCCGGCGAAACGAGCTGGGCTCTCGACGGTGTGGATCAACCGGCGCCAGGATCGTCCCGGCTGGGGTGCCACACCGGCGCCCCCGCCGGGGTCACTCCGGACTGGGAGTTCCCGTCGATGGCGACCATTGCGAGCGCCGTCGAAACCGAATAAGCCCTGTGTACCCCAGGCTCTGCCACTTCAAAGTCTGATGTGAAGGCGCCGGTTTGCGCGCGAAGGGGGCAACTGGTTCGCGCCATGAGGCGCGGATGTCGTTTGCGCGGCGAATCGGTGCTCTGATAGCACGGCGTCGGCTTCGTCGTTGCATGGGGTAGCAGCAGCCGTCTCGTAGGGCTCCGATGCCTACCCGACGTCCTGCCGGGCGGTTCATCGCGGGATCGTCGACACCTGGCGGGCGGATCAGCAGCCCGATCACCCCGACGCGTTCGACGGCGACCAATCCGTCTAGGTGCAGGTACTTCGGCTCCGAGAAATTCAAAAGGGACCGGGCCCCTCCCCCATACCTACCATCCGTGACGCCGATCCGCGGCCGCTCCCCTCCTCACTCCTCACAAAATCCCTGCAAATCCGTATAATAAACATAATAAATCGGGCGCCCGGATTTGAACCGGGGACCTCACCTACCGAATTATGGGCGAATCCCTTTGCCTGACGGAAGAAGTGCCTGTAAATCCGGCACATTCATCTTCGATCGCGGTGCCCGGGGAATAGGCGAATTTACCGGTCGATCCCCGCGGTTTAGGCAGTGAGAGATCGCGTTACTGCCCAAACGGCTGGATGGACGTGCGCTCAACCGACGGATCCGCGTGGCGCGAGCCATCGGACTTCTTGCCCAGTGATCGCGGCGATGCGGTCATAGCCCTCGTCGTAGTGGAGCACCGCAAGGCCACTCGCTTCGGCGGCGGCGGCGATCAGCAGGGCCGGATGACGGACGGCGCGGTGGTGCAGGCCGCCTTGGTGGGCGAGTTGCTCATAGACCTCGAGCGCCCGCTGCCACTGATCGATACCGATCGCGCAGTCCGGTAGAGCGCCCAGCTCGCTTCGCAGACTTCTGAATTCGGCAGCGTTGCGGGTGCTGTACAAGAGCTCAAGCCGCACCATGTCGCAGGTTGCCACCTGACCATCGACAACGTCCTCGTCAAACGTGGCACGCAGCTCGCGGCCGACGGCGCGGGTCCACACCCAGGCGCTGGTGTCGGCCAGCTGCACTTACGCACGCTGTCGCGGCTGCCGGAGTTGCTCTAGCACGGCCGGCGTAAGCTCAGCGAAGTCGCGCCTCGCGAGGCGTTCGCGAGCCGCGCGATCGATGACCGCACGCAGCGCAGCATGGACCGTGTCCGTGGTCCTTGCCGTGCCAAGCACCGCTGCGGCCGCGTCGACGAGCTCCGCGTCCAGGTTGATGTTCGTGCGCCTGATCTTGGTCTCACTCACCGAGCCTGAAGGATACACCTCTGCGGGACGGAGTCATACACATCCGGGCTCCCGATGCCGCTCTGATTCTGTCGGCGCTGTGATCTACGGTGCCGGCGACCAGCAACCGTCCTACTGAAGGCGTGCACCATGAGCGTGGAGACGAATCGGGCAGAGGCGAACCGACTCGCGCCGGCGATGCAGCTCAAGCTCAGCCTGCGCGGCGTGTCCAAGCCGGCCGTCTGGCGTCGCCTGCTCGTGCCGACGGACATCCGCCTCGACCGGCTGCACGACGTCATCCAGACCTCGATGGGCTGGACCGACACCCACCGCCACGTCTTCTCCACAGCGGCCGGCGACTACGGCATCCCTGACCCCGAGCTTGGGTTCCAAAATGAGCGAACTGCGCGGCTCGTGCACTTCTCAAACAGCCGGGCGACCGCATCCACTACACCTACGACTTCGGCGACGGCTGGGAGCACGACATCACTCTCGAGACGCAACTCAACCCCGAGCCAGGCAAACAGATTCCAGTTTGCCTTGCAGGAAAGGGCGCCTGCCCCCGGAAGACTGCGGCGGACCCTGGGGGTACACCGATCTAAAGGACGTTCTCGCGAACCCACGTCACGAAGACCACGAGAACATGCTCGTCTGGCTCGGCCTCAGCAGCTGAGCATCCACTCGACCGACGACTACACCCGCGAGATCCTACTGCCCACAGCGCGCGAACGGGTCTTCAGTCGCCCTGACCACGATCAAAGGCCTCGCGGGCTGGTGGACGCCGCTCGTGAGCGGCAACGCAAGCGCGGGCGGCGAGCTCGAGGTCGCCTTCGCCGGCCTCGACGAGAAGATCGTGTCAGGCTGCGACCTGCTGGGAATCCATGGGCGCGCGATGGTACCCTCCTTTCTGGACGCCCCGGACACGCCTCTGTCTCCGCTCGCGGAGGCAAGCGCCCGGGGCTTTGTCGTTCCAGCCAGCTGTGCACATGGACGCCGCAGGACCGCGATCGATCAGCGGCACGTGCCGGGACTGCTGGGTCTCCGTGTGCGAGGAGGTGACCGGCTGGAGCGGATCGCGCGTCTCTGCGCGGCCGTAGAGTTTGACGGATGGGCAGCAGGAGACCCCGCGGACCGAGCGGGAAGCAGCCTCAGCGCAAGAGCACACGCTCGTCAGCGGCGGCGCACGGACGCTGGGGTCGCGGCAGCTCTGGAGGAGATTCAGCGGGTGCTCGACACGCCGCTGCCGCAGCTGATGGAGTCAGACGAGGAACGAGCCGCTGCAGAGGAGCTCGCCCGAGACGCGCAGGCGGTCCCGGCGATGGTCCGGCTGGCGGAGCTTGTCGCGTTCGTGGGGAGTGGACGCCCGGCCACGCAGGCGGGCAACCTGAAGGCTCCCGACGCGGTCGCCGCAGCGAGACGGCTTGGAACGCGCGATGACGGGTCCGGCGGAGCCCGCTCGATGGACGACCTGCCCGGGGTAGCTCACGCGTTCCGCTGGGCGATCGCCGCTGAGCTGCTCGCAGCGCGGGGGACCAAGATCGTGGCCGGACCCCGAGCGCAGGACTTGGAGCGCGACCCCCTCTCCGCCTGGTTCAAGGTCGCGGTCACGCTCCTCGACCATGGGCTGCTCGATGGCTTCCGGCGGGGATGGCGCAAGAGCTACGTAGAGTTGCTCGACGCCGGCGCTGGCCCGATCCTCGCGGCGATCCTCGAGGCAGGCGGTCAAGCCCCGCTCACCGCACTCGACGATCTCGTCTGGGAGCAAGTGGCACGCGTCTATGGCTACGACCTCGACGATGCCGCCGAGCGTCAGCACGTCGTACGCCTCGTCAAGGCGATGGTGACGCAGTTCGCCGACATCGGAACCATGACAATGCACGACGGGAACGTGATCCTGACCGGACTGGGAAACGCCCTGGCGAGCGCCGCTGTCGCGATGGCAAGCGACGGCGACCTCGATTAGCTCTCGACAGACATAGCTGGCGCCCGTCTACTGGGAGCGTTGCCGTCGCAACCCGACCGACCCACGCGGGGCCGTTCGGCTCACGGCGCGGCGCGGCCACTGCACAGTGTGCGGATGCAAGCCGATGCGGCGGACGCGCCGTGACGCTCGTGGAGCGACGTGCGCCGTGGCGCCCTGAGCGCGGGCCTGAGTGGACGACGAGCCCTGTAGCTCGATTGCGCTGGACGGCGAGACGGAGCGAGTGGTCGTCCCTGTTCTACGCGACCGTAACCACCGCCGACATCGCTACACGCACGCGTCTCCGACCAGCGGGATCGCGCACCTGCTCGACGAATTGCCCGCGGTCCGACCGGGATCTTTTGGGGCTGATCCCCAACGAAGTCCAGGATCAGCGGGTCGCGGGTGATTCGCCGCAGGGCCTCGGCGTCGCCCGCCTCGAGCGTTCGCTGAAACTTCGTGATCGCCGCCGCCTGCCGCTGGTGCAGCCGCGTCGCGATCACCGCGTCGAGTTGCTCCTGCGACCAGCCTCCGGCTCGCTCGGCGTAACCACTCCCGGGAATCCTCTGTAGCCAGTGCGGATCGGGCAGGCGGGGCCGGGTGCGCCGGCGAGTCGACGGTCGCCGGTCAGCAGCTCGCAGCCGAGCAGCTCAGCCAGGGCGATGTAGCTCGCGTCGTACGTGGTGACGTTCGCGCGCAGCTCGAACGCGCGGTGCATGAGCGGCAGCGTTGGGTAGCGATTGAGGGCGAGCTGCTCGAGGTCGTTGATCGCGGCTTCGAATCTGCGATCGGAGATGGTGCCAGCGAGCCACCGCTTGCGAAGGACCGCGACGGTTTCGACGTCGACCAGATCCGGGGCCGCCACGGTGCCGGCTGCACGGATCTCGCCAC
Source organism: uncultured Solirubrobacterales bacterium (assembly GCA_963806475.1). Classification (GTDB taxonomy): domain Bacteria; phylum Actinomycetota; class Thermoleophilia; order Solirubrobacterales; family Solirubrobacteraceae; genus Palsa-465. The sequence goes on from CAWDYK010000008.1 coordinate 100,895, forward strand.
GTGCCCGCTGCCCGTCCGCCCCGTCGTCGCCGATCACGTTCGCCAACACCGAGGCGTCGACGACGATCAACGCCTCGCCCGCTCCTCATGTAGATCCTCAGCGGCTTGCGCGAGTCCGACAGATCCGCCACGCCGCCGCTCGATCTGATCGAGCACGTCCTCGACGGTGGGCTGCTCGGCCAAACGCCGCAGCTCGCCGGCGAGGTATTGCTGAAGCGACTGCCCGCGCCGCTCAGCGCGATGTTGAAGCGCCGCGTGCACGTCGTCAGGAATATCTCGTACAAGCACATTCATGCTTACAAAATGCTAGCAGATCGGTGGACAGCGCCACACAAGCGCTTCCGCACGATGCAGGTCGGCCGCCGCTGCGGACGAGATGCGAGTCTTGCTCCGAATGCGGAAGCGTGGCCGCGGCGGCACGAAACGAGGTCTTCGACGACGCCAGCTTCCGCATCGCCTCGAGGATCCACAAGGCCGTCACAGGGGTCGCCGAGGTCTCCCGTTTCGTCCTGAGCAGCCACGAGCTGAATCGCGCTGCCGGCTGCCGCTTGCCCCGGAGAAGCAGCAGTCGCGTCCTGACTCTCGCAACGTGCGAGGGTCGGTCTCAGGCTCTGTCATGACCGGCTTCGGGTCGGCACGGTACTTCCCCGGGGTGCGGCAGAAGTGGCTCGCGGTCGTACCGGCTGGGTTGACGGGATGGTGTCTACTGGACGGGTCGGCGGTTGTAGAGGTACCGGGCCCATAGATAGCTGGCGGCGGTGATCGCGAGGCACCACACGATCGCCTTGACGCCGGCGCTGCCGACGTGCTGGTTGGCGAGCAGGCTGCGCACGGTGTTGGTGATCGGGGTGAACGGCTGATTCTCGGCGAACCAGCGCAGGCCGGCGGGCATCGAGGCGACGGGCACGAAGCCGCTGCCGAGGAACGGCAGGAGGATGAGGAACATCGGCATGTTGCTCGCGGTCTCGACGCTCTTCGCGAGCAGCCCAAGAGCGACCGACAGCCAGATCAGCGCGACGGCCAGCAGCACGAGGATCCCGAGGGCACCCAGCCAGCGCAGCGGGCCGGCGGCGGAGTGATAGCCGATCAGCAGCGCTACGGCGATGGTCGACGGCGAGGCTGATCAGCGTCAGGATCAGGCTGCTGAAGACATGGCCGGCGAGCACGGCGGGTCGCCAGATTCGCATCGTCTTGAAGCGGGCGATGATGCCCTCGGTCATGTCCTTGGCCACCGAGATGGCGGTGATCTGCGCGGCGCCGACGACGGTGAACAGCAGCATTCCCGGGGTGAGGAAGTTGATGTAGGCGCCGCGGCCGCCACCGATCGTGATTCCGTTGCCGAGCGTGCCGCCGAAGACGTACACGAACAGCAGCAGGAAGACGACCGGCATGAGGATCGGGAACAGGGACAGCCCGGGGTAGCGCTGCAGGTGGCGCAGGTCGCGCCGCAGCATGGTGGTCGAATCGCGTAGGGCGTATGTGCTGGTCATCGGTAGAGCTCCTCTTCTGTTCTCGATTCCGCCGCGTGAGCGTCTCGGCCTGTGAGCGCGAAGAACACGTCGTCGAGATCGGGGGTGTGAATCGCGAGATCGACGACGTCGACACCGGCCTCATCGAGGTCGCGGAGAACACGGCGCAGGGTGGCGACGTTGCCGTCGGTGGGGATCTGCAAGCTCGGCGAGTCCTGGTCGGTGACCGGCATTCCCAACGCGTCGGCGGCCACGAGTTGCGCGTCGGTGTCGGCGAAGTGGACATCGATGCGGCCGCCGGGGATTTGCTGCTTGAGCTCCTGCGCGCTGCCCTCGGCGACCAGGCGTCCGCGGTCGAGGATCGCCACCCGGTCGGCGAGCTTGTCGGCCTCCTCGAGGTACTGCGTGGTGAGGAACACGGTGGTGCCGTCGTCGACCAGGCTCTCCACGATCTCCCACACCGTGCGACGGCTGCGCGGATCAAGGCCGGTGGTCGGCTCGTCGAGGAAGATGACCTGCGGCGCGCCGATCAAGGTCATCGCCAGGTCGAGACGGCGACGCATCCCACCCGAGTAGGTCATCGCGATCCGGTCGGCGGCATCGGCCAGCTCGAACCGCTCGAGCAGCTGGTCAATGCGCTCGCGCGCGGGCGGCGCGCGGGAGGTGGTGCAGGTCGGCCATCAGCGCCAGGTTCTCTCGACCCGTCAGCAGCTCGTCGACGGCCGAGAACTGACCGGTCACACCGATCGCGGCGCGGACCGCGTCGGCCTCGCGCCTGACGTCGTGTCCGGCGACACGGATCGTGCCGTGATCTGCCTCGAGCAGGGTGGCGAGGATCCGCACCATCGTCGTCTTGCCCGCCCCGTTGGGTCCCAACAGCGCGAACACGCTGCCCTGCTCGACGGCGAGCTCGAGTCCGTCGAGGACGACGTTGTCGCCGAAGGACTTGCGCACATCGACGGCGGTGATGGCCGGAGAGGATGGATCTGTCATGGCTTTCTTTCCGATCGAGATTCTTGATTGACGTGGTTGCAGGACACGAAGCTCAGGAGGGCAACTCGCCCGAGGCACGGAGGGCTTCACGACGCGCCTCCCACTCCTGTCGAAGACGCCTGGGTGCCCTCGACCAGGAAATCTGCGAACGCCGCCAGCTCGAGCAGCTCCGCCCGGCGTTCTGGCGGCGCATCGCTCAGCACCTCAAGGCCCTCCCGGGCCAGATCACCGAGCTCCTGGTACTCCGTGATGTCAAACCCCCGCGCTTGCGCAGAGGAGAAGTCAATCCGGACGCGGTCCATCCGCTCCCCGGCGGCCCGGGAGACTCAGGTCGAAGCGGAAGTAAAGGGCAGTTCGAGAGTGCGACGACGCCGGCCACCCGTCGCGATCAGCCGAGCCGACCGGGCCCGAACTCGCCCCCTACTGGTCGGGATAGCGACCATGGAGCCGCTTGTGCGCGCTCGTAGACGCTACGCGTTCCCGGCCGCGGATGGCGCTCGCTTAAGGCAAGCAGCCGCAAAGAGAACACCGGCTCGGGTCCGCGCGAGGCGATCAGCTCGAACACGAAGCCGTACGGCGCCGCACTCGGCTCACGACCCAGCGGCAGATAGAGCTTCACGCAGCCCGGAAGCCTCGTGCCCCGCGGGCCTTCGGCCTCGCATGGCAGCCAACCCGCGGACGGGCGCTCGGGCCGAGCGGCAGCCGGCCGCGCGGTTCAGCCCGTGGCTGATCGGGACGACCTCCAGAAGCCAGGCCCGTGCCTCCGATCGGTTTCAAGGCGTCGCCGTCCGCTCTCGGCAGCCTGCCGCAAGGACTACCTGCGCGGCGAGAGCGAACGCGAGAAGACTCATGTGGCCCATTGCCTGGTCGGAGATTACGTTCAGCCAGGTAACGCCGCGCTTGGCCCCGAAGTACTTGCGGTTCGGGCGCGCGTAGATCGACGGGACCGGGACGATGAACCGCATCCCGTCGATCCCCGCGACCATCCCGCCACCCCACGCCCGCGCGAGCGGGATCCCGGCCTGGCCGTCAACCAGGAACGGGTTGGCGGCCTGGTAGGTCTCCGCGCCCATGTAGTTCTGATCGACATGGCCCGCACCCTGCTCCCGTCGATACCGAACTCGTGGATCTCCGCGACACGCCGCAACGCCAGTCGTAGGCTCTTGCCCGTCGGATCGGCGGGGCCCTTGCGCCACCGCTCAAGATCAGAGAACCGGGACTCCTCCGAGACCTCCAACAGCCCCTCCAGCACCCGCGTCTGCTCCACAGTCGGGGCCGACGCGAGGGTCTCCCACAGTCGCTCGTCCCCATCGGCCCGCGCCCTTGCGACAAGCCGTGCCAGCGTCGTGGCGCCGGGCAGCAGCACGTCCCGCTCCCGCAGCCAGCCGACGGCGTCGGCGAAGATCGCCCGCAGGCCGTCGCCGGTCATCCACGCCCGCGCCCACAGCCACTCCTCAAACTCCGACCGGGCCTGCGCGAACTCCCGATATGCGCACGCACGCTTGATCTCCTCCGCATGATCGAACCTGGTCGGGCGGCGCTCCAGATACCGCTCCACGCACGACGGATCGGCGATGTCGAGCTGCCTGGCGACGTAGCTCAACACCGTCTCGGGAACGTCGGTCGGGTCGGGCAGGAACACGCCGAGCCACCGCGCCGTCGTCAGCTGCAACGCGAACCCCAGCCGATTGTGCTCGCCGCGGCGTTTCTCGACCAGTTCGCGGTCGGCGTTATCGAGAAAGAACACGCGGTCAAGCTCCTCCCGCGACGGGCCGCCGTCATAGCGGCCATACGCGGCTGCCTCCGCATCGGACAGGAACTCGACCGGCATCCGCGCCACGATAAGCAAACCTCCGCGCCTGCCCGATCCTCCCCACGCATCGGCGGCGAGAGCGACCTCACGCACCTGGATGACCGGCTCGCGCGAGCAGAAGCACCAAGCTCGGGTCGCCTCCAGCACGAGCGTTCCGTCGCGCCGCGCCGATACGGTTCTGCCTGGCGATGGCGACCTCCACAAACCAGGTGACGATCGACGAGGCGCTCGACCGGTTCCTGACAGACCAGCGCGAGCGGCTGTCCGAGAAGACGTTCCGGCGCTACCAGGACGTCGTGCAGCTGCTGCGCCACAGCCTCGACGGCTACGCCTACACATCGCTTGATGACAACGAGCGTCAGCGCTGGGAGGCAGAGTTCGAGACGCGCGAGGATGGGGCGTTCTGCCGCCTGTTCGGGCCAGAGAAGATCCCCGCGCATCTCGGCGCGTTCCTCGGCGACTTCATGGTCCGCAAGGTGTTCGCCAGCCAAGAGCTGCTCAAAGCATCAGGCACCGTGACCGGCAAGCTCGTGCGCTGGCTCTCACAGCACAGCTACATCGATGAGCAGTCCGCGGAAGACGCCAACGATCGTGCACGCGAGGCCTCGCGCGACCTCCCGATCGCCGACCGCCTCGAGATGATGCTGCACGACCTCGCAGCCAACGCGCCCGACATCAACCCCGACCACGTCGCCGAGCAAGACTGGGTCGAGGACTACCTCGCCATTACCGATGTTGAGCCCGGACGGATCTGGTTCGAGGGCGGAGTCGGTCCGATCACCGTGCCGCGCAAAGCCAGCAACCTCGCCCGCCCCGGCTGGTCGCATGCACATCACCGCAGCGCGCCTCAACGACGCCTGGCACCTCCTCGAAATCGGCTTCGTCTACCCCTGAGCGTCCGGCAGCCGCGGGGCCAGCAGCGGCTCTCCTAGACATCAAGCACTCTCTCGCTCACGACCCCGAGCAGCCACGTCTCCGCGCGCGTCTACCCGCCATCACGGTTCTTATCGTGACTTTTCGTTCCATTGTTCCCCACGGGCCTACTCGTCCAGCTGCTCGCTCGTGCCGTCCATCAGAGCCCCGTCCGCCCAAGGGACGATCGCCCAGTCTGGTTCACGAACTCGGTACGCCACGTCCGCGGCGATCGACGCTCTTGAGCGATTGATTCCTCCGGTCGGGCAGGACGAGGTGTCGACCGCTGGGTTGCTGGTGGAGTTGAAGAGCGATCCGGGGCGGGCGAGCTTGAACACGATCCTTGAGGAGATCGACAAGCTGGAGCGGGTCCGTGCGATCGGGTTGCCGGTGGATCTGTTCGCGGATTGCTCGGAGAAGTTGCTCGGCGCGTGGCGGGCGCGGGCGGCGGCCGCGTACCCGTCGGATCTGCGGGCGATGCCGGCCCCGATCAGGTTGACGCTGCTCGCGGCGTTGTGCTGGTCGCGTACGGCGGAGATCACCGACGCGCTCGTTGATCTGCTGATCGACGTCGTGGACAAGATCCGGGTGCGCGCGGAGAACCGGGTCGAGAAGGCGCTCGTGGCCGATCTCAAGCGCGTGCGAGGCAAGCATGGGCTGCTGTTCGCGCTTGCCGGCGCCGCCGTCGAGCATCCCGACGAGACCGTCCGCCGCGCGCTGTATCCGGTCGTGTCGGAGGCGACTCTGCGCGAGCTGGTGAAGGAGGCCAAGGTGAGCGAGCAGCTGTTTGGTCAGCAGGTCCGCAAGGAGATCCGTGGGTCCTATTCCCATCACTACCGGCGGATGCTGCCGCGGATCCTCGATGCGCTCGAGTTCCGGTGCGCGAACAGCGTCTACCGGCCGGTGATGGACGCGCTGGAGCTGCTGCAGGCCCATGTCGACACCCCGGGGCAGCAGCGGTTCTACCCATCGCAGGATCGTGTCCCAATTGTCGGCGTGGTCCCGGACCCGTGGCGCGACGCGGTGATCGACGAGCACGGCAAGGTGGAGCGGATCCCGTATGAGCTGAGCGTGCTGCGCGCGTTGCGCGACGCGCTCAGACGCCGCGAGATCTACGTGTCTGGGGCGCACCGGTGGCGCGACCCCGACGAGGATATCCCCGCTGACTTCGACACCAACCGGGATGTGCACTACGCCGCGATCCGCCAGCCACGAGACGCGTCGGTGTTCATTGCCGATCTCCAAGCCCGACTGCACGGGGGCCTTGAGCGGCCTGGACGAGGCGGTCAGGACGAACACGGCCGGCGGCGTGAGGATCACGACCCGGCGGGGCAGGCCGTGGATCGTGGTCCCCGCGAGGGGGTCGCTGCCTGACCCGCCGAACATTCAGGCGCTGCATCGAGAGATCCAACAGCGACACGGGATGCTCGACCTCCTGGACGTGCTCAAAGACGCCGACCACCTCAGCGACTTCACCACCCAGCTGACCTCGGTCGCCTCCCGTGAGATCACCGATCCCGTAACGGCGCGGCGCCGCAAGCTGCTCGTGGCGTTCGGACTGGGGTCGAACATCGGGATCAAGAGGATCGCCGAGGCGACCGATGGGCATCCCGCCGACACCGAGGCCGCGCTGCGGCGGTTCCGCCGGCTGTACTTCAACCGCGACGGGCTGCGCCGCGCGATCATCCAGCTCGTCAACCAGACGCTCGCGGTCCGCGACACGGTGCTGTGGGGCGAGGGCACGACCTGCACGTCGGATTCCAAGCAGTTCGGCTCCTGGGACTCGAATCTGATGACCGAATGGCACAACCGCTACGGCGGCTCCAGGGTGATGGTCTACTGGCACGTCGAGAAGAAGCAGCTGTGCATCCACAGCCAGCTGACGACCTGCTCCGCCTCGGAGATCGCCGCGATGCTCCAAGGCCTCCTCCATCACGACACCGGCCTCGAGATCGAAGCGAACATCACCGACACCCACGGCGCGTCAATCGTCGGATTCGGGTTCTGCGAGCTGCTTGGCTTCAAGCTAATGCCTCGCTTCAAGCAGATCGGGAAGATCCCGCTCTACGGTCCCGGCCTCGACACGGACGGCGCGTGGAATGCGATCCGCGCGGTGATCTCCAGCCGGCCGATCAACTGGGAGCTGATCGCCCAGCAGTGCGACGAGCTGGTCAAGTACGCCACCGCGCTGAAGCTCGGAACCGCCGAAGCGCAGCAACTGCTCCGCCGGTTCACCCGCGGCGGGCCGAAGCATCCCGCGCACCAAGCGATGGAAGAACTCGGCCGCGCAGCCCGGACGATCTTCCTCCGCGACTACCTCGCCGATGAGACCGTCCGCCGGCAAGTCCATGAAGGCCGGCAGATCATCGAGCACTGGAACAGCGGCGTCGATTTCATCTTCTACGGCAAAGACTCCGAGCTGACCGGCGAGGACCGCGAAGACCAAGAACTCTCGATGCTCGCGATGCACCTCCTCCAATCCTCGCTCGTGCTCGTCAACACGCTCATCATCCAACAAATCCTCACCGAGCCCGCCTGGGCGAAACGGCTGACCGAGCGAGACAAGACAGCGCTCAACGCCCTGATCTGGGCGCACATCAACCCCTACGGCACCTTCCACATCGACATGAACAACCACCTCGACCTCGGACCCAGCAACCAGAACGCCAAAGCAGCCTGACGGAGCGTCGACTAGCATGAATTAGTGGACGCTACCTTGCGGCTCCTGACACCAACCCGAGCACTGGGCCGTAGGAGCTTCACCTGCCTTGCGCCACGAGCTGGGGCCCCGGTTCATCAGTCGCGCTCGAGCAGCATCGCGATGCCCTGGCCGCCGCCGATGCAGAGGCTGACAAGCCCGAGCTTGTGGTCCTCGTGTTCCATCTCGTTCAGGATCTTGGTCACGAGAATCGCGCCGCTTGCAGCGATCGGGTGACCGAGGGCGATCGCTCCGCCGTTTGGGTTCACCCGCTCGGTGTCGAGGTCGAGATCCTTCAGGACCGCCAGCGATTGGGCCGCGAACGCCTCGTTGAGCTCGATCACGTCAACCTCGTCAAGCGTCTTGCCGGCGCGCTCGAGTGCCTTGCGGATGGCGGGGACTGGCCCGATGCCCATGGTCTTGGGCTCCACACCGGACACCGCGTAGGAGAGGATCCGGCCCCGCACGGGCGCGCCCAGCTGCTCGGCCCGGTCGGCTGACATGACAACGACCGCGGCGGCAGCGTCGTTGACGCCGGAGGCGTTGCCGGCCGTCACCGTGCCGTCCTTGTTGAAAACCGGGTTGAGCTTCGCTGAGCTAAGGTTGACGAGCATCCCCGTCCCGACGTCTCGCTGGAGGCGCTAGCGGTCACAATGCTTTCCTTTCGCTCTGGACAACACCCGGGGTAGCGCCCCGGACGACCACAGCGCGCGGCGCGGCGAGAAGTCAACCTTGCTCGGCCGCACGTCGCCGCCAGCGAACACGCCCGCCGGCTGACCGCCGCGTGCTTGTGGTTGCCGTTGTGCCGTCCCTTCCGTTCGCTAGTGGAGCCGCTCGACGATCATCGCTTGTCCCATCCCGCCGGCGGTGCACATCGACTCGACGCCGTACCTGCCCCCAACCGAGTCGAGGTTGTTGAGCAGGGTGGTCATGATCCGCGCGCCGGTCATCCCGAACGGGTGGCCGATCGCGATCGCGCCGCCGTTGATGTTGAGCTTGTCCGGGTCGATCCCGAGCTCGTCGCGGCACGGCACCACCTGGGCCGCGAACGCCTCGTTGATCTCGACCACGTCGATGTCGTCGATCGTCAAGCCCGCCTGCTTGAGCACCCCCCTGATCGCCGGGATCGGGCCGAGGCCCATGATCTCCGGGCGGACCGCCGCCACCCAGGACGCGACGATCCGCGCCCGGGCCTCGAGTCCCAGCTCGCGGGCCTTCTCCTCGGACATCACCAGCACCGCCGCGGCGCCGTCGTTGAGCGGGCACGCGTTGCCCGCGGTCACCGAGCCGCCGGGCTTGAACGCGGGCTTGAGCTTCGCGAGCGCCTCGATCGTCGTGCCCGGGCGCGGGCCGTCGTCTTTCGTGACCGTGTGCGCCGGGACGACGTTGCCGCCGGCGTCACGCGTCTCGGGGATGTCCACGCCCACGATCTCGCGGTCAAAGTGGCCGCTCTCGCGCGCCGCGACCGCGCGCTGCTGGGACAGTGCCGCCCACTCGTCCTGGGACTCGCGGCTGACCTTGCAGCGCTCGGCCACGTTCTCGGCCGTCAGCCCCATCGGGATGTACACGTTGTACACCGCGTCGTCTGTGCCGTCGATCCGCGGGTTCGTAACGGGAAGCGTCATGCCCGCGCCCCGCGACGAGCACTCCACCCCTCCCGCGATGTACTGATCGCCTTCGCCCGCCTTGATCGCGTGGAACGCCATCCGGATCGTCTGCAGCGAAGATGCGCAAAAGCGGCTCACCGTGACCGCCGGAACATGATGGTCGATCCCGGCCAGCAACTGCGCGTTGCGGCCCACGTTGAATCCCTGCTCGTGGTCGGGGAAGCCACAGCCCATCATGATGTCGTTCGTCTTTTTGAAATCGACCCCCGGGTTGCGCTCCACGAGAGCGCGCAGCGGGATCGCGCCGAGGTCGTCGGCCCGAACGTCCCGCATCGTCCCCTTGACCGCCCGCCCGACGGGCGTCCGGATGGCGTCGACAATGACTGCTTCAGACATGGATCCTCCTAGGTGGCTGTCGGCCGCGAGCCGCAGCCGAAATCGTGGTGGGAACGGCGGCACCGGAGCTCTCGAGCGTTGGCGATCGTGCACCGGTCGGCGCGGCCCTCGCGCAGCCGCGGTTGGTGCCAGGTTCATTTGGAAGCTGGCTTAGGGCTGACATAGCTAGCTACCATACCCAGCTCTGGCTTAGCTGTCAAGAAGTTAGCTATGATGGGTGCATGGACCACGCCCTCCGAGTGACTGGATCACTCGAGCCCCGCGAGGCCTGGACCGCCGAGCGGTGCACGATCGCCAAGTCGCTCGAGGTGATAAGCACGCGCTCGGCGTTCTTGATCCTGCGCGAGGCCTTCTACGGCACGACGCGGTTCGACGACTTCGCGCAGCGCGTCGGGATCAGCGAGCCGGTGACAGCCGCTCGCCTTCGGGAGCTTGTGGAGAACGGGCTGCTCGAGCGCGAGGACTATCGGGAGCCTGGGCAGCGCACGCGCCAGCGTTACCGGCTCACCGAGAAAGGCGCCGATCTGTTCCCGGCACTCGCTGCGCTGATGCAGTGGGGCGACCGCTGGCTCGACGATCGCGGCGGCCCTGTTGAACTGCGCCACCGCGACTGCGGCGAGCCCGTCGCCGTCGAACTTCGCTGCGCCGCCGGACACGAGGTTGGCCCCGACGAGGTCGATCTCGTCGCCCGCCGCCGGCGTCCCCAGGCGGCGCCCGACAACTAGTCCGCGTCGCGCGGGTCCGTCGGGCGCCTGCACAGCGGGACTACCGCGTCGGCCAGAGTAGACTGTGAACTCGCTCGGCCGAGCGGCAGCCGTTGAGCCCGAACGGAACCCGGCGAACGCCACGGAACGAGAGTGCGCCTCGAGAGCCTCCCGGCACTCCCACTCGGCCGATCCGCCGCGATGATCCTCAACGCCGACGCGTAGCCGAGGTCATCGACCGACACGTCGAGCTAAGGCCACACGTTCATCGAGATCGCCGGGATCGTGCTCGACACCGTGCACGGCTCCCCGACCACCCCCGGCGGCACCGGCCCGCGCTGGCAACCCGCATCCGAGGTCGCCTACGAGCGCGCCAGCGGGTCGTTTGTCACCCGCCACCCGCAAGGCCTATGACCCGCCCCCGCTCGCTCCTCATCTTCCTCGCCGTCCTCGCCTGCCTCGCGGCCATCAACGGCTGCGGCGGCACTCACCACACGAGCGTGACCTCCGATGCGACACGTCGCACCACGACGCGCACCGGCCAAAGCTCCATCGCCGCGGCGTCGCAAGAATTCGCCGCGGCGTATGTCCGCTTCCTCGCCGGGATCGGCACAGCAGCCGCGCTGCCTAACGCGACCGCGAGCGTGCGCGCGCTGGCGGCCCAGGCCGGACCGATCCCCGCCGGCCGCCGGCGCGGAACGCTCGTCCTCGCGCACCTCCGGGCCGCCCGGGCCAGCGCGACAGCTACCTGGTGGCAGCGCGAGACGAGGCCCACACCTTCTACGCCCAGATCACGCTCGATGAACGGCAGGGGCGCTGGGTCGTCGTGCAGCTGACACCGCCGGACTTCGTGCAGACGTTCGCGGCAGCTGGTCCGCCGCCGCCAGCGCGGCCGCGCGGATCCGCAGCAGCTCAGAACACCGCGGTGCGGTTCCTCCAGGCCTATCTGCCGTGGCTCTACGGCCACGCGCCCCTGCGCGCCGTTCACGACGCGGTGCCCGGTTTGCTGGCCAGCCTCAAGAGCCATCCGCCGCGCGTTCCGCCGGCGATGCAGTCGCTACAGCCCAAGATCGCGGCGATCGCCATGCAACGCCACGGCAGCGGCTGGCAGGCGCTGCCCAACGTCACCGACGGCCAAGAGACCTACGAGCTCGTCCTCACCATCACCCGAGCACACGGCCACTGGCTCATCAACAACGTCAGCAGCCCGCGATGAGCACAAACAGGCACCACACACCGGAAGGGAGGTTGTAGCGATGCAGGAGCCCTCAGACGGGATCGCCGAGGAGCTCGAACGCCAGCTCCAGCTGACGCTCGCCGCGGCCGCGGTCATCGCGGGGCGCGCGATCGCCGCTCGCGAGCAGGCGCTCCAGCAGGCCAAGCGCGAGAGCGAACAGGCCGCCCGGGCCGCGCAAGCGCGGATCGATGCCGAGCGGCTGCTCGCTACCGAACACCTCCGGCCCGTGTTCGACGACCCGTGGTGGCAGACAGCCGCACCACAACAGATCGCCGACATGTGGCAACAGGCCAACAGCTGGCGCGACCCGGACCACGACACGGCCACGCTGACGATCTTCGACCACGCCGCGCACCGAATCCGCCAAGAGGTGCGCGATCGCAGCGGCCTGGACCCGACCCAAGTCATCGCGCTCGCAGCCGTGCAGGAACTCGAACGTGAGCACCAGGCGACGATCACCGAAACTGGCACCCACCCGGCCGAGCTAACAACCACCGCGCAAGATGCTGCCCCGCGCGGCTTCGATGGCACGCGGCGCCGCCAGCAGCTGCGCCTGCGGCTCGCCGCCGCGGGCGTACCCGAAACAGCGATCGAGGCACGAACACTCGCGGATCTCGGTCAAGCTCGCGAGGCCGCGGAGGCAGCGCAAACACCTGTCGCGACAGGCGCCGACGCGAAGACCGCGTCCAGCCGCCGTGCCGGCCGCGAGCTCCACCGCCAGCGCTGAGGCATCGAGTCAGCGATGCCGAGGTGGCCCCTGGGTGCAGGGAGATGGAGGCTCCCGACCCTGCTGGAAACGGTCGTTGTCGCCACTTGCAGTGGCCCCGGTGTAGACGCTTGAAGTGGCCCCACCTCGCGTCGATTGTTGTTGGTTTGGATGTTGCCTGATGAGGCGGTTGGAAGGGTTGCCGCGACCGTCGTCACGGAGCCGAGCGCGTAGGGCGAGGGCGATGTGGCGATGGTCGCGGGCGCGCCGTCCGGGTGGGGGTCAGCCTCCCTTCTTGTGCGGCGTTCGAGGCCGTGGCGGAAGCGCCAGCTCTCGGTGCCGGTGTCGATGATGTGCGCGCGGTGGGTGATCCGGTCAACGACGGCTTTCGCCAGGCGCGGGTCGGGGAACACCTTGGTCCATTCGCCGAACGGGAGGTTGGTGGTCACGATCAGCGATCCGCGTTCGTTGCGTTCGGTGATGACTTGGAAGACGAGCTCGGCGGCGCCGTCGGGCAGGGCCAGGTAGCCAAGCTCGTCGAGGACCACGACCTCGGTGCGGGAGTAGCGGCCGACGACGCGGGCGAGCTCGCGTGCGGCTGTCGGCCTCTTGGAGCTCGTTCGCGAGGCCGGCGAGCGTGGTGAACCGCACGCGTCGGCCTTGGTGGCAGGCGCAGACCGCCAGGGCGATCGCCAGGTGTGTCTTGCCGGTGCCGCGAGTCGCCGACCAGCACGATCGAGTCGCGGTCGTCTGATCCAGGAGCCGTCGGCGAGCGCGGCGATCGTGGCTTGCGGGATCTTCGGGTTGTCGGCGAACCGGAACTCCTCGAGGCGTTTGAGCAGCGGGAACCGGGCGTCGATCAGCCGCGGCGTTCGCGCCGCTCGGCGCGCTCGTGCATCTCGGCCTCCAGCAGCGCGGCGAGGTACGCGACCGGGGTTTGCTGCTCGCGGGTGGCCTCGGCGGCCATCTGCCGGAACCGGGCTTTGACGGTCGGGAGCTTCAGCTCGGTCGCGTGCGCGTCGATCAGCGCCTCCAATGCGGCGGTCTGGGCGGTGGTTCGTGGTGTGCTCATCGTTGCGGCTCCCAGTAGTTGGCGTCACGGGTTTGCTGCTCGGCGTCATCGGCGGCGGCGAGCAGGCATCGAACGCGAGGTCGCGAGCCTCGCACGGGTCCAGGTCGGTGAACGCGTCCGGCTGGCCGGCGGGCTCGCCGGTCGCGCTGTCCACGACACCGAGCCCGTCGAACAGGCGCACGCGGACGAGCAGCACCGCCCCGCCGCCAACGCGCCCGCGGCGTGCCGGGCCCGCGAACGCTTCGATCTCCAATCGGTAGCCGCTCATCGTCCGGGCTCCCGTGTCGCGCAGCTGGTCATAGTCGGCGAGGTCAGCGTCGGTCGGTGGTGGCTGAGCCGATCCCCGCGAGCGCGTCGTCGATCTCCACCGCAGCGCGGCTGCGGCCGCGCGGAGCGTTTGACGAGCAGCGCGACGGCGCGCCCGTCGTGCGCGCCCGCGGCCAACGCGCCGCGGACCGCGAGCTCGACCTGGCGGCGTCGTGCTCGCGGCAGAGCATCAGCACCTCGACCATCTGCCGGGCGGCCTCCTGGCGCCCGGAGCGCTCCTGAATCGCCGTCCACAGCTGATCGAAGCACGCCGGCCAGTCACCGCGGTCGCGCTCCTGGCGCAGCGCGAGCGACCGGGCGAGCGCGCCCGGCTTGCGCGGCAACAGGTCGAGATAGTGATCGAGCTTCGCGCTGATCTGATGCTGGCCGTGCAGCCGCTCGTGCCGGGCGACCTGCTTACCGTCATGCCAGAAGCTGATCTCGCCAGCTCCGACCCGGGCGCGGATCTGCAGCCCGGCCAGCGAGGCCGGCACCGAGTAGCGGTTCGTGCGGACCGTCGCCAGCGCCTTGCTGTCGACCCTCGGCGTCGCCTCCTCCCACGTCGGGTGCGGCTCGCGGCGGGAGCGTATTCAACAGCAGCCGCTCCCGGTCGCGCCGCTCACCGACCGTCTCTGACTGCCCGGTGATCGTGCGATCCAGGTCCTCCCAGCACGCCTCCTCGAGCAGCTCGTTGAGCTCCTCGATCGAGGAGACCTCCGGCACCGGCACCAGATGCCGGCGGCGGAACCGCCCGATATCGCCCTCCACGCCACCCTTCTCATGCGCCCCCTTGCCCCCCGGAAGGCAGAACGAGCACTCGAACCGGTAGTGCGAACGCAACGCCACGAACCGGTCAGACTCGACCCTGCGGCGCCCCTTCAACACCCGCACGACCGCGCTCTTGAGGTTGTCGTAGCGGATCACGTCGAACACGCCGCCATGCCACTCCAGCGCACGGACGTGACCCTCCAGGAACGCCTGCTGGGTCTCGTCCCGGAACGCCATCACGAACGCGGCGCCGGAAAAACACGCCCGCATCTCGAACAGGTGCACCTCCACAAGCTCGCCACGCAGCAGCACCTTCGCCTCCCCCCAATCGACCTCGGCCTCCACGCCCGCGTCGCTGACCAGCGGCACGAACACCTCGCCGACCACGCCCAACTCCCGACGCTTCGCCATGCACATACCGGCAGACCTGCCGCTCCGACACCTCGGCGCCGTGCTCGGCGACCAGCCGCTGCCAGATCCGCCGGGCGGTGTGACGCTGCTTACGCGGCGCCTCCCGATCCGCCCGCAGGATCTCGTCGATCATCGCCCGATACGGCCCCAGCTTCGGCGCCGGCCGCAACTCCGGCGCGCGCTTCGCCGGCGGCACCGCAGACTCCAACGCCTGCCTCACCGCCCGGCGATGCACCCCATGACGCCTCGCCAGCTCCCTGATCGACAGCCCCTCCCGCGCGTGATCGCGCCTGATCTGCTCAAACTGCTCCACTCTGCTCACTGCTCCTTCCGAACCTTCCGGCTCGCGCTTAACAAAGCGCGAACCGAACGGCTCAGGTCGGACGGAGGTGGGGCCAGTTCAAGCGTCCACAGTGGGGCCAGTTCAGACGTCTACACCCAGATACCGGGCGCCAGTTCCTCGTGAGCGTGACCGGCGAGCTCCGGTGCCGGCCGGCGGATCCCGACGGCCGTCCGACCGCCCACGTAGTAGACGTAGTCATCCGATCGGTAGACGACCTTCAGCCCGAGCCGAGGCATCAGCGCGTCGTAGAACGCAACGCACTCCTCGAACCGACTGACCCTCAAGACGATGTGGGCAACGCCGTTGATCTCCATCGGTCCCTCCCAGTGCGCGGTGCGGCTACGAGCGTACGGCGCGTTGTCCAATCCCCGCAACTCGCCGCATCAGATCGCGCGAGCGGCCCGCCTTCGGAACCTGCTTCGTCGGTGGAACGCGGCCTTCCGCCGCCGGCGCGCGCTTGGCGCGGCATCCGCGGAGAACCCTGGCGGTCAACTCGTGGGCGTCCTGATGACCGAGTCCGAGCCGTGGACGATCGAGGCTCAGCTCGGAAGGCGAAGGCCGACCTTGGGGAACTCCTCGGCCATCTTCGCGCCAACGAGCTGGAGCGCAGATGCCGGGCGGATCATCACCTTAAGCTCCGTGATCATGCCGTCATCGTCGAAGGTGAGCTTGTCGATTCCCTCGACGTGTTTCCCGTCCACCACGGTCGCGAATTCGAGGATCGCGACCCGGTCGTCGGCATCCTCGAGCTGGTGCACGTAGCGGAACTCGCCTCCAAGCCCGAGCACCCGCTCGGCCGCATGCAGGACTTTCATAACCTGATCTCGGCCCTCGTACGGCTTGAACAGAACCGGACTTCGGAACGCCGCGTCCACGCTGAACAAGTCAGCGGCCTCGTCGACGTTCCCGTGTTCGACGGCGGCTCGGAAGCGGTCAGAGAGCATGACCCGAAGCCTACCGTGCCCCCAAGGAGCCGACCGGACGCCCGGTCACCAAGGGCGATGCTGAACCGATCGCAGCCGCAAGCGGCGGTGCCCCGACAGATCTGCCCGTGTGCCCGACAAGCGTCGAGACGCCAATGCTTGTCGTTCCCCCAAGGCGCGGAAGGGAGCAGTCCGGGACCAGCCGGTCGGGCGTTGGAGCGCCGCTGCTCCCGTCCGGCAATGCGAGCGTGCCGATGGCGACGAGTGGCGCCCCCGCTGCGGACGATGACCAGCTGCCAGTCCGGGCGTTCGGCTGACTTGTGAGTTCACCGTGAGCGGGAGCGATCGGTTGCCGTTAGAGCCCGGACTGCGCTGCTGCCATGCCCTGCGAAAGCAGCTCGGTGCTTGCCGCGTTTGCCGCCTGCTACGTCCGTCAGAGCGTCGGTGCAGCGCAGGCTGGCTTTCGTCCAGCACGAGGTGAAGAACTGGATCAGGAACAGCACGGCCGCGATCACCGCGATCGTGACCGCGCCGGCTCCCGCCGCGAACAGGACGCCGATCAGGACGGCGTAAACCAGCCCGAGCAGGAACAGCGTCAGCAGCATCCGGGCCTGGAGCCCGGTGTCGCGGCCGAATGATCTCGAACGTGCCATGGTCTGGGAGAAGACTGGGGACTGGAAGGCCCGTGTCAGAAATATCTTGGCATCGACACCTATTGATAAACGCTCGACCTGGCGGCCGTGGTGGTGCCCACGACCGTCTCGCTGGCGGACCGCCTGGGCCGACGCGCCGTGTTAGCCCGAGCGTTGCGATCTTCGCGCTCGTGTCGGCCCGTGGGGAACAGAGGAACGAAAAGTGCCGCTAAGCACCGCGCCGCGTTCGTGATTACGTGCCTGGGGCCGCTCGACGGTCTTATCCCGCCCGTCTGGGCGGGTCCAGCAGCTCGGTGACCTCGGCGAACCGCGGCAGCACTGGGGTGGACGTAGCGCATCGCGGTGCGCGGCGATCGGTGCCGGGTCTTGGCCATGATCAGCTGCAAGGGGACCTTCTTCTCGCCGAGGTGCGTGGCCGCGGAGTGGCGGAGCTGGTGGGGCGGCCAGCCGGTGTAGGCGTGCAGGAGGACGCGGGCGCGGTCGTATACGAGCCTGGGGCATCCAGTGTGCGGGCAGACGTCACGGCTGCGGGCGCCGACTCGTTCGTAGAGCGCTCGGGCGGTGCGCAGTACGCTTCGACAGGCCAGGAGCGCTCAGCGCCCAGAGGGGAGCGCCGCGCCGCCCGAATTCGGCCCGGCAGGGGAGAGCGGGGTCGAAGCCGGCGAGCCAGTCGCTGCGACGCCGCCGCTGCTGCGAACCGGCGCTGCTGTGGACGGCGGTGGAGCGCCCTGTGCCGAGGTCGGTGATACCTGCCCGGCGGGCTGTGATCCGGAGGTCGCGCAGGGCGCGCAGGAGGGAGCAGGCGCGGCAGCCACGCCGGACGTGGTCGAGCCAGTCGCGCTCGGCGCCGCTGCCGGAGTGCTCACCGACGTGCTCGTGGCGCTCGTCGGTGCGCTCGGGGCGCTCGTGACGGCGGCGGATGGCACTGGGACATTCGATGTCTGACCGGCGGGTCGCGCCACCCGGTACCGGCGCTTGGGCCGGGCGGTTGGAGCTGTCGCTGAGCTGGCGGAGCTGCTGGCAGCGATACTTTCGCCTGCTCGGGTCGACGCCGCCGGCTGTCTGTGGCGCCCGCCGGGCGAACTCACTGCGCCGAGAATGAGCGCGAGGACGAACGGCGGGACGGTGAGCGCGAGCACACGACGGCGTATGATGGTGTTGCGGCTCGGACGGGCCGGCTGCCTGCGACTGCGGTGGAGCGAACTCGGCGAAGGCATCTCTCAGGTGATCCCAGCGGTTGGACGCCCACGAATGCGCGACTGCACCGCCGGTCCCCAGTACGCCGGGAGAGGACGTGCAGTCAGTTCTCGGAGCCGCTCAAGCTTCATTCTGATTCCTAATGGATAGGTGTCGAATTGATAGCGGCTCTGGGGTTGGAGGAGCGCTTACTGCTTCCGCCCTCGGAAAGCAGCCCGGCGTGCCGTTACCCGATCGCCCCGATCGGATCTCCTTCTGTGGAGTTCGCTCACGCAGCCGCAGGCGAAGGCCTTTGGGGATCATCGTAAAGCTCAATAGCTCCTTGACGGGCTCCTTGGTTTGATCGAGCTCGACCTCGAAGTTTCGGGCGAGCATCGCCATCGCTGTCTTTGCCTCCAGGAACGCGAGATTACGCCCGGGGCAGAAGCGGGGGCCGGCGCCGAAGGCAAGGAATGACTTTTGATCGGGGGTGGCGCCCGCCCGATCGTCGTTGAGCCACCGCTCGGGGTCAAACTCGCCGCCGCGCTCAACCGCTCCAAGGGCAGCGTGGCGGGTGGGAAGCCACAGGCGTGTCCCGGCCGGGATGTGGGTGCTCGCGATCGTGCTGTCAGCGAGCGATTCGAGAAGGATCGCGACGGCGACGGGCTTTACACGCATCGACTCCCGCAATACCGCCTCGCCGTAGCTCAGGCGCTCGATTGTCTCGTAGTCGGCCGGCAACGGATGCTCACCCAAGAGTTCACGGGCTTCGTTTGCCCAGCGGTCTTGGATCTCTGGGCGGCTCGCCAAGAACCACAGCGTCCAGCCGATCGTGTGCGCGGTGGTGTCCTCACCCGCGAGCAGGAGGGTAAAGACGTTGCCGATGATCTCCTCGTCGGTGAAGGTGCCCTCGGCCTGCTGGGCTGCGAGCATCGCCTCGAGGAAGTTCTCAGGCGCCTCGCGCAGACCGGGCCGTGAAGCCATCCGCTCCCGGGCCCGCTCGATGAACTCCTCGACCGCTCCATGCAAATAGACCAGCGAGCGCTCAAGCGCGCGATCCGCGGGCAGCCTCACCCACCGCCAGTAGGGGACGGGCGCGAAAATGCGGCGCGACAGCATCTCAAATGTCCTCTGAATGTGCTCCTGCAGCTGATTGTCGCGACGCTCGAGCGTGTTGAGATCGTGACCAAACGCAAGCGCCGAGGTGACATCGACCGTCAACGACGTCAGCTCGCCCACGATCTCCAGCGCCTGCTCGTCGCGCGCGGCGTCCTTCAGCCTGTGATGCAGCCGCTCGGTCGCGGTGCGGATGACGTGGAAGTAGCGCTGCAGATGGTTGGAGTTCAACGCGCTGACGGCCAAGCGCCGCTGGCGGCGCCAGGCGTCTCCCTCTTCGGAGAAGACACCACAGATCCCCATCTCGTCGAACACCGTCTGTACCTCCCGCCAGCGCCGAAAGCCATCCGGGCGATCTCGCAGGATCCGGTTGATCTCCTCCAAATCGCCGACGGCGACCACGGGGCGTGGGCCGAGATCGAATCGAAACATCGGGCCATGACGCTCACACCACTTCTCGACCGTCAGATGCAGGCTCTCAGACCTCACCTGATGCGCGTTACCAAGCAGCGGAAGCCGGGAAGGACCCGGCAGATCAGCGATCGATCGCGCGGCGGCAGCCAAACTCAAATACATGGCGGCAACCGCGAGGAGATCATCAGAACGATTTCGGTCTGCCCCTCAACCGCCATAGCAGCGCTCTGGCGCCCGATAGTTCCCCGCGGTGCCACCCGCTGCGCGTCGCGGATACACAGGAGTGTCGCGGATGTCGGGACCACAGAAGCTTAGAGAACTTGGGGGTACGGCGCGCCGGGCGGCGACAGCAAGGCAATGTCAAGCACCCGAGCCTGCGAGCGTCGACGGCTTGAGCCTCTCAACGGACGGGCGGCTCTGCCTACGAAGCACAGAGGGCGCGATGATGTGTTACCCCGGCCAGCAAAAGGAGTTACGCCGCGCAAGCGAGGAGGAGGTGCGCGCCGCCGGGCGGAGACAGGCTCGCGCAATCTTGACGACCGCTGAGACGCGCAGCTCGCTCGTGCCCCGCCCTGCTGCGCGCGCCATCCTTTGTCAACGCGATCTCCACAAACGCGCGGGAGAGCATAGGTAGTCTCTTGTCAGATGCCGGCCAAGAGATTGACGAGACGCGCCGGGCGTTCGCGCTCGAGGCGCACGCTACGGGGTTGCTCGAGCGTGTCAACGCCGCCCGTGACCGCGACATAACGAGGGCTGTCAAGGCCATTGAAGAAGACCACAAGCGGCGCAGGGACGCCGTCGACGCGCGCGTCCTCGGGGCCTTGGACGCTGAGGCCGAACCGACAAGCACATGAGACGGCCGGAGGGCCAAGGCGGCGCGGACGTCCCGTCGTCCTCAGGCACCCGCAGCCCGAGTTGACCCGTACGTCCGTTCATCCTCCAGGCGTTGAACACAGTGTGTGCGGCCACGAGCGCGTCCGCGGCGAGCGTCATCGAGCGACGTGCCCGACGTGCGGTGCGACGCTGAACAGCTTTTCGCTGTATCGCGACCTGAGACCTGCACGCCGGACGATGAGCGCGATCGAAGATCAAATCCGCAAGTTCTGGCGCTGGCGGATTCGCCGAATGAGAACGAGGCGGCCGCGGCGGCCGAGAAGGCGCACGCGCTGATGCTCCGCTACGGGAGCTGCGGGCATGAATGGAAGACCGCTCCGTCGCAATGCGCAGCGGTGGCGGCAGTGAGCTGCTCGGTGTGTGAGCTCGAGCGGCGGGCGAGGACTCAGAGCGAGGTCGAGCCAGCGCGCTCGCTCGCGGTCAAGCGTCCGAGATCGCCGCCGAGCATCCCGAGATCGCCGCCGAGCTACACCCGCGTGGGATCATGGACGTTGGGACCATGTGCTCGTGTCAGTCATGTTGTCGTCAGCTCAGGAGGTGGACGTGTCCGATACGTCTCTCAGCCCTAGCGAACTGCGCGAGCTGACCTGGGGCTGGTGGCTGGCCCTGCTGATCGGCGTCGTGAGCATCGTGGCCGGAGTCATCGTGATCGCGAAGCCGAGCAACAGCCTGGCGACGCTGGCGGTGATCTTCGGGATATTCATTCTTGTCGATGGGATCGTCGAACTCGTCGCCGCACTGAGCGGCGAGACGCAGAACCGGGGTCTGCTCGCCGTGCTCGGAGTGTTGAGTGTGATTGCGGGGGTGTTGCTGATCCGCCATCCTCTCGGAGGGGTCCGAGCGGTCGCGCTGCTGATTGGCATCTGGCTGATTGCGGCTGGTCTTGTGCGCTTCGTCGCCGCATTAGAAGCCGCGGAGAATCGGCTGTGGCGGATTGGCGTGGCGCTTGTTCTCGCGATCTTCGGCATCGTCATCGTCGCCAGTCCCCACATCGGATACGCGACCCTCGCGTTGATTACGGGCATCGGCTTCATCTGCTACGGCCTCGGCATGCTGGCGCTTGGATGGGCGATGCACGTCGTGCGTCGCAGGAAACCGGTTCCCGCCAGCGACGCCAGCGCTACGACCTGACGGCCGCCGGCGACTGGAACGATGAGCCAGCCTGAGTGCGGGATTGCTCTGCCTCGCTCCCCACGAGCGCTTCGCAGGCGCGAGCATCGATGGTGACCAAGTCCGCGAGCCCCGCAAGACGCGCCACAAATACAGGCTGAGACTGAAAGCGGGCGACAGCATCGTCGGCTTGCGCGCCATCAACATGTTCGCTCGCCAAGCCCAGGTCACGACCAGGCCCTCTCCTTGGGTAGCTGTCCCCTGGCAAACTAGGGGTCTCCGGGCATCGATGTGGTCAGGGTCGACCCCGGTGTGGTCCTGAGCAGGATCTTCGTGCCGGGAACGGGCTTTGCAAGTCGCGCACGAGTCGACCGAGCTGCAGGTGTGGATGTCTTGACGCGCAGGTCGCCCCCTGACGCCTGATGCAGTAGTCAGGCGCAGCTACTGCTTTGCGCCCACGAGCAGGCACGCCACTGTGCGCTTGCCTGTGGGCGATTGCGACAGTGCCCTGAGTTTGCTGGACCGCCGATTCCTAGCAAGCACGATCACGTCTTGCATAGGCATCGACCGTACCGAGGGTCGCTGCGACCTCCGATCACCGCGCTATCGCTTGGCCAGGCGAAGCGGTCATCTCGTCGCTGCCGGCACACGCGCTGCTCCAGCTCGTCCTTCTCGGCAGCGAGCGGCCGCTCGGCTCAAGGCGCTGACACTGCTGCCTTCGTCGCACAGGAGCAGGCGCCCGCTTGCACGGTTGGCGTCGGGCAACCTCTCGCCAGCTCAACTCAACATCGACCCGCGGGTGCGTTGGCGCCCTACGCGACGAATTCGAGCAGCAGCCGGTTGAAGGCCTCGGGTTGCTCGAGGCTGGGGTGATGCGACGCGTTCGCGATCACTTCGCGCGTCGGGCGCCTCGCGGGCGATGCGTCAGGCATGTCGTCGGTGTCGCGCTCGCCGACGATGACCAGCACGGGCATCGTCAGCGCCGACAACGGGCGTGGTTCCGGCCAGGCGGGGGCGCCGTCACTCGCGGTGTCCAGCTCGAAGGGCGCGGCGCGGCATGGCCGTAGCCTGGGCACGCGATCTCCATACCGCGGCGCCGTCTCGAGCGCGATGCGCCCACCGAACGAGTTGCCCACCAGGATCGCTGGCAGCCGCTCGCCAACCAGTTCGACGACGAGAACCGGCATCGGCTCCAGATGGCCGAAGTCGAGCGCAGCGGTATCACCTCGGCCGCGATCACAACGTGCTGCTCGTTGGTTACGGTCTGAGCGTTGTAGTCCGGGATGAACCCCCGCAGCGCTTTCACGACGCGCGACTCCGGATCGCTGAGGTTGACCCGACCCGCCGGTGTCGCCCGGCGGCGTTAGGGATTCAGCGGGCGGCTGAACCGGCGGCCGTCCTTCACCCTCCCGGACCGATAGCGCTCATACGCGGCGCGTCGTGATCGTGCAGCGACCCTCGCGCGATGCGGATGAACTTGCGCATCGCGGGCGCGGGGTTGCGGCGGCGCCAGACGAGCACGGTCTCGGCCACCGGCATGTCGGTGATCGGGACGTAGCGCACGTTCGGGTGTCCGTAGTGGGAGGCGAACGAGCTGACCGTCGGGTGGACGATTTTCCCGCGCGCGACCGTCACGATCAGCTCGCCGATGTCCCCGATCCCCAGCCGCAGCCGTCGGATCGGCCGGCCGCCCGGCGTCTCGCCAGGGATGAAGGCGTCGCCGATCGTGGGATCAGCGCATCGGGCCAGCCGACGTCGTAGCCGGCGATGTCCTCGATGGAGACGGCAGTGCGGCTGGCCAGCGGGTGATCATGCGCGACGGCGAGCACGCGCGGCTCGCGGTCGACGAGCGGGCCGACGACGAGATTCGGCTCGTCGACGGGAAGTCGTGTGAGCATGAGGTCGATCTCCCCGCGCCGCAGCGAATCGAACCGATCGCCGAACGGAGGCTTCGACGACCTGCACGGCGCAGCGCTCGTTGGCGGCTTCGAACGCATCGATGACGCCGAGCAGGCGCGCCCCGACCGCCGCCGCGTTGTGCGCCCCGAGGCGCAGCTGGCCCGCGACCGCGAGCCCGACCTCGTGCGTCTGTCGAAGCGCCGCGACGGCCTCGCCGTAGGCGCCGCTGATCTCCTCGCGGAACCGCTCGCCGGCCGGCGAGAGCGTGACGCGCCGGCTCGTGCGATGGACGGACTCGAGGCCGAGCTTGTGCTCGAGGCTGCGGAGGCTCTGGCTCACGCGCGACTGCGTGAGACCGAGCCGATCGGCGGTGCGGCGGAAGTGAAGCTCTTCCGCCAGGGCAAGGAACACCCGGATCTCGCGCAGCTCGACCGTCTCCCGCATCGAGAAGCGACACTACTCGCTCCGTTGCGAGGTCGGCAGTTGATCACGGCATGGGCGGCACGGATCCTGTGGCCACGTCTCCATCTTAGGTCTCGTGTTGGACGCGCTCGACGACAGCACCCGCCTCTACGACGTCGCGGGCGGGTCCATGCGCCATGCCCCGGATCCCCGTACCATCGGGACCGCGCTCGTCTCGCTCCTGTCCGACCTGACGGCTGAGGCACCGGTTCTGGTGGCGGTCGACGACGTGCAGTGGCTCGATCGGCCGGGTGCTCGCGCTCTCGAGTTCGCTGTGCGGCGGCTGGAGGACCACGCCGTTGTCGTCCTCGCGACTTTGCGCGTGGAGGAGGCGAGCGCCGACGTGGGGTTGCTCTCGGCGCTGAGCCCGGAGCGCGTCCGGCGTACTCGCCTTGGGCCGATCGGCACGGGCGCCCTCTACGAGATCGTGCGGGACACGCTTGGCCAGGCACTGACCCGTCCGCTGCTGGGGCGGATCGGGCGCGCCTCGGGGGGGAACCCGTTCTACGCGCTTGAGATCGCGCGCGCCTGGCGGCGTCGGACTCTCCGCCCGCCGGGGTGGCGCTGCCGACTCCCGAGGACGTGCGAGAGCTTGTGTCGCGGAGGGCTCCGGCGTCTGCCGGCTTCCACCCGTTCGGAGTTGTTCGAGTTGAGCGCGCTCGGCCGGCCGACGATCGAGCGCGTGGACGAGGCGGCGCTCGAGCCGGCGGTGGTTGCGGGTGTCGTGTCGGTTCGCGCCGACGGCCGGGTCGAGTTCTCTCACCCGCTGTTCGCCGGCGCCGTGTACGAGCGGGCCTCGGGCGGGCGGCGGCGGGAGCTGCACCGCGAGCTGGCGGAGCGCGTGGCCGACCCGGAGGAGCGGGCGCGGCACCTCGCGCTGGCGGCTGGACACTTCCATCCTTCCAGTACGGCATCGATATCTCGGCGGCCGCAGTCGCACCAGATCGCCGACGACAACATCGCAGGCAACATCTGCGGAGGGCCCTTCTGCGGACCCGACCCGATCGAACAGGCACAGGGCCCCGGAATTGCCATAGAGTCGGCGTTCCCTGGGACGACCGTCACCGACGACCGCATCACGAGCAACGACGTCGGTGTCTACCAGGTGGCGAGCCCCGATTGCTGCGAGATCGCCGACAACGTGCTGACCAATAACCGCTTCTTCGGCATCGTGATCCAGGACGGCGACGGGACGCGAGCGGTAACTCGATCCGCGGCGGGCAGATCGGCATCGGTGTGGTGGCCGACGCGGTGGACACGACCGGGGTCCTGCGCGGCGACCGGATCACGGGAACGAGCGCAGCACCGGTGCGCGAGATCGAGTGCCCCTGCGGGTTTACGGCCACGGCGATTGTGAAGGGCCGATGACTCGGCGCGCGTCACTGATCGTCGCGGTGGCGCTGCTCGTCATCGGCCTGGTCCCGGCGGGGGCATCGGGCCGAGACGGCGGCTTCTCGGTCATCCGATTCCCGCCGGGGGGTTGGGCCCTCCTTGCGGATGAGCTACCGGACCTGGGTCCGGAGATCTTCACCTCGCTGTTTCGCGGCCCCGACTCGGTGATCTGCGCCGCCACGCTGCTGGGCGAAATCGGCGACTGCCGCGCGCGCTACCCCACCCGCGAAGCGCTCGCCGGCGACGCCGGCCAAGCC
>CAWDYK010000009.1:0-42556 GCA_963806475.1 uncultured Solirubrobacterales bacterium
GGGCAAGAGCTCGCTCGTGCACGGGTCGATCCCCGCCGGCGCGGGTGTGGTGTCGATGGACCAGGGCGCGATCCGTGGCTCGCGACGGAGCAACCCGGCGACCTACAGCGGACTGCTCGACCCGATCCGCAAGGCGTTCGCGAAGGCCAACGGCGTGAAGCCGGCGCTGTTCAGCGCCAACTCCGAAGGCGCCTGCCCCGACTGCAACGGCGCCGGCGTCATCTACACCGACCTCGACCGGTAAAGGGGCGTGTTCAACAGGGTCGAGTCGGCCCTCATCCTGTTCGACAGAGAGTCGTATGTGCCACGATCTCGCAGGTGACCAGCAGACCCGCCGCGGAGCAGCGCCTGCGCGACCTCGCGCGGCTGCGCCGCGTTCGCGACCGGATCGACCGGGAGTACGCGCAGCCACTGGACGTCGAGGCGCTCGCCCGCGGCGCGTACATGTCGGCCGGGCACTTCAGCCGCGAGTTCCGGCTCGCCTACGGCGAGTCGCCGTACGGCTACCTGATGACGCGGCGGATCGAACGCGCGATGGCGCTACTGCGGCGTGGCGAGCTCAGCGTCACCGAGGTCTGTTTCGCGGTCGGCTGCTCGTCGCTGGGCACGTTCAGCACGCGCTTCACCGAACTGGTCGGTGTGCCGCCCAGCACCTACCGGCGCCACGCGGCAAGCGCGACGGCGGGGATGCCGCCGTGCGTCGCCAAACAGGTGACCAGACCGATCAGAAATCGAGAAGCGCGGTCACCCGAACCGGAGCTAACGTGACCGCCATGGACATCACCATTTACGCGACCTACCTCCCGCACGACGACCCGGACGCCGCCCTGGCTTTCTATCGCGACACCCTCGGCTTCGAGGTGCGCAACGACGTCGAATACGGCGGGATGCACTGGATCACGGTCGGCCCCGCCAACCAGCCCGGCACGTCCATCGTTCTGCACCCGCCGGCCGCAGACCCCGGCATCACCGACAACGAGCGCAGCACCATCATCGAGATGATGGCGAAGGGCACCTACGGCCACATCAACCTGGCCACCAAGGACCTCGACGGCGCCTTCGAGCGGCTGCAGGCCGGCGACGCCGAGGTCGTCCAGGAGCCGATCGAGCAGCCGTACGGGGTTCGCGACTGCGCCTTCCGCGATCCCGCGGGCAACCTGATCCGCATCATCGAGTTGCGCTGAGCCGTCCAGCGATCGCTGCCGCACGGTGCACAGACGGCACCGTGAGGCGCTGAGACGAGATCTCTCAATCCGTAGAGACCAGTCAGCAGGCAATCTCGCGGATCGAGAGCGCGAGTCAAGTCGTATGTAGTGGTGTAAGTGAGTGCTGGTCGGTAGTTGTAGTGGTGCTGTTGGTAACCCGAGGGGTTATCAACAGCTTTTTAGGTTTTCGCGCGCGCGTGGGGGTGAGGCGGCTTGGAGCTCTGCGACCACCTCCTCCTGGGACTCGGTGCCGCTCTCACCGAGGACGAGCGCGAGCGATTCCTCGGAGAGGTAGCGGCGGCAGGCGGTCGACCTTCCGAGTCGAGACGCCATTCACGTACGCCTCCATCACGACCGCCACGATCGCCTGCTCACACCGCCGGCGCGGCTCCAGAAACGACGGGAAGTACGCCCCGCTCGGGGTCGGCGTCAGGGCTGGATCGAGTTCGGCGAGACCCTCCGAGTTAGCCGCGGGAGCTGGCGAGTCTTGCGAAACGATGACCGACGCGCCGCAGTTGCGTGATCACTCGCTCGCGCCCCGGTTGGAAACGTGCGTCGAGAGCGCGGCCACTGCGTCGCCGTCGAGGCGCCGCGGCGTTTCGTCGCGCATCAGCTCCAGTGCGCGGTCAGGTGTGTATGCCGGGCGGTATGGACGTTCGACCGTCAGCGCTGCGTACACGTCGGCTACCGCAAGGACGCGCATCGGCATCGTCAGCTCGCCACCGGCTGAACCGCGCGGATAGCCGGTGCCGTCGACGCGCTCGTGGTGCGCACCGGCGAGCGGCGCCAGAGCACCTAGGATTGGGACGCGCTCGAGGACATGTTCGGTGAGCAGCGGGTGCTTCATCATGGTGCGCCACTCGGTGTCGGTGAGCGGACCGGGTCTGTCGAGAATGCGGTTGGAGATCGACAGCTTGCCGATGTCATGCAGCCGCGACGCACGACCGAGATCGCGCCGTGTGCGGGCGTCGAACCGGAGCTCGGTAGCGATGTCGGTCGCGATCGTGTGGACACGATCGTGGTGCTCCTGAGTCCAGCTCGACTTCGCGCCGACGACGTCGCCGAACGCCTGGGCAGTTCGATCAAGCCGGTCCTGATCGGCGATCAGGACCCGGTCGGGCGGCTCGACTGCGGAGACGTCTGGTTCGGCCAGCGATTCCCAGAAGCCGACGTCTGAGCGGAATGACACCAGCGCGGCGACGAGCTCCGGATCAAACCACTGCCCGCTTCGCCGCAGCGCCACTCGGCACGCCGTATCCACGCCGCGCACGAAGTGGAAGACCTCCACCGTTTGGGCCAAGCACAGAACCCGGGCCGCCAGCGGAATCTCCGTGCCTTGCAACCCCCGTGGCTGGCCGCGACCGTCCCAGTGCTCATCGAGCGCAAGAATCGCGTCGGCCGTCGCCTCGGAGAATCCGAGCTTGCGCGCAATCTCAGCCCCTTGGTGGCACCGCGCCAGCATCAGCGACTTCGTGACCTCTCCCTCGTTGCGGATCGCCCACAGACGCTGGGTTCGCGCGGCCAGCGACTCACCGGGCGTGACCGTCCTCACCGACCAGACGAACGCCGACAGCGGCCGCGACCAGTCAATGAACTTAGACGAGCGCTTGGCCACTTGATCGTCTGCACCGAACAACGCCGCCATGCGTGCCGAGTTCGCCGTACACCCAGCGTCCTTGAGCAACAGCGCATAGAACAGATCCGAGCGTACGTCTGCCGGGAGCCCGAGCTCCTCCGCGAGGCGCATCCCGATCAAGCAAGACCGCTGCGCGTGACCAGGCGGTTGCCCCTCAGCGATATCCAGCGCATACGACAAACCACCAATCAGCTGGGATAACGCCATTCCCCCAGGGGTTGAATCCATCGCCGCCTAGCCCGGGGTGATGATCTGGCCGTTAGCGACCACGTTAACCCGCCCTCCAGCGATTCCCGCCGGGGCCAGATTGACTCGCGGCTCTGTATCGCACGAGCCGCAAAGGACCTCGTCCCTGTCTCGCGCGCGCACGACAGTGCGGACGATCGTGCCATCCGCGCCACGCACAAGGACCTTCATTCTCCGGAGCTTAGTCGCGCGCTCGCTCCCCATGACGGCTCGCGTGCCTGACCGGAGATCCGGATTGATGGGGGATCGCCGCCAGGCCGCCCCGAGGGTCTGGAGAGGTCAGCTGGTTTCGCACGAACGGCTCCGTGGCAGCGATCACCCCCGCGGCATTACGAGTCCGGCGGCGTCACGCAGTTGTTTGCCGCCCGCCGCCAGCAGCAGCTCAGCGGCTGAGAGCAGCTTGTCGATCCGCTCGAGCGCCGAGGACCGCCGGTCGATCAGCTGATCCTCACCACGACCGCCGTCACATCGTCGTGCGAACCGTCCTCGGGCAGCGCGCTCGCGAGGAGGTGGCCGCAGAGCGGCTGCGGGTCAAGGGGCCCCGAGGCGGCGGCACGCTCGAGGCGCGCGAGGCCGACGTCGAGCGATTCCCCGCGACGCTCGACGAGTCCGTCGGTGTACAGGATCAACAACCCGCCCGGGCCGAGCACGCGGTGGAGGTCGGTGTACTGCACCTGCTCGATGCCGATCAGCTCGTCGCCGCCCTCGGCGTAGATCGTCTCGCCACTGCCGAGGCGCAGCAGCGGCGGCAGGTGACCCGCACTTGCCCACCTGACGATTGCGTCGCGGGGATCGATGATCGCGTACAGCACCGTGAACAGCTCCCCCTCGCCGGCCTCGGTCATGATAGCTGCCGAGCCGCGTCAGGACCTCGCCGGGCATGCGCTGGCCGCCGTCGGCGAGCGCGTAGGCGCGCGTCACGCTGCGCAGCTGGCCCATCGTCGATGCCGCCGGGATCCCCTTGCCGGTGACATCGCCGATCACCACGCCCAGGCGTCCCCCTGGCAGCGCGAACGCGTCGTACCAATCGCCTCCAACCTCGGCCGCGGCTCCGGCCGGCTGGTAGTGAGCGCCGATCCAGAGGCCCTCGACCTGGTCTTCGGGATGGCACAGGTCGAGCACCGCGACGCCGCCGAGCGTACCCGGCTCGCGGCGCAGCAGGCGCCCGAACGCCGGGTTTGCGAGCACGATCCGGCGCGAAGGGTCGAGCACCGTCTTGCCGATGGGAGCGGCCTCGAACGCCCCGCGCAGCAACGCTTCCGAGCGCTTGAGCGCACGCCGGCTGCGCTCGAGCTCGGCGAACACCGCGACCTTCGAACGCAGCAGCTCGGAGTTGAACGGCTTGATCACGTAGTCGACCGCGCCGACGCCGTAGCCGCGGACGATATCCGCGACCTCATCGCTGGCCGCGGTCAGAAACACGATCGGGAGGTCGTGGGTCCGCGTCCGGCTCTTGATCAGGCGGGCGGTCTCGAGGCCGTCGAGGCCGGGCATGCGCACGTCGAGCAGGATCAGCGCGTAGTCGCGCTCGAGCAGCATCCGCAGCGCCTCGTACCCGGAGGTGGCGGTGTGCACCGGCAGCCCCAAGGGCGCGAGCACCGCGCGCAGCGCGCTCAGGTTCTCGGCTCGATCATCGACCAGCAGGATCGGCAGGAGGTCTCCCGCCGTCAGCTCGGCGAGTGCTTCGCGGCCATCGAACTGCTCGGCGTCGGTGGCCAACTGCGTTACGCGTCCAGCCAGACGCGCATCATCGAAACGAGCTGGTCGACGTCGACCGGCTTGGTGATGTAATCCGACGCGCCGGCGGTGATCGCCTTCTCGCGATCGCCCTTCATCGCTTTGGCGGTGAGGGAGATGATCGGGAGACTCTCGAACCTTGACATCGAGCGGATCGCCCTGGCGGTCTCATAGCCGTCCATCTCGGGCATCATGATGTCCAGCAGCACGAGATCGGTGTTGGGATGCTGGTGCAGGCGCTCGATGCCCTCGCGGCCGTTTTCGGCGAACACGACCTTCATCCCGCGCTGCTCAAGCGTCGAGGTCAGCGCGAACACGTTACGGATGTCGTCGTCGATCACGAGCACCTTCTTGCCATGCAGCGGCGCATCCCCGGAGCGTAGGCGATCGAGCATGCGGCGGCTCGGCGCGGGCAGCTGTGCCTCGACTCGGTGCAGGAACAGCGAGGCGCGCTCGACAAGTCGCTCGGGCGAGTCGGCGACGCTGATGACCGCGCCCTTGGCCAGGCCATCGAGCAGCGCCCGCTCGGCCTTCGGCAGTTCCGTCGGGACGAACGCGATCACCGGCAGCTCTCGCAGCGATTCGTCGGTGGCGATCTTGCGCAGCAGCGCGAACGCGTCGCCGTGGTCCTCGCCGACGAGCACCACCGCGAGGTCGAAGCGGTCCGATCCGATCGCCTCGCGCGCGCTCGGCGGGTCGATCCGCTCGAGCGCCGCGCGATCGTCGCAGACCAGCTCCTCGAGCTGCCCATCGATCTCCTCAGGCCTCGGCGACGAGCGCAATCCGAGCCGGCGCCGACGCCACCCGCTCGAGCCGCTCGAAAGCCTCCTCGAGCTCCTGCGGCTGCGGCGGCTCGGCCAGGAACAGCGCCGCACCCGAGCGGAGCGCGTCGATTCGTGACGCCTCCTGGCCAATCATCAGGACGGGGACGTGACGCGTGTCCGGATGCTTCTTCAGCTGGTTCAGCGCCGACTCCGCGCGCGGCATGCTCACCGGCGAGCATGACCGCGCGCGGCCGGTGCTCGCGAGCGAGCACGAGCGCAGCGCTTGCACGGCGCGCGACGATGCCGCTGGCGCCGCGCGCGCGGACGATCTCGAGGGTCGCGGCCGCCCGCTGCGAATCGGAGTCGATCACCAGCACCACCGGTTGATCGGGCTCGAGCTGTCAGCCTGTCGTCCGCGAGCGCACCCCCGGCGGGTAGCGCGCCGTCGTCGGCGAGCGCGCGAGCTTGCGGCACGTCGATCGTCGGAGACTGGGGGAGGGGGTGGGCGGGGCCGTCTTCACGCTCGTCGGATTGCGGCTCGACCGGGCGCTCGGTCAGCGGCAGATGCAGCGTGAAGCGGCTGCCGCGACCGAGCTCGGAGTTGACGTGGATCTCACCGCCGAGCAGCCGTGCGATCTCCCTGGAGATCGAGAGCCCGAGCCCGGTGCCGCCGTACTTGCGTGAGGTGGTTCCGTCGGCCTGCTGGAACGCCTCGAAGATCGCCGCGAGCTTGTCGTCGGAGATCCCGACGCCAGTGTCGGTGACCTCGAAGCAGATCACCTTCTCCGCCGTGCTGCAGCGTGTCGCGAGCGAAGGTGCGTCCCCTCGCCGGCGTAGCCGATCGACAACGTGACGCCACCGAGGTTGGTGAACTTGAACGCGTTCGACAGCAGGTTCTTGAGGATCTGGCCGAGCCGCTGCTCGTCGGTCACGATCGACGGCGGTAGCGCCGGGTCGATCTGGACCGTGAACGCGAGCTTGTTCTGCTCTGCCACCTGCCGGAACGCGCGCTCTGCGTCCTCGTAGATGTCCGCGAGGGCGACCGGAGCCAGGTCGAGCTCCATCCTTCCGGCTTCGACCTTCGAGAGGTCGAGGATGTCGTTGATCAGCGACAACAGGTCGTTGCCCGCGGAGTGGATCGTCTGCGCGAAGTCGACCTGCCTCTTGGTCAGAGACTCGTCCTCGTTCGCGGCGAGTAGTCGGCTCAGGATGAGCATCGAGTTCAGCGGCGTGCGCAGCTCGTGCGACATGTTCGCGAGGAACTCAGACTTGTACTTCGACGAGAGGGCGAGCTGGGCGGCCTTCTCTTCGAGTCCCCGCCGCGCCAGCTCGATCTCATCGTTCTTGACCTCGATGTCGCGGTTCTGCTCGGAGAGCAGACGCGCCTTCTCCTGCAGCTCGTCGTTGGTCTCGCGGAGCTCCTCGGACTGCTTCTGGAGCTCCTGAGTGAGGCTCTGGGACTGTGCAGCAGCAGCTCCTCGGTCCGCATGTTCGCCCGGATCGTGTTGAGGACGACGCCGATCGTCTCGGTGAGGCGATCGAGGAAGTCGCGGTTCACGTCCGAGAACGGTCGCAGCGACGCGAGCTCGATCACGCCGAGGATCTGATCCTCGAACAGCACCGGCATCACCAGCAGATCGCGCCGCGGGCGCATCACCGAGCCCGGAACCGACCCTGATGTATCCGGGCGGCAGATCCGTCACTGCGATCGTCTTGCGCTCGAGCGCCGCCTGACCGACCAGTCCCTCGCCGACCGCGAAGCGGCTCGGCATCTCGCTGCTCCGCGGTGTGTACCCGTAGGCGCAGCAGACCAGCTCGGTTGTGCCGTCGGCGCCGGGCTCGGCGATGAAGAACGCCCCGTGCTGGGCGCTGACGGTGGGGGTCACCTCGCTCATGATCAGCTGCGTCACCGCGGCCAGGTCGCGCTGGCCCTGGAGCAGCCCCGAGATGCTCGCGAGGTTCGTCTTTAGCCAGTCCTGCTCGGCGTTTTGCTGGGTCGTCTCGCGGAGGTTGGCGATCATCTGGTTGATGTTGTCCTTGAGCTCGCGCGACCTCGCCCTGAGCCTCGACCGAGATCGAGCGGGTCAGGTCGCCCTGGGTCACAGCGGTCGAGACCTCGGCGATCGCCCGGACCTGGGTGGTCAGGTTCCCCGCCAGCTGGTTGACGTTCTCGGTCAACCGACGCCAGGTTCCGGACACACCCTCAACCTCGGCTTGACCCCCAAGCTTGCCCTCGGTCCCGACCTCGCGGGCGACTCGTCGTCACCTCGGCCGCGAAGCTCGAGAGCTGGGCGACCATGCGGTTCAAAGTCTGCTTGAGCTCGAGGATCTCCCCGCGCGCGTCGACTGTGATCGTCTGGGTCAGGTCGCCGTTGGCGACGGCGGTCGCGACCTGGGCGATGTTGCGGACCTGGTCGGTCAGGTTGCGGGCCATGAAGTTGACGTTGTCGGTGAGGTCCTTCCAGGTGCCGGCCACGCCGGGCACGTCGGCCTGGCCGCCGAGGATCCCCTCGGTGCCGACCTCGCGGGCGACCCGGGTCACCTCGGCGGCGAACGACCGCAGCTGGTCGACCATCCTGTTGATCGTCTCCGCGAGCGCCGCTACCTCGCCCTTCGCATCGACGGTGATCTTCCGGCTGAGGTCGCCGTTGGCGACGGCGGTCGTGACCGTCGGCGATGCTGCGCACCTGGGTCGTGAGGTTCGATGCCATCAGGTTGACGTTCTCGGTGAGGCCCATCCAGGTTCCCGAGACGCCCTCGACCTCGGCCTGGCCGCCGAGCATTCCCTCGGTGCCGACCTCGCGCGCGACGCGGGTGACCTCGGCCGCGAACGACCGCAGCTGATCGACCATGGTGTTGATCGTGTCCTTCAGCTCGAGGATCTCCCCGCGCGCGTCGACCGTGATCTTCTTCGACAGGTCTCCCTGGGCGACGGCGGTGGTGACCTGGGCGATGTTGCGGACCTGGCTCAGTGAGGTTCGAGGCCATGAAGTTCACGGAGTCGGTCAGGTCCGACCACGTGCCCGACGACTCCGGCCACCTCGGCCTGGCCGCCGAGCTTGCCCTCGGTGCCCGACCTCGCGGGCGACGCGGGTGACCTCGTCCGCGAACGCCGACAGCTGGTCGACCATCGAGTTCACCGTCCGCTTGAGCTCGAGCACCTCGCCCTTGACGTCGACGGTGATCTTCCTGGTGAGATCGCCGTTCGCAACGGCTGTCGTGACGTCCGCGATGTTGCGGACCTGCTCGGTCAGGTTGCGGGCCATGAAGTTGACGTTGTCGGTCAGGTCCTTCCAGGTGCCGGCGACGCCCTCGACCTCGGCCTGGCCGCCGAGCATTCCCTCGGTGCCGACCTCGCGCGCGACGCGGGTCACCTCGGCGGCGAACGACGCGCAGCTGGTCGACCATCGTGTTGATCGTGTCCTTCAGCTCCTGGATCTCGCCCTTGACGTCGACCGTGATCTTCTGGCGACAGGTCGCCGTTGGCGACCGCGGTGGTGACCTGGGCGATGTTGCGGACCTGATCGGTCAGGTTCGAGGCCATGAAGTTGACCGAGTCGGTCAGGTCCGCCCAGGTTCCGGCAACCCCGGGGACTGCTGCCTGGCCGCCCAGCTTGCCGTCGGTGCCCACTTCCCGCGCGACGCGGGTGACTTCGGCGGCGAAGCTCGACAGCTGGTCGACCATCGAGTTCACGGTCGTCCCGATCCGGGCGAACTCGCCCTTCACCGGCCGGCCTTCGATCTCGAGCGCCATCTTCTGCGACAAATCGCCCTCCGCGACCGCCACGATCACGCGCGCGACCTCGGTGGTGGGCCTGACGAGATCGTCGATCAGCCCGTTGACGGAGTCGATCGTGGTCCGCCAGCCGCGCTGGTGCCTCGTCGAGCTGGGCCCGCTCGGTCATCCGGCCTTCGCGGCCGATGATCTGCGCGATCCGGACGAGCTCGTCCTCGAGCGCCGCGTTGCGCGAGACGAGCTCGTTGAAGGCCGCCTCGACGCGCCCCATCGCGTCGTTGCGGCGCGCGGGCAGCCTCGTGGCGAAGCCGCCGGCGGTCGCCGCCCGCAATGCGTCCTCGAGTCGCGTCAGCGCCGCATCGTCCAGCCGCCGCTTCTGCCCCTTGCCGTTCCGTGCGCGCCTGTTCTGCGCGCGGTCAGGACTGGCGCCTATGGCGGCGCCGTCCTCCTGGTCCCTCGCCCCGGCGCCGCGCGCCCGCTTCGCCTGCCGAACCCCCGTGTCAACCATATCGCTCCTGCTTGGATCCCGGTGCCGACCACAGTCCACACCCCGCGGGCACCCATGTCAACTACCGAATAGTGGTGTATAACATTACGGCGTCGCGAGCCCTCAGGCGTTCGCCACTGCCCGCGCCCGGAGCGCCGCCTCGATCCGCGAGAGCGTGAACTCCACGGCGTTCAGATCGGCCGTCGCGAGCGGCCCGCCGAGGGCCGCCTGTGCCGCTAGCGCGATCGCTTCGCGCTGCTCGCGCAGCTCGCTCAGGCGCTCGCGCAGGACCGGCGCGGTGGGATCGGTCGAGAGCTCGGCGAGCGCCGCGTCGAGGGCGATCCTGATCTGGAGCGCTGCCTCGCGCGCCCGTCCGCCCTCGAGATCGAGCCGCGCGCGCAGCGCCAGCTCCTCGCACGCGAGCGCCAGCTCCCGTCCGTTCAGGATCGCCGCGAACCGGGCATGAGGTTGCAGTACCTTTGTGCGTCTCGAGCGCGGGACGCTCGGCGCCAGCTCGCGGGCATCGGTCCAGAGACCGTCGGCGACCTGTTCGCCGGCGCCGAAACCGATCCGCGCGACCAGCGCATGATCTCGCCCGACCATGTGCAGGTGCGGGTCGGCGGTCACGACCCGGAACGCGTGCAGGGCCCGGTTCAGCACCGAAATGTCGGCGGCGAGATCCCCCTCGCCCGCGTGGGCGAGCCAGCGCTGCGCCGCGTCACGGTCTTCCAGCGGGTCGCCGACATCGATGATCGTCGCCCGGCCGGTCGTTACGGGTGCAGGCTGTGGTTCTACCTGAGCCTTATGCTGGCGCCTGCGCGCGAGCTGGCGGCGCCGCTCCGGGGCGCCCAGCGTGGCGAGAACGAGCACGTGGCTCGGCGGGCTGTCCCGGCCGGAGCCTTCACGGCGCACCAGGTACCGCCCGTTCGGCGGTCCAAGATTCCAGGGGAACTCGATCTGGCTGAAGCGGAACAGCTGCTGCGCTCCTGCTGCGCTCACCGCCTCGCCCGGGCTCCCGACCGGGACTGGATCAGTGCGCGGCGGCTGTGCGGATCGCGTACCGGCTGGGGGCGATCGGCACGACCGGCTCGGGGATCTGGCTGATGCGGTTGATCAACTGGACCCATTGACCGGGCTTGAGGATGCTCTTGATCTCGCTGGACAGCTTCTTGTTCTTCCCAAACAGCGGCGTGAATTCGACCTGGATGCGGTTCGCGTGGTCGGGGAGCGCGAGCGTGTTGCTCTGACCCTTGTAGCTCATCGAGCTGATGATCTGATCGGGCTTCATCGCGCCCTGGAGGGTCAGCAGCCGGCGGATCGTGATGTCGGTGACAGAGCCGGGGCCGGTGTGGCCGAGGATCGGGACGTTGTTGATCTTGTCGATGTCGACCGAGCTGCCGTTCGCCGCAGCGGCGTCGGTGCTGCTCGTCGAGACCGGAAGCGTGTGGCCGCAGATGAGGCCGCTGACGGTGGGATCGAGCCCCGAGGCGGACAGGAACTCGAGCGTGGCGAGCACCCGGCGGTCGATCAGGCCGGCCTGGATGTCGCGTCGCCCGCACGCGTAGGTCTGAACGTGCGGGTCCTGGAGGATCCGGTTCTGGAGCTGCTCCTTGCTCATCAGCAGGATCTGCCCGATCGAGGGGTTCTTGGCGCCGGGTCCGAAGAACGGATCGACCCCGGAGGCTCGGTAGACGGCAGTGGCCTGGAGCAGCTTCCAGCCGTCGAGGATCGGCTTGGGGTCGATGTACGGCGCGTTGTTGCCGGCCGGCTGCACCATGAACTGAACGTGGGACGCGAGCTTCGACGTCCCGGCTCCCAGCCGCCCGAGAATCGTGCCCGCGACGACCACCGCGCCGGCCTTCAGCGGCGCGAGCGTGTACTGGTTCTTGGCAAGGTGCAGCACGTCCGAGAAGTAGTTGCGGAAGCTCGAGATCTGCGCGGAGGTGTTGGTCCGGAGCTGCAGCGCCCCGCCCGCCGCGTATGAGCGGGGACGTGACGGGTCGGCGAACAGGCGTTCCTTGACCATCGGCGTCGCGACGATCGCGTTCTTGTCCGCCGCGGACTTGGCGGCCGCCGGCTTGGGCGTGGCCGGCAGCGTGATCGCTTGGGCCTTGGCGATCTTCGCGGCGGTCGCGGTCGAGGGCGTCGGCGCATTCTGCTGCGAGCCCGCGCTCGCCGGCGTCGTCGGCGCAGGCAGCGCCGGTGCCGCAAGCTCCCTGGCGAGCTCGGCGGCTGAGATCTTCGCCGGCTTGGGCACCGGGTACTCGGAGGGGATCGAGCCCAGCTGCGCGTACGTATAGATGTTTCCGGTCTGGTCCTGGAGCTGAACGTACTTGCCCCACTGCGCGTTCTCGCCGACTTTGACGACCTTGCCGTCGTTGACCGCGATCACCGGCGAGTTCTCCTTGGCGAAGATCGAAACCGCCTTGGTGTTCGGATCAGACCCGATCGGGATCGCAGCGTTGGCGGAATTCACGCGGCGCCTGGTCAGCGCCTCGACCGCGTTGTCGGCGTACTTGGACGGTGCCGCGACCGGGAAATGGCCCTGCACCAGACCGGTCAGGGCGCCGATCAACTGGTCGGGCATGCCGCCGATCAGCTTCGCCCGCAGCAGCACCGACTGCACGTACCAGTTGGCGTGGTTGTAGGCGAAGATCGCCTGGGAGACGTTCTTGCCTGCGCCGGCCGCTTGCAGGTAGCGGGCGGCCGAGAAGATCGCGTCGACCGGGTTGTAGGGGTCGGCGATCTTGTCGCCGTTGGCGTCGATACCCCACTGCTTCCAGGTCGAGGGCAGGAACTGCATCCACCCGACCGCGCCCGCGCTCGAGACCGACAGGTTCCGGCCGTAGTCGGTCTCGATCTCGTTGATCGCCGCCAGCACCTGCCATGGAACGTCGTACTGGATCCCCGCAGCCTGGTAGATCGGGAGCAGGAACGGCGGAATCCGGAGGCTGTCGATGAAGAAATTGGGGACCCCCAGCGGCGCCGCTCCCGGCTGGGCGAAAGAGAACGTCGGGTTGGCGGGGGTGGGGACGCCGCTCGAGTTCTGCTGCTGCTGCTGCTGCGGGTTGGACGAGGACGGCTTCCGATGAATGGTCGGCTGGGCCGGTTGCTTGCGCTTCTTGTCTTTTCCCGTGTTCGGCTTCTTGTGACGAGACGGCGCTGTCGTCGTGCCCGGCTGCTTGTGCGACGACGAGGTCTGCTTCTTTCCCGGCCGGGTGGGATGGGGCGGTGTGCGAGTCGACGTCGTCGAGGTTGAAGTTGTGGTCGAGTGTGAGGTGGAAGTCGAGTCGATGTCGATGTCGATGTCGATGTCGATGTCGACGTCGTGGTCGGATTGGCCTGGCTCGGCGCTGAGGTCGAGCTGCTCGTCGTCGAAGAGGTGGCCGCCGTGACCGGGTTGGTCGTCGAGGTGGAGGTTGTACTCGACGTCGTCGACGGGCACGTGACGGAAAGGACGCTGGCGCCGGTGTAGGGCGGCGGAAGGGGGCTCGACGCCGTGGGAATGTTGACCGTCGTCCGGTCCCCGCTCGGGAGCTCCACGGTGGCGATACAGCCGTCAGCGACCGCGACGGGAATCATCGCGATCGCCTCGACTGCGAGCGCGGTCACAAAGGTCGCGAGCGAAACCCTCAGCTTCCGGCTCCCCAACACTCTCCGCTCAGCTCCTCCCGCCACGGGGCCTGCGCAACGCCGGTGCGACGCTAAGGTCGCGGTGCGGAGCGCAAGCTACCCGCTGGGGTACGGCTCTGCAACGCGGAACCGGCCAGTGGTGGATTGCTTGTCGATATACCGCCATACGAACGCCGACGACGCGAGGTTTCCGAGCGAGCACGGGTTGGGTCGGCCGATCTGACCTCACACTGTAATGGCGCGCGGAACGCAGCGTCTCAGTAGCAACGGTTGATCTTGGGGCAAAGTTACAGAATCGCACATCTGAAGCTCGGGTATAGCCTCAGCCCCAGCCCTGGTCGGTGACCTCGATACGGTGACGCCGTCAACGCGCGATACGGTGACGCTGACACCATCCCAGGAGGCGATCATGACCGAAGACAAGGGCCTGCGCGAGCGTGTGACCCGCCAGGGCGAGGAGGCGATCGGGAAGCTCGCCCAGGAGCTGCTCGAGAATCCCGTGATCAGCGGCGCCCTGTCGAGGGCGTTCGAGACCCGGGAGCGCGCCGTGCGAGCCCAGGAACTGGCGATGGGCGCGCTGAACCTGCCGTCCGCGAGCGATCTCGAGCGCCTGACCCGGCGGCTGCGCGGCGTCTCGCAGCGGCTGGAGGGGATCGAGGATGCGCTCGACAGGCTCGAGGAGCAGATCCGCGAGGGTGGCTCGATCGGGAAGCTCGAGGACCAGCTCGCCGCGATCGAGGAGCGGCTCGCGCGCATCGAGGCATCCGTCACGGCCTCGGCGCCGTCCACCTGAACCGGAACGAAACGGCAATCGGATTCTAACCGGCGACCGGCGCGGGCAACGATCGGAACGCCAGCTCCCCGAGTCGGCGCTCGGCCGCGCGGAGCGCGTCCGGATCGATGCGCGCCCGCCGAGGCACGAGGACGTCGGTGACGATCAGGATTGAGGCCGCGTGCAGCCTGCGCCGCGCGGCGAGAGCGAACAGCGTCGCCGACTCCATCTCGACCGCAAGCGCCCCTGCCGCGCGCCACTGCCGCTCGGGCTCGGTGCGCTCGTCGTAGAACAGGTCGGTCGTAGCGATTGGGCCGGCGTGAACCAGACCGTCTTCGGCGGCCGCAAGTCGCGCCGCCGCGAGCAGCTCCGGACTCGGCTCCACCCGCTCTCCGGCACCGAGCGCGCGGCTGGTGCCGTCGCCGGAGAGGGCCGCCGTCGCGATCAGGAGGTCGCCGAGACCGAGGGACGCATGCAGCGCCCCGCAGGTGCCGACGCGCACGAGCCGCTGCGCTCCGAGGTCCGCTAGTTCGGAGACGACGATCGCCGTGCTCGGACCGCCCATTCCGGTGGTCTGAATCGTAAGCGGCTCGCCGTCGGCGGCCGTGCCGGTATATCCCCACAGCCCGCGGTTGTGGTTGAACATCTTCGCGCCGGCGAGCGACGACTGGGCGAGCAGCAGCGCTCGGCCGGGGTCGCCCGGCAGGAGCACGCGCTCCGCCAGCGGGGCGGTCGGATGCAGATGGATCGGTTTGGTCAAGATTGCGCGGGCTGACCCGGCGGACGTGGCGGCCGACGATGTCGGTCTTAGGGAACATCACATTGACATCTGAGCGTCAGGCGAGTAGACCTATTGGCACGAGTTAGGCAATAGGCCGGATCGTGGTTGTGGCGCCGGCTCCGGCTGACGCCAGGCCGCTCGTCACGTGCTGGGCGCCGAGCGACGTGCCGGCCGCCTCGCAACGTAGTGGGCGCCGTCTTCCCAGATGCGGCGCGCGGCGGGACACTATCGGGATGTCGACCGACACTCCCGCAGCAAAGCGAACCTCCGCGCAGGAGGCGGATCGGCGAGGTGCGGCCGAAGGGCGCCAGCGAGCCGACCGAGAGCTTCGCCGCGGGGGAGGAGGGGTGATGCTCGAGCAGGTGCGCGCCGATGGACTGCTCACCCCGGGGAAGCCGGTGCTCGTGTTGCTCTCGGGCGGGTGCGACTCGACCTGCCTGCTCGACCTGGCGGTCCGGATCTGTGGACCCGGCCCGGTCCGCGCGCTGCATGTCAACTATGGGCTGCGCGATGGGGCGGAACGGGACGAGCGGCATTGTGGCGAGCTGTGTGAGCGCCTCGGGGTGCCGCTCGAAGTCCGCAGGGCCTCGCGACCGCGGCCCGCTCGGCAGCCGGCCTCGCCTGATCGGGGCGGGTGCGAGTCATCCCCTTGGACGGCTGACCGGGCGTACGGGAACCTGCAGGCGTGGGCGCGCGACGAGCGCTACGGCGCCGCCGCGCAGCTCGCCACGGCGCGCGGAGCCGACATCGCCGCCGGCCACACGGCGAGCGACCAGGTGGAAACGGTGCTCTATCGGCTTGCGTCCTCGCCGAGCCGCCGAGCGCTCTTGGGGATGCGCTCCCGCGAAGGGGCGCTGATCCGCCCGTTGCTCCGGTTCACGCGCGGCGAGACCGCGGACTACTGCACCAAGCGGGGGCTGGAATGGCGCGAGGACGAGAGCAACAGCTCCGACGTCTTCGCCCGCAACCGCGTTCGTGCCGGGCTCGTGCCCGCGCTGCGCCAGATCCATCCCGGCGCCGAGCGGAACGTGCTCGCGCTGCTCGAGCTGCTGCGCGACGAGGCGGCGGTGCTCGACTCGGTCGTCGACGAGGTCCTTGCCGGTCGCGACTCGATCTCGCTGGGTGCGCTGCGCGAGCTCCCTGATGCGCTCCAGCGGCTGGTCGTGCAGCGGCTGGCGGATGATGCGGCGGCCGGGGTCGTGCCGGGCGCCGGCCGCCGAGCCGGTGAGATCGCGGTCCTTACCGATCAGGGAACCGTGGAGCTCGACGTGGGGGGCGGGTTTCGGGCGGTCGCCGAGTACGGGCAGCTGCGCTTCGAGCAGGTGCGGCCGGGCACCGCCATCGACGCGCCGGCGGCGGTCCGGCTGCCGATTCCCGGGTCGGTCGAGTTCGCTGGGCGCGAGGTGCGGTGCGAGCTCGGCCCACCGGGCATCGGGCCGGGGGTGCTCGACCGGGCGGCGCTGGGCAGCGAACTGATCGTGCGGTCGTGGTGCCGCGGAGACCGGATGCGCCCGCTTGGCCTCGACGGCAGCAAGAGCCTTCAAGACCTGTTCACCGCGCGCAGGGTCCCCAGGCGGCAGCGGGCCTCGATCGCCGTGGTCGAGTCGGATGGAGAGATCGCCTGGGTCGCGGGGGTCGCCACGTCGGAGCGCTTCAAGGTGACCCCCGGCACACGCGAGACGGTGCGGTTGAGCGCCGCGCACGACGTGACGAATCCATAGCCGTGGGCCGCGGGCGGCACCGAGTGGCGCGAGCCACCCCACAGGCATGCCCAAGCATGCCCATAAACCCGTAAAATAAAATAAGCGTCCGTGCAGGACGACGACGCGATCGGGGACATCCTCGTCGGCGCCGAGGATCTCGAGCGGCGCGTGCGGGAGCTGGCGGCGGAGGTCTCGAGGGACTACGAAGGCAAGGATCTAGTCCTGATCGGAGTCCTGAAGGGCGCGGTGTTCTTCCTCTCGGACCTGATGCGCCACCTGGAGGTTCCTTGCGAGGTCGACTTCATGGCGGTGGCTTCGTACGGGTCGGCGACCAAGTCATCGGGGGTGGTGCGGATCCTCAA
The DNA here is from genome assembly GCA_963806475.1 of uncultured Solirubrobacterales bacterium. Lineage (GTDB taxonomy): Bacteria > Actinomycetota > Thermoleophilia > Solirubrobacterales > Solirubrobacteraceae > Palsa-465. Next base: position 17,063 of record CAWDYK010000009.1, read on the forward strand.
GGACCTCGACGCGGTGATCGAGGGGCGCGACGTGCTGATCGTCGAGGACATCGTCGATTCGGGGCTCACGCTCCAGTATCTGCTGCGCAATCTTGCGGGCCGCAACCCGCGCTCGCTCGAGGTCTGCGCGCTGCTGATCAAGCCCGAGCGCCGCAAGGTCGAGCTGCAGACGCGCTACGTCGGCTTCGAGATCCCAAACCGGTTCGCGATCGGGTATGGGCTCGACTTCAACGAGCGCTACCGCAACTTGCCCTTCGTGGCGGCCTTAAAGGACTGAAACCGATGGCCGAGAAGGTTCAATGAGCCTCGAACACAGATGCTACGCTTGAGCTTTCCCGACCCCGAGCCGGCGCGCCGGAAGCGCGGATTCCCCTGATGAGCAGGTTCTTCAAGAGCGCAGCGTTCCCGATTCTGATCGTGATCGTGCTGGCGTTCTTCGCTCAGAAGCTGATCGGCAACTCGAGCCACACGCAGAAGCAGTCGTTCGGGAACCTGCTCACGCAGCTCAACAGCGGTCAGGTCCGCAGCCTGACGTTGAAGGAGAAGGACAACACCGCGAGCGTCACCACGACCGACGGCCGCAAGTACACGGTCGGGTTCCCCGATCAGTACACACCGCAGCTGATCGATGCCGCGCACGAGCACATCGCGGACCAGTCGCAGTTCGACATCCAGGGCCGCGCTTCGAACGGATGGCTGTCGCTGCTGACCTACATCCTGCCGTTCGTGATCTTCATCGGCTTCTGGATCTTCCTGATGAACCAGGTCCAGGGCGGCGGCTCGAAGGTGATGTCGTTCGGGAAATCGCGCGCCAAGCGAATGTCGGTCGACTCGCCGAAGATCACGTTCCGCGACGTCGCGGGCGTCGACGAGGCCGTCGAGGAGCTGCACGAGATCAAGGAGTTCCTCGAGAACCCCAAGAAGTTCCAGGCGCTGGGCGCGCGGATCCCGAAGGGCGTGCTGCTGTACGGGCCGCCGGGCACGGGTAAGACGTTGCTCGCCCGCGCCGTCGCGGGCGAGGCGGGCGTGCCGTTCTTCTCGATCTCGGGCTCGGATTTCGTCGAGATGTTCGTCGGCGTCGGGGCCTCGCGCGTGCGTGATCTGTTCGAGCAGGCCAAGCAGAACTCCCCGTGCATCATCTTCATGGACGAGATCGACGCCGTCGGGCGGCATCGAGGGGCCGGGCTGGGCGGCGGCCACGACGAGCGCGAGCAGACGCTCAACCAGCTGCTCGTCGAGATGGACGGGTTCGAGATGAAGGACAACATCATCTTGATCGCGGCCACCAACCGTCCGGACATCCTCGACCCGGCACTGCTGCGTCCAGGCCGGTTCGACCGCCAGATCGTCGTCGACCGGCCCGATCGGCTCGGGCGCAGGAAGATCCTCGAGGTCCACACGCGCGGCAAGCCGCTCGCGCGGGAGATCGACGTCGACGCGCTCGCCGGGCAGACCCCAGGGTTCACCGGTGCGGATCTGTCCAACCTCGTCAATGAGGCGGCGCTGCTCGCCGCCCGGAACGGCAAGCGCGAGATCACGCAGCTCGAGCTCGAAGAGGGAATCATGCGCGTGATCGCCGGCCCGGAGAAGAAGACCCGGGTGATGTCGGGCAAGGAGCGCAAGATCACCGCCTACCACGAGATGGGCCACGCGATCGTCGGCCACTACCTGCCGAACTCCGACCCGATCCACAAGATCTCGGTCATTTCCCGGGGACAAGCGCTTGGATACACCATCTCCTTGCCCGGCGAGGACAAGTTCCTGACCACGCGCGCGGAGCTGAACGACACGATGGCGATGACGCTCGGCGGCCGCGCCGCCGAAGAAATCTGCTTCGGCGAAATCACGACCGGCGCCTCGAACGACCTCGAGAAGGTCACCGCCACCGCCAAGCAGATGGTGATGCGCTTCGGGATGTCCGAGAAGCTCGGCCCGCGCGTGTTCGGCCACGACCACGGGCAGCCGTTCCTCGGTCGCGAGTTCTCCGCCGAGCCCGACTACAGCGATGAGATCGCACGGGAGATCGACGACGAGATCAGGCGGATCGTCGAGTCGGCGCACCTGCAGGCCAAGGACATCCTGAGCACGCACCGCGACTCGCTCCAGAAGCTCTCGGAGATCCTGATCAAGCGCGAGACGATCGAGAAGGAGCAGTTCGAGGCGCTGCTCGAGGGCAGCACGGAGGCCGATGTGTTCGGCGCCGAGGCGCCCGCTCCGCCCGAGGTGCCAATCCCGCCGCCGACGCCCGCCGAGCGCGCGGGGCGCGAGGCACCGCGACCTTTGCCGCGGCCGGGCCTCGCGGGCGGCACTGCGGAGTAGGTCGCCTGAGATACCGTCCCGAAGGCACGCGCGCTTCGCGCAAGTGCCTTCGGCCTGCGATCCCAGGCTCAAGCTAGGAACGACACCGACGCGTGCGCCGCCTTCCACGGGGCGTCCAGGAGCTGGAACGCGTTCGTCTCGAGGTCGAGGCGGATGCCGTGGCCGCGCGCCGGAAGCGGCAGGGACAGGACGCGCGTGGTCAGCACGACCGTGCGGGCGGACGGGTGCCCGGCGACCGTCGTGCAGGTGCCGCCGGCGCAATGAACCGTCAGCGGCGTGATCGTCAGCGTCGCGCTGCGGTCGCGCAACACGGAGCTGTAGCTGACGGTGAACCGGACCCGGTGGCCGCGGACACGGCCCGAGCTCAAGCGCAGCTTTGGAACCCCGGGGGCGTTCCCGCGCCGGCTCAACACCGAGTTCTCGCCGGCATAGGCGCCGCCGACGCTGTAGCCGGGATCGCCCGGTTGCTCGTAGTGCGTGAGCTTGTGGTTGAGCGCCATGTAGCGGTCGTGGGCCGCGCAGTCGCGGGTCAGCCGCGGATCCTCGACGATGTTTGCGGGAAGCTCGTTGCCCGCCCGTTGCGCGTTCAGCAGCGCGATCGTCTGACCGGCTGTTGCGGCGTACGCGTTGGGGCCGCCGGTGCCAGCACTGCGGCCGCTAGCGCTGCGATTGCGGCTCGACGTTTCATCGGACCCCGGCGCTTCAGGATAGCCACCGCGATGTAACGTGGGCAACGAGAACGGCGATCGATCCAATCGTCCGGAGCTGAGTGTCATGTACGGCCATCGGAGCTGAGTGTCATGTACGGCCATCGGAGCTGAGTGTCATGCCCCGCCATCGTGGAGCAGGATCGTTGCTGCTCGGGCTGACTCGGGTGTGGCTCCCACTGGGCATCGCGGTCGCGGGCGTGGCCGCGATCGTGATCGGCCACGGACACACGGCCGCCGCGGGCGCCGGGGTGGTCCTGCTCGGCACCGCCCTGATCGTGTGGATGATCAACTGGCTGTTCCGGATGAGCATCGAGAGCAACCGCGACCGCGAGCGCGAGGAGGAAGCCCGCGAGTACTACGACAAGCACGGCCGGTGGCCCGATGAGTGAGCGGTTTCAGGTAATGGGCGTCGTCAACGTGACGCCGGACTCGTTCTCCGACGGTGGCGCGTTCCTCGATCCGGCTGCCGCGATCGCGCATGGGCGCTCGCTCGAGGCCGACGGCGCCGCGATTCTCGACATCGGCGGCGAGTCGACCCGTCCCGGGGCCTCTACGGTTGACGTCGATGAGGAGCTGCGTCGGGTTGTACCCGTGATCGATGGGCTGATCGCGGCGGGCGTTCGATCCCGGATCTCGATTGACACCTCCAAGGCGGCGGTCGCTGCCGCGGCGCTCGACGCGGGCGCGACGCTCGTCAACGATGTGACCGCGCTTCGCGGTGACCCACGGATGGCGGCGGTGGTCGCCGAGCGCGATGTCGACTGCTGCCTGATGCACATGCTCGGCTCGCCGCGCACGATGCAGGACGACCCGAGCTACGACGATGTCGTCGAGGACGTCACGCGCTTCCTGGCGGGGCGGATGGCGTTCGCGCTGTCGCGGGGCGTGGCCGAGGAGCGGGTCATGCTCGACCCGGGCATCGGGTTCGGGAAGACGCTCGAGCACAACCTCGAGCTGCTGCGCAGGCTCGATCGGATCGTCTCGCTCGGGCGGCCGGTCGTGATCGGCACCTCGCGCAAGTCGTTCCTCGGCCGCCTCACGGGCCGTCCGGTCGACGAGCGGCTGGCGGCGACGATCGCGACGAACGTGCTTGCGTTCGAGCGTGGAGCGCGCGTGTTCCGCGTCCACGACGTCGCTCCGGTGGTCGACGCGCTCGCGGTGGCTGCTGCTACGGTCAGCCCGCAATGGATCCCGACGACGACCCCGAAGAGTTCGACGACGTAGACGAGGGTGAAGACGAGGAGGAGCGCTCCGAACCCGAGGTCACGATCGAGATCAGCGGCCTGTCCCTGTTCACGCACGTCGGCGTGACCACTGCCGAACGCGAGGTCGGACAGCGCCTGATCCTCGACATCCGTCTCGACGTCGGGGATTGCGACGCGACCATCACCGATCGGATCGACGACACGGTCGACTACGGGCAGGTGTGCGACACCGCGAACCTCGTTGCTCAGCAACGTTCCTACAAGACGCTGGAGCGCCTCTGCACCGCGATCGCGGATCGGCTCCTCGAGCAGTTTGAGCTGCAGGCGGTGTGGGTCAAGGCCGCCAAGCCCGAGCCGCCGCTGGCGTTCCCGCTAAGCGAGGTCTCGGTCGAGGTGTGGCGCGAGGCCGAATGACGTGGCCGGCCCGCGTCGGTTACCTGGGGCTGGGCTCGAACGTGGGTGACCGCCGCGCGCACCTGTGTGCGGCGGTGTCAAGTCTGGGCGTGGTCAAGGTCGACGTGCTCGCGTCCTCGTCGGTCTACGACACCGAGCCGGTGGGAGTCGTGCTCGACCAGCCGACCTTCCTGAACGCGTGCCTGCGGGTGCGCACCGGGCTCGAGCCCGAGGAGCTGCTCGACGCATGCAAGGAGGTCGAACGGGCGGTCGGCCGGGTCGCGGGCGGCGTGCGCCACGGACCGCGCGTGATCGACGTCGACGTGCTGCTGCTGGGGGACCTGGAGTGTTCGTCGGCGCGGTTGACGCTACCTCACGCGGAGGTCCGGGCGCGGCGGTTCGTGCTCGTGCCGCTGCTCGAGCTCGACCCGGATCTGACCGTGCCGCCCGACGGAGCGCGGCTCGCCAACGCGCTCGCTTCGCTCGGACCGGGGCAGGAGGTGCGGCCGGCGGGCCCGCCGCTCGTCGGCTAGGCGTTGTATCGCCTCCGCTTCGGTGCCGCGCGCCAGCTGTGCTCGATCGGCCGGGGCAACACGCGCGGCCGCTTTGCCGGGGTAGCCCGAGATCGGGACCGCGACCACGATAATGCTGGGTCGCATGCTCCTCGTCGTCGACGTCGGCAACACCCAGACGCACTTCGGCGTGTTCCAGTGGGGCAGCGATTCGATCGCCGAGCACTGGCGCTTCGCCACCGTGCGCGAATCGACGAGCGACGAGCTCGGAGCGGCGCTCGCGAACCTTTTGGCGCTGCGCGGACTCGGCTTCGCCGAGATCAGGTCGTCGATCGTGTCCTCGACGGTGCCGCAACTGTCCGAGCAATGGACGGCGATGTCGGACCGCTACCTCGGCCACGAAATGATCATCGTGGGCCCGTCGATCCGCACCGGGATGCCGATCCGGATGGACAACCCGCGCGAGGTCGGCGCCGACCGGTTGGTCAACGCGGTCGCGGCGTATGACCGGGTCCACGACACCTGCGTGGTCGTCGACTTCGGCACCGCGATCACCTACGACGCGGTGTCCGCCGCCGGCGAGTACCTCGGCGGGATCATCACGCCCGGAGCCGAGATCTCGATCGACGCGCTCTACGACCGCGCCGCGAAGCTCCCCAAGGTTGAGCTGGCGGAGCCGCGGTCGCTGATCGGCAAGTCGACGGTCGACGCGATCCGCAGCGGGATCGTCTATGGGTTCGCGGGACAGGTCGAGGGGATCGTGCGGCGGCTGCGCGCCGAGCTCGGCCCTTCGACGACCGTGATCGCGACCGGGGGGCTCGCGGGCGCGCTGGTGCCGTTCATTCGCGAGACGATCGACGAGGTCGACGATCTGCTCACGCTGATCGGGCTGAGGTTGATCTGGAATCGCAACCGGGCCGCCTGATCGCCGTCCGGAAGACACGCACGCTCGCGTCCGCCGCGGCGGACTCTCGGATGGTTGCGGCGCTCACGCAAGTGCCTTCCGGACGCCCGGACGCCATCATCTCAGGCTCAAGCGCGGCTCGGTCGCGCTGCACGGGTTCCGCTAGACAGCCGGGACGGGCACGTCCGGCGTTCGCGCGGTCGTGACCGCGAGGATCAAAAACGCGAGCCGGCGGCGGTCGCCCGGGTTTACGGCCTTGATGTCGTCGTGGATGTCGATCAGGCGCCGGATCGCGGCGAAGATCGGGGCGTCGTCGATCTCGTCCGGGACGTCGCAGGCGAGCCGCGCGAGCGCGAGCATCTCGGCCCCGGCATCGAGGCCGCGCATCGAGGCGATCGTGCCGAGCATCAGGAACTCGGAGACGCGGTCGAGCAGCGAGTGCGGGGCGCGCTCGCGTTCGCCGATCGCCGGTCCCTGCGGCTGGGGCGGCTGCCCGGCGGCGATCCTGAGCGCCTGGCCGCCGGCGAACGAGCGGATCTGCTCGGTGCTGAGCCCCACTTGGAGCGCGGTGCGGAGCATGAACGACGCGGACATCGCGGTCTGGCCGTACGGCGCATCGCTGGCGAACAGGATCTGCCCCGCGGGAACCAGCGAGAACAAGGTGTTCAGGTCGGCCGGCATCCACCAGGCGGTGTCGAACAGCAGGTTCGGGTAGTCGGGTGCGACGCGCCAGATCCAGGAGAGGTCGCAGATCGCAGCGTGCGCGAGGATCAAGAGGGCGCCGGGGAAGTCGCCGGCGAGCTCGACCGCGTGCAGGCCGAGGGCGGGGATGCCCCGGCCCGCGTGGATCAGCACGGGCAGCCTCCGTTCGTGCGCGAGGGCGACCAGGTTCCGAAGCTCAGGATGGTCGAGCGTGAACGCCTCGGCGCGAGGGTGCAGCTTGATTCCACGGGCGCCGGCGTCGAGGCTGCGCTCGGCTTCCGCGACGGCACCGTCGTGCGGGTTGACGCGACAGAACGGGACCAGCAGCCCGTTCGCCTCCCGCGCCGCCGCGAGCACCGCGTCGTTCGCGGGCTGGTAGCCGTCGGGCTCGTGCATCGGGAACACGAACGCGCCCTTCGCGCGGGCCATCCTCAGCGCGGAGATAAGCTGCTCGGGCGTCTGGCTCATCCCGTCGGGGTCGTTCTGGCCGATGTGCGTGTGCACGTCGAACAGCTCTACTCCCGGGACCTGGTCCCGGACGATGTCAGCCCAAGGCTTCAGGAGCGGACCAAGGTCCATTCATGGATTCGTACCATGAACGCCGATGCCGCGGTCTCTCACCGACAACTGGAGCCTCGGCGGCGTGCCGATCCCCAACCGGGTCGTGCTGGCACCGCTCGCCGGCATCGGAAACTGGTTCGTGCGGCTGCAGGCGAAGCGACACGGCGCGGGTCTGGCGGTGTCCGAGATGGTCTCGAGCTTCGCCGTGCACTATCGAAACGAGAAGACATGTCGCGAACTGCTGCGGATCCATCCCGACGAGCACCCCGTGTCGGTGCAGCTGTTCGGAGGAGATCCCGACGTGATGGCCTCGGCCGCGGCCCGCGTCGCCGCCGCGGGGGCCGACCTGATCGACATCAACATGGGTTGCCCCGTGCCCAAAGTGTGCAAGACCGGAGCGGGCGCCGCGTTGCTCGAGGACCCGTCTCGAGCCGTCGCGGTGGCGCGCGCGGCGGCGCGGGGAAGCGGTCTGCCGGTAACGGTCAAGCTCCGGTCGGGGTTGCGGCCGAGCGACCGGAGCGGGGTCGACGTGGCACGCAGGCTGGTCGCCGAGGCGGGTGTCGCCGGTCTCTGCATCCATCCGCGGCACGCCTCGCAGCGGCACTGCGGATCACCCGATTACGGGCTCGCGCGGGAGCTCGTCGAGGCGCTGCCGGTTCCGGTGCTGCTGTCGGGTGGCCTGCACACCGCCGAGAAGGCCCGCGCCGCGTTCGACCAGACCGGCGCGGCCGCCGTGCTGCTCGCTCGAGGCTCGCTCGGCAACCCCTGGCTGTTCGAGCAGCTGCTGGGGGAGCGGTCGGCCGACCCCGACCGCGACGAGATCCTGGCCGAGCTCGACTGGGTGATCGACCGCGCGATCGAGCATCTCGGGCGCGAGCGCGCCGACCGCTACCTGCGCAAGTTCTATCCCTGGTACCTCGAGCGCCTCGGCGGTAGCCGCGCCATGGAGGCAGCGGCGCAGCGGGCGCCAGGAGTCGACGCCGTCCGCGAGCTGATGCGCCAGGCGACGGCTCCGATGAGGGCCGTGGCGTAGTCACCTCGGAGGGGCAGCAGACACCTCTGGGTAGTTCGAGCAGGTGTCTATACTGACCCGCCCACGCAGTAGGGATGCGTGGCGATCCCGCCCAGCGAGCGGGTTTTTTCTCGTCCAGATCGCCACAAGTACAGGTCTTTTACGCAATGCCCAAGGACGTCCTCCTCACACCCGAAGGCTTGGCCAACCTCAAGTCGGAGCTCGAGCATCTTTCGACCACCCGTCGCCGGGAGGTGGCGGCGCGGATCAAGGAGGCCCGTGAGTTCGGCGACATCTCGGAGAACGCCGAGTACGACGACGCTAAGAACGAGCAGGCAATGCTCGAGTCCCGAATCGCGCAGCTCGAGGACAAGCTGCGCTCGGCGACCGTGATCGACTCGTCCGAGCTCGGCACCGATGTAGTCGGGATCGGGTCGATCGTGCACGTCAAGGACTCGGCCGGCAAGTCGAGTAGGTACACGATCGTCGGCTCCGCCGAGGCCAACCCGGCCGAGATGAAGCTGTCGAACGAGTCCCCGATCGGCAAGGCACTGATCGGTCGCAGGCGCGGCGACGAGGTCGTCGTCGCCACGCCGAAGGGCGAGCGTCAGCTGAAGATCACGAAGATCGACGTCGGCACGTGACCGCGTGGGCGAGGAGCCCCACGACGTCTTCGCGGCCCGTCGTCAGAAGCTAGAGGCGCTACGGGCCGACGGCGTCGAGCCGTTTCCCCACGAATTCGACGGGGTCGAGCCGATCGCGGCGGTGCGAGCGGCACATGCCTCGCTGGCCGCCGGTGAGGAGACCGATGCGTGGCACCGCGTTGCCGGGCGCCTGGCCGCCCGGCGCGGCCAGGGCAAGATGGCGTTCCTCGACCTGGTCGACCGCTCGGGGCGGATTCAGCTGCAGGCGCGCGTCGACGAGCTCGGAACCGACGGTATGGGCCGGCTGCTCAGCCTCGACCTCGGCGACCTGATCGGCGTGGACGGGGTCGCGTTCAGCTCGCGCCGCGGCGAGCTGACCCTGCGGGTGCAGGCGGTCACGCTGCTCGCGAAGTCGCTGCGCCCGCCGCCCGAGAAGCATCACGGGCTGACCGACGTGGAGACCCGGCTTCGCCACCGCGAGCTCGACCTGATCGCCAATCAGGAGTCGCGCGAGCTGTTCGTCATGCGCGCGCGCGTGATCTCAGCGATCCGCCGCTTCCTCGACGCCGAGGGGTTCATCGAGGTCGAGACGCCCGTACTGCAGCCGCTGTACGGGGGCGCCGCGGCGCGGCCGTTCATTACACACCACAACGCGCTCGACCGCGACCTGTACCTGCGAATCGCCACCGAGCTGTACCTGAAGCGGCTGATCGTGGGCGGCCTGGAGCGCGTCTATGAGATCGGCAAGGACTTCCGCAACGAGGGCCTCTCGCACAAGCACAACCCCGAATTCACGATGCTCGAGTGGTACGAGGCATACGCCGACTACCTGGACGTCGCCGAGCGCTGCGAACGCCTCGTCGCTCACGTGGCCAACGAGATCGGCTACTCGGGGGGAGTCGACTTCACCCCACCCTGGCGCCGCGAGACATTGACCTCGGCGATCCTCTCGCGGACGGGGGTGGACGTCTCGAAGTTCCGCGACCGGGACGCCCTGGCTGCCGAGATGCGGGCGCAAGGCATGGCCGCTCCCGACGAGGACACCTGGCCCCAGCTCGTCGACGAGCTGCTCTCCAAGCACGTCGAACCAACGCTGATCGAGCCGACGTTCCTGATCGACTACCCGGTCGAGCTTTCGCCGTTCGCGAAGCGCCACCGCAGCGATCCGGCGCTGGTGGAGCGCTTCGAGGCGTACGTCGGCGGGATGGAGTTCGCGAACGCGTTCACCGAGCTCAACGATCCCGACGAGCAGCGACGCCGGTTCGAGGACCAGCGCGCCCTCGCGGGCGCCGGCGACCTCGAGGCACAGCCCTACGACGAGACGTTCGTCCAGGCGCTGGAGCACGGGATGCCCCCGACCGGGGGGATCGGGATCGGAATCGACCGGCTCGTGATGGTGTTGACCGGGCGGCGTTCGATCCGTGAGGTCGTGCTGTTCCCCGCGATGCGGGAGTAGTGCCGGTTTTGCAGGAGCTTCTGCGTTCGGCTCGAACGGCGGCGAATGACCGTGGCCGCCCGCAGCGAGTGCCTCGGCCGGCTCTGTCCGGCGCCAACCAGTTCCCATGCTATTCGGGGGTCTTCGCGTCGGCGGGGGCTTCCGGTGCGCTCCGGGAGCCCCGCATGCTCCGACAACGAACCGTCCGAATTGCCTGAAGGTGGCTGGTAGACTGACCCATGGCTCGAAATCGAGACCGCTCCACTCATTACCAGCGGCCCAACGGTCGATATGGGTGCAACGGAATCATCGGCGTCCCTGCAGCCGGCGCACCGCATCGGACGACTCTGGCAGCGTAGGGAGACTGAGACCAGATCCAGGACAACACCTCGACCGACCAACCGCCCGAGTACCGCCAGAACAGAGAGAAGTAACGAACATGTTCGAGCGATTTACAGAGCGAGCCCGCCAGGTGGTCGTATTGGCGCAGGAAGAGGCGCGGACGCTCAAGCACAACTACATCGGCACCGAGCACATCTTGCTCGGACTCCTGCGCGAAGAGGAGGGTCTCGCGGCGCGTGTGCTCGAGTCGCTTGACATCACGGTGGAGCGCGTTCGCGCGCAGGTCGTGCGAATCGTCGGCTCCGGCGAGGAAGTCACCTCCGGTCAGATCCCGTTCACGCCACGCGCCAAGAAGGTCCTCGAGCTGGCGCTGCGGGAAGCCCTGAGCCTCGGTCACAACTACATCGGCACCGAGCACATCCTGCTCGGCTTGGTGCGGGAGAACGAGGGCGTGGCCGCTCGGATACTGCTCGACTTCGACGCGGACTCCGAGAAGATCCGCAACGAGGTCATCCGGATGCTGTCCGGTCCCGGCAGCCGCCAGCGCGGCGCCGGCGCCGCGGGTGCGTCCGGCGGTCCGGCCGCTCAAGGCGAGGGCAAGAAGTCTTCGAAGCTGCTCGACCAGTTCGGGCGCAACCTGACGAAGCTCGCCGCCGAGGGGAAGCTCGATCCGGTCGTCGGTCGTGAGACCGAGATCGAGCGGATCATGCAGATCCTCTCGCGCCGCACGAAGAACAACCCGGTGCTGGTTGGCGAGCCTGGTGTCGGCAAGACCGCCGTCGTCGAGGGCCTCGCGCAGCGCATCACCAACGCCGATGTTCCCGAGCTGCTGAAGGGCAAGCAGATCTACACGCTTGATCTCGCCGCCCTGGTCGCGGGCTCCAAGTACCGGGGAGAGTTCGAGGAGCGCCTCAAGAAGGTGATGAAGGAGATCACCCAGCGCGGCGACATCATCCTGTTCATCGACGAGCTTCACAACCTCGTCGGCGCGGGCGCGGCCGAGGGCGCGATCGACGCGGCCTCGATCCTGAAGCCGGCGCTGGCCCGCGGCGAGCTGCAGACGATCGGCGCGACCACGCTCGAGGAATACCGCAAGTACCTTGAGCGCGACTCGGCCCTGGAGCGCCGGTTTCAGAAGATCACCGTCGATCAGCCGACCACGGAGGAGACCGTCCAGATCCTGAAGGGGCTGCGCGACCGCTACGAGCAGCACCACAAGGTCAACATCACCGATGAGGCTTTGGAGGCCGCGGCGGATCTTGCCGACCGCTACATCTCCGACCGCTTCCTGCCGGACAAGGCGATCGACCTGATCGACGAGGCCGCATCGCGGATGCGGATCAAGTCGATGACCTCGCCGCCCGTGTACCGCGAGCTCGAGGACGAGATCGAGGAGACGCGACGCGCCAAGGAGGAGGCGATCGAGTCGCAGGAGTTCGAGAAGGCGGCGAACCTCCGTGACCAGGAGCGGCGGCTGACGCAGAAGAAGCGTGAGCTGGCCGACCAGTGGGAGGCGGGCGAGTCGACCGAGCGTCCCTCGATCGGCGAGGAGGAGATCGCCGACATCGTCTCGATGTGGACCGGCATCCCGGTGTTCAAGCTGACCGAGGCCGAGACCCAGAAGCTGATGCGGATGGAGGACGAGCTGCACAAGCGCGTCATCGGCCAGCACCCCGCGATCGAGGTCGTCTCGAAGGCGATCCGGCGTTCGCGTGCTGGTCTGAAGGACCCGAAGCGCCCGACCGGCTCGTTCATCTTCCTGGGCCCATCCGGCGTCGGGAAGACCGAGCTGGCGCGGACGCTCGCCGAGTTCCTGTTCGGCGACGAGGACACGATGATCCGGATCGACATGTCCGAGTACATGGAGAAGCACGCGGTCTCCCGCCTGGTCGGGTCCCCTCCGGGCTACATTGGCTACGACGAGGGCGGTCAGCTGACCGAGGCTGTTCGGCGCAAGCCCTACAGCGTGCTGCTGCTCGACGAGATCGAGAAGGCTCACCCGGACGTCTTCAACATCCTGCTCCAGATCCTCGAGGACGGCCGCCTCACCGACGCTCAGGGCCGGACCGTCGACTTTCGTCACTGCATCGTGATCATGACCTCGAACATCGGTGCCTCCGAGATCGCGCGCAACACACCGCTCGGCTTCGCGGTCAGCGACGACGAGACCGGGATCACCTACGACGACATGAAGAACCGGATCATGGGCGAGCTGAAGAAGGTGTTCAGGCCCGAGTTCCTCAACCGGATCGACGAGGTCATCGTCTTCCACAAGCTGACCAAGGACGAGATCAAGGAGATCGTCGAGCTGCTGCTCCGGCGGATCCGCAAGTCGATGGCGGAGCGCGAGCTCCAGCTCGAGCTGTCCGAGGACGCGAAGGAGATGCTCGTCGACAGGGGCTGGGATCCGGCGATGGGCGCCCGGCCGCTGCGCCGCGCAATCCAGCGCTACATCGAGGATCCGCTCGCGGACTTCGTGCTTCGCGCACAGGTGTCGTCGGGCTCGACCGTGATGGTCGACAAGCCGGCCGAGGACGGCGAACCAGGCGAGGACGTCACGCTCACGGTGATCGAGCCGCAGCCGCAGCCGACGCCCGTCGGAGTCGGCGCCCAAGACGGCGGCGAGGAGTCAGAGCCCGAGCCGCCTGAGCAGGACGCTCCCACGGACGCCGAGTAAGCTCGAGCGATCGAGCCGTTGCCGTCGACCCCAGGCCGTAGCCTGGGGTCGATGCCGCGTCCGAGCTCGATCCACATCTGCTCCGCGTGCGCTCACGAGAGCGCGCGCTGGGCGGGACGGTGCCCGGGGTGCGGTGAGTGGAACACGCTGGTTGAGGAAGTGCGGCCGGTTGCGCGCCGGGATCGCGCTGGCGGCTCTGCTCGCCGGGACGCCGGTTTGGTGCGAGCGTCCGCCCCAGTCACACTGGCCGAGGTCCAGGCGGTCGAGGAGAAGCGGCTGAGCACCGGGATCGGCGAGCTCGACAGCGTCCTCGGCGGCGGGATCGTGCCGGGGTCCCTGGTGCTGATCGGAGGCGCACCCGGGATCGGCAAGTCGACGCTCACCACGATGGCGTTGGCGAACCTCGTCGCGGCTGGCCGCCGCACGCTGTACGTGTCGGCCGAGGAGTCGGCGGCGCAGATCCGGTTGCGGGCCGAGCGGCTGCGTTCCGGGGAGCCAATGCACATCCCGGTGATCGCGGAGACCGACCTCGAGAGCGTCCTCGCGACAGTCGAGCGCGAGCTTCCCGAGGTTTGCGTGATCGACTCGGTACAGACGCTTCAGTCTTCCGAGCTCACCAGCGCGCCAGGATCGGTCGGCCAGGTCAGGGAGGTCGCCGGCGCGATCATGCGCCTAGCCAAGGCGCGGCGGATCGCCGTGCTGCTCGTCGGTCACGTGACAAAGGACGGCGCCCTCGCCGGGCCGCGTGTGCTCGAGCACCTGGTTGACTGCGTCCTGCAGTTCGAGGGCGAGCGAGAGCGCACGTATCGCACCGTCCGCGCGGTCAAGAACCGATTCGGCTCGACCGACGAGGCGGGCGTGTTCGAGATGCACGACCACGGGCTGGTCGAGGTGCTCGACGCCTCCGCGCGTTTCGTCGGCGAGGCGACGCGCGCGCCCGGCAGCGTCGTGCTGTGCGCGATGGAGGGCTCGCGACCGCTGCTGGTCGAGGTGCAGGCGCTGGTGTCGCCGTCCGAGCTGGTGCCGCCGCGTCGCGTCGTCGCCGGCCTCGACCGCAACCGCCTGGCGCTTGTCCTGGCCGTCCTCGGTCGCCACGGCGGCATCGGCCTCGGTGCAGCGGACGTATTCGTCAACGTGGTCGGCGGCGTGCGCGTCGACGAACCCGGCGCCGATCTCGCGATCGCGCTCGCAGTCGCCGGCGCCGCCAAGCGCGCGACCCTCACTGCGGCCGCCCCGGAGCGTCCTCTCGCCTGCTTCGGCGAGCTCGGCCTCACCGGCGAGCTGCGCTCGGTCGTCCACGCCGACCGTCGCCTCGCCGAAGCCGCCAAGTTCGGCCTGAGCCCCGTGATCGAGCCGGATCGACAAAGGACCCTACGCTCAGCGATGACCGCCGTCCTGCAGCGGCATGCGGCGTCAGCGGCCTGATCGCGAGTGCTTCTTGGGGCGAACGGCTTGATCGGCGGGGGACGTAGATGCGCTGCTCCTCGGCGATTGAGCGCGACCCCGCGCGGGGGCGATCGGCGAGGAGATGCCCTAGAATCGGCCTTCATGGCGTCTCGTTCCGGGGAAGAGCTCAAAGACGAGCTCGAGTCTCGACAGGAGTCCCGGATGGTCAGGGCGCTGGAGATGGTGGCGCCCGGGACGTCGGTCCGAGAGGGCATCGACAACATCTTGCACGCCCGCACCGGCGGGTTGATCGTGATCGGCGATGCCGAGGAGCTGGGGTTCCTGTTCTCCGGCGGGATCAAGCTCGAGCTCGACTACACGCCCGCGTTCTTGTACCAGCTCGCGAAGATGGACGGGGCGATCGTGCTGAATGCAAACGCGACGAAGATCGTCCACGCCAACGTGCAGCTGACGCCGGACCCGACGATCCTGACGCTCGAGACGGGCACTCGGCACCGGACCGCGGAGCGCGTTTCGAAGCAGACCGATGCGCTCGTGGTCGCCGTGTCCGAGCGGCGCGAGGTTGTGTCGCTGTACGTCGACGGCATCAAGTACATCCTCGAGGACATCCCGGTGGTGCTCGCGAAGGCCAACCAGGCACTGGCCACACTGGACAAGTACCGCAGCCGTCTCGACCAGGTTTCCACGCGCCTGACCGCGCTGGAGTTCGAGGGCGGTGCGACTCTGCACGACGTGCTGACCGTGCTGCAGCGGGCCGAGCTGGTCACGCGCATGGCGGTCGAGATCGAGCGCTACATCGTCGAGCTCGGGACCGAGGGCCGGCTGATCGAGATGCAGCTCGATGAGACGATGGTCGGCGTGTCGGCCGACAAGGCCGCGCTTGTGCACGACTACCTCGTGGAGGACAGCGACGAGAACTTTGCGACGGCGTTCGATCACCTCGTGCGCCTGCCGCATCAGGACCTTTTGGACTTCGGTCGTCTCGCCGAGTTGCTCGGCTACGACCGCAAGGTGAACACCCTCGACTATCCCATTTCCCCCCGCGGCATCCGCATCCTCGGGCGCATACCACGCCTGCCGAAGTTGGTAGTTCAGCGGATCGTCGATGAGTTCGGAGGACTCGAGGAATTGCTCGCCGCGACGAATGGCGAGCTGGAGACCGTCGACGGAGTCGGCGAGATCCGGGCGAAGGACATCCGCGAGGGCCTTCGCCGCCAGCAGGAGATCAACCTGGTTGATCGCTATCTGCAGACGTAGTGCAAACAGTGCGGGTCCGTCGGCCCGCCCGGCCCGGAAGAGGAGGACACCATCACTGAGCTAATGGAAGAGCACCTGGAGGATCCTGAGCCCGCCGAGCCGCTCGTCCACACCGAGTTCGAGGTCGGCGACAACGTCGTTTATCCGCATCACGGCGCCGGCAAGGTGCTCCGCAAGGAAGTGAAGGACATTCTCGGTGACAAGCGCGAGTATCTGACGATCAAGATCCTGCACAACGATATGACCGTCATGGTTCCCACCGAGAACGCAGCGCTTGCGGGTCTGCGCCGCGTGATCGATGAGGAGAGGGTCAAGAAGGTGCTCGGCGTGCTTCAGGACCAGTGTTCGGAGATGCCGAAAAACTGGAATCGCCGGTTCAAGCACAACCGCGACAAGATCAAGACGGGCGACATCTACGAGCTGGCGGAAGTGGTACGCAATCTCGCCATCCGCGAGGCCGAGAAGGGCCTCTCCACCGGCGAAAAGCAGATGTTCACGCGCGCGAAGAAGATCCTCTCCTCAGAGTTGATGTACGCGCTCGAGATGAACGAGGAAGAGGTAGAGGCGCATCTGTACGAGCTGCTTGCTGAATCGGGCGGCAACGGCCACAGCAACGGGAAGGTGGCTGTGGCCGCGAAGTAGGTCGCGCGCAAAGCCCAGATGGCGGTCGCGTTGATCGTGGCCGCAGGTCGTGGCGAGCGCCTTGGGTCCGGCCGGCCCAAGGCGCTCGTCACGCTCGCAGGCAGGCCCATGCTCGAATGGAGCGTCGCAGCGCTGCGAGCGGTTGGTGCGATCGATCGAATCATCGTGGCCCTTCCACCGGGCGAACTCGACGCGGCGCCACCGCAGACCGAGGCGGTGCCCGGTGGTGAGGTGCGCTCGCAGTCGGTACGCGAAGCGCTCCGCGCCGCCGGCGAGGGCGATCCGGTGCTGGTGCACGATGCGGCGCGGCCCCTCGCCCGGCCGGAGCTGTTCGAGCGCGCGCTCGACGCACTGGACGAGTCAGGGGTCGATGCCGCCATCGCCGCGGCGCGCGTCTCCGACACGATCAAAGAGGTCGAAGACGACGGCGTCACGGTTGCCCGCACGCTCGACCGCAGTCGTCTGTGGGCGGTGCAGACGCCACAGGTGTTTCGACGCGCGACGTTGCAGCGCGCGTTCGAGTTCGCATCCGATGATTTGCTCGCGACAGCCACCGACGACGCGTGGCTGATCGAGCGGCTCGGGGGCACGGTCCGGATCGTGGAATCCCGGCCCGAGAACATCAAGATCACAACGCCCGCAGACCTCCACGTCGCCGAGCTGCTGCTCGCGGAGCGTGTGTGATCGAGCCGGCGGCATCGCCGCCGCGGGAGCGGGAGCGGCTTTCGTGACTGCGCAAGCCGGAATCGGCTACGACTGCCATCGTTTCACGGAAGGCCGGCGGCTCGTGCTCGGGGGGGTCGAGATCCCGCACGACCGCGGGCTGAGCGGCCACTCGGACGCGGACGTGCTCACGCACGCGATCATCGATGCGCTGCTGGGCGCCGCGGCTCTCGGCGACATCGGTCAGCACTTCCCAGACACCGACCCCGCCTTCAAGGATGCGGACTCGCTCGAGCTGCTGCGGACGGTCGTGGGGGTACTCGCGGAGCACGGCTTCGAGGTCCGGCACGTCGACGCGACCGTACTGATCGAGCGCCCGAAGCTAGCCCCGGCGCGCGACCGGATCCGCGCGTCGCTCGCGGAGACCCTCGGATTGCCAGAGGACCACGTGAACGTGAAGGCGACGCGGGGCGAGGGGATGGGCTTCGTCGGCGCCGAGGAGGGCGCCGCCGCACTCGCTGTGGCCACGATCGAGCGGCTCGGCTGAATCGAGCGTGCTCGAGATCGGCTCCCGCTCGGCGGGCGCCGACCTCATCGGCGACTCCTGCACCGGCCGCCACGTTGCCGCTACACCGGGCGCCACCGGCGTCGGGTGCATGCGGTCGGTCGGACCGTTCCGGCCACGGTGCGTGTGTCGGCGTCGGAACATTCCGGCTAGGGTTGCCCACGTTGCCCACGATCAGGCTGCACGACACGCGCACCGGACTGGTGCGCGAGCTCGAACCGAGAGAGCCGGGGCGCGTCGGCATCTACGCCTGCGGTCCTACCGTGTACGGACGGATCCACGTCGGCAACGCGCGGCCGTTCGTGGTGTTCTCGCTACTCCGGCGGTTCCTCGTGCACGAGGGTTTCGAGGTGACGTTCGTGGCGAACATCACCGACATCAACGACAAGATCTACGCTGCCGCCAACGCCGCCGGCACCAGGAGCGAGCAGCTGGCGCGCGAGATGACCGCCGACTACATCGCCGACACGAACGACCTGGGGCTGGGACGCCCCGATCATGAGCCGCTCGCGAGCGCGACGATCGGGCCGATAATCGAGCTGATCGAGGACCTGGTGACGGGCGGGCACGCGTACGCGGTCGGCGGTGATGTCTACTTCGCGGTCCGTACGTACCTCGACTACGGCGAGTTATCTCACCGGAGGGTCGACGACATGGACCAAGGGGAGGGGGCTGAAGGTGCAGATCGCAAGCGCGATCCGCTCGATTTCGCACTGTGGAAGGCGCAGAAGCCCGAAGAGGACACTTACTGGGACTCCCCTTGGGGGCGGGGTCGGCCCGGGTGGCACATCGAGTGCTCGGCGATGGCCGAGGAGCTGCTGGGCGTCGATTTCGAGATCCACGGCGGTGGCTCTGACCTGATCTTCCCGCACCACGAGAACGAGGCCGCGCAGACGAGGGCCGCCCGCGGCGCGCCCCTGGCGCGGCTGTGGATGCACAACGGGATGGTCCGCCTCGACCAGGAGAAGATGGCGAAGTCGGTGGGAAACATCTTCGTCCTGCGCGACGCGCTCGAAAGCTACGGGCGCGACGCGCTGATCATGTACTTCTGCGCTGGCCACTACCGACAGCCGATCGAGTTCGACGAGGAGCGGCTCGAGCAGGCCTCGGCGCAGGTTCAGCGGATCCGGGAGGCGGCCCGACGTCTGACCGCGGGGCCGTCCCCGAGCTGGTCCCCACCGCTGCGCGAGCGGTTCTTCTCGGCGCTGGCCGAAGACTTCAATACCCCCAGCGCGCTTGCGGCGGTATTCGAATGGGTCCGGGAGGCGAACAGGGCGGACGGCGCGACCGGCGATAGCGACCTGCGCGAGATGATGGGGGTGCTGGCGCTCGAGAACTTGCTGGAGACCGAAGACGTGCAGGCGCCGCCGGAGATTCTCGAGCTCGTCGAGCACCGCGAGGCGGCGCGGGCGCGGCGCGATTACGCCGAGGCCGACCGGCTCAGGGACGAGTTGCGGGAGCGCGGCTGGCAAGTGCGCGACGGCCCCGACGGGCCCGAACTGCTGTTGTCGGGGTGATCGTGTACGGGCGTAATCCCGTGAGAGAAGCACTGCGCGGCCGCCGCGCAGTGCTCCGGATCTGGGCTACGAACAGCACGTTCGGAGAGGCCTGGCTGACACAGGCGGAGGTCCCGCTGATCGCGGTGGCCGGCGAGGAGATCGAGCGGCGCGCGGGATCGGAGGCCCACCAAGGTGTGTGCGCCGAGGTCGAGCCGTATCGCTACAGCGACGCCGCCGAGTTGTACGCGCCCGGGCCCGGATCCAAGGGCGGCTCGGATCAGCTGATCGTGGCGCTCGACCAGGTGCAAGACCCGCAGAATCTGGGCGCGGTCTGCCGCACGGCGGAGTGTGCGGGCGTCGCCGGCGTAGTGGTCCCCGAGCGGCGCTCCGCCGAAGTCACGGCTGCGGTTTGCAAGGCATCGGCCGGCGCCGTCGAGCATCTGCCTATTGCCCGTGTGCGAAACCTCGCCGACTTCCTGGCTGAGGTGAAGTCTGCCGGGTTCTGGTGCTATGGCGCGGACCGCGACGGGTCGAGCGGCTACGAGTCGGTCGACTGGTCCGGCCGAGCGGTGCTCGTCCTGGGCTCCGAGGGGCGCGGCTTGCGTCCGCGGGTGGCCGCGATGTGCGATGCGCTCGTGGCGCTGCCGGTGCGGGGGAAGATCGAGTCGCTGAGCGTCAGCGCCGCCGCGGCCGTCCTGATCTACGAGGCCGCCCGCGGACGCCGGTGAGCGCTCCCGCTTGACATTCGTGGGGCCCTGTGTCAAGCTCGCGCGCGAGAGATAACGATCTACTAGAGCTTTAGATTCGATCTTGATCGGGTGCGGCGGCAACTTCGCCCGCATCGCTGACATTCATTTCACCAGGTGCGGCGCCAGGGGAGGTGCGCGCCACGAATTCCATGCGAGCCGAATGCACGGCTCGAGAAGGGACGTCTCGTGGCTCGACTCTCCAGCAACACTTACTCTCGACCTCAGGTCGAGGACGTGTATTTGATTGCCCTTGCGAAGCAGGGACATGCAGATGCATACGATCGGATCGTCCGCCGCTACTACGGGTTCGTTCGGCTGAAGGCATCGTCGTACTTTCTGGCGGGCGGGGACGCCGACGACCTGATCCAGGAGGGCCTCGTCGGGCTCTACAAGGCGGTCCGCGACTATCGCCGCGACCGCGAGTCGAGCTTTCGCAACTTCGCGGAGCTCTGCATCACCCGACAGATCATCACCGCGGTCAAGACTGCGACCCGGAACAAGCACTCCCCGCTCAACCAATACGTCTCGTTCTCGACCGCGCCGGCGGGCGCGATCGGCGATATGGACGCGACCCTCGACGAGATGCTCCCGGGCTCGACCGTGCACGACCCGGTCAACCAGGTGATCTCCTCTGAGGAGCTGCGGGCGCTCGTCGCGTGCATCTCGACGGCGCTCTCGGAGCTCGAGTCGCGGGTGCTCGCGCTCTACCTCGATGGCCATTCCTATGAAGAGGTCGGACGGAGGCTCGAGTGCGACTGTAAGACCGTCGACAACGCCCTGCAGCGCGTCAAGCGAAAGGTCGGGCAGCATCTCTCTGAGCGTGCGGTAGCGGCCTGAGCGATCCCGGGGACACCGGTCGAGCAGGCCGATTGGACGGCAGCCGGTATCGAGGCTGCCGAGCCGCGTTCAGCCGGCGATTGGTCCGAGCGTCGGCTCGAGACCGAACGTGCTGAACGCACGGAACCGCGAGAAGTGCCGGTGGCGGGGGCCGTGGAAGTCGGCCGAGCCGGTGCTGAGCAACCGGCGCTCGGCGCAGTGAGCCGCGAGCAGTTCCGCCTGCTCGCGCGTGTGCGTCGCGTAGAAGCACTCGACGCCGTCGAGGCCATCGGCGACGAACCGGTCGATCGTTGCGAGGACCGCGCGCGGCTCGGCCACGTCGAAGAATGGGTGAGCCCATACGGCGATGCCGCCGGCGTCGTGAATGGTCCCGATGGCGCGCGCGACAGACGGCGCGCGGCGCCGGCGGAACGCCGGGCGGCCCTCGATCAGATAGGCCTCGAGGAACGCGGACACCTCGGCGCAGCCCTCGGCCGCGAGCCGCGCGGCGTTCGCGGGATCGCCGACCACGGCCGCCGCGACGTGCGGGCGGCCGATCGACTTCCCCTGCTCCCGGCGCTTGCGGAGCGCGTCCTCGTCGACCGCGAACCCGAGCTCTTGCACCGCGGCGATCATCGCCTCGGCGCGGGCGCCGCGCTCCCGGCGCGACTGCTCCAGACGATTCCGAAGGTCGGGGTCGCTCGCGTCGATCAGGTAGCCGAGGATGTGGAGGTCCTGCCCGGACGCGTCGATCGCCGAGATCTCGACGCCGCTCACGACCCGCAATCGGGCAGAGCCCGCGGCGCTCAGCGCCTCCCCGACGCCGTCCACCGTGTCGTGATCGGTGAGCGCGAGCAGCTCGACGCCCGCCTCTGCGGCCGCCTCGACGACAGCTCGCGGCGACAGCTCCCCGTCGGAGTGGTGCGAATGGCTCTGGAGGTCGAAGACGGGCGGCTCGGCGTGCAAGCGTCGCAGCGTATTGCGCCGCAGCGGATCGAGCGCAATCCGGCCCGCTGTCGTGGACGGTGCCGTAGGCTGCGACTCACGGCATCGGGTTAGTCTTGCGCGCCGTCTCCGGACGGCGCACAGGCTTACGAGCCGCCGGAATCGAAGAAGGTATGGCCCATGCGCATAGCCTTGTTCATCACCTGCTTCAACGACACGTTGTTCCCCGAAACTGGGCGGGCCACCGTGGCGGTGCTCGAGCGCCTCGGGCATGAGGTGATCTTCCCCGAGGAGCAGACCTGCTGCGGACAGATGCACTTCAACACCGGCTACCACGAGGAGGCGCTCGGGCTGATTCGCCGGTTCGTGCGCGTGTTCGCGGATGAGGAGACGATCGTCACGCCGTCGGGATCGTGCGCCGCGATGGTGCGTGAGGCCTACGTGCGGGCTGCGCATCAGGCGGGCGACGCGGCGCTCGAGCGCGAGGTAGTCGACCTGGGGCCCCGCGTCCTCGAGCTGTCCGAGCTCCTGATCGGGAGGCTCGGCGTCGAGGACGTCGGCGCCTACTACCCGCACCGCGGCGCGTGCTCTGAGGTCTGCCCGGTCAAGATCGACATCTCGTCGGTGCTCGTGCATCTGCGCGGGAAGGTCGTGCGCTCGCGCAGGGGGAGGCTGGACGCGGAGGCGGCGGCGATGAAGGCCGTGGCGAGGGCTTTCGCCACGCGGCAGCGCTTCGAGCGTGCCCAGCGCCTCGCGCGGACTCGTCGGCTCGAGGTGTTCATACTGCGCGGTCCCGCTACCGGGACGAGCGCCGCGCACTGACGGCGTCGCTAGAGTCCGCATCCCAGCGGCCGGGCGCCGACATGGCTCCCGGAGTCCTCACCACGCCCGGCCTTGCCTGATCGTTCGTCAGCCGCGATGAACGGCCGCGAGCAGCGCAGCGTAGGAGCGGACGAGCGCGGCGCGCTCCCCCGGTACGAGCGGGCTGTCCGGGACGCAACCCTGCTCGACCCACTGGTCCGAGTAACGCATCGCGAGCGCCCGTTGCTCAGCTGCGACACGCACGTCCTCTCGCGCCACTCCGTACACGTACGCGTACAACGATGAGAGCGCTTCGATCAACGGCGCTTCGTCGGCGCCGTCAGGCCCCCGCTGATGCTCGCGGTGGACTCGCCACCAGTCGACCTCGAGCTCGGACGCGCGGATCGGATCGAACGACTCCCCGTGCTTGCGCGCAACCAGTTCATAGAAGCGCCTCATCGCCCGTCGCGCGCCGGCAGGGTCGTTGTCAGGGAACGGCGCCCACAGCTGATTCGCGCGCAGCACGAGCCCAGCGCCCTGGAGCGTGGCGGGCCACGACAGGCCGAATGTGTGCCGGGTCAGCGAGATCGCGGCGCGAAGGAACCGCGGCCAATCCCGGCGGTAGTACGCCACCCACGCATCGCATTCGAGGTTGCCAACCTTCCGCGGGTCGAACGACCTGTGCGGCTTGACCGCCTCGTTTGCTCGTGGTTGCTGCACCTGAGTCGCCATCTTCGTCACCGGTATACGCGCGAGGCAAGCTACCGGATGCGTGGACGCTCATTCGTTCAACTCGAGCGCGTACTGACAGAGCGCGAGCGATGCCGCAAGACGTGATCTCCGGCAGCGCTCGTGCCCACTGATGCCCGACGTCATCCGACGCGTCTCCGCTCCCGCTCGCCGTCGAGACTCGTTGCGTGCTTGCCGTTGGTCGTGTCGCACCTAGAACACCGGACCGTGTGACATCTACCACGAGCGAGGCGGCGAAGGACTCCGCCCGCTGCAGCGGCGCCGCGCATAATCTCTGCCGTGTCGATTCACGTTCAGCCGCTGCTCGAGGACGACGTCGATCCCGATCCGCTGCGGCAGTTCGTCGCCTGGTTTACCGAGGCGCAGGAAGCGGGCTCGGAGATGCCCGAGGCGGCAGCGCTCGCGACAGCGGACGCGGACGGCTCTCCGTCGGTGCGGATGGTCCTCGTCAAGCAGTTCGACCAGCGGGGGTTCGTGTTCTTCACCAACTACGAGAGCCGCAAGGGCGAGGAGCTCGCCGCCAATCCGCGGGCCGCGCTGCTGTTCCATTGGCAGGCGCTTGGTCGACAGGTGAGGATCGAAGGGCCGGTGCAGCGCACGTCGGCAGAGGAGTCAGCGCGGTATGTGCAGAGCCGGCCGCGGGGGAGTCAGTTGTCCGCGCTCGCCTCGCCGCAAAGCCGTCCCATCGACAGCCGGCACGAGCTGGAGGAACGCGTGGTCGAGCTGGCCACGCGCCACGCCGGCGAGGGGCTGCCGCTTCCAGAGGCATGGGGTGGCTATCGCGTCTCGGCGGAGAGCTTCGAGTTCTGGCAGCACCGTGCGGACCGGCTGCACGACCGATTGCGATACCTTCCGGTCGCCCCGGGCGGCTGGAGGATCGACCGGCTCGCCCCCTAGCGTCGCCCAGCGCGAAGGAGGGGTGACAAGTCGGCAATGGTCACGAGTATGCGCCAGATCGACGCGCCAGCGTACATACCCCGGGATGACGGAATCGGGACCGAACCACTCTCGCATGCCCACCTTGATCCATCCACGCTCATCAGCTTCCGCAAGCTGATCAGGATGTACCTTATCCAGGGTCGGATCCTTCCTGGACTACGCGTGCGGCCACTACGCTCGAATGAGCGCGGAAGAACGGTCCGTCCTGTGGCTGATCGGATCGGCTTCTCGGTGGCGGTCCTCCTTTCCGTTCGAGCGCGACCGGATCGTCAGGATCGAGTCGGGCAAACGCTGGTAGCGCCAGCCATCGGCATCCGTGATCAGCACCCGGTTGCGTCCGTACTGCCGTTCGACGACCACCTGATCGACAACGAGCCCGGCAGTTGTGCCGTTCTCGATGCGGTCGCCGTGCTGTAGGTCGGCGGCGTAGACCGCTTCGATGGTCATGCCCGCTTCACCGTTGAGACTGCGCATCTTGCGCTCCTTCGTCCGTCGATGTCGATGTAAGTGCCCAACCATGCGAAGACGCCGACATCCTGAAGCGTGGCATCAGTCATCGCGTCTGCTGAGCGCGTTGGGCCAGTGCGGCTCGCAACAGAGGTGACGCATCCCACCCGAGGCGAGGCGTATTCGTATCGATGAGTCGTACCACCCCGAAGCTATCGGTGCGTCGTACCACCCCGAAGCGCAGGGGATCCACCCCAACGCGATTCCCCCTTCCTGGAAGATCCCCCTCGATACCTAGCTAGCCCGTTGCAACATAATCGCGTTCGTGGGCGAAGGACAACGGTAGTACCCACGAAAGTGCGTAAGTAGAAGTGCGCAAGAGCTTGCGCCACACGATGCTGGAGGTGGCCGGAGGCTAGCCCTGTATCCCTGGCGCTAGCAAGGACGCGACGAACGGTGCCGGAAGTCATTGGATTCCGGGCACGTTCTTGCCCCATTTCTTGCCCCAGGGCTCCGCCGGCTGCCCGGAAGGACAAAAAAGTCCTGCTAATCGAGCAAAAAGCCCGCCTCCGGACTCGAACCGGAAACCCCTTCATTA
>CAWDYK010000010.1:0-34623 GCA_963806475.1 uncultured Solirubrobacterales bacterium
GGGGCGCGACCTAATTCGATATGTGACGGCGCGTTGGGCGAGCGCGGCCGCTGGACGGTCGGGAATCGAGCGACTAAGACGGGTGAGGCGCCGAGGCTTGATTGTCCTTACAGCAGCAATCATCGTGATCTGCCCCGACACGTAGGCAGTCACGGTGTAGATGCTGAACGGCACTTCATCAGTGATATAAGATCAGCGACGCTGCGATACATGCCCGCACGAGGGTCATGTCTTGCTTGCCCTCGCGAGAAGACGGGAAAGGACTGAAGCAATAGGTGATCGCCAACGCGATGAGTGCGAGGAGCGCGCCACCGTTGATCACGCCGCGCTGTGCGACGAGGCCAGTCATCTGCCCTCGCCCCGCGAGCCGTCCGCATTCAACCTGAGGATAGTCGCGGGATTGGGGTCGTGAATGATCGGACTGAATCGCGCCTGAGCGTCCTGCTCGATCGTCGGGTGGGACCCCACGCCGGTGAGCGGCTGTTCAAGGAACAGGCCGAGCTGCTGGCTCCACAACGACAGGTGTCCGGTCGATGCTCCCCGCGGTTGGCGCTCCGGTGCGCGCCGAGAGGTTCGTGAACTGCGATTCGAAGCCGTTGCGAGCCCAGCAGTAACGATGACGGCGACGAGGATCCTCGAGGCGCGCGTACCGTTCTCGTTAGTGAGCAAGATCAGCCCGAATCCGATGACGCCTCCCCATGATCGCGACCCGCCCGTAGCCGGTTACGAACAGCGCGAGGAGGCTGCGGTGAGTACACCCGTGCAGCTGCCGGCGGTCATAGCGCCAAGCGATCAAGTGGTAGGCACAGACGACGAACGATGCTTCTCGTCCCGGCTGACCGTTGATGAATCCGTAGCCCGTGAAGTTGCCGCTGGTCAATACGTTCTTCAGTCCTCCCTGCCACGGCATGGCGATGGACTCTGGGGTCATCGTTCCGATCGAGAAATGGGTGACGTAGACCACGAACGCGTCGTGATCACCCAATAGCCGATCGCGACGGGCTTCAAGAGTTTCATCACCCCGCCGTCCTCTTGGAGCGCAGTCGCAACAGCGACATCACGAGGAGCCCCAGCGTCGAGAGCCCGACGTCGGGCACCGCTGACCCGGCGAACCTCGCTGTGAGTTGCAGGAGGATGCCCAGGCCGGCGTAGCCAGCCAGCCAGGCGGGGATCCGCGCTTTGATCAGGGCGGTTACCCCGAACGACACGCCGAGCAGACCCCAACCGAGCTCGGCGCGACACCACGCCGCCGACGCCGTTCGCGAAAAGCGACTCTGCGGCGACGATTACAGTGATCGGCAGGAAGACCCACCGAGCCGAGAACCCTTTGACGGTGGTACGGCGCATGAAGAAGCACCAGCCCGCGGCGGCAATCGCGAGCACGAGAAGCCAGAGGTAGAGCTGGCCGTGCTGAGTAGCGATCGCTTGCACGAGCGCAGGGCTGAGCAGGCCGCCGATCGCACCGACTCCCACTGCAATCGCGACCGCGGGAAGCAGCTCTCGCGCCTCGAGTCTGCGGAGGTACGTCATCGCCCGTGACGACCATTCTTTGGCGTGTGGCGCTCGGACGTTGACGACGCCGCGACGCTCAAGGCGCGCCACCCCGACGCTGCAGGTCCGTCGAGTCTCTTCCAGCAGACGCAGAAAGGCCGCAGAACAAGTCCAAGGTGACAATAGTGCGGTGCATGCGAACCAGGAAGGGCGGCGGCCTGATCATGGTTGACTCACCGCCGCTGTGCGAGTTCGACCAGGTCTGTGGCCTCCGCAAGGACCTCCACGGGAGAGATGTCCTTCAGACCGGACTGTCGATGGATCACCCGTGTATGGAAGCCGCTCGGATGCCACTTCCGGGGTCTGTTGTAGTCACCGAATATGCCAACTGCTGGTGTCCCGACCGCGTCCGCAAGGTGGAATGCCCCGCTGTCATGACCGACGAACAGCGACGCCCTACTGAGCGAGGCGGCGCTCGCGCGGTACTCAGTCGCCCGCAAAGATCAACCACCGCGCCCGGCCACGCAGCGCCCAGGGCCACCGCCCGTTCCTGATCTTCGCGACCGCCAACGAACGCTAGGTCCCAGTCGTCCAGTCGCTCACCAAGGTTGTTCAGCAGTGATCTCCATGCCTCCAACGCCCCAGTCCTTCTGCCATGCCTTGCCCCCGGTGTTCACAGCCACGAACCGATGCTCGCTCATATCGCCGAGCATCGTCTCCGCCACCCCGTGTTCTTCCTCAGTGAGCCGCAGATCCCACCACGTCCGGTCCTCTAGCTCGATGCTTCCGAGGCTCCGAACCGTTCGCGCGAGTCGATGGCTCTACGCTCAAGGTTTCCCACTCCATCGATTCGGTTTACCTGTAGGTCCGCGTTGACCGGCGCGCCGATGATGTCCTCGAACCCACACACCTTGAAGAAGGCGACGTCTCGCCAAGCCGCGGCCAATCCCCGACTCGCAGCCAGATAGATCAGCGTGCGCGCTTCTTGGTGTCGAAGCACCGTTGCCAGCCGAGCAAGTCTTGTTGGGTGCGCACGCCGAGCGGGTACGGAATCGATCTGTGGATGAAGCCGCCTGCCTTGAGAACCGCTTCGAGAGGAGCGGCTTTGCTCGACACCGGCACGTTTGTCAGGACGATGCGCTCCGCATCCGGATACGCACGCTCTATCAGGTGAAAGCAAGGTAGGGCGGCGATCGTGTCGCCCAGGCTTCCGAGTCGGTAAATGACGATGCGACTTGCCGGCGCGGTCATACAGACGTAGGTCGCCTCCCATATACCATTTCACCTAGCGCCGGCTCTTTGGCGCGCCGGATCCCACCAAGGAGTCTCACGCGGACGGGCCCGCGCGCTCACTGTTACGTTCCGGCACCCTCGCGTCGGCGGGACCGATCGTCTCAACCGCCGCGTGCCCGTTGGTATTGGCCGCCGCAGCCACCTGCCATGGCGTCGATACATCGCTGTCATACCCGTATCCGTACCCATAGCCATACAGCGCACTCCTACGGGCCTTGACTCGGTTCGCGATCACGCCGAGCAACGGCGCGTCGACGGATATCAGGGTATCGCGGAGCCGCTTAGCAACGTCACGGCGGTTGCGACCCATGCCCGCGACGATCGCGACACCGTCGACCTCGCGCACGAGCGGCAAAGCGTCCGACACCGCACCGAGCGGTGACGTGTCGACTACGACGAAATCGTAGCTCGACTTCGCTCTCTCAAGCAACGTCGCCAAAGATCGGCTTTCAAGCATTTCAGCAGGGTTCGGAGGCCCCCGGCCACGATGACGTGAAAGCTGCGCTCCGTACCACGGTCCTTCCCAACCGTTGCGAGGTTGACCCGTTGCGTCACTTCGTCGAGCGTGCGCGCGCCAATCAGAACGTCGGCGAGGCCGGGACCACTCTTCACGCCCACTTCCGTTGCCAGCGTCGGGCGCCGGAGATCGGTCTCGATAAGAAGGACGCGCGAGCCTACCGCAGCGGCAGCGTTGGCGAGCCAATGCGCGACTGTCGTCTTTCCTTCTTCCGGTAACGCGGACACAATCGCCAACGTCCGCAAATCGCGATCGACGTTGAAGTAGCGCAGGCGGGTCCGGACGAACTGAAATGTGTCCGCCACCGCGCCTGATGGCAGCTCGCTGCGCGAGCCGCCGGCTCCGCGACGCAGCGCCGCGCTTTCCTGGACGGCACCGAGGAGGGGAAGTCCGTATGTACTTTCAAGCTCCTCCGGCTCACGGATGCGCTGGTCGAGACGCTCGAGGGCGAGCGCCAAGGCTACACCAAGCAATAGCCCGAGTAGGCCAGCCACCATTACGTTTCGAGTGATCCTCGGCGACGACGGGGAGGTGACCGTCGCCGCCTGCGCTAGCTGCACAGTATTCGTACGCAGTTGCGCGAGCGTAGCGAGGGACTGTGCTCGATTCTCTAGCGCCAGCCCCTGAGCTCCTTTCGCCTGCGAGGGCGATAGCTTCGCCAGTTGGCTTTCGACCGTGGCAAGCGCCGAGCTGTAGTACTGGTGATCAGCGTTCTCTTGCTCGCTCACGAATATGCCTGCATACGTGTTCGCTACCCGGGCGGCGAGGGACGGCGAGTTCATGGTCGGAGCAACCATGCACCACGGTTGTGTCGCCTTGCGGGCTGATGCTCACGCTGTCGGCAACCGCGCGTTTGGTGAGTCCGTGGTCGACCTGGCTGGCAGTCTTTTGTGCGACATCACCAAGCCTGAGTAACTGGGTGTTGGTGTCCTGCTGCGACTGCTGTCGGTGTTCACCACGGGCGGTAGTCCGGCAATCTGCTGGCTCAGCGGAGTATTGTTGAAGAGTAGCGAAGCGGTCGCCGTGTATTGCTTCCGTGCGTGTAGTGAATAGCCTAGTGCCAGCGCCTACGGCGACTACTACGCAGAGCAGTACCAGGGGCCCGCGGCGCCGGAATATCGCGCGAGGACGCGGCCAGGCGTCGGTTCAGGCTCGTGAGACTGCATCGTCCTTCTTCAATTCGCCCTTCGCGTCCCCCATGCCAGAGAAAGAGTTAGTGCGTATCTGCGCGAAGCGCCTGCTTCGATACCCGAGTATGGGCGGTCTTCGCGATTGAGGCGATCGTAGCATACGGTCTTGCAGTGGAGCGGGACTTGGCTGGCTTCATATGGCAACGCCGTCGCTCGACACATGCAACGCCTTTTCGGCGACCCACCGCACCGCAACTCCTAGGTCGTCTGCGACGTAATCGGCCAGCACACGCGCCTCTGGTTCGTCCATGTCCGAAGGCACGTAGACGGTTGTGCTCCCACGGCTATGCCTGCGTGGATGTCGGATAGGCGATCGCCGATCACGACCGCTTTGCCAAGGTCAAGCTCCAGTTCACGCGCGGCACGCTCGAGCAGCGCAGTGCCCGGCTTTCGGCAATCACAGCCGCCCTCGTGGGGGCAGTAGTAGATGGAGTCGATGGAACCGCCCGAGGCGGCGATCTCAGCTTGCATGCGGCGATGGAGCTCGTCGACGTCGCTCTCGGACATGACGCCGCGCGCGACCCCCCGCTGGTTCGTAACGACAACCGCGCTGCAGCCCGGCGTTGGCGAGCTCCGCTAGCGCCTCGAGGACGCTCGGGAGGAAGGTGAACTCCTCCCAGGACGTCACGTATCGACCTTCGGGAGGCTTCCGGTTGATCACGCCGTCGCGGTCAAGCAAGACCGCGCAGACCTTCCCGATCTCACTCATAGGTAGTTGCGTCTTCTGCCGCGTCATCAGACCTGTACGGGCCGCGCTTGTCCGCTCGATGCAACCAGGCGTACCGCCTCGAGCGCTTGGGTTGGCTCGGGCGCTCCCGCTGGTGTTGTCCACGCGCGGCGGAACAGGAAGTCGGCCTGCAGGCCTCGCCGGTGTCCGACCTTGCCAACCCGCTGACGTCCACGAGTCTAAATCCGCGGGCGGCGAGATACGAGACGATCTCATGCACCAATGGCTGTCCTGCATACAGCTCGGTGAAGGAACCCTCGACGAACACCTCATCGACAGCGTCAAGCGCCGCACCTGCGCCGTGCAAGACATCGAGCTCGGCGCCCTGCACATCGATCTTCAGAAGGCACGGTCGGCGCACGAGGTCTTTTCTCAGGTACTTCTCGAGGACGTCCACGGATACCGTGAGCTGCCGTGCCTCCTCGGTTCCAGGAAACGCCCTGATCTGTCTGGGACCGATCGGCAGCAGCGACGAGGAATCATCGTGTGATGACACGTGGAACGTGGACTTCCCGGCGGATGCCCCCAAGGCGATCGCGTGCAGCTCGACGCGATTGGCTGGAAGCACGTCGGTCGCGACCGCTGCCGCCCCTGGCAGCGGCTCAAAGCAGATCAGTCGTGCATCTGGAAAGCGCCATAGCGCGAACAGCGCGAACTGCCCCCGTGACGTCCCGGCGTCCACGACGGTGGCGAAATCCGAGGCGAACGGAACGTGCGCGTGCTCGAATGAGGGAAAGACACCACTTCGTACTCCGACCCATGCCAGTGACCACGCCTTGCGGTGGCGCAGCAAGCGGGCGATCTTTGCGCCTCGGAGCCGGGCCGTAGTCAGTGTCGAGTGCATCTTCTCGATGATCACAACGGACCTACCGAGTACGTCCGGGCCGCCGACGCATCGACCGGCGACGTGGATCCGTCCGCTTCTCTGCTCCCGACTTCTCTGTTCCGAGCGGGCGCCATCGCGTCACTGGACGAGGACCTCCGCCCTGACTTCGTCGTAGACCCACTCGTATGTCTTCTCAAGTCCGACCCGCAGCGAGGTGCTCGGCTCCCAACCGAGCCTCGTCAGGATCATCTCGTTATCGCTATTGCGCCCGTTGACGCCTTTCGGTGCTGACAAGTCGTACGTCCGCCGACATCTGACTCCGGCGACCTCCTCGACGATCGTGACGAGGTCATTGATCGTCACCATCTCGCTGCTACCCAAATTGATCGGAGCTATGACCTCCGAGTTCATGATTGCATGGGTTCCGAAGATGCAATCGTCTATGTACGTGAAGCTTCGCGTCTGAAGACCGTCGCCCCAGATCTCGATCTCGTGGTTTCCCGAGATCTTGGCTTCAGCGACTTTACGGCATATCGCTGCTGGAGCCTTCTCTCGTCCACCTGTCCATGTTCCCAATGGCCCGTAGACGTTGTGGTACCGCGCGACCCGCGTAGTCAACCCAAGGTCCTCGCGAAAATGCCCGCACATACGCTCGCTAAAGAGCTTCTCCCACCCGTAACCATCCTCCGGCATGGCCGGGTAGGCATCAGACTCTTGGAGACCAGGATTGTTGGGATCCGTCTGCTTCTCAGCGGCGTAGACGCAGGCTGACGATGAGAAGAAGAAGCGCTTCACGTCATTGCGCAACGCAGCATTCAGTAGATGTGTGTTGATCAGGACCGACAGCATGCAGAGGGCTTTGTTGTTCTCGATGAACCCCATTCCTCCCATGTCAGCGGCGAGGTTATATACCTCCGCTGCGCCGGCAACGGCTGTCTCACAATTTTCCGCTCGCCGAAGATCCAGTTCCATGTTATCGGCGTCCTCATGCACCTGGTACCACTCATGCGGTGGCTTTACGTCCACCGACCGCACGGGAACACCTCGCTCGAGCAGGCTACCGACTAGGTGACCACCAATGAATCCTCCGCCGCCGGCTACGACCCCAAGTTCTCGTGCCAACTCAATCCCTTCCTCGGGCTGCGAGAATGATCTTCTCAACCACGGTAGCTATCTTGCACCTCCAGCAGCAAGTCGTTTGATCGTCAAGTCGCTCTCGGAGTGTTCCGTACGCATAGCAGTTGATGGTCGCGCTCAACACGATCCGCCCTCTTGCTCCGGGAACGGAACGGCGGTAAATCGTTCCGGTCGGCGGCGAAGTGAGTTAGAGCATCCAGCGGCAGGCCAAGAAGAGTTACCTCTCAGGAATCCCGTCTGTCTGCGGGAGGTTGCTAGCGAATCTGCCACGGGCCCCGTCGCGTCAAATCCCTCGGCCGCGTGCCACGAGGAACATGGTTTGGACCAAAATCCGGATGTCTTCCCAGATCGACCAGTTGGCGATGTACATATAGTCCAGCTTCGCCATCTCGCTGATCGGGACGGCGGTCGAGCCGAGGATCTGCCATGGGCCGGTGATTCCAGGGGTCAAATGAAGCCGCCGGCGATCCAATCCGCTGATCCGCTCATCCTCTTCGACGACCAGCGGACGGGGCCCGACCAGGCTCATCCTTCCTGCTAGCACGTTGAACAACTGCGGAAGTTCGTCGATTTTGGTCCGGCGGAGCCAGTGTCCAACAGTCCGTGATGCGCGGGTCGGCGCTTATCTTGAACAGCCCGTCCGCTGCCTCGTTGCGGTCCGAGAGCCCAACCTTGAGCGCGTCTGCTCCATCGACCATGGTGCGAAATTTCAACATGTCGAAACGAGTGCCACGACGGCCCACTCGTGTCTGGAGGAAGAACACGGGTCCCGGCGTGTCGAGCTTTGATCAGCAGCGCCGCAATCAACATCACCGGCGAGAGCACGACGACCGCTATCAATGCGCCGAGCCAGTCGAAGGCGCGCTTGATCGCAGCCGAAGATCTAGACAGCCCGAAGCGAGGGACGCCGAGGAGGATCTGGCCGCCGACCTGATCGACCACCACTGAGCTACCGACGGCGGCCATAACGCTGGGGAACAGACTGACCCGGAGGCCAATTGCCTTTGCTAAGCGGACGAGATCTAGAGTCTCGACTTCCGAAAGCCGCGGATCCGGGGCCAAGATCAACCGGTGTGCTGAGAGACGGCGCGTCAGGCCGTGGAGAGCGTCGGCCGATCCTGCCAGTCCGGGAGATCGGGACGGTGCCGACAAGAGTGACACCGTCGATCCGGGCGATCCCCTCGCCGAGGCCGCCGCAATGCGCGTCGTCTCCGACGATCACACACCGCTCCTCGGGCGCTCGACGACGCGCTATCCGCCGAGCCAGCACCCGTCCTGCGACCATGGTCAGCAACGCGAAAGACCACAGTGATAGGAAGAAGCCCGCTCGCGAGCTCTGCCCGCCGATCAACTGCCCGCGCGCGGCGTACGCAATCACGGTCGCGATCCCTGTTAACGCCACGAGCTTCGGCAACTCGCTCCACGTCGACTTCCGAATCACCAGATCGTCTCGGTCATAGAGACCCTGCATTTTGCCGCGAGGACCACCAGGCCGGGGGCTGCCGCCACGAGCCAGGTGAGATGCGTTCCCGTGATCGCCGCTGCGGCTAAAGGGGAGAGCAATGCCGCCAAGCCGTCCGCCACCGCGAGATTCCACCGGTAAATCTGCTCGCGGGTCAAGACATCGCTGACACAATCCAGTTCGCCGACAGACACCCTGCGTCCCCGCTGCCGAGGCTCTCCACACTGGCGACGCCGCCTGACGCGCGCGGCGAGCCGCCGCGCCACCAGCGTCGCTGCGAGTCGATCTGGGCTGCCGAGCCGCCAAGCTCAACTGGACTCGAGTTATGCATCTCTAAGCGACATAAATCGTCAGGAACTTCGCATGCGCCCCAACTGCAAGAGGGCCGTCGTGGCAGGCGCCACGGTATCGAGCGCGGATCGGTAATCGCAGGGGCGGATCAAGAACTGTTCACCCCTCCTCTTAGGGATGACCAAGGATGATCAGGATCTGTTGATAGGCCCCGGTAAACGAATCTGCCATCGCTTGGAGATTTGCTCACGTTCGGGAAGTCATGCGTAGGTGCGGCGTCGCGCCGTCCGCTGCGAGCGATCCGATCACCTCGACCAGCATGATCGTCAGTGCAGCCCGCTGGCCGATGTTCCGCGGAAACGCTGCGCGGATTCCTCACCGACAACTTGCAGGAGCGCCCCGAGGTGATCACCGACGGCTGGCAGTCCTCCTACCCGCGGGCGACCGCCGGCCTCTACACCCACGAGCGCGTACTCGGCCTCGAACCGCTCAAGATGCTCGTCGCCGAGGTCAAGAACCAGCTACTCCTGCCCGGCGTGATGCACCATGCCGACCTCGGCGAGATCTCCGGCCTCGACGAGGACTCGTAGCTTGCGCAACGACCGCGAGAGGATCTGCTGGACGTTCGCGAGGCTGAGCTCCAGCAGCGCCGCGATCTCCGGGCCCGTCAGGTCACCGCCGAACCGGAGCGCGAGCACCTCGCGGTCGCGCTCGGAGAGCTGCGCGAGCGCGCCGATCAGCTCCGGCGAGGTGGTGAAGCGTTCCTCCGGGCCCCGCGAACGGTCGCCGCGACGCGCTCATCGATCGGCTCGAAGCGACTCGATCTGTCGCGGCGATGGTGATCGATCAGCAGGTTGCGGGCAATCGACAAGCAGCCACGTATTCTCCGAGGCACGGCGGGGATCGAACCTGCTCCACGCTCGCAGTGCCCGCTCGAACGTCGCCTGCGTCAAGTCCTCCGCGGAGTGGCGGTCGCGCAGGCGGTAGGCGAGGAAGCCGTAAACGCGCCATACATGCTCCTCGTACACCCGCGCAAAGTCTGATTGTCCGCGGTTCATGTCGGCGCCCGTTCGACCCCGCAGAGGTCAGAGCGCGTCACGGCTGGGCCGCGTCGTCCGAGCACGCGCGAGCCGCTGCCCGATTGCAACGAAAGCGTGTTCGATCGAGACGAAAAGCTGACGAGTTGCGGCAAACAGATCGAAAACGGCTCTGCTCCGCTCTCGCCTACAGGACGCCAGCGAGCGTGCCAACCGCAATCAGCAGCGAACCCGCGCCCAGGTAGCCGGCAACGATCAGCCGCAGCCGCTCTGGTCGTGGACCGTAGCCGGGATCGCGCGCCGCCAGGTGGCGCCGAGCGCTCCCCGGAAGCCGGCAGCCGGCACCGGCCGCTGGCGCCGAGGCGCTCGGCCAGCTCGTGCTCGCCCGGTCCAAGCTCATCGGCGATGTCAGGCTCGTCGATCACTTTGCGCAAACAACGGTGATCGGGGGTTGAGCGAGCGGGCACGGCGATAGGCCACCAGCGACGCTGCCGGGCGACCGGCCTCGGCGTCCAGACGCGAGCGCACGCAGCCATGCGCTCCAGTTGGCCGGCTCGTCGCTGGTGGCCCGCTGGGCGGCGATCAGCGCGCTGCGCACGTCGCCTTGAAGCTCGAGCACGAGCGCGAGCTGGAGCTGCGGCGAGGCGGCGCCCGGCTCGAGGCGCGCCGCGGTGCGGGCGTCGGCGAGCGCCGCCGCGCCGGTCCCCGCTCGAGGCCGCCGCCTGGCTCTGGCGGACCGCGCTTGGCGGTCGCAAGCGGAACGGCGATCGCCACAAGGCACGCCAGCGCGATCGCTACGCCGCCGACGCGGACCGCCCACCGGGACGCGCCGCCGGTGATCGGCGCCGTGCGCGCGGACACCCGCGGCGGCGCGAGCACCGCGGCGGCGAGCAGCAGGAAGGCAGCGGGCAGTGCCGGCACCTGCCACACCCAGTCCGAGCCGGCCGCGACTAGGAATGCGACCAGCGCCGCGGCCAGCGCCGCGGCGCGCGCCCGCGCCTCGATCGCGAGAGCGAGCTGATGAGCGCGACCGCCGTCCCCAGCACCAGCGCGAGGAAGGCCACCAGGATCGCAAGCCCGATCACGCCCACCTCCGCCAGGGTCTCGAGGTACAGCGAGTGGGCGTTCTGGACGTAGCTGAAGTACGGTGCGCGCGGGAGCCACAGGAGCTGGAACGTGCCCGGCCCCGAGCCACCGAGGAGGTGGCCTCCGGTCGCGTTGACCGCCGCCTTCCAGTAGTCGTAGCGGCCGTTGCCGCTCGACTGTCCCGAAGCGCTCGATCGAATACTGATGGAGCGCCGTAGCGCTCGGACGCTTGAAGTCCTGCCAGGCATGCGAGATTCGAGCCGGAGCGCCGGCGAGCAATGCGATGATGACGCACGCGGTGACGCCGGCGAGCAGCAGCCACCGCGCTCGAGGCCGCGGGACCACGAGCCAGCGCGGCGGGGTCCCGTGCCTGACCGGCGAGCCCAATCCCTGCCTGGGCGAGTGCCACTCCGGCGCACACGAGCACGATCGGGACAAGCAGCGTGTCGCCCTCGTGCCGGGCGGCGGCGTTGGCGAGGCCGTGCTCGATCGCGCCGCGGTGCGCGGCGGCGGCGACCAGCGCGGCGCTTCCGGCGGCGGTCAGGAGCGCGGTCGCGAGCTTCGGGATCCGTTCCGGCGTGAGTGCGAAGAAGGCGATCAGCGCCGCGGCGGTTGCGAGCGCGCCGCCACGCGAGAAAGTCAGGTAACCGCACAGCGCGACGATCGGGATCGCGGCCGCCGCAGCGGCCTGCCCCCGAAGCGTCCGCGCCGAGGTCGCGATCGCGAGCAACAGCGGGAGGCCGAGTGCGGTCAACGCCGCGAGCGCGTTCCAGTAGTTCAGCGGCCAGCCAAGCCTGGACTCCGTGCCGGGCAAGAATGCCGAGGTCTGCTGCGCACTCGGGAACAGATTCGGGCGCAGTCGCGACGCGAGCGCCAGGCAGGCGACGGCTACCACGGCCGTCGCGACCGCGTGGATCGTGTGGCGGACGGCGCGTTCACGGTCGCGATGGACCGCTACCGCGAGGATCAGGATTCCCAGGTAGCAGGCGACCCGCGAGAGCTCCTGCAGGCTGCGCTCGGAGCTGAGCGACCACGTCGAAGCGAGCGCGGTCCAGGCCGTGAATCCGCCGAACAGCGCGAGTGCCCCCCAGGCGGGGCGCGTGAGGCGGGTGGCGGGGAGCAATCCCCACGCCGCGCCGATGAGCACGATCCACCAGACGACGATCCCCACCTGGCCGCGGACGACGATGTCGTAGCCGCCGCCCTCGACCGCGAGGTAGACCACGATCTGCGCCGGCCAGCGTCCAGGCGCTGAGCGCTTCGAGATCGACGCGTCGAAACAGTCCAGGCAGGCGGTTCGCCGACGAAGTCGCCACCGATTCCATCTCACGTGAATACGCGCGAGCGGCAGCGAGCCTGACGGAGGCGAGGCCAGCGACCGTCAGCTTCCCTGCGTCCACGTGAGGCTGATCTGGGCGCCGACCCGGGCGCGCAGGATCGCGCGTCCGCGAAGCGCGAGCGTAGCCACGAACACCTGGTGGGTGCGGACGTGCACCTTGCGCACGACCTCCCACCGCCGCCGCGGCGGACCTCGATCGCGAGCTCGCCGCCCCGGGGGCGCGGCCCCAGGCCTGCACGTGGCGGCGATCGAGACGATGGGTGATGAACGGGAAACTGAAACGCCTGCGCGGCCGGCTTCGCGTTGCCGTTCAGGTAATAGAGGCCGGCCTGATAGGTCGCGGCATAGCTCGGATTCGGCGGCGCGTCGACGATCTGCAGCCAGAGGACGTGTGTCCACGCCCTGGCTCCAGAGCACGTACAGCGCCTGCTCGAGCCAGCGCGCGTGCTCGGCGATCGGAACGCCCTGCGGATCCGGCGGGGAGCTGTCCCACGAGATCTCCGTGGCCCAAAGCCGCTTGGGTCCGCGCGGGCAGCACATGGCCCGCGCGCTCGGCCGCGTGCAGCACGCGCGCGATCTTGTAGAGATCCGGGACGGCGGCGTCGTCGGGGTTGAGGGCGTGCCAGAGCGGTCCCTCGATCCCGTATGGATGGTGCGAGACCGCGTCCAGATGCGGGGGATCGGGACAACCTGACTGGGTCAGGCGGGCGTCGTCGCGCAGGCAGAACAAGTCGCGATCGAACTCGACCGGGCGGTATCCGCTGACCGCCGGGCGGGTCGCCGTACGGCGCCGTCCCCGCCGTCACGACGAAGTTCCGAGGGCGAGACGCGCTTGACCGCCGCGTAGAAGGCGTTCAGCAGCTGCCGGTAGATGGTTGGGCTTGCCGGCACCCAGCCACTGCCGCTGCGCGTCCACTGGGGGGCCAGGTAGTAGGACGAGGTTCGGCTCGTTCCAGGCCTGCCAGTAGCGCACGCGGGGAAGGATCGCTCCCGGCTGCAACGGGTCCGGAAAGTGCCCGTCGTAGCGCCGCGCAGCCGCGGTGGCGAAGCTCGCAAACTGGGCCGGGTCAGGACGCCAGGTCCCTGGCCGGGCGCTCGCCGGCCGGCCAGCGCCCTCGGCCCACGTCGGCGCGAACGTAATGTTGAGCAGTACCTGCAGGCCGTGGCTCGAGAGGTCTGCGGACGGCGGCGTCGACCGCGCTCCAGTCATATCCGCGGGCTCGAGGGATCGGCGGGCGCAAACCCTGCGGGACGTATGAGCGGCGCGACCTGCGACCAGGTGACGTTGACGCGCACCATTCCGGCGCCCTCTGCCACCGCACGGCGTATCCATACCGTCGCGCGTGGCCGTGCTGTCGCTGGTCAGCACCGGGTCGGCGCTGAAGCCGGTCGTGAGGGCCGGCAGCGCGTGTGCCTCTGGCGCGCTCGCGCCGGCGAGCAGCACGGGGCGAGGACGGCCAGCCGGCGAAGCGCACGGCGCGCGAGGCGTCAGCTCGTCCGCCGCCGGCGCAGAAGCGCGAGCGTGATGGCGCCGAGCAGGCTGACGATCAAGATGGCCGGCAGCAGCGGTCCGAGTCCGCCGCTGCTCTTCGACCCGGTCACCGCCTTCGCGAGCG
Organism: uncultured Solirubrobacterales bacterium; assembly: GCA_963806475.1. Taxonomy (GTDB): domain Bacteria; phylum Actinomycetota; class Thermoleophilia; order Solirubrobacterales; family Solirubrobacteraceae; genus Palsa-465. The sequence goes on from CAWDYK010000010.1 coordinate 14,013, forward strand.
AGCTGATCGGCGAGGACCCGCCACCCGTCGAGACCGCCGAGGCGGCGGAGACGGTGTCGATTTCCGCCTCGCGCGAGCCGCGTGCCCCGGTGCGCCTGGGGCAGTAGCTTGCGCGAGCGCCGCCGCCGCGGACCCGTCGGGGCCCTGCTCGCGAGCGCACGCTCAGTCGACGGCGCGATGACCGCGCCGCCCACCGCAGCGTTGTTGCCGCCGAGCTTGAGCCGCGCTGAGGCCGAGCCGCCTGCGCCGAGGCCGCCCGAGCCGCCCGAGCCCCGAGCCGCCCGAGCCGCCCGAGCCGCCCGAGCCGCCTGAGCCGCCCGAGCCGTTTGCATGTCCCGCGCCACCCGAGCCACCCGGCCCGTGCGAGCCACCGCCGACCGGCTTGATCGTGTTCGTCGGCCGGCTCCCCTCCTGCAGTCGGGACGCTCTCCACGTACTGGGAGACGCCGGAGTTTCCGGGCGGCGCGATCGTCTTGTTGCGCGCCTGAGCGGGGACCGACGCACCGAGCGCAATGAGTACGGCGAGAATCAAAGGCCTCATCACCCAATGCTTACGTGCGGGGCGACCGAAGGCTGACAGCATCCGCTCACGTCGCGGACGTCGCGTCAGCGGAAACTCCCGAGGTGCTTTACATCGGCGATCTTGAATATCGAGCCCGATCCAGCGTTTCTCAGGAAGGTCGGGCTCCAGACTCGTCGGGCCGCTGGGGGCGCTGCGGCGGATCAGCGGACCACCCCGGCGCAAACAGGAGCGAGTGCGGCGAGTTGGCGAGATCGATCCCAGACCTTCATGCCGGTTGCTGGCTCAATGGCTCAGCTCCTCCATGAAAACAGACGACATCATTCGGTCATAGTGCTGGCCCGTGTGAACCAGCACCTGACGCGCATCGGGCAGCCGCCGTTGAAGCGCCGCGATAACGGGCGCCATCTTGACGAAGTTAGGGCGCGCCCCCACTACGTACACGATCCCCAAATCGCGCGCTACCTTATCGCGCGGTGCCAGCGAGTGATAGCTGCATCGACAAATGTGCAGGCAACGATCGGCCCGACTGATCAAAGGTGAACAAGATCTGCTAGCACCGACATATCAGACAAAGAGCCCGCCGGCTTGCGCCGGCGGGCCCTGGACGGAGCGAGCGGAGCGCGCCGCAGCCTGAGGTCAGAAGACCGTGATCGTCTGGTTGACGACCTCCGTAGTACTGCCGCCGGACTTGGTGATCACCTTGATCACATACTTACCCTTCTTGTTTGGCGCCGTGATTCGCTGGCTGGAACGTCCCATTCCGCGTGCCTTCATTGAAGCTCTTGACGACATGGCCGTTGCGGAGAAGCTGGATCGTTACGCGCTCACGCGCTCGCAGCCGCACGACGACGTTGAAGCTATGGCCGTGCTTGACCCTCTTCGGCGCGTGGACGAACTGGATCGGCGGCGGGGTCGTGCAATACGCGTTATTGTTGTTGCCCGGCGGGCAGTTGGCAGCACCGGCGGCCGTGATAGACACCGCAGCAAGACGAACGACGCGAGCACCGTTGTCGCGGCGAGCCGAACAATGTGGATGTATTTCGTCAATGCACTTTCCTCCTCGACGTCGACACGTACCTGCCCTCAGGGGCTGTCCGTGTGTACGTCTGAGCGCACCCACGCTGACATCAGCGTGCCTTGACTCGCGCTGTGAGGCCTTGCGGCGGTGCGCAAAACTCGTCAACGCTCACGATTACTTCCACCCGAGCAGTCTGCCCCTGCGCCCCGGAGTGACGATCGGGGGAGCGTCAGGAAGCTCGGCTCCGGAGATGATCGCCGCGGGTGCGGCCTGCGCCATCCAGCGCGCACGCTCGGGGCCGACGAGCGTCGCCGCCGCTGACACCGCCTGTGCGAGGCGCGTGACAGGTCGCCACGAGGCGGCACGATGTCCGTCGGAGGCGAGCGCGTGAACGAGCCCTTCGGAGCACAGGCGCTGACCGAGACGAGCGACGGGTGATCTGCGCTTCTCGCCGAGCAGCGTGTCGGCGTTGAGCTGGAGCAGTACGCCCTGCTGCACGAGCTCTACGAGCTGCGCCGAGTCGCGCTGGAACTCGACATTGCGCTCCGGGTGGGCGAGCGTGATCCGGAACCCCTTTGCACGGACCTCGTAGAGCAGGCTGTCGAGTCCCAACGCTGATCGACGGGGTCTCGACGAGCAGGTCGGTGCCGCGCTGGTCGTAGCTTGCGAGCGCGAGCTCGCGATCGCTTGCCTCGAGCGCCCACACGAGCGACACCTCGGCGCCGCACACCAGCCGGACGCCGACCTGCGCTAGGGCCATCGCCTCCCGTAGCTGCTGGCAGCGATCCGCGAGCTCGACGACGCGGACGCTCGGGGAAGTCGGAGCGCAGATGAGGCGTGGCAGCGAGCGTGGTGATCCCCGACTGCTCTGCCGCGCGGAGCATCGCGACCGCGTCCTCGACGCCCGGCGGACCGTCGTCGATCCCAGGCAGCACGTGCGAATGAAGGTCGACGAGGCCGGTCACGCGCCGATTGTGCCGACCTGGCGCCGTCTAGCGACCGCCGGACATTCGTCCAGGCCAACTTCCGGCTGGATCTGGACGTTTGTCGTCATTTTCTCAGATTTCGGCGTGACAAAAGACCAGTTTTGAGTACGTGTATTGGAGGTATGTGGAGGTTTGAGCGGTTTTGGAGCTTTAGAGGGTTTGGTTATGTCTGGCGGCAACCTGCGTGCTTCTGTTCGCGGGCGAGCTCTTGCTCAGAGCCGATCGGGCCGCGGCGTCGACGCCGATCTCGCGTGAGGCGATCGGCGTCGACTTCACGGGCTCTCCTCCCGATCTCGGGACCGCGGCGGCCGCGGGGGTAGGCCTCGCCCGCTATCAGGTGATCGCCGGCAGCGACACTGACGCTGTCGTCGAGCTGACCGCCGCGGCGCATCTGCGGCTCTACCCGATGCTCGGGCTGCCCGTGAGCCACGGCCCGGCCGCAGACGCCGCCGCGATGGCGACCTTCGTGTCCTCGTTCGCGCAGCGCTACGGGACGGGTGGGTCGTTCTGGGCGCAGCATCCCGATCTGCCATACCTGCCCGTGCAGAGCTACGAGATCGGCAACGAACCGGACATCACGCCGACCCACCCCGCGGACTCGGTCTCGCTGCACTACGCCGACCCGGCGTCCTACGCCCAGGTATACGAGGCCGCGCGGACCGCGCTACATGGGGTCGATCCGACCGCGAAGGCGGTGGTTGGCGGGATCCTCGACTCGGGCATGATCCCGCTGGAGGAGGGCGAGCGCTACTTGAGGGCCATTGGCCCGATGGATGCGGTCGGGTATCACCCCTATCTGTACGACGTGACGCTGATGGAACCGGACACGCTCGCCCTGCGGCAGTGGCTCGATGCAAATGGCCACCGCGGTGTGCCGCTCGACATCAACGAGTTCGGCGCCGCCACCGGTCTGGCCGGCGGAATCGCCAAGTGGGGCCCGCAGGCTGCGGCCTACACCCAATGGGCGCTGTGCACCCCGGCGCTGCACGTCGAGAACGTCCAGGCGTTCTGGTGGGGTGCGATCCCGATCGCGGACAGCGATGTGTGGTACCCGATGGTCGACAGCAAACTGTCCCTGACCCCGCTCGGAAGCGCGTACCTGCACGAGGCCAGCACGCTCACCTCACAGGGATGCCCCGCCCGCCGCCGGCTCCAAAGCCGGCCGCGCCGCCGGCTCGGACGCAGTCCACGCCGACCGCTCGGCACCCCAGCGGCAGCGGCAAGGCGACTTCGGGCCGGCCGCACGTCGCTCCGAAAGCGTGTAAACAGGCGAAGCGACCGCGCGGGCGACGTCAGCGCGGGCGCCAGGCTTCTACTCGGCGGCGTCCCGCACGCTGTCCTCAGAAGCACCGCGGGTCGCGATGAGCTCCAGCGTACCTCGGGTGGCTCAAATGACCTACTCGGCCGCCGAGCCGATCACCGCGAGCACGTCGCCGGTAGCCACCGACGCGCCGACCGCGATCGGCAGCTCGGCGACCTTGCCCGACTTGTGGGCCGTGATCTCGTTCTCCATCTTCATCGCCTCGATCACGCACACGAGCGCGCCCTCCTCGACGGTCGCGCCGGCCTCGACGGCGACCCTCAGGACCGTGCCCTGGATCGGCGAGACCAGCGAGTCGCCGCCCCCGGCTCCACCGGCGCCCGCGCGCGCGCCGCGCCGCGGTGCCTTGCGCGCTCCCGCGGCCGCGCCCACCGCCGCGCCGACGGGCGCCGCGGCCGCCACGCCGTTGAGCGCGCCGGCCGGCGAGCCGATCACCTTGACCTCGAAGCGCTTGCCCGAGACCTCGACCGTGTAGGCGTGCTCGACCTTCTCAGCGTCCTCGTCGGCCGAGCCGTCCTGCGCTTCGGCGGGCTGGGGGAACGCCAGCCGCTTCAGCCACTTGCGGTCCTCGATCAGATCGCGGCAGGTCTCGCCGCCTGCCCACTGCGGGGTCTGGAGGATCGCCTCGTGGAACGGCAGCAGCGTCTTCACGCCCTCGATCTCGTACTCGTCCAGCGCGCGCAGCATCCGCGTGGTGGCCTGCTCGCGATTGACGTCCCAGACGATCAGCTTCGCGACCATCGGGTCGTACATCGGCGAGATCTCAGAGCCCGGACCGACGCCCGAGTCCACCCGAACGCCGGGACCGGCCGGCTCGCGGTAGGCGCCGATCGAGCCGGGCGCCGGCGCGAAGTTCGTCGATGCGTCCTCGGCGTTGATCCGGCACTCGATCGCATGGCCGCGCAGCTGCACGTCGCCTTGGGAGACCGACAGAGGCTCGCCGGCGGCGACGCGGATCCCCTCCTTGACGATGTCGATCCCGGTGACCATCTCGGTCACGCAATGCTCGACCTGCACGCGCGTGTTCATCTCGAGGAAGAAGTAATCGCCGTCCTGGAGCAACCCCTCGATCGTCCCCGCCCCCGTGTAGCCGACCGCCGCCGCGGCGTCGGTGGCGACCTTCCCGATCCTCGCGCGCAGCTCGGGGTCGACGGCCGGGGCAGGCGCCTCCTCGATCAGCTTCTGGTGGCGGCGCTGGATCGAGCAATCCCGCTCCCCGAGGTGGATCACGTTACCGTGCTTATCGGCCATCACCTGGACCTCGACGTGACGCGGGTCGGGCAGGTAGCGCTCGAGGTACACGGTGCCGTCGCCGAAGAACTTCTCGCCCTCTCGCGCGGCGCCCTCGAACGCGTCCGTCAGCTTGTCCTCGCCCAGCGCGACCCGGAAGCCCTTACCGCCGCCTCCGCCCGCTGCCTTGACCGCGACCGGGAACCCGATCGTGTCCGCGATCAGCTTGCGCGCATCCTCGATCGTCGCGACCGGCTCGGTCGTGCCCGGCACGATCGGCACGCCGGCGTTCGCCATCAGCTCCCGCGCTCGGGTCTTCGAGCCCATCGCCTCGATCGCCGACGCCGGCGGCCCGATGAACGTGATCCCGCGCCCCTCGAGGGCCGCCGCGAACGCGGCGTTCTCGGCGAGGAACCCGTAGCCCGGGTGGACCGCCTCGGCCCCCGAGCGCTCGACCGCGTCGATCAGCTTGTCGATCACCAGGTAGCTCTCGTTGGCTGGCGCCGGGCCGAGCAGGTAGGCCTCGTCGGCGCGCTTGACGTGCAGCGCATCGCGGTCGATCTCCGAGTAAACAGCGACGGTCGCGATCCCCAGCTCCTCGCACGCGCGGACGATTCTGACTGCGATCTCGCCCCGGTTGGCGATCAACACCTTCGAGAACATGGGGGCGTGACTTTACCGGTACGGCGGGGTCCCACGTCAGCCATCGCGCGTGATGGTCTTCGGATGGCAGGCGATCGGCTGGTGAACGCAAGGACTGCTGACGCGGAACCCCGCACTCCCAGCCGGGGAGCGAGGTGCTGCGATCGCCGACGACTTAGACTTCGGGCGGTGAACACGCTCCCGGAGGCGCTCGGGAGGCTCCGGGGAGTGGACACGTATCCGGACCTCGTCGACGAGCAGCCAACAGCAACCGAGGCCCTCGATGCGCCCGGACGCCGACCGCGAGGCGATCGGCGCGAGCGGCTGGCGCCGTGGGTCGAGGAGCTTCGCTTCCCGCTGTCGGTGTACGTCGCGACCCGGCTGCTGTTCGTCCTGATCGCGCTCGCGGACACCGTCATCCACGGCACCTCGCTGGGTCGCGAGCTGCAGAACTGGGACGGCGCGTGGTACCTCTCGCTCGTCGGTCACGGGTACCCGAGCACGCGCCTCGACGCTGCAGACGACGCTCGGGTTCCTGCCGCTGTACCCGCTGCTGGTGTACGCGACCTCGCACCTGCTGTTCACCTCGTGGCTCGCGGCGGGGATGATCGTCTCGACCGTCGGCGGGTTCATCGCGACGGTGCTCGTGCAGCGGCTTGCGGCCGGCTGGTGGGGCGAGGAGGCGGGCCGGCGGGTCGTGATCTTCTTCTGCCTGTTCCCGGGCGCGATCGTGTTCTCGATGGTGTATTCGGAGGGGGTCCTGATCCCGCTGATCGCGGGGTGCTTCCTCGCGCTCGAGCGCCGGCGCTGGGTGCTCGCCGGCCTGCTCGGCGGGGTTTCGACCGCGGTCGCGCCGGTCGCGATCGCGGTCGTGCCGGCGTGCGCGGTGGCGGCGCTGCTCGAGATCCGCCGGCGCGGCTGGCGGGACCGGGAGGCACGGCGGGCGCTGTGGGCGCCGCTGCTCTCGCCGTTCGGGCTCGCGCTGTTCGCGGTCTTCATGTGGTTCTGGACGGGCTCGCCGCTCGCCAGCTACACCGCGCAGCACCACGGCTGGAGCGAGCGCACCACCTTGTTCTCGCTCGTGCACGTAGCCCAGCACCTGATCGATCAGATCGCCGATGCGCGGAGCCTCAGCCATCCCGGCATCAACCTCAACTACATCAGCGGGCTGCTCGGCGCGGCGTTCCTGGCGTGGGCGATCGTGCTGCTCCTGCGTACACGCCCGCGGATTCCCGCTGCTCCGATCGTCTACGTCGCTGGCAATCGCCGCGTTCACGTTCACCTCGTCGATGACCCAGCCCAATCCGCGGATGCTGATCTGCGCGTTCCCGGCACTCGCGGTCGTGGCGTACCGGCTCACGGGCCGGGCGTACACGCGGCTGCTGGTCGTGAGCACGGTCCTGACCGTTGCGATGAGCTTCGTGACGTACGTCGGCACCGGCCTGCGCCCGTAAAGCGCTGCGCCTCAGCGCGAGAACAACTGAACGCGCACCGGGCTCGCCCACCCGAACGTCGCGTTCGCGTGCCGGGCGTAACGGCTGGCCAGTCTCCCGCGCAGCTCCGAAATAGCGCGCGTAGTTGCGCGCGCGACGCGGCCGAGCCGTGGCGCGCGCCGTAGTGACTCGCGATCAGCCACAGACGCGGGCAGGCGGACTCGATCGTCGCAAGCCGCGACGCCGACGGGAGCGTGTACTGCTCGATGAACGGCCGCGTCGCCGACCACGGCGCGGCCGGCAGGGCACCGGCGTCAGCGAGCCGGAGCAGCTTCGATCCGGCGTAGTAGCCGAACGGCATCCGCCCGTCGGAGGGAAGAACGCGACGCAGTCGCCGGGCTGTGCACGCGCGCCCACATAGCTCGCGGCGCCCTTCCAGTTCTCGGGTGAGACGCCGTAGCTCGGGCCGAGCTGGAGCCCGCGCAGCGCGAGCAGCACGCCAAGACCCGACCACCCGAGCCACTTCGGGACGCCGGGGTGCATCAGGCCCCACGCGAGCAGCAGCGGGACCGCGGGGAGCGCGACGAGGCTGTTGCGGTAGAGCAGGATCGGCTGGCCCGCGAGCGACTCGGCCGATGCTCAAGAGCACCGGCACGAGGAGCCAGCGCGACGATCAGCAGCACGACCCACGACCGTCGGCGGCCCGCGGTTCGAGCGATCGCGACGGCGCGCCAGCGCGACCGAGCGTCAGCACGAGCAGCGGCACGGTCGTGGCGGTCGGATGGAAGTTCGGCGGCATCCCGGCCGAGGTCAGCCAGCGCGCCATCTGGCCGACCCCCTTCAACGTCGGCGCCGCCACCCAGAACAGCTGCCCGGATCCGCGGCGCTCGGCGAGAACGACGAGCGGCACGCAGCACGCGGCGATGACCGCGATGGCCGAGAGCACGAGGCGCGCGCGGTCGCGACGCCACACGAGCACGAGGACTTGCGCCGGGACGATCAGGGCCGCCGCGTAGCTCATGTACGCGGCGATGACGGTACTGGCCACGTACGCGGTCCAGGCCCAGCGCTTCCGAGAGCGCGTCGACCCGGGATCACCGTCCACGAGCACGATCAACGCGAGGAAGGAGGCTGCGATGAACGTCATCATCGGCGCGTACGCGCGGGCGTCCTGGCCCCAGAACACGAGCGGCAGGCTGACCGCCGTGAGCAGCCCGGCCGCGAGCACGCCGCGGCGGTCGAGCATCCGCCGCGCGATCAGGCACACGAGCGCGACGGTCGCCACGGTGGCGATCGCCGACGGAACGCGGATCACGGCCGCGGCGTCTCCGAACGCCCCGATCAGGACGTGGAGGAACAGGTAGTAGCCGATCATGTTGCCGCCGTCGTGGGCGATCGCGTGCCACAGCGCGTGCCCGTGCTGCGACGCGATCGACACGCTGGCCGCCTCGTCGAGCCACAGGCTGCGGGTCGCCAGCTGGTAGAGCACGAGCGCGGCCGCCAGCGCGCACGGCAGCGCGATCCAGGCCCACGCCCGCACGGCGCGGATCTGCTCGCCCGCCCGAGCGGACGCGACCGGAACCGCCGATGAGATCGTCTCGGTCTTGACTTCCTCCCACGGCTGAAGCCGTGGGATTCCCTTGTCCGGGTTACGCGGCATGGGCCAGCGCTCCGGGGGAGTTCCCGCTGCGCCCTGCTGGGCGTCTTGTGCGGGCAGCCAGCCCGGTGTTGGGCTGGCTTGCCGCCTGTCCGGCGGTGGGCGCGAGCGTGGGGGCTCGGGCCAGGATGTTGTGTGCCGCGTTCAGATCGGCGTTCTGCTCATGCCCGCATTCGATGCAGTGGAATGCCGCTTGGCTCTCACGGTTCCCTGGATCAACGTGTCCGCAGGCACGGCAGGTCTGGCTTGTGTGCGCGGCCGGTACTCGGATGACCCGGACGCCGGACGCCTCGGCTTTCTGCTCAAGGCGCTTGAGCCACAGGCTCCAGCCCTGCTGATGAATGCTGCGGTTCAATCCTGCTTTGGCGTGCGCGCCGTTCGGCAGGAACCCGCCGTCCCGTTCGGGATCGGGGACAGGCCGGGGGCGGCACCATGTCCCTGACGCGGAGGTTCTCCACGGCGATCAGGTCGTGCTCGCGGACAAGCCGGGTGTGGTTTGCACCTCGATCCAGTTCCGGCGCCGGTCCGCCACCGTCTGGTGCAACTCCGCGATCCGCTGCTTGGTGCGCTCACGCCGTCGGGAGCGTTTCCGCTGTCGCGCCAACTGGCGTTGCAAGGCGGTGAGCTTGAAGCGTTCCTCGTTGCGCATCACGGGCGCACGCACCAGGCGACCATCCGAGTACGCCAGCGTGCTGGTGACACCCCGGTCCACGCCGATCACCGCGCCGGTCGGTTCGCGCTCGACGGCGGGCTGCACTCCGGGGAAACTGATGTGCCAACGACCTTTGCGGTCGAGCGTCACGCGAGCCATCCCGAGCTTCCCGACGGGCAAGGGACGGGACATTTTGAACCGGACCGGACCGGCTTTCGGGACCGTGATCTGCGCCCACCGGCGGTTCAGCCGGGTGACGTTCACGTCCCGCACGCAGAACCCATCGCCGTGCCCACGCTTGCGCCAGGTCGGACGACGGTGCGAACCCTGCCACCAGTTCCGGCACGCCTGCGCGAAATCCCTGAGCGCCTGCTGCTGCACCGACGACGAGCCCTCCGCCAGCCAGCCGAGCGCCCGCCGCGCTTCAGCGAGTTGCCGGTCCCGCACGGCCGGGCCGGGCGACGCTGGGCCGCTGGGCCGCCACCAGTTCAACTGCTCAAGCGCGGCGTTCCACACCGTCCGAGCATCCCGGCAATGCCTGCCGAGCACCGCCTGCTGCTCAGCCGTCGGGTACAGGCGATAGCGGCAGGCCATCACGCGGCCTGCTTCTGATTCTCGACGTACCGGCGCACGACATGCAACGGCGCGCCACCAACGGTGGAGATGAACCACGACGAACTCCACAACGCGGGCAGCCGCCGCAAGTGCTGAAACTCCCGGCGAAGCAGACGACTGAGCCGACCCTTCACGGCCTGCACGAACTCCGACAACGGCAGCGCGGGCGGAACCTCGACCAGCAGATGCACGTGGTCGGGCATCACCTCGACCTGATCACGACCGCGCCGTGCTCGTCGCACACCTCGCCGATAATCTCCTTCGGCCGGGTCTCGACCCGGCCGACCAGCACCTTCCGGCGGTACTTCGGGCACCAGACGACGTGGTACTTCGCGGAGAACACCGTCTTATTCGCCGACCGATACCGCATCGCGCAATGCTCCCGCGCGAACCGGACGTGGACAACCGTGCGCGGCTACGCCACGCGGTCGGCTTGACCCACGGCTGAAGCCGTGGGCGTGCGCCTCCCATCTGGTCAGGGCATCGGCCCTCCTTTCCGATGTGGTGATCCCGACCCGTGCCGCGCGGGACGGGAAGGAACGACCGGCTACGGTTCGTTGAGGATCGAGTGGTCCCCGATCCGCCGCCAGATCACGTGCGGCTCGCCAAGACGAACCTCGGGTCCGTAGCTGAACGTGGCACGCCCGTCGGGTGCCCAGGTCAGCTCCCACACACCCTGGTGGCCCTGCACGCGATGGACACGGAGCCCCGGCGGGAACCGAGGCGGCCTGTGCGAGAGCGCCTCCACGAGCTGATCGCGTGCGCGATCGACAGCGACACGCTGCTGGCGTGTGAGTCGTCCGAGTTCGCGCGCAAACCGCGGCCCGAACGCGTACGTCGGTGACAATCGTTACACCGGGTCGTCAGCCGCCGGGATCGCGTCGAAGAGCTCCGTCAGCTCCTCGTCTGAGCCGGCGAACGCGGGCTCACCCGTGCGCTCACAGTGTGCGAGCTTCTCGCTTGCGGTCAGCTTGCGCACCTTCAGCCCGTCCGCTGTCGGCTCGAGCATCACGACCGGCTCGAGCTCCAGTCCTGCTGCCCATAGCAGACGCCGGTCGAGCTCCGCCGTCCTGGTGATCGTTGGACCTGTCAGGCGAGTCGTGTGGCTTCCTGTTGTCATGCTCATCGGATGGTAATCCTCCTTTCCGCCGGCTCGAGCCGACATTATTGGGTGGATCAGGCCATAGAACAGAACCTCCCTTCGGCTGGGATGGCAGTGAAGCTGCCTCGGGAGGCGGCATTCCGGTGAGTAGGCACGCTGGGCGATTCGCGCGATTCGCGTTTACGACGGCGCGCGGGTCAGCAGATGAACCCGGTGCAGTACCTCTTCGAGCGTGGTCGCGTCGACCTGGCCCCAACGCTCGATCAGACGGTCCCGGGAGATGCAGCGCACCTGCTCGGGCATGATCCAGCTCTCCACCCGCAGTCCTCCCTCGGTTGGGCTCAGCGGCACGTGCATCCGCTGCGCGTGCGAGCGCGACGTGATCGGGACCGTGATCGCAAGCTGGGAGGGACCGGTGCCGAGCTGATCGACGCTCACGATTAGCACCGGACGCCGTCCCGCTTGCTCGTGCCCCACGCTCGGATCGAGCGTTGCGAGCCAGGTCTCGCCCTGGCGTGCGCTCACCACAGCTTCTCGTCCCTTAGCCCGTCGAGTAGCGCGGCGTCCCACTCGCGGAGCTCCTTGTCGTACTGGCGTCGGGCGGCTGGATCCTCGTTCAGCCGCTCGAAGTCGCTGTTCATCTCGGCCAGCAGCTGGGCGCCTTCGGCATCTCGAACGAGCTGAGCGACGAGCGCCGACGCTCGCAACCCGCGTGTGGCGGCGAGTTGGTTGATACGGTCGCGCACGTCGGGGTCGACGCGTACCGTTGCGGTGGCAGCGATCTTCTTAACCTCCTTTTCGTGCACGGCAACGTATACGGAACCGTGCACTGAAGTGGATGTTGTACGCAGCCCTGGGAGCGGCTCAGGCGCCTATCTCTGAAGCCGCCGAGCAGGTGGAACGCCCATTCGTTGGGCAGCGCCACCGAGCTCGAACGGGCCGGCCGTCCGGCTGGTTGCCCGTCATTGCGCGACAGCCGGCGCCGGCTCGCCCCGGCTCAGCTTGGAGAAACGCCCGCCCGCGGGGCGCCGCGGGCGGCGTCGCCACGCGATCAGGGCTGCCGCCATATACACGGTCAGCACGATCGGAGCCGTCCCTCGCGGCAGCACGAGCTGCCCGTCGGCCCTCACGAGGAACGACGTGGCCGCGATCACGATCGGCAGCCATGAGGAGCCCTGCCCGGTCCGGGTCGCGGCGACGAGCGCGATGCCCCAGGTCAGATACCACGGCCACGCCGCGGGTCCGCCCATCACGGATGCGAGCAGCAGCACGCCGAGGCACAGCGCAAGGTTCTCGTAGCGCACCCGCCGGCAGAGCACGATCGCCAGCAGCGCCGTCAACGCCAGCATCACTGTCCCCGCCGCGGACTCGAGGCCCTTCGATGCCACGCCGACCCCCAGCGCATGCAGGACCGAGGCGCCGGTGTAGCCAACCGCGGTCGAGGGGGTGATCGCGAGGCGCAGCTTCTCTGTCGAGGACAGGAGCCCGCCGGAGATCCACCCCAGACCGAGCCCGCTGAGGAGCCCGACGAGCGCGAACACGGCCACCACGACTGCGGCCGTCTGCGCCGCGATTCGCGCCGCCCCGGTGGGCCCACTGGCCGGCTCGGCCCGCCACCAGCAGAGCGCGATCAACAGGATGCCCGCGGCCGCCGGCGCCTTGACCGTCGCGGCGAGCGCACACAGGACGATCCCGAGCAGCGGGCGCCGCTCGATCGCGAGCGTCACGCCGGCCACCAGCAGCGCCGCCATCAGCGCGTCGTTGTGTCCGGCCGCGATCAGTTCGAGCAACACCAGCGGGCTGATCACCGCAAGCCAGACCGCTCGGCGCGGGTCGGCGCCGAGAGCGCGGGCCAGCCGAGGGACGTAGATCGCCAGCAGGACCACGCTCGCGAGCTCGATCGCGCGCAGCACGAGCACGCCCGCGATCAGGTTCGATCCGACGACCGCCGCGATCAGGCTCGACAGCCACAGGAACGCGGGGCCGTACGGCGCGGTGGTGTGACGCCAGAACGGCGAGGTCGCATTCAGCACGTGGGGCTCCGAGCCGGCGAGCGCATCCGGGGCGTGGTGGTAAGGGCTCAGGCCGAGGTGCAGCAGCGAGCCGTCGGCGAGATAGCTGTACAGGTCGCGGCTGAACAGCGCCGGCCCGACGAGCAACGGCAACGCCCACAGCGCGCCGACCCACAGCAGATCAGCGGTTTGGTCGCCGCGGGCGCGCGAGACGCGGCGACCGATCGCAAGCCAGGCGACGCACAGCGCCGCGATGCCGGCGAAGAAGATCGCCTGCCTCGCGTCGTGGCCGACCGGCAGGCCCGGGTGAACCCACCAGTCGATCGGGTTGTGCGCGAGCAGGTCCGCGCCCGCCACGGTGACGGCGAGCGTTCCGGCCAGGCCGAGGAGGATCCAGCCCCAGCCCAGGTGGGTTCGGGCGACGCGCACGCGTAGAAGCTAGCTGACGCTAACTCGCGCTGATGACCATGCCCGCGGCGACGGTGTCGTTCGTGGCCTCATCGATCAGGATGAAGCTACCGGTCGTGCGGTTACGGGAGTATGGGTCGACCATCAACGGCGCGCTGCAGCGCAGGCGGACGCGGCCGATCTCGTTGAGGGCGAGCTGCGGCCGCGGGCTCGTGCGCGAGCGTGTTGACGTCGATGCGATGCTCGAGCTCGTCGACGATCACCCGCGCGCTCCGGGTGGTGTGCTTGAGCGCGTAGCGGCCGCGCGGGGTCAGCGGCTGCTCCGCCATCCAGCAGACCATCGCCTCGAGCTCGCGCGCGGTCACCGGCTGGTCGTCGGCCTCGACGATCATGTCCCCGCGCGAGATGTCGATCTCGTCGCCGAGGCGGAGCGTCACCGACATCGTCGGGAACGCGGCCTCCAGGAGCCTCGCCGTCGTAGGTGTCGATCGCCGCGACCTGCGTGCGCCTGCCGCTCGGGAGCACGACGACCTCGCTGCCGGGGCGCAGGACGCCGCCGGCGACCTGGCCCGCGTAGCCGCGGTAGTCGTGGTGCTCGTCGCTGATCGGACGGATCACCCACTGGACCGGGAAGCGCACGTCGTTGAGGTTGCGGTCCGGCGCGATCACGACGTGCTCGAGGTGGTAGAGCAGCGGCGCGCCGCCGTACCAGGGCATGTTCCACGAGCGGTCGACGACGTTGTCGCCGTGCAGCGCCGAGATCGGGATGAACGTGATGTCGGGGATCTGCGAGGCGCGCCGCCCAGTCGGTCATCTCGTCGAGGATCCGGTAGAAGACGTCCTCGTCGTAGTCGACGAGGTCCATCTTGTTGACGCACACGACCAGGTGGGGGATCCGCAGCAGCGAGGCGATGTAGGCGTGCCGGCGGGTCTGCTCGAGACGCCCTTGCGCGCGTCGACCAGCATGATCGACAGGTCGGCGGTCGAGGCGCCGGTGACCATGTTGCGCGTGTACTGCTCGTGGCCGGGCGTGTCGGCGAGGATGAACTTGCGCCGCGGGGTCGCGAAGTAGCGGTAGGCGACGTCGATCGTGATCCCCTGCTCGCGCTCGGCGCGCAGGCCGTCGGTCAGCAGCGCGAGGTTCAGGTAGCCGTCGCCGCGCCGCTCGGAGGTCTCGCTGCGACGTGCTCGAGCTGGTCCTCGAAGATCGACTTGGCGTCGTGCAGCAGGCGGCCGATCAGCGTCGACTTGCCGTCGTCGACCGATCCGGCCGTGGCGATCCGCAGCAGCTCGCTCGTCCGCGTTCTGGTGCGGACCAGTGTCCGTTGGTGGCGGCGCCGGGCGTCATCGTGCTCGTCAGAAGTAGCCCTCGCGCTTGCGGTCCTCCATCGCGGCCTCGGTCACGCGGTCATCGGCGCGCGTCTCGCCGCGCTCGGTGATTCGCGTGGCGGCGATCTCCGCGACGACGTCCTCGAGCGTGGTGGCGGTCGAGCGCACGGCGCCGGTGCAGGTCATGTCGCCGACCGTGCGGTAGCGAACGGACGCCTCGAACGGCTCCTCGCCGTCGATCAGCTCGACGTAGTCGCTGTGGGCGTAGAGCATCCCGTCGCGCGCGAACACCTCGGCGGTCGTGCGCGTAGTAGATCGAGGGGACCTCGAGGTTCTCCTGCGCGATGTACTGCCAAACGTCGAGCTCGGTCCAGTTCGAGATCGGGAACACGCGGACGTGCTCGCCCTTGCGGATGCGTGCCGTTGTAGAGGGCCCACAGCTCGGGGCGCTGGCGCTTGGGATCCCACTGCCCGAAATCGTCGCGGAAGGAGAACACCCGCTCCTTGGCGCGGGCGCGCTCCTCGTCGCGGCGGGCGCCGCCGAACGCGGCGTCGAAGCCGTGCTCCTCGATCGCGTCGAGCAACGTCGTCGTCTGCAGCCGGTTGCGGGAAGCCCGCGGGCCCGTCTCCTCGACGACCCGGCCGTGGTCGATCGAATCCTGCACGCTGGCGACGATCAGCCGCTCGCCGAGCTGCGAGACGAGGCGATCGCGGAACTCGATCACCTCGTGGAAGTTGTGGCCGGTGTCGACGTGCATGATCGGGAACGGGAAGCGCGCCGGCCGGAACGCCTTCTCGGCGAGGCGGAGCAGCACGATCGAGTCCTTGCCGCCGCTGAACAGCAGCACCGGCCGCTCGAACTCGGCGGCGACCTCGCGGAAGATGTGGATCGACTCGGCCTCGAGGGTCTCGAGGTGTGAGAGCTCGTACGTGAACGGGTTCATGCCGGCCGGCGGTTCATGCGAGGTGGATCCCGCACTCGGTCTTGTCCTGCCCCGCCCAGCGGCCTTCGCGACCGTCGCCCGGCTGCGTGCAGGGGGCGCATCCGATCGAGGAGAAGCCGTGATCGTGGAGCGGATGGTACGGGAGGTCGTGCTTGAAGATGTAGCGACCACAGATCCTTCTCGGTCCAATCCGCGATCGGGTTGACCTTCCAGATCCCCCGGCGCTCGTCGCGCTCGAGCTTGGGCGAGCTCGCACGCGTCGGCGCCTGCTCGCGCCGGATGCCGGTGATCCACGCCTCGACGTCGATCAGCGCGCGCTCGAGCGCATCGACCTTCGCCCCACCGCAACAGCTCGCCGCCGTCCACGGCTCGTCGGGACTGCGTGCGTCGACGACCTCGACGGCGACCCCGAACCGGTCCTCGAACCGCTTCCAGGTCGCGAGCGTCTCCGGGAACAGGACGCCGGTGTCGATCATGAACACCCGCGCCGCCGGCTCGATCTCGGTGAGCATGTGAACGAGGACCGACTCCTCCTTCTGGAACGAGCAGGCCAGCTTCAGGTGCGGGTGGAAGTGCTCGACCGCGTAGGCGAGCGACGTCCTCGGCGGAGGCGGTCTCGAGGTCGGGGCGGTGCGTCATTCGAGCGAGAAGGCTAGTCGGTCACGCTGGCGGAATCGGAACAATGGATCAGACCGCGCATTCGCCCTCGCCGCGCTGGACCTCGAACGGGGCGTTCTTGCTCCAGTCGACGAAGTGGGTCATGTTCTCCAGGCTGAACTCGATCGGCATCGTCAGGTCCTTGACCCGCCGCTCGAACTCCTGTGTCCCGACGCGGTCGACGAACGCGTTGAACTCCTCGCCGTCGGTCCGCTCGGACTCGTAGAAGCGTACCCAGCGCTCGACCGCCTCGGGCACGCGCTTGGCCGGGAGCCGCGCCTTCAGACGCTGGCCGTAGCGCACCTCCCCGCCCTCGTACGCGCCGCCGATGTGCGGGATGTAGGCGGGGATCGTGTGCTCGCCGACCTTGATCGAGGCGCCGTAGAAGCCGATGCTGGCGATGTGGTGCTGGCCGCAGCCGTTCGGGCAGCCGCTCATCTTCACGTGGATCCGGCGGGTGAGCTGGTCGTCGATCTTCATCTGGACGATCCGGTCCTGGACCGCCTCGTTGAGCCCCATCGAGCTGGTGATCCCGAGCTTGCAGGAGTCGGTCCCGGGGCAGCTGACGACGTCGCTGATCTCGTCGGCGCCGGCGTCGGCGAGGCCGAGCTCGCCGAGCCGCTGCCAGACCTCGTACACCGACTCGTCGCGGCACCCACCGCAGGATCAGGTTCTGGTGGACGGAGGTGCGCGCGTAGCCGCCCGTGTAGTCGCGCATGATCTGGCCGAGCCCGCGCAGCTGGTCGGGGGTCAGATCGCCGCGCTGGACCTTGACCTCGACCGTCGAGAACCCTGGCTGGCGCTGGGCGCGGACGTTGGACTCGAGGAAGTGCCCGAACTCGCGGCTGTCGCCGTTGGGGCTCGCGTACGATTCCTGCGGCGCGGGGACGTTGGCCTGCTCGTCGTGGTCGAACAGGATCTGGTCGAGCGAGAAGTCGCGCTCGCCGACCCAGTCGCCCTCGAGCTCCTCCTCGACCATCTCTCGGAACGCGTCGATCCCGACCTTGTCGACCAGCACCTTGATCCGGGCGCGGGCGCGGTTGACCCGCAGCCAGTCCTGGCGGTCGAAGATCCGCATGCACGCCTCGGTCACCTTCAGGTAGTCGCCGTTGTCGAGCTCGACGAACTCGTACAGCGTCGGGGCCAGGCGCGGCATGATCGAGGTGCCGCCGCCGACCCGGATCTCGACCCCGCGCACGCCGTCGCGGACACGCGGCAGGAACGCCATGTCGTGGATCCGGGTGATCGCGTTGTCCTCGTCGGTCGCGGCGAACGCGGTCTTGACCTTCCGCGGCAGCGCCTGCGTGGTGCGGTGGCGGACGAAGTAGCGGACGTACGCGCCGGCGTACGGGGTGATGTCGAACAGCTCGCCGTCGAGCGTGCCGGCGCGCGGGTCGCCGGTGACGTTGCGCATCGTGTTCCCGCACCCCTCTCGGCTGGAGAGGCCGGCGTCGCCCAGCTCGCGGATCAGCTTGGCGGCGTCGGGCAGCGGCACGTGGTGCATCTGGATGTTCTGGCGGGTCGTGATGTGCCCCTTCGCAGCGGCACGTAGCGCTCGATCACGTCGGCGAACGCGTCGAGCTGGTCGGGCGTGACGCCGCCCATCGGGAGCTTTACCCGGATCATCTGCACGTCCGCCTGGCGCTGCCCGTAGACGCCCTGCTTGAGGCGGAACTTGATGAACTCGTCCCCTTCGAGCTCTCCCTTGAGGAAGCGCGTGGACTCCGTGTCGAAGTCGTCGAACTCCTTCTCGAGGACCGGGATCACGTGCCCGGGCACGTTCTCGAGCAGTTCGGGGTTCTCGAGCGTTCCCGTACGGTTCTTGGTGGTTTCGAGCGAGGCGGGCTCCATCGGGTGTCCTTGGGATAGCCGTCAGCGGAATGTCACGACGATCGGGGAAATGTACCAAAAGGCGATCTGAATAAGGCCTTTTTGTCCCTTTACAGGGCGTTCGAGCTGCGTCGATCAACCGCTGGTGCGACCCCTTCCCGCGGCAACAGCGGTCGTGCCGTGCGATTCGTCGCTGCGGGAGCTCGGGCTCGCCGCTTGGCTACAGCCAGGGCAGCGGGTCTGCGGGCTCGCGGGTGACGCCCTCGTGGAGGGCGGCCCGCTGCCAGGCGGTGAGGCGCGGTGGGGGCTCGGGGGCAGGCGTCGGAGCGGTCTCGCGCATGAACCGTTCGAGCGCGGCGACGACCGCCGCCGCCTCCTCGGGCGACGCGTCGGGTGCCACGATCGTGAGCTTCGGCCGGCGATTCACGCGCGGCTCAGCGTAACCGAAGTGGTCGCGTGCAGTGCCTGCTGTGCGCAGTGCCTGCCACTTCGGATGCCGGAGTCAGGGAGTCAGAGCCACGAAAGTCGTCCTGAGTCAGCCGGATACGACCACGTCTACGAGGCCCTCGATCCCTGTCGCAAGTCTCCCGTCGCGGGTCAGCAGCGTCGCGTCAAGCGCTTCGGCGAGCGCCACGTACAGCGCGTCGTAGGTTGTGCACACATCCCGCAGCTCCCAGGCGCGGTCGCAGTAGTGCTATGTCAGGATGACGACGCACGGCGAGCTGCGCGAGTTCCTGGCGCGCGCGCTCGGCCGCCACGAGCTCGAGCTTGGAGCCGCGGACTAACCCGCGAAGCGTCTGGGTCACCTCGACGTCGATGAGGCTCGGGGCGTGGATGTCACCGAGCATCCCGTTGCGTTCGTCCTCGGATCCTTCCCCGAGCAGGTATCCGACCGCGCTGGACGCGTCCACGACCCACGTCACTTGCGGCGACCGCTGTCGCGCGCGGCGAGAATGTCGCGCGTGCTGACTCTAGCGGCGCCGCGGGCTCGGATCCGCTCGTCGAGCTCCTCGGGCGTGGGCGTGCGCGCGACCCTCGTGATCTCGCGCCGGATGTAGTCGCTGAGCGACGTGCCATTCGCGGCGGCCCGAGCTTTCAAGATTCGATGCACGTCCTCCGGCACGTCACGTATCTGAATCAAACCCAAACAACTATGATGAACCCATCGCATCTGCATGTCAAGGAGCGTCGCGGGTCGCGAATGATCCGGACTTGTGGTCGGTGTGTCGGACAGGCCGTTCTTTGCCCGGGGCCGCCCGCCTCGCCACCCGGCCGTCAACGGGCCCGTATTGTGGGTGGCCATGCCCGAGGTGCCGGTGCTCGACACGACAGCGTGTTAGATGCCGTTTCCTCGCGGGTGGCGATCGACCGCGTGCGCGAGGCGCTGCTCCGCCACCACCTCGGCGACTGGGTGATGCCGGCGAAGATCTACCTGCAGAGCCCGCCGTTCGGCGACTTCCGCGCGATGCCCGCTCGCGGCGACGGCCTCGCGCTGCTGAAGTGGATCACGTCGTTTCCCCGAAACCCGCAACGCGGTCTGCCGACCGTCGCCGGGATCATCTGCCTGTCGGACGCGACCACCGGCGAGCCGCTGATGCTGCTCGACGCCCGCTCGGTGACCGCGCTGCGAACCGGCGCGGTGGCCGCGGTCGCAACCCGGGCGCTGGCGCGTCCACAGGCGCGGGACGGTCGGGATCGTCGGCTGCGGGCTTCACGGCGCCTGGACGGCGCGCTGCATGGCGACCGCCGGCTACGGACCGGGCGTCTGCTACGACCCGAGGGTGCGATCCACACAGGCGCTCGCCGGCGAGCTCGACTGGGATGCCGGCTCGCGCGAGCTCGCCCTGCGTTCGGATGTCGTGTGCTGCGTGACCCCGGGCGCCTCGGTCGTCGTCGACGCCGGCGACCTGCGTCCGGGGATGCATCTGAACATGCTCGGCGCCGACGGATCCGGGAAGGCCGAGGCGACGGGCGGCGCGGTCGCATCGTGCGCGCTGTTCTGCGACGAGTGGGAGCAGGCGTCGCACGGCGGCGAGCTGACCGCCGCGGTCGAGGCGGGCGTCGTCTCGCGCGAGCAGGTGACCGAGCTGGGCGCCGTGCTCGCCGGCAAGGCGCGCGGCCGACCCGGGCCCGAGGCGGTGACGCTGTTCGACTCGACGGGTCTGGCGATCCAGGACCTGGCGGTCGCCGCGGCCGCGCTCGAGGCCTGGCGCGAAGGGCGCATCACGGCGCAGACCGTGCGCTTGTAGCGG
>CAWDYK010000011.1:0-332124 GCA_963806475.1 uncultured Solirubrobacterales bacterium
AACTACTCCGGTTTCCGGGACTTCGCCCGAAACCGGTGGCCCCTTCGGGGCAGCAAACATCGCCGGGTCAATCAACCCGACCGCGTTCTCCCACCAGCTCGTTCCAGACCTGGGCACCCTATGGGCCGAAACCGAGGTGTCTGCGCCCGTTACTGGTATCCCAAGGCTACATCTCGCCGGCCACATCGACAACGTTTTGTCGATCGGAGCGCGCAAGCGGCTAGGCCGAGGGACATCTCGGCCAGGCGGATCGGGCCAGGAATAAACACGGGCCATCGACGGCGACGCGAGCGTGGCCGCGCGCGACCGGCTCGACTCGACGCTTGGTGGCAATCTCATCGTCCGCCGTGGCGGCGACGTTGTTGAGGTCATGGCTCAAGTGGCGCGGGACCGCCGCAGCACCTATCTCCTCATTGGTCAACCGAGGCGCAGGACGGCCGTCCGGACGCTCGCTCACCGCAAGCTGCCGTTGCGCCTGATGGAGGCGCTGCCGGGAGTCGATCTGCAGACCGCCGCGCTCCACCACCTGCTTGCTGGTGGGTGCCCGTGATCGCGCGCAGCGGCTGATGTGGGTGTTGGCGCTACCGACACGGTCTACACGAAATCTGTACGCGCCCAAACTCGATCTGTACGTCGTTGGTACACGGCAGATCTACGCTCAAGTTATCGCAGATCCTAGGCGTGGGCTCCTAACGAAATCTGTACGCACCCGCCCGGGATCTGCACGTCTTCTATACATCGGTTCGCCAGCATCCAGCACATGCCTCGGCGACCTGACGGTAACGCACCTGCCATGTGGTCGTTGACCCTTCTGTCGTGGACGACGCCGGCTTTAGCGCCGAGCGATCGTCGCTTGCAACTCCGCGTGCGTCTCCGGCGGCGCGTCTTGGACCGCGAGATCGCCGCGGGGATCCGACCGGATGGGGATCCCGCTCGATCGCTGAGAGTCGAGCAGCTTAAGAGCATGGCCGAACGGCGCTGCGTAGCGGCGGTGGTGTCGAACATCCTCGAGGCGGCCGACGAGCGCCACGCCGATCCCGTGTCCACACTGAAGTTGAATCATGCCGAGGTCTTGGCAGCTCGGCACGAGATCGTCGCGCTGATCGAAACGTTGCAGGGCGATCAAGTCGTCGCCGCTCGCGGCGTCGCGCTCGCTCGCATGCTCACGGAGGCCGGCAGCAGTCCGCTGCTGCGCGTGTGCCCCGGGCGCACCGTGCAGGAAGCGGTGTCCGAAGCGGTCGCAGCCCTGTAAGCGCACGCGACGATCGCGATCCGTGCGCGGTCCGCATCCGACGGGCGTTTAGATCTTTGCAGGGTGAGCCGGGAAGCCTGGTCGGCGAAGCGAAAGTCTGCCCGCGTGTCGCCTATCAGCCCTCACCTCCCGTGATCTCACTCGTCGCCCTGCGCTCAGAGTGGCGCCGCGAGGCGCTGCGCACCAATCTGTGGCTGGTGCCGGCGATCGAAGTGATCGTCGCGGTCGCTCTGTACTTCGGCACGCACGCGCTCGACAAGGCGGTATTTGACGGCAATCTCGCGCTCCCCTCGTCGATGAAGTTCGGCACGGCTGACGCCGCGCGCCAGATCCTGACGACGCTCGCAGCGGCGGTGATCACGGTGGTCGGCGTCGTGTTCTCGATCACGATCGTGACGCTGACGCTGGCATCGACGCAGTTTGGACCGCGCATGCTGCGCAACTTCATTCGCGACCGTGGCACGCAGTTCACGCTCGGCACGTTCGTCGCAACCTTTGTCTACGCGACGCTCGTTCTGATCTCGATCGGTCCGGCCAGCCCGCACGGTGACTTCGTTCCGCACCTGTCGATCACGATCGCGGTCGGATTGGTCACGCTCTCGATGGCGGTCCTGATCTACTTCATCCACCACATCGCGATGTCGATCCAGCTCCCGCAGGTGATCGCGAGCATCGCCAAGGACCTTTCCCGCGCGATCGACGTGGAGTCGCGCGCGGATGGTGTCTCGCTCGAGGCGGGACCGTCGGTCTCCGAGCTCCTTAGACGCATGGATGACTCGGGCGGGCCCGTTCCAGCGCCGTCAAGCGGCTATCTGCAGTTCGTTCAACACGAGACGCTGATTGGGCTTGCGGCCGAGAAGGGCGCGGTGATCAGGCTCCTCCACAGGCCGGGTCATTTCGTCGTCAGCGGCCATCCGCTGGCGACGGTGTGGCCGCCAGGAGCGGCCGAAGGAGTGAGCCGGGCGCTGCGAGTCGCCCACATCACCGGCTCGAACCGGACCCTTGCCCAGGACCTCGCGTTCGCCGTCGACCAGCTGGTCGAGATCGCGATCAGAGCGCTCTCGCCGGCCGTCAACGACACGTTCACCGCTCTCACCTGCATCGATTGGCTCGGGGAGAGCCTGTGCAAGGTGACGACGAGATGGCGCCCGCTCCGCGTCCACCGGGACAGCCACGGATACGTGCGCGTGATCACCGCCCACGTGAGCTACAGCGGTCTGGTCGAGCGCGCGTTCGAGAAGATCCGGCAGGCCGGGCGCGGCATGCCCGCGGTGCAGATCCGGCAGCTGGAGGCACTGACCAAGATCGTCGATCACACCACGAATGCCGAGCAGCGCGAGTTGCTCCTCGCCCAGGCCGCAATGATCCTTCAGGCGAGCAAGGAGTCGGTGCCCGAGGTGGCCGACCGGGTAGACGTGCAGCGCGAATACGAGAAGGTGCTTGCCGCGGCCGGTGAAATGAACAAGGTCATCGGCTCGAGTCGCTCGCATCACCGATCGCCATTGGAATCGAACTCCACCAGTCCGGAGCCGGCGCACCAGCCAGCAGAGCGATGAGCGCGCCGGTCAGGTCGGACCCTCGCCCTTCGGTCCCCCGGCCCACCTCGGAGACGAGCCAGTCGCCGCCCGCGACTCGGTAGATGTGGAGCGCGCGACCCCCGGTGCGCGTTCCCACGATCCATTCGTCCGGACTCGGCGACTCGACGATGATGCGCTCGTCGTCGAGAGGACCGTTGCTGTTCCGAGACGCGCGTGACATTGATTCGCTGACGCCGACCAGGCTTCCCGGCTCACCCGGGAGCCACTGTACCAACTGGCATCGAGCGGAGCTGGAGGCGTACTACGCTGGGCTCGATGCACGAAGACGCGGGATCGGTGCTTGCGCGCGGACGCCGTCCGCCGGCGACGCTCGGCGTGGCCGTGGCGGTGGCACTTGTCGGCATCTGCACCGGTGTTGTGTATCCGATGAAGCAGGTGACCTCGGTCGCTTCGCTGGGCGTCGTATACCTCCTTGGTGTGGTGATCGTGTCGGCGTTCTGGGGGCTCCGGCTCGGCATCGCGACGTCGCTCCTCAGTGCTGCGGCGTTCAACTTCTTCCACCTGCCGCCGGTCGGCCATTTCACGATCGCCGACAGCCGGAACTGGGTAGCGCTGGGTGCGTTCTTCGTCGCCGCGGTCGCGACCAGCACCGTGAGCGACCGCGCGCGGGTGCGGGCAATCGAAGCCGAGCGGCGCCGGGCAGAGGCGGACCTGACAGCGGAGATGGCGCAGCTGCTGCTTGCCCGCACCGGGGTAGAGGCCGCGCTTGCATTGATCGGCCGGCGGTTGGCGCAGGTGTTCGAGCTTCCCTGGGCGTCGATCACGCTCGGGGAGATGGGTGCCGACCCCCGCCGGCTGACGATCCCGCTGTCGGCGGGGGAGCGCCGCTTGGGCACGCTCGTCGTTCCCGCGAGCATTCCTGTGCGCATCGTGACTAGTCTTGGAGACCGCGTCGTTCCTGCTCTCTCGGCGATGCTCGGGATGGCGCTCGAGCAGGAGCGACTTGTGGCCGAGGCGGTGCAGACAGAGGGCCTGCGGCGGAGCGAGGCTGTGAAGACAGCGGTTTTGCGCGCCGTCTCGCACGACCTGCGGTCGCCCGTGACTGCGATGATCGCGGCAGGCTCCGCGGTGCGCGCTCCGGAGTTGACGCCGTCCGAACGCGACGAGCTGGGAAGGCTCGTCGTCGACGAGGGTGGTCGGCTGGCGAGGCTGATCGACGACCTCCTGGATCTGTCGAAGCTCGAGGCGCACACCGTCGCTCCGCGACTGACTGAATGCTCGGTTGAGGAGGTGATCGACGCGGCACTCGCCAGCCAACCGCGCGAGACCGATTTCGAGGTTCGGATCGATCCAGGGATTCAGCCGGTGCGTGCAGACTTCGTACAGATCGAGCGGGTGCTGGCAAACCTGATGGAGAATGCGACCCGCTATTCCGATGGTGAACCAGTGATCATCCGAGCGCGTCCCGTCGGCGACCGCGCGATCATCCGGGTCATCGACCGCGGCCCCGGGATCCCCGCCGCCGACCAGGAACGGATCTTCGAGCCGTTCTACCGTGCCAATGGCCCGGTGGGAGAGCCGCACGCAGGCTCTGGGCTCGGCCTGTCGATCGCTAAGGGCTTCGTCGAGGCGAACGGCGGCCGAATCTGGGTGGAGTCGAGTCCCGGCCGCGGGAGCACGTTCGTCGTCGAGCTGCCGACCGATGCCGACGCCGGATGACGGCGGGCTCGGGAGCATCTGTACGCCGGATCCTGGCCGTCGATGACGAGCTGCAGATCCTCCGCGCACTGAAGGCAACTCTGCGCGGTCACGGCTACGAGGTGCTGACAGCCGCGAGCGTAGAGGAGGGGCTCGACGTCGCGGCCGTCTCCCCGGTTGACGCAGCGATCGTTGACCTGCTGCTGCCGGACGGGGATGGGATCGACCTCTGCCGCCGGCTCCGCGAGTGGAGCACGATGCCGATCATCGTGCTGTCCGCGGTCGGGGACGAGGACGAAAAGGTCCGGGCGCTGCGGGCAGGGGCTGATGACTACGTGACCAAGCCGTTCGGGCCCCAGGAACTCGTCGCGCGACTCGAGGCGGTCCTGCGACGCACCTCCGCAGAGCCAGAGGCCAGTGTCGTGAACGTCGCAGGCCTCGAGGTGGACCTGGCGGATCACGTCGTGCGCCGAAATGGGGACGAGGTACACCTGACCCCGACCGAATTCGACTTGCTGCGGCTGTTCGTGCGAAACCGGGGCCGGCTGCTGACGCATCGGGCCCTGCTGACAGACGTATGGGGCCCGGAATACGCCGATGATGTGACTGTCCTCCGCGGTCAAATCGCAAACCTCAGGCGCAAGATCGAACCGCCGGGCGGTGCGCGCCGGCACTACATCCGGACCGAGTCAGGAATCGGCTACAGGTTCGACCCCAAGTAACGCGTCTGTAGAGAATCTGTACGGAGCAGCGGCGATTCTGTACGCGACCTGCACCTCGCAGATCGCAAAATGAAGTCGGTGTGAGCGACCGAATCCTCGTCTGCGATCCGAATCCGCAGGTGCAGCGTGCGCTTCAGGTGATCCTGCGCGATGCCGGCTACCGGGTGGTGAGCACCGAGACTGGCCGGGCTGCGCTCGATCGAATGGCGCGGACACGGCCGCGAGCGGTCATTCTCGAGCTGCTCCTACCCGACGTTGACGGCGTCGAGCTGTGCAGCCGGATGCGCGAAACGGGCGACATGCCGATCCTCGTTCTGTCCACACTTGACGACGAGCAGGCGAAGATCGACGCGCTCGAGAGCGGAGCCGATGACTACATCACGAAGCCGTTCAGCCCCGGCGAGCTGGTGGCGCGGCTGGCGGCGAGGCTGAGAGCTGCCCCGAGTGGCCTGAGATTCGAATCTGACGGGCTCGTGATTGACCTCACGGCGCGGCGTGCCACGATCGGGGACGACGACGTTCATCTCACGGCCACCGAGTTCGCCCTGCTGGGGGTGCTGGCCACGAGCAGAGGTGCCGTCACCTACCGAACACTCGCCAAGAAGGTCTGGGGGCCTCTGCGCACCGACGCCGCGCCACGTATCCGCACCCACGTCGCGAATCTCCGGGCGAAGCTCGACCCGGGACAGCACCGCAACCTGATCGTGACCCAGGTGGGCGTGGGCTACCGCTTCGCCGCTCGGGCACGCCGCGTGGGGCTCTCGCGGTCGCGTGCCGCCTCGGAGAGCTGATCTGTATGGAATCTGTATGGAAACGGGCCGATTCTGTATGCGGCCTACACGCCGGGAAGTCCATGATGGTCGTCATGGACATCGTCGCAGTCGTGCTTGCGCTGGTCACGTTCGCGGGTCTGTACGCGCTGATCTTCGGGATCGAGCGGATATGACCCTGCCAGTCGGCGCATTCATCGCCCACATGAGTGGCGCGGATTTCTTTGGTCTGGTCGTGTCGGTGCTCGTCTGCATCTACCTCCTGTACGCGCTGCTGCGCGGAGAGAAGTTCTGACGCGATGACGTTCCTCGGCTGGCTGACGATCCTCGGGTTCGCGGCCGTCCTGACGGCGCTCGCGCTACCGCTCGGGCGCTACATGGCGCGCGTGTACACGGGCGAGCGCACGCTGCTCGATCGTCCTCTGGGCGGTCTCGAGCGACTGCTCTACAGGCTCATGCGCGTCGACCCGACCAAGGGTCAGGACTGGAAGGCGTACGCGAAGTGCCTGATCCTCTTTTCGCTCGGCGGCTGGCTCGTCCTCTACTTCATCCTGCGCACGCAGACGCTGTGGAACTGGACGGGGTTGAACCCGCAGCACTTCCACTCAGGCACGTGGGATGTGACGTTCAACACGACCTCGTCGTTCGTGACGAACACGAACTGGCAGTACTACGGCGGCGAGACGACGATGAGCTACTTCAGCCAGATGGCTGGGCTCACCGTGCAGAACTTTGTTTCCGCCGCCGTCGGCATCGCTGTCGCGGTCGCGGTGATCCGCGGGATCATCTCGCGCTCGGGGAAGAGCATCGGCAACTTCTGGCAGGACCTGGTGCGCACGATCCTGTACGTGCTCCTGCCGATCTCGATCGTGGGCGCATTGCTCCTCGTCTTCCAGGGGTCGATTCAGAACTTCTCGCATTATCTGATGGCGCACACCGTCACCGGCGGGTCGCAGACGATCGCGCAGGGGCCGGTCGCGTCCCAGGAGGCAATCAAGGAGCTCGGTACCAACGGCGGCGGGTTCTTCAACGTCAACTCCGCGCACCCGTTCGAGAACCCATCGGGATTCACCAACCTGGTCGAGATGCTGCTAGTGCTGATCATCCCGGCGGCGATCGTGTTCGCCTATGGGCGGATGTCCGGCCGTCGCCGTCAGGGCTACGCGATCTACGCGACGATGATGATCATGTTCCTCGGCGCGGTCGTCGTCGCGTACATCGCCGAGGCGCACGGGTCGCCGGCGCAGCACGCCGCGGGCCTGCACACGCACACGATCGCCGGTTCGGTCGGCGGGAACATGGAGGGCAAGGAGCAGCGTTTCGGGATCGCGAGCTCTGCCCTGTTCGACGTGATCACGACCGTCACCTCCTGCGGCGCGGTCAACAGCGCGATCGAATCCTTCACCGGCATCGGCGGTGCCGTGCCGATGGCGAACCTGTCGGCCAGCGAAGTCATCTTCGGCGGCGTCGGCACCGGGCTGTACTCGATCCTGATGTACGTGATCCTGGCGGTGTTCCTCGGCGGGCTGATGGTCGGGCGCACGCCCGAGTACCTGGGCAAGAAGATCGAGGCGCGCGAGATCAAGCTGGTCGTATCAGGGATTCTGATCACGCCGCTTTCCGCTCTGTTCGCCACGGCGCTCGGCGTTGCGAGCAGTGGCGGGCGCGCGTCGATTTCGAGCGCCGCCGCGGGCACTCCCCACGGCTTCTCCGAGACTCTCTACGCTTATCTGTCGCAGGCCAACAACAATGGCTCGGCGTTCGCGGGTTACACCGGTTACATCCAGCCGAATCCCGGCAACCTCGGGGCGCATGGCGTCAAGCTCGCCGACATTCTTGGTGGCTTGACGATGATGTTCGCCAGGTTCGCGCCGATCCTGTTCGCCCTCGCCGTCGCCGGCGCGCTGGCCGGCAAGCGGATCAGTCCGCCGGGGCTCGGCACGATGCGCACCGACAACGCCACGTTTGTCGTGCTGTTGATCGGCGTGATCATCCTCGTCGGCGCGCTGACGTTCTTCCCCGCGCTGCTGCTCGGCCCGATCGTGCAAGGCCTCACCGGACACCTCTACTGACATGAGAAAAGACATCATCAGCGCCACGCTCGCGATCCTCGTCCTCACGCTCCTGTGCGGGATTCTCTACCCGCTTGTGATCACCGGTGTGAGTCAGGTCGCGTTCCCGGGCAACGCCAATGGCCAGAAGGTCTATGTGAACGGGAAGTTCGTCGGTTCGAAGATCATCGGGCAGGCGTTCACCGACCAGGTCGTCAAGAACGGCAAGCCGCAGGTGGACAAGGACGGCAACCCCGTCACCGTCCCCGATCCGCGCTACTTCCAGGGCCGGCCGTCTGCGACCGTGCCGCCGAACAACGCCGCGGCGTCGACGTTCTCGAACCTCGGCCCCAACAGCAACGTGCTCGAACAGGCGCTCGCATCGAACATTCAGGCCTATCTGGCCCTGGAGAGGCCCTACGACCCGACGCTGACCAAGTCACAGGTTCCCGTTGACGCTGCGAACACCTCGGCATCCGGCATCGATCCGGACATCTCCGTCGCGAACGCCAACATCCAGGCGCACCGCGTCGCCGCGGTCAGGCATCTGCCGTTGTCGCAGGTGATGTCGCTGGTCTCCAAGTACACGCACGGACGCGGCCTCGGAGTCGTCGGCGAAACTGGAGTCAACGTGCTTCAGCTCAATCTCGCAGTCAATCGCTCGACAGGTGGACACTGATGTCAGTTGATACTGCCCCGGGCAGCGCGCCCTCTGAGCGTCGCGCCATCTCGCTGTTCCGGCGAGACATCGTCAACCGTGCGTTGATCGACAGCTTCGTCAAGCTCGACCCGCGGGTACAGGTCCGCAACCCGGTGATGTTCGTCGTCGAGATCGGCGCGGTCATCACCACCGTGACGTGGCTGATCCAGGTGTTCGGCGGCAAGCCGCTCGGCGGCGGCCACGAGCCCGCCTGGTACACGTTCGTGATCTCGTTCTGGCTGTGGCTGACGGTCGTGTTCGCGAACATGGCCGAGGCGTTCGCCGAGGGCCGCGGACGCGCGCAGGCCGACACGCTGCGCTCGATGCGTCAGGAGACGGTCGCCAGGCTCAAGGACGGAACCGAGAAGCCGGCCTCCGAGTTGTCCAAGGGAGATGTCGTCGTGGTCGAGGCCGGCGAGCTGATCCCCGGTGACGGGACGGTGATCGAGGGGATCGCCTCTGTCGACGAGTCGGCGATCACCGGCGAGTCTGCTCCCGTCATCCGCGAGTCCGGCGGCGACCGCAGCGCCGTCACCGGCGGCACGCGCGTGTTGTCCGACCGCATCGTCGTCGAGATCACGCAGGAGCCGGGTCAGTCGTTCCTGGATCGGATGATCGCTCTGGTCGAGGGCGCGGCGCGGCGCAAGACCCCGAACGAGATCGCCCTGAACATCCTGCTCGCCGGCCTGACGCTGATCTTCATGATCGTCGTCGCGACGCTGCGCCCGTTTGGCCTGTTCGCCGGTACGTCGATCTCCGAGACGACGCTGATCTCGCTGCTGGTGGCGCTGATCCCGACGACGATCGGCGCGCTGCTCTCAGCGATCGGGATCGCCGGCATGGATCGGCTCGTGCGACGCAACGTGCTGGCGCTGTCCGGGCGCGCCGTCGAGGCATCCGGCGACGTCGACGTGCTGCTGCTCGACAAGACCGGCACGATCACGATCGGCAACCGCCTCGCCTCCGAGTTCATCCCGATGCCCGGCGTCGCCGAGGCCGAGCTCGCCGAGGTCGCGCAGATGGCGTCGCTGGCTGACGAGACACCGGAAGGACGCTCGATCGTCGTGCTCGCCAAGCAGTACGGCTTCCGCGAGCACGACATGGCCTCGCTGCATGCGCAGTTCGTCCCATTCACCGCGCAGACGCGAATGAGCGGCGCAGACCTCGACGGGCGACAGATCCGCAAGGGCGCCGGCGACGCAATCATCGAGTTCGTCGAAGCCGAGGGAGGCCGCCCGCCGGCGGAGCTCGAGCCCGTGCTCGAGCGGATCGGCCGAGAGGGCGGCACGCCGCTCGCGGTCGCTCGCGACTCGCACGTGCTTGGCGTGATCTACCTCAAGGACACGATCAAGGAAGGAATGCGCGAGCGCTTCGACCACCTCCGATCGATGGGAATCCGCACGATCATGATCACCGGTGACAACCGGCTCACGGCGGCGAAGATCGCGGAGGAATCAGGCGTCGACGACTTCCTCGCCGAGGCAACGCCGGAGGCGAAGCTCGAGCTGATCAAGGAGCAGCAGGCCGACGGACGGATGATCGCGATGACCGGCGACGGCACCAACGACGCGCCCGCACTCGCACAGGCAGACGTCGGGGTGACGATGAACACCGGCACGCAGGCCGCGCGCGAGGCCGGGAACATGGTCGACCTCGACTCCAACCCCACGAAGCTGATCGAGATCGTCGAGGTCGGCAAGCAGCTGCTGATCACCCGCGGCGCGCTGACCACGTTCTCGATCGCCAACGACGTCGCGAAGTACTTCGCGATCCTGCCCGCGATCTTCGTGACCACGTGGGCGACCACCAAAGGTGGCAAGAGCCCCCTGCACGTGCTCAACATCATGAACCTCGGCACACCGAGATCCGCAGTGATCTCCGCGATCATCTTCAACGCCCTCGTGATCCCGGCGCTGATCCCGATCGCGCTGAAGGGCGTGCGCTACCGGCCGATCGGAGCGAGCGCGCTGCTACGCCGGAACCTATGGATCTACGGCCTCGGCGGGATCATCGCACCGTTCATCGGGATCAAGCTGATCGACCTGATCATCCACAACCTGCTCGGGGCATGAGAGCAACGCATGTGCTCGACCAGGCTCCGTCTGCAGGTGTGTCCCTGCGCCGTCGCCCGCGCAAGGTCATCGCGCTCTGCGCCCTGCTGCGCGCGCCGTCGCTCGACCGTCAGCTCGCAGCGGGCGTGCCGACCTGGCGCTCGCCGCAGCACGCGGCGCGGGCGCTACAGCTGACGAGCGCGCGGCGTCGCCGCGCTGCTGCGCGGTCACTGGAGGAGCTGTCGAGCGCAGCGAGGAGCCGGTGCCTCGCGGG
The DNA here is from genome assembly GCA_963806475.1 of uncultured Solirubrobacterales bacterium. Classification (GTDB taxonomy): domain Bacteria; phylum Actinomycetota; class Thermoleophilia; order Solirubrobacterales; family Solirubrobacteraceae; genus Palsa-465. The sequence goes on from CAWDYK010000011.1 coordinate 11,057, forward strand.
AGGAGCGCCGCGATCCCTCCTTGTCGCGAGCAGGTGCGAGACGCGTTGGGGGAGATCATGGCCATCTCGGCCCGCCTGCGATCCGCCGAGCCGGTGAATGCGCGTGGGGTGGCGATGCTGCGGGCGCTGCTCGCCGACGGCGGAGGTCCCTGCTTCCTCCGCAGTCGCGCCGACGCGCTCACGGAGGCCCTGCGAGAGGTGTCACGATGGCTCAGCGTGACGAATTAGCAAGCAGTTCGTCACCTCGTGCACGTGAACTCGACATGAACGCCGCTACCCGTGGCCATCTGCGCGTGATCCTCGGCATGGCCGCGGGCGTCGGCAAGACGTACCGGATGCTGCTCGAGGGACACGCAGAGCAGGAGGCCGGCCGGGACGTCGTGATCGGTCTCCTCGAAACCCACGGTCGGGCGGACATCGCGAAGCTTGCGGAGGGGTTGCCGATGGTCCCCCGGCGCCGCGTGACCTACCGCGGAACGACGCTCGAGGAGATGGATCTTCCCGGGGTCCTCGCACGCGCCCCGGAGCTGTGCCTGATCGACGAGCTCGCACACACCAACGCGCCTAGTGTCGAGCACGAGAAGCGCTACGACGACGTCGAGGACGTGCTGACCGCGGGAATCGACGTTCTCTCTACGCTCAACGTCCAGCACCTCGAGTCTCTCAACGATCAGATCTCGGAGCTGTCCGGCATCAGGGTACGCGAGACGATTCCCGACGCGGTCCTCGGCCGAGCGGACGAGATCGTGCTCGTCGACCTCACGCCCGAGGCACTACTGGAGCGGCTGCGCGCGGGGAAGGTCTACGGACCCGAGCGCATCCAAGCCGCGCTCAACAACTTCTTCCGAATCGAGAATCTGGCCGCGCTGCGCGAGGTAGCGCTCCGGCAGGTCGCCGAGGAGGTCGGGCACAAACGCCTGACCACGGTCGAACCCGTCAGCTCCCGCGACGAGACCGTTGCGGCCCAGGCGCCACAGGCGGTCGCCGAACGACTGCTCGCATTGGTGGAGCCGTATCCCGGCGCTCAGCGACTGGTACGTCGCGCCTGGCGCTCGGCGCAGCGACTCGGGACTGACCTCGATCTCCTATGGGTGCGCCGGCCAGGAAAGTCACTGTCGGATGACCAAGAGCGGTCTTTGACGGCGCTTCGCCAGCTCGGTTCGGTGCTGGGGACGCGGCTGCTCATCGAGGAATCCGATGCGGTAGCCGAGACCATTGCCGAGGTCGCTCACCGCCAGCGAAGCACGTACATCCTGATGGGACGAAGCCGCCCGGCCCGCGGCCTCGCACGGCTCCGCACGCCGCTTCCGCAGCGCCTGATGGAGCTGCTTCCCGGGGTAGACGTCCGAATCGTCGCCGACCGCGGCCGGCGCCCGTCGGAGGAGCCGAGCCGCCGCGCGTCCGAGGAGATAAGCCGGTGATCTTTGTCCTCATCGTCGTCGCGATCATCTGCCTTGCCGCGGGGATCGCCGCCGGATACTGGCTACCCCCGCACGGGCGGCGTCCGGCGAAGACGAGGCCCGATAGCGTGCGCAGCATCCTGCTGCCATTCACCGGCCAGTCGATCTCGCGGCGCGCATTCGAAGCTGCGGTGCGCCTCGCAAAGGCCGAAAACGCGACGATCATGCCGGCGTTCCTCGTGCGTGTTCCGAGGCACATGTCGATCGAGTCGCCGCTCCCTGCCCAGTGCGCGGAGGGGATGCCCGTCCTCGAGGCGATCGAGCTGGACGCCACCGCACAAGGCGTCGCCGTCGATTCGCGCGTCGCTCGCGGGCGCACCTACCGAGATGCGCTACGTCGACTGCTCGAGGAAGAGCACTTCGATCGGATCATCGTCTCGGCGACCGACAGCCCGCGGATCGGGCTGAGCGGCGAGGATCTGAAGTGGCTGCTGCAGCGCGTTCCCGCTGAGATCATGATCCTCCGTCCAGCTCCGGACGATCTGCGGCGGATATCCGCCACCAACGGGCTACACGGGCACTTCTGAGCCGCACGAAAAGGCGACCGACAGCTCGGTATCGGACGGGTTGGTGCGCTCGGCGGTGGGCGGCTGCGAGCTGGAGAACGCAACCGCGCCCACAGCGGCCTTGGAAGGCAGTTCGCCGATGAGCGTGTCCGCGGCGCGCACGGCTGCGGCCAGGCGCGTCGGTTTGACGTCGTCGGCCGCCATTGAGCGAGCCCCGCCACACGAGCGTAGCCCCGACGCGCAACGGCTTTCTTTTCACCCAGGAGCGAGGCTTGCCGCAGCCCAGCAGGCTACGGCCTGGGCGACCTGGCGACCCTGGTCGAGTTCGGCGCGAGCCCGCGCGGGCCCGCGCCGGGCCAGGCGCTACGCGATCCGCTTCCCCGCGGTTCAGTCCGTGGCGCTCGCGTACCCGATCGCGTCGCGATCCACGAGCACGCTCCAGCCGCCATTGCAGCGAAATCCTGCGAAGTCATGCAAGGGCGTGAAAGCGGACGACGGGTCTCGAACCCGCGACCTTCGGCTTGGGAAGCCGACGCTCTACCAACTGAGCTACGTCCGCGCGGCCACGGATTCTAGGCGTCCGGGCTCGATTGCGTGGCCCAATAGTGGCCCAAGACGTCTACTCCGCTTCGGTGATCGGCTGAGCCGTAGTCCGCTCCTGCTCGGCCTCGAACAGAGCAAGGCGAGTGGCCATGTTGGCTCCCGATCGGTCGAGCAGCGCGCCGTGTTGGAGCTCGATCATCTCGACGCTCCAGCCTATGACGCGAGCCAGCTCGAACACGGTGATTCCGGCGGCGAGCGCGTTCGATGCGAACGTCGAGCGGAGGTCGTAGATCCGCGCTGGCATGCGCACGCCGCTCGCCTCGATCGCTGGCGCCTGCGGTTCGGTTCGTCTTCCCGAGCTCGACAATCTGGCCGGACGAGACGGTGCGACGGAGTTGAGTGCGCCCGCGCGGCGGTCGATGTCTCGCCGTTCGAGTGCCTGCCACTGTGCGGGGCGCAGTCCTGTCTCCGCGGCGAAGGCAGAGCGCGGCGAACACGCCGGCCGGAAACCGTGGCCCAACGTTTCCTATGACTCGGGCGGGTGGTGAGCGGCGGCGGGCCACGAGTACTACTCTTGGCCGTAGATGCGCCGCTACGTTCTTCCAGCTCTCGTCGTGTGCGCGGCGGCTGCGTTGCTCGCATTGCTCGCGTTCGGCGTCGCCAGGCAGGGGGACGACACGTCGATCGATGCAGCGGTCGCGAAGGGCCATCGCCCGATCGCTCCCAGTGCGAGCGTGGCGCTGCCGGTGCTCGGCGCCGGTGGGAAGGAGAGACTCGCCAACTTCCGTGGCAAGGTGGTGGTTCTGAACGTGTTCGCGTCGTGGTGCGATCCGTGCAAAGCGGAGGCGCCGGTGCTCGAGCAGACCCAGCGAGAGATCGCGAAGCAGAACGCGACCGTGCTCGGCGTGACGTACCTCGACAACTCGAGCGACTCCGAGCAGTTCGTCCGGCAGGAGCACATCACGTATCCGGTGATCCGCGACGTGAACAGTAACTTCGTGCGCTCGTTCGGCACGACGGGCGTCCCCGAGACGTTCGTGATCGACCGCCAGGGCCGGATCGCGGCGCTCCGGCGCTATCAGTTGAGCGGCAAGTGGCTGCAGCAGACGCTCCCGCGGCTGCTGGCGGAGCGGTCATGACCGCCGCCACAACAAGGCTCCCAAACGTTCGGCCGGCGAGCTGCGCTGGTCGCTGGTGCTGGCGCTGGTCCTGGCCGTCGGCGCCGCGAGCGGCCCGAGCGCGAGCGCGGCCGTACCGAGAGCCTCGCTCACCGACATCGAGCAGGACGTCATGTGCGTCTCCTGCCACGAGCCGCTGGCGCTCGCGCAGTCCCCCCAAGCCGACTCCGAGCGCGCGTTCACCAGCGCCCTGATCGCGAAGGGCGAGACGAAACAGCAGATCGAGCGCGACCTCGTGGCCCAATACGGCCCATCGGTGCTCGGCAAGCCCCCGGCCCACGGCTTCAACCTGGCCGTCTACATCCTGCCGCCCGCGCTCCTGCTCGCGGGCATACTGCTGCTGATCTTCGTGCTGCCCCGCTGGCGCCGGCGAACACGCGAGGCCGCGGTTGCGCGCGGCGGAAGCCCGCTCCCGGCCGGCCCTACATTCGACGCCGCCGACGCCCACCGCCTCCAGGAAGACCTCGCCCGGTTCGAGTAGCAGGCACCCGAGCCCTTAGCCCCACCCGCCGCCTACGCGAGCCGCACCGACCGCCTACATCGACTCCGGCGCGCTGACCCCGAGCAGCCGCAACGACAGCGCGATCGTCCGCTTTGCCGCGACCGACAGCGCGATCCGGAACGACTCCACGGGCTCGGGCGACACCCCGACTACCTTGCAGTCGCGATAGAACGCGGTGAACTCCTGCGCCAGCTCGTGCGCATAAGCCACGATCCGGTGCGGAGCGCGACGCAAGGCCGCCTCCGCGATCTCATCGGGCAGCGCGATCAGCTTCTTGATCAGATTGCGCTCCGAAGGGTGCAGCGGATGCGAACCCCAGTCCGCAGTAGCGACGGCATCATCGGCCCGCCCCGCCGGCAACCGGGCCAGCATCGAGGCGATCCGCGCGTGCGCGTACTGGATGTAGTACACGGGGTTCTCCGCGGACCGCTGACGCGCCACGTCCAGGTCCAGGTCGAGCGTCCGGTCGTGCGAGCGCTGGAGCATGAAGTAGCGTGTCGCGTCGACGCCGATCTCGTCGAGCAGCTCGTCGAGCGTGACGAAGTCGCCGCGCCGCTTCGAGAACGCGCGCCGGTCCTCGCCCTCGACCAGGTGCACGAACTGCAGCAACGGCAACTCGAGCCTGTCCGGATCCGCGCCGAGCGCGGCCATCGCCGCCTTCATCTCGCGCACATAGGCGTGGTGGTCGGCGCCCACCGGCAACAGCTGGCGCTCGAAGCCGCGCTCGAGCTTGTTCTCCAGATACGCGGCGTCGGCAGCCAGGTACGTCGGCTCCCCGGTCGAGCGCACCACGACCCGGTCCTTGTCGTCGCCGAACGTCGTCGTCCGCAGCCACGCCGCGCCCTCCGAGCGATAGAGATGCCCCGCCGCCTCGAGCTTCGCGAGCGCCCGCTCGACCCCGCTGGGCGATCCCTCGTGCAGCGCGCGCTCGCTGAAGAAAACATCGAAGCGGACGCCGTAGCGCGCGAGCGTCGCCTTGATCCGCGCGAGCATCAGCTCGACCGCACGGGGCGCGAGCTCGTCGGGATCGGCGTCGGCCGCGCCCGGGATTTCGGCCGCGATCTCCGCGACGTACTCCCCCTGATAGCCGCCCTCGGGCACCTCGGCGCCGCGGGCGCGCGCCCGCACCGACTCTCCCAGCAGCCGGATCTGGTTACCGGCGTCGTTGAAGTAGTACTCGCGCGAGACCGCGTGGCCGTGATGCTCGAGGATCCGCGCAAGCGCATCCCCATACGCCGCGTGCCGCCCGCTCGCCGCGACCAGCGGCCCGGTCGGGTTGGCGGACACGAACTCGATCAGGATCCGCTCGGCCGGGTCCGCCCCGCCCGACGCGAACGCGTCCCTCGCCGCCAGCACGGACCGCAGGGCATCCCGATGCCAGACGTCCGACAGCACCAGGTTCAGAAATCCGGGACCGGCGACCTCGGCGCGCTCGAGCCTTGCGCCCAGGAGCGAGCCGAGCTCGGCGCCGATCTCCTCGGCGATCACGCGCGGCGGCACGCCGAGCGACGGCGCGAGCAGCATCGCCGAGTTGGTCGCGTAGTCGCCCTGGCCCTCGCGCTTGGGCCGCTCGAGCCGCGCCTCGGTCGAGGGCCGCCCGTCCCCATCGGAACGATGACGGCCGCGGACGGCTGCGGCGGCGCTCCGGACCGCACCCGCAAGCTCTTCGAGCGGACCGATCGCACCGGGCGGGCGGGCCCGGGTTCCGTCGCTCATGTCTGCGCGACGCTGGACGGCTGGAACACTTCCTCGAGGCGGTCGAGCGCGTCGGGTGTTCCGAGCGCGATCAGCTTGTCGCCAACGTCGATCACCGCGTCTGGCGACGGCTGCGGCTCGAGGCGGCCGTCCCGCCGCTGCAGCGCGACCACAACCGACTCGCCCCGGACATCCTGCAGACGCCGCCCGACGCCCTCACAATCGGGCGAGACCTCGATCTCCTCCATCCGGAAGTCGGCGACCTCGAACGCGCCGGCGACCTGCGGGTGCAGCGCCACCCGCGCCATCTCCGCCCCGGAGGTCTTATATGGGGAGATGACGCGGTCGGCGCCGGCACGCAGCAGCTTCTTCTCGGAGTCCTCGGCGGAGGCGCGGGCGACGATCAGGATGTCCTCGCGCAGCTCGCGCGCGGTCAGCGCGATGAAGATGTTCTCGGCGTCGGAGTCGACGCACGCGAGCACGCCCTTGGCGCGCTCGATCCCGGCCTCGGACAGGACCTCATCGTCCGCGGGCTCGCTCTCGATGTAGCCGACCCCCGCCGCCTCGGCCGCGTCGCGGTTGTCGGGATTGTCGTCGATCACGACGTGCTTGGCACCGGCCGCGCGCAGGTCGCGCGCCACCTGGCGCCCCACGCGGCCGAAGCCGCAGATGATGTAGTGGTCTGAGTAGGTGTCGATCATCTTCTGCACGCGACGCTCTTCGAGCACCCCGCTGAGCTGGCCCGTGACGATGAACTCGGCGACCGTCACGAACGCGTAGAAGAGCGTACCTATCCCGAGCAGCTCGAGGCCGACCTTCAGCGCGCGGCCCGCGCTGTCGCGAGGCTCGGGGATCGAGCCAACCGTCGTGATCGTGTCGAGTGTCCACGCGAACCCGAACGCCAGCGATTTGCCCTCGATCAGCGAGAACCCGACCGAGCCCGCGATCGTCAGCATCACCAGCAGCCCCTGCAGGAACGCGAGCCGACGCATGAACATGCGCAGCTCCCACCGCGCCCGCCGGCGCTGCTCGAGCGCTCTCCTCCGAGCCTGGATCTCGCTCCGGTCCGCCATCATGGCCCCTCAGTAGTGGTAAGGCTCCCCGGCGAGGATCTTGTGGCCGCGATAGAGCTGCTCGAGCAACACTACCCTCGCCATCTGGTGCGGGAGCGTCAGCCGGCCCAGCGACAGCCGGTGGTCGACCTGGTCGATCTCCAGCCCGAACGGCCCGCCGATCACAAACGCAAGGTCACGGCCGCTGCGCCGTCGCTCCTCGAGAAACGAGCTGAAGCCGATCGAGTCCATCTGCTCGCCCTCGGAGTGCAGCAACGACACGAACCCACGGTCCGGCAACCGCCGCAGGGTCTGCTCGTCCTCGCGCACCTCGATCAGCTCCAACCGTACGTGGCGCGCCAGCAGCTTCTGATAGTGCTGGACGTCATCGGCGAAAGGAGGGCGCAGTCTCCCCACGGCAACGACGACGATCCGCACGATGGGATACTACGACGATATGGACGATCCAAATACGCCGGAACGCCACATCAACATCCACTTCTCGCCGGAGATCATGGCCGGCGTGTACGCCAACTTCGCGAACGTAAGTCACTCCGACTACGAGTTCACGATCACATTTGCTCGCGTCGACCATGAGGTCGAGGACGAGGAGATTCCCGGCGTGGTGGTCTCGCGCATCAACCTCTCCCCCAAGTTCATGCGCGAGCTGATCGACGCGATGCAGGACAACTATTCGAAATGGCAGACGCGGGAGGGGATCAAGAACCTCCCGGAATACGGAGCCTCGGAGGAGGAGTCCGATTAATCGGGAGCCTCACGGCCCCCGGTGGGGTCTGCCTCGGTTCCCGGACGCGAGTGGGTCTTCCGATAGGCCAGCGCGGCGCCGATCCGCTCGGCCGTGGAGGGATGTGTCGCAAGCAACCCGGTAACCCAACGCGGCGGGTCGAGGTCGGCCACGTTCTGAAGCGCGATTGCGCGCTCGAACGACACGAACGCCTCGGGCGCGCCCGACAGCTCCAGCGAGAACGCGTCGGCGCGGCGCTCCAGGGCCCGAGACAGGCGGTTGGCGATCAGCCCGATCGGGACCGAGACGAGCCCCGCCGCGAACGCAATCGCCGGCAGCGTCGCCGGCGTGGCGCGCTCGCAGGACAGCAGCCAGCTGAGCCGCTGCACTGCCAGCGCCCCCGCCGGCGCCACGATGGCGGCGAACAGGACGCCGCGCGGGACATCCCGGCCGCGGACGTGCGCGAGCTCGTGGGCGACGACGACACGGACCTCGTCGCGGCTGTAGCGATCGAGCAGCGTGTCGAACAGCACCACCCGCTTGGTCGGCCCGAGTCCCGTGACGTACGCATTCGCCGCGGTCGTCCGGCGGCTTGCGTCGACCGAGTAGACCTCGCCCACCTTCACCCCTGCGGTCGCGGCGAGCTCGAGCACGTCCGCGCGCGTCTGCCCTCCTCCAGCGGCGTGAACTCGTTGAAGATCGGGTCGAGGATCACCGGCGCGACCGCCGCGAACAGCGCCCCGAACGCCACCGAGCCGCCGGCGGCGGGCGCCCACCAGCCCCGCGGATAGCGGCGAGTCACGGCCACCGCCGAGGCGCCGGCGCCGCCCGCGAGCACGGCCTGGATCGCGTTCGCCTTCAGCAGATCGCCGGCCCAGCCACGCCACGATTGCGTTATCAACCCGACCCGGATCGCGCGCCGGCGCCCCAGTGCCGCCAGCGGCAGCGACGGCAGCGAAAGCCCCACCGACATCGCGGCGGCCGTGGCAGCGCCGGCGGCGAGTGGATTGCCGATCCGGCCCTCGAGCGCCCGCGGCGGGCGCCGGACGAGCAGCGCGAGCGCGGCGGCGTCGACCGCCCCCCGGGCCAGCGAGATCGCCAGCTGGGGACGCGCGAAGCTGCGGCCGCGCTGCACCTCCTCGGCGCTGAAGTGAGCGTTCAGATCGATCGGATCGGGCTGGGTCTGCGGCTCCTGCGGGCTGAGCAACCGTGCCGCGACGTCCGCGGCAGCCAGCGCAAGCACGATCGGAGCTAATACCCGCGGGCGCCGCTTCACGAGAGAGACTGTAGAGATGCGGATCGCGATCGTCTCCGACATCCACGGCAACCGGCACGCGTTCGAAGCCGTGCTCGATCGGATCGAGGAATCAGAGTGCGAGGAGATGTGGTGCCTCGGGGACCTCGTCGGCTACGGGGCCGATCCCGACGCGTGCGTCGAGCTCGCGCGGCGCCATGCGGCGGTCTGCCTCGCCGGCAACCACGACCTCGGCGTGATCGGCGCGCTCCCGCTCGAGCAGTTCTCGCGGGGCGCTGCGCTCGCGGCGAAGTGGACCCAGGAGACGATCGCCCCGAAGACGCGCGAATACCTCGAACAGCTCGAGCCGAGCAACGGCGAGGAGGCCGTGGGGCTCTTTCACGCGAGCCCGCGCGACCCGGTCTGGGAGTACGTGCTGTCGCCGCTCCAGGCGGAGCTGTGCCTCGACGTGCAGGAGCACCGGGTGTGCCTGATCGGACACTCGCACGTGGCGCTGTCGTTCTCGCGCTTTCCCGGTGCTCCCGCGAGCGGGGAGACGCGCGGCCCCGAGGAGACGCTCGACCTCTCCGACGGTCAGTGGCTGGTCAACCCCGGCAGCGTCGGCCAGCCACGCGACGGCGACCCACGCGCCGCCTGGCTCGAGCTCGACCTCGACGCCTGGGAGGCCGTCTATCGCCGCACCGAGTACGACATCGCCGGGGCGGCCGCGGCGATCCGCGCCGCTCGGCTGCCCGATTCGCTCGCCGAAAGGCTCTCGTATGGCCAATGAGCCCCGATAAGCGCTCTCTAACCTGCCGCAAATGTCGCCAGCCTCTAAAGTCAGGCGGCGGATGGGCTATGCGCCTCGCGCACTCCTGGCCGGCGGACTCGGCTTCGCTGCTTCGTTGCTCGTCGCCTGCGGCGGGGGCGGCTCCGGCCTGCTCTCGTCCGGCCAGGCGAACAACTTGAACAGCCAGCTCGACCAGGTTGCATCGGCGGTCAGCGTCGGTCAGTGCGACGCCGCCGCCAACGCGATCACCACGTTCAGCAACGCCCTGATCAACCTCCCACCGTCGGTCAGCGCGACGCTTACGCGGAACCTGGAGCAGGGCGCCTCGACGGTCGCCGAGCTCGCCGCGAGGGACTGCCGGAACGCGACGAACGACACGACATCGAGCACCTCGACCTCGAGCAGCACCCCGACCTCGAGCTCGACGGCGACGACGACGAGCACCCCAACGACGACGACGACGAGCACGCCGACGACGACCAGCACCGCGACGACCACCCAGACCACCACCTCGACTGCAACCACGCGGACCGACACGGGTACTACATCCACGGACAGCGGCACCGGCGGCGCCGGACTGGGCGGCAGCGGCGGTAATGGCGGTAATGGCGGTAGTGGCGGTAGTGGCGCGAACGGCGGCAGCGGGGGGTCCGGGACAGGCTCCGGCTCAGGCGGCAACCCACAATGACTGGCACCACAACGATCGGCGGGCGATATCGGATCGAGGGGCGGCTCGGCGTCGGCGGCATGTCGACGGTGCACCTAGCGTTCGATCAGCGGCTCGAGCGCCACGTGGCGCTGAAGCTGCTCGCCGAGCACCTCGCCGACGATCCCACGTTCGTCTCCCGCTTCCGCCGCGAGGCGCTCGCCGCGGCCCGGCTCGTGCACCCGAACATCGTCCAGGTGTTCGACTTCGGCTTCGACGAGGGCCATCACCAGCACTTCATCGTGATGGAGCACGTGGCGGGGCACTCCTGCGCCGAGCTGCTGCGGGACCGCGGCCACCTCGATCTCGATCAGACCGTCGAGATCGTCTGTCAGGCGTGCCGCGGGCTCGACTACGCCCACCGCAACGGGGTGATCCATCGGGACGTTAAGCCGGGGAACCTGCTCGTCTCCGAGAACGACGTCGTCAAGCTCGCGGACTTCGGGATCGCGCGCGCCACCGACCAGTCGAGCATCACGCAGGTCGGATCGGTGCTCGGCACCGCCGCGTATCTGGCGCCCGAGCAGGCCCGCGGCGAGAAGGCCGGGCCCCGCGCCGACATCTACTCGCTGGGGGTGGTGACCTATCAGCTGCTGTCTGGACGCCTGCCCTACGAGGCGAACTCGCTGTCCGAGCTCGCACTGATGCAGCAGCGCGAGTCGCCGATCCGCCTCGACACGCTGAACCCGTCGGCTCCGCGCGAGCTGGCGCAGGCGGTGGCGATGGCGCTGGCGATCGACCAGCAGGCCCGACCGGCCGATGCCCACGTGTTCGCGGAGACGTTGCGAAACGGCTACCGGGGGATCTCGCCGCTGCCGGCGACCGCGCCGACCGCCCACCTCGGCACCGCCGCCGCCACCCGCGTGAATGCGGTCCGGCCCACGCCCCCCCCAGACCACCAGCCCCCGCGCGGCGAGCGGGAAGCGCCGACCACGGCGACGAGGATCGCGCCGCAGCGCCAGACCGGGCCGCAGCGCCAGACCGGGCCGCAGCGCCAGACCGGGCCGCAGCGCGAGCCCGGACCGCAGGGCCAGCCGGTCCCGCAGCGCCAGCCCGCGCCGCGGACGGCGGCGGCGCGGCAGGTCAGGCCGCGCGATCCCGCCCGCGCTTCGGCGAGGCCCGTGGCACCCCCGACCAGGACCGGCCAGCGCGCCGCCGTGGCCCCGCGCCGTCGCAACCGGGCCGCCCGGCGTCTGCTGGTGCTACTGATGACGGCCATCGTCTTCACCGCCGCCGCCGCGGCCGCCGTGATCCTCGCGACCAGCACCTCGAACTCGGTCGTTCACTTCCGCAAGGTCGTCGCCCACGACACCCAGAGCGCGATCAACAGCGTCCGGGACATCATCAACGGCGGCAAGAAATAAATCGGGCCTACAGCTGGGCTCCTGGGGTCGCACCGGCCCGGAAGCCAGCGGCAACCTCAGGAAAGCGACCGCCATCGATCGCAGTTCGGAGATCGGCCATCAGCCTGGCGATGAAGCTGAGGTTGTGGAGCGTCACCAGCCGCAGGGCGGTGAGCTCGCCCGCCCGCAACAGGTAGTGCAGGTAGCCGCGCGTGTAGCCGGTCGCGCACGCGGCGCACGGGCATCCATCGAGGATCGGGTCGGTCGACTCCCGGAACATCGACTTGCCCAGATCGACGCGCCAGCGGGCCTCAGGGTTGGGGACGAGCGCCATGCCGTGGCGGCCGAGGCGGGTGGGCATCGCGCAGTCGAACGTGTCGATGCCGCGCTCGACGCCGGCGATCAGGTCGTCGATCTCGCCGATCCCCAGCAGGTGGCGGGGGCGCTCGGGGGCGTGGCGGTCGAGCTCGGCCGTGGCCCAGGAGACGACCTCGATGCATCTGCGCCTTGTCGCGACCGAGGGTGCCCCCGATCGCGATCCCGTCGCAGCCGCTGGCGGCGAGGACCGCTGCCGACTCACGGCGCAGGTCGGCCTCGACGCCGCCCTGGACGATGCCGTAGACGACCTGGTCGGCAGGCCCCTGACGCTCGTGCCAGCGCAGGCAGCGCTCGAGCCAGCGGTGGGTGCGCTCGGTCGATCGCGCGGTGTACTCGCGGTTCACGTGAAACGGCGTGCACTCGTCGAACACGACCGCGATGTCCGAATGCAGCGCCGCCTGCACCTCCATCGATCTCTCGGGGCCAAGGAAGCGCTCGCGTCCGTCGACGTACGAGCGGAACCGCACCCCCTCCTCCTCGATCGCCAGGATCGCGCCCTCGCGCCTCTCGCCGCCGCGGCGACCCTTGATCTCGTCGGCGACGGTGCCGTGGCCCATCGAGAACACCTGAAAGCCGCCCGAGTCGGTGATGATCGGCTGCTCCCAACGCATGAACTCATGAAGCCCGCCGAACCGCGCGATCAGCTCGGGGCCCGGCGCGAGCAGCAGATGGAACGTGTTGCCGAGGACCATCTGGTACCCGAGCGCCGCCACGTCGCGCGGCTCGAGCGCCTTCACTGCCCCCTTCGTCGCCAGCGGCACGAACGCCGGCGTCTGCACGTCGCCGTGGGCGAGCTGCAGCGTGCCGGCGCGCGCGCGCGATTGGGGACAGCGGGTCCGGACCGTGAACACGGCCCGGACCCTACTTCGGAACCGGATGTCAGTCGGTCGGCTAAGTGCTGAGGTGGTACGCCCTATGCGGACTCGCCGCTCTCCGAGCCCTCGACCGTCTTCGGCTCGGAGCCGCCGACGGAGATCGCGACCTTGCGCGGCTTCTGTGCCTCGGGCTTGGGGATGCGCACCTCGAGCACCCCGCGGTCGAAGCTCGCCTTGACGGACTCCGGATCGACGCCCTCGGGCAGGGTGAGCGAGCGCGAGAACGAACCGGAGGCCCGCTCGACGCGGTAGTAGCCCTCCTTGCGCTCCTCGTGCTCCGCCTGGCGCTCACCGGAGACGGTCAGCACGTTGTCCTCGAGCTCGATGTTGACGTCGCCCTCGGTCAGGCCGGGAAGGTCGGCGCGCAAGACGACGGCTTCGTCGGTCTCGACGAGGTCCATTGCCGGGATCCAGCGCCGCAGCTGGGTCGGGCCGTTACCGGCCGCCGGCCCCTCGAAGAAGGTATTGAACAGCCGGTTCATCTCGTTCTGAATGGTGCCCAGTTCACGTACGGGCTCCCACCGAATCAGTGCCATGTATTCCCCCTCGTTCGGGTTGGTCTTACAGCTTGGCCACATGATGAAATCTAAGTCGACTCCTGTCAAGTCTCTTTAGTGTAACCACTCAGCCTGAGCGGTCAGCCTGGGCGCCACGCGGAAGCCACGGGCGCTTCGCGCAAGTGCCTTCCGCGCGCCATCTCAGGCTCCAGCCGAGCTTCGAACCGCGGGACTCACTCGCGTCTCGGCCGTCAGCTCTCGATGAGCGAGTGGCCGGTCATGCCGGCCGGCTGCTCGATCCCGAGCAGCTGCAACAGCGTCGGCGTCACATCGGCGAGAATCCCGCCGCCGCGCAGCGTCAGCCCGGCGGAGGTGACGATCACCGGCACGGGGTTCAGCGAGTGCGCCGTATTGGGGCTGCCGTCGTCCTCGAGCATGTGGTCGGCGTTGCCGTGGTCGGCGGTGATGAGGCAGACCCCGCCGGACTCGTGGACGGCGGTGACGACCTCGCCGAGGCACTCGTCGACGGTCTCGATCGCCTTGACCGCCGCGGGAATGACTCCCGTGTGCCCGACCATGTCCGGGTTGGCAAAGTTGATGATCCCGAATGTCGGCGAGTCCGCCCGCCATCCGTCGACGAACGCGCGGGCGGCCTCGCGGGCGCTCATCTCGGGCTTGTAGTCGTAGGTGGGGACGTCGCGGGGCGACGGCACGAGCTCGCGATGCTCGCCCTCGCACGGCTCCTCGTTGCCGCCGTTGAAGAAGTACGTGACGTGCGGGTACTTCTCGGTCTCGGCGACGTGGAGCTGGCGGCCGCCGCGCGCCTCGATCACCTTCGACATCGTCACCGACGGATGCTCAGGGCGGAACGCGACCGGATACGGCCATCCCTCGACGTACTCGGTCATGCACGCGTAGTGCTCGACCGTCGCTGCGCCACCCCGATCGATCTCGTTGAAGCCCTCCTCCGCGAGCGCGCGCGTGACCTCGCGCATCCGGTCGGGCCGGAAGTTGATCCCGAAAACGGAGTCGCCTGGGCGGATCCGGGCCTCCCCTCCAACGAGGACCGGAGTGATGAACTCGTCGGTCTCGCCGCGCTCGTAGGCGGCGCGGGCGGCCTCTGGTCCGCTCGCGGCGGTGTGCTCGGCGCTCCCGTGCATGAGCATGTCGTACGCGAGCTGAACCCGGTCCCATCGCTTGTCTCGATCCATCGCGTAGTAGCGCCCGACGACCGATCCGATTCGCCCGGAGCCGGCGTCGGCCATCCAGCCCTCGACCGTTTCCAGGTACCCGGCGCCCGACGTCGGCGACGTGTCGCGCCCGTCGGTGAACGCGTGGAGCACGAGATCGGGGACGCCCAGGTTGGCGCCGAGCCGGATCAGCGCCTCGATGTGCGCCCAACCCGAGTGGACGCCGCCGTCGGAGATCAGACCGATGAGGTGGACCCGCTCGGCCGCGGTGAACGCGTCGCGCAGCACCTGATTGGAGGCCAGCTCTCCCCGCTCGACGGCCAGGTCGATCCTCGTCAGGTCCTGCATCATGACCGCGCCGGCGCCGAGATTCAGGTGGCCGACCTCGGAGTTGCCCATCTGGCCCTCGGGGAGACCCACCGCCCGCCCGCACGCGGTCAGCTGCGTGTGCGGGTACGCGTTCCACAACTCGTCGAACACCGGGTGCTTCGCCAGCGACACCGCGTTGCCCGGGCCGTCGGGCGCGATTCCCCACCCGTCGAGGATGATCAGGGCCGCGCGCGGCGCCGGAAGCTGCTGGGCGCCGACCGGGACGGCCATCAGCCCGCCGCTGCCACGATCGCCGCGAACGACTCCGCGTCGAGGCTCGCCCCGCCGACGAGCGCGCCGTCGACATCCGGCAGCGCGAGCAGCTCGGCCGCGTTGTCGGGCTTGACGCTGCCGCCGTACAGGATCCGCGTGCGCTCGGACTGCTCGCGCGAGCGGTCGCCGACGAGCGCGCGGACGAACGCGATCGCCTCCTGCGCCTGCTCCGGCGTGGCGACGCGCCCGGTCCCGATCGCCCAGATCGGCTCGTACGCGATCACGACATCACCGAGGCGCTCGGTCTCGACGCGCTGGAGGTCCTCCTGGACCTGGTGGCGGAGCTTTCGCTCGGTATCGCCGCGCTCGCGCTCCTCCTCGGTCTCGCCGACGCACAGGACCGGCAGGAAGCCGGCCTCGAGCGCGGCCGGCACCTTCAGCTGCAGAGCCTTGTCGGTCTCGCCGAAGTGCTCGCGCCGTTCGGAGTGGCCGAGGATCACCCCGTGGACGCCGACCTCGACCAGCATCGGCGGCGGCCACTTCGCCGGTGAACGCCCCCTCGGCTGCATAGTGCATGTTCTGCGCGAACACCTGGACACGCGACCCGCGGGTGGAGTCGACCATCGCCTGGAGGGAGAGGAACGACGGGCAGATCGCGACGTCGACTCCCTCGGCGGTGGAGACGCGCGGAAGCAGCGCCTGAATGAACGCCTCGGCCTCGGCGACCGTCTTGTACATCTTCCAGTTGCCCGCGATCAGCGGGGTGCGGGGCCCGGGCGTGCTCATGACAGCGCCTCGACTCCCGGCAGCTTCTTGCCTTCGATCAGCTCGAGCGACGCGCCGCCTCCGGTCGACAGGTGCGTGACCTTGTCGGCGAGCCCGAAGCGCTGGATCGCCGCGGCCGAGTCGCCGCCTCCGACCACGGTCGTGCCGCGGGCGTCGGCGACCGCCTCGGCGATGGCGCGCGTTCCGGCGGCGAACGGCTCGACCTCGAAAGCGCCCATCGGGCCGTTCCAGAAGATCGTGCCGGCCCTCGAGATCACCATCGCGTACGCCTCGGCTGTGCGCGGTCCGATGTCGAGCCCCATGAACCCGTCGGGCACGTCCACGTCGTCGATCGTCTTCGCCTCGGCATCGTCCTCGAGCCGCTCGGCGATCACGAGATCCTGCGGGAGCTCGAAGGCGGCCCTGGCGCCGCTGACGCCGTCGAGGATCCGCCTGGCGAGCTCGACGTCCTCCTCGGCGCACAGCGAATCGCCGATCTGCCTTCCCTGAGCGGCGAAGAACGGGAAGCACATCGCGCCCCCGATCAGGATCGTGTCCGCCGTCTGCAGGAACCGCTCGATGACCGCGATCTTGTCGCTCACCTTGGCCCCGCCCAGCACGGCGACGAGCGGGCGCTCGGGCGCGTCGAGGATCTTGGTCAGCGTCTCCACCTCGCGCTCGAGCAGGAGTCCCGCGGCGCGATCGGAGACCAGGTGGGCGACCCCCTCGGTCGAGGCGTGGGCGCGATGCGCGGTGCCGAACGCGTCGTTGACGTAGACGTCGGCCAGCTCCGCGAGCTCGCCCGCGAGCTCTGGATCGTTCTTGGTCTCTCCCCGCTCGTAGCGGATGTTCTCGAGCACGAGCACCTGACCGCTGCCGAGGTTCTCTGCGAAGGCGCGGACGTCCGCTCCCACCACCCCCGGCGCGAGCGTGACGTCGGCGCCGGACAGCTCGGCCAGCCGGTTCGCCGCGGGGCGCAGCGAGAGCTCGGGCTCGTGGTCCTTGGGCCGCCCCAGGTGCGAGACGAGTACCAGCCGAGCGCCGCGGTTGCGGAGCTCTTGAATGGTCGGTAGGGCCGCCCGGATCCTCGTGTCGTCGGCGACCTCGCCGTGGTCGAGGGGGACGTTGAAGTCGACCCTCACTAGGACCCGCGTGCCTTCGAGATCACCCAGGTCCCGAAGGGTCCTCATAGCATCCTCTGCACCATGTCGACGCAACGATTCGAGTAACCCCACTCGTTGTCGTACCACGAGACGAGCTTGACCATCGTGCCCTCCATCACGGCTGTCAGCTGCGAGTCGAAGATCGACGAGTGCGGGTTGCGGATGATGTCGGTCGACACGATCGGGTCCTCGGTGTACTGCAACAGCCCCGCGAGTGGTCCGGAGCTCGCCGCCGCCTTCACCGCCTCGTTGATCTCCTCGACCGAGGTCTCGCGGTTCGCCTCGACCGTGAGGTCGACGACGCTGCCGGTGATCACGGGGGCGCGGATCGCGAACCCGTGCAGTTTCCCGTTGAGATCGGGGATCACCAGCCCGATCGCCTTGGCGGCGCCGGTCGAGGCCGGGATCAGGTTGACCGCGGCGGCCCGGGCCCGCCGGAGGTCGCGGTGGGGCATGTCCTGCAGCCGCTGGTCGGCCGTGTAGGCGTGGATCGTGGTCATCAGGCCGTGCTTGATGCCGACCGTGTCGTGGACCACCTTCGCAACCGGCGCGAGGCAGTTCGTCGTGCAGGAGGCGTTCGAGATCACGTCGTGCTGGTCGCGATCGTAGACCGCGTCGAAGTTGACCCCGAGAACCACGGTCGCGTCAGGGCCGGTCGCCGGCGCCGAGATCAGCACCTTCTTCGCTCCGGCCTCGAGATGCTTGGCGGCGTTCTCGCGGTCGGCGAAGCGCCCCGTCGACTCGATCACCACCTCGGCGCCCAGCTCGCCCCACGGCAGCTTGGACGGGTCTGTCTCGTTGGTGACGCTGATCTCGTTGCGATCGACGCGGAAGCCCGTGTCGGTGACGTCGATCTCACCGGGGAACGGCCCGTACGTCGAGTCGTAGCGCAGCAGGTGCGCGATCGTCGCCGGGTCGACGATGTCGTTGACCCCGACCCATTCGATGTCGTCGCCGCGCTCGTAGGCGGCGCGAAAGACGTTGCGGCCGATCCGGCCGAAGCCGTTGATCCCGACGCGAACGGACATAAGCTGATCCTCCCCTGTTTTCCGAAGTTCGGGCCAAAAGAACGCCGACGTCCGCCGGCCACGTTCAAGGCTATCCGAAAGTCATCGGCGAGTGGGTTCGGGCGTGCCGGCGGTTGCCACTGCCGACCGTCCGGATGCGTGCTCCCGACCGTCCGGATGCGTCGCTCACCGGGCCACCACCTCCACTCGCAGCCCATCCGGGTCGCACAAATAGCCCGCGTAGTAGCGGCGACCGTACTGCGGGCGCTGACCCGGCGAGCCGTCGTCGCGACCGCCGTTGGCGAGACCGGCCGCGTGGGCGGCGTCGACCGCCGCCTTGCCGCCGGCGGCGATCGCGACGTGACCGTAGCCGGGGCTGGGGGGGCGGCCGCGGACGACGATCCACAGCTGCGGGTCGTTGATGCCGTAGGCGACCGCGTGCTCTGACTCGAACATCCGGCGCGCGCCGAGAGCGTAGAACACCGCGTCGTAGAACCGCGCCGAGCGCTGCAGGTCGGATACCTCGAACCCGACGTGATCGATCACCGTACGCGCCTTCTCACGCCGGCTTGTCCACGTCCCGGTGGATCACCTCGACCAGGTATTCGTGGGCGGACCTGTAGCGATCCGCGAGATGCTCGGCGATCGCGACCGAGCGGTGGCGACCTCCGGTGCAGCCGACCGCGAGCACCAGATGCGCCTTCCCCTCGGCGAGGTACTGCGGGAGCAGGTAGTCGAGCAGCGGGTGCAGACGCTCGTAGAACGCGTCGAGGTCGCCCTCGCGATTGATGAACGCAACGACGCTCTGGGCGGTGCCCGTCAGCGGCCGCAGGTCTGGCTCGTAGTGCGGGTTCGGGAGGAAGCGCACGTCGAACATCAGGTCGGGATCCCGCACGGGGCCGTACTTGAATCCGAAGCTCTCGAACGTGACCGCAAGCCGGCCGGGCGTGTGCGTTGGCATCATCTCGTCGGCAAGCTTGCGTCTGAGCATCACCGCGGTGAGCCCGCTCGTGTCGATCACGACGTCGGCCCGCTCGCGCAACGGCGCCAGCCGGACCCGCTCGCGCGCGATCCCCTCGGCGACGCTGCCGGTGGGCGACAACGGGTGGCGGCGGCGGGTCTCCTTGTAGCGCGTCAGCAGCGACTGCTCGTCAGCCTCCAGGAACAGCATCCGGTACCTGAGGCCTCCCGAGCGCAGATCGTCGAGCATCGCCGCCAGGCCCCCGAAATAGCTACCGCCGCGCGCGTCCGAGACGACCGCGGCGCGGGCTACCTTCGAACCGGCGTGCATGAACAGCTCGACCAGCGACCGGATCATCTCGGACGGCAGGTTGTCGACGCAGAAGTAGCCCTCGTCCTCGAACGCGGCCATCGCCGTCGACTTGCCCGCGCCCGAGAAGCCGGTGATGATCACCAGGTCGGTCAGGGCCGATCCGGGCTCTCGTGTCCGGCCGTCGCCAGCGCGCTGGGGCTTGGCGCGCTGCGGGGACGTGGTCGACGAGGCGTCCATCGCTGAAGCGTCCATCGCTGAAGCTTGACGCGTTCCGCGGATAAGCGTCAATCCCTCGTGCGGCGCGATCGGAGCGTGCGCCGAGTTGGCGCGGGCGCCGGGCACCAGCTCGTGTGCGAGGATGCCCGCGTGCGCCGCCGGCGAGGGGCGGCACGACGGCCGCGCGTGGCGGCGCTGCGGCTCGCGCTGCCGGCGACCGCGGCGGCACCCTGGGCTCGCCCCGCTGCGTCGCGCGCCGCCAGCTGCCGGCGCCGATCAGCCGACCGTCTCCGCGCAGGTGGGCGACACCCCATCCGGCCGGGCGATGCCGCCCGGCTTCGTCGGGATCTCGTTCGAGTACAAGGCCCTGCACCTCTACACCGGCCGCGACCCGAGGCTCGTCAATCCGGTCCTCGTTCAGCTGCTGCGCGGCCTAAGCCCCGCGCAGGCGCCGGTGCTTCGGATCGGCGGCGACAGCACCGACCAGACCTGGTGGCCGGTGCGCGGCGTGATCCCCCCGGGCGGCGTCAACTACGCGCTGACCAAGGGCTGGCTGCGCACGACCCAGGCACTCGCGAGCACGCTCGGGGCCCGCCTGATCATGGGCGTCAACCTCGCGACGCTGCGGCCCGCGCTGGCGGCCGCCGAGGCGAGATCGATCCTGCAGGGGATCGGACGTCAGCACATCCAGGCGCTCGAGGTCGGAAACGAGCCCGACCTGTACCCGATCTTCGCCTGGTACCGCGATCGACGCGGGCGCGTCGTGTTCTCGCGCCCGCGCTCCTATGGGTTCGCCAACTACCTGAAGGACTTCTCCCGCTGGCGCGCCGCGCTGCCGGCCGTGCCGCTGGCCGGGCCGTCGTTCTCGAGCGTCAACTGGATGGGCGGGCTCGACCCGTTCCTGACGGCCGAACCATCGGTACAGGTGGTGACGTTACACCGCTATCCCCTCCGCGGCTGCACCACGGACGAGGCCTCCCCGCTGTTCGCCTCGGTCGCGAACCTGATGCTTGACCAGGCGTCCGCCGGGCTCGCCCAGCAGGTCGCGCCGTACGTGACGGTAGCCCACGCCCACGGAGCCCAGTTTCGCGTCGACGAACTCAATTCCGCCTCCTGTCGGGGTCGCTTCGGCATCAGCAACACCGCCTCCTCGGCGCTATGGGCACTCGACACGCTGTTCAATCTCGCGGCCGTCGGCGTCGACGGCGTCAACCTCCACACGCTTCCGGGCGCGCCGTACGAGCCGTTCACGTTCACCCGCCACGGCACCACCTGGAGCGCGTTCGTGCACCCGATCTACTACGGCCTGATGATGTTCGCCCAGGCGTTCCCCCCGGGCGCCCAGCTGCTGCCGGTCACGGCGCCCGCGGGCGCGGTAAAGGTGTGGGCGACGCTCGGCGCTGACGACCGCACGCGCGTGGTCCTGATCAACAAGCAGAGCCAGATCCCCGCCTCGGTCAGCCTGCAGCTTCCGGGCGATCAGACCGACCTGACCGCCACCTCGCTGAGCGCGCCGTCGCTGAACTCCGTCATCGGTGTGACGCTCGGCGGCCAGACGTTCGGGCTGAAGACGACGACCGGCGTGCTGCCCGGAACGCTACAGCCGAGCACCGTCTCCTCGCAGGGCGGCTCCTACACCGTCCAGGTCCCGCCGGCGAGCGCGCTACTGCTGACGCAGTAGCGGCGGGCGCGCTTATGTCGGCGAAGCTCCGGCGCGCGCACGGTTTGCACGAGATAAGCGCGCGTCGAGCGCTTATCTCCGGGTTGTCGAGCGCGCGGTGGCGTCTAGCGGAGATAAGCGCGCCGGGCGGTAGCGGCTGTCCGTGATGGGCCCCAAGCGCTGACGGAGTGCCGCCATCGAGGCGCTCCATCCCAAAGACACACCGCCCCGACTCAGACGCCGGCCTTGTGGAGCTCGCGGTAGACCTCGCGGGCGAGCTTGCCGGGGATGCCCGGGACGGCCTCGAGCTCCTCGCGGGAGGCGGCGATGATCGCGTCGGGCGAGCCGAAATGGTTTAGCAGCGCCCGCTTGCGCGCCGGGCCGACGCCGGGCAGCTCATCGAGGATCGAGGCCGTCATCGCGCGGTCTCGCCGGATCCGGTGGTGGGTGATCGCGAACCGGTGCGCCTCGTCGCGGACGCGCTGGAGCAGCTGCAGCTCGGGGGTGTCGTGGGCGAGCCGGAGCGGGTCGGGGCGGCCAGGGATGAACAGCTCCTCGATCCGCTTGGCGAGCGAGATCACCGTCACCCCCCGGTCGCGGAAGCCCTGGAGAGCGCGCAGGCCGGCCGACAGCTGGCCCGTGCCGCCGTCGATCACGACGACGTTCGGCAGCGTGGCGAAGCTCGGGTCGTACTCCTTGTCGTGGGGCGAGACGTCGCGCTGCGCCTCCCAGCGGGCGAAACGGCGGCCCAGGATCTCCTCCATCGCGGCGACGTCGTCGGGTGCCTCCCACCATTCCCATCGCCGACGGCGCCGACCTTGAAGCGGCGGTAATCGGACTTCTTCGAGGCCCCGGCCTCGAACACGACCATCGAGGCGACGGTGTTCGTCCCCATCAGCGTCGAGATGTCGAAGCACTCGATCCGCAGCGGGATCGTGTCGAGCCGCAGCGCCTGCTGCAACCCGTCGAGCGCCTCGACGCGCTGCTGGCGCCGGCGCTCGGTTCGCAGCTTCTCCTGGTCGAGGGCGAGCTTGGCGTTGCGCTCGGCGAGCTCGAGGATGCGCCGCTTGTCGCCGCGCTCGGCCGCGCGGATCTCGACCGGATGGCCGCGACGCTCGCTCGAGCGCCTCGGCGAGCGCACGGTCGAGTCCAGCTCGCGCTGCACCACGAGCAGCGGCGGGATCATCAACGCGCTCGAGTAGTACTGGAGGATGAACGCCTCGGCTACTTCATCAATCTCCCCGCCCGCCTCGTTGTCGAGGTAGAAGCTCTGGCGATCGGAGAGGACGCCGTCGCGCACCTGGAAGACCTGCGCATTGGCCTCGCCCTCCGCGACCGCGACTGCAATCGCATCGAGCGTCCCCACCGCCTCGTTGGCGACGCGCTGGCGCTCGAGCAGCGAGCGAACCGCACGCAGGCGGTTGCGCTCGCGAGCGGCGTCCTCGAAGCGCTGCTCGTCGGAGGCCTCGCGCATCGACGCGCTCGAGCTCGCGCTCGATCTCCCGGTAGCGCCCCGACAGGAACGCGATCACGCCGTCGACCCCGGCGCGGTAGTCCTGTTTGCTGACGTAGCCGACGCAGGGCGCCTCGCAGCGCTTGATGTAGTAGTCCAGGCACGGCGAGCCACTCCGGCGGCCCGGCTCGAGGCCCTCGCAGGAGCGGAACATGAACACCTTGCCGAGCACGTCGAGCGTCGAGCGGACCCGCTTGGCGTTGCTGAAGGGGCCGAAGTACGCCCGGTCGCGGCGGTGGCGCTCGCGGGTGAAGTAGACCCGGGGGAAGGCCTCGTCGAGCGAGATCGCGATGTACGGGTAGGACTTGTCGTCGCGCAGGCGGATGTTGAAGCGCGGCTTGTGCTGCTTGATGAAGTTCTGCTCGGCCAGCAGCGCCTCGGCCTCGGTGTGGACGACGAGCGCCTCGATGTGGTCGATCATCGGGACGAGATCGCGACCTGCGCGGGTGCTCGGATTCGAGAAGTGCGAGGCGACACGCTTGCGGATCGACTTCGCCTTCCCGACGTAGATCACGCGGCTCTTCTCGTTGCGGAACAGGTAGACGCCCGGCTCGTCCGGGAGCTCTCGACGCTTGTCGGCGGCAATGATCGCCATCGTGTTCGAGGATAGGCCCGGTCGGCCCGCGGCGAACGCCCGGTCAGCCTGCGGTGAACCCCCGGTCAGTCGGCGGTGAACGACAGCGCCAGCCCGATCAGCGCGACTCCCAGCGCCACGATCGCGACGGTGATCCCCGGCCCCGAGGTCGCGCCGCTCGAGAAATACGTCGGCGCGCTCCGCGACGGGTCGAAGATGTTTGCGCCGTTCGTCGGCGGCGCGCTCAGCGCGTGGAGCACGAACGCGAGCGCGAACGCCGATGCCACGAGCGCCCCGACACGAAAGCGCCGGCCGCCCGCGAGCGCGACCGCGATCAGCGCGACCCCCAGCAGCGCGAGCAGGCCGTCGGCGGCCGAATACACCTGCCACGCCGTCGGATTGCGCGGGACGCCCTGGAGCTGGCTCGAGGAGCCGAACTGCGCGAGGAAGGGCGCGGAGAACTGGTCGCTCCAGGCCAGGAACAGCGAGATCAGCAGGCCGGCGCCGCCGGCGATGATCAGGCAGTCTGCGAGCAGCTCTCGGCGGCGGGTGTACACGTCCGATCCACGCTAGCTGGACCGCCGCGCGAACAGCGAGCTCACCGTCTCGTCGATGGCCGAGACGAGGGCCGTCCCTTCGTCCGCCGCCGGGGCGGCGACGTGAGCGGCGTAGACGCCGACCAGACGGGCGTCGCATCGCGCCCGCAGCTCGGCGAGGGGCGCTTTTAGGCGGCGTGCGGGCACGCCGACGCGGAACGCCTCATAGGACAGGCGAGCGGCGTGCACCGGGCTGGCGGCGAGCTCTTGCTACGCCCGCGCGATCGCAGCGGCACTACTCTCACTGATCGCGTTCGGCTCGTTGCTGTTCGTCCCGTTCACCGAGCGGTACGCGCGGGAATCGGTGCCGCGGCGGTTCTGGTCCTCGCCACGCTTCAAGCAGATCAACCGTCAGCTCACGACGATGTGGGCGCTGGTGTTCGCCACGATGGTCCCCGCGCATGTGATCGCTGGCGCGATTGACACCCACCGGGCGAACCTGATCTTCAACTGGGCGATCCCGGTCGTGCTGTGCCGCTAAGCGCACCGCCGCGGCTAGCAACGACGCAGGCGAGGAGGCCCGATGAACATCGCGAGCTTCCGAGACGACCGCTCTCGAGGCGGCGAGCAGCCGTGTCTGCCGTCAGACAAGGACGGTCGCGGGCCGGCGCCTTGATTGACGCACCACCCGCGTCGCCGACGAGCTGCTGCCCGACGTGCCGTCGGGCACCGCGGTGCTGAACGGGATCCCCGTCGAGGTCGCACTGGTCCGGGCTGTAGTCGCCGTTTGACCGGTCGCCGGTTACCGGCCCTTAGTACTTGCGGGCCGCCCAGATCACGGCGAATGTCGCGTACGCGGCCCCGCCGAGCAGCACAAACCAGACGATCTCCCCGGCACCCGTCTGCCACAGGCGGGAGGTCGCGGTCAGGGTCAGTGTGGCGACCACGGCCGCGCCGTACAACACCCCCCGCCGGGTGTCGCCGAGGGAGTAGAGCGCCACCCGGTGCTCGCGGTAAAGCCGTGCGGCGATCCACGCGAGCGACCCCAGGAACGCAAGCGAAACCGTTTGGATCGCGACGCTGGCCCCGGTGCCACCGCCCGGGATCAACACGACGAGCGCCGCGATCACCAGCACGATCGCGGTGTTGCGGACTGTCTGGGTCATCGATGACTAAGGGTAGCCGCCGCCGCGGCCGGCCGCGCCGGCTCGACGATCGCCGGCCTCGCCCGGTTGGGGCTTGGCCGATCCGGTTCGGCAATCGCGGGCCCCTGCTCGGGCGCCGGAGTCGGCCGGGCGGCGTGGTCCGCGCCCTGACCCATGTCCTCTCCCCCGCCTGCGCGCTCCGCCGCGAACCTGTATCCGACCCCGAAATGGGTATGCACGTAACGCCATGATGGCGACACGCGCTCGAGCTTGTGGCGGAGCTTGCGCACGAACACGTCGACCGACCGGTCACCGCGGACCATCGTGTATCCCCAGACCCGCTGGTAAATCGCCTCGCGTTCGAGCACCCGCCCATCCGCTGTGGCGAGCTGGTAGAGGAGCTCGTACTCCTTGCGGGACAGGCCGGCGGGCTCCGATCCGACGTACGCGTCGAACCGATCCGGCCGGATCGCGAGCTCGCCCGCGACCACGATCGAGTCCTCGACAGGAAGCTCACCGGCTCGCCGGCGCCGGAGCACCGCCTGGACCCGCGCGATCAGCTCCTCGGGATGGCACGGCTTGGTGATCCAGTCATCCGCGCCTTCTCTGAGCCCCCGGACGCGGTCGGCGACCGGCGCCGGGCCCGTGCAGACGAGCAGCGCCAGGCCGGGCAGCGCGGCGGAGATCCGTCCGACGTAGTCGAGACCCGTGATCGCGGGATTGACGATCGCCGCGTGCAGGCGCAGCGCGGCGAGCTGGTCCGGGCCCGCGGCGTAGACGATCAGCTCGCGCTGCCAGCGCAGCGCCGCGAACCGGCGGTCGAGCACGATCACCAGACCGCTGTCGTCATCGATGAGTGCCACCGGATCGGCGACGCATCGCGTGGCAGTGCCATCGTCGGCTTTCAGTCCAGTTTCTAGAGACGCGGGCGGTCAGGTCAGTCGACACGCGGGCGGCCAGGTCAGTCGACACACGCGGGCGGCCAGGTCAGTCGACACGCGGGCGGCCAGGTCAGTCGAGACGCGACGTTCAGGTCAGGGCGGGGAAGCGGGCCTCCACGTCGAGGCCGCCACCCTCGCGCGGCACCACCCGCAGGTCTGCACCGTGCGCGGTCGCGATCGCGTCGACGATCGAGAGCCCGAGGCCGGCGCCGCGGCGGTACTGGTTGCGGTCGCCGTCGAGCCGGCGGAACGGCTCGATCAGCGCCGCCGCGCGGTCCGGCGGAATTCACCGGGCCGCTGTTCGTGACCTGCAGCGTCGCCCTGCCGTCGCGAAGCCCCGTCGACGTCCGCATCCAGCCGGACGGGACGTTGTAGTGGAGCGCGTTCTCGACGAGGTTCGCGACCAGGCGCTCGACCAGAACCGAGTCTCCCGCGGTTCTCGCCGGGCTCAAGGCGGATTCGATCCGCACATCGGAGGCGGAAGCTCCCTGCAGGACGCGGCCGGCGATCGCCTCCAGGGCGATCTCCTCGCGCGCCTGCAGGCCCCGCTGGCCGCGGGCGAGCGTCAGCAGCGCCTCGATCAGCCGCTCCTCCTGCTCGCTCGCCGCGAGCACGCGCTCGCAGGTGGCGCGAAGCGAGTCGGCGGTCGCACCGGGATCGGCCAGCGCCACCTCGACCAGCGTGCGCTCGACCGTGATCGGCGTCCGTAGCTCGTGCGAGGCGTTGGCCACGAACCGGCGCTGCGACTCGAACGCCGACTCCAGTCGCCCGAGCAGCCCGTCGAATGTGTCGCCGCAGCTCCCTGAGCTCGTCGTTGGGGCCGTCGAGGGCGAGGCGCTCGTGCAGGTTGCGCTCGGAGATCCCGCGCGCCCGGAGGCCCATCGTCCGGACCGGCCGGAGCGCGCGCCCGGCCATCACCCAGCCCAGACCGACCGAGACGACCGCCATGATCCCGAGCGCGATCGCCGACTTCGCCAGCAGCGCGTCGAGCGTCGCCCGGCGCTGGTTGGCGATCGTCGCTCGAGCTTCCCCCTACGCATCTGGTTGCGCTCGGCGGCGGTGACGCTCTGAAGCGATTCGCCGGTGACGGATCCAACCGTGCCCGAGGGGACGGCGAGCTGGGCCTGGGCCACCTTGGGGTTCGAGCCGGAGCGCACCGTGTAGAACAACGTCTGTCCCTTGCCGAGCCTCGCCAGCGGCAGCGGCGGCGGCGTGCCGTCGGCGGCGAACAGCACTCCTCTGTCGGTGAACGCGACGCGCCCGCCGACGCTGCGCGACACGAGCGCGTAGGTGATCGCGAGCAGCACCGCGCCGGCCGCCAGGAACAGCGCACCGTAGAGCAGCATCAGCCGCAGTCGAAGCGTCCACCGCGGCCGCCGCGGCCGACACCGCCGGAGCAGGCGCGGCTCGAGCGGCGCCCGCTCGCTCCGTCTCGCGCGCGCCGGGCCGCCCGCGATGCCCGTTCGTCGCGATATCCGAGGCGCTCGGACGCGCTTCAGATGCGGTAGCCGGCACCTGGCACCGTCTCGATGATCGGGGGCTCCCCGAGCTTGCGTCGGAGCCGGCTGATCGTGACCTTGACCACGGCCGAGAACGGGTCGGCCGCCTCGTCCCACGCGCGCTCGAGCAGCTCCTCCGAGGACACCACGCCGCCGCGCGCCGCGAGCAGCAATTCGAGCACGGCGAACTCCTTCGAGCTGAGATCGAGCCGACGACCGGCCCGGTGGGCAACGCGCTGCGCGGGGTCGAGCCGGAGTTCGCCCTTGCTGAGCACGGGCGGGAGCGGGAGCTGGGCGCGGCGGGTGAGCGCGCGGATCCGCGCCACCAGCTCCGCGAACGCGAACGGCTTGCCGACTACTTCGGTTCTCGCGGCCGCGTTCGGCCCGATCCCAGTCGAGACTGGGTGATGGCCGGGCTACTCCCACAGCACCAGCGCCTACTCGACGACAGAGTCGGGGGAGCTGAACGGCCGCTTCGGGGGCGAGCAGAAGAGGCTCGTACCGGCGCTCGTGATCCCGGTGTTCAACACCCGCGGGATGGAGGCGTTCTGTCAGCTCCGCCCGGACGACGTCGGTGGTCCCGCGGGCGTGTGGTGGTCGGTTCCGTGCGCTCTGAGTTCTCCACAGCCGCAGTGTCGGTGCATCCCGTCGGGTCGACGTTGTCCGATTTGGGCCGAATGGAACGCGCTTCTAGCTCCCGCGGAGGGCATCCAGGAGGTCCCGTTTGACAGCCGCAGGAACCTGGTGGCGGTTCAGGACCTCGATCGCCCGGTGTGCAGCCCGTTGCGCATCTATGTGCTGCGCCAGGTTCGTTCTCCGAGCCGGGAGCAGGCCAGCGTTTTGAAGCAGTTCGAGCTGGCGGTCGGTGGCGCGGCGCTGGGCGTTGATCGCCCTGATGACCCCCATCGGGTTGTCGGTGCGGTCGGCGATGTCCGCGAGCTGCTCGATGAGCGCCTCCAGGTGCATGAGTGCCGTCTCGACGACCTCGGCGGGGTCTATCGCCATCGCGCGCGTCACGCTCGCGGTGCCGACGTCCCGCACGATCCCCCGGGCCTCCGAAATCTCAAAGTGAAGTTCGTCGGGCACGTCGGCGAGGTAGCAGCGCAGACGGTCGGCGGCCGGGGGAACCTCGTCGGCGTGGACATGATCACCGTTCACCGCATGCTCAAGAACGCCGTGCCCGCCCCGGAGTACGTCCTTATGACCGAGTCGCTGCTCGAGCAATGCGGCGCCAATATGCGGAGAGGTGCTCGCGAGATTGAGCAGGACCTCGAAGGCCTCGGCCCGGCGCGGCTCCATTTCCTCGATCTTGAGAAGATCGCGCTGGAGCGGCCCCCGCCGCCGAAGCCGCACCTCATCCCAATATGCACCCTGATAGGCGCACCGCCCGCTCCACTCCGCTGCGCGTCCGCCAGCGACAGCGAGAAGTCGCCGTCGTACTTCGTCCCGCTGAATTAGCGTCATCCGAGCGGCTGCATGCCGTAATCCTCCCCATCCCCACCAGTGTCTCCAACGGCGCGTGGACCCCGCCGGCATCCGACCTCGGCGGCAATCCGACCTCGGCGGCGTGGACAAGCATCGTCTGTGCGCGTAGATTTGGCTCCAGCGCCAGCACGATGCTGGAGCGATACGCAGCACGTCTAATGCGTCACGCGAACGAACCCGATCACAGGTGTGAATCTGAGGGCGAGCTGCCCTTTCGGCAACCGGTTCTGACATGACCGACACTACGCGGCCACAGGACGCCCCGCCCACTGAGACGCCCCAGCCTGAGCGGGTTCAGCAGGCGGGTGCCGCTCCGCAGTCTGCAGGAGAACAGCTGCAGACCGCCGCGAGCCAGCCGGTGCCTCAGCAGCACCCGCCGACGATGCTCCGCGGCGGCGTGGAGACGCGCGTCGTGCGTTCAACGGGCAGTGCGGGTACCGGCCCCCGACACGCCGCCGAAGCAGGACGCTCTGCCGGCGGAGCACAGCACGGCGGTGCATCTGCGCCCAGCGCGGACGCGTCTAACCCCGGCCACTCGCCGGCAACCCGGGAAGCGACCGGCCAAGGCTTGACGCCCGAGGCGCTCGCGCGCGCCATGCCGGGTCTCAGCATGACCGGCGCGCGCGAATACGCTCCACTCCTCGCGCAGGCCATGCGCGAAGCGCACATCACGACGCAACCCCGCGCCGCCGCATTCCTGGCACAGATTGGCCACGAGTCCGTGTCGCTCCGCTTCAACCACGAGATCTGGGGCAACACCCGAGCCCAGCGCGGCTACGAGGGGCGCAGAGATCTTGGCAATACGCATTCCGGTGATGGTTATCGCTACCGCGGGCGCGGCTTCCTCCAGATCACGGGGAGGGCGAATTACTCACACTACGGTCAGCTCCTCCACATGGATCTCGTCGGCAATCCGGACATGGCCGCGCGCGCGGATGTTGCCGCTCGCATCGCTGCGCTCTACTGGCAGCACCACGGGCTGAACGAGCTAGCGGACCGCGGTGACTACGAGCGGATCACGCGCCGGATCAACGGCGGACTGAACGGATGGGCGAACCGCGTGGCGCGCCTCCACCACATCCAACAGCTCGGAAACCAGATCGTGCCAACCGCAGCGGGACACCTGGCCGACATGCAAGAGCCCGCCACCCAGGCGCCGGCGCACGCGCCTTCCCCGGGTCCATCCCCTCCGCCTCATGCTGCGGCACCGCATGGGAGTGGAGAGCCGCCGCATGCCGGGGCAACGCCAGGGCAAAGTGGCGCGGGCGCGGCGCGCGGTAGCGGAGAGGCGAGCCGCGGCGGTGACGCACCGCACTTCCGTGCACTGACTCCGCGAATGGATCCCTCCGCCGGTCGCCCCGAACCCTCCGCCGGTCGCCCCGAACCGTCGCCTGCACACGCTGCGGCAGAGCAGGCACACGCTGCGGCGGCGACCTCGAGCGAACCATCTGAAACCGGCGCGCCACCGCGAGGCGCCATCTACACCATCTGGGACGGGAGCACAGGAGAGGTGCTCTGGTCCCGGCAGATCGTGACGCCGAGCGACGAAGCATCGAGCCAACACACCGCCGGCGACCCCGCGCAGCCACCAGCCGATACCGGCTCCGGGGGTGACGGTCACGCTGACACGACGAGTCACCCGCAGCCCGTGCAACGAGATTTCGGGCAGCCGACGGACAACCCCGCCGCCGAGTCTGCGCCTGAGCCACGAGGCGACCGCGGTGGAGCTGCTCCGGAGGGCCAGACGTTTGACTCGAGGACGCTGACCCCGATCGAGCCGACCGCTTCAGTGGACAGCGGCTTCAGCGATGCGGAGTCTGCGGTGCCCTCGGAAGCCGAGCCCGGCGGCACCTCAGCGCAGCTGCCGAGCGATCCCGCCCAACAGAACATCGATACCTCCGGCTTCGGCCTAAGCGAGCCTCCGCAGCAGCCATCGCCAAGTGCCAAGGTGTCAAACGCCCCGCCCGGGGAGACGCCCGGTCCCGCCCCGCCCTCGTGGAAGGAGGTGGTGACTGGGGAGATGCTGTCGTCGCAGCCTGGGGACTCAGCTGTCCGCACCGGACCCTCCGATCCGCCCGCCGCCTCGGTGGACCCGTCCGCGGAGAACGCCGCGCCAGCGCCGGAGGAGGCGGTGACCGGCAAGGTGCTGCCCTCGCAGCCGCCCGACGGCTCCACCGACCAGCAGACACCCGACGTGACCCCCGGCCTGACGAACTGGCTGGCCCCCGGCGGCGAGAACGCGCCGCTGTTCGCAGACGAGACGTCACAGGGTCAGCCGGGCTCGGACGCCGCGTCCGCGAGCACGCCTGACTCCTCCCCACCACCGCCGGAGGAGGAGGTGGTGACCGGCAAGGTGCTGCCCTCGCAGCCGCTGGGACCAGCCCCGGTCGCGCCCGGCGACCAGCAAGGTGGGCAGATCACGCCCGGAAGCACGGGACCCTCCGATCCGCCCGCCGCCTCGGTGGACCCGTCCGCGGAGAACGCCGCGCCAGCGCCGGAGGAGGCGGTGACCGGCAAGGTGCTGCCCTCGCAGCCGCCCGACGGCTCCACCGACCAGCAGACACCCGACGTGACCCCCGGCCTGACGAACTGGCTGGCCCCCGGCGGCGAGAACGCGCCGCTGTTCGCAGACGAGACGTCACAGGGTCAGCCGGGCTCGGACGCCGCGTCCGCGAGCACGCCTGACTCCTCCCCACCACCGCCGGAGGAGGAGGTGGTGACCGGCAAGGTGCTGCCCTCGCAGCCGCTGGGACCAGCCCCGGTCGCGCCCGGCGACCAGCAAGGTGGGCAGATCACGCCCGGAAGCACGGGACCCTCCGATCCGCCCGCCGCCTCGGTGGACCCGTCCGCGGAGAACGCCGCGCCAGCGCCGGAGGAGGCGGTGACCGGCAAGGTGCTGCCCTCGCAGCCGCCCGACGGCTCCACCGACCAGCAGACACCCGACGTGACCCCCGGCCTGACGAACTGGCTGGCCCCCGGCGGCGAGAACGCGCCGCTGTTCGCAGACGAGACGTCACAGGGTCAGCCGGGCTCGGACGCCGCGTCCGCGAGCACGCCTGACTCCTCCCCACCACCGCCGGAGGAGGAGGTGGTGACCGGCAAGGTGCTGCCCTCGCAGCCGCTGGGACCAGCCCCGGTCGCGCCCGGCGACCAGCAAGGTGGGCAGATCACGCCCGGAAGCACGGGACCCTCCGATCCGCCCGCCGCCTCGGTGGACCCGTCCGCGGAGAACGCCGCGCCAGCGCCGGAGGAGGCGGTGACCGGCAAGGTGCTGCCCTCGCAGCCGCCCGACGGCTCCACCGACCAGCAGACACCCGACGTGACCCCCGGCCTGACGAACTGGCTGGCCCCCGGCGGCGAGAACGCGCCGCTGTTCGCAGACGAGACGTCACAGGGTCAGCCGGGCTCGGACGCCGCGTCCGCGAGCACGCCTGACTCCTCCCCACCACCGCCGGAGGAGGAGGTGGTGACCGGCAAGGTGCTGCCCTCGCAGCCGCTGGGACCAGCCCCGGTCGCGCCCGGCGACCAGCAAGGTGGGCAGATCACGCCCGGAAGCACGGGACCCTCCGATCCGCCCGCCGCCTCGGTGGACCCGTCCGCGGAGAACGCCGCGCCAGCGCCGGAGGAGGCGGTGACCGGCAAGGTGCTGCCCTCGCAGCCGCCCGACGGCTCCACCGACCAGCAGACACCCGACGTGACCCCCGGCCTGACGAACTGGCTGGCCCCCGGCGGCGAGAACGCGCCGCTGTTCGCAGACGAGACGTCACAGGGTCAGCCGGGCTCGGACGCCGCGTCCGCGAGCACGCCTGACTCCTCCCCACCACCGCCGGAGGAGGAGGTGGTGACCGGCAAGGTGCTGCCCTCGCAGCCGCTGGGACCAGCCCCGGTCGCGCCCGGCGACCAGCAAGGTGGGCAGATCACGCCCGGAAGCACGGGACCCTCCGATCCGCCCGCCGCCTCGGTGGACCCGTCCGCGGAGAACGCCGCGCCAGCGCCGGAGGAGGCGGTGACCGGCAAGGTGCTGCCCTCGCAGCCGCCCGACGGCTCCACCGACCAGCAGACACCCGACGTGACCCCCGGCCTGACGAACTGGCTGGCCCCCGGCGGCGAGAACGCGCCGCTGTTCGCAGACGAGACGTCACAGGGTCAGCCGGGCTCGGACGCCGCGTCCGCGAGCACGCCTGACTCCTCCCCACCACCGCCGGAGGAGGAGGTGGTGACCGGCAAGGTGCTGCCCTCGCAGCCGCTGGGACCAGCCCCGGTCGCGCCCGGCGACCAGCAAGGTGGGCAGATCACGCCCGGAAGCACGGGACCCTCCGATCCGCCCGCCGCCTCGGTGGACCCGTCCGCGGAGAACGCCGCGCCAGCGCCGGAGGAGGCGGTGACCGGCAAGGTGCTGCCCTCGCAGCCGCCCGACGGCTCCACCGACCAGCAGACACCCGACGTGACCCCCGGCCTGACGAACTGGCTGGCCCCCGGCGGCGAGAACGCGCCGCTGTTCGCAGATGACGTGGCCGCTGACCACGCCGGACCCGCTGATGCTTCCGATCCCTCACCGGGCGGCTTGGATGTGTCCTCGATCGACGACATCGGACTCGGTGAGGGGAGCGTGGCCGCGGCCTCCACTGCGGACGGCGTCGATCAGCAGCTGTATGAGGATCAGCAGTCGGGGCAGGTCGTCTCGCTAGATCCGACGACGGGTACGCCGGTAGAGGCCGACCCGAACCTGGCCGCTGGCAAGCCGGTCGCTGAGCTCGGTGACGCCGATCGGGGATTGATCTCCTCCGATTTCAAGGACGCCGGGTCGGACACGCCGCACGCCACGCCCCCCGATGACAGCGAGTCGGACGACACCGGGACACCTCGCGGTGGAACGCAGCGTACGGACACAGAGAATTCCACTCCGATCGAGTCACAGCCGGCCGAGGTTGCCCAGCCTGTCCCGCAACCGGAGTTGGATCAGCCCGACGCAGTCCTCGGCGGTTCGGCTGCGTCGGTACGCGGGATGGATGTGTCACAGCTTGGAGAGATTGCGATCACGACGGCGCCCGAGAGCGAGAATGCTGCGATGAATCTGGGCGAGAATCCGTATCTGAGCTCGGGCGGCGCGATTCAGGAAGCGGACTCAGCGGTGCAGGCGTCCGACGCAGCCGCGACCGGCGATGGTCAGCAGGGCGACGCCGCTGCAGCAGCAGCGACTTCGGGTGCAGGCGCCGATACCAGCAGCCCAGATGCAAACGCCTCAGATGGCACCAGTGCGGACGCAGGCGCCTCGAGCGCGAGCTACGGCGACGGAAGCGACAGCGCCACACCCGACGCGGGCGGCGGCGGCGATGTGAACGCGGGCTCCGGCGACAGCTACTCGAGCGACAGCACCGACACAAGCGGTGCAGGAGATGCCTCTTCCGCTCCCGCCAGCGACTTCGGCGGCGGCTTTGGCGAAGACGCGGGCAGTACCGCGCCAGCGGCGCCCGCTGAATCGTCGGCTCCCGCCCCCGAGGCCTCCGGAGGCGACGGCGGCGGTTAGCGCGAGTCGCCTCTCCTACGGCTGACTCGGCGGTCCGCCTAGCGGAGCGGATTGGCCACCTGACGGGCTGTTCAGCGGGCTCGTTTCCTCGGTCGCTGCGCGTCCGCCCACCGGACTCGAGTGACCAGTTGGCGGTCCCCCAAGACCCTCTGGCCCCCCCAGCCCTTCCGGTCCCCCGAGCCGCTCAGCCGACGTCTCGCCGTGCTCGACCGGGCTCGCTGGAACGCTCGCACGGTCGCGGATCATGAGGTAGCCGCCGCCGGCGGTAATCACAGCTCCGATGATCGCCACGTAGAAGCCGAACTTGGTCTGCAACCCGGGATAGTGCCCGTTGAACAGCAGCACCGTCACGACTTCTGCCGCGCCCGCGATGATGTAGGCGGCGGCATCGGTGACTGGAAGCCGCGGCGTTGTGACGATGTTGCGGAAGAACGGCGAGCGGGCGACTAGGTAGACGAGCGTCAGGATCGCGATCAGCAGCGTGACGAGACCCCACGAGTGCAGGCCGTCAACGCTCGCGCCGGAGAACGTCGCGCCGCCTGTGTCGATGCTCTTCCACGTCAGGAACACGCTCACGATGACGACGAGAGAGCCCGCGGCGGCGGCTTGCTCTGCACGCGAGACGGCGCGGATCATCTCGCCCAGCGACGGCCTGCCAGATGTCATGTTCATGTGACGCAATCCCCAATAGCCAATAACGTCGGCCGGAACGCTACCCGGGGGCGAGGCGATCGTCAACGCTCCCGGCCACGGCTGCCGGCTCCGCGACGACCGCGGGTGCCTCTGAGGGTCGCAACCTGGCATGACGCACGAACAAGGGGAAACCGAGGCTCTCATGACGGGGCAACGAGACGCTGATCGTGTAGCCACGGCCGTGGCTGGCGAGCATCCAGTGGCGCGTCAGGGTGCCATCGACCCTGGCACGCGTGTAGACGATGCCGCCGGCTTGCCCGAACACACGCGCCCGCGCCGGGCCATCGACGATCGTCGTGTCCGGCACGCTCGATTCTCGGACGACCTGCTGCGCCCAGCGCTCTGTGGTCATCCCCGCCTCAAGCGGGACGCTCTCGACCATCACACGATGGCCGGAGCCAGATCGGACTAACTCGACGCGTTCAAAGACTGTCCAATCAGCTGGCACGCCCAATGAGAAACATGGTTCGTAGTACTGCTGCGGGTCGAGCGCCGGCCTCACGGGCTGGACATCGTCGGCGACGCGGCGGACCGCCTGATGAGCTGTTATCACCACCGCTCGGTCGTCAAGCACCGCGTATCGCTCCAACCATCTAATCCCGGAACCCATGTGGTCGGCGATCAGCAGGCGCTCGATGCCATCTTTCCGGCCGAGCACTGTGGTCGTGACGCACGCTCGCTCTTCGAACCCGCTGGCGCGCTGCCAGCTCACCAGCGCGGCGTCAGCGAGCGCCGCCGCGTCCGGCACCGTCGCAGGAGCCTCCATCACCCGCACGAGACCCTCGTTGCCAGAAGCTGTCAGCGAAGCGCGACCTTCGCTGGAGCCGGTCCACACGAGTCTGACCGTTCGCGCCATCGCGACTCGCGAGCGGAAGCGCCGTGCCGGCGCAGGCGCCGCGGTTCCCTCCCACGCCGCAGCGCCGAGCGCGACCACGGCTTTTGGATCCCCCTCGACATCCGGTTTGCGCCCGAACGCACGCCACAACGTCTCGGCTACCAACGGAATCCGGCTTGACCCCCCGACGAGGAAGATGCCGGCGAGCTGATCGGCCCCGAGCCCCGCCGCCGAGATCGTGTCCCCCATGATCTGCACAGTCGAATCGATATCGCCTCTGATCAGATCCTCGAGCTCGGCGCGGGCGAGTTGGACCCTGCGCTCGAGGCCGGGGATCCACATATCGACAACCGTCGTCCTGCTGAGATCCTCTTTGGCATCTCGAACCTTGGTCCGGAGATCGGCTCGGTGGCGGCGCCACGTCTCGTCCGGCGGATGAACCAGGAGCTCCCAGTTGGGGTCCTGCCCGACTGGGCCCTCTGCGAGGTAATCGATGATCCGCTGGTCGATGTCCTCGCCGCCCAGGGGGTCGCGACCGCCGGGCTGACCAACGACCTCGAAGCCGCTCCCCGTCCGGCGCATGACAGCCGCGTCGAACGTTCCCCCGCCGAAGTCGTATACGCCGACGTGCTGACCGACGGCCACGCGGTCTCCGCCAATCCGGATCGCAGCCGCCACCGGCTCCGCCATCAGCTCCGGCTCCGGTAGACCAGCGGCGCGCGCTGCGGCTCGCAGGACGTCGCAGCGAAACTCCTGCCACGTTGCGGGGTGCGTGATGCGGACCTCGTCCGGCGCGTAGCCCCCGTGCTTGCGCTTGGCTTCGTCGGCGACGCGGGCAATCACCGCGGCAATGACCTCCTGAATCGCCAGCAGCCGTTCGCCGAGCAACACGTGGTCGTCGCCGACGAGGCGTTTCGGCGTGGCTTCGAACCTGTCCGGCGCGATCACGGAGTGCCGGACAGCCGCGGCTCCGACGATCAGCTCGCCGCGGTCATCGAGCCACACCGCCGAGGGCATGCGCGAGCTGCCGTCGTCGCCGTCGACGAGCGCGACGCGGCCGGCGTCGGCGGTGGCAGCGACTGTGTAGGTCGTTCCGAAGTCGACCGCGAGGATCATCAGCCGTGCGCTGCCCGAAGGATGCCGAGCAGCTCAGTGGTCTGAGCCAGAACCGTCCTCACGCGCGTCAGCTGTGTCTTAATCTCGGCGTGGCTCCTCGCTCGCTCCTCCGCGTCGCGCGCCTGCGAGTTCTCGTAGCTCTTGATCATCGCGGTCACTTCGGTCTCGCGGTCGGTTAGATACTCGCGGATCGCGTCGCTAATCGTGGGCTGCAGATCGATCATCTTGCGGCTGAACTCGTTGTTGAGCTCCGTCTGTACCACGAGGAGCTGCTCCCGCAACCATCCGCGGAAATCGGCCTGGCGTGTGAGGAGCTTGCGGCCGCCGTGCGCCTTCCAGGCAAACACGCTGGCAACCGCGAAGCTCGCGATCAGCAGCGGCACCCCACCGATCGCCAACGCCGGCAGGCTCACGGCATAGCCGCCGAGGGCCCGACCGCTGCTCCAGCTCTGCAGCATCGTCAGGCGGTCGAACGGCGTCGTGGAGCGTTCCAACGGCGCGCCCAGATGCATGTCGCTGTTGACCGTCACCCGCTCAGCCTCGGCGATCAGCTGTTCGACTGCAGAACCACCGTCGATCTCGCCGAGGATGTCGGTCACGACCTCGCGAATGGCCGCGGTCGTTTCGGCGGCGATCCGATCCGCGAGCGCGGACACATCGTCGAGCATCTGCCCGGGCAGCTCGGCTAGCTCGTCCTCCCGTTTCTCATTCGAGAGCGCGTCGTAGTGCACGCGTATCTCCGTGATGCCCCGCGTCACGGCGTCCGCGCGGTCGAGATTGATCTTCCGCAATCTCGTATCGAGCTGCCGGTTCCAGCTCGCCTTCTCACGCTGCAACTCGTGAAGTCGCTCGCGCTCGCGTTCGAGCGCCTGCTTGACGGCGGGATCAGCAGTATCTGCAGCGAGACGCGAGGCGAGGATGGCTTCGATAGTTCTGAGACTGCTGTCGGCGTAGCGCACGGCGTTCGTGAGCCGCGTCGCGCCGGGGCGAGCTGCTACAAGTGTCCTCAGGCTCCGCTCGAGGGTCGGTATGCCGGATTCTGCCAGCAGCGCCGCGCGGTCAGCATCGTCGGGCAGCTGGAGCGCCCGCTCAGCGTGGAGGCTGCTGACCGCAATCCGCGGGCAATCGGCAAAGCGCGGCGCCTTGGCGCGGAGCGCGGCGAGGTTGTCGCGCTCGACGATCTCCCAGTCGAGCATCAGGTCGGTCCGCGTCAGGACCAGGATCACTGTCTCGATGCGCTCAGCCGATGCCTTGAGGAAACGGAGCTCTGGCGCGGCAAGCGAGGCGGCGGCGTCGGTCGTGAAGATGAGAGCGTCGGCATCGCGCATCGCTGCGAGCGCCAGCGACGCGTGGCCAGCATCGAGACCGCCGCTGCCAGGCGTATCGACCAGCGTCATCGAACGTAGGAGCGGGATGTCCAGGCCGATCTCGACGCACCGGACGCCCTTCATGTTGCTCGGGTTGTGCTCGACGTTCGCCCACTGGTCGACATCCTCAGCGGCGATCGACAACGGCTCGAGTTCGCCGAACAGATGTACGCACGCGGTCTCCTGCTCCGCGTGTGTGAAGAGCAGGCACGCACCTGTCGCGATGTCGAAATCCACTGGAGAGAGACCGGGACGCCCGAGCAGCGCATTCACGAGCGAGCTCTTGCCGGTGTTGGCCTCGCCGGTGATCACCACCAACGGTGGCGATTCGCGCGGTCGCCTGGTCTCGATCTGCAACCGCTCGAACCGTTGAAGCTCACCCGCTTGCTTCAGCTCCACGCCCGCGGCGCTCAGCGTCGTTCGCAGCCTTTGCGTGAGTTCCTCGGGAGTGAGGGCAGGCGGTGCGGACGTGCTCACGTCGAGGTCACTCCGGCGACGGCGCGTGTGTAGGCGCGAATCATGATCCGCGCAATCCGCCGTTGTCGCGGATCGGCCTCGGTCACCGAGAACGTTCGCCATCGGGCGTGACGCTCAAGGGCGGCCGCGCGGAGCTGGCTGGCGTCACCGCCGTCAGCGCCAAGCCGGGACGCCAAGTCGCCGGCGCTCGCCATCAACTCGAGGTCTCGGCGCAGCTCTGCGGGCAGCTCGACCTCTCCGACCAGGACCGAATGAAGAGCATCGAGTTCCGCGACCTCCTGCATCTGCGGATCTTCGAGCCGCAGATGCTCGATCCGGCCGTGCACCCTGCGCAGGCCGCCTGGCTCCGTGACCTCGGAGGCAGCCCTGTATGTCAGCCGTTCAAGCGCATCGAGTGCCGACCGAGCACGGAGCAGATCGTTGCGGGCGCCAAGGAAGCAACCCGACAACGCCATCTCGACCCGCTCGATGCCCGAAGCGACGAGCAGTTGCCTCGTGAGCTCTGCGCCACCCGCCGCGCCCGCGTGGATCAGATCAGTCGCGTATCGGATCCCGAAGAGGCCGAGCCGCTGCAGCATCCGGCGCCTTGCGTCGACCGGAATCTCCAGCTGTGCATCGAGAAACCGCCGAACATCCCACAGAGCCCGCTCGCGGCTCGCGTCGTCCACCGCCGCGAACTGCTGCAGATGCCACGCGTCGCGCTCGGTGAGTGCCGCCGTTCGCGCCGTCTCCGCGAGCAGGCCCATAACTGGAACGACGGTCGCGACGCCGCTACCGATTCGGCTTGCTTGACGTTCTGCCAGCTTCGTGGCTGCCGCCAATGGATCATCGACACCAGCGATCGTGTCAACGCGCGTCAGCACTCCAATCGCATTTACCGCAGACATGCTCGGGTGGCCATTCTGTGGCCCCCGGGCCTGTCCCGCCTGCGACCAGTCGTTGATGATCGCGAGTTCGTCCTCCTTGACGGTCTGGTTGAGGATGAACGCAATCCCGTCGGCGGCGTCCGCCGCCGCATACGAGGCGCGCTCCATTCGCAGCAGGTCCTCGGTCGATGTGCTCAGCTCGTCGTTCAGCGACCCCAGCCCGGGCGTGTCGATCACGGTCATCCGGCGGAGCGCGTCGTTGTCGAGGTACACCTGCAGCGAGGCCACTCGTGCGGTCTCGGCCGGCAACTCCCGCGGCAGCGTGCCATCGGGATCCAACGGCATCTCGATCGTCTCTCCGTCTCTCAGCACGACGTTCACACGCTGGGGCTCCCCGTGGTGGTACCAGGTGACGACCTTCGTGCATTCGCTCACGTCCGTCGGCGCCACCGCCTGACGCAACAGAGCGTTGACGAGTGTCGACTTTCCGGCGTTCACGCGGCCGGCGACCGCGACACGCAACGGCTCGTGGAGTCTGCGGGCGATCCTGGAAACCTCCGCACCGGGGTCTTCCGGAAGCGAGAGCTCTATCTCGTGCGCGAGCTCCTCGATCTTCTCGATCAGGCTCGGTGCGGCCATGTCGTACGGCTTATCGTCGATGCCCTCCTGCGGCCGTCTCGGCTCGCGATCGGAGCCGAAGGCTACGGCTTCGCTCGCCCCCTGTCCAACCGATTTCTTCGCCACCACACCGCTGTCCTACAGGCAAGACCAAAGGGAGAATGAGATGAGCAAGCAGGTATGACGGAAACCGTCTCGCTGGACGGGGTGTTCGGGGTCATGTGTCGGGTAGGCGGGAGGCGCCGCGCGCCGCACGGCAAAGCCGACTGGCGCCGGTTTCCTCCCGCCCCCCTATCAACCGGACGTTGGGTTCTCCCCAGTCCGGCTGCAAGCAAGCGCCTATCAGCGACCGCATTCCCCCGCCCACAGCCGCGACGGGCTCACCGACCGGCCCGAATGTCGCGGCTGCGCGCAGGGTTGGCCTGCCTCCTTCGCCGCCGCCGCAAGACATGGCCGTGAGGCACGCAGCCTGACCGGCACCGTGCCCCGGCGCGTGATAGCCCCTAACGGGCACTACGCCAGGCCTTCCCTGCAAACAGCGGCCGCGCTTGCCCAGAGGCCCTTCGCTCGGGCGAGGTTGTGTTGTCCTCGCCGTCATCGCTACTACGGCCCCAGCCGCCAGTCTCGAGCACCCGGGCGGTCTCCGACTCGTAGCGCTCGATCGCGGTGCCCATCGCGTAGCGGTTGTTCTCACACAGGAACAGCACCGGCAGGCTCCACAGCGCGGCGAGGTTCATGCACTCGTGAAACTCGCCCTCGGCGACCGCCCCGTCGCCGAAGAAGCACGCAGGGCTGGTCGCAAATGGCATTGCGCCCGAGCGCGAGGTTGTCCGACCGGGTCACCTCGCGCAGCGCAGCGCTCGTCGACCGGGCGCGGGAGGGCACCCGCGCGGTCGTGAACGCCCGTCGCTCACGCCACGCGTTCCACCGCCGGCACGTCGACTACCCCGGACCGGTGTTCGCGATCTGGGGCAGGGAGGATCGTCTCGTGCCCGTGTCCCATCGGCACGACGTCCGGACCGCGTCCCCCCGACGCCCGGGTCGAGGTCTGGCCGGGGATGGGACATCACGCCCTACGCGAGCGCTTCGACGACCTGATCGCCGTGATCCGCCACGCCATCGAGGCCGCCCGCCCGCAAGCTGCACAGCCGCCGCTGCCGCTGGCCGAGGTCGCCTGAACGGATCCGTAGCTTTCCGCGTCCTGGGCGGCGGGGGTCACCGATGCCGCGAGCGGATCGCTCCGCCAGTGTGGTCGCATGCCCGGTCGCAGTTTCCGTGTCGCTCGGATCGCCGGCATCCCGGTCGGGGTGAGCCCGCTGTGGCTGATCATCGTTGCGCTGATCACCTGGTCGCTCGGCGCGGATTACTACCCGGGCGAGGTGCACCGGATCACGCCGGCGGAGTCCTACGCGCTTGGGCTCGTAAGCGCGCTGCTGCTGTTCGCGAGCATCCTCGCGCACGAGTTCGGCCACGCGCTGGTCGCGCGCTGTCGCGGCGTCGAGATCGAGGAGATCGGCCTGTGGCTGCTCGGCGGGGTGGCGCGGATGCGCGGGCAGCCGCGGACCGCGGGAGACGAGCTGCGGTTCGCGCTGGCCGGGCCGGCGGTGACGGCGGTCGTTGCCGGGCTGTTCGGGGCCGTGGCGCTCGCGCTGCCGGCCTCCGCGCCCGCGGCGCTGCGGGCGGTGGTGGGATACCAGGCGGAGATCAACCTGCTGATCCTCGGCTTCAACCTCGTGCCGGCGTTCCCACTCGACGGGGGACGGGTCGCCCGGGCAGTACCCGCAGTGGTTCGGCCCGCGGCGCGATAATCGGAACGAGCTCGAGACACTGCGAGTGCGGCTACCGGACTACCGGATCGCCGTCGAGTTCCGCTCGCCGAGATGGCTGGCCGAGCAGCGCGACCGCGAGCGAACGCTGCCGCTCCTCGAGGAGCACGGGCTCGCGTTCGTGTGCGTCGACGCGCCCGAGGTGTCGGGGCTGCCGCGACTGTTTGCGATCACCAACCCCGATCTGTTCATGGTGCGCTTTCACGGCCGCTCACACAGCACCTGGTCGGACACCTCGCGCTCAGCGGCCGACCGCTTCCGCTACCTGTACTCGGAGCAGAAGCTGGAGGAACTCGCCCGCCCGATCGCCGAGCACGTGACCGAGGCGGGCGAGACCCACCTTCTGATGAACAACTGCTACCGCGACTACTCGGTGCGAAACGCCGCCGAGCTGCGCGACCTACTCGCTCGCTACGCCGGCGGGTAGCTCCTCCCGGGCCATGGACCGATCCGCAAGCTCGAGCACCGACTCCCGCGGGCCGATCGCGAGGGCCACGAGAAGTCGGCAACGCTCCAGACACAGCGCTGAGTGACGCGGCGCCTGCGTCGTGGCGAAGGGGCGATGCAAACTCCACCGCGTCGCGGCGAAGGGTGCGCCAGCACCGCAGTTTCGCGCGCTGGGGGAAGGCCCGCCCTGAGAAATGGGCACAGAGCCGAGGCCAGAACCGGACTCGGGAAATCCGACCGTCCGGGATCGTAGAGGGGCTTCAGGAAACGTGGCCAGTTGGAGCAAGACTCCACGCGGCGCGCGCGCCTGATTTCTATCTCGACCCGAGCGCATCGCTGAAGCCTTCGCGGCAGCAGGCGGCCCGACGGCTGCAGCCGACGCGCTCGAGAAGCTCGCACGCACTCCCCAGCTGTCTCGAACGTGAAAGGAGCCGCCATGCCCAGCACTGACACCATGGAGACCTCGACCGAGGAAGAGGTTGAGCTCCGAAACAAGGCGGTCGAGCGGATCAAGCGAAAGCGGGACTTCGTCGGGCGCGTGGTTCTCTACGTGGTCGTCAATGCGGGTCTGTGGGTCGTTTGGGCTGTCAACGGTGCACACACCAACGATCTCTGGCCCGCATGGGTCAGCGGCATCTGGCTCGTCATCCTCTTGCTCGACGCGTACAAGGTCTACAAGGACCGGCAGGGCGGGATCGTCGCACATTTCTAAGCCAGCGCACGAGCGGCGCCAGGCACACGCTCGACAGCGGCCAACCGGTGGAAAGGGAGCGCCTGACGGTGCGACCGCGTGCGCCTCAAGTCGCCATGCACCGCGCGTCGGCGCGTCGCCCGCAGCCGAGGCAACTTTGCCGCACCTTGAGGCTTGCGTCGCTCCTGCGGCGCAACGCAGCTGCGGGAAAACCGGACTCGCGGAATGCGCGGAACGCAGAACGTCCAGTTCGGGCCATCCGGCGACCGCGTGCCTGGTTGTTGCCTAGATAGAAAAGTCAAAGTCTGACAGCGCGAAGGAGTTGCTGGTCGGGTCCGCTTCCGCTATCGCGTGTACTCGGTCCTGACGGAAACCGACCTCGCGCTCTTGCTTTGATCGAGACGCGGAAGCCGGATGTCCGCTCTAGCCGCGTGAGCATTACCCACTCCGCGCCCATCAGGGACAGCGCCTGTACCGGCAAAGATACCCGCGGCAACGAAAGCAGGCGTCGGGGACTTTGAGAGACGTTCGGCCGTTGACAGCATAGTCCCCGTTCTGTCGCCGCTCGGAGGTGCTGCCCGCGCTTGGCAAGATCACCCGATTCGGGTGACGCGAAGCAGGCTGCCACCGAGGTCATGCCGGCCGTGGCGACGGCACTTCACTACGGGATCGTGATCTGGTATCCACGACGAGATCCGACACCTCGGACGACCGCATTTCCACGCTCGCTACACCGACCATGAAGCCTTGATCGACATCGATACGGGTCTTCCGCTCCGGCCGATCGACCCGCTGCCTAGAGCATCTACCA
Source organism: uncultured Solirubrobacterales bacterium (assembly GCA_963806475.1). Taxonomy (GTDB): domain Bacteria; phylum Actinomycetota; class Thermoleophilia; order Solirubrobacterales; family Solirubrobacteraceae; genus Palsa-465. The sequence continues at coordinate 55,384 of CAWDYK010000011.1, forward strand.
TCAAACGCAATGCGGAGCACGCCAATGATTCTCGAAGTAAAGCCGCTCGATCGACACGCTGTGCGCGTCCCCTTCGAGGACGGAACCGTAGCCGACGGTCGACCTCTCCTACAAGTACGGCGGGGTTTTCGAATCGTTGCGTGACCCGGAATCCTTCCGCCGCCTCAACGCTGACGCGGAAGCGGGGACGATCGTATGGCCAAACGACGCCCACATCGCACCCGAGACGTTCCGCGCGGCCGCGAGACAACGGGCCACAACCCTCAAGTTGATACCGACCGCGCGCGGCGCGACGCCTGTCCGCAACCCGAAGAAACAGGAGGTAACAAATGCCCACCGATCAAGAACCGCACGCGCACGTCGGCGATTGGATTGAGACACGCGGAGTGCACGGCCAGCCATCGCGCCGCGGCGAGATCATCGAGCTGCTCGGATCAGGAGGCCACGAGCACTACCGCGTTCGGTGGGATGAGCAGCACGAGTCCATTGTTTATCCCGCCGACGGAGTGATCATCATCCCGCGGGAAGCAGGCGCATCAGGTGCCGGCGGGTAGTCAGCGGACCACGAACAAACGACGTTTCGCCGAGTTGCCTGCGACAGGCTCGGCGCGCATCGATCGCGCGCGGCTGGACGCGCTGGCGGCTCGTGTCACCGCGGTCGGGCCGCGTGAGACGATGGACGTGGAGAAGCCGTTCACCGGCGAGACGCTGGGGCGGGTGGCGCGCTGCGAGGAGGAGGACGTGGAGCGCGCGGTGCTCGAGGCACGTGCCGCGCAGGCGCGCTGGGCGAGCGCGTCGCTTGATCGGCGCGTGGCGATCCTGCTGCGCTTTCACGATCTCGTGCTCGCCCGCCAGGACGGGGTGCTCGACTTGATCCAGCTGGAGACGGGCAAGGCGCGTCGCCACGCCTCGGAGGAGGTGCTGGACGTCGCGATCGTCTCGCGCTACTACGCCAACACCGCCTCGCGCCACTTGCGTGCGCGACGGCGCCGCGGCGCGCTGCCGCTGCTGACGGCGACCTGGGAGTACCGCCATCCGCTCGGCGTGGTGGCGATCATCGCGCCCTGGAACTACCCGCTCACGCTTGGCATCAGCGACGCGATCCCGGCGCTGATCGCCGGCAACGGCGTGGTGATCAAGCCCGACGGCCACACGCCCTACAGCGCGCTATGGGGGATGGAGCTGCTCGAGGAGGCGGGGGTTCCGCGCGGGCTGATCCAGGTGGTCACGGGGTCGGGGGCCAAGCTCGGGCCGCACCTGATCGACCGCGTCGACTACGTGATGTTCACCGGTAGCACGCACACGGGCCGGACCGTCGCGCGCCAGGCCGCCGAGCGGCTGATCGGCTGCTCGATGGAACTGGGCGGCAAGAACGCGATGATCGTGCTCGATGATGCCGACATCGGCAAGGCGGTCAGGGGCGCCGAGCGCGCGCTGTTCTCCAACGCCGGCCAGCTCTGCATCGCGATCGAGCGCCTGTACGTCCACGAGGCGATCGCCGAGGAGTACGTCCGACGGCTCGTCGAGCACACGCGCAAGATGCGGCTGGGAGCCGAGCTGCAGTACGGCCCCGACATCGGCTCGCTGATCTCCGCCGAGCACTTCCAGATCGTGCGCGGCCACGTCGAGGACGCCATCTCCAAGGGCGCGCGGGTGCTCACCGGCGGCCGTCCGCGCCCCGATCTGGGCCCGCACTTCTACGAGCCGACGCTCCTGCAGGACGTCCGCGAGGACATGTCGCTGTTCGCCGACGAGACGTTCGGGCCGGTCGTCGCGACGTCAACGTTCGCGACCGACGAGGAAGTTGTCGAGCGAGCCAACGAGAGCGTCTACGGGCTGAACTTCAGCGTTTGGACCGAAGACGCCGCCCGCGGGCGCGAGCTCGCGACGCAGCTGCACGCGGGCACGGTAAATGTCAACGAGGGCTACGCCGCGACGTGGGCGTCCGTCGACGCGCCGATGGGCGGCTTCAAGCAGTCGGGCATCGGTCGCCGCCACGGGCGCCACGGCATCCAGAAGTACACCGAGGAGCAGACGATCTCCGTCCAGCGGCTGCTTCCGCTCGCACCACCGCCACCCATGAGCCACAAGCTGTGGGTGCGCCTCATGACGCACGCGCTGCGCGTCATGCGCAGGCTTCCCGGAGTGCGCTAGCGGCGCACGCGCACGGGACTGCGTATTCCGCAGACTCAGCCTCGCGAGTTTGCTGGTAGAGGGTTTAGCTTGCGACGGCGGCGGGTGTGGGAGCGGCGGCGGCCGACTTCCCGAGCATCAGGGCGGCGCAGCGTTCGGCGATCATGTATGTAGGTGCGTTCGTGCGTCATCGAGCGTCAGCAGATCGTTCGAATCCCAGTTGCAGAGGGCCGCCGGATGCTCTTGGAGATTCAGGCCCACATTCGGCGAGTCGACTAGCAGAGCGATCCCCACCTCGCGGAGGTGATCAGCCGGCCCTATCCCGGACAGCATGAGCAACTGCGGCGAGCCATACGCGCCTGCGCTCACCACCACCTCGCGCCCGGCCAGCGGGCTCTCACGCTTGCCACCGCGCTCGTATTCCACGCCGACGGCGCGACCTTGCGAGATCAGGATGCGGTGAACCAAAGCCTTCGACACGAGCTTGAGGTTGTCGCGCTTCAATGCCGGCCGCAGGAAAGTGTCGGCCGCGCTCCAACGCCTGCCTCCCTTGGTGGTGGTCTGGAACAGGCTCGCTCCATCCTGGCTGGCACCGTTGTAATCGTCGTTTCGCTCGATGCCGATCGCGCGTGCTGCCGCGATGAACCTCTCCCAGTGCGGTGACAGCCATCGCTTCTGGGTGACGTGCAGCTCACCGGTAGTCCCATGGAACTGATCGCGGATCTCAGCGTTAGCCTCATGCCGCTTGAAGTACGGCAGCACGTCCTCATAGCTCCAGCCGCTCGCGCCGTACTCGCTCGCCCACCGGTCGTAGTCAGCACGGTTGCCACGGACGTACATCATCGCGTTCATCGATGATGTGCCACCGAGCATCTTGCCGCGCGGGATGAACAACCGACGGCCGAACAGCCCAGGCTCGGGCTCGGACATGAAGTTCCAATCAATCGCGGTCTGGAACTGGTTCGGGAACGCCGCCGGAACCCTCACCTCCACCCTGCGGTCAGACCCGCCCGCCTCCAGCAGCAGCACCTGCGCCCCAGCCGCGCTCAGCCTATCCGCAAGCAGACAACCCGCCGAACCGGCACCCACGTCCGCCGGCGTGCTCACGGGGCTCGCGCTCAACACCGGCCTCGGACTCTGGTGGGCAGACCCAACCGTGGCGCTCGGGATCGCCGCGCTCGCCGTCAGAGAAGGCCGCGAGACCTGGCACGGCGACGGCTGCTGCGCCACCGTCCCACTCCGAGCCGCAGCCGACGCCGCCTGCCACGACGACTCCTGCGCCTGACAGCAAGACCCGACCACATCCTCCGGGCAACCCAGACGCTCGCCGGCGCGTTCCCACCTCGCATCGCGTCCACGCCCGAGGTCCGCAAGCCTGCCCTCCCAAGCCTGCCCTTCTATCCGCGGTGGCCGTCGCGTAAAGGCTCCGGCGATCCGTGCCTGCCGGTGGCCACCGACGCGGGGTCGGCGCGTTCGGTGTGATCTGGGCTGGAGATCGGCGTGGGAGGCCGGTTCAGGCCCCCGCGGTGGCGATTTGGTGGCGGTGGAGCTTGGTCAGGTTGTGACTCATCGTGATTAATCGCCACTCGGTTCGCACGGCCAGCCTGCCTCTTCGGTGGAAACGGTCGAACCTGCGGTTGTGTTTGGTGTGGCCGTCGACCGGCTCGATTGACTTTTGTCGTTTCTGGTACAGCTGCTTGCCGAGGTCGCTCGCGAGCACGCGTCGCATGAATGAGTACCGGCCGCCGGTCCAGCCTGGTCGTTCTCCTTTGCGTTTGCCGGAGTCGGGTGGGATCAGTACGTGGATCCCATGCTCGGCGGTGACGTCGTTTATGTGCTGTTCATTCCAGTACTGCGCATCTGCGACTGCGACCGTCGGCTTGTCGGGCTCGCCCGCTTGCTCGAGCTCCTGAAGCGCGGCCTCGATCATCGGCCGCAGGTGTGAGAAGTCGCCGGCGGCGGTGCTGATCTCCGCCGCGATCACGATCTGCTGCTCGTTGACGACCGCCTGCGCGTTGTAGCCCTGGATGTAGCGGCGGTTGCCCTTCATCCGCCGCGAGTCAGGGTCGGTCACGTTCACCTCGCCCTGCGGGATCGCTGGTAGCGCGTAGGGCTTCGGCGGGCCACCAAGCCGCCGCTTGTCGTGCAGCCGGCGCTGCTCCCGCGAGGTCTTATTGGTCATCCTATGGTTGACGCGGCCCGTTTGGTCGTGTCGGCCTCGACCGCCGCCGGGAGAGGGCCGAGCGAGGTTGCCCGTCCGAGGGCCCGTATGAGACCAGCCCCTCCCGGCGGGGCGAGGTGCCGCAAGCGGCAACAGGACGTAGCCCGTCAGAGGGCCAGTCCGGGATGTGATGTTCAGGCGGCGATGAGGGTAGCGGCCTCCTCGGTTGGTGTTGGCGGGTTGAGCTCGCGCTGGATCGCGTTGATGAGCTTACGTAGGTCGCCGTGACCCTTGACGCGCCGGGAGGAACGTTGCGCCTCGGCCATCCCGGCGGCGGTCCACCGCAGTCGCATGTCCCCGTCGCGCCAGCGTTTGACGTTGCGCTGGGTGGTGCGGACGGTGTCGAACATGCTCTCGATGCAGTTGGTGGATGAGAGCGTGCGCCGCAGCGTGCCGGTCACGTCGAGGCGGGTGAGGGTGAGCGTTTCCTCCATCCCCTCGCGGAGCGAGCCGGCCGCGTCGGGGTGCACCTTCTCGAGCTGGGCGGCGAGCGCCTTGAGCGACGCGAGCGCGCGGGCGTGGTCGGGATCGGTCCACGCCTTGCCGAGCTTCGCGCGCACCCACGACAGCTCCCGGTCGGGTAGGTGACCGCACACATTTCTGGATTTGTGGATCTGGCAGCGCTGCACCAGCGCCCTGGGGCCAGCAACGTCGCGCACCGCCTTGCGGAGCGCCTTCGCGCCGTCCAGCACGTACAGCTGCTGCTCTGACAGGCGCAGGCCGCGGTCGACCAGATCGCTCAACAGCGCGGTCGCGACGGTCGCGTTCTCGGTCGACCCCTCGCGGAGCGACAGCGGCACCTTCGTCCCATCGGTCGTGATCCCGAGCGCAACGACATGGTGACATCGACCAGCTCGATCCCGTCGATCATCACCACCGCCAACTCCAGATCCGACAGATCACGGCCCAGCAGCTCCTCCAGCGCCGTGCGTCCTGGCCACGAACGCTCTGGACACCGCCGACTTCGACGTCGACCGCGCATCGGCCTTCACCTGCTCGCCGACCGGCTCATCGACCCGGCGCGAGCGGCGGGTCGAGACGCCGGCGAGCATCCGCTCGAGCACCACCCGCTCGAGCAGATCGCGCGAGGCGAACTCGCCGTAGCTCTCGAGCGGGATCTCCTCGGTGTCATCCGCAGTCCGTGCCCGCGGCCGGCTGATCGGCACCCGGCGACCGCCGAGCGTCACCTCACCGGGCGTGTGACCGTGACGCTTCGCGACGCGGTCCTTGTCGTGGCGACCCTTCGGGCCGACGATCCGCTCGACCTCCCACTCCATCGTCTCGTGCAGCACCGCCAGACCGGTACTGACAGCGGGCGCGAGCAGCCCCTCCTTCGCCTGCCCAACAATCTCGCCCAGCGACAGCTGGACATGCTCCGGCAGTTCGACTCCCGAGACCTCCTCGGCCTCGACGACCTCGACAACGTGTAGCTTGCTCTTCACAGCGGATCCTCCTGTCTTGAATGGACTTGACCGCCCTGAACGCTGCCAGCGGCAGCGGACGAGGCGGGAGGACCGCCGTCTCAACTTCTACAGAGCTCGGGACAACCTCGGCGCCGCCGACGATCAAACAGCTTGTTCACTTGAGCGCCCCTTCCACTTAGACCTCTTTCGGGACGTTGCCGCTCATCGTGAAGATCACCCGCATCGCCTTGTGCCCGAAGTCGGCGGTCGGCTCGAACATGCACGGACAGCCGCCGTCGATCACGGCAATGCCCTGCTGGCGGCCGTAGTCAGCGGCCGGCTTGGAGACGCTCCCGGCGCCTGGGCCACGGCATCCATACATGTTTGATGCCTAGCTCGGCACACTCGCGCATCGTTTCTTCGGTGATCTCGGGCCTGGTCGCGATCACGACCGCTTCGACACCATCGGGGATTGAGCGCAGGTCGTGGTAGCACCGGTCGCCCTCGACCTGCTCAGCGTTCGGGTTGACGGCGAAGACGTCGTAACCACGCTCGCGAAGGCGCCTGTACACGACGTTGCTGCCGTGACCCTTGGGGTGTCTGGAGACGCCCGTGACCGCCACTCGCTTGTTGGCCAGGAACTCCGACGCTGCCTGTTTTATCTTCTCCATGGCTGCAGCCTCCTTCGGGAAGAAACGCTGTGACGAACCGCGCTTGGCGGCGCGGGCAGCAAGACCGTACGTCGGCGGGTTCTGCGAGGCATCGGGGCAGCACACCCATCGGTTTGACGGCGAAGTACTTAGGTAGGAGCCCGCAAGAATTACCGCGTCATTTGATGCTGTTCGCGCGGATCGTGGGTGGAGGGCCCTTTGGGTGGGGGTAGAAGATATGGGTTGTGGTCGATGAGGCCAAGGTCGCTGAGCGCTATCGGCTGCTGGCCCCGCATTTGAGCGAGCGGGAGCTGGCGTGCTGGGCGGCGGCGGAGGCGCTGGTGGCTGGGCGCGGCGGTGACGCGGCGGTGTCGCGTGCGACGGGGCTCGCTCCCGCGAGGCTCAGGCGCGCGTGCCGGGAGCTGCGCTCGCGCCCGGAAGGCGGGTCGTCGGCCGCGTGGCGCGTCGCTGGCTCGGCCTATGGGGCGCGCGGAGCGATCGTGTAGTTCCACTCGCCGTGGAAGGCGTGACGGTTGAGGTTGACGGCGGCGAGTTGCTTGGCGGTGACCTTGATCCCCTTCTGGTAGGTGGCCGGATCAAGGCGGGCGTAGACCTTCAGGCCGGTGCTGGTCGTGGTCGCGGCGATCAGGTCGATGATGACCTGGTGTGAGATCAACGGCTTGCCGCGCCAGTTGACCGCAATCGCCGAGAACAGGCGATGCTCTATGCGGTTCCACTTCGAGGTGCCGGCCGGGTAGTGCAGCACGACGAGCTCAAGGCCGGTGTCGTCTGCGAGCTTCTGTAGTTCCAGCTTCCACAGTCGCGGGCGATTGCCGTTGGAGCCGCCGCAGTCGGCGGTGATCGTCAGGCGCTTGGCGTCCGGGTAGCGCTGCTTGCCCAGCTGCGCCCACCAGGCGCCCGGGAGGAGATCGCGATCCTGCGCGCCCGCGGGTGTGACGTGCGCGAGATCGCGCGCTCACTGTGCCGTTCACCTTCGACGATCTCGCGCGAGCTGCGCCGCAATGCGGCGACTCGCGGTGGCGCGCTTGAGTATCGCGCCACGACCGCGCAGTGGCACGCCGATCTGCGCGCCAAGCGTCCGAAGACAGCGAAGCTCGCCACCAACAGCCAGCTGCGCGGATACGTTCAGGACCGTCTCGCCGGCGCTGTCGAGCGACCCGACGGCACCGCTGTGGCCGGCCCCGAGGTGCGCTGGGGTGGCCGGCGTCATGGCCGCCGCGCGGATCGCCGCTGGGGGAAGGCGTGGAGCCCGGAGCAGATCGCTCACCGGCTCGGGGTCGACTTCCCCGATAATCAGTCGATGCGGATCTCGCACGAGGCGATCTACCAGGCCCTGTACGTCCAGGGCCGCGGAGCGCTGCGTCGCGAGCTCACGGCCTGTCTGCGGACGGGGCGGGCGCTGCGCGTTCCCAGAGCCCGCAGCCGAGCGCGCGGGAAGAGCTTCGTGACCGAGGAGATCCTGATCAGCGAGCGCCCCGCCGAGGCCGAGGACCGAGCGGTGCCCGGCCACTGGGAGGGCGACCTGATCATCGGCCTGGACAGCTCCGCGATCGGCACCCTCGTCGAACGCAGCACCCGGTTTGTCATGCTCCTGCCCCTCCCCCCGATGCCCGGCCACAGTGACCCGAGAACGAAGAACGGTCCCGCACTCGCCGGCCATGGCGCAGAGGCCGTACGGGACGCGATCGCCGCAGCGGTCACGACACTGCCCGAGCAGTTACGCCGGTCACTCACCTGGGACCAAGGCTCCGAGATGCCACAACACATTCAACTGCGGATTGACACCGGCCTGGCTGTGTCTTCTGTGACCCTCACAGCCCGTGGCAGCGCGGCAGCAACGAGAACACCAACGGCCTGTTACGCCAATACTTCCCGAAAGGAACCGACCTCACCCGACACACCCCTGAGGACCTCGCCGCAGTCGCTGCCACCCTCAACAGCCGCCCCCGCAAGACACTCGGATGGAAGACCCCCGCCGAGGCACTCAACGACCATCTACTATCACCTCAACCAACCAGTAGCGTTGCGACGACCACTTGAATCCGCCCAGTACACGGCAGTGATCTTCGGGCAGCGCTGCGAACAGCTGGGGATCGATGTGTCGATGGGATCTGTCGGCGATTGCTACGACAACGCGGTCTGCGAGGCGTTCCACTCAACGCTCAAGCGCGAGCTGGTTCACCCCCGGCCGTGGCCGACCCGCGCGGAGCTGAAGACCGCTGTGTTCGAGTACATCGAAGGGTTCTACAACACGACAAGGAGGCACTCCACGATCGGTCATCTCTCACCGGCACAGTACGAGGAGGGCGGTTTGCCGGTTGACATAACAAGCCGTCTGTCGATGCCGGCCGTCGAGTTACATAACGCCTGGGTTGCCCATGTAACGCTTACGGTTGCCCCTGATAACACCTCTCGCCGCTGTACGGTTGAAGACACTCGCTCGAATATTTGATACACTCTTACTGGTTACTGGTTAATCCGAAAGCCCTCAAGGTGTCGGCCAAACCGGGGGAGGTCCACATGGCTCTTGGAGGTCCACTGCAACAACCGCTCGGGGTCTCCCCGGGCATCGTCGTCCGCCAGCCGGTCCAGATCACCAAGCAGCGTCGGATCGGCCTCGGTCAACCGCCTGCGACCAGCGCCCGGTCGGCGCACCCGCCCGCTCCCAAGCGCCTCGGCCTCCAGATCCACAAGGCCACGATGGATCCTCGACCTGGCGATCCCCGTCGCCCGCGGACCGCCACGACCGCTCCATGCCCCTCAACCGACGCCTCCGCAGCCGCCCACACCCGCAACGAGCGCTCATCCAGATGCCCCTTCAGCAGCCGCAGCGGTAGCGTTGTCTCATGGCTACTCCTGAGCCTCCCGCTGGCGGGCCACCCAAAGGACCGCCACCTTCACCGCCAGGAACGGCACAGCCTCCTTCTCAGACCTTACCGACGGCTGCTTTGGGGGTGACCTCCGAGGTCGCGGTGCCGGATCCATCCGGTCCGCGTTCGCCGAGCTATTCGGCCGGCTTTGAGATTACCTACCCGTCCCAGCTCAATCGATGGCTGCCGCTAGTCAAATGGTTGTTGGCGATCCCGCATTTCATCGCCCTGTTCTTTGTCGGCATCGGCGCATTCTTCGTCTTGGTGTACGGGTTCTTCGTCGTGCTGTTCACCGGGCGCTGGCCGCGAGGCGCCTTTGATTACGTGGTCGGAACGCTCAGGTGGACCTACCGCGTGCTCGCCTACTACCACCTGATGACCGATGCCTACCCGCCGTTCTCATTGGCTGACGATCCCGGCTACCCGCTGCGGCTAAACATCGAGTACCCGGAGCACATCGCGAACTGGCGGCCGCTCGTGCAGTGGCTGCTGGCGATCCCCTACTTGATCGTCGCCGGCGTGCTCTACTGGCTGACAGGCGTCCTGACGATCGTCGCGTTCTTCACCGTGCTCTTCACCAAGCGGATTCCGCGAGAAGTGTTCGAGCTGATGGTGCCGGGGATGCGCTGGAACCTACGCGGCAGCGCATATGCATATTTCATGACCGATCGCTATCCGCCCTTCATCTGGGGGTAGCCAGAGCGAAGTCGTACCTGCTGACGCTGATTACCGCACCGTCATGCAAGCAGGAGCCGGCCTCGACTCGGCCGACACCTGGATGTCGCCCCACGAGCGCGAGTGTCGCGTTCCGAGGAAGCGGCACTGTCATCGCCTGGACGCCCGCTGCCTCCTCGGGCCAATCGCAGCAGCCTCGACCGACCCAATCGGGCTCCGTGCGCTGCTGCTCGGGAACGCAGAGACACTCAGGCGGGCACGCGTGAGGCGCTCGGTTGGCCGGAGCTAAACCGGCAGCGGGCGGCCCGCAACGACCCGCGACGACACCGGCCACTGCCGCTCCGTCGGGCCAAGCACAAGGGGGACGAGCCGCCGCGCGCTTGATAGGTGGCGCCGCTAGCCAACTGCAAACGCTGTGCGGAGCTCGACGGGGGTCGCTGCTGCCGAGCGTTCAGGCGGCTCCGTCCAGAAGCAGTATTCACCGCGGGCGGCGCCACACTGTCGCAAAGCGCGCGAGATGGCACGCGATTGCGGAAGCCGAGGTCGACGAACTCCTGGAGGCAACCTGCACGCTGCATGCGTACGCGGCGCATAGGAGTTCAGCGGACTCGGCGGCAGTTTCGCAAGCGTTCCGATCCAGCAGTCTCGGCGGCGCGGATCTGGCCGCGCAAGACTGCTGGAACTAGCCCTTTGCGGCACTCTCGTCGGGCGTCGACGAATGTGCGTCCTCCTAAAGAGGTGATCGGACGTGATGGCCCCGATGTATCGGGACCACCTCGGCGGCTGCAGTGTCAGCTGGCGGCTCCAGCCTCCTTCAGCTGGTTCGCGAGCTCGTCGGCGTTGGCGTCGATCTCCTTCGATACCGCCTTGTTGACCGCCTTAATGTTGGCCGCGATCTGGTCGGCCATGTTGACCGCGTAGACGACGATCAGTCCGGCCTGACCCTGGCCGAGCACATCCCCGAGCGACTTGAGGTCCTCGTCGTCCATGCCGCCCTTCATATGGCCGGTGACCGCGCCGACCGCCGCGCCGGCGCCGCCGCCGACGACGAGTCCACCGAGGAGGCCGACGGCGGGGAAGATCGCGCACGCGGCGCCGACGGCCAGCCCCCAGCCGAGCCCGTGCGCCGCGCCGTGGCGGGTGGGCTGCTCGTGCTTCTTGACGACCTTGACTTCACCGTTCTCATCGCGGGCGACCACGGCGGCATCGAAGTCGTGTGACGTCTCGACCTCGTAGTAGAGGGCCTTGACGGCCTCATAGTCAGCCTCGGCGTCCGCCAGATCGTCGTAGGCAGCCGCCATCACTAACAGCGTGTCTTTCTCGCTCATGTACCGCGTCTCCTTTCGCATAAGCAGCGGATCAGAGCGAGCATCACGGCCTTAGCAGGCCCGGTCATCACCCGCTTCGGGTGAGAGCCCACCGACACCGCGTGATGTGGGTCAGCCGCGCGCAGCCCGACTCGCGTCTTCGCCCACGGCACTGATATTCGCTCGGTGCGAGCCGCCATGTTCTTCGGCCCCAGGAAGAGACACAAGCCGGCCAGTGGCGCCTCGCATCCGAGCGATCCACTAGGCGACGAGGGAGCTGGGCGGAGGTCGCAGCAAGGCACAGAGTGGCGCCGGTGCGCGCAGAAGGTGACGCGCGCCTGGAGCGAGTGATTGGCGGCCGACAGGGGCGTGCGCGCTGAACTCTGGCTCTGCTACCTCTCCTGAGGAAGAACGGGCGGCCGCCGAACTCGAGCGAACGGTCAAAATCGGTCGACCCGGCGAAATGCCCAGCCGATTGGATCACCGCGGAGCGCCACGTTCGTGAACTAGAGAGGAGTAAGCGATGACGGGGATGCCCTGGCCGTCATGGGCGCGCTGGAGCGAGGGCGTCGGTCGGTGCTACACGGTCGGGGTGGAGGAGGAGGTCATGCTCCTCGACCCATCGGACTACTCGCTCTCGGAGTCGAGAGTGACGGCGTACTCGGCCGACTATCCGACGAGCTGGCCACGCATATGCGTCCGGAGACGCATGCCGCGGTTGTCGAGTTGGCCACGGGGATCCATATGCACGTCGCCGTGGCGGTCGCGGAACTTGCGGCGCTGCGCAGCCGGCTGTCCCGAGAGCTGCGCGAGATGGGCATCGGGGCAGCGTCGGCGGGCATGCATCCATTGGCAGCGGCGGGGGAGACCCGGGTGTCCGGTTCAGAGCGCTACCGGATGGTGGCTGATTCGATGCGCTCGTTGGCTAACAGGGAGCCAACGCTGGCCCTGCATGTACACCTGGGGGTTCCGGACCCCGACGACGCGGTTCGGCTGCTCAATGGCCTGCGACCTGCGGAGCGCGTCCAGGCCGGGGCGATCCAAGCGCGCGCCGGAGTAACCGTCGTCGAGGAACTCGGCCACGATCTCGCGACCTTCCGCCGCCATCCGTGAGCGCAGCGCCTCGACCTGCGAGCCGATCGTGCCGCGCTGCTCCTGCCCGTCTGTCGATACTCGTGCGTAGATCGCGACCTTCATCCTGCCTGCTCCTCTCGTTCGGTGGCTGCCGAGGCGGCCACGATGATCTGAAACCCGTCCGCGAGCGCGAGCTCGCGCGGGTCTTGGTAAGGCGACCACGCCGGGCGCTGCGCGCCGACGACGCTCGCCACGTACGCCGGCGCGGCCTGTGGCGAGGCGATCAGCCCCCACAGCCCGGAGCGCTCGAACCGCCTGGCGGCGGCGTCGAGCGCCGGCACCCCAGCCAGCGCCAAGCCGCGCAGCCGCTCATAGTCGGCCTGCGCCGCCTCGCCCACTGGCCAGAAGCCCCGGCTCAGTTCCGTGCGCGCTCCACTGTGCGCCGGTGCAGGCTCACCCCGAACCGCTGCTCGACCTCTGCCGCGAGCACCGCGCCCGAGGTCTCGCGCGGCGCCGCTTGCAGGAAGGCGACGATCTCGTCTGTCAGCCGCAACGGCCCGCGCCGCCCGCGCCGCTCGTCCAGCAGTCCTGCCATCCCCTGCTCGGAGAACGACGCCAGCACCAGGTAGAAGCCGCCGCGCGAGTAGCCGTGCGACGCGGCCGCCTCGGTCACCGACACGCCGTCGAGCGCATGCGCGCGCAGCATCTCGTACTTGACCTGCACCTTGTCTGCCGCCAGGAAGAACGGGTCGCCCCCGGCGAACACGGCCGCGGTCACCGCCTCCGGGTGCGGGTGCAGCAGCCCCTGGCGCTCCAGCGCCGCCCGCCGCGCCGGCTGGCTCACCAGTGTCGCCCCTGATTGTCAACTCTTGTCCACCGCATCCAGACGCACACGATAGGAGCATTACCGGACAGAACGCGTGGATATCGAGATCTAGGGAAGGCTGCGGCATTCTCGGCTCGACACTGCGGCGCACATTACTGATCACTTCTCGCGCCGCTGGAGCGGCCTGCGAGCACGCCGAACGTGCTGAACCATGCGATACAGCCCGGCCCGCCCCGAGGCGTCACGCACTACCGAGACGCGAAAGACGAGCTTTGCGTTCGCACCGTGCTGAAGAACCGCTCGATCTTCCCCTTCGTCGTTGCCGCTCAGGGGCTGGCGTGAATCAGTATCACGCCCAGCACCGTGGACTTACCTGGGTTCGACGGAGAGTCGTTAGTAGTTGAGTAGTTAACTATATCAGTCAGTGCAAATCCTCAGAACAGGACAGCGGAGCGGCCGGCGTGGTGAACTACGGTTCGTAGATCGGTGACGGTTGGGGCGGCCTGAGCCGGGAGCGGTTCGAGCCCGAGCGCGACCCGCTGCCAGTACTCGCGTTCGTGCTCGACGGGCGGCCGGTTCCCGATCGAGGCGTGCAGCCGGCGGTGGTTAAACCAGCCGACGTAGTCGACGGTCGCGAGCTCGAGCTGCGCGTTGGTGCGCCACCCGCGGTCTGAGATCAGCTCGGTCTTGTAGCTGTCGACGAACGACTCGGCGAGCGCGTTGTCGTATGCGTCGCCGACCGACCCGACCGACGCGAGCACCTTCGCGTCGGTCAGCTCCTGGCCGTAGTCCTCGCTCGTGTACTGGGCGAGCCCTGGTCGGTGTGGTGCACCAGCGCGAAGTCCGCGCCCGGCCGGCGGGTGCCGAGCGCCATCCGCAGCGCGTCGAGCACGAGCGTGGTGCGGATGTTCGCGGCGAGCTGCCAGCCGACGATCATCCGCGAGAACACGTCGATCACGAACGCGAAGAACAACCTGCCCTCCCACGTTCTGAGGTAGGTGAAGTCACCGACCCACAGCCGGTCCGGCGCGTCGGCGGTGAAGTCGCGCTGGACCAGATCTGGGCGCTTGTGAGCGGTCGGATCGGCGATCGTGGTGCGCCACGGCTTCCCGCGCCGCTTCTATGGGCAGGTCCGGCCGCAGCCCACCGTCGGCCTCCGCCCGCCTCACGCGCACACGCAGCGCCTCCGCCCCGATCCCCAGATCACCCGCGATCTGCGCGATCGGACGCCCCGACTCCAGCGCGAGGCGCACACCGCGGTCCATCAACTCCTGCAGATACTTCGATCGTCTTGCCATGAGACCGGACTTCCCTTCCCCTAAGTTGGAATCCTCGTAATTCGGTCCCCGTCAAAACCAGACAAGCTCAAAGCTGCCGAACGGCGGCAAGCGACGACAGCTGTCGGCCAGCCGGCGCCAGCAGATGCTCGACTTCTCCGAGTGCATGCGGGCGCATGGGATCACCGGCTTCCGGGACCCGACGTTCGGAGGCGGCGGCGCGCAACTGCAGCTCGACAGGTCGACCGGGATCGATCCCCAGTCGCCGGCGTTCCAGGCGGCGCAGAAGGCGTGTGGAGCACCGCTCGGGAAGGTCAGCAGCGCTCCCTGACGGCGCCCGCGGGCGGCCTCAGCCGGCGATGGCCTCCCATTGCGCGTACAGCTCGTCGACGGCGCGCTTCGCCCGCTCGTGGCGCGCCGTCACCTGCCTGGTCTTGTTCGGATCGGACCAGGCGCTCGGGTCCGAGAGCTCATCCTCGACTGCCTGCAGCGCCGCTTCCGCCGCCTCGATCTGGCGCTCGAGCCGGTGCTGATCGGCTGGGGGCTTGCGTGGGGCGGCGGCGCGCTTGGCGCGCGGGGCCCCCGGCTTCGGCGCCGGCTTGGCCCGGGCGACCGCCGGCTTGGCCGGCGAGGCAGGCGGCTTGGCGGCCGCCTCGCGAGCACGTTCCTCGCGCACGCGGACGTACTCCGGCCAGCCGCCGACATAGCTGTGCAGGGTCCGGTCCTCGAGCGCGACCGTGCGTGCGCCGACGGCGTCGAGCAGCGCGCGATCGTGCGAGACGAGCAGCATCGATCCCTGAAACGCCCGCAACGCCTCCTCCAGGGCCTCGCGGCTCTCGAGGTCGAGATGGTTCGTCGGCTCGTCGAGGATCAGCACATTGGCGCCCGAGTGAACGAGGACCGCCAGCGACAGCCGCCGTAGCTCGCCGCCCGAGAGCCCGTCGAGCGGAGCCTCGGCCTCCTCGCCGGAGAACAGGAACCGCCCGAGCAGCGCCCGCGCCTTGTTCGGGGTGAGGCCGGTCGCGCGCTGGGTCGCCTCCAGGACGGTCCGGGCCGTGCCCGTCGAGAGCTGCTCGGCGTGCTGACTCAGGTAGCCGATCTTGACGTTGTGGCCGGTGCGAAGCTTGCCCTCGACCATCGGCACCCCGGGCTCGCCGACCGGGCGCCGTCCCGCCAGCGCCTCGATCAGGGTGGTCTTGCCGGCGCCGTTGGGCCCAACCAGCGATACGTGCTCGCCGCGCTCGAGCCACAGCTCGGCGTCGTCGAGCAGCACCCGGTCGGCGACGCTGACGCGCCCGCCGAGCAGCTCGAACACGACCCGGCCGCTGCGCTCGGGGGGCTTGAACGCGAACGTGAGCGCGGCGCCGTCGCGCGGGTCGGCCGAGACCCTGTTTATCTTCGCCAGCTTCTTGGCCCGCGACTGGGCCTGCCGCGCGCGGGTGCCGGCGCGGAACCGCGTCACGAACCGCTCGAGCCGGTCGATCTCGGCCTGCTGGCGCTCGATCGCGCGGCCCAGGGCGAGGTCGCGCTGCGCCTTCTCCTTGCGCCACGCATGCCAGGTGCCGGGGAAGAACTTGCCGCGACCGGCCTCGAGCTCGAGCACCGAGGTGCCGACCGCCTCGAGGAACCAGCGGTCGTGCGCGACCAGCACGACCGCCGCATCGAGTGCGACGAGATGCTGCTCGAGCCACTCGAGCGAGGCGATGTCGAGATGGTTGGTCGGCTCGTCGAGCAACAGCAGGTCCGGATCGCCGGCCAGGGCGCGGGCGAGCGAGGCCCTCGTGAGCTCACCGCCCGAGAACGTCTTGAGCGACCGATCCAGGTCGGCGTCGGCGTGGAACCCCAGTCCGCGCAGCGTTGCCACCGCGCGGTCGCGCCAGCGGTAGCCACCGGCATGCTCGAGCCGCGCCTGTGCCTCAGCGTAGCGGGCGAGCGTCCGGTCGTCGTGTGCGCCCTCGGCCATCGCCTGCTCGAGCTCGGCGAGCTCCCGTTCGATCGCGACAAGCTGCTGTGCTCCGGACAGGATGTAGTCGCGCAGGCTGATCCCGCGCTCGCGGGGCGGGCGCTGATCGTGCAGCGAGACCCTGGTGCCCTTGGCCAGCACCAGCTCGCCGCCGTCGATCGACGCCTCCCCGGCGAGCATCCGCAGCAGCGTCGTCTTGCCGGCGCCGTTGCGTCCGGACAGGGTCATCCGGTCGCGCCGCTCGAGCTTGAACGAGATCCCGCGCAGCAGCGGCTCACCCGCGATGTCCTTGCGGAGGTCCGATGCGATCACGACGGCCATGACGGTTCATGGTAGGACCGCCGGGAGCGCCCACAGCGCACAATACGATCGGGACATGCCGGCCCCGCCGCCTGCCTCCCTGAACCATCCGCCCACCCAGCTGCCGCCCGCGCGCACGCCGAGCGGGGCGTGAAGGCGGCGTAGCACTCCGGTACTCTTTCGGATCGATGCGACACGCGAGGGTCATCGCCGCGCTGACCGTTTTCAGCGTCACTCTGCTTGCGTCGGCCCCCGTCGCTTGGGCCGGCGAGAACGGCGGCGGTCAGGGCTGGTACGGCGAGACGAACGACAAGGTGATCACGAACGCGATGTTCATCGTGATCGCGTTCTTCCCGACCCTGATCCTGATCCTCTCGCTGATCCAGTGGCGGCTCGATAGGCGCAAGCACGCGAAGATGGATGCAGCCAAGCGCAGGACAGCCAACCAGGACTGGCGCGGCGGCTGGTAGCGGATCAGCACCGCTTGCGGCACAGGAAGATCTCGTCCTCGACGATGCACCCGTAACGAGCCGCGAGCTCTGGCCCCAGCTCGAGCGCGAACCGCTCGCGCGTCACCTCGAAGCCGGCCTCGCCCAAGCGCCCCACGATGTCGGCCGCATACATGCGCATGTGATCCCACTGGCCGTACGCCCGCTCGCGGTCGGCGGGCTCGCGGATCGAGGCATCCTCGTACGTCGTCGCGCGGCCGAGGTCGAGCGGGACCATCACAATCGCCCACCCGCCGGGCGCCAGCACGCGAAACAGCTCGCGCATCGCCGTCCGGTCGTCGTCGACGTGTTCGAGCACGTGGCTACAGAGGATCGCGGCGAACGAGCCATCGGGCAGCGCCAGCCGCGTGATGTCGAGCTGCAGCTCGCCCTTGGCCGGGTCGAGGTCGGCGGTCGCGTAGCGCAGGCCGGCGGCTCGGCGCAGACGGTGCTCGAGGCACCACTCCGGCGCGAAATGGAGAAGCGATCCGGGCTCGGCCAGCAGCTGCGGATGGCGCTCGAGGTAGAGCCAAAGTAGCCGGTGGCGCTCGTGCGCGCCGCAGCGCCAGCAGATCGCGTTCGGGCGGTTCCAGTCGTCGCGAAAGCGCGAAAAGCTGTTTGCGCAGATCGGGCACTGGACCCCGCCGCCGCGGTGACGCAGCATCCTGATCCGCAGCCGCACGCCGCGCGCGACCTGCGCAGGAGTGAGAGATCGACTCAAGGCGTGAAAGTCATCTGACGTCAGATCCTGAAGACCGGAATCAGGCGCTGCTCGTGCTCTGCGTCGATCCGCGCAATCACCTCGATATGCTCCTCGAGACCGGACCCGCGGAGCTTCGTCGCGAGCAGCTCGTCGACCTGGAAGATGCCGGCGCTGTTGGACATCGCGATCTCAACGAGCACGGCGCGGTCGCGGCCAGCGAGGATCTTGACGTCCTCGATCGCGTAGGCCGACAGCGAGTGGATGTTCCGGTGGCCCGCCTCGAACGGCACTCGCGAGCGGCCCCGGGCCATGTCGAGCGCGTCGGCGACGCGGACGATCCCGGCCTCGACCGTGAACGGCGCACCGTCACTGCGATGGCCGATGATCGCGTGCAGCGATTCGGAGACGACGATCGAGCGCTCGGGCTCCTCGTACGCGGTCGCCAGCAGCGAGCCCAGCTTGTCGGCGGTGAGGAACAGGCTGTAGCGCTCGTGATCGTCTCGGTGGATCGACATCCCGACGCAATGCAACAGGCAGGCCGCCGCGATCACGACCTCCGCGTCGCGCTCGCCCAGCGCGTAGTCGGCGGCGACGCTGGGGACGACGCCGCGGCGGAACAACAGCCGCCCGAGACGCAGGCCGATGTTCAGCACGATCTGAATGTGGACCCAGGAGTGGTCGCTCATCCGCAGCCTGCGCGACGCGTTCACCCCCGACACGTGCCACCACGCCTTCACCTGATCGTCCGCGTTCACCGCCTCGAGCAGCCGCTCGAGGCGGCGGTTGCCGCGGGTCGGCGCGCGCACGCGGACGTCCGCCAGAGCCTCCCGCGGGGACAGCGGCGGCTCGAGTGCGCTCACTGTCCCGCCTCGAGCAGAACCCCCTCGCGGACCCCGCCGCGGGCGATCTGCAGCGACGTGCCGAACCGCTCCGAGACCGCTTCGAGGATCAACAGGCCCGCGGGGAGCAGGCGGACGCGGTCAGGGTCCAGCCCGAAGCGCTCTGCGACGTCGCTGCGGCGGCAGGTCACGAGCAGTTGCAGCGCGCGGGCGAGTGCATCGGCGTCGAGCAGCGGGCCCGCGAGCCGGCGCAGCGAGGTGGCGCTGCCCCCGACCGCGACCGCCTCGGCGGGGTGCGGGACCTCGACCCCGGCGAGCGCTTCTTCGACGCGAGCCCGCGCGTCCGACAGCTCGCCACTCGAAGGCGGATCGGACCGCAGGCAGGTTTCGGCCAGGTCGCCGGAGCCGACGCCGAACGATGTACACCAGTTCACCGTGCCGGGGGCGGTGCCGACGACGAGCTCCGAGGATCCGCCGCCAACATCGACCACACCGAGCTCACCGACCGGCGGGTGGTCGAGCGTCTGGGCGGCTCCGACGAACGCCAGCCGAGCCTCCTCTTCACCCGACAGTACATCGATCGCCAGTCCGCAGCCGCCGCCGATCGCGGCAACAAGCTCGGATCCGTTCCTCGCCCGGCGAATCGCGGCAGTGGCGACACCGCGGACGTCGGTCGCGCCGAGCTCGCGGGCGGTTCGAATCTGCGAGGCGACCACGCCGACGACCTCGGCGATCTTCCCCGGCGGGATCGTACCGTCGCGCAGCAGTCCGCGGCCGATGTGGGTGAACGCCTTCTCCTGATGGATTTCGAGCAGGGTGTCGCGGTCGCACTCCGCGACCAGCAGCCGCGTCGTGTTCGAGCCGATGTCGATGCAGGCGCGGCGCACGAGCTGGACACACTAGTGGGCCCCACCCAAACGTTCCACCGACCCACCAGCCGGGCACGACGCTACGGCCGGCCCACGGAAGCGGGCTCGGCGTCGGGGTTCGGGGACTCGTGATCCGGGGGCGGTGGCGGCGAAGGTCCGAGCGGCCCGGACGGCGCCAGCAACGCCCACGCCGCCGCGGTCACGAGCAGAGCCCCCCACCCGGCGACCGCGAGCGCGACGCGGGCATTGGCCAGACCCGCCAGCAGCCCGCCGAGGATGATCCCGACGCCCGGCACGGCCTGGAACATCGACTCGTTCAGGCTCATGATTCTCGCCATCCACTGCTCTTCGACGATCTCTTGCAGCGACGTGCGGGCGGCGACCGCCTCGATGCCGTTGCCGCAGCCGGCCGCGGCAGCGCCGATCAGCGCCGGCGCCAGGCTCGGCGCGGTGGCCATCACCAGGAATCCCAGACCGAGAGCCCCCGCGCCGATCGAGATCAGCGCCCGCGGCGACAGCGCGCGCCAGCGAGCGTAGATCGCGCTCCCGGCGATCGCTCCGGCGCCCCAAGCGGTGAGCAGCCCGCCGTACCCGCCGGCGCCCGCGTGCAGCGAATGCTGTGCGAACACGACCTCGACCGGAATCGAGATCGTGAAGAACAGCAGTGCGACGGATTGAAGTCCCAGCAGGGTCCGGATCCCCGGTGCGCGCGCCGCGTGCCGGAGCGCGGCGCGCAGGCGCCCCGACCCCCCGATTTGATCGCGGACGGCGCCGGGGAGACCGGACGCCGTCCCGAGCATCAGCGCAATCACCACGAACAGCCCGCTGTTCACGTATAGCGCCGCGACCGTGCCGCCGGCCGCGACGATCGCACCGCCGATCGCCGGACCGACCATGAAGCAGATCGAGAACGCCGTGTTGCTGACCGCGTTCCCCTCCCTGAGCAAGCCGACGGGAGCGGTCACGGTCACGGCCGCGGTCCGGGCCAGCGCCCGCGCCGTCAGCGCCAGGACGCCGTCGAGGAACGCCAGCAACAGCACCGGCGCGAGCGAGAAGCTCGAGGCGAGCGCGCCCAGTGCGACGAACGCGAGCGCTTCGAGCCCGTAGAGCTCCGGCAGCACGATCCGCACCGGTCGCCGGTCGAACCTCGTCACCAGAGCCGGTGCGAACAAGGCGGGCACGAACTGCGAGCTCAGGAAGAACGCCGCCGCTCCGTACGCGCTGCCGGTTCGGCGGTAGACCAGTACCGCGAGCGTCAGCGACCCGATCGACAGCGCAAGCTCATTCAGCGTGTACGCAGCAAACAGGCGCCGGAAGGCCGGAAGCTTCAGGACTTGGCGCACGTACTCTCGAGTATCCCGTGCGACACGGCTGGTTGGCTGGCTACCCACATGCTGGCAGGGTGATGCGCGGGCTTGATCGCCGCACTGGCATCATCTTTTTCGGTGTCCGACCTTGCAATCGATGTACAGGGTCTGCGCAAGTCCTACGGCGATTTCGAAGCCGTCCGCGGGATCGATTTCGGCGTGCGACGCGGCGAGGTGTTCGGGCTGCTCGGCCCCAACGGGGCTGGGAAGACGACCACGGTCGAGATCCTCGAGGGATACAGGGAGCGGACCGACGGCAGGGTCGAAGTGCTGGGCTACGACCCGGGGCAGCGGACCCGGGCATTTCGCTCGCGAGTCGGCATCGTGCTGCAGACCACGGGCCTGTACCGGCACATAAAGGTCCGCGAGGCGATCGCGCATTTCGGGGGGATGTACCCGCATCCGCGCGATGTCGAGGAGGTGATCGAGCTGACCGGACTCGACGGCAAGGAGGACGCGCTTGCCCGAACGCTGTCGGGAGGGCAGCTCCGCCGGCTCGATCTGGCGCTGGCCCTGGTCGGCGACCCCGAGCTGATCTTCTTGGACGAGCCGACAACCGGGTTTGACCCCGCCGCGCGCCGAAACGCGTGGGAGACGATCCGCTCGCTCAAGGAGCTCGGCAAGACCGTACTGCTCACGACCCATTACCTCGACGAGGCCCAGGCGCTCGCCGACCGCGTCGCGATCATCAAGGACGGGCGGATCATCGTCGAGGGCGCTCCGCAGCGAACTTGGCGTCGAGCGCGAGCACGGCTGCCTACCGCGTCGCCTACCGCAACGGCGACGGGCCGCCTCGTCGAGCGCGAGACCGACGACCCGACGACGCTGCTGCACGAGCTGACGGGAGCCGCGCTTGCGCGCGGCGAGCGACTCGAGGCGCTGACCGTGACCCGGCCGACGCTCGAGGACGTCTACCTGGAGCTGACCGCGGACGAGGCACGACGATGCCTGACGCCGCTGTGCTCGCCTGGCGCCAGTACCGGCTCGAGCGGCGCGCTGTTCTGGCGCAACCCGAGCGCCGCGTTCTTCAACTTCCTGCTGCCGCTGCTGTTCCTTGCGTTCTGCGGCGTGATCCTCAGCGGCAACCAGCATGAGCTCGACAAGATCGTGCCCGGGATCGCCGGGATGGCGGTGATGTCGACGACGTTCACCGCACTCGCCTACAACATGGTGTTCCTGCGCGAGCGCGGTGTGCTCAAGCGGATTCGCGGCACGCCGATGCCGACGATCTCCTACCTCGCTCGGGGTCGCCGCCAATGCGGTCACGAACACGGCGATGCAGATCGTGATCGTCGTGATCGCCGGCCGCGTCTTCTTCGGGATCGGCTGGCCGAAGGACTGGCTGGGGCTGATCGTGTTCGTCATCGCCGGCGTCATCTGCTTCGCGGCGTTCGGCGTGGCGTTCTCCCACGCGATCCCGAACTTCGAGTCAACCGCCGCATACGTCAATGCCGTGTTCCTGCCGGTGGTGTTCATCTCCGGCGTGTTCTACGACGCCCGCAAGCGCGCCGGCGTTCCTGAAGGACGATCGCCCAGGCGCTGCCGCTCAAGCACCTGATCCACGGGCTGTCGGGCGCGATCGTCAAGGGCACATCGCTGGCGTCGAACATCAGCGACCTGGGCGTGATCGCCGTGTGGGCGGCGCTCGGTATCTGGCTGGCGATCCGCGGCTTCAGCTGGGAACAGCGGCGGAGCTGACGATGGCGCGCGCGAGGACCGGCGCTCTGCCCGCAGACGAACGCTGCCGGCGGATCGCCCTCGACATGCGCACCTCGGTCGCGGAGCGGGGAGCGCTCCCAGTCCTCCTTGAGCAGGGAGTAGACGATCACGTCGTGCACGCCTCGCCATGGCGGTGCCAGCGGCGCAGCACCCCTTCGCGTTCGAACCCGAGGCGGTCGAGCGCCGCTTGCGAGCGCGGATTGTCCAGGTCGGCGTAGGCCCCGAGCCGCTCGAGCCCGAGCGCGCGGAACCGAGGTGCGCGATCAGTGCCTTGGACGCGCGTTGACGCCCGTCCCCCAGTAGGCACGACCGAGCCACGTCCCCACGACCGCCCGGCGGTCACGGCGGCTGAGCTCGGTGAGTCCGGTGACGCCGATCGGCCCGGCAGCGGGGTCGACGAGCAGGAGGTCGAGCCGCTCCCCGCGCGCGCGCTCCGCGGCCAGGCCTCGCGATGTACGCCGCGGGCTCCTCCAGCGCCGAGTACGGGCCCCACGAGAAGAATTGCGTGACCTCCGGGTCGGAGCCGAGCGCCAACAGCGCGGGCGCATCCGCGGCGGTCGCGAAGCGCAGCATCAGATCCGGGCCGACCACCTCCACCGCGTCGATGGTATTACTGGTCCCGAGCATATGTCGACGCCGCTGTGATCTACGACATGCACGGGAACCTCGGCGCGCTGAGGCGGTGCTCGACGACGCCCGGCCGGGGCCGAGCGGGTCGTGCTCGGGGGGGACTACGCGCTGTTCGGGCCGTGGCCGCTGGAGACGGTGACGGCGCTGCGTCGGCTGCCGGAAGCGACCTGGATCCGCGGCAACGGGGACCGCTGGGCGGCCTTCCCCTGGCGGGCGCCGGATCGAGCTGTCCAGGGAGCGATCGCGGACTGCAACGGGCGCGCTCGGAGACACGTCGTCGACGAGCTGGCCGCGACTCCCCGAGTCCATCGTTCTCGACGCGCCCGGTACTGCCACGCGTCCCCGAAGTCAGACCTCGGTCGTTTCTCCCGGATCCTGGAGAGGAGGACGACCAGCTGCTCGGGCGGCACCGGGGAACATCGAATCGTGTTCGGCCACACCCACCTCCAGTTCCGGCCGCGGCGATCCGAACGGGATCGAGCTCGTCAACCCGGGGAGCGTCGGGATGCCGCTTGACGGGGACCACCGCGCCGCGTACGCGCTCGCTCTAAGAGGAGCGCGGCGTGGAGCTCCGACGGGTCGCCTACGACCACGAGGGCAGCGCCGCCGCGCTGCAGCGAGCGCTTCGGCGCGACCGGCTGGGCCGAGACGGTCGCCCGCCGGATCGCCACCGCCAGCTTCTGAATCAGTGTCTCGCGCACGGCGGCCCCGGACCCGCGGGCCTGGCATCCTGTGCTCATGCCGATCCGTGCGCGATCCTGGCACCGGACCAACACCTTCTCCCACGAGCAGTTCTCCGGCCGAGCCTCGCACGCGAGCGGCCGTCGACCGTGTCCGTGTGCCTGTCCGCCCGCAACGTGGCACGGACGATCGGCCGCACGATCCGGCAACTGGTGCCGCTCGCGACAGGGCGCGTCGATCAGGTCGTGGTCGTCGACGGCTCGACCGACGCAACCGCCGAGATCGCGGCCCGGCTCGGGGTCGAGGTCCACGACCAGGAGACAGCTGATGCCCGAGCTCGGGCCGGTGTTCGGCAAGGGGGACGCGATGTGGCGCGCGCTACCGTGCTGACCGGCGAGGTGATCTGCTTCCTCGACGCCGACTCCGAGCGGTTCGGCGCCCACTACGCGTGCGGACTGATCGGCCCGCTGCTGTGCGAGCCGGGGATCTCGTTCGTGAAGGGGTTCTACCGCCGTCCCTTCCGTGTGGGCGAGCTGACGCTGCCCCACGGCGGCGGCCGCGTCACCGAGCTGGCGGCGCGCCCGCTCCTGAATATGTTCTACCCGGACCTCGCGGCGGTCGAGCAGCCGCTGGCCGGGGAGATCGCCGCGCGCCGCGAGCTGCTCGAGCGGCTGCCGTTCGTGAGCGGCTACGGTGTCGATATCGCACTGCTGCTCGACGCCTACCGGACGGCCGGGCTCGAGGCGCTGGCCCAGGTGGATCTCGACGTCCGGCAGAACGCCCACCAGCCGCTTCGCGACCTCGGCCCGATGGCGTATGCGGTGCTACAGGCCGTGGCCTCGAGGCTGGAGCGCGATGGGCGGCTGAGCGGTCAGCTGCCGGCGGCGTTCCTCGCTCCGGGCGACAACGGGCTGCAGACGCTCCGCAGCACCCAGGTGGAGCGCCCGGCGGTCGTGAAACTGCGTGCGGTCGCCTGAGGCGAGAACGAGCCCGCGATCACGCCTTCACCGGCTCGGCGTGGATCCGGCCCTTGGCGTGCGCGAGGCGCCCGCCCTCGCGACCGTGCCGCGCCGCGACCACCTCGGCGAGGATCGACAGCGCGGTCTGCTCGATGCGCCGACGTCCAAACCCAAGGGCGCCGCAAGGCGCCCAATCTCCTGATCCGTCAGCCCCAGCGCGAGCAGCCGTTCGCGCCGTGTTCGCCCAGATTAACGGCCGCCGCCGGAGCTCAGCTCAGCCCTGCCGCCTCCTGCAGCGCCCGGCGGCGCAGCACCCCACGTGGGTGCCGGTCAGGCCGAGATGATCATGCAGCGCATACGCGAGCAACAAGCGCGACTCCACCTCGAGGTGGTGCTCTACGCCGTTGACGTTCAGGCCACAGAAACGGAGCTGCTCATGCCTCTCTTCCAGAGTCGGGAGCTCGCGCTCGACCTTGTCCGACGTAAGGTGCGACGTGAAGGGACGGTGGGAGCGGCCGGCTCAGCCTGGTGCCGGATCCCGGTGGATCGCCACGCCGGTGATCACGAGCGCGATCCCGGCGAGCTCCCGGGCCGACGGAACCTGGGCGAGCACGACGAGCCCGACGACCGTCGCCGTCGCCGGCAGCAGCGAGACCATCAGCGAGTACGTGGCGCGGCTCAGGCGCGCCATTGCCAGCTGGTCGCTCACGTACGGAATCACCGACGAGGAGATGCCGACGCCGATGCCGGCCAGCAGCGCGACCGGCTGGGTGATCGCGGGCGCCACAGCTCCGGCGCCGATCGGAGTGACAGCGACCGCCGCGATCAGCATCGCCGCGGCGAGGCCGTCGATGCCGTCGATCCGCCCGTGCGTGGCCGTGCGGTGCGCGAGCACGATGTAGGCGGCGAACAAGCCCGCGTTGGCGAATGCGAACGCCAGGCCAAGCGGCTGCGTGGCGATCTTCAGCCCACGGCCCGCGTCGGCTCGGCGTCCGCTCGCGCGGCCGGCGCTGTCGAGGCGCCGAGCGCCTGCAGCGGCTCGAGACCACCGGCGTGATCCGCGGCTATCACGCAGACATCGATCCGGTCGCGCTCGGCTACCCACTGACCGCGATCATCCGGATCCGCCCCGGGGCGCGTCAGCTGGTCAAGCTCGCCGAGCTTGCGTTCGACGCACCCGAGGTCGTCGAGTGCCATCGGATCACGGGCGAGGACTGCTACCTGCTGCGCGCGCACGTCCGCTCGGTGCGTCATCTGGAGGAGCTGATCGACCGGTTCACGCCGTTCGGGCAGACAACGACCTCGATCGTCCAGTCCTCGCCGGTGCCGGAGCGGGGCTTCTCGCTGGGATGATCCGGGCGATTTCGGAGCAGCAGCTAGACTAGAACTAGAGCCTGGGGTGGCGACCGGAAGGCACTTGCGCGAAGCGCCCGTGCCTTCTGGGTGTCACCTCAGGCGGTAGGGCTGCGGGCGAGCACTTGGTACACGGAAGCCCAGCCGGTCTCGAACCCTTGCCGCGCCGCGCGCAGGTACAGCCGCCAGATCCGCGCCCGCTCGGTCCCCGCCAGCCGCACGACCTCGTCGTAGCGCTCCTCGAACGAGGCGATCCAGTAGCCGAGCGTCCGCGCGTAGTCGCCGGCGAGCCCCTCGACGTGCGTGGTCACGAGCGAGGCTCGCTCGAGCGCGAGCGTGATCCGGGACAGCGGCAGCGGCACCCCGTCGGGGAACACAAACCGCTCCGAGAACGGCCCCTCGTCCTTCGCGTCGAAGTCCTTCAACTTGGCGATGCCGTGGTTGAGCAGCCGTCCGCCGGGCCTCAGCAGGTCCGCGAGCCGGCTGGCGTACAGGTCGATCCGCTCCGCGCCGACGTGCTCGACCATGCCGATGCTCGAGATCGCGTCGTAGGGCCCGTCGATCACCTCGCGGTAGTCGGCCAGCCGGATCTCGACGCGGTCTGACAACCCCGCCGCAGCGATTCGCTCACGCGCGAGCTGCGCCTGATGCTCGGCAAGCGTCACGCCCACGACCTGCACGCCGTGCCGCGACGCGGCGTGGATCGCGAAGCTGCCCCACCCGCAGCCGACGTCGAGCACGCGCTCTCCCGGACCCAGACCGAGCTTGCGACAAACGAGTTCGAGCTTCGCCTCCTGCGCCGCCTCGAGGGTGTCGGCGCCGCCCGAGAAGTACGCGCAGCTGTACGTCATCGATCGGTCGAGGAACAGCTGGAAGAACTCGTTGCCGACGTCGTAGTGATGCTGGACCGCGCGGCGATCGCGGATCAGCGTGTGGCGCTCCCCCCTCAGCCGCAGCTCGGTCACAGGGGGACGGGGAAGTCGCGTCAGCCCGCATGCACGGACCACGGCGGCTGCGAGACGGGCGCGCTGCGCGATCGTCAGCGACGGCGGCTCGAACGTGTCGACTACGAGCAGTGCCGCGTCGAGGTCGTCGACGTCGAGCAGCCCACTGATGTACGCGCGGCCGAGCCCGAGCTCCCCCGGGGCGCGCAGAACGTGCGCGAGCGCGAGCGGCGAGTGAAAAGTGAACGTCGGGGCGCCAGGGTCGGTGGCTCGCACGACGCTCTCATCCCAGAAGCCCAACGAGAACGGGCGGCGAGGGAGCGCGCACTCGAGCTCGTGACGCAGCGGCGCGGTGCGGGCGAATGCCACCGACGGTTGCCTACCTCGTCGTCACTACCCTGCACGCCCTGCGTGCCGGGTCAACGCGCACGACGTCCCAGGCCAGCCCCGCCATCTCGAGCACCCGGATGATGCCCGCTGACGGGTCGATTTGCCAGCGGCGCAGCCCGTGCCGGTAGGAGGTCGGAAACGCGTGATGGTTGTTGTGCCAGGCCTCGCCCCAGGTAGGGATCGCGAGCCATGCGAGGTTGCGGGATTGGTCGCCGGTGTCGTAATCGTGGCGCCCGAAGAAGTGACACAAGGAGTTGATGCTGAATGTCGCGTGGTGCATCAGGAAGATTCGCGCCGCGCCGCCCCACAGCAGCGCCGTCAGACCGCCGGCGACCGTGCCGGTGACCGCGACCCCGAGGCCGAAAGCCGCGGCCAGCCCCGCGAGCACCCAGATCACGAACGTGCTGTCGACGAAGCGGATCCACGGATCGGCGAGCAGGTCCTTGGCGTAGCGGCGCTCATCGGCCACCTCCATATCGCTGAACACCCATCCGAGATGGGCGTGGGCGAGGCCGCGCAGGGCGCCGCGAAAGCCCGAGCCGTGACCGTGGGGGCTGTGAGGATCCCCGTCGACATCGGAGAACTGGTGGTGGCGCCGGTGCGTCGCCACCCAGTCGATCACCGGGCCCTCGGCCGCAGCCGATCCGAGCGCGGCGAACGCCGCGCGCAGCGGACGGCTGCACTTGAAGCTCCGATGCGTGAGCAGCCGGTGAAAGCCGACCGTGATCCCGGTCCCGATCGCGGCGTACATCAACGCGAGGATCAGGATGTCCTGCCAGTTGAACACATCCCCGATCCACCCGAACCACATCCCGACCGCGAGCATGATCGGCGGGGCGGCGGTCACGACCGCGCTCGCGAACCGATCGAGGATCGGCGTCTCCACTGGACGCACCGACAGTCCCGGTTTGGCCGCAGCGCTCATTCCCGCGGGCGGTGGCGATGGTCCGTCGACCGCGACCGACCCGGTCGACCGGGTGGTGGATACACGCTGTACGGCGGGGTCGATTTGCATGGTGCCTCCTGTTCGTGGAGGCCGTCCCTGACGCCGACATACACTCAGCACCCCGCTGCGCCGCGTTCATGGAAGGCCATTACTTCGTGGCTGAAGCGCACGATGCTACCGCGCCACCAGGCGTCCGTGCAGACCGGCCCAGATCGCCGAGCGCCGCGCCGGCGTAGCGCCCGATGTCGCGCGCGGCCGCCTCGCTCGGCGATCTGGACGACCGTCGGATGCGACAGGTGGCGGCCCGTCCCGAGCGAGCTGTAGGCGACGACGGCGAGCGTGCGCACGGCGGTCGCCGTCTGCCAGGTTCCTCTACTTCTCGTTTCGATGCCGTCAGTCGGGTAGATCTACAGTTCCCGTTCAGCTGACGTCGAACCGAGGAGACGAGATGGGCTTCGATCAGTACCACGAGCCACCCGAAGGCGCGGCCGAGGATGGTTCGCTCGGAATCGGCAGCCTGAGGAGCGCGGGACGATGAACCATCTTCTCCGTTCGCTGGCCCCGATCAGCGATTCTGCATGGCAGGTACTCGACGAGGAGGCGCGCCAGCGCCTCGCGCCCGCACTCGCCGCCCGCAAGTTGGTCGACTTCTCCGGTCCCCACGGCTGGTCGTATTCCGCCACGAACCTCGGCCGCACGACCCCGCTGGCATCCGCGCCGTGCAACGGCGTGAGCGGAGCCCAGCGGCGCGTGCTCGGGCTCGTCGAGGCGCGGGCGGATTTCGAGATCTCACTCGCCGAGCTTCAAAACAGCGACCGCGGCGCCGCCGACGTCGACCTCGAGACGCTCGACAAGGCGGCACACCAGATCGCGGTCGCCGAGAACATCGCAGTGTTCCACGGCTGGCATGGTGCGATCACCGGCATCGAGGAGGCCTCGCCGCATGAGCCGATGCCCCTCGGTGACGTTCCCGACAACTACCCGCGGCCCGTCGCCGGCGCGGTCGAGCGGCTGCTTCACAACGGGATCGGCGGCCCCTACGCGCTGGCCCTCGGAGGCGAGCAGTATCAGCGTGTGGTCGAGACCGCCGAACAGGGCGGTTACCCCCTACTCGAGCACCTGCGCAAGATCCTCGAAGGACCGATTGTGTGGGCGCCGGGGGTACGGGGCGCGATCGTGCTGAGCACCCGCGGCGGCGATTTCCTGTTCGAGTCGGGCCAGGATCTGTCGCTCGGCTACGAGGGTCACGACGGCGACGACGCCCGGCTCTACCTCGAGGAGAGCTTCAGCTTCCGCGTCGCGACGCCCGAGGCGGCGGTAACCCTCACGGCATAGACCGCGCCCGCGGGGTCTCGCTCAGGCGGGTGCGAGCAGCGACTTCGTCAGGGCCTCGTGCGCTTCGAGGTACGGAGTGAGGTAGCGCGCGGAGACCTTCGCCTCGCCCGACGACCTTTCGCCGCGGCGCGCGGCCGGCGTCGCCGCGATCGGCTCTCCATGCTCGCCGACCTCGGCGCGCAGGATCAGCGGCCGCTCGCCGCCCAGCAGCCGAGCGCGGAGCACGTGCCGCCTGTCGCGCTTGGGCACGGGACCGCCGAGCTCCTCGGTTATGCGCTCGGCGATCCGATCGGCCTGCTGGGTCGCGAGGCCGGCTTGCTTGATTGGGAACGTGGTCATGTCGCCGGCGGCGTAGACGTCTTCGAGCCCCTCCACGCACCCATCGGACTCGGTGTGCACGAGGCCCCACGCGCTCGTGGGCACGCCGGTGATCCATTGTCCACGTAGCTGCGGCACCGCGACCACGCGGTCAGCCTCGATCCGCTCACCGGAGCGCAGCTCCAGCGACCCGTCCCGTGTGACCGCAGTGCCGGTGCAGCTCGCCACGAATTGCACGTCTCGCGCGTCGAGCAGCTCCTGCACGAGCTCCGATGCCTCGCCGCCGAACACGGAGATCGGACGTGGCTCGGGGCTGACGACGGTGATCCGCGGGCGCTGCCCGTGCTCCGCCGCGTATGCCCTCGAGAGGAGCGCGAGCTCGAGCAGCGGGATTGGCCACGACAAGCCGGTCGGCTGCGCAAACACCAGGTGTCCGACCTCGCCCGCCCTGATGTCAGCCAGCAGCTGCCTGAACAGTGGCGCGTCGCGCTGGTCGCGGAACGTCAGCGCGCCGGAGATGACCGAGCGGGCCCTTGCGCCGACGGCGAGGACCAGCAGATCGTAGGGGAGTCGCGCCCCCGACGACAGCCGCACGTACTTGCTCGTCGGCCCGACGGCCTCGAGCCGGACCCGGTGATACGTGGCGCCGAAGTCGGTCGCGATCGCGCGGAGGTCATACAGCAGGCCCGGCGCCTCAGCGAAAAGCTCGGCGGTGGCGGCGGGCCGGTAGCAGAACGCGGGCTCGGGACAGATCAACGTCAGGGCGACCCGGTCGCCCGCCAGCTCGCGTAGCGCGATCAACGTTTCCAGCGCCGCGAACCCGCCCCCGGCGATCACGACTTGCGCCGGAGACCGATCTGAGGGACTGATCGTCATGCCGATGCAAGGATCCTGCCCGGTGGCGATCGAAGCATCCGGAGCCTTCCGCAACTGATGGCGGAGAACCACGGATCGCCCGACTTGACTCCACAGACCGCGGCCGCGGCGTAGCATTTGCAACAAGCCGGCCAGATCCCCGAGGCCAGCCGATCACGACCCGAATGAGATGTCGCAAGCGGATACCTCTCAGGTCCCTCGCGTGAAACCGGCCGACGGGCGCGAGCCCTCCAAGCGCGGCTCCAAGGCGGACTCGGCGAAGCACGCCGCGCGAGCCGACGCGGCGAACCGCGGCGAGCCCGCGAAGCCCAAGCTGAGTAGAGCCGATTTCGACAAGGAGCTACAAAGGCTCCAGCGCGAGCTGGTGATCGTGCAGGAGTTCGTCAGGGCCCGCGGCCTGAAGATCGTGGTGATCTTCGAGGGGCGCGACGCGGCCGGCAAGGGCGGCGTGATCAAGCGGATTGCGGAGCGGACCAATCCTCGGGCGTGCCGGGTGGTGGCGCTTCCCGCCCCGACAGAGCGCGAGCGGACCCAGTGGTACTTCCAGCGCTATGTGTCGCACCTTCCGGCTGCCGGTGAGATCGTCCTGTTCGACCGCTCCTGGTACAACCGCGCCGGCGTGGAGCGGGTGATGGGCTTCTGCACCGAGGCCGAGTACGAGGAGTTCATGCGCTCCTGCCCAGAGTTCGAGCGGATGCTCGTTCGCTCGGGCGTCCAGCTCATCAAGTACTGGTTCTCGGTCTCCGACGAGGAGCAGGAGCGCCGCTTCCAGGCCCGGGTGCGGGATCCGATGCGCCGCTGGAAGCTCAGCCCGATGGATCTGGAGTCGCGGGCGAGGTGGGTCGCGTACTCGCGCGCGAAGGACGAGATGTTCCGCTACACGGACATCAAGCACGCGCCGTGGTGGGTCGTCGAAGCCGACGACAAGCGCCGCGCCCGGCTCAACTGCATCGCCCATCTGCTGTCGATGGTCGAGTACGAGGACCTCACGCCGCCGCCGCTCGAGCTTCCCCCCCGCGGGCAGGACCTCTACTATGTGCGGCCGCCGAGGGACGAGCAGACGTTCGTGCCACAGCGCTATTGAGCTTTTCGTCGCTTTCGCCAGGGACGGCCAAGTCTGTATGCTGCGGCTTGGACAGAGGCGCAGATGTGGGGTGCAGCTGCCTGTCGGGAGCCGTTGGGGCTGATACGGATGCGATGGACAATCGGAGCGTCGCTTGCGCTGATCGCGGTCGGCGCAGGGGTTCTGAATGCCGCGTCGTCCGCGTCGGCACGGCTTGTGAGCTACTGGATCGGCGCCGTCCCCGTCACCTGGAACGTCGTGCCCAACGGTCACGACGCGATCATGGGAACCACGTTCTCGACGGCGGACACGGTGTTCCCTACCGTCGTCTACCGGAACTTCACGAAGAACTGGCGCCGCCCGATCCCGAACGTGCCGGGCAACTCGGGTAACCAGGACCTGATTCCAGGGCCGCTGATCCGCGCCCGCGTGGGCGATCACATCGCCGTGCACTTCAAGAACATGGACACGCTGTATCACCGCGTGCACTCGATGCACTTCCACGGCGTGCACTACCGCCCGAGCTCCGACGGCGCGTACCTTCCGGGGTTCTCGGGCCGCGACGCCGCGGTGGAGCCGGGTCGGTCCTATACCTACCGCTTGTTCGCAGGGTCTGACTCGTTCGGCGTGTGGCCGTACCACGATCACTCGCAGTCGATGGAGGACTCGATCGCAGGAGGGATGTTCGGAATGCTGTCGATCCTCGGACGCAACGAGCGCCCGCCGGACCGCGAGTTCGAGGTCGTGTTCGCACCGCAGGGCCAGTTCCAGACGATCGACGAGCGGGCGTTCGTCGGCAACACCCCGGTGTTCACCGCGTTCGTGGGACAGACCGTGCAGTGGGACGTGACGGCGATGGGCTCGGAGCACCACACCTTCCACGTGCACGGCCACCGCTGGGTCGGGGCCGACGGCGTCCCGCGCGACACCCAGACGGTGGGCCCAGCCGAGAGCTTCGCGATCCGCTGGAAGGAGGGGGACCCCGGCACGTGGCTCTACCACTGCCACGTCGAGGCGCACATGATGGCTGGGATGATCGGGATCTACCAAGTGAAGAGGCGCCGGTGAGGCGGCGGGGGAGGTTCCGGTCGGGCTCGACCTTCGCGCCGGTCTCGGCCCTCGCGCCGGTCTCGGCCCTCGCGCCGGTCTCGGCTCTCACGGCGGTCGCGACGCTGGCGCTGCTTTTCGCGGCGGCCACCGAGCCGACCGCGTCGGCGCGGCCGATGATGGACGTGGGGTCGGGACCGGAATCGGGGTCGGGGTCGGGCCAGACGACCCCGGTCACGATCCAGTTCGGGTCCTTCGATCCCGGTCGCGTCGCCGTCCTCGCCGGCGACACCGTTCGCTGGAATGACGTCAGCCGCACGCACACTGTCACCGAGACGAACGGCGCGTGGTCCTCGCTGGGGCTGGGCTTCGGCGACAGCTACAGCCGCCGGTTCAACCGGCCGGGCGTCGTCCGCTACTACTGCCAGATACACCCGTTCATGCAGGGTGAGGTCGACGTCTCCGATCTCCTGCTGTCTGGCTCTGAGGCGCCCGCGGCCAGTGGCAGGCCGTACCCACTCCGAGGCCGCGCCGCCCTCCCCGACGGCGCCACCGTCACGATCGAAGGCAACGGCGGCTCCGGGTTCGCGCCGGTCGCCACCGCCGAGGTGGCGGCCGACGGGACGTTCGTGGCGACGCTGCGGCCGAGGACGAGCATGACCTACCGCGCCGTGAGCGGGGAAATGACGAGTGCGACGGTGCTGATCCGGGTCGTGGACCACAGGGTGCTGCTGAGCGACAGCCGCCACCACGGAGCCGACCGTCTGAGCATCCGCGTGACGCCCGCCGCACCGGGCTCGACGGTCGTGCTGCAGCTGCACCTCAAGGAGCGCTTCGGCTGGTGGCCCGTGCGGCGGGAGCGCCTGAACAAGGCTTCGCAGGCGCACTTCACGCTCCGCCTCGATCGGCGCGTCAAGGCGCGGGTCGCGCTGACGCTGCCCGACGGCGCGACCCAGCTCGCGCTCAGCCGCGTCGTGCTGATCGGTCGCAAGCCCAGTTAACGGCGGCGCGCCCGCGTGATGCGGGCGCGCCCCGTCTCAGCCTCGCGTGCGCGTCACGCGCGAGCGGGATCGTGAGCGACCCTCGGCAGCCAGTGCAGCCGCTTCGGGAGGTACCAGTTGGCGTCGCCGAGCAGCTTCATCGTTGCGGGCAGCAGCACCGCGCGAACGATCGTCGCGTCGAGCAGGATCGCCACGGCGAGGCCGACGCCGAGCTGCTTGAACTCGAGCGCGCCGAGCGTCCCGAAGATCGCGAACACCGCGACCATCACGATCGCCGCGCTGGTGACCGGGCCGGCCGTCGACTTGATGCCGTGGGCGATCGCCTCGTCGGTCGACGCGCCCCGATCGAACGCCTCGCGAATCCGGCTGAGGATGAACACGTGGTAGTCCATCGACAGTCCGAACAGGACCACGAACAGGAATAGCGGCAGCCACGAGGCGATCGCGCCGGTCGACGTGAAGCCGAGCAGCCCCTGCGCCCAGGTGTGCTGGAAGACAAGCACCAGCACGCCGTACGCCGCGCCGACCGACAGCAGGTTCAGCACGATCGCCGTGATCGGGATCACGATCGAGCGGAACGTGATCAACAGCAGCAGGAACGCCATCGTCAGCACGAACGCGAACACGAGCGGCAGGTGGGCCTTCATCGAGTCGTTGAAGTCCTTCGAGCCGGCGGTCATGCCGGTGACCTGCGCCTTGACGCCGGCCAGCTGACCGACGCGTCGCGGGGATGACCTGGCCTCGGAGCGTGTCGAGCGCCCGGTATGAGGCCGAGTCGGTCCCCTTGCCGCTGAGCGGCACCGAGACGACGGCGACGTCATGCGCCGGATTCACCTTGACATCGAACGGCTGGTGCATCTGGCCGCTCGCCAGCGCCCGCTGCTCGAGCCTCTGGATCGCACCCTGCACCTGGGGGGAGGTGACGTCGCTGGCCTGGATCACCACCGCCGCCGGCTGCGGCCCACCCGGGAACGCCGCCTCGATGCGGTTCAGCGTCTGCACGATCGGGAGTCCCTTCGGCAGGCCCTGCAGCCCGGGAACCGACGTGTGCAGCCCGAACGCCGGGACCACGAGCGCGACCACGAGCCCGCCCGAGATCAGCGCCGCGACGGCGGGATGGCGCAGGACGCGGTCGACGATCGCGCCCCAGATCCGGGGCTCCGCGGCGCTCTCCCGACGCCGCGCCACGAACGGCACGCGTGCCTTCATCACACGGTCGCCGAGCTTCGACAGCAGCGCCGGGAGCACGGTCAGCGATCCGAGCACGGCCACCGCAACGACCAGGATCGTGCCGGTCGCCATCGACGCGAACGTCTTGTCGCCGGCGAGGTACATGCCCGCCATCGCCGCGATCACGGTGATGCCGGAGACCATCACCGACCGGCCCGAGGTCGCGGCCGCGGCCTGCAGCGCGGCCTGTTCGTCGCGACCCGCCGCGCGTTCTTCGCGCTCACGGCGCATGTAGAACAGCGAGTAGTCGACGCCGACGGCCATCCCGATCAGCAGCACGACTTCCGAGACGGCCGGGTCGACCGCGGCGATGTGGCTGACTCCCGCGACCAGGCCGAGCGTCGCCCCGACACCCGTGATTGCGAGCAGCACCGGGATCCCGGCCGCGACGAGCGCGCCGAACGCGACGATCAGGATGATCAGCGTGATCGGCAACGACAGCGTCCGAGCCTTCGCGAAGTCGTCGCTGAAGCTCTTGTTCAGGGCCTTGTTCGCGCTTGCGTCACCCGCCTGCTCGATGCGCAGTTCGGCGTGGGCACGCTGCGCCGCCGCGGTTGCGCCGAGCGATGGACCGACGCGCTTGTCGGCGTCGGTCGGCTTGCCCTTGATCTCGAATCCGACGAGTACCGAACGGCCGTCGCGCGAGACCTCACCCTTGTTGGCGGGCGTGAGCGGCGAGCGGACGTTCTGCACCGAGCCGAGCTGCGACAACCGCCCGACGACATCCTGCACGGCCGTCCGAAACTGCGGATCGTTCACCGATAGCTTGCTGCTCTGGACCAGCACCTGCTCGCTCGCCGGCTGCGGGAACTGATCGTGCAGGACCTTCTGCGCACGGCCCGACTCGCCGGTGCCGTTGTTGTCCTGCGGGATGTGCTTGGTCCCGATCGCCCCTCCCAGCACGATCGCGGCCACCACGAACGCGAGCCAGCCGAGAATGGCGGCCCGCCGGTGCCGCGCACTCCAACTCCCGGCGCGCGCGGCAAGGTTCCTTCGCTGCATCTTCGTACCTCCGCTCCGATGGATCTGACTCACGTGCCCGAGGGTCACATCGTTCGCCCTCGCCGACCATCCGGCCCACTGGCGTCTGCCGGAGCGGCTGTCCCTCCACGCGAGGTGCGGGTAGCCACACTGCGCACCCGTACCACGTCAGGGAGAATCGGCGCCATGCCGACGCCGGCAAACGCCGCCCCGGTGTCGGCGGCCGTGACCGTGGTCGGGCTCGTCCCGCCGCAGCCCGCCGTGACGAGGACGGTCAGCGCGGCTGATGATTGCGGGGACATGACACGGCCCTTCTGCCGCACCGCTGGCTGGTGTTCGTTCATCCGTTTGCCTGGTCGAGGATCAACGCGGTGAAGGCGGGCGCGTTCTTCGGCGCGACCTGGAACGCGAGCGCCCACTTCCCGACCATCACCAGTGCGGGGGCGGCGCGCGAGTAGACGCCGGGTCGGGTCTCTGCCAGCTGGTATTCCTGCTGGGGCATCTGCATCTCGGTGTGGTTGAGGGTCAGTGTCACGTCCGCTCCTCGCACCGGTTGCCCGTTCTTGGCGATCCGAAGAGCGAACGAGTCGGGGGCGGCGGCCTTGTTGGGGGTGACGAGCACCTGCAGCACGTAGCCGGCGCGGCGTACGGTCTCCGCGACACGGCCTGGGCCGACGCTCGCGGCCGCGGAATTCTCCAGCGAGAACGCCGGGGGCGGCGGAGCCAGGCTCGTGAGCACGGCGGCAGCGAAGACGACTCCGGCGACGATCGCGGCCTCGCCGCTGACCAGCGCGCGCAACCGCCCGGCGGCCGGCTCGGCGAGCTCGGGACGCTCGCCGGCGCCGGCGAGACGCGGCTTGGACCGGAGCAGGTTGACGGACGCGAGCGCGAGCGCGAGCGCGATCAATCCCGTCTTGACGAGGATCGCCTGTCCGCCGTCAGCAGCTCGCCGAATTCGGGCGCCGGCGAGCCGGTCGCAGCAGCCTCGATCGACCGCTGCGCATCATCCGCTCAGCCCGGGGGACCGCGGTCCGACCAGCCCTCGGCCAGGGGCGAGAGCCGTGGCAGCCAAGCATCGCCGGGCCGGCGTGGCGCCAACGGTCGCGGCGCCCGGATTGCGCTCGCCGCGAGGGTGCGCTCGGCCACCTTGTCGCGAGCTGAGTGCCGGCATGACCGCCGAACGCGAGCATGAACCTCAGCTGATGCACCCCGAGCGCGGCCGCGGGCACGAGCGCGGCCCGTCCAATCCCTCGAATCACCGCCCCCCGGTCAGTGCGCGCGATCATCGCCACCGCACGATACCTCCCTCAACGACATCACTGCGGCATCTTCACTCAGAGGATGTGCCTTCCAGCGCCTGCGTCGTGGGCATCGAGCTCGTCGCTGATCTCGTCGTCCGGCTCGTCCGCGCCGGCCGGGTCGGGTTCGGCCTGATCGGCCAGCCGGAACGCGAGCAGCAGCAGCCCGCCGCCGCATCCTAGACATACGACCGCGATCGCTCGCGCCACGAACGCCGGCACCGCAGCAAGCACGAACCCGTTTAGCAGTGCGGGGACGAGCTGGCCGCCCTGGTAGATCGCGACGAACGCGATCGCGAAGAACGAGAAGTAGCCGGCACGCCTTAGGACCAGCGCCCGCAACCCCCAGAACACGAACGCGATGAACGCGGTGAACGCGATCAGCTGAAAAACAGAAACTTCTGGGCGGCCACGAAGATCTCTCGCGACGGCCGCCCCGGCGATCGCGATCAGCGCCGTGAAACCAAGCACGCGCGCCGCAAGAGCATCGATCTCAGGACGTCCGACTCGCCACGCCGCGAGCGTGCAGGCAACCAGTACAACGATCGGCCAGAACCATGCGACCGATGGATCGTCCGCATGCCACAGCTCACCCGCGATCGCCGTCGACCGCCCGTCGATTCGTGCGGGGATCGTCCAGCGGCCGACATATGAGGCGCCAGGCGCCTGCGCGACCGTCGCCAACGCGTGCAACCGGCCGTCATGCCAGCTGTACTCGTGACCGCCGACGACGCTCGACCACCTAGGCGCAGTCGCGGGGCCAAGGTTCGACGGTGGCAGCTCCGCGGGAGTCTGGTTCAGGTAGTGCATCGCGGAATTGCGGTTCACGGCGACGCCGGACGTGGAGAACCGCAGATACGGAGCACCGCGGTAGTCCAACACGACCAGGGTCTCGCTCGAGGAGACCCGCAGCCACATCCGCTGATCCCCGTCGATCACCTTCGCCTCGACGCCGGGTGGAACCCGCGCGATCCTCGCCTCGTAGCTCGTCGCGATCGGAGCGATCGGCCCGTGTGCCGACGCGACAGACGGATACCAGCCCGCACCGCCGAGCGTTGCGACGAGCGCGAGCGCCAGCACCTGCAGGCGCTGGACGCGACGCCTCATAAACTTGGTCGTGGCCGTGACTCCTGGCGGTTCGTCGCCGGTACTGCCCTGGTTATGAACACTTTGCTGCACTCTACGCGGACCCCACATCACCGCTGGCGCACGCGCGCCTTGCTACTGCCGGCCGTCGCGGCGGCGATCATGGCCCTCGCCGCCGCAACGGGGGCGGATTCGGCCCGAGCCGATGGTGACCCCGCGAGCGACGTGCTCCTTTCGCAGCCACTGTTTCTGCCCCAGGACGCAAACGTGCCCGGCGGCGAACAGTCGCGGCTGACAGCGCTGCTGGCCGCAGCACATCGCGGCGGCT
Source organism: uncultured Solirubrobacterales bacterium (assembly GCA_963806475.1). Lineage (GTDB taxonomy): Bacteria > Actinomycetota > Thermoleophilia > Solirubrobacterales > Solirubrobacteraceae > Palsa-465. The sequence continues at coordinate 94,555 of CAWDYK010000011.1, forward strand.
ATCCGCTACGCGTCGCCGTGATTGCGTCGCCCGGCGATCTCGGCTCGGTCACGGCCCTCTGGCGCCAGCCACGGAACTACGCTCGGTTTCTAGGACAGGAGCTCTCGCTCAATGTCAGCGGCCCGCTTCTCGTCGTGATGCCGGATGGCTACGGCCTCTATCGTGCTCACGGTGCAACCGCCGCCGACCCGCTGTGGGCGCGCTCGCGTCCCCCGACGGCAACCTCGCTGCGGCCACGCTCAGCACGATCGAACGCCTGGCTGCCGCCTCCGGCCACAAGCTGCCGGCAGCTGCCGCATCCGCGCAGGGCACCCGGAGCACCACAGACACGGCGGCCTGGGTCGTGTTCGCGATCGGCACCGCCGTGATCCTCTTCGCCTGGGCGGCCAGCCTTCGTGCCCGCCCACCGCGCCTGTTCGGCGCGGGCAGGACCTCGTCCACCTGACCATGCGAGGCCGGGCCTTGAGGCCGGCCCGGGCGACGCTCCTGCGCGATCGGGCCGAGCGGCTCGGCCGGGATCCATTCAAGACCGGGATCGGCTACGTCACCCCCGAGGACGAGCGCACCGGCCGCGGGCCCGCGATCCGCCGCGCCCGCATCGCCGGCATGCACCGCGCACAGTCCGAGCGGATCAAGCACAATCGCAGGAGCCGCGGATGACGTCAACCACTCGTCAGTGGGGTCCGCTCCCCCGGACCCCTCCCAAGCCTCAAGCGAAGCGAAGCGCAGCAGTCAAGAGCAGCCCGACAGGGCGGCGCGCGGCGCGCCGCGAGGCGATGCCTCCTGACGGCCGCGCGCAGCGAAGCTACCCCACCAACCCCCGCCCCACAAGCACCCCCCGTGTCGGGTTGAAAACGCGGCCAGCTCCATCTCAATTCAAGACTCAGAAACACCTCAAACACGAAGACCTCCAACATCGCCGACACCCCGTCACGTCACGTCACGAGATCAGGCTTCGTTCAACAGCGTCTCGCTCAGCCTCGCCCTATGGGCTCGACTCCGCGAGAAGCCGCCGCAAGCCCCCTGCGGCCGTCCCTACCCGAGACCAACCTGTCCGAGGGGGGTCAATTCTCGACCGGCGCTACAGGGCTAGTTCTCAACCCGCCTTGACAGGTCTTCTTCCAGACGAGCGGGGGGTCCACGAGATGCGGCGGCCGACCCGCCGCGGCCTCGCGGGTGACTGTGTCCGGGAGCCACAGATTCCTTCATGCGGTGAGTCCCTCCGCGAGTGCCTCCGGTACCCCGGTACCTACCCATCTACGATGTGACCTTGTGCCCCCAACCAATCCAATTTATCGCCCGCTGTGGGTCGCTGCGAGCATTGGGCTCGTAGCGCTCGGGCTGCTGGTGCTGCCCGCACCGTCCGCCGTTGCGGCGACGCGAGCGGTCAGGGTCGGCTCACCGCCTCGCGTGCCGGCGCGGTCGAAGGCGGTCGGGGCGCTGCCGGGCACGAGCACGCTCGCTGTCACGGTGACCTTGCAGCCTCGCGATCCGGCGGGACTCCAGGCGTACGCAAGCCAGGTGGCGACGCCGGGCTCTAGCGTCTACCACGACTACCTGAGCGTCGCGCAGTTCGCGCAGCGCTTCGGCCCGACGACGGCGCAGATCGACGCCGTGGAGGCGTCGATGCGCGCGCGCGGGCTGCATCCGGGGAGCGTCAGTCCGAACGGCCTGTCGATCCGGGTCGTGGCGAGCGCAGCGCAGCTCGAGCACGCCTTCTCGACCTCGTTCGAACGCTATGTGCTTCCGGACGGACGCACCGCGTTCGCGAATGTCTCGGCGCCGCTGGTGGATGCAAGCGTGGCGAAGATCGTGCAGGCGCTGATCGGGCTCGACACGCTATCGATCCCGAAGCCGCTCAGCGTCTGCTGAGGGCGCAGGGAAGCCGGGCTCGGGTGCAAGCGCCCCAGGTCGTGACCGGTGGTCCGCAGCCGTGCGCAGCGGCGATCAGCGCGCAGAGCTCGCTCCAGGGCTTGGGCGGCTACACGGCGGACCAGCTGGCCTCCGCGTACCGGTTTTCCAGCCTCTACGGAGCAGGCGATCTGGGGGCGGGCCAGACGATCGCGCTGTATGAGCTCGAGCCATACGACCCGGACGACATCGCGGCCTATCAGGCCTGTTACGGGACCAGCACTTCGGTGTCCCAGGTTCAGGTCGACGGGGGCGCCGGGTCCGGCGCCGGCGCAGGGGAAGCGGCGCTCGACATCGAGGACGTGATCGGGCTCGCGCCCAGATCGAACATCCTGGTCTACACCGGGCCTAACTCGAACTCCGACGATCCGGGATCGGGCCCGTACGACACCTACGCGCAGATCATCAGCCAGGACAGGGCGCAGCGTGATCTCGACCTCCTGGGGCGCCTGCGAGGCGGTGGCAAGGGTTCAGCGACGCCGCCGGTGGTGAGGCCGCAAGGGGAGAACACGCTGTTCCAGGAGGCCGCGACGCAGGGCCAGTCGATCGTCTCGGCGGCCGGTGACAGCGGAGCGGAGGATTGCACCGATCGGAATGGCAACCCATCCGGCGGACCGGCGGTCGACGACCCCGCGAGCCAGCCATTTGTCACAGGCGTCGGCGGTACGACGATGCCCTTACTCGGGCCCCCGCCGAGCGAGAGCGTCTGGAATGAAGTCCAGCCAAAATCCCCCCGCGGGTGCGGGCGGCGGCGGGATCTCCTCGTTTTGGACGATGCCTTTCTACGAGTTAAGCGCCCCCGGCGTCGCTGAACGTGATCAACGCGAGCTCATCGGGGTCGCCTTGTCATGCGGGCAACGGGGGCTACTGCCGGGAGGTCCCGGACGTGTCTGCCGACGCCGACCCCTACACCGGCTACATGATCTACTACAACGGCGCGGGCGCGTGAGTGATGCGCCCACTGGTTGGCTTAGTGTCGGCGGGACGAGTGCCGGGCGCCGTTGTGGGCGGCGCTGATCGCGCTCGCGAACGCTTCGAGCACGTGCAGCGGCTCGCCGATCGGCTTCCTCAACCCGGTGCTGTACAGGATCGCCGGGAACGCGTACGCCAGCACGTTCAACGACATCCCCCGGGGAACAACGATTACACCGGCGCCGGTGGCTTCTCCGCTGGCACCGGCTACGACATGGCCTCGGGGCTCGGCACGCCGAACGGCTCAGCGCTTTCCAGGGGGCTGTGCGACAAAGTCAGGGTCAGCAATCCGGGTGCGCAGGCGTCGACTCGCCGGCAAGGCCGTGAGTTTGGCACTCCGCGCCGCGAGCTCCGGCGGGTTCGGCTTGGCCTACGCCGCGGCGGGACTGCCGGCGGGGCTGTCGATCAATCCCTCGACCGGCGATGATCTCGGGTACGCCGACAACGATCGGCAGCTCGAAGGTGGTCGTGACCGCCAAGGATGGCTCGGGAGCGGCCGGAAGTGCGACGTTTAGCATGGAAGGTGGTGGCACCGACGGTCACGACTCGCAATCCCGGCAACCAGACCAGTAGGGTCGGAAAGCCGGTCAGGCTGCCAATCGCGGCGACGGTCAGCAACGGCCGGGCGCCGACGTACAGCGCGAGCGGCTTACCGCGCGGCTTGTCGATCAACGCCCAGACGGGGCTCATCTCCGGCACGCCGCGCACGGCCGGCCGCTCGACCGTCCGCGTGCGCGCTAGCGGACGCGAACGGCGCCTCCGGCACCGCCGCGTTCACCTGGACGGTCGGCGGCCTTCCGACTCGGTCGCGAAGCACCCTCAGAGGGATCGCGAACAACGCGCCCACGCTGTCGTTTGCGATCGCAGCCGGAACGGATGCCCCCAGGATCGAGACAATCGCGGTCGGCCTACCGGGCGGCCTGCGCTTCTCGAGCAGCGCCAGCGTCCTGGCCAAGAGAATCATCGTCACGGGAGCGGGCGGCAGGCGGCTGAGGTTCACCGCCAAAGTCAGCCATGGCGCGTTGACGATCGGGCTTGCGTCCGCGGCCGCGAAAGTTCAGGTCACGATCGAGGCGCCGGCACTCAATGCGACCCGGACCCTCGCCGCGGCGGTCGCGCGGAGGAGCATCAGAAGCCTCAAGGTGGTCATCAAGCCAACCGACTCGAGTCGATACACGACCAGACTCGTGTTGAAGCTCGGCGTCTCGTAGCTGTCCCTGCGCCCGCCGTGGAAGGATCCGCGCGCGGGCGACTGCCAGCAGCGAGAGCATGATCGCCGCGGGGACGGCGAGTGCGGCTCGGCTACGGCCTGCGGCTGTTCTCGGGATGGGCACGAGTCCGGTGGGTGGCTAGCCGCTGGAGCGGATATGCTCGCCGGCGCAGGCCGGCGGTCAACGCGACAACATTGAGTTAGGAGGCGCAGTGCCCACCTACGTCATGCTTTCCACCCTCACTCCGGAGGGGGCGCAGACGATCAAGGACAACCCGAATCGCATCCGGGAGGTTAATCGCGAGGTCGAGGAGCTGGGAGCGTCGGTCAAGGCGCAGTGGGCGACGTTGGGACAGTTCGACTTCGTGAACGTGATCGAGGCGTCAGACGAAAGGACGATCGCGCGCGTGTCACTCGAGCTCGGGGCCCGCGGTACTGCGCGTTACGAGACCCTTATCGCCATTCCGATCGACGAGTTCATCGACTCGATGTGAGGCGGCAGCTCGTCCGGCCCGTTCCTCGTATCTCGTAACGGAGTTCCTGATCGAGCAGTTCGGCCAGGTGCTTGGTCTGGGCGGTGTCCCGCTCGAGCAGTTCCTGCTGACGCCGCTCGAGTTCTTCGTGGTGCCGCTCCTCTGCCTGCGCCTGGGCTCGGTCGCGATCGGCCTGCCTTGTCTCCGCGAGGAGGATGGACGGCGCGAATCCACGATCTCAACCTCGTGTTCCTCGCCTCGGCGCCAGGCGTGAGCGAATCCGAGCGCCTGGAGCTGATCGAGCCGGACAGCCAGCGGCCGGTGTTCCCGCCGCTGCTCGACCGGATTGCCGTCGACCTTCGCGACGGGTTCGTCCAGGCGCCGCGATGGCTGGGAAACGTCTGGGATCCGGAGCTGGTGAGGATCCGGGAGCCGTAACCGTCATGCACACGGCAGAGCTTGAGGAGATCCTGGAGTCGAGGCGCTTGGTCTGGTGTCGCCAACATTCGCCGGCGAGGCGCTGGCGCCGGTCCTCGAGGGCCCGCGAGCGAGAGCGCGCGGCGTGACCGGCAGCTACGAGGAAGGTGCGTCGCGAGCTTCTCCTCGGCGGTCTCGACGATGCGCGCCTCGACCGAGAAGCGGATCAGTTCCATGACGGGCTCCACCCAAATAGTTGAGTTCGTCCAATATCAGAGCTAGAGTGCGCCCAGATCGGTGAAAGGATCCGTCGACCAAGCTGCTCTTCTGCGCCGGCACGGTGTGCAGGTCACGGCCCAGCGTCTGGCTGTGCTGCGCGCTGTGTCCGAGCGACCGCACAGCACCGCCGCCGACATCGACACGGCCGTGCGGGCCAAGATTGGCGCGATCTCGCTCCAGGCCGTGTACGACGCCCTCGGAACGCTAACCGAGCAGGGGATCATCCGGCGCATCCAGCCCGCTGGGTCGCCGGCGCGCTACGAGGATCGCGTCGGCGACAACCATCACCATCTGATCTGCCGAGCGTGCGGCCGGATGGTCGATACCGACTGTGTCGTGGGCGATGCCCCCTGCCTGACGGCCCCCGACGAATGCGGCTACGAGATCGACGAAGCCGAGGTCATCTACTGGGGTCGCTGTCCGGAATGTGTCGCGGCGTGCTCGGTTGGGTCGGACGGCTGATCGCAGGATCACGTGACGGGCGGGGCGGGCGGAGCAGCACGCCTATGGGTCCACGACGACCGGAGGCGAGTCCGGATAATCAACGATCGAATGTCAACCAGCGAGAACGGAGAGGAACAGACGTGGCTGTCACCGATAGCAAGGGTCAGTGCCCGGTCGTACACACGCCGGAGGGAGGCTGGCGCAACCGGGACTGGTGGCCGACTCAGCTCAATCTGAGGGTTCTGCACCACCACTTCCCCGAGTCCAATCCGATGGGCGAGGAGTTCAACTACGCGGAGGCGTTCGAGACGCTCGACCTTGACGCGCTGAAGCAGGATCTGATGGAGCTGATGGGCGACTCGCAGCCTTGGTGGCCGGCGGACTTCGGCCACTATGGGCCGCTGTTTATCCGGATGGCGTGGCACAGTGCCGGCACGTACCGGATCACGGATGGGCGGGGCGGAGGCGGGGCCGGTGCCCAGCGGTTCGCTCCGCTGAACAGTTGGCCGGACAATGTCAGCCTCGACAAGGCGCGCAGGTTGCTGTGGCCGATCAAGCAGGAGTACGGCAACAGGATCTCGTGGGCTGACCTGATGATCTTCGCGGGCAATTGCGCGCTTGAGTCGATGGGCTTTACGACGTTCGGGTTCGGCGGTGGACGGGAGGACGTGTGGGAGCCCGACGATGTCTACTGGGGGCCCGAGCACGCGTGGCTCGGAGATGAGCGCTACAGCGGCGACCGGGAGCTCGAGCAGCCGCTCGGCGCGGTGCAGATGGGCCTGATCTACGTCAACCCGGAGGGGCCGAACGGTAACCCGGATCCGTTTGCCGCGGCGCGCGACATCCGCGAGACGTTCACTCGGATGGCGATGAGCGACGAGGAGACGGTCGCGCTGATCGCCGGCGGCCATACGTTCGGCAAGACCCATGGCGCCGTCACCGATGACCACATCGGTCCCGACCCCGAGGCCGCTCCGCTCGAGCTGCAGGGCCTGGGTTGGAAGAACTCGGTCGGCAACGGCAGCGGCGCCGACACGTGGACGAGCGGGCTGGAGGGGACGTGGACCGCGACCCCGGTGAAGTGGGACAACAGCTTCTTCACCAACCTGTTCGAGTACGAGTGGGAGCTGACCAAGAGTCCCGCCGGCGCTAACCAGTGGACCGCGAAGGACGCCTCGGCGCAGGGTACGGTGCTCGATGCCCACGATCCGTCCAAGCGCCACGCCCCGGTGATGCTCACGACCGACCTGTCGCTGAAGGTCGATCCGATCTACGGGCCGATCTCCAGGCGCTTCTACGAGAACCCGGACGAGTTCGCCGACGCGTTCGCCAAGGCTTGGTTCAAGCTGACCCACCGCGACATGGGGCCCGTCTCGCGCTACCTCGGTCCGCTGGTTCCGGCCGAGCCGCAGCTGTGGCAGGACCCCGTCCCCGCCGTCGATCACGAGTTGGTCGGCGACGAGGACATCGCCGCGCTGAAGCGCAGGATCCTCGCCTCGGGGCTGTCGGTCCCTCGGCTGGTCGGCGCCGCGTGGTCGTCGGCCGCGACGTTCCGCGGCACCGACAAGCGCGGCGGGGCCAACGGGGCGCGGATCCGCCTGGCGCCACAGAAGGACTGGGAGTGGGGCGCCCCTACCGCGAGCGTGCTCGACACGCTGGAGCGGATCCAGCGGGAGTGGAACGCCTCGCAATCCGGCCACAAGCGGGTCTCGCTCGCCGACCTGATCGTGCTCGGCGGATGCGCTGCAGTCGAGCAAGCCGCCAAGGATGCCGGACACGCCGTGAGCGTTCCGTTCGCCCCGGGGCGCACGGACGCCTCGCAGGAACAGACCGACGTCGACTCGTTCGCCGTGCTCGAGCTGGGGCACGACGGGTTCATCAACTACATCCACGCGGGGCAGGCGTTGCCCCCCGAGCATCTGCTGGTGGAGCGGGCCAACCTGCTGACGCTGACCGCTCCCGAGATGACGGTGCTCGTCGGCGGCCTGCGCGCGCTGAACGCGAACTTCGGGCAGTCCGAGCACGGCGTGTTCACCGACCGGCCCGGGACGTTGACGAACGACTTCTTCGTCAACCTGCTCGACATGGACACAGAGTGGAAGCGATCCGAGGCAGCGGAAGGCGTCTATCAGGGCAGCGATCGCAACACGGGCCAACCCAGGTGGACCGGAACCGCGGTCGACCTCGTGTTCGGTTCGAACTCCCAGCTCCGCGCGATCGCGGAGGTCTACGCCTCCGACGACTCGGCCGACAAGTTCGTCCACGACTTCGTCCGCGCCTGGAACAAGGTCATGAACCTCGACCGGTTCGACCTCGACTGACCGCAGTTGCCGGGTTGGTGACCGGTTCGTAGCGAGCCGGTCACCAACCTGCCCGTGACAAGCCCATCGTGGCTCAAAGGTGGGTGTGCAGTTCTCGACGATGACGGTCAGCGACCCGCTGCAAGCCCGGACGAGATCAGCGATTCGCGTGCGTCGCGGTGAGCGTGTCCAGGGTCTTGACGAATTTGGCGTCAGGGAAAGCCGCTGGATCTGCTCGGCGGGAGCGAGGGGCGGGCACCCACGAGCAGCAACCCTGCTCGAGGAGACCCGCTGAGTCTTTCGGCCTGGTCAACGCTGCGCTGTTGTGCTCATGGCGCCGGTGCTGCTTGTCATCGGCATCGCCCTCGGTCCCGCAGAGTGGCGACAATGTAGGTCTGTGATGGCGGAGCCGTCATCCGTATAAGCACGTCGTTCCGTTACGCAAGACTACGGTGCGGGAACCCACGGCGCGTCCTCGCAGAGGCGTCCTGCACGATGCCGGGCACCGAGCAGATCCGATCTCGAACGGAGCTCATGCGCGCGCAATCGTCTACGCCAGCGGCCGTCCTCACCATCGAGAGCAGTAGTCTGGCGCGCAAGGTTGCGTGGTTGTACGGATGACTCCGTGTGCCTGTGAGTTCTACAACGTTTCCAACACGGTGCCGCGCGAGAGGTGGCATTAGGTGGTTGACCGTCATTAGGTGCGGGTTCGCGAGCCTTGACGTCGCCCTGTCCGCCTTCCGTCGCGTGTCTGAACGGAGGTGATCGAGATGTCGATCGTTTCTCTTGCTCGTCCCGCCAGGGATTGTCCCCCACGTCTCGTGGACATCGATGCCGAGCGAGCCGGCTATCGCGTGACGGTTCCAGAGCGCTTCAACGCGGTGCGGGACATCATCGACGTGTGGGCCAAAGAGGATCCCGACGCGCTCGCGGTGCTGTCCGTCGACGGGGCCGGGGATGTGGTCGCGGAGCAGTCTGCAGCCGATCTGGCGCGAGCATCTCGCGAGGCCGCACGGGTGCTGCTGGACCTCGGCGTCCGCTGGGGCGAGCACGTGTTCGTGATGCTGCCACGGATCCCCGAGTGGTATGCGGCGCTGCTCGGCGCGATGCGTATCGGTGCGATCCCCATGCCTGGGCCGAATCTGCTGACTCCGAAGGACATCGCGTACCGCTTCGATCGGACCGGCGCGACAGCGGCGATCACAAACGAGGCGGGCACGGAGAAGGTCGACGCCGCTGTCCCGGGTCTCAGAACCCGCCTGTGCGTGGGGGGCGCGCCCGAGGGCTGGCTTTCGCTGGAGGCACGGTCGCAGGTGGTCGGAGATGGCGGAATACCCGACGACCCGACACATCGTTACGACCCAGTAATGCTGTATTTCACAAGCGGCACGGTGGCCTACCCGAAGATGGTGCAGCATGCGCACTCCTATGCGCTTGGGCACATCGGAACCGCTCGCTTCTGGCAGGACCTACGCCCAGGTGATCTGCATTGGACCGTCACCGATACCGGCTGGGCCAAGGCGGCGTGGGGCGGGCTGTTTGGACAGATGCACGAACGCGCGGCGATCCTCAACGTCGCCCTCGGTCTCCCCGATGCGGACACAATCTTCGGCATCCTTGCCCGCCACCGTGTCACGTCATTCTGCGCACCTCCCACGCTCTACCGTCGGTTGATCCATGCCGACTTCTCCAAGTACGACCTCTCGGCACTGCGGCATTGCACCAGTGCCGGCGAGCCCCTGAATCCGGAGGTCATCCGCGAGTGGCAGGACGCGACGGGCCTGATGATCTACGACGGTTACGGGCAGACGGAGACGACGTGCCTCGTCGCCAACTACAGAGCGATGGACGTTCGTCCCGGTTCGATGGGGCAGCCCGTCCCCGGCTATGACGTGACGATCGTCGACGACGACGGTCAGCCGGTCCCGCCTGGAGAAGTGGGCAACATCGCCGTGCGCTGCGCCCCTGACCGGCCGGTCGGCCTCTTTCCCGGATATCACAACGACCCGACGGCGACCGCCGACGCATTCCGAGGACTGTTCTACTTCACCGGCGACAAGGCCGCAATGGACGACGACGGCTACTTCTGGTTTGAAGGCCGTGACGACGACGTCATCACCTCGAGCGCCTATCGCATTGGACCGTTCGAGGTCGAGAGCATCCTCGTCGAGCACCCAGCCGTGATCGAGGCAGCCGTCGTCGGCAAGGATGATCCGGAACGCACGCAGATCGTCACCGCGTTCTGCGTGCTGGCCCCCGGCTATGCGGGAACAGCGGAGCTCGCCCATGAACTGCAGGAGTTCGTCAAACACGGCACGGCGCCTTACAAGTATCCACGCGAGGTCCACTTCGTGGCGGAACTGCCGAAGACGGTCAGCGGCAAGATCCGCCGCTCCGAGCTGCGGGCCGACCTCCGGTCTGGGCACGTCATCTAGGGGCGCGCACCGGACCTTGGACTAGTTCGCCACGGCGCGCTATCGGGGGGCTGTTGACCGAGGGGCCCGGTGCGCGTCTTGTGCCGGCTCTCACGTGTGAAGGTGATCACGACAGCTACGAGACGGCGGTGACAGCGAGGTCGGGCTGGCGGGTTCCGTAGTCGCCGGAACGCCGACGCCTTCGCCCCCAGCCACCTCCTCGCTGCATGACCGCGCGAATCGCCCCGCCCGGTTGTCCTGCTCAGCGCACGCGCCAGATGGGTCGTGTCGCAGTAAGGGGCGGTGTATTCGCGGGCGACGCGATGAGGGTGCCGGTCGAGTGCGCCCTGCGGGCTTCGGCGGCCGTGACCGACCACCTGATGACGAGCCGACCGCGCGCTGGGGGGCGGACGCGGTAGATGTAGCCAGACCCGGTGTTCCGGATGGCGGTCGCCGCCGGCAATGACGCGTACGCATAGCCGGGGTCATCGCGAATCTCAGCCGAACACGTCTATTGCGACGGCGGATCGCTATCTCGGCTGAACAACCTCAGAAACCATCCGCCAAGTGAAGACCATCAACAACACTCCAATCAACGAGTGTTGCGACCACCGCGCGAACCCAGGGATTCGGCAACCGGACGCCGCTCACGAGGCCTCCGCCGTTGGGTCCGTCGGTTCTGCGTTCCTAAGCTAAGAGCAACGGTGACCGACGACGGCAGTCACCATTGCGCCACTCGGGCCAGAATCGGCGCGCATTGGGAATCGATCCGGTCTGGAAGTGGTGGTGGGGATGCACCAGCACGTGGCCTTCGGAGGCGACCTTGGTCGTAGAGGCGCTCGTCGTGCTTCCGGGCTGGGTTACTGAGGCTGCGGCGGTGGAACTGGACGTGCGATTGGATTCGCCAGCGTCTCGATGGCCCGTTGGCGGCGAAAGTGCTCGAGGATGAGGACGCTGACCAGCGCAACGTAGAGGCACCAGAGCGACGTCAGTTCATCGACTCGGAGGAGCGCGGTGGCGATCACGCCGATTAGGCTGACAAGCCCAAACCAGCGCAGATGTCGGCGGCTGGACATCAGGGCCGGTCCGCACGTCGCTGCGACGTAGAGCAACCCGGTCAGCAGGTCGTTCGGGGTGTGCGTCGTGTAGTCGATGCAGCGGGCTTCTTCTTGCGCTCCCAGCGGATAGGCCGTGACCTGCCAGAGCAGGTAGACGCCCAGGACCAGACCGAGGCAGACCAACGGCCGCATCCACCGCGAGCGTCGATGCTCCGGCTCGAGCAGCATGAACCCGAATGGCACGATGACCGGCAACACGGCGTGCGCGTAGACGATGTACGCCTCCTTGGCGGCGTCACCCAGTCTGTTGGAGACCTGGCCGCGGAGGCCGAGCCAGACGAACCCCTCCACGAGCTGATGGATGGCGAACAAGAGCGGCAGCGCGCCGACGATCAATTCGCGGGGCCGGTGCACCCGACGCAACGTCTCAACGCCGACGCCGGCGACGATTACGCCCGCGGCGAAGTCAGCCTCGGGTGAGAAGCACATGAGCGCTTGACCGTACGCGACGGTGCCTGTCGAGGCCAGCTTCAAGGTCGATGCGCTCGGCCCAACGACTGCCGGACGTCGCGAGAGGGGATGGTGCGCAGGGCACGCCTCGCGACCGAGCCGCGCGGTTGTGCAGATCAGCCGGTCTTTGACCTGACGTGGCCTGGGACGCAGGCATCGAACCAAGCGATCCGCGCTCGCCCGCATCATCAAGGCCGGCGTTCGGCGATCGTTTCGACATTTGCGAGCTACCGCGGCCGCGAAGTCATCGACTCAGACATCCAAGACTGATTGGCCGAGGTACTCGTAGGTTGCGCTTATGAGAGCGCACACGCCGGGGGCGACTTGCTGACGACCGGCGCTCGGTGAGGCTTGAGGAATCGGTGCGCTCGGCGTCAACCATGATCTGGTCTGATTGCGGCCGCGGGCGTGCGGCTCTCCCTCGTGTCAGGAAGCGTGCTCACGGTGGGAGTACGCTTGGGTGAGTGGTTGCACATGGCGGCGGTCTGATCGGTGGGCCGCTCTGATGTCACGCCCGGCCGCAGGGCTCGCAGTGACGCGGGTCGGCGGGGAGAACAATCGTTTGGAGTACACGATGCCTGGACTTGCTGGCCGCATTTCGACACTCACCAAGGCGAAGATTTCGCACATGCTCGATCACGCGGAGGATCCGGCGGAGACGCTCGACTACGCCTACGAGCGCCAGCTCGAGGATCTGCAGAACGTCAAGAAGGGGATCGCCGATGTGGTGACGGCCAAGAAGCGGCTGCAAATGCAGGAACAGAACCTGCGGCAGCAGGCAGACAAGCTCGACGGCCAGGCGCGGGAGGCGATGTCCGCCGGGCGCGAAGACCTTGCCCGCGCGGCGCTCGAGCGCAAGCAGATGATCATTCAGGAGACGAGCTCGCTCGATCAGCAGGTCTCAGAGCTCGAGTCAGAGCAGGACAAGCTGACCGCGGCCGAGCAGCAGCTCCAGACTAAGATCGAGCAGTTCCGCTCCAAGAAGGAGGTCATCAAGGCCCAGTATTCGGCGGCCGAGGCGCAGGTGCACATCTCCGAGGCGGCGACTGGCGTGGGGGACGAGATGGCTGACGTCGGCGCAGCGACGCAGCGCGCGATCGACAAGACCGACCAGATGCAGGCGCGAGCGTCAGCGGTCGAGGAGCTCCAGGCCGCAGGCACCTTCGAGGACTTGACGGCGCTGGGTCCTGCGCAGGATGACGTTGACCGCCAGCTCGATGAGCTCGGCGCTAAGAGCGCCGTCGACGACGAGTTCGCAAAGCTCAAGGCCGAGGTCGGGTCCGGCGCCCAGCCGTCCGCGCTCCCCGCGGGCGAGCCCGCCCCAGGGGAGTCAGAGGCGGCTCCGACCGAGCCAGGTACGTAGCGACTCCACGAATCCGGTCGAGTGCCCGACCTCGTCCGCTGGTCGTTGGTCTCCGGACGCCAGCGGCGCGGCTTTGGTCAGCGGCCTGTTTACTTGGGCAGCTGCCCGCCGCGCTTGGCTTCGAGCATGCGACGCTCTCGCCGCGCGCCGTGAATCTGGCCGGCCGCGTACCCGCCGCCGAGTGCGATGACGCCCAGTATCTGCGGCACTTCCGCGGGCGCCCAGCGTCCTACGTGGAGGCCGAGGCACCCGCGGTCGGCGGATGGGACCGGCTGCACCTTCGCCGCCGTCGGAGTGCTTCGTGCGCGCCTGACCGAGCCGTGGACACTCCGCTCCCTGGCCGAGGAAGTCCACCTGTCGCGCTCCCAACTCGTCCGCGCCTTCGACGCCACGATCGGCCTCAGCCCGATGGCATACCTGCGGCAGACGCGTGCCCAGCAGATGGCCCACCTGCTGGGCTCGACGGACCTGTCGATCGCTGCCACGGCACGAACGGACAGCTGGACGGACCCGAACTACGCCAGCCGCTGGTTCCACGCCCACTACGGCATCTCACCCACCGAGTACCGCCGCCGCCGGCAGACCACGCCGCCGCCCGTTTGACGGTGGAGCAGCTTCACCAGCTCACGAGGCTCCGACTCGGCGAGCCTCGGCCGCCCGAACGTTTGACTTACGACGGGTCGAGTTCGAGTAGGACGCGTAGGCTCGGTCGAGGGTAGAGTGGAGACGGCGGGAATCGAACCCGCGTCCGCGGTCGCGTAAAAGGTGGCGTCTACGAGCGTAGCCGGCGCTCTGATCTCGCTCTCGACTCGCCTCGCCGGCGGGGTTGTCGAGAGCCAGCTCCCTGGTGGTCCCCGGATCGGAGGGAGCAAATCCTCACCGGGCTAGCCTGCTAGCTGATCCCGGTTACTCCGCCGCAGGCGAACGGAGGCCGAGAATGCTCCTGTGCTAGTTGCTAAGCAGCGACAGCTTCAGGAAGCAGGAATTCGTGCGTGTCCGCACTTATTTTGTCCCGGGTGTTTTACGAGGCCTCCCGGGACCTCGACTCGCAACCACCCCCACGAACCGACCACGTCGAAGCCTGTCGTCCCCGGGGGCTATGTATGTGCCTCTGATTGTAGAGGGCGCGTGTAGAGGGCGCGCGCCGCGTCGATCACCCCCCGCCGCCGTTCGCCGGGAACCGAAGGAGATCGTAAGTCCGCGGAGAAAGCCCACGGCCCGATGCCACAATGACTACACGATGGCAACCGACAATCCGTGGCTCCGCCCGGCGGCACCGGAACCGCAGCCGCCCACGCGCGGTTGGCCGGAGCCGGCCTCCCCGCAGCCGTTCGGATTTGGCCCGCCGGCCCCGCCCGACGACCGCCGCGACGAGCTCGGACCCCCGTTCGAGCCCCGCAAGCCCAACTGGATCAGGCGGACCTTCGGCCCCGCGATCGCGGCGATCGTCGCGTTCCTCGCGAAGTTCAAGTCGATCCTGATCCTCCTCCCGAAGCTGAAGCTGCTGACGACGACGGGCACGATGCTCGTCTCGATCGCGGCGTACGCGACGATCTGGGGGTTCCAGTTCGCGATCGGCTTCGTGGTGCTGCTGCTGGTGCACGAGATGGGTCACGTGATCCAGCTCCGTCGCGAGGGCATCAGGGCGAGTGCGCCGATGTTCATCCCGTTCCTCGGCGCGGTGATCACCTCGAAGTCGCTCGGCGACAACGCCGCTCGCCGAGGCGCGCGTCGGGCTCGCCGGTCCGATCCTCGGGAGCATCGGCTCGGCCGCGTGCATCTTCATCTGGCACGCCACCGGAAACGACCTGTGGCGGGCGCTGGCGTTCACGGGCTTCTTCCTGAACCTGTTCAACCTGCTGCCGGTCGTCCCGCTCGACGGCGGCAGGGCGATGGCGGCGATGGCGCCGTGGATGTGGTTCGCCGGCTTCGCCGGGCTGATCGCGCTGGCTTCGATCTTCCCCAACCCGATCATCCTGATCATCGTCCTGTTCGGCGGCATGGAGACCTACAGGCGGTGGAAGCTCCGCAAGCAGGGAGGCCAGGAGCAGCAGGCCTACTACCGCGTCGCCCCGCTCGACCGCGCGCTGATCGCCGGCGTCTACTTGTCGCTGGTCGCGCTGACTTGTCGTCGGCATGGACGCCACGCACCTGCCGCGCACGCTGGGCTAGTGGCGGCGTCATCGCCGCGCGTCGCGCAGACTCCCGCTGCACGTCTCGCGCCATCTCCCGCTTGCGGATGTCTCGCGCTTGTCGTACAGGTCCTTCCCGCGGGCGAGCGCGATCTCGACCTTCGCGCGCGATCGCGGGCCGGAGAAGTAGATCCGGGTGGGCACCAGCGTCAGGCCGCGCTCATGCGTGCGGCCGATCAGCCGCTCGATCTCCGAGCGCTTCAACAGCAGCTTGCGCGGCCGCTCGGGGTCGTGGTTGTCCCGCGCCGCAGGCCCATAAGGCGGGATGTACAGGCCAATTAGCCATACCTCCCCGTCGCGGACGACAGCGTAGGAGTCCTTCAGCTGCGCCTTGCCTTCGCGCAGCGACTTGACCTCGGTGCCCGTCAGCACGATCCCGCACTCGAACCGCTCGAGCAGGTTGTAGCGGTAGGACGCCTGCCGGTTGGTCGCGACGTCGCCCGGCGCCGACTTGCGCTTTCGTCCCTTCGCCACCGGACCTCACTCCTCCTCGGATGCATCGAACGTCGGCAGCAGATCGACCCTGCCCCGCGGCGAGTCGATCCGCACGACCCGGACGGACACCGGATCCCCCAGCCGGATCGCGCGGCCGCTGTGCGCTCCGACCAGCTTCGTCCCCTGCTCGTTCAGCTCCCACCAGTCTCCTCGAAGCCGTCGCACCGGCACCATGCCCTCGAACGCGAGCGAACCATCGTCGCTGAACGCCACGAACGCCCCCGAGCCGATCAGCCCGACGACCTCGCCCTCGAACGAGCGGTCCCAGTCGCCCGAGGCGAACAACTGCCGCTCCAGCAGGAAGCACCGCGCGACACTCGTCGGCGTCCCGCTCGATCATCATCGCCTCGCGCTCGCGCGCCGAGGTCCACGGCCCGGCCGCAGCCACCGACGACGCGTCGGGGGCGGGAATATCGCCCCCGATCACCGACAGCAGCGCGCGGTGGCAGATCAGGTCCGGATAGCGCCGGATCGGCGAGGTGAAGTGGCAGTAGCGCGCCGACTGCAGCCCCGCGTGGCCGAGGTTTCGGGCGTCGTAGTAGGCCTGCTTGAGCGACCTCAGCACCAGATTGGAGAGCGCGCGCTGTCCGCGCCCGCCGTGCGAGGCGACCCAGTCGGAGACCTGCTGGGAGGCCTCCCCGACGAGATCGGTGGCCTGCTGCGGCGTCATGTCCGTCGGCACCGGCGGCGTCGGCACGCCCAGCGACGCAAGCTGGTCGATCAGCCGCTCCACGGCCGGCGTGTCGGGCCGCTCGTGCACCCGGTACAGCGTCGGCACCCGGCGCTCCTCGAGCAGCCCCGCGACCTGCTCGTTGGCGGCGATCATCAGATGCTCGATCAGCCGGTGTGACTCGGTCTGCGCCTCTGGCCTGGCGGCGACGACGTTCCCCGCGCCGTCGAACAGGAACGATGGCTCCTCCGACTCGATCTCGATCGCCGCCCGCGCGGTCGCGGCGGGCTCCGAGCGCCGCGGCGGCCGCGCGCGCGGCCGCCAGCGGCTCACCCCACGGCGCCGACGCAGACTCAGGCCCCGACGAAGATCCGGTCGACCTGATCGTAGTCGAGGCGCTGGTCGGAGCGGATCACGGAGCGATAGAAGGCGGCGGTCTGCACCGACTGCCCGCGGACGACCATCTCGACGGTGACCGTCGCGCGGTCGACCCCCGGCACGAGCGAGCACGCATTGTTCGAGAGCTGCTTCGGCAGCATCGGCTCGACCGCGCCGGGAACATAGACGCTCGTCCCTCGACGATATGCCTCACGGTCGAGGAGCGAGCGCGGAGCGACGTATGCCGAGACATCGGCGATATGGACCCACACGCGCCAACCGCCGTCGATCGCCGAAGCAGAGATCGCGTCGTCGAAATCCCGCGCGGTCACCGGGTCGATCGTGAACGTCGGCAGATCGCGCAGGTCCCGACGGCCCGGCCAATCGAGCTCGGTGTTCGCCGCGTCCCGCGCCTCGTGCTCGACGGCGGGATCGAACGTGCGGCGCAGCCCGCGATCGATCATCAGCCCCTCGATCACGTCGCGCGCCACATCGGGGCGCCCGAGCCGCCGCGCGACCATCGCCCGACCGCCCTCACGACGCCGGCCTGCGGCCCGGCGGCCGTGAGCGCCGTCGGCAGAGCCACCGGGACGAAGCACGACCAGGTCGCCGACCGAGAAGCGCCAGTCACGGCTGACCACGACCCGCGGGCCGGACTCGAAGAAAGGCTCGGCCACAAGGAACTTCCCGCGCCGCTCGACCACCGCGACGCGCGCTGCCGGAGCAGCGTCCCGAATCGCCGCGCTCACTGGAACCTCAGCCGCCACGGTGCGCTCGGCGATTTTGAGTTGCGGGATCGCCGTGCGCGCGCGGGTTGGCAGCGGCCGGAACGTCGGGCGGGATCCCGGCGCCCTCGCGCACACCACCGCCGCCCAGATTCCGGTTGCTCGGGGTGAAGTACTCCCCGACCGTGATGTCGAGCGCGCCGCCGTTGGACAGCGTCTGGACCTCCTGGAAGACGCCCTTTCCGTACGTGTGCGTGCCCACGACCTTCGCGCGGCCACGGTCCTTGAGCGCTCCGGTGACGATCTCCGCCGCCGACGCGGTGCCGCGGTTGACGAGCACGACCAGCGGGATCTTCGGGGCGATCGCGTTGCCTTTCGCGACGTACACCTGACGCGGCAGGCTGCGCCCGTCGGTCGAGACGATCGTGCCGTCGGGGATGAAGATGCTGGCGACGTTGACCGCCTCATCGAGCAGGCCGCCGCCGTTGCCGCGCAGGTCGAGGACCAGCGCCTGCGCCCCCTGGTGCAGCATCCGCCGCACCTGCGTGCGGAGCTCATCGCCCGAGCCGTCGGTGAAGCTCGTCAGCAGCAGATCCCCGATCTTCCTCCCGTGGTAGATGAGGAGCTTGCTGCCGACGACGGGCACCACGAGGCTCGCGCGTGTGATCGACACGACGCGCCTGCGCTTGCCCCTCAACACCGTCAGCGTCACCTTTGTTCCGGCGCGCCCCTTGATCAGCGCCGACGCGAACGCGGCGGAGCGGTTCGCGAGCGGGGTCGAGCCGACCTGCACGATGATGTCGCCGCCGGTCAGACCGGCGTGCGCGGCCGGCGAGTTCGGGAAGACATCGGCGATCCGCAGCCCCTGCGGATCGGGGAGCACATCGACACCGATGCCGCTGAGGTGCGGGTTGGACTGGTCGAGGAATGCCCTGTAATCCGAGGGGCTGAAGTAGTGGCTGTAGGGGTCGTTGAGGCTCGCGACCGCGTTCCTGAGCCCCGAGTTGACCACGAGATTGCCCAAGTCCTTGCGGTTGACCGAGCGGTAGTAGTCGCGCTGGAGCACGTCGAGCGCCTGGTTGACGACCGCCCCGCTACCGTTGTCGACGAACGTGCTGCGCAGCGGCGAGGGCATCCAGCCGGGATGTCCTCCGAGCCAGATCCCGATCAGCAGCACGAGCACGGCTGCAAGCACATATACGGCGATCCTCGGCGTTCGTACACTGCGTGTCGACATGCACGGAGAGTAGCCGGGGCGGCGATCCCGAGCCGGAGGCAGCCGGGTCGGGATCGCGACCCGGCTGCCCCAGCTCACCGTTAGCGCGGGCTAGCCGCTGCCAGTCCTCCCGGCGGCAAGGACCTAAGGATCGAGACCCTCATGCCGCGCCGATTGGCGAGCGTGTAGCGCTCGACCGCGGTCCCGCCCGGGAGCTTCCCGAAGCTCGACTTGGTGATGCTGAGTCCTCCGGCTGCCTGGACGGCACCGGAACCATCGATAGCTCTTTGTGAACGCTCACAAACGTCCAGAATCCGGCGCGCCGCCGCCAGTGCTCGGCCCTACACACGCAGGAACCGGCGCAAAGACAGGCCCGAGCCCACCGCCGACACGAGCACGCCGGCGCACAGCAGCACCGCCACCAGCGCCGTGAACGGGATCGTCTGCGGCGCCGAGATCAGCCTCCAGTTGTCCGCGAGCGGATCGAGCAACGCGACCTTCGCGATGCCGAGGACGACGATCGCCAGCAGCGCCCCGGCTGCGCCAACGATCGTGCCCTCGATCACGAACGGCCAGCGGATGAACCAATCCGTCGCGCCGACCAGCTTCATCACTTCGACCTCGCGCCGGCGCGCGTACAGCGACAGCCGGATCGTGTTCGCGATCAGCAGGGCCGAAGCGATCGTCAGCAGCACCGTCAGGACGGCGGCGGTGATCGTCACGAGGTTTGTGACCTCGAGGATCTTCTTGGTGTCGTTCCTCTTGTTCGAGACGTTCTGGATCGCGGGATCGATCGTCCCACCGCCGGGGGTGAGCGCGCTCGTGGACCGCGAGCACGTTGCCCGGATTGTCAGGGATCACGTGGAAGGTGTCGGGCAGCGGATTCTTGGAGGACAGCAGCGAGTACGCCTGCGGATCGGCCTTGGACTGCTGCTCGTAAGCGGTCTGCTTGGAGACGAACTGCACGGTCTTGACGTGCTGGACAGCCAGCAGCTCCTTGCGCACACGCTCCGTGTCGGCGGGCTTCGCGCTCGTCTTCATGTAGACATCGACGAGCACGCGGCCGCGGACGCTGTTCGCCGCGCCGTGTGTGGCCTGCACAATCGGGATGAACACGCCGAGCACGAGCATCGTCACGAGCACGGTCGCAAGCGCCGCGAAGCTGGGGGCGCTGTTGCGCTTCATCGCGCGCAGCGATTCCTTCAGGAAGAAGCCGATCTTCATCGCCCGCTAGAGGCCGGGCGGCCGGGTCGGGGGCTGGCGCATCCGTTGCGCAAATTCCCGTGTAGTCTCGTCGCGCTGATACAGGCCGGCGGCCTCGTCGCGGACGATCCGCCCTCGGGACAGCTCGAGCACGCGGCGGCGCATCTTGTTGACCATCGGGGCGTCGTGCGTCGCGACGAGCACGGTCGTGCCGGTCCGGTTGATCCGGTAGAGCAGCCGCATGATGTCGATGCTCGTCTCGGGGTCGAGGTTCCCGGTCGGCTCGTCGGCCAGCAGCAGCGGCGGGTGATTCACAAACGCGCGTGCGATCGACACGCGTTGCTGCTCCCCTCCCGACAACTGGTCCGGGTAGTTGTGGAGCTTGGTCGAGAGACCCGTCAGCCTGAGGATGTCGGGGACCTTCGCGCGAATCTCGCGGCGCGAGCCGCCGGTCACCTGGAGCGCGTACGCGACGTTGTCGTAGACGTTGCGGTTGGGCAGCAGCTTGAAGTCCTGGAACACCACGCCGACGTTGCGGCGGTAGAACGGGACCCGTCCTCGCTCGATCTCGCCGAGGTCGTGCCCGGCGACCGTGATCCTGCCCTCGGTCGGCTCGAGCTCCTTGATCAGCAGCCGCATCACGGTCGACTTGCCCGACCCGGTCGAGCCGACGAGGAACACGAACTCTTCGCGATCGATCGAGAAGGTGGCCTGGTCGAGCCCGATGTCACCGCTCGCGTACCGCTTCGTAACGGCGCGGAATTCGACGACGGGGGCGCCGCCGGAACGCTGCGTGCCCGCCGGAACGGGTCGTGTCGCCGGCGCCGTGCGCGCACGGCGGGCGGTTCTGTTTCGTGATTGTGAGCTAGCCATTGGGTGGCGGGCAGCCTAGCGGGCCAGTCGCGAAAACGCCCCTTAAACCTCCCCCTTGCAACACGATTTGCAGGGAGTTCTTAAAGGGCGCCTAACGGCGCCCCGTTATGTCGCCCCGGCGGCCCCGCCGCCGCACCCTCCCGCCATCGGCTGGTCGAGATACGCAAGCACACTGCTGTCGTTCCTCGACCAGCGACGGTTGGACGCTACATTCCTGGCGGTGCCCACGATCGCCGCCTCGACCCTGCAGAACGGGCTGCCGCTGTACCACATCGGGGTCGAGGGCACCCGCGCGCTGACCTTGCTGGTCGCGTTCGACGCGGGCGCGCGGACCGAGCGCCCCGAGGAGAACGGGATGGCCCACTTCCTGGAGCATCTCGTGTTCAAGGGCGGCGAGAAGTACTCCACCTACCGCGACGTCAACGAGGCGGCCGAGCGGATCGGCGCGGTGCTCAACGCGTACACGAGCCACGACCTGGTGGCGTTCCACATCACGGTCCGAGCCCAGCGCAGCGCCGAGGCGGGCGATCTGCTGACCGATTTCGTCGGCCGGCCGCGGATCGACCCCGACGAGCTCGACCGCGAGCGTGGCGTCGTCGTCCAGGAGATCGCGCGCGCCAACGACCAGCCCTCGACGATCGCCGAGCACCTCATCGATGAGGCCGCGTTCGGCGAGCACCCACTCGGGCGCCCGGTGCTGGGCACGGCCGGGCACATCCGGGACACGTTCACGCGCGAGGGCATCATCGCGTTTCGCTCGCGCCGCTGGTCCCCCGCTCGAGGCGGCGCGTTCGCCGTCGGCAACCTCGACTTCCTGCCCTCCGATGCTCAGCTCGAGGAGCTGTTCGGGCGCTTCCCCGCGCTGCCCGAGCCGGATCCGTATCGAGCCCGCTCCCGGCTTCTCCCCGCGCTTTCTGGTGCAGGAGCGCGACTCGAACCAGTCTCACCTGCGGATGTCCTACCGCCCGTCCGTCGACGTTTCCGATCCGGGCGAGCGCGCAGCGCTCGTGATCTACTCGACGCTACTCGGCGGCTCGATGGGATCGCGACTGTTCGACGAGATCCGCGAGCAGCGTGGCCTCGCGTATTCCGTCCACTCGGTGCCGCATGCTTACGCCGATGTGCCGGTGCTCCAGCTCTCGGCCGGGCTCGATTCATCGAAGTGCATCGAGGCGTATCGGAGGATGAGAGACATCGTGAGCGAGCTCCGCGAACATGGACCGACCGAGGCGGAGGTAGAGCGCGCCCGCGCGTACGCGGCGGGTGCGCGGGCGATCGCCTTCGAGAACACCGGGACCGTCGCTCGCTACGCCGCCCAGCAGACGATCGTGTACCGCGACGACGCCGACCCGGACCGCACGATCGAGCTGCTCGACGAGGTCACTCCGGCCGATGTCACCGACATCGCGGGGCGCGTCGCCGACGAGCTCTCGCTCGCGGTGGTCGGGCCGCACACGGTGGGGGAACTGGAGGCGGCATAAGACCCTGGGCCTGGGGCGCGCTCGGCGGGGCGACGGCGGTCGTGGTTGCCGTCGCCATCACCAGCTGCGGCGGCAGCGGCGCTCACTCGACCTCTGAGCAGGTCGCGAGCACCGGCGGGCGGGTCGGCCATGCGCGACCCCGCCGCCGCCACCACGCCCCGCCGCCCTCGCCGCAGCTCCGGCACCTGCGCGCGACGCTGAACGGGGTGCTGCGCCGGGCGGGCCCGGCCACCGGGGCGGCGGTCTACGACCTGACCGCGGGCGCGCAGCTGTATTCGGCGCGCGCCGGGGTGGGGCGACCGCCCGCGTCCGTCGAGAAGCTCCTCACAACCATCGCCGCGGTCCGCGAGCTCGGACGCCGCACCCGGCTGCATACGGTCATCGTCGGTACCGGTCATCTCGGGCCCGGCGGCGTCTGGCACGGCAGCCTGTACTTGAAGGGCGGCGGCGATCCGACCTTCGGCGACGGCACGTTCAACAAGGTCTGGGAGCTCGGCTACGGTCCCACCGCCTCGCAGCTCGTCACCCAGCTCGCGCACCGCGGGATCCACAGCGTCACCGGCCCGGTGGTCGGCGACGGCTCGATCTTCGACGCCGCCCGCGGCGGCCCCGCGACCAACTTCGCGCCCGACCTGCCCGACTTCGGCGGTCAGCTGAGCGGTCTCACCTACGACCACGGAGCGGACGTGCACGCGGCCTCGCCGGAGGCGTTCGCAGCCAGGCAGCTGGTGGCGACGATGCGCGCCCGGGGGATCCGCACGACGGCCGCGCCGGTCCCGGGGGCGGCGCCGCGGCGTGCCCGCCGCCTGGCGATCGTCTCCTCGCCGCCGCTGACGGTGCTGATCGACCTGATGAACATCCCCTCCGACGACCTGTTCGCCGAGATGCTGACCAAGCAGCTCGGCAAGCGTTTCGCCCACGAGGGCAGCATCGCCGCCGGCGCCAAGGTGATCTCCCGCGAGATCGCCACCTACGACCTTCACCCGAGGATCGTCGACGGCTCCGGCCTCTCCCGGGACGACCGCTCCTCGCCCGCGGAGATCGTGGCGCTCCTCCGCAAGGTCTGGCACACGCCCATCGGTCGCGTGCTGTCGGGCTCGCTCCCGATCCTTGGCGTCAACGGCACGACCCGCCGGATCGGCACGGGAACAGTCGCCCAGGGCCGCTGCATCGCCAAGACCGGCACGCTGAACTACGTCACGAACCTCGCCGGCTACTGCCACAGCCGCGACGGCCACGAGCTCACGTTCGCGCTGTTCCTCGACGGTCCGAGCAACGAGCAGTCGATCGCGCTGCTCACCCGCATGACTGCGGCCATCGTCTCGTACTAGGGGCGCGGGGGCTGGCTGGATGCCAGCCCGTGGTGACTGCCGGCGGAGCGGAGCGGTCTCCCGGACTCCAGGAGCGGAGCGACGCCGGCCAGAAGCCGGACGCGGTTATAAGTCCATGAAGGGCCGTTGCGCTCCGATGGGCAAACGCGCGACAATCGCGGCGTGGAGTTGGAGAGCGTCGCGGTCAACCGGCACGAGCTGCAGAGGTACCTGAGCAGGGTGAGCGATCGCTGGCCGATCGAGATCGCCCACCTCGGCGGCGCGCGGGTCGCCGATGAGCGCGGCGCGCCGCCCCAGCGCGAGCGCGGCCCGGAGTTCGTGATGGTGCTTGTCTCCTCGGCCTACGAGGGCATGCCCTGGCTCGAGCGCGTCTATCAAGCCAGCTCGCTGTGGGACGCGCTCGAGATGGGCGCGCACGCGGACGTGCACTGCTACACGCCGCCGGAGTTCGAGCGCAAGTTGACGACGCTCCCGCGCGTCCGCGAGGCCGTCGACACCGGCCTCAACGTCCTCGACGAGATCGCCACGACCACCAGCTGACTCAGCCGCCCCGGCCGGCAGCGAAACAACGTGCTGTGCACGCGTTGCTGCCACTCGGAGTCTTCGAGTCTGCGCGCTAGGAGATCGCCACCATCCGCTCGATCGGGATGCGGGCCCGGTCGGCGATTTCGGGCGGGACCTTGACCTCGTGCACGTCGTCGCGCAGGGCGTCGCGGAGCTTCGGTAGCGTGATCATCTTCATGTAGCGGCAATGCGCGGCCTCGTTGGCCGCGATGAACTCCACGTCGGGCGCCGCCTCGCGGAGCGGATGGAGCATCCCGGTCTCGGTCGCGACGATCGCGGTTCCGTCACGGCCGCGGCGGTCGCGGGCGTACCGTAGCATCCCGCCGGTCGAGAGCAGATGCACCCCCTCGGCGTCGACGTCGCCCGACGCGACGTACTCCATCACACTGGTCGAGCAGCCGCACTCGGGATGGATCAGGAAATCGGCGCCCGGATGTGCCGCGCGGACGGCGCTGATGTCATCGGGGCGGATCCCCGCGTGGACGTGGCACTCGCCGTCCCAGACGTGCATGCGGCGCCCCAGCGTCTTCTCGACGTAGGCGCCCAGGAACATGTCTGGGCCGAACAGGATCTCGGCGTCCTCGCCGTGCTCGCGGTAGATGTGCTCGACGACCTTGACCGCGTTTGCCGAGGTGCAGCAGTAATCCGTCTCGGCCTTGACCTCGGCCGTGGTATTGACGTACATGACGACGATCGCGCCGGGATGGCGCGCCTTCCACTCACGCAGTTGCTCGGGCGTAATCGAGTCCGCGAGCGAGCAGCCGGCGTCCAGATCGGGAATCAGCACGCGCTTGTCGGGGCACAGCACCGAAGCCGTCTCCACCATGAAGTGCACGCCGCAGAACACGATCAGCTCCGAATTGGTTCTGGCGGCCTGCTGCGAGAGCCCCAGCGAGTCGCCCACGTAGTGAGCGACGTCCTGGATCTCCGGGAGCTGGTAGTTGTGGGCCAGGATCACGGCGTCGCGCTCGGCCGCAAGTGCGCGCACCTCCTCCTGGACGGCTGGGATGTTTTCGAGCATCAAGGGTGCGTCAACGGCACCGAGCATCGGCAGGTTCATGTCAATGCCTCAAGAGTGAGGGAGAGGTCGAGTGCCGGCGGGCTGTGCGTGAGCGCACCGACTGACACGAATTGTACGCCGGTACTCGCAATTTCCGCGATCGTCTCGAGCGTCACCCCGCCGGATGCCTCGAGCTCGGCGCGACCGTCGGCGCGCCCCACCGCAATCCGCATCTCCTCGGCGCTCATGTTGTCGAGCAGGATGCGCGGCGCGCCTGCCTCGAGGGCCTCGTCGACCTCGGCGATCGTGCGGCATTCGACCTCCAGCGGCAGCCCTGGAGCACTCGCGCGCGCGCGCCGGACGGCCTCCCCCACCCCGCCCGCGATTTCCGCATGGTTCTCCTTGATCAGGATCGCGTCGTACAGCCCGGCGCGATGATTGGTGCCGCCCCCCGCCGCGACCGCCGCCTTCTCGAGCGCGCGCAGCCCGGGGGTCGTCTTGCGCGTGTCGAGGATCAGCGCGCCCGTCCCCTCGACCGCCTTGACATACCGCGCCGTCACCGTCGCGATGCCCGACAGCCGCTGCATGAAGTTGAGCGCGGTGCGCTCGGCGGTCAAGATCGCCCTGGCGGAGCCCTCGATCCGCGCGACCGGGCCCCCCTCGCGCCACCGTCCCTCGGGCGACAGCCGCTCGACCACGACGCCGGGATCGAGCGCCCGGAACGTCCGCTCGCCAAGGTCGAGCCCGAACACGACGCCCGGCGCCTTCTGGGTGATCACGGCGCGGGCCCGGGCGTCCTCCGGGACCGTCGCCGCGGTCGTGACGTCGCCGCTGCCGACGTCCTCGGCGAGCGCCCGGGCGACGATCTCGGCGACCTCAGCGTCGGTTGGGCTTATTGACATCTTGTGAAGGTTGGTGACGGCCGATCGGCCGAATCTGTAGGGTTGGCGCCTGGAGTCAACCAACTGTTGAGGGTTTCATGCAGCGAAGATTTGGGGGCCTGGTCGTCGCGTGTGCGTGCTTGGGGCTGCCGGCCACGGCAGCAGCAAGCACGAAGACCGTGTTCGCCGGTCCGCCGCCCTCGTCGGAGTCGCTCGCCATCAAGGCGCTTGGCAAGAAGTTCATCAGCACGTTTAACCCGACCGTCAACGCCTACTTTCAGCGTCGGGTCACGATCCACGTCGGCGACTCGGTCTCGTTCGTCCTGGCCGGGTTCCACAACGTCGATCTTCCTGGAAGCAGCGGCAAACCGCTACCGCTGTTCACGCAGGGCAAGACCATCACCGGCGTCACCGACGTCGCCGGCAATCCGTTCTGGTTCAACGGCGAGCTCCCGACCTTGTCGCTGAATCCGGCGGTGGTGGCGCGCAGCAGCGGCACGACATACAACGGCAAGGTGCGCCTGGTGAGCGGGCTGCCACCGAACTCGGGCGCTCCGAAGCCGTTCAAGATCAAGTTCACCAAAGCCGGGACGTACAAGTACTTCTGCGACATTCACGCGGGCATGGTCGGGTTCGTGGTGGTCAAGCCGAGGGGCGCGAAGGTGCCGTCCGCGAAGCAGGACGCAGCCGCGCTAGGGCAGCAGTTGACCACGGATATCGCCGGAGCGAAGAAGCTCGCGAAGTCCAAGGTTCCGACCAATCAGGTCCGTCTCGGCGAGGCAAATGCCAACGGCGTCGAGTTGTTCACGATGTTTCCATCGACGCTCCGCGTCAGCACGGGAACGGTCGTGACGTTCTCGATGTCGCCGCGCTCGTTTGAGGTGCACACCGCGTCCTTCGGGCCTCTCAAGTACCTGAACGAGCTGAACTCGCAGCTGTTCGGCCCGCCCGGCCCAACGGCGCAGGTGCTCTATCCGAGCGACCCCACCTCGCCGATCTTGCTCGACCCGGCCTCGCACGGCAACGGGTTCGCCAACACCGGCGCCCTGGATGCGAACTCTGGTTCGCCCCAGATCCCGTCGTCCAGCAAGGTCAGGTTCACCGCACCAGGCACATATCGGTTCATCTGCCTGATCCATCCGAACATGGTCGGGACGGTGACGGTCACGCCGTAACGCTTGCGGTGGGTGTCCGGGCGGCTCAGGCCGCCCGGCACCCGCCGCTCCTATCTTCCGTCCTCGATCAGCACCCGCACGGTGGCGAACGTGGGATCGGCCGCGCCGTGCAGGCGCGCGCCCGCCGCGGTCAGCTCGCGCAGATACGCGACGACCTCCGCGGTGACGCGCTCGCCGGGCAGCAACGCCGGTACCCCCGGCGGATAGCCGGCGATCGACTCGGATGAGATCCGGCCGATCGCCTCGTCCACCGGGACCGCCTCGCCGGCCCCGAGGAACGCGTCCCGGGGAGCCAGCGCGACCTCGTGCTCGAACGCGGCGGGCTGGCGGGCAAGCACTGGGCCCTCGCCCTCGCGCGAGATCCGCCTGACGGTCTCGGCGAAGTCGTGGGCGAATCGCTCGAGCGGCTCCACCGCCTGACCCACCCCCAGCACCAGCACCAGCGTGGCGTGCGTCGCCAGCTCGACGTAGATGTCGTATGAGCCGCGCAGCGCGGCGGCGACCTCGTAGCCCGTGCAGCCGGTCCCGCGCACGTCGATCACGATCCGCAGCGGGTCCCAGCCGGCGATCCCCGGCCGGCCGACGAAGCCCTCGCCGACGATCGAGCAGCCGGGCACCGCTTCGATCGCCTCGCGTGCGCGGTTCGACGCCGCGATCGTCCGCTCGAGCAGTGCCTCGCCGTGCACCGCCAGCTGCCTGCGCGCCGCATCGAGCGACGCCATCAGGAGCGAGCTTGGACTGGTCGATCGCACGAGCCGGACGGCGCGCGCGACGGCGTCGGCGTCGATCCGCTCGGTGTCGGCGACGAGCAGCATCGCCGACTGCGTGAGGCTGCCGACGATCTTGTGAGTGGAGGCGAGCATCGCATCCGCACCGAGCCGCAGCGGCGATTCGGGCAGGTTTGGGTGAAAACCGAAGTGGGCTCCCCACGCGTCGTCGACCACGAGCGCTGCGCCGGCCCCGTGGGCGACCTCGGCGCACGCCTCGATGTCCGCGGCCATCCCGTAGTACGTCGGCGAGACGATGAACGCCGTGCGAGCGTCGGGGGCGGCCCGCAGCGTCTGCTCGAGCGCCTCCGGAGTGACCCCGTGGGCCATTCCCAGCTCCTGGTCGTACTCGGGCGCGACCCAGCTGGCGAGGCCGCCGCTGAGCACGAGCCCGTCGATCAGGCTCGCGTGGCTGTTTCGCTGAAGCACCACGCGGGTCCGGGGGCCCGCTAGCGCCAGGCACAGAGCGTGATTGCCCTGTGTCGCGCCGTTCGTCAGAAACCAGCAACGAGCGGCCTCGTAGGCCTCCGCGGCGAGCCGCTCGGCGCGCTCGTACGGCGTCGGCGAGGGCCCGGCGTCGATGCCCTCGATGTCCTGCGGCAGGTCGAGCAACAGAGCCCTGGGGCCCACCGCCGTGCCCAGTCCGGGGTCCGCGCCCGTTCCGCCCTTGTGCCCCGGGACGTGGAACCGCGTCGACCCGCGAAACCCGTACGCCGTGACCGCCTCCAGGTACGGGGCGGTCGGCTGCTTTGCCGGAGATACGGCGCCCGGCGGGGCCATCTCGCTCACCTCGCTGCCTTGAGCAGGTAGGAGCGCACGAAGCCGTCGAGGTCTCCGTCGAGGACTCGGGCCGTATCGCCCATCTCGTAGTCGGTCCGGTGGTCCTTGACCATCGAATATGGATGCAGCACGTAGGAGCGGATCTGCGAGCCGAAGTTGACGTCCTGCGCCTCGCCCTTCTCCCGCGCGATCTCCTCGCGCCGCTTGCGCTCCTCGAGCTCGAGCAGCTTCGAGCGCAGCATCGTCATCGCCTCGGCCTTATTCGAGGATTGGGAGCGTTCGTTCTGACACTGCACGACGATGCCGGTCGGCCGGTGTGTGATGCGGACGGCCGAGTCGGTCTTGTTCACGTGCTGGCCGCCGGCGCCGCTGGCGCGGTAAGTGTCGATCTGCAGGTCTTCGTCGTCGACCTCGAGATCCGAGATGTCATCGACGACCGGCGAGACCTCGACCCCGGCGAAGCTCGTCTGGCGGCGATGGGCGGCGTCGAACGGCGACAGCCGGACCAGGCGGTGGACGCCCTTCTCGCTGCCGTACAGGCCGTAGGCGTTTTCGCCCTTAACGAGGAACGTCGCCGACTTGATCCCCGCCTCCTCCCCGGGGGACGCCTCGAGCAGCTCGACCTGAAAGCCGCGCTTCTCCGCCCAGCGCATCTCCATCCGCAGGACCATCTCCGCCCAGTCCTGAGCGTCGGTGCCGCCGGCCCCCGCGTTCACCGTCACGAGCGCGTCGCCCGAGTCGTATCGGCCGGCGAACAGCCGCTGCTCCTCGAGCTCATCCAGACGGGTCTGGACGCTCTGGACCTGTTCTTCGAGCTCAGCGGCAATCTCGGGGTCTTCCTCGGCCAGCTCCGCGAGCGGGCCGAGGTCGGCGGCGTCGCGCTCGAGCTCGCGGAACATGTTGAGCTTCCGGGTGGCTCGGGCGTGCTCGGCGGTCACGGCTGCCGCATGCTCCTGGTCATCCCAGAAACCCGGCGCACCCATTTCCCGTTCGAGCGCGGACGCGCGCTCGCTCAGCGCGTCGGGGTCAAAGATAGTCCGCGAGCAGCTTGAGCTGGTCGCGGATCGCCGCGAGACGCTGGGAGAGCGGCTCTGAGGGTGCTGTGGCCATCACATCCAGCCTAGCGGATGATCTACAATGCAGAAGAAGGTGAGCGACTCAGTCGCGAGCCGTGCGCGCCTTCAGCACGACGTCACGCGCCGTGGCACTTCTTGAACTTCTTGCCCGAGCCGCACCAGCAGGGCTCGTTCCGGCCGATCTGCTCGTCCGGCGCCACCCGGCGCTGCTCGACCGGCGCCGGCACCTCCTCGTCGACGTAGCCCTCGGCCGGGCCGGCGCTCGCCGCGGCCATCGCCACCGCGCTCGGCTGCGCGATGCCGCCGCCTGAGTAGGTGACGTTGCGGCCGCTCGTCGAGGAGCCGGTGGCGGTGCGACGGGTCGGCGGCGGCGGCGCGACACCGTCCTCGGCCTCGACGGTGACCTCGACGTGGAAGATCATCCGGGCGAAGTCGCCCCAGACGGTGTTCATCAGGTCGCGGAACAGCTCGAACGCCTCGTTCTTGTAGGCCACAAGCGGCTCGATCTGGGCGAACCCGCGGAGGTGGATGCCCTCGCGCAGGTAGTCCATGTCGTAGAGATGCTCCTTCCAGCGCTGATCGATGATCTTGAGTAGCAGGAAGCGCTCGAGCGCGCGCATCAACTCCTCGCCAAGCTCCTGCTCGCGGCGGTCGTATTGCGCCATCGCCTCGGTCTGCAGGGCCTGGATCAGCTCCTCGCGGTCGACCCGGTCGGGGTCGATCTCCCTGATCGCAGCGCTGGGGATGAAGATCTCGTCGATCCGGCGCAGCAGGCCCGGCACGTCCCAGTCCTCGACGAAGTCGCCGGCCGTGTACTCCTCGACCATCCGCTCGATCAGGTTCGAGACTTCCTCGCGCGCCGCGGCGTTCATGTCGCGGCCCTCGAGCACCTCGTCGCGATAGGTGTAGATCACGTCGCGCTGCTGGTTGAGGACGTCGTCGTACTCGAGTGTGTGCTTGCGCATCAGGAAGTGCTGCTCCTCGACCTTCTTCTGCGCCTTCTCGATCTGCTTTGAGAGCATCCCGGCCTCGATCGGCTCCTCGTTGCCCTCGTCATCGGTGCTGCCGAGGCGGTCGAGGATCTTGTAGATCCGCTCGCCGGCGAACAGCCGCACCAGGTCGTCCTGTGCGGACAGGAAGAACCGCGATGCTCCGGGATCGCCCTGGCGGCCCGAGCGCCCGCGCAGCTGGTTGTCGATCCGCCGCGACTCGTGGCGCTCGGTGCCGAGAATGAACAAGCCGCCGGCCTCGAGCACCTGCTCGCGCAGACCCTCCACCCGCCGTTCCACTTCCGGGAGCACCTTCGCATAGTGCTCGTCGTAGTCGGGGTCGGCCGGCGCCGTCCCCAGCTTCGCGAGCTCCATCCGCGTTAGGTGCTCGGGATTGCCGCCGAGCTTGATGTCGACGCCGCGCCCGGCCATGTTGGTCGCGATCGTGACTGCACCCGGGGCGCCCGCCTCGGCGATGATCTCGCCCTCGCGCTCGGCGTGCTCGGGCTTGGCGTTGAGCACGGTGTGCGGGATGCCCTTCTCCGTCAGGCGGTTCGAGAGCAGCTCCGAGACCTCCACCGAGATCGTCCCGACAAGCACCGGCTCGCCGTTCTGGTGGCGGGTCTCGATCTCCTTCACCACCGCGCTCCACTTGCCGTCCCTGGTCTTGTAGACCTGGTCGTTACGGTCGTCGCGGATCATCGGCATGTTGGTCGGGATCTGCACGACCGCCAGCTCGTAGATCTTCATGAACTCGGTCGCCTCGGTCAGCGCCGTGCCCGTCATGCCGGCGAGCTTGTCGTACATCCGAAAGTAGTTCTGCAGCGTGATCGTCGCGAGCGTCTGGTTCTCCTCCTGGACGCGCACGCCCTCCTTCGCTTCGACCGCCTGGTGCAGTCCCTCCGACCAGCGGCGGCCCTCGAGGATCCGCCCGGTGAACTCGTCGATGATCTTGACCTCGCCGTCGATCACCGCATAGTCGACGTCGCGCTTGTACAGCGACTCGGCCTTCAACGCCTGGATCAGGTGGTTGACGAGATGCCCGTTCTCGGCCCGGTAGAGGTGGTCGATCTTGAGGAACCGCTCGGCCTTGGCGACGCCCCGCTCGGTCACCGCCACGGTCTTGTGCTTCTCGTCGAACTCGTAGTCGAAGTCGGCGACGAACTCCTTCTTCATCCGCGGGTCCATGCCCTCGGGCGCCTTGCCGGGCTGCATCTGGGGGGCCAGCCGCGCGAACTTCGCGTACAGGTCCGCCGCCTGCTCGGGCGCGCCGGAGATGATCAGCGGCGTCCGCGCCTCGTCGACCAGGATGTTGTCGACCTCGTCGACGATCGCGAACGTGTGGTACGGCGACTTGCCTTCCTCGGGCTTGGGACGGCCTCCGTGCTGGACCTTCTGCTCGAGCGACTCCGCCATGTTGTCGCGCAGGTAGTCGAAACCGAACTCCGAGTTTGTCCCGTACGTCACGTCGGCTGCGTACGCGTCGCGCTTCTCCTCGTAGGGCTGCATGTTCTGCAGCACGCCGACCGTCACGCCGAGCGCGTCGTAGATCGGCTTCATCCACATCGCGTCGCGGCGGGCCAGGTAATCGTTGACGGTCACGAGGTGGACTCCGCGGCCGGCCAGACTGTTCAGGACGACCGCAAGCGTCGCCGTCAGCGTCTTGCCCTCGCCGGTCTTCATCTCGGCGATCGCGCCGTCGTGAAGCACCATCCCGCCGATCAACTGGACGTCGAAATGGCGCATCCCCATCGTCCGCTTGCCGGCCTCGCGCACCAGCGCGAAGCACTCGAACAGCAGCTCGTCGAGCGATTCGCCGCCGCGGGCGCGTTCGCGCAGCTCGTCGGCCGCCTCGCGTAGTTCGCCGTCGGTGCAGTGCTCGAGCTCGGGCTCGAAGGCGTTGATCCGGCCGACGCGCTGTTCGTAGGTCTTGAACTTCTTCGCCTCGCCCATGCGAAGCGCGCGGTCCAGGAAGGACATGGCAGTTAGCCTAGCAGCGGTGCTTCAGGCGCTGGCCACCCAGTTCGGCCCTTCTTACGACGGCCGCGATGCCACCCTGAGAGCCTCGAAACGATCGCTCATCCCGACCCCGAAAGCGCACGTGGGCTCAGGCGGCGGGCGAAACGTCCCCCTGCACCGCGTCGGGAGCCTCATCCGATGCAACGGCGTCCGCGACCGCATCCGAGGGCTCGGGCACGGCGCCTGCAGCTCGCGACTCCCGCCGCTTGCGGCGCTTGTCGCGATGGCGCTTGACCTGGACCGCCAGCTCATCCGCGCAGAGGTTGATCGAATGCTTGAGATCCGGTGAGGCGTCGCGCGCGCGCAGCGTCACACCCTTCAGGTGCAGCGTGCATTCGGCGACCCGCGAATCGGCGATCGCGGGGTTGCGCTCCTCGAACAGCTCGACTTCGAGCTCGGCCAGCTCCGAGACCTGACGCGAGACCTTTCGAAAGCGTTTGGCAACGTGCTCCTTCAGCTCCTCGGAAACGGGCACGTTGCGCCCCTTCACCTCGATCCGCATCGGCCGACCTCCTGCTGGGAAGGATTGTCGTGGAGCGTGGGAGGTTAATCCCGACCGAGGCGTTTGTCGATTGGGACAATCCCCCACGTGAGTCCGGATGTTTCCTGGTCCTTCGACCCCCTGGTGCTGGCAGGGGTGCTGTTCCTGACCGTGCTCTACCTCGGGGCGTGGCGTCGCGCCCGCGAGTCGGCCGGGCCTCCAGGCGCCGGATTCGGGCGCATGGCCGTCTTCGCCTGCGGGCTGCTCGCGGTGATCGCAGCGCTCGTGTCGCCGATCGACCGGCTCGGACAGCAGTTGATGGTGATGCACATGGTCCAGCACATCCTGCTGCTCGACATCGCGCCGATCCTGCTGATCCTGGGCCTCACAAAGGTTCTGCTGCGCCCGGCCACGCGCCGCCTGCACACGATCGAGCGTCGTGCCGGATACCTGGCCCACCCGGCGTTCGCGGTCGTCGCTTACGCCGGCTTCATGTGGCTGTGGCACATCCCGGCGATGTACGACCTCGCGCTCGGCCACGACGGGATCCACGTGCTCGAGCACGTGTGCTTCGCGGCGGCGGGCGCGCTCTACTGGTGGCACCTGCTCTCGCCGATCCGCAGCCGCATGCGCCTCGGCGGCATGGGCCCGGTCATGTACATGGTCAGCACCAAGCTTCTGGTCGGCGTGCTCGGCCTGGTGCTCGCGTTCGCCCCGAGCGCGATCTACCCCTTCTACGAGCACCGTCCGCACTACTGGGGCCTGACCGCCGGCGAGGACCAGAACATGGCCGGCCTGGCGATGGCGCTCGAGCAGTCGATCGTAATGGGAATCGCGCTCGTCTACCTGTTCGTGCGGATGCTCGCCGAATCCGAGCGCGAGGCCCAGCGCCAGGAGCGCTTCGAGGTCGTGTAGGACGAACGGCCCGCCGGAGCGGGCCGCATCATCGCTTTCAGCTGGAGCTCAGCCGATCAGCACGGGGAGGTGCCCTTGACCGTGTGGACTTCCTTATCGCGGCCGTTGCTCGTCGCTGTGAACGTGATCGACCACGGCCGGCTGCCCTTCTGGCAACCGACCGACACGCTGTTGTACACGGTCTTGCCCTTGACCTTGGTCGAGACCTTGTAATAGGTCACCCGCTGCCCGATCAGCGAGCCGTAGAGGTTCGGCTGGTTCTCCACCCGCGTCGAGATGTCCGCCGGAAGCTTGATGTCGATGACCTCGAACTTGCCGACGCTCTTGACGGTGCCGAAGTACGGCGCGACTGCGCCGGTCGTCAGCCCCGCGCACTGCAGTGCCGAGCTCGTCGTGAAGAAGAAGATCAGTTTGTGCTTGCCGCCGTTGAACACGTCGAGGTTCGGATTGCACTTGGTCCGGTTGGCAAGCGAGAGGGTCGGATCACCGAGCAGCGTGTGGACCAACCCGCTGGCGAACTTGGACTTCGCCGGGCAGAACTTGTCGGACTTCAGCTGCACCATCTTGGTGGGGCTGCATGTCGGGAACTGATTGGCATTCGAGGCGAGGCCATAGATCTTGAACGTCTCGCGGGTCAGCACCGCCGCGGCCTTCGTGGGGTCGGTGTTCTTCACCTGCAGCGTCTCGATGCGCCGCACGCCGACGGGCTTGGCCTTCGTGCCGACGCCCCTCGAGAACGACAGGCTGCTGCCGGCGTACGTGTTGAGCGCTGCATACGCTGCCGTCGCGACGGCGAGCATGCCCAACACCGTGATCACTGCTACTACCAGTTTCCGTCTCAAGTGTCTCTCCTTTTGAGCTGGGACGGTTGTGTTTTCCCGCGAGCAGCGCCGGCCGTGCTCATGGCAGGGGTTTGAGTTGTGGGAACGCTTGAAGCTGCCCGGTTGTCACCTCGCCGAGCGCGGCCTGTGCCTTGCACGGCGGCCCGCCCGGCGTCTTCGTGTAGTACACGTTTTCGAGGTCGGCGACGAGGTTAGCGGGAATTGTCGGCCCGAGCGTCGGTTGCGGGTTCGCCGTGCACAGGTTGCGAGCGAACACCGAGAGCCCCTGCAGCAGCTGCAGGTACGCGCCGGGCGCCATGTACGGGTTGCCGCGGTTGCTGACGAGGCGGTGCGGATAGCCGGTCAGCGTCTCCGGGTTGACCGGGCTCGAGATCCGCAGGTAGTGCAGCAGCCTCGTCTGGGTGATGTTCTGGGCCGAGGCCTCCGTCGTCGCGCTGGTGTTCGCGAAGAACGCCGCGATCTCCCGCCGGTAGCTGTTGATGTAGTTGAAGATCGGGACGAAGTTCCCGAGGTACGGCTTCAGCCGCGCGAGCCACGGCACGCTCGCGTCGAGGAAGCGCTCGAATGCGGGCACGCCCGACTTCGACGCCGCCGTCAGCGGTGCGATGTTCGTGAGCAGGGTGCGCAGCTCCGGCGCGAGGATGACGGTCTTCCGGAGCGTCGGAGTGAGCTGCACCGCCGCCGGGCGGAGCTCGTTGATCAGCGGTGTGGCTTCGGCCGCGAATCGGTGGATGCGGTCGATCGTCAGGCGGGTGGCGACGGTGAAAGCGGGGAGCGCTCGGATCGCCGCGGCGAGCTCGGCGTTGCGAGCGGCGGTCGATGCGAACACGGCGTTGGAGTTGCGGACGAGTCCCTGCAGCTGCGCCGGCGAACGCGCGAGCGCCCCGAGCACCTGGCCGCCGTCGCTGAGCAGCGCCGTCGTCGCGGCGCTGTCGCGGCGTAGGACGCTCAGCACCGCGTCGACGTTCGTCGCGAACGGGTACAGCGCCGCGAACGCGGCGTTGAAATCCTCGCCGCGGTTCGTCAGCGCGATCGCGTCCTGCTGCATCCACGTCGAGAACGCGCGTCGCGTCGCCGGGTCGAACGTCGAGAGGATCTGATCGAGCTGCACCGTGGGCGCGATCTGTCCCCGCGGCAGCGTTCCGCCGTCGGGGAGCTTCGGGACGTCGCGAGAGCCAAACGAAAGCTCGATGTACGTCTCGCCGAGCAGCGATTTCTGCCGCAGGATCGCGCGTGTGTCCGCCGGAAGCGGCGCGTATCGAGTGTTGATCTGGAGCACCGCCTTGGTCAGCCCGCTGTGGCGGTCGAGGTTGACGGAGACGACCCTGCCGACGCTGACGCCCGAGATTCGCACGTCCGACTGCTGCGCGAGCTGCACCGCGTCGCTGAACTCGGCGTTCAGGCGGTATCCCTCGGGAGCGAACGGGATCGCGCCGCCGAACGAGAGCCACAAGAACAACAGCAGGCCGATGCACGACGCCGCGAACGCGACCATCGTCAGGATCCGGGAGGTGCTGGGCGCCTGCTTGTTCACGGAATCAACGCGGTCGGGCAGAACGGCCCGCCGATCTTGCTCCAGTCGGGCGCGCCCAGAAGCGCCAACAGCGGTTTCAGCGCCGGGTTCGCAGCCGCCAGTGCGACCTCGAACAGCTGCAGCTCGCCACAAGTGCCCATGAACAGCCCGCGCACGACCGGTCCGTGTGCGTCCTGGAGGTTCGTCAGCGACAGGGCGTTGTGCGCGAGCCAGGAGCCCCAGAACAGGTATCCCTGCTCGGAGCCGCCTGGCTGGTAGGCGAGCTCGTTGAACAGGGCGTTGAGCACCTGGACGGAGCGGGTCAGCGGCGGCGTGGCGGCGGCCAGCTTCGCCGACGCCGGGCTGAGAGCCTTCGCCAGCGGCTGAATCGCCACCGAGAACGGCCTCAGCTGGTTCTTGATCACCGGCGTGGTGTCGCGGAACAGTGGCGTCGCCGCCGCCAGTGCCGGACCGAACGCGTGCGCGAACGGCAGCAGACCGCGCAGCGCCTCGCTGCTCTCATTCGCGAAGCCTTGGACCTTGCCGAGCGTCTGGGTCGTCTGCCGGAGCGTCCCCGGGAGCAGCGTCAGCGCCTGCTCGAGGCTCTGATCCTGCGAGGAGATCGCCGAGAAGTTCGTGTTGGCCGAGTTGATCAGCGAGGTGAGCCTGCCGTCGACCGCGCCGAGCGCCTGCGCGACCTCCTGGAGGTTGTGAATCGAGCGCCGGATGTTGACCGTGCGCTCCTTCAGAAGCGCGGTGAACGTCTTCGTGTCGCGGTTCAGCGGCGCGAAGCGCTTCAACGTCCCCCGGAGGTCGGCGACCGCGGCCGCGCTCGGCGCCGCACCAGTCGCGCCACGATCGTGGAACAGCTGCGCCCCGCCGCTCAGCAGCAGCAGGAGGTAATTCCGCGTGTCGACGTCGAGCGAGGACAGGATCTCATCGACGTTGATGTCCGGCTGCGTGTTCGCGACCGGCAGCAGCCCGCCGTTCGGAACGGCCCCGGCATCCTTGGTTCCGGGATCGAGCGACAGGTACATGTCCTTGAGCGGCGTGCGTGGACGCAGCAGGACGGTCGCGTTGTTGTAGATCGGCTGGTACTTCGTGAAGATGTTCATCGTCACGAGCGCGCGGCCTCCCTCCAGCTGGACGGCGCCGACCTGCCCGACCTCCACGCCAGCGACATCGACGGTCTGACCCTGACCGGCGGTCACGGCGGCGCCGGTCGCGAACTCAACCTTGACCGTGTAGTAGCTCTTGCCGAGCGTGAACGCGGGCTGATGGTCGAGGATGTAGATGACGACCACGGCGGCAAGCACGACGAGCACGAGGATCGCGGTGAAGTCTCCGCGGTGGATGAGGATCGCGCGCCTCACGATGGCGGGCCCGTCTTGACGCTGTTGAGCGCCGGCTTGGCGTTCCGGAAGCACGCCAGGTCGCGCCGCTGCGGGGGCGGTTTGCGGGCGAACGCGGGGCGCGTGCCGAGCGGCGGCACGACCGCGTTCCCGTAGGCGGGCCCGCCGCCGGGGAGCGACGGCGTCGTCACGCGCCGGTCGCCGCCGCCGGCGTTGGCGCGGATGTAGCGCCCGTTCCCGTCGAAGTTCTGCGCAGCGCCGGCCAGGCCGACGGCGCTCTGGAACAGCTCGCGGTAGACGGGGTGGCCGGTCCCGATCGGCGGATCGGCGATCACCTCGTTGCCGGTCGGCACGATGTTGTGGTCAAAGCAGCGCGTGAGCAGATCCGCCTGCCGAAGCAGCGCCTCGGTCTTCGGGATCGTGGCCCCGGTGTTCTGGACCGCCGGAGTGAGGTAGCGGACGAGCCCGCCCAGTTCCTGCGCAGACATCAACGCGGTCGCCTGGGCGAGCCAGGGGAGGCCCGCGTCGATCGCCGGCCCGAGCTGCGAGATGCCCGGCGTGAGCGCGCGCGCGAACGCCCTTGTCGGGCCAAACGACGCATCGAGCGCCGCGTTGGAGCGCTGCGTGGCCCGCAGGAACGGTGGCAGCACCAGGATCGTCTGCTGGAGCTCGCCCTGGCGCGCCGCCAGCGCGGCCATCGTCGCGTCAAACGTGCTGACGAGGCTCGAGAGCTGGCTCCCGCTCGCCGCAAGCGCCCGGAACACCTCGGCGTTACCGCTCACCACGCCAGAGAGATCTGCGGGCGCGGTCCCGAGCAACGCCTGGTTGACCATCGCCGAGGCCCTGAACGCGTCCGGCGAGTACTTCAGCGAGAGGTTCAGCGCCTGCCCGCCGGTCAGCCCGCGGACGGTCGGATCCTGGGTGGCGTCCTCGGCCGCGGTCGGCCGGCCGTCGAGCGCCGCGCCCAGCCCGCGCAGCAGCGTCTCGAGGTTCGTCCTGGTGTCTGAGTTCAGCGACGACAGCACGCGGTCGAGCTGGACCGGTCCGGCGGTTTGACCGGCCGTGAGCGTCGCTCCCGATCTCAGATCCGGCGCCGACGGCGAGCCCGGGTGCAGGTCGACGTAGAAGTTGCCCTCGAGGAAGATCCGTGGGCGGATCTTCGCGGTCGCATCGGCGTGGATCGGGAGGCCACCCGGGTTGATGCTCATCGTCACCACGCCGGCGGCCGAGCCAGGGATGCGCTTGATCGAGGTCACCTCGCCGACGTCGACCCCCGCGATCCGCACCGGCGAGGGAACATGGAGCTGCGTCTGCGACGTGAACACCGCCTTCAGCTGAAACGGCGCCCCGGAGAACGGCAGCGAGCCGCCGAACACGAAGTAGCAGACCGTGCCGATCACCACCGCGCCGATCACGCCCGCGGCGAACGTCGAGATGCGTGGCTGATGCCGCCTCATCCCTTTGGCCTCGTCGTCTTCTCGGTTCGGGTGCCGAGGTTCCCGGGCGGGTTGCCGATCAGGTACCCGCCTGTGTACGGCTCGTTCCCGGCGGCGCATTCGCGCGGCTGGCCCGGGCTCGCAGTGTACGGATACGGGTTGACGTGAATCGGCCCGTTCTCGCCGTTGTTACCGGGAGCGCCGGTAAGTGCGGCCTTCGTGTACGGTCGTTGCGAGGGCACGGCCTCCCCGCCGAGCACGTCGTCGATCACCACGAGGTTGAACCGAAGCGCGGTGCCGTTACCGAAGCGCTCCGAAACTGCGCTGCCCGTGTTGCGCAGGAACAGCGACACGTAGTTGCACGTCGACTGCACCGGCGTCAGGAACGACAGCGGCGAGCGCAGGCTCTGGACCGTGAGCGTCAGACGGTCGAGGCCACCGCCGACCACGGGATTCCGTGAGTAGCGCCCCAGGTGCGTCGAGAGGCTCAGCAGCCGCGCATCGAGCTGCTTGGTCAGCGGCAGCGTGCGGGTGCCGATCGCAAACGCGTCGGCCAGCACCGGGGCGCTGCGGTTGAGAGTCGCAACCGCTGGGCGCAGCTCCGAGAACAGCGCGGCGGTGTCCCGCAGGAACGACTGCAGACTTGGGCTGTCCTTGATCACCGTGCCGAACGTCGGCGGCGTCTCCCTGATCCAGTCCTGCAGGAACGGCACCGCGACCGGAGCGATCGCGCGAAACGTCTCATCGAGGTTGACGAAGAGGTCGGCCTGGGTCTGCGCGACCGGCTCGAGCGCGCCCGCGAACGCCTCCAACCCGCGCAAGAATCCCCCGAGATCGGTCCGCCGCGACGCAAGGTCGCGAGCTACCGGGCCCAGGTCGCGCACGAGCGGGACGAACGCGCCGATCGCGTCGTTGATGTCGTTGCCGCGCCCTGCCAGCGCATCGCTGAAGCCGACCGTCGATTCCTGGATGCCCCTTCGCGTCGGCGGGTCGAACATCGACAGCACCTGATCGAGGTCGACCTCGCTGCGCGACTGGATCAGCGGCACGGTCGCCCCGTCCGGATACGTGCGCGTCGATGTTCCCTTCGTGAGGTCGACGTACTTCAGCCCGATCGCGCCCTTCAACCGCACGTCGAACGTCGAGTCGACGGGAAGCGGCTGCACGTCCTTGTTCACCTTGAGCGTCAGCAGCGCGATCGGCTGACCGGCCGAGTCGCGCACCGGCGTGACCTTCGTGACGGTGCCGACCAGCGCGCCGCCCATGTGCACCTCCGCGTTGCGGGTGACCTCGCTGGCGTTGCGCATCTGAACGTAGAGCGTGTACCTCGGGACGAACGGCAGCCCGTTGTTGGCCTGGTAGGCGAGCGTCACCACGACGATCGTCGCGAGCACGGTGAGCGCGCCGATCAGGATCGGGTTGGACAGCATCCCCACCTCCCGCCTGGTCCTGTTCAT
This sequence comes from uncultured Solirubrobacterales bacterium, assembly GCA_963806475.1. Lineage (GTDB taxonomy): Bacteria > Actinomycetota > Thermoleophilia > Solirubrobacterales > Solirubrobacteraceae > Palsa-465. Next base: position 135,717 of record CAWDYK010000011.1, read on the forward strand.
CGACCGCTCCCAAGGAGGTAGTCGAGCAGTCCTCGGAGGTTCTTCTGGGCGGGGCTCCCCGGCGTCGTGGAGTCCTCGACCAGCGCCACCGCCTCACGGACGATCCTGCTGGCGGACCTGCGCGGCGCGGGACCGCCAGCGGCCGCGGCTGCGGCCGCGCTCGCCGCGGCGAAGTTCGCCGAGCAGCCGGGGACCGGCTGTGTGACAAAGGAGGCGCACCCGCCGACCATCGGCTCGGCGCGCGCGAAGTGCCCGATGCTGTCGAACGGGTTGGTGGCGCTGACGCCGTAGTAGAGCAGCGACATCAGGTCCTCGAACGCCCCGGTCTGATCCAGGCTCGAGGTCAGCCGGTCTAGCAGCTTCGCCGTGGGCTCGGCTTGCGTGCCGAGGCGATCGAGGCGCCGGGCGAGCGGGATCGTCGCCAGCAGCGAGGGCTCCGACCGCTTGGCCTCGTCTCCGAGGTCGATCAGCGCCGGGCGGGCGGCCCTTGCGAACGGCGCCAGGTTCTGGAACTCGCGCGACACGGCGGGGGCGCTCTGCGCCAGCGTTGCCATCAGCGGCGTGCCCTGGTCGGCGAGCTTGCCGAGTTCGACGACCAGTGGTCGGAGCCGGCGCAGGAACTCAGGGAACAGCTGGAACGAGCGCGAGATGTCGCCGGCGCGTGCGGCGCTCGCCACCGAGGTCGTATTGGCTTGCACGATGAAGTCCGCAAGCTGACTCTTGACGCGCGCCAGCGGAGCGAGGACCGCGTCGGCCTCGCTCGCGAGCTGCGCCAGCACCCGGTTCTGCCGCGCGAGTACCTGAAGCACCTTGTCGGTCTGCCCCAGCGCGGGGTTGGCGCGATGCACGACCTCGTTCAGGTCCGAGCCGCGCGCGGCGAGGCCGGTCCCGAGCTCGTTCAGGATCAGCGCGAAGCGCTCCCGAATCGGCTGTTGCGAGATGTCCTGGACGATGTCGGTGTCGACCGGCGAGCTGGTGTTGGCGAGCGGCAGCAGATACGTGCCCTTCCCGGGTCCGCTCGTGACCTTCTGCAGCTTGGGGGCCGATGAGGTGCCCGGGAGGCAGTCCACGTACTTCTCGCCGATCAGCGACTGCGGGCGAATTGTGCAGTGAGCGTTGGCGTAGAACGGCGCGAAGTCCGGATTGTTGATCTGGATCGTCACCGCCGCCTTATTCAGCGGCGAGGACTGTGAGGCGCAATCCGTGTTCGTGCACACCCCGAGCGACTGGATCGAGCCAACGTTCGCGCCCGCGATCCGCACGTCCTCGCCCGGCACCGCGAACGCCGCGTCGTCGAAGATCGCGCGCACCTCGTAGTGCGGCGGACCCTTGCCGGGCGAGGAGCTGGTGGTGACGGCCGTGACCGCGATCACCAACAGGAGCGTCACGAGGATCGCTGCGAGGCGTCTCACGGTCCGGGAGGCGTGCTCGATCTGTCGCAGCCCGGCACGGCCTGCGGCGAAGAGCCATCGGGCGGCGGCTGCACGGCCCCGCCGGGACAGCGCGTCCTCGCCCGCTGGAGGCCCTGGAAGCGCAACGACGGGGGCTTGGCAGTCAGCTGACCCAAGCCGTCCAACCCGAACGCGCCGAAGAACGGCTGCGTGCGCGCGTAGTGGCCGTTGGCATCGAAATACGCGCCTGCCTGGCCGATATCGCCGAGCGCGGCGACGACGTCGGGCGTGTACTCGCGGAGGTAGTCGACCTGCGGCTGCGAGTCGTCGAACTCCTTGATCATGCGCGGGAAGGTGGCTTCCGCCAGGCTCGCCAGCGACGGAGCCGCCTGCAGCAGCGTGATCAGGTCGCCGCCGCCGCTTGGGTTGCGGATCAGCGCGTTCAGGCTGCCGATCGTCGGGATCGACCGATCGGTCAGCTTTCCAAGCGACGCCGCGAACTGCGCCAGATGGCGCGAGGCGGGGATCGACTTGCGAACCAGCGGATCGAGCACGTCGAGCGTCGAGCGAAGCCCCGCAAACGTCGACGTCGTCTGGCTGAGCGTCGGTGCGAGCAGCGTCAGCGCCTGCTCGAGGCTCTGGCTCTGCGCCGCAATCGCCGCCGTCGTCGCGTTCGTGTTCGAGATCAGCTGCGTGAGCTGGGAGGTCCGCGAGGCGAGCAGCTGCATCGTCTGCGCTCCCTGTACGAGCAAGCTGTCGAACTGCGGCTCGCTACGAGCGAGCTCGTGCGTCACATCGCTCGCGCTCACCAGCGCGGGCGCGAGGTACCGAAGCGTCCGGTTGGCCTGAGGCGACCGCCCTTCGATGCTCGCCGCCTGGCCCCGGATGAACCCGCGCAGACCCACCCGCGTCTTCGGCCCGAGCGTGTCGAACAGCTGGTCGAGGCTGACCTGCGAGGCGGTCTGGGTCGATCTGACCAGCCCGCCGTCGGGAATGTTCTCGGACCCCGTGCCGGGCTCGAGCACGACGTACTTGTTGGCGATGCCCGACAGCGAGTTCTCATAGACCCTGGCGAACGTGCCGTCCGGCACCGGCGCATCCTTGGAGTCGATCCCCATGGTCACCTGCGCCTGCCCGTCGTCGGTCAACCCAATCGACTTCACCGTCCCCACCACCGCCGGCCCGATGAACACCTGATCGCCCGTGACCAGGCCGCCGGCATCCTGGAAGTTCGCGTGCAGCGTGTACGTCGAACCGTTCGAGAACAGCACCAGCGCCACCAACACGGTGGCCGCCGCCAGCGACCCGAGGGCCGCCACCCTTGCGATCACGCCGGAGCTTCGGACGGGCGCCGCGCCGGCCGAAACGGACTGCCGCTGACCGAGTCCATTCGGGCCGTTCTTGCCGCTCTGGCCAATCCTGCCGCTCTGACGAGGTCGAATCGTCTCTCCCCTTCCGCCGCGTTTGGGGTCGCGCGGCCCGAGCATCCTGCCAGAACTGCACTCGCCTGCCAAACGAACCGTTTAGCTGACTGCGCTCCTGTGTTTAGCTGGCGTTATGGTGGGCTTTGACCAGCGTTAAGGACGCCCGCCGAGCCGGCGGGCCCCACGATCATGCGGCGGCTGCGGTACGGCGGCCGGCCTGCTCGACGAGCAGCGCAGCACCCATCACGCCGCCGAGATCGCCGAGCGAGGCGACTCGGATATCCGGTGGGTTCGTGTCGTTGAACAGGTGCGGTTGCATCGCAGCCGCGATCCGCTCGACCATCGGTTCGCCGAAGCGGATGCCGAGCCCGCCGCCGATGATCACCGCCTCGACGTCGAGCAGGTTCACCGCCGAGCCGACACCCGCGCCGAGGGCCTCGACCGCCTCGTCGATCAGCCGGGTGGCCACCTTGTCCTTGCGCTCGAGCGCGCGAGCCCAGATCGAGCTCGTCAGCCTCGTGCGCTTGTGCTCCTCCATCAGCTTGAACAGGTCGGTCTTCTGGCCTTTCTCGACCTGTCTGCGGGCGCGCGCCTCCATCGACGCGCGGCCGGCGTATGCCTCCATGCAGCCGCGGCGGCCGCAGCCACAGCGAGCGCCGTCAATCTTGACGACGATGTGGCCGATCTCGCCGGCGCCGCCGCGCCCCACCCATGGCCTGCCGTCGAGGATCAGGCCGCCGCCGACACCGGTGCCCCAGAACACGCCGAGGATCGAGTTGTAGGCCTTGGCCGCGCCCAGGTGGAACTCGGCGTCGGTCGCAACCTGGACATCGTTGCCGACCATCACGACGGTGCCCAGCGCCTCGCGGAGGGCCTGCCCGAGCTCGAACCGCTTCTCCCAACCGGGCAGGTTGCGCGCGCCCGAGACGGCGCCCGTCTCGGTGTCGATCACGCCTGGCGAACCGACGCCGACGCCCAGCAGAGCACTCGTCTCGAGGCCCGAGGCGGTGGCCGCGTCGGTGACCGCAGCGGCCATTTGACTGGCGATCCCCGCGGGCTCGCCGGTGGTCGGAGTCGGCCGGCGCGCCGAACCGAGGACGTTGTTGTCGGCGTCGACGATCGCCGCCTCGATCTTCGTGCCGCCGAGATCGATGCCGCCGCGCGCGTTGGTGGGGACACTTGAGGTTGCCATCCGAATGATCCTCTCAGACGGGAAGGACGCCGCGGCGAATCAACCCCAGGATTCCCGGTAGTGCTCCTGGTCGGCGGTCGGCTCGTCGATCTCGACCCCCAGGGCCGCGAGCTTCAGCCTCCCCACCTCGCGATCGATCGCCGCGGGTACCGCGTGGACGCCGGGACCGTGGCCGCGTCGCACGAGCTCCTCGACGCACAACGCCTGCAGCGCGAACGACACGTCCATGACGGCGGCTGGATGCCCCTCCGCAGCCGCAAGGTTGACGACGCGCCCGCGCGCGAGCAGGTTCAGGCGCCGCCCGTCGATCAGCTCGTACTGCTCGACCAGCGGACGCACCTCGCGCACCCCGCGCGTGGCCAGCTCCAGCAGCTCGTCGAGATCGAGCTCGACGTCGAAGTGCCCCGCGTTCGCGAGGAGCGCGCCGTCCTTCATCCGCTCGAAGTGCTCGCGGCGGAGCACCCGACGCGAGCCAGTGACCGTGATGAAGATGTCGCCGCGCTCGGCGGCGATCACGGCCGGCATCACCTCGTAGCCGGCCATCCGCGCCTCTAGCGCCCGCAGCGGATCGATCTCGCACACGATTACCGCTGCGCCGGCGCCGCGGGCGCGCTCGGCGATTCCCTGTCCCGCCCAGCCGTAGCCGATCACGACGACCGTCTGACCGGCGAGCAACACGTGGCTCGCGCGGATGATCCCATCGATCGCCGACTGTCCGGTTCCGTGCCGGTCGTTCAGCGCCCGCTCGGTGCGCGCTTCGTTGACCGCGAGCACGGGGCAGCGAAGCTCGCCCTGCTCCTCGAGGCGGCGCAACCGGACGAGCCCGGTCGTGGTCTCCTCGGTGCCGCCGACGAGCGCATCCAGCGCTGGGCCGCCGACCGCGTGCGCGCTCACGACCAGATCGGCGCCGTCGTCGAGGGTGATCTGAGGAGTGCCATGCGATCAGCGCGCGTACGTGGCGGACGTACGTGTCCAGGTCCTCGCCGTGAATCGCCCTGACCTCGACGTCGTGGTCCTGGACGAGCGCCGCCGCGACGTCGTCCTGGGTCGAGAGCGGGTTGGCCGAGCACAGCGCGGCGCTCGCGCCGCCGGCGATCAGAGTCTGCACCAGGTTGGCGGTCTCGGCGGTGACGTGCAGGCATGCGGCCACCCGCACGCCCTCGAGCGGGCGCTGGGCGGCGAAGCGCTCGCGCACCTGCCGGAGCACGGGCATCTGATCCGCCGCCCACGCGATCCGCGCCGCGCCCTCGGCGGCGAGGCGGGGATCGGCAATGTCATATCCCGGCCGCGCATGCGCGGCCGGGCCGGACCGCGCATGCGCGGTCCGGGCCTGGGACGCATGCGCCCCAGCCATCAGTACCGGTAGTGATCGGGCTTGTACGGGCCCTCGGCCGGCACCCCGAGGTAGGCAGCCTGTCGCGGGGCCAGGTCGGTCAGCCTCGCCCCGAGCGCGTCGAGGTGCAGCCGAGCGACCTTCTCGTCGAGGTGCTTGGGCAGCGTGTACACGCGCCTCTCGTAGATGTCGGTGTGGCCGAACAGCTCGATCTGAGCGATCACCTGGTTGGTGAACGAGTTCGACATCACGAAGCTCGGGTGGCCGGTCGCGTTGCCGAGGTTGAGCAGCCGGCCCTCGGAGAGGACGATGATCGCGTGCCCGTCCGGAAACTCCCACTCATCGACCTGCGGCTTGATGTGGATCCTCTCGATCCCGGGGATCCGGGCGAGGCCGGCCATGTCGATCTCGTTGTCGAAGTGGCCGATGTTGCCGACGATCGCCTGATGCTTCATCCGCCCCATGTCCTCCGCACTGATGACGTCGCAGTTGCCGGTGGCGGTGATGAAGATGTCAGCGGTCTCCACGACGTCCTCGAGCCGAACCACCTGGTAGCCGTCCATCGCCGCCTGCAGCGCGCAGATCGGGTCGATCTCGGTCACCACCACGCGCCCGCCCTGCCCGCGCAGCGACTCCGCGCACCCCTTGCCGACGTCTCCATAGCCGCAGATCACGGCCAGCTTGCCGCCGATCAGCACATCGATCGCGCGGTTGATGCCGTCGATCAGCGAGTGTCGGCACCCGTACTTGTTGTCGAACTTCGACTTCGTCACCGCGTCGTTGACATTGATCGCCGGGAACAGAAGCTGACCGTTCTCGGCGAACTGATAGAGACGATGCACACCCGTCGTCGTCTCCTCGGTCACGCCCCTGATCCTCTCGGCGATCCTCGTCCAGCGCTCAGAATCCTCCCGCAGCGACCGCTGCAGCAACGCGAGCACGATCCGGAATTCCTCGGAGCCCGCGGTCGCGGGATCCGGGACCGCGCCGGCGCGCTCGTACTCGACGCCTTTGTGGACCAGCAGCGTTGCATCGCCGCCGTCATCGAGGATCATGTTCGGCCCGGTGACACCGTCCCCGCCGACCCAGCTCAGAGCCTGCTCGGTGCACCACCAGTACTCCTCGAGCGTCTCGCCCTTCCACGCGAACACCGGCACCCCGCACGGATCGTCCGGGATGCCATCCGGCCCCACCACGACCGCGGCCGCCGCGTGATCCTGGGTCGAGAAGATGTTGCAAGAGGCCCAGCGGACCTCGGCGCCAAGCGCAACCAGGGTCTCGATCAGAACCGCCGTCTGGATCGTCATGTGCAACGACCCCGTGATCCGGGCCCCGGCCAGCGGTTGCCGCTCGGCGTACTCGCGGCGGGTTGCCATCAGGCCGGGCATCTCGTGCTCGGCCAGCCGGATCTCCTTGCGGCCGAACTCGGCCAGCTGGAGGTCGGCGACCTTGAAATCTGTCTTCGCGGCGGTCGTGCTCATTGCGTCTCCACAATCGTGATCGGGTTTGTGCCGGGTTCAGGCCGCTGCCAGCAGCCGTTGATGCTTGTCCTGCTCGAACCGCAGCCAGTCCGACGGCTCGACGTGGTCGGGCCGTCGCGGCTGCGCCTTCAGCCAGCTCTGCACAGCGTCGCGGAGCTCGGCATCCGAGCCCATCCGCGCCGCGAATGCAACGTCCGACAGGCCGATCTCGAACCGCGCCAGCAGCTCCTTCAGCGTCCGCAACCGCTGCAGCTCAGCCGGACCGTAGAGCCGGTAGCCGCCCGGGGAACGGGGCGGGGCGACCAGCCCCGTACGTTCCACATATCGGAGCATTCGCGCCGACCAGCCCGTCGTCTCGGCCGCCTCGTGAATGGTCAAAGCCTCCATCCGGGCACCAACATTACCACGAGAGTGTCAAGGTTTCCGCCGCCCAGTACAACACTCGTCCAGCAAGCGGGTAGGCCGTCGACCACCTGGGTACCATTCCCGATCGGAACAACGATGGCAACCGCCAGAGTTGGCTCCGGGTCTAGTGATGATCAAGCGCGGTGAGGGGAAGGTCTGCGCGATTGCGCTCGGTGCCGTGATGAGCGGCACCTTGTTCGCGGGCACGGTCGACGCGAGCGGCGCGCTGCAGGGAGGTGTTCATCTGGGGAGCGCCCCGTACGCTCACTCCGGGCCGGGCGACGCCAACGGCGCGAGCGCTGCCTTGCGCCCGGCGGAGGCGGGCGGCACCCGCGGCAGCGGCGGTCCGAGTGTCGGCTACGGCGGGGGCGGCAACGGCTACGGCGCGAGCAGCAACGGCTACGGCGCGAGCAGCAATGGCGGCGGCTACTCCGGGCGCGAGGGCGGTCCGCAGGGCGGAGTCGGCGGCCTGACCCGGAGTGCGAGTAGCGCTACGAGCCAGAGCAGCGCGTCGTCGAGCGGAAGCACCGGCAGCAAAGTGACCGGACCGAGCATCTCGATCAAAACCACCGGCAGCAAAACGACCGGACCCAGCACCCCGATCAAAACCACCGGCAGCAAAACGACCGGACCCAGCACCCCGATCAAAACCACCGGCAGCACAACGACCGGACCCAGCACCCCGATCAAAACCACCGGCAGCACAACGACCGGACCCAGCACCCCGATCAAAACCACCGGCAGCACAACGACCGGACCGAGCACCCCGATCAAAACCACCGGCAGCACAACGACCGGACCCAGCACCCCGATCAAAACCACCGGCAGCACAACGACCGGACCCAGCACCCCGATCAAAACCACCGGCAGCACAACGACCGGACCGAGCGCCTCGAGCAGCAGCACCGCGGCCAGCTCGGGATCGAACACGATTCTCTGCAGCAGCACGTGCCTTGTCGGGCCGCAGCCGCGCATCGCTACGTTCACCCCGGCCGCCGCCCCAACCGCCGTTGGCCCCGGACTGGCGGCGCAGGGCGTTTCGCTGCCCGGCACCGCGACCATGACGAACTCACCGGCCGTCACCACGTCACCCGTCGGCACGATCGCACCCCCGCAGCCCCTGACGCCGACCCCGATCCCGATCCCGACGCCGTCCCCGTCCCCGGCCCCGGCCCCGACGCCGAGCTTCCGCTCGAGCTCGAGCTCGAGCTCGAGCCCGAGCCCGAGCCCGCAGAGGATCTCGCGCAGCAGGCCGAGTCTCGCGGTCTCGGGCACCGGCTTGTCCGCCGTGCTCGGAGCGAGCCTCCGCCTCGGCGCGGCCCCGAGCCCGCAGACAGCGCTGCACGCCGCGCTTTCGCCGCTCCTCACCTCGGTTCCGATCAGCTCGGGCGCGGCGGCCTCGCACAGCGTCCACCACGCCGCCGCCAAGAGCCCCCGCACGACCGTCACCAGGCCGACCCTGAGCCCCGCGCCGAGCGTCCTCAGGCAGATCGAGAAGGTGATCCCCGTAGGAATCTGGATCGCGCTGGCCGCAGCCGTCTCGCTCGCGGCGGCCGGCGCGGTCGCCACGCTGTGGTCACGCAGCCGCATCCGGCGTCAGGCAGGACAGCTGTCGCAGATTGCCGCCGCAGCATTCACCGACCCGCTCACCGGGCTACTGAACCGGCGCGGCTTCAACGACGCGGTTGAGCGGGAGCTCGCTCGCGCCCAGCGCTACGAGCGCCCATTCGTGCTCGCCTACGTCGACGTGCGCGGGCTGAAGGCCGTCAACGACTCCGAGGGCCATCATGCCGGCGACGAGCTCCTGCGGCACACCGCCCAGCTGCTGCGAGATTCGGCCCGGGCCAACGACGTCGTCGGCCGTCTCGGCGGCGATGAGATGGGCCTGCTCCTCCTCGAGCAGGATGAGGACGGCGCCGTCGCCGTGCGCCGCCGGATCGAGGCCGGGGTCGCCGAGCGCCGCGAGGCGTTGGACGTCCAAAGCCACTGGGATCTGACGATCGGCACCGCTGCGTTCCCGACCGACGGCCGAACCATCGACGAGTTGCTCGGCGCCGCCGACCGGCGCCTGTACCAGCAGCGCGGGATCGAGCTGCTGCACGAGCCCCCGGGTGATCAACGGCGCTGAGATCAACCCCGGTCCAGAGCTTGTTTCAGATGGTCGATCGCCTCGACTGTGGTCGGGTCGACGCCGCGCAGCACCGCTATGTAGACCGACACCAGGTCGCCGAGCAACACCAGCGATACCAGCCTCTCCATTCTGGTCTCGCCGAGGCTGTCGACGCGGTAGGTGGCCATCCCGCGGCTCGCGATCAAGCCGCGGGTCAGCTCGATCCGCTGGCGGATGCGGGGGTGCAGGTCGGAGTCATCGAGGAACACTGCGCTGAAGAGACCGAGCTCCTTGGCGCCCTCCCAGCCGACGATCTCGTTGTGGTCGAGCTCGGGCAGCTCGTTCGAGAACGACGGCAGCTTCGCGTTCTCGTTGAGCTGGGTCTTCCAGCGGTAGGCGATCGGCGCCGTGAGGCCCGCGCCGGCGATCTGGGGGACGGTGCCGTTCAACCCGCGCGCGAGGGACTTCGCAAGGCTGTCATCGGGGCTGTCCGGTCCCCACGCCTTGACCAGCGCCTCGGCCCGGTGCGCGGCGACGTCGAGCTCCGAGTGCAGGCGCTCGCCGGCGCCGCAGGTCCCGGCCACCTCGAGGGCCACGACAAGCGAATAGGCGACCGCGACGCGGGGCTGGAAGCCGCCCGGCAGCGGGATCACCGGGACGCCGACGTCGCGCGCGGCGTCGGCCAGCTTGCCGCCCGTCGTTGTGACGACCCGCGGCGCGCCCAGCGCCCCTGCAGCCTCGAACGCCGCCAGCGTCTCCTCGGTGTCTCCCGAGTAGCTGGCGCACAGCACGGTCGTGTCCGGGGTTGTCCACGGGGGCAGGGCGTAGCCTCGGGTCATCTCGATCGGGCGCGAGGCACGATCGCCGAGCACGGCTCGAGCCAGGATCCCTCCGATCCCGGAGCCGCCCATGCCGGCGACGATTAGCCCGGCCGGGGACTCGTGCGGCTCGAGGCTCGCCGACTCGACCCGCCACAGGGCATCGCGGAGCTGATCGGGCATTCCGAGGATGTCGTTCAGCTGCCCCGAGACATCGACGGCGGCGACCGATTCCCGGCTGAGATCGAGGGCGGTGCTCAAAACTTCATGGCTCCGTCGGGCAGCTCCACGCCCGGGAAGATACGGACGCCGGCCGCAAGGACGTTGTTTGCCCCGACCTTGACGCCGTCGCCGAGGACCACGCCGGCGCCGACGTGGCAGCCGTCGCCGATGCTGACGCCGGCGCCGATGATCGAGGCTCGGACCGTGCTCCGCTCGCCGACGCTGGCCCCGGCGAGCACGACCGAGCTCTCCACGTGGGCGCCGGCCGCGACCTCGACGCCGCGGCCGAGGACTGCCCTGCCGCCGACAATCGCACCTCGGGCGACCACGCAGTCGGCCCCCACGCGCGCGGGCGCGACCACGCGACCGTCGATCTGGGCGCCGTCGACGAGGACCAGCCCGGAGCCACTGAGGACGTTGCCGACTTCCGTCGTCACGTTGCCCTCGAGGATGTCGAAGGTCCCCTGCAGGTAGCGGTCCGGGGTCCCGATGTCGAGCCAGTACCCGCTCGCCTCGTAGCCGAACAGCCCCCGCCCGACCAGCGAGGGGAACAGCTCGCGCTCGATCGAGATGTGCGTCCCGGCGGGGGCCATCTCCCGCAGCACCTCGCGCTCGATGATGTAGGCGCCGGCGTTGATCAGATTCGTGTCGATCTGCTCGGGGCCCGGCTTCTCGACGAACTCGCGCACCGAGCAATCCGCGTTTCGGCGCACCAGACCATACGCAGAGGGATCCTCAACCGGGATCAGCGCCAGCGTCGCGCGCGCCCCGGTCCGCTCGTGCTGCTCGAGCTGGGCGCTCAGGTCCATATCGGTCAGCACGTCGCCGTTGAGCATGAAGAAACGCTCGTCGAGCAGGTCTTCGGCGAACTTCAGCGCGCCGCCGGTGCCGAGCGGCTCGGGCTCGTCCAGATACCGAAGCGAGACGCCGAGCGCGCCGCCGTCGCCGAGCACGCCGCGGACGCGCTCGGCCATGAACCCGCACGACAGGATCACCTCCTCGACCCCATGTCCGCGCAGCCACTCGATCATGTAGGAGATGAACGGGCGGTCGACCAGCGGGACGACCGGCTTCGGCGTCGTCGACGTCAGCGGGCGCAGACGGGTCCCCTCCCCGCCTGCCAGGATCAGCGCCTGCACCCTACCGCCCGATGCCCTCGTAGACGAAGCCGGCAGCGCCGACGGCGTCGCGATCGATGAAGTTGCGCCCGTCGACCACGAGTGCGCCGGACATCCGCCGCGCCACCTCGGTCCAGTCGAGCTCGGCGAACTCGGGCCATTCGGTGACGATAATGCAAGCGTCGGCGCCCTCGACGGCATCGAGCGCCGAGTCGGCGAACTCGACCCCGACCATCATCTTGCGCGCCTCGTCCTCGGCCACCGGGTCATACGCCCGCACGTGCGCCCCGTCGGCCTGCAGCCGCGCCGCGAGCACCAGCGAGGACGCCTCCCGCATGTCATCGGTGTTCGCCTTGAATGCGAGCCCGAGGAGCGCGATCCGCTTGCCGATCAGCGACCCCAGATGCTTCTGGAGCTTTCCGATCACGCGGCGCTTCTGCAGCTCGTTGACCTCGATCACCGCGGTCAGCAGCTGGAAGTGGTAGCCCGAGTTGCCGGCGAGCTGCTTGAGGGCCGAGACATCTTTCGGGAAACACGAGCCGCCAAATCCAATACCGGGCTTGAGGAAGTGCGTGCCGATCCGCTGATCCAGGCCCATTCCGCGGGCCACTTCGAGCACGTCGGCGCCGGTCTCCTCGCAGACGTTCGCGATCTCGTTGATGAACGAGATCTTGGTGGCGAGGAAGGCGTTGGCGGCGAGCTTGATCATCTCGGCGCTGGCGACGTCGGTGCGGACCAGAGGCGCCCCGAGCGGCTCGTAGAGCTGCACGACGGCATCGCCAGCCCAGTCGCGCTCGTCGCCGACGACCACCCGATCGGGCTCGAGGAAGTCCTCGAGCGCCGAGCCCTCCTTAAGAAACTCGGGGCATGAGACGTAGGCGAGACCGCGCTTGCCCTGCTCGGCGAAGATCCGCTTGATCGCGGCCCCGGTGCCAACCGGCACGGTCGACTTCATCACCATCGCATGCGCGCCCGAGGCCGGCATCGCGGCGACGACCGCGTGAACGGACGACAGGTCGGCGTCTCCCGAGTAGGTGGGTGGCGTGCCCACCGCCACGAACAGGAGCCGCGTGTGCTCGAGCGCCGGGGCGAGGTCTGTCGAGAAGTGCAGGCGATTGCGGTGGCGGGCGATGGTCTCCTCGAGCCCGGGCTCGTAGATCGGGATCTCGCCGCGCTCGAGGCGCTCGACCTTGTCGGCGTCGACGTCGACGCACCAGACCTCGTTTCCGAGCTCGGCGAAGCCCGCGGCGGTGACGAGGCCGACATATCCAGTGCCAATCACGGAGAGCGGCTCGCGTTCGGAGGTCATGAGATCGAGGAGGCTACAACGGGTCAGCGCGGGCCCGAGGAATAGACACCGGAGCCGGCGTGTGCTCCCCCGGCCCGCGTCAGCGACGCGGCGATCCCCAGCATCTGAGAGTTGTGGAGGTCGAGGCTAAGAGTATTCGATACCCAGTAGACGCCCTGCACCGTACGCCACGCCACCAGCCGGAGCCTTCGGCCGTCGAAGTGCAACTCGAGCCGTTTGCCGCCGATGACCCTGATCTGCTGGGGGCTCGAGAGGATCGGCGCCTGCTCCCAGGTGGTCCCCTGGACCCCATAGAACTGGCCGAGATCCGCGTTGAACGCCAGCACGATCCGGTAGGCGGCGTGCGGGACGCCGCGAGGATCATGGAGCTCGTAGCCGCGCGGATACTGCCCACGAGTCACCGGTTCATAGCCGGTCCCGCTGACGATCATCTTCGGGTAGTAGACCGGCATCGCGACGCGCGACAGCCTTGCCGCCTGCGCTTTGCCGTCGGCCGCGTCCGCACCCAGCCCGGCGGTGGGAGCTCGGCGCGAGGACCGGCCGCTCGCGGCTGAGCCGGACGGGACCGAGGTCGATCGGGGCTTGATCACCGCCATGAACTGTCGGAACGCCCGCGCCTCGGAGACCGGATCCGCGGTCACGTAGCACGGCGCGGGCGGAGCGCACGGCTCCAGCACCGCGGGGAAATGTACCTCGCGGATCGCGTGACCGTCCGAGAACGCAACGAGGTTGAACAGGTTGATCAGCCCGTCGATATGGTGCAGGTCCGGGTCGGTCTGGGTGTGCTTGCCGAAGATCGTCAGCAGCTTGTCGCGGTTGGAGATCAGCCTCGACTGGCCGTACTGGTCCTTGGCATCGCGGATGAAGTCCTGCTGGCGCGCGGAGCGGACGATGTCGGTGTCGGTGTGGCGGTAGCGAACGTATGCCAGCGCGTTCTCGTCGCACAGTTTCTGGTAGCCGGCCTGGATGTTGATGCTCGAGTAGTTGGTGTCGGCGGTGCCAATGTTCTGGTTGAAATAGCGGCGATCGACGTCCGTGTAGACGCAGCCGATCGCGTCGACCAGCTGCTTGAAGCCGGCGAAGTTGATGTCGACGATGTGGTTGATTTTGAGCCCCGGGAACACGTCTTTCTGCAGGGTCTTCACGACCAGGTTCGGCCCGCCGGCCGGGTATGCCGCGTTGATCTTCGCGGTCTCGATCCCGCCGTTCGGAAGCGGGATGTCGACCTTCAGGTCGCGGGGCGCGGAGATCACGTTGATCGTCGAGGAGCTGGCGTTGAGGCGCACCAGGATGATCGTGTCCGAGTTCGCTGCGCTCTGCGGCTCGCCGGCACGGTGGTCGGAACCGAGGATCAGGATCGTCTGCGGCTGGCCGGGCTGCGGGACCACGACGCGGGCGTGTGGGAGTGCGGGCGTGGCGCTGAATTCCTCCGCGATCTGCTTGAACTGGAGCAGTCCGGCTACCGCCGTGGCCGTCGCTGTGAACAGCACGACGCTCAGCGCGCCACCCGCAAACCGCCACAGGGAGCCTCGCCTCGAGCTGGGGATCAGCTTCACGTAAGCCCGCCTTCGATTGCCTTCAAGGTGACTTCGTCCGAAGCCTGCTCGCGCCAGCCGGATGACCCCCGCGGAGTCCGTTCAGGCGAGGCCGGATGCCGAGCGGACTCCAAGCTCAAGGGGACCCCGCGGACGAAGTCGGCGAGGGCCCGCCGGTAGCGGGCCAGCGACGACACGGACACCCACTCCTCGGGGCCGTGGTGGCCGGAGCCGGCGGGACCGAACTCGACCGCGGGGATCCCGGCCTCGATGAACGCCGCCGCATCCGACGCGCCGTCGCGCCCGACGCTCATAACCTCTCCCCGCGTCGATCGGGTCACCGCTTCCTTCAGCGCCCGTACGAACGGGTCGCTCCGCGACACCATCACTGTCGGGTGGATGAACGTCCTCGTGACCTCGATCCCCTCGATCCCTCGCACCTGCTCGAGGATCGCGTCCGGATCCTGGCCGGGCAGGTAGCGGACGTCGACGGCCATCGTGCACAGGTCGGGGACCATGTTCAGCGCGCGGCCGCCCTCGATCCGGCCGAGGTTGATCGACGGCCGGTCGAACATCTCCGAGGATTCCCGGGCGAACGCCAGCGACTCGATGCTGCGGAAAACGTCGATCGCCTTCAGCACCGCGTTGTCGCCGAGCCACGGGGTCGAGCTGTGGGCGGCGCGACCGTGGACCTGAATCCGCATCACCAGCACGCCCTTGGCCTCGATTCCTATGTGCATGTCGGTCGGCTCGCCGGTGATCGCAAAATCTCCGCCAAGTCCCTGTGCAACCACGAAATCCGTGGATCGCGCGTCAAGCTCCTCGGACTCCTCGTCGGGCACGCACACGAATCGCACGCGGACGCGCTCCTGTCGCTCGATGTCCTTGAGCGCGCACATCATCGCCGCGAGGCCGCCCTTCATGTCGTAGGCGCCGCGCCCGAACAGCCGATCGCCTTCGACGTGGGGATGAAACTGCTCATCGCATCCGGGCACCACGTCGAGATGGCCGTGCAGGACGACACAAGGAACGTCATCGCGTCCCGTCGGTCCGGCCTCCGCCACGAGCACCGGGAGCCCGTTGTGATCCACAGTGCGCACCTGGATGTCGCGAGATTCGAGCCAACCCTTGACAAATCCTGCGGCTGCAACGAGCGCGTCCGGACGCGAGGTGTCGTAGCCGATCAGCCTCTCGGCCAGGACGAACTCATCCAACATGGGTGAAGAATAGGTTGTACCTCGGCCTCCCAAACCTCGCCTACGGCCTCCTTGCCGCGCTCACGGCGGCCACTCAGCTCTGGGCGATCCGCAGGAATCGCTCGAGCCGGTGCTTGTCGCGTTCGGCGACGCGCCGGCGCTCGGTGTCCTCGCCCGCGTCCTCGAGCTCGCGCTCGGCTGTCTGGAGGCGATCGCGAAGGTCCGGGACATCGAGCCGCTCCGGCGAGATCGCCTCCTCGACCAGCAGCAACGCGCGGTTGCCCGCGACCTGCATGTAGCCCTCGGCTTGCGCGAACCTCACGACCTCGGACTCGGACACGTAGAGCCGCAGCTCGGTCGGGTCGAGCATCGCCAGCACTGGCTCGTGGTTTGCCAGCACGCCGATCGACCCGACCGTCGTGCGCGTCGAGATCATCTCGATCTCGTCGTTGAACACCTCGCCCTCGGGCGTCAGAACTTCGACCGGGAACTTGGTTCTTGGCATCGCGCGTGTCCGCCCTATTCCTTCTTGGCGTCCTGCACGACGTCACCGATCGTGCCCTTCATGAAGAACGCGCGCTCGGGAAGCTCGTCGTGCTTGCCGTCGAGGATCTCCTTGAAGCCCCGAATCGACTCGGCGATCGGGACGTACACGCCGGGCGTCCCGGTGAACTGCTCGGCGACGTGGAACGGCTGCGAGAGGAACCGCTCGAGCTTGCGCGCCCGGTTCACCGTGAGCCGGTCCTCGTCCGAGAGCTCGTCGATACCGAGGATCGCGATGATGTCCTGAAGCTCGCGGTAGCGCTGCAAGACTTGCTTGACCTCGTTGGCGACGTCGAAGTGCTCGTCGCCGAGGATCTCTCGCTTGAGGATCGTCGAGGTGGAGTCGAGCGGATCGACCGCCGGGTAGATCCCCTTCTCGGCGATCGAGCGCGAGAGCGTCGTGGTCGCGTTGAGGTGCGCGAACGCCGAAGCCGGCGCGGGGTCGGTGAGGTCGTCGGCCGGCACGTAGATCGCCTGGATCGAGGTGACGGATCCCTTCCGGGTCGAGGTGATCCGCTCCTGGAGCTGGCCCATCTCGGACTCGAGCGTGGGCTGGTAGCCGACCTGTGAGGGCATTCGTCCGAGCAGCGCCGAGACTTCGGAGCCGGCTTGGACGAAGCGGAAGATGTTGTCGATGAACAGCAGCACGTCCTGCCCTTCCTGATCGCGGAAGTACTCCGCCATCGTCAGGCCCGACAGTGCGACCCGCATGCGCGCTCCCGGCGGCTCATTCATCTGCCCGAACACGAGCATCGTCTTGTCGAGCACGCCCGATTCCTTCATCTCGAGCCACAGGTCGTTGCCCTCGCGCGAGCGCTCGCCGACGCCGCAGAAGGCGGACAGGCCGCCGTGCTCCTGGGCGAGGTTGTGGATCAGCTCCTGGATGATCACCGTCTTGCCGACGCCGGCGCCGCCGAACAGGCCGACCTTGCCGCCCTTCGCGTACGGTGCGAGCAGGTCGATCACCTTGATCCCGGTCTCGAACATCTCAGCGGTCGGCGTGAGCGCCTCCAGCGTCGGCGCGTCGCGGTGGATCGGCCAGCGCTCCACCTCGCCGTCGATTGGGTCGCCCAGATCGATCGGCTCACCCAGCAGGTTGAAGATGCGGCCGAGCGTGCCGCGTCCGACCGGAACCGTGATCGGGGCGCCGGTGTCGACGACTTCGGTACCGCGCGCAAGGCCATCGGTCGTGTCCATCGCGACGGCGCGCACGCGATCATCGCCCAGATGCTGCTGGACCTCGCACACGAGCCAGCTGTCCTGGAGCGCGGCGATGTCGATGTCCTCCTCGGCCTGCGCCGCCTCAGGTCGGCGGACGGTGATCGCGTGGTTGATCTCCGGCAGCTTGTCCGGGAACACGGCCTCGATCACGACGCCCTGGATCTCCTCGATCCGGCCCACGTTGCGGCCGTCCTGTGCGGTGGTGTCCTTCTCTTCAGCGGTGGCTGACATGTGCCTCTGACTCCTGTTTCCTGGTCGCCACTATCCGGCGAGCCCTTCAGCCCCGGCGACGACTTCCATGATCTCCTGAGTGATCTCAGCTTGGCGGGCGCGGTTCATCTCGAGCGTCAGGTCTTTGATCAGCTCGCCCGCGTTCTCGGACGCGTTGCGCATCGCGGTCATTCGCGCGCCGTGCTCCGAGGCTGTCGACTCGAGCAGTGCGCGGAAGATCGAGATCTCGACGTAGTCGGGCACGAGCCGCGCGAGGATCTCCTCGGGATCGGGCTCGTAGTCGACGAGCGCCTGGTGCTCGGGCCGCTCCCCGCTGTGGCGCGCCTCCTCCTTGTCGGATCCCTCCTCGAGCACCGTCGCCTGCTGCAGCGGCAGCAGCATCTCGCGCCGGACCTGCTGCGAGATCGGAGAGATGTATCCGTTGTAGAAGACCTCCACCTGATCGACCTCGCTGTCGACATAGGCGGCCATCAGACGCTCGGCGATCCGGCGCGCGTCGGCGTAGGCCGGGCGGTCGGTGAAGCCGGTGAAGCTCCCGGCCAGCCCGATGCCGCGGAAGGTGAGCGAGGACGCGGGACGCCTGCCGGAGGCGAAGTAGACCGGGGTGCAGCCGTCCGATTCGTGCGCCCGCCCCGCGGCGATGCCCGCGCGGACGATGTTCGAGTTGAACGCGCCCGCGAGGCCGCGGTCGCCCGCGATCAGCACGATCCCGACGCGCTGGACCTGATCGTGCTCGGCGAGGATCGGCAGCCGCGGCACGTCCCCGGCGGCCTCGGCAGCCTGCCGCGTCATCCGCCGGATCGCCCCCGCGTACGGGCGCAGCGCCTCGATTCGCTGTTCCGCGCGGCGCAGTCTCGCCGCCGCGACCATCTCCATCGCCCTGGTGATCTTTTCGATGTTCTTGACCGCCCCGATGCGGTTGCGAACGTCGCGCTGCGACTGGGCCATGCGCTATCGGACCGTCCCCGCGGCTCACGCCGGGACGGTCTCCTCCTTCTCTTCGGTCTCTTCCTGCTCTTCCTTGGCGCGCGTCTCGTCTTCGCCCTCGCCCTGCGGCCGGCCGCCGTCGGACTCTTCGCGCCGGCGCGGTGGCGGCTCGTCGCCGCCCTCCTCGAGCGGATGGCCCTCCTCGTCGAGGTCGAAGCCGAAGTCCTCGGCGTAGCGCTGGACCGCCATCGCAATCGCGGACTGGGTGTCATCGCTCCAGTCACCTCCCGCGATCTTCTTCAGCAGCTCGGGTTCGTTTCCCTGCACGAAGTCGGTCAGCCCGGCGAGAAACTTGTCGACCTTCTCGACCGCGATCCGGTCCAGGTAGCCGTTGGTCGCAGCGTAGATCTGCACGACCTGGTCTTCGACCGGCATCGGGCTGCGCTCGGCCTGGTTGAGCGTCTTCACGAGCCGCTCGCCGCGGGCCAGCGTGCGCTGGGTCTCGGGGTCGAGCTCGGAGCCGAACTGGGCGAACGCCTCGAGCTCGCGGTACTGCGAGAGCTCGAGCTTCAGCCGGCCGGCCACCTTGCGCATCGGGGTGATCTGCGCGTTTCCTCCGACTCGCGACACCGAGATGCCGACGTTGATCGCGGGGCGCACGCCCGCGTAGAACAGGTTCGGCTCGAGGAAGATCTGACCGTCGGTGATCGAGATCACGTTCGTCGGGATGTAAGCCGAGACGTCGCCGGCCTGCGTCTCGATCACCGGCAGCGCCGTCAGCGAGCCGCCGCCCAGATCGTCGTTCAGCTTGACCGCGCGCTCGAGCAGCCGCGAATGCAGGTAGAACACGTCCCCGGGGTACGCCTCGCGCCCAGGCGGCCGGCGCAGCAGCAGCGACATCTGCCGGTAGGCGTAGGCGTGCTTGGTCAGGTCGTCGTAGATGCAGAGCGCGGCGCGGCCGCTGTAGAGGAAGTGCTCGCCCATCGCGCAGCCCGCGTACGGCGCGAGGAACTTGATCGGCGCCGCCTCGTCGGCGGCCGCCATCACGATGATCGTGTTCTCGAGCGCCCCCGCCTCCTCGAGCGTAGTGGCGAGCGCGACGACCGTCGACTTGCGCTGGCCGATCGCCACATACACGCAGATCAGGTCGCGGTCTTTGTTGTTGATGATCGTGTCGATCCCGATCGCGGTCTTCCCGGTCTGGCGGTCGCCGATGATCAGCTCGCGCTGACCGCGGCCGATCGGGATCATCGAGTCGATCGCCTTCAGACCGGTCAGCATCGGCTCCTTCACCGGCTGGCGCTGGACGACGCCGGGAGCCTTGTGCTCGGCCGGGCGCGTCGCGTCGGCCTTGATCTCGCCCTTGCCGTCGAGCGGAACGCCGAGCGGATCGACGATGCGGCCGAGCAGATCGTCTCCGACCGGGATCTCGAGCAGTCGCTTCGTGCGCCTGACGGTGTCGCCCTCGACGATCTTCTCCCACTCGCCGAACAGCACCGCGCCGACGTTGTCGGACTCGAGGTTCAGGGCAAGACCCGTGACGTCGTGCGGCAGCTCGAGCATCTCGAACGACATGCAGTTCTCGAGGCCGTGGATGCGGCAGATGCCGTCCGCTACCGACAGCACCGTCCCGACCTCGGTCAGGTCGGCGCTCGCGGGGTCGATGCCTTCGATCCTGTTCTTGAGGATTGCGGTGATCTCGTCAGGCTTGATCTGCATGTTGGCTCCTTGACCGCGCTGGTCTCAGGCCTGCGCGACTTGCTTGCGAAGTTGTTCCAAACGATTCCTGATCGACGCGTCGAGGACAAAGTTTCCGACCCGCAGCACGATCCCGCCGAGGATCTCGGGGTCGACGATCGTGCTCAGTTCGATCGTAGTCCCCGTCTGCTCGCCGATCCGGTCGCCGATGCTCTTCACCGTCGAGTCGTCGAGCTTCACCGCGCTCGTGACGTCGACCGGAAGCAGCTTCTTCTCGGCGTCCCACAGCTCCTCGAAGCGACCGCGGATCCGGAAGATCGCGGGCATCCGGTGGCGCTCGATCAGCGCCTCCAGGAAGTTCATGAATGCGGGATCAGCGCCGCTGACCATCCTGTGCAGGCCGTCCTTCTTCTCCTCGCTTGAGAAGTAGGGCGAGAAGAAGAAGATCGCGGTGTCGCGCCGGTCGTTCAGGACATCGGCGAATTGACCGAGCTCGTCGTGCACCTCGTCGAGGACGTCGCGCTCGGTGGCGACCTCGAACAACGCCCGCGCGTATACCTGTGCGATCTCTTCCATCGCTTGCCTAGTTAAGGTCCGTCGGCGCCAACGCGCTGAAATCGAGCTCGGCGAGCGCCTCCTCCACCAGCCGGCGCTGGTCCTCGTCTGTCAGCGTCTTGCGGGTGATCTTCTCGGTCGCCATCACCGTCAGATCGGCGACCTCGCGCCGAATCTCATCGATCGCCCGGCGCGTCTCCAGCCCGATCTCCCGCCGCGTCTGCTCCATCAGCTGCTCGCGCCGTTCGCGGGCCTCCTGGGTCGCGGCGTGCTCGTGGGCTTCCGCGGCCCTCCGGGCGCGCTCGATGATCTCCTCGGCTTGCCCGCGAGCCTCCCGCAGCCGCTCGCGATACTCGGCGAGCAGCTCGTCGGCCTCCCGACGCGTGTGCTCGGCCGCGTCGATAGATTCTTCGATCGCCTTCTGCCGACGATCGAGCGCCTCGGAAATCCGCGGGAAGGCGAGCCTCCACAGAACGATCAGCGAGACTCCGAACAGGAGCAGCGTCCAGAGCATCAGCCCGACGTTGGGCTTGACCAGGAAGCCTCCACTGGAAGCGACGGGGGTGATCATCGCGACACCGGTCATCTACGTCAGGACGTAGGAGAGCAAGCCGGCCACCAGCCCGTAGAAGAAGCATGCCTCTGTGAGCGCGAAGCCAAGCCACTGGATGCTGGTGATCTCATCGCGCATCTCGGGCTGGCGCGTGACCGCCTCGATCACCTTGCCGAAGATGATTCCGATGCCGACGCCGGCGCCCACGGCTCCGAGGCCGCCGCCGACCCCGATCCCGAACCCCTTGGTCAGCCCCGAGGACGCGGCGAACGTGTTCGAGAGGACTTGTAAAAGCACTGAACTCAGCTCCTTTTGGTCTAGTGGTGACTGACCGCGCCGCCGATGTAGATCGCGGCGAGGGTCGCGAAAATGAAGGCCTGCAGGGTGGCAACAAGCCCGAGCTCGAACAGGTACACGAGCACCGCGAACGGCATCGTGAACCAACCGAGGAACGACAGCCCAAGGATCACTGCCAGCCCGCCGGCCATGAACAGGATGATCATGTGCCCGGCGAGGATGTTCGCGAACAACCGGACCGTCAGGGAGATCAGCCGCATGAAGGTGGAGATGATCTCGAGCGGGAAGATCAGCAGCAGCATCGGCCCGCTGACGCCGGACGGGATCAAGCTCTTGACATAGCCGATCGGCCCCTGTGCCCGGATCCCCTCCACGTTGAAGACGACGAACACGACCGTCGCGAGCACCAACGGCACAGAGATGTTCGCGGTCGCCGCATACAGCGCGAACGACGGGATGTGGGCGCCGAACAGAGTGAACTTCTCCTCGCTGTTGGTCGGAAGCGGAAGGTAGCCGATGATGTTCGACCACCACAGGAACAGGAATAGGGCGCCGAGAAACGGGAACCACTTGGCCGCCATCGAGTCGGGCATGTTGCCGCGGGTGATGTTGTCGCGCATCAGGCTGAACAGCACCTCGACGGCGGTCTGCACCTTGTTCGGCCGCTGCTGCATCCGTCGGGCGATGTAGAGCATCGACCCGACGGTCAGGATCGAGGCAAGGAACAGGTACAGCACCGCGCGGTTGATGCTGAAGACGCCGAGATGGACCCAGTCGATGAGCTTGAACTCGTTCTGAATCTGGAACTCGTTGTTCTTGTGGCCGGTCCCGAAGATCACCAGCAGCAGCACGATGCCGAGCAGATAGACCGCCAGCAGCGACCACAGAACCTTGCGAGTGTTACTCATCGAGGCCTCGGCTTGGTGATGGCCATTAGCGCCAGCTGAACCGTGAACGCAAACACGATCACCACGAGAGCGGCCAGCCCGTCTTGCTTCCCCAATCCGCGGCGAACGAGCACGATCGTGAGCGCAAGCGCAAACAACCGGCCGAGCATGTATCCGAGTCGCAAACCGATCTGCGTCCTCGCATCGCCGGAGCCGCCGGCGTAACGCTCTACCGCGATCCCGATCACCCTCAGCGCGATCCACGCGACCGCGGCGATCACGTAGCCGCCGGCGGGCACGCCGATCAGCAGCATGATCGGCGCCGCGAGCACGATCAGCACGACGTCCATGTAGCTGAGGAGAACCAAGGGGCGCTCAGGCGTCGTCGGGGTGCTCAGCGACATGCCGGAGCCCCCCGCTGACAGCGGGACGACTGTGGATCATGATGTCGTTGCGATCGGCTCAAGCTGAGGCTCCGGTCGGAGCGGCGCGGTAGGTAGCGACGGCACGACGTTTGCGTCGGCTTTGTAACACGGAGGGGGGCGCATCACCCTCCACCGCTCAGCGAGGGCGTGGCGCACCCGGGAGGTTAGCGTGTGATTACAATGCTCGCCGCGCGATCTGCACGCTCGAGCGTGTGCTGCGCGCCCACGGAGCCCGTGGTCCTGCCGCGGAAGGTCGGCTTCCACAGCTGTCCCTCGGCCCAGAGCGCGCGGCGATTCCGGCCCTCGGGAGGCCCAGCGCGCCGTCGTAGACCAGATAGCGCGGCTCCCACCGCGGGAAGAACTTCGCGTTGAAGCGGAACAGCACCCGGCTCGCACTCGCGCTCGCCTCCCGAGCAGAATTCTAGAATAGTGTTCTAGAACGCGCTCTGTAGTAGTAGTAGTAGTAGTAGTAGTAGTAGTACTCGGCCTTCGGGTGGTAGTGCTCAGCAGTCTCGCCGCCCGGCGGCACGCTCGCCTCGGCGAGGCTCTGGTGCCGCGCCGCCGTCCACGCCGGCCCCGCGAGCTCGCGAATCTTCGACCCATCGAGTGTCGTGAACGACAGCAGGTCTCTCAGATTCGACTTCTGCACGCGGGGATGATCCCACGCGGTCGAACTCGCCCGTCTCGAGGTCGTGGCGCACCTGCTCGTCGATCTCGTGCTCGGTCGTATCCGGGTCCGAACGTCTGATCTCGGTGGAGCGCCGGCGCTTGAACTTGAGGATCTCGAGCACGTACACGAGATAGACGCTCGCCGCAAGCGCGGCCAGCGCGATCGCGGCGATGACGAGTGACCAGCCGATTCGCAGATGACCGTGGTGATCGGAATACGGGACGAACCGCAGCGCGAGCGCGACGCCCGCCAGCATCAGCGTCCAGCCGTATAGGTAGATCACCGTCTTGCGCTGGCTGAAGCCGAGGTTCGCCATTCGGTGGTGAAAGTGGTTGCGATCGGCCGCCCACGGCTTGCGCCGATACTTGAGGCGCTTGGCGACGACGAAGCCGGTGTCGAGGAACGGGACGGCGAGGATGAACAGCGGAACGACAAGGGCGAGCACCACGTTCGTTTTGACCGACCCGATCACCGCCACGACGCCCAGCAGGTAGCCGAGCAGGTTGGCGCCGGTGTCGCCCATGAAGATCTTGGCCGGGGGGAAGTTGTGGAACAGGAACCCCAGTGCCGCGCCGGCGGTGATCGCCGCCAGCACCCCTGCCGCGCTCCCGCCACCCTGCAGGTCGAAGGCGATGATCGCCAGCGCGACTGCGTCGATCGTGCACAGCCCTGCGGCGAGCCCGTCGACGCCGTCCGAGAAGTTCACGACGTTCATCAGGAACACCAGCCCGATCCCGGTCAAGACGCCGCCGGTGTTCGGGAACTGGAGGCCGCCGATGAACGGCACCGTCACGTCCGTGACGACCACGCCCGCCTCGACAACGACAACCGCAGCAACGATCTGGCCGAGGAGCTTGGCCAGGGGCTTGAGCTCCCAAATGTCGTCGATCACGCCGACCAGCGCGATCCAGCACGCACCACCGATCAGGCCCCACATGTGCACTGTGCCGCCCGAATGCGGCCCCGCGTGCGGGACTCTCGGGAGCTTCACCGTCGCGGGCATCCAGATCACGGCCGCCACGAGGAAAGCGGCCAGGATCGCCAGCCCGCCGAGGAGCGGAGTCTCCTTCACGGCCAGGCCGCGCTCTCTCGGCAGGTCAACCGCGCCGACGCGCCGGGCCAGCCGCCCGACGAGCGGCGTCAGGACGGACGCGACGGCCAGCGCGACAAGGAAGGCGTAGACCGCGTCCCAGTACCGCATTGCGGCCTCAAGCATGCCAGCCCGCCAGGACTGCTGGATCCTGGGCGAGCCGTCCCGCTCGAAAAGGCACAGAGTCGTGACAAACAGTCAGGCGACGGCGGCGGCGCCGAGGCCCGCGTAGAGCGGGTACCGCTCCGCGATCGCGGCCGCCCGCTCGGCGAGCTCCGCCTGCCGGGACTCGAGCTCGCCCGGCTGCAGCGCCGCAGCGACGATCTTTCCGACCTCGGTGAAGTCCTCGACGCTCAGCCCGCGGGTCGCGAGCGCGGGAGTCCCGATTCGCAGCCCGGAGGAGACCGCGGGCGGGCGCGGGTCGAATGGCACCGCATTGCGGTTGACGGTGATGCCGACGGAGTGCAACCGGTCCTCAGCGCTCTTGCCGTCGAGTTCCGACTCGCGCAGGTCGCAGAGGACCAGGTGCACGTCGGTGCCGCCGGTGAGGACGTTCACCCCGCCGCCGGCCGCCAGCAGCTCAAAGGCCACCGCCTGGGCCCCGGCGAGGGTCCGCTCCTGGCGCTCACGGAAGGCGGCCGATGCGGCGATCCGCAGCGCCACCGCCTTGCCCGCGATCACGTGCTCGAGAGGCCCTCCCTGCTGTCCCGGGAACACGGCGGAGTTGATCTTCGTCGCGAGCTCCTCGATGCAGAGGATCATCCCGCCGCGAGCGCCGCCGATCGTCTTGTGGATGGTGGTGGTGACCACGTGGGCGTGTGGCACCGGGTTCGGATGAAGCCCGGCGGACACCAGCCCCGCGAAATGGGCCATGTCAACGACCAGGTATGCCCCGACTGAATCGGCGATCGAGCGGAAGCGCTCGAAGTCCAGGAACCGTGGATACGCCGACCAGCCCGCCAGGATCACCCTCGGCCGCCGCGCATGGGCGATCCGCTCCACCTCGTCCATGTCGATCAGCGACGAGTCGCGATCGACGTGGTATGGGGCGATGTCGTACAGGCGGCCGGACACGTTGATCTTCATCCCGTGCGTGAGGTGGCCGCCGTGCGCGAGCTCGAGGCCCATCATCGTGTCGCCGGGCTGCATCAGCGCGTGGTAGACGGCGGCGTTGGCCTGAGCGCCGGCGTGCGGCTGGACGTTGGCGTGGTCGGCGCCGAACAGCGCCTTCGCGCGGTCGATCGCCAGCTGCTCGGCGATATCGACGTACTCGCAGCCGCCGTAGTAGCGCTTGGCGGGATAGCCCTCGGCGTACTTGTTCGTCAACACCGACCCTTGGCACTCGAGCACCGAGACCGGGACGAAGTTCTCGGAGGCGATCATCTCGAGCGTGCGCTGCTGGCGCTCGAGCTCGAGCCCCAGCACCTCGGCGATCTCGGGGTCGACCTCCGCGAGCGGGCGGTTGAAGAAGTCGTGTGGGAGATCGGTGCTCACGTGGCGCCGACGATAGCAGTGGCGGTGGCGCCAGTCCCGGGCTCGATGCCTCGAGCAGCGGCCGCCGGCGCGTACGCGTCGGCAGGACAGCGAGCCCGGTCGCGATCGCTAACCGAGCGCCGCCACCAAGTCGGCCTCCCCCACCGCGCCGAGGCGAACAACCGACCACGACCCGTCCTCCTCATAGCTGCACAGGTCGACGACCGTCGACGGCGTCCCTGGCAGCTCGCCTCCGTCGATCACGAGGTCGGACGCGGCCCGGATCAGCGAAGGAACCTCCTGCAAGCGCCTGGGATCCGCACCCCCGACCCGGTTCGCGCTCGACTGCAACACCGGCCAGCGAACGCCGGCGAGCGCGGGCACGGCCGGCACCCGCAGCCCGAGCGTCAGCGGATCCTGGCCGCAGGCGAGCGGAAACCTCTCAGCCCGGTTCGGAAGGAGCAGCGTCACCCCGCCCGGCAGCAGCCGCGGCAAGGCGGCGCGTGTGCGCCGGCCTAGTTCGGGCACCGAAGACAGCGCGGTCTCGAGGTCGAAGAACATCACCGCGGACGGCTTTGACAACGGCCGCCGCTTCAGCAGGTACAGCCGCTCGACCGCGAACCGGTTACCGGGATCGCATCCGAGCCCGTAGACGGTGTCGGCGGGGAACACTGCCAGCCCGCCGACTGCCAGGCAGCGTTCGAACGCCTCCGCGTCGCTCACAGCCGCCGCCGGCCGACGAGGACCCGATCGTGCCCGGCCAGATCTCGCAGACGCTCGACCGACCCGAACCCTGCGCGCGTCAGCAGACCGGCGACCACGTCCGACTGGTCGAAGCCCACCTCGA
Organism: uncultured Solirubrobacterales bacterium; assembly: GCA_963806475.1. Taxonomy (GTDB): domain Bacteria; phylum Actinomycetota; class Thermoleophilia; order Solirubrobacterales; family Solirubrobacteraceae; genus Palsa-465. The sequence goes on from CAWDYK010000011.1 coordinate 162,668, forward strand.
GCGCGATCAGCGGAACCGCGCCCACGGTCGAGACCAGCCGGCGAATCAGGTCAAGCCCGTCGGCCCCCCCAAACACGGCTTCCGCCGGCTCGTAACGTATGATTTCGGGGGGGAGCGAGGCATTGTCGGGGACGTAGGGGAGGTTGGCCAGGATTGCGTCGCAGGGGGTGAAGTCGCCGGACGTATCGTCACCGGCCGGCAACCCGGCGGTGGCAGCCGACAACCCTCCACCGACAGCCGACAGGTCATAGGCGCCCCCCAGCAGGTCGCCGGCCACGAACTGCACATCGAGACCCAGCACCGCAGCGTTCGCCCGCGCGACCGCGATCGCACCCGGAGAGACGTCGATGCCGACGACCGACAAGTCGGCCCGCTCATCCGCCAGCGCCAGCGCGACCGCCCCGCTGCCTGTCCCCACGTCAACCACCCGTGCCCCGCGCGGCAGCGACAGCGCGACTTCCACCAGGAGCTCGGTCTCCGGCCGCGGGATCAGGACGCGTGGGTCGACGTGCAGCGTTATCCGGCGAAACTCGCGCACGCCGGTGATGTACGCGACAGGCTCCCGTGCCGCCCGACGCAGCACGAGCTCCTCGAACCGCGAAATCGCCCACGCCGACACTTGACAACGAGCGTCGATCACCAATCGCGATCGATCGACGCCGAGGACCGAGGATAGGAGCAGCTCCGCGTCTAGCCGCGGCGTGTCGCACCCGGCGGCAGCCAGCGACGCGGCCGCGTCACGAACGGCGTCCCGAACCGAAACAGACGGCGCCCCGGCGACAGCGCCCACAGCCGCGACACCATCACTCACGCGCGCGCTCCTCGAGCCTCCTGCGCTTCTCGTCGTCCTGCAGCGCCGAGGTCACCTCATCCAGCGCCCCTAACAGGACATCATCGAGGTTGTGCACGAGCAGGTTGATGCGGTGGTCCTTGACCCGCTTGTCGGGGAAGTTGTACGTACGGATCTTCTCTGCCCGCTCGCCGGTTCCGACCTGGGCCTGACGCGAGGCGGCGACTGCGGCCCGCTGCTCGGCGAGCGCACGCTCGTACAGCCGCGCGCGGAGCACCCGCATCGCACGCTCGCGGTTCTGGAGCTGTGACTTCTCGTCCTGCATCGAGACGACGATCCCGGACGGCTTGTGGGTGATCCGCACTGCCGAGTCGGTCGTGTTGACGGACTGACCGCCCGGACCGGACGACCGGTAGACGTCGATCTGGAGATCCGCCGGGTCCACCGAGACCTCGACGTCGTCGGCCTCGGGCAGCACCGCGACGGTCGCGGTCGAGGTGTGGATGCGGCCCTGCGACTCGGTCTCGGGCACGCGCTGCACCCGGTGGGTCCCGCCCTCGAACTTGAACACCGAGTATGCCCCGTCGCCCTTCACCGCGAACGTGTACGTGCCATCGCCGATCGACAGCGGCTCGACCGTGAACCCGCACCGCTCGGCGTAGCGGGTCAGCATCCGGTAGAGGTCGCCGGCCCACAACCCCGCCTCGTCGCCGCCCGTGCCGGGGCGGATCTCGACGATCACGTTCTTGTCGTCGTTCGGGTCGCGCTCGACCATCGCCAGCCGGATCTCCTCCTCCAACTCCTCGATCCGCGAGCGCGACGACTCCATCAGCGCCCGCAACTCGGGATCGTCCCCGTCCTCGGCGAGCAGGTCTCGCGCCCCCTCGAGATCGTCGGCCGCCCGGCGGTACTCGGCCGCCAGCCGCGCCGCCGGCTCCAGCTCGCGGTACGCCCGGCTCGTAGCCGTGAACCGCTCGCGGTCCCCGATCACAGCCGGGTCGGACAGCTCCTCTTGAAGTGACGCGAACCGCGCCTCGATTTGCGCTACAAGCTCGTCAATCACAGTAATCCGAGTGTAGGCCCGGCACAGGGCGGCGGAGCCGAGCTTGAGCCTGAGATGGCGTCCGTGAGGCACTTGCGTGTGCGGCCTCACGCGTCGGCTCGGCACAGCGCGGCGGAGCCGGGCTTGAGCCTGAGATGGCGTCCGTGAGGCACTTGCGCACGCGGCGTCATGCGCCACGCGGGCGCGACGCAAGCGCGCGTGCCTCACGGACGGCGCTCAGGCGTTACGCGACGACTTCGACGCCGACCATGTCCTCGGCCGACGTCTCCCCCGGCTGCTCGAGCGCGAGCACGGCCCGCAAAGCCGCGATCGACACCGCAAGCTGGTCGAGATCGGGCTCGCGGGTCGTCAGCTTCTGCAGCTGCAGTCCCGGCCACATCACCGCCTGGACCCAGCGCTTGCGGCGGTTGCGTCCGGCCCATTTGATGACTTCGAACGACAGCCCGGCGATCAGCGGTACACCGAAGATCCGCGACAGCACCAGGATCCACCACGCCGGCAACCCGATCGGCGCGAACACGAAGATCGCCATGATCATCACGATCAGCAGGAACGACGTGCCGCAGCGCGGATGCAGCCGCAAGTACAGCTGGGCGCGCGCCGGGGTCAGCTCATCGGATGCCTCATAGCAGGAGATCACCTTGTGTTCGGCGCCGTGGTACTCGAACACACGCCGCAGGTCCGAGATCCGCGACAGCAGGAACAGGTAGCCGAGAAAGATCGCGGTCCGCAGCACCCCCTCGACCGCCCAGAACAGCACCGACGAGGACAGCTGGTGCTTGACCAACGAGGTCAGGCCCACCGGAACGACGAAGAACAGGCCGACGGCGAACAAGATGGCGACAAACACCGTCCCGCCCCACGCGGCGCCCGAGATCTCCTGATCCTCCTCCGGAAGCTGGGCGTTCGCCGAGATGCCGAGCGCACGCAACCCGATCCCCAGCGACTCCGCCAGCGCGACGACGCCGCGGACCACCGGCCAGCGGTAGACGCGGCGCCGCTTGGTCCACGACACGAGCGGGAACGACTGCACCGAGATCTCGCCAAGCGCGCCCGGACCAGCGCCTTCCGCGGCCGGCTTGCGAACGGCAACAGCCCAGTTCGAGACGCCCCGCATCATCACGCCCTCGAGCACGGCCTGCCCCCCGAGCGGCGCGTCGCGGGAGGCCGTCAGCCTCCGTTCCGACGCCTCGTCGCGCGAGGCGGTCAGCTTCCGTTCCGCCCCATCCTCGCGCACCGCAGGAACGCCCCCGCTCAGGCGCCCGCGGCCGTGCGGGCCTCCCGCCGTCCCTTGGCGACCCGACGCTGGAAGCGCTCGACGCGGCCCCCGGTGTCGACCAGCTTCTGGCGGCCGGTGTAGAACGGGTGACAGGCCGAGCAAATCTCGACGTGGATCTCGGGCTTCGTCGAGCGGGTCATGAACTCGTTGCCACACGTGCACCGCACGTGTGCATCGACGTATTCGGGATGAATTCTGGTCTTCATAGCTTCACCAAGTGTAGCGTCGGACCAAGAACTCGATCAGCCGCCCGGACAGACGGCGCTCAGCGAGTTGTTCGACCTGTTGAAGTCGTCGACCTTGTCCTCCGGATCGACCGTCACGGTCGTCGCAGCGCTGTTGCTGCACACCGGCCCTAGGAACGTCTCGACCACCCTCGAGTGTGCGGCCAGATCCGTCACCAAAGCGGTCTTCACCGGTAGCGCCCCGCCCGGCGTGAACAGAACCTCGAACGGCCCAGTCGCACTTGCGCCCGCGTTGCGGATCACCGCAACGTATCGGTCGGCGTTAGGCCGATTCGGAGCCGACTCGACCGAGATCGACTGTACGAGCAGGTCGGGCCGTAGTTCGGGCTGCCAACACACCGCGCTCAGCCGCACCGCGGTTCCGAGCAACCGGCCGTGCGCGCCCAGCCACCGGAACCGGACGCGGAAGCGATACGCAGCCGGCGCCACCAGCCCCACGATCGGCTTCTGGAGCTTCCACACATCCCCGGGGCGCTGCCCGAGGGTCGGGTTCGCCGGCGAGATCCAGGTACCCAGATCGCCACCGCTGACCGAGGCATAAGACGCGCTGCCCCTCGCCTTCCTCAGCAGCGCGAATTGCAGCTGCATCCGTTTCGTACCCCGAACCGGCCGCATCACCCCCGTGATCGAGACCGCGCGCGCCGGCGGATCGAGCGCGCGCTGGCACACGAGCCCCTGCACGCGCGCCCGCGGCGGCGTCGACGCACCGACGCTCGCCGCGCCGACCGACCCAATCGCGCAGACGACCCCGCCAACTGCTGCAAACCGATTCACACCCGTATAACAACGGGAAGCCCCATAAGTTGCCGCACGGCGACAACACTGGCACCTATTACGTCAGCGTGTACAAAGGCCCGTCCCCGCCTTCCGGCGGCGTCAGGCGCCCGCCCTTCGCCGTGATCGCCCCACACTGAACGCAGTTGGTGTAGTTCACGATCACGTCCACCGGCCCCGACTCGGGCGCGTCCTCGGGGATCTCGTACACCCCCGCGGGACACATCCACCGCCACCCCTCCGCGATCTCGCGCGGCACGTTGCGCCGGATCCGGATGTGATTGGGCGCGTCATCGCGGGTCGTGTTGCCGGAGACGTAGACCGAGGACAGCTTGTCGAAGATGTACTTGCCGTCCGGCTTCGGATAGCTCTCCGCGGTCTTGCCCACGAACAGCGGCTGCTCGTCGTTGCGATGCCACTCGAGCCGCCCCGGCGGGAACTTACCCTTCGTCGCAATCGCCAGGTTGACGAGCGGCGCGCCCTTGACGAAGCCCTTCGAGAATGGCTGGCGCGTGTTGCGGACCTGATAGAGCTCCTTGCCGATCGAGGATTCTTCGACCGCCTGCTCGTAGGACCCGAGCGACTCGCCGGTCTTGAGCGACCGGTAGATCGCCTCGGCGGCGAGGATCCCCGACTTGATGCAGTGATGAACGCCCTTCAGCGCCACCGTGTCGACCATACCTGCGGAGTCGCCGACCAGCAGCGCGCCCGGCATCGAGAGCTTCGGCATCGACCAGTAGCCCCCGGCCGGCAGCGCCTTAGCGCCCCAGCCGACGCGCTCGCCGCCGTCGAGGATGCCGCGAACCAGAGGATGTGTCTTGAACAGCTGCAGCAGGTCGTGGGCCGAGGTCGTCGCGTCGCGGTACTCGAGGTCGACGACGAACCCGATCGAGACCAGGTCGTCGCCTGACTTCTCGTCCTTCATCGGATAGACCCAGGTGCCGCCGATCTGCCCGTACTTCGCCGACAGCTTCAGGGGCCACGGCCCGATCGTGTGGATCACCCGGTCGAGCGGCTTGGGCACCTTCCACACTTCCTTGACGCCGAGCTCCCACACCTGCGGCTCGCGGCCCTCGGCCAGGCCGAACTCCCTGATCGCCGCGCCGGTCAAATGTCCCCAGCAACCCTCGGCGAGCACCGTCACCCGCGCCTGCATATCGGTACCCGGCTCGAAGTTCCGGAGCGGCTCGCCCTCCTTGCCGCGACCCTTGTCGCCCGAGCGCACACCCACCACGGCCCCGCCTTCGACGATCAGTTGCGCCGCCGAGGTCTCGGTCAGCACGTACGCGCCGCCCTCCTCCGCCTGACGCTGCTGATAGCGCGCGAGCGCCGCGACCGACACGACCTCGTTGCCGTGGTTCTTGAACGGCGGCGGCGTCGGGATTCGCAGCTTCGCCGACCCGCTCGGGAGCATGTAGACCGCTTCCTTGGAGACCTCTCCGAACGCGAAGCGCTCCTTGCGCCAATCCTCGCGAGTGAGCTCGGGGAACAGCTCCTGCAGCGGCCCGGGCCGCATCACCGCGCCCGAGAGGTTGTGTCCGCCGCAGGTCTTCGCCTTCTCGATCACAGCGACGGGCACTTCGCCGAGGCGCTCCATCGTCTCGGCGTCATCGCCGAGCAGCTGGAGCAGCCGGTTCGCGCACGCAAGCCCGGCGGTTCCGCCGCCAACGATCGCGACCCCCACATCGATCCGCTCGTCCTCGGAGTCGAGCCCGCGCTTGATGAACTCCTTGACGGAATCGACCGGGGGCGGGAACTCGCTCGGTGCGTGCGGCCCGAAGCCGTTCATCGAAGCCATCGCCGGTCAGCCTCCTTTTCGAGCCTTGATCGCCTCGGTCAGCTTGGGCAGGATCTTGTTCAAGTCTCCGACGATCCCCAGGTCGGAGAACTCGAAGATCGGCGCGTTCGCGTCCTTGTTGATCGCGACGATGTTCTCCGAGGACTGCATCCCGACCTTGTGCTGGATCGCGCCGGAGATGCCGGCCGCGAGGTACAGCTTCGGCGAGACGGTCTTGCCGGTCTGCCCGATCTGCGCCGCGTACGGGTACCAGCCCGCGTCGACGACCGCGCGCGTCGCCGCGACCGCGGTGTTCCCGCCGAACGCCTTCGCGAGGTCCTCAGCCAGCTCGAACCCTTCGGCCTTGCCGAGCCCACGGCCACCGGCCACAAGGATGTCCGCACCCTCGATGTCGACGTCAGCGCCGCGCTGCTCGCCGCGCTGGACCATCGTCGCCCGATTGGACCACGGCGAGTAGTCGACCTCGACGTCGATGACCTCGGCCGAGGCGCCGTCGCTCTGGCGGATCTCGAACGCGTTGATCCGGCTGATGATGATCCCCAGATCGCCCTTGTAGCGAGAGACCGAGATCTTCGAGTCCTGCAGGATCGGGCGCTCGGCGACGAGCTTGCCGTCCTCGGCGCGCACCGCGGTCACCTCCATCGTCACCCCCGCCTGCTTGCGGGCGGCGAGGCCGGCGCCGATCTCGAACCCGAGCAGGCCGCCGCCGAACAGCGCGTAAGACTGCCCGTTCTCGTCGATCACCTTGGCCATCGCGTCGACGACCGGCTGCGCGAGCCCCTCCGGCCCGCGAGCGCGGAACACCTTGCTCGCACCGTAGCCGCCGAGCGACTGGCACAGCTCGTCGGTCAGGTCATCGCCACCGAGCACTAGGGCATGGCACGAACCACCAATTTCATTCGCGCGGGCGGCACCCTCGGACACGGCTCCGAGCGAGTTCTTGTTGAACTCGCCCTCATAGTGGAGGACGTATGTCAGAACGTCGGGCATCGCTTACACCAACTTCCTTTCCTCGAGCCACGCGACAATCTTCTCGATGGTCTCGTTCGTGTCCTCGTCCTCGATGATCTGACCGGCCGCCTTCGCCGGCGGGTCGTGAAAGTCTCCGCACGCGACGCAGGAGCCATCCTCGCCGACGAGCGACCCGTCGATCCCGACGTCGCCCGCGGCGACCGTCTCGAGCGGCTTCTTCTTCGCGCCCATGATCGCCTTCAGCGACGGATAGCGCGGCTCGTTGATCGCGTCGCCGACAGAGATCACCGCCGGCAGCTCGACCTGGACCGTGTCGTACCCGTACTCGGCCTGGCGCTCGCAACGAAGGCGGGCGGGCGGGCCGTTATCAACGTCCATCTGGATCACCTGCGTCAGCGACGGCATCCGCAAGTGATCCGCCACGACCGCGCCGATCGTGTAGCACTCGCCGTCGTCCGACTGCTGGCCGAGCAGCACCAGGTCCGGCTGCTCCTTCTCGAGCGCCTTCGCAAGCGCGTAGCCGGTGGCGGCGACGTCGGAGCCGGCGAGACCCTCGTCGGTCAGATGCAGCGAGCGGTCGGCGCCCAGCGACACCGCCTTGTGCAGCGCGCGCACCGCCGACTCCGGGCCCATCGTCACCGCGACGATCTCGTCGACCTCGACGGCGCCACCCTCGCGGATCTGCATCGCCGCCTCGATCGCGTGGGTGTCATAGGGATTCAGGTTCTTCTCACCTGATCGGTCCATCCGCCCTGTCGAAGGGTTGATTCGTTTCTCGACGGCGGCGTCCGGCACCTCTTTGACCAGGACGCAAATCTTCAACGTAGGTGGCCTCCTAATCGAGTCTCAGTAGCCAATATTACTCGTTGACTGACGAGTCAATCGGTTTTCTGCGGGCGGCCATGCGCACGTGCCTGCGCGGCGACAGCTTGCATTACGCGCGGACCGCGCCGCGGATGAAGTCGATCGCCTGCTGCGTCGACGCGCCCGGCGTGAACACCTCGGCCACCCCTAGCGCCTTCAGCTGCTGGACGTCGTCCGACGGGATCGTCCCGCCGACTGTCACGACAACGTCGTCGACCCCCTGCTCGCGGAGCAGCTCCATGATCCGCGGCACCAGCGTCATGTGCGCCCCGGACAGGATCGACAGCCCGACCGCGTCCGCATCCTCCTGGATCACGGTCTCCACGATCTGCTCCGGCGTCTGGTGCAGACCCGTGTAGATGACCTCCATGCCCGCATCCCGCAGCGCCCGCGCGATGATCTTCGCGCCGCGATCGTGCCCGTCGAGACCGGGCTTCGCGACGACGACACGGATCTTCTTCTCATTCGCGGTGGACATTCGCGACTGCCAAGTGTAATTAGGACAGGCCGCACGCGGCCTGTCTAGTAGCCCGCTCGAGCGCGAGCGGCGAGCGCGGCGCTCCCGATCCCCCCTGCCACCGCCGCGCCCGCCAGCGCCACGGCGGCCTTCAGGTGCCGCCCCAAGCGCTCGAAGCGAAGGATCTCCCAGCCCTCCTCGCGCGCGACGCGCGCGAGCGCCTGGTCTGGGTTTACCGCGACCGGATGGCCGACGATCCGCAGCATTGGCAGGTCCGACTCCGAGTCCGAGTACGCGTAGGAGGCGGCCAGGTCGATCCCCTCGCGCTGTGCCAGCTGCTCGATCGCCCGCGCCTTGTCGGAGCGGTAGACGAACAGCCCGGCCGGCTCGCCCGTGTACACGCCGTCCTTCACCTCGGAGAACTGCGACCCGATCGCCCCGTCGAACGCGAGCACCTGCGCGAGCATCGTCGCGAGCTCCTGCGACGCCGCCGTGACGATGAACGTGCGGCAACCTGCATCCTGGTGCTCGTGGGCGAGTGCGAGCATCTGCGGGTAGATCCGCGGGAGCACGCCGGCCAGCACGTCGGCACCGAGGCGCTCCATGTCCTTGACCCGCGTGCCCGCGAGCGACGCGGAGATTCGGTCTCTGAGCGCGTGGGTGTCGGCATCGGACGCGCCGCGCAGCCGGAACCGCAGGTTCGCCCACGCGTCCGCGAGCAGTTGCCGGCGCCCGAGCAGGCCTGCCCGGTACGCGGCGCGACCGAACTGGTACGCCGAGGATCCCTGCATCAGGGTCCTATCAAGGTCAAAGAACGCTGCTGCTACGCGCTCGTTGGGGTCATCCGCCATTCACCTCGACGATAACGGCATCGCCCTGGCCGCCGCCCGAGCAGATCGCCGCGCAACCGCGACCGCCGCCGCGGCGCCTAAGCTCGAGCACCAGCGAGCCCAGGATCCGCGCGCCCGAGGCGCCGATGGGGTGGCCGAGCGCGACCGCACCGCCGTTGACGTTGACGCGGTCCTCGTCGATCCCGAGCATCCGCATCGAGTTCAGCGTCACCGACGCGAACGCCTCGTTGATCTCCCACAGGTCGATGTCCTCGACCGTCAGGCCCGCCTTCTCGAGCGCCTTGTTCGCGGCCTTCGACGGCGTGCGGGCGAGATAGGGGAAGTCGTCGGCGACGGCGGCCTGGGCGATGATTGTGGCGAGCGGGCGCTTGCCGTTGTGCTTGGCCCACTCGTCGCTGGCGACGACGAGCGCGCCGGCGCCGTCGTTGACGCCGGGGGAGTTTCCGGCGGTGTGCGACCCGTCCTTCATGAAGATCGGGGGCAGCTTCGCGAGCGACTCGATGTTCGCGTCGCGCCGCGGACCCTCGTCGACCTCGACGACCGTGTCGCCCTTCCGGCCCTTGACCGTGACCGGAACGATCTCCTCCGGGAGCCGGCCCGCGTCGGTCGCCTCGACCGCACGCAGGTGCGAGCGCAGCGCCCAGGCGTCCATGTCCGCCCGCGTCAGCTCGAGCTCCTGCGCGACCTCACTTGCCTCGTGGGCCATGTGCTTGCCGGAGAACGGGTTTATGAGGCCGTCGTTGACCATCGCGTCGATCGCCTTGCCGTCGCCCATCCGGAAGCCGAAGCGGGCCTGCTTGAGCAGGTAGGGAGCGTGTGACATGGATTCCATTCCGCCGCCGACGCCGATCTCAAGATCGCCGGCGCGGATCGCCGTGTCGAGCATTCCGGTCGCGCGGATCCCGGAGGCGCAGACCTTGTTGATCGTCTCCGAGGAGACCTCCTTGGGGATGCCCGCCTTGAACTGGGCCTGGCGGGAGGGGATCTGGCCCTGGCCGGCCTGGATCACTTGTCCCATGACGACGTGCTGGATCTGCTCCGGCTCGACCTCGGCGCGTTCTAGCGCCGCCCTGATCGCCGTCGAGCCGAGCTCTGTGGCATCAAGGCTGGAAATGCCGCCTCCGAGCTTGCCGATCGGGGTGCGGGCAGCTGAAAGGATCACGGTTTGCGGCATCTGCATACTCTCCAGTCGTTCGAAGTCCGGGGACAATCGTAGTTGTTGCCCCCGGATTGCAATCGTCCATTGGTAGGGTCCGCGTCAGTGGATGTCGAGACGACGACTGCGAGCCCGTTCGACACGGACGCGGACACGATCGCCGTCGGGGTGTTCGAGGGCGAGGACGTCGCCCACGACGTGCCCGGCGCGGCGCTCGGGGGCCTGCTTCAGTCGGGCGAGGCGAGGCGCGCGTTCAAGCGCGTTGCCGTGACCCATGCGCGGGACCGGCGGTTCGTGCTCGTCGGGCTGGGTCCGCGCGAGGAGTTCGGCGGTGAGCGCGCTCGCGTCGTCGCGGCGGTCGCCCACGGGCGGGCGCAGGAGCTGGGCGCCCGCGCGCTGTGCTGGGAGGTTCCCCATCATGTCGACGACGTGGTTGTCGGCGGGCTCGTCGAGGGCACGATGCTCCACGCCTACAACTTCGATCGCTACAAGCGCTTCGACGATGAGCGTGCTGTCGGCAGGCTGCTGGTCAGCGCCCACCACGACGTGTCGGACCCGGTGCACAGCGCCCGCGTGATCGTGGCCGCTCAGAACCGGGCCCGCGACCTCGCGAACACTCCGGCCAACGACCTCACGCCGACCGCCCTCGCCGCCTACGTGACGCAGACAGCGAAGCGGCTGTCCCACCTGAACGCGACCGTTCTCGGCGAGGATGAGATTCGCGCGACAGGGATGGGCGCGTTCGCCGCGGTCGCGCAGGGCTCCGAGCAGCCCGCCCAGCTGATCCGGCTCGATTACGAGGGGCCGGGCGCCGCCGAGCCGAGGCTCGCGCTCGTCGGCAAGGCGGTGACGTTCGACACCGGCGGGATCTCGCTCAAGCCGGCAGCGAAGATGCACGAGATGAAGTTCGACATGGCCGGCGGCGCGGCCGTGATCGAGGCGATTGCCGCGATTGCCGAGCTCGAGTTCCCGGTGCGCGTGCTCGGACTCGTCGGCGCGACCGAGAACATGCCCGGCGCCAGCGCAACGAGGCCGGGGGACATCGTCAGCGCCAAGGACGGCACCACGATCGAGATCAACAACACCGACGCCGAGGGCCGCCTCGTCCTCGCGGACTGCCTTGCGTATGCGCTCGGCGAGGGCGTCGATCGGATCGTCGACATCGCGACGTTGACCGGAGGCATCGTGGTGGCGCTGGGCTCCGTCTACGCAGGGCTGATGTGCAACGACGACGCCTGGGGCTCGGAAGTCCTGTCGTCGGCGGACCGCACGGGCGAGCTCGCCTGGCGGATGCCGCTGCATCCCGAGTACGCCGAGATGGTCAAGGGCCGCTATGCCGAGCTCGCGAACACGACCGAACGGCGCGAGGCCACCGGGATCGCAGGAGCCGAGTTCCTGCACCACTTCGTCGGCGATACGTCGTGGGCGCATCTCGACATCGCCGGAACCGGCTTCGACGTCCGCAAGCCCTACTTCGGCGGCAAGGGCGCGACCGGCTTCGGCGTGCGGCTGCTGGTCGACGTCGCGCGCAGCCTCGCGCGCTAGCGCGACCTCGCGCGCCGCCGACCCCCGCGCCTCCCCTATAGAGAACGCGCCGGCCACGTCTCCCAGCAGACGATCTCCGCATTCACGTCGGCGCGGCCTGTCAGACGCGGATGATCGACAGGAACTTGCGCATCAGCGCGAGCCGCCCCTCGACCTTCACCCTGCCCTGGGCGACCCGGCCGAGCATGGCGCGGCCGCGACCCCGGATCGGGCTCGGCACGCCCCTGACCAGCGGCACGACCATCAGGCTGACCAGATCCGGCAATGAGCCGCTGATGCGGAGGTCCGGCGTCCTGCCGGGACCGTCCTCCACGAGCACGTGCCGGTCACGGAAGACGATCCGGACAGGCGGATACGGCTCGTCGATTGCGAGCTCGATCTCGGCGCTGAGCGTGTGCGCGAGCGCCGGCCGGTGGCGGACGCCGCGCTCGACGATCGCCATGATCGCGGGCGCGAGCCCTCCGTCCTGGATCTGTCCGAGGCGTACCGCGGGAGGATGGGCATGCGCTGTTGGGGTCCGGACAGCCCCTCGTCGGGTAGGCATCGGGGACGATCGTAGGGACATGTGAGAATCAGCCCGTGCAGTTCGAGTTGTCCGACCACCACCGCCTGCTGCGCGACACCGTTCGCGAGTTCGCCGCCCAGGAGATCGCGCCCGTCGCGGAGGCGCTCGATCGGACCAAATCATTCCCGTATGAGATCGTGCGGCGGCTGGGCGAGCTCGACTTGATGGGAGTTCCGTATCCAGAGGAGTACGGTGGCGCGGGCGCCGACTCGCTCGCGTACGCGCTGGCGGTCGAGGAGCTGGCGCGCGTCGACTCGTCGGTGGCGATCACGCTCTGCGCCCATACTTCGCTGGGAACCCAGCCGCTGTTCCTGTTCGGCTCCGAGGAGCAGAAGCGGAGGTGGCTGCCGCAACTGTGTGCGGGCGAACGCCTCGCCGCGTTCGGGCTGACGGAGCCCGGGGCCGGCTCGGATGCGGGCAACACCCAGACGCGGGCGCGGCTCGATGACGACGAGTGGGTGATCGACGGCTCCAAGCAGTTCATCACCAACGCGGGCACCGACATCACCGCCTTGGTCGTGATCACCGCGGTCACCTCCCAGCGCGACGGGACGCGGGAGATTTCGAATATCCTCGTCGAGAACGGCACGCCCGGGTACACGCAGGGGGAGCCCTACCGGAAGATGGGCTGGCACGCCTCGGACACCCGGCCGCTGTCGTTCAGCGATTGCCACGTACCTGGAGAGAACCTGGTCGGCGCCCGGGGAGCGGGACTTCGCCAGTTCCTGACGGTCCTCGACATCGGCCGTATCGGCGTCGCCGCGATGGGCATCGGCCTGGCCCAGGGGGCACTCGATCAGGCTCTCGCGTACGCCCGCGAGCGCCGCGCGTTCGGCGCCCCGATCTCGACGTTCCAGACGATCCAGGCCAAGCTCGCGGACCTCTCGACCGAGGTCGAGGCAGCTCGACTGCTCACGCACAAGGCGGCCTGGCTGAAGGACACGGGCCGTCCGTTCACGCTGACGGCCGCGCAGGCAAAGCTGAAGAGCGGCCGTCTGGCGGTCCGCGCCGCCGACGAGGCGGTCCAGATCCACGGCGGCTACGGCTACATCGAGGAGTATCCGGTGTGCCGTTTCTATCGCGACGCGAAGGTCCTGACGATCGGCGAGGGCACCGATGAGGTCCAGCAGATGGTGATCGCGAGGGCGCTGGGGACATGAGCAGGTCACGGCTGGCGCGTCCCGTCGGCGTGGCGCTCGTGTTCGCCGCGGCGCTCGCGCCGGGGCTGGGCTCGACCGCGTCTGCCGTGACGCCGCCGACCCCGACGCCCGCGAACGCCCGCCTCCAGGGCCAGTTTCGCCTCGCCGGGCGGGTCACGGTCGCGCGCGATGTGCGCGGCGAGCACGTCGGCCAAAAGGTCATCCGAACGTGGACGTTCACCCCGCTCTGCGCGACGGGGGTATGCGCCACGATCCGTCTCGTCCGCAGCCGCGCCGCCGGCTCAGACCAGCTCGTCCTCACCCGCCGCATACCCGGCTACTACGTCGGCGCCGGCAGCTTCTTCGCCCCGTTGCGCTGCGGCGGGCACACGTGGCGCCGTGGCTCCCGGGTTCCGTTCACGATCACGGTCCGGGTCACCGCCGCCACGCTCGCGGGGAGCGCCGTGGTCGCGATGCAGATCGCCGCCACGTACACGAACCGCTCGCGTTCGAACCGCACGCCGTGCGTGGCGGTGCTGGGGCACGACGCCGCCGTCTACAGCGGTCAGGTCGTGCCCGGGTCCTAGCCGACGTTATCCGGGGCTCGGCGTATAAACCCGAAGCACCCGACCCCTCCGGGGCGGGTCTCGCTGCGGTCCCCGGCCTTCGCGACGGTGGCGCCGGTGCCTGCGCCGACCGCGCCGTCCGTCGGGTCGGGGCCGGCCGCGCGGCACGCTTCGTAGCCGGCGATCGAGTCGGGGCGGGCGGCCGGATCGCCCACGAACAGGTCGAAGATCACCGCGCCGGCGACGATCGGCACGAGGATCCCGGCGAACTCGAAGCCGATCCTGTGCTCCTCGAGATAGCGCATCACGCCAGCAGCCGCCGCGAGGCCGAACGCGCTCCCGCCGGTCAGGAGCACCGCGTGCGCGCGCTCCACGAGGTGGCCGGGCGCGAGCGCATCGGTCCCCAGCGTGGCGGGGGCGGCGCCGCGCACGTCGACGCCGGAGACCGCGCTGTCGGGAGCGAGCACGACCGTGCAGCCCGTGCGCCCGACGGGGTCGCTCCAGTGGCCGACGGAGATGCCTTGGGGCAGCCTCATGGCGCCGCGGACCATAGTGGACCATCCTTCACGTCTGGCCCACTAGTGGTTCATCCTGTGAGTCCGTTGATGGGCTGGCGAGCGAGAATCGAGCGTGGCAAGGACGCAGGACCGAAGGTGTGCCTTTGGCACATCGAGGTCCGAGGACGCCGGCACGCGAAGATTTGCAGCCGCCAGACCGCGACGGACTTGCAGGATGGGCCACTAGCGCCCGATCGCCTGCGGGAAGTTGAAGAAGTGATTGGGATCGACGCGTTTGCGCGTCACCTTCAGCCGGGAATAATTCTGGGCGTAATACGCCTGCTGCCATTTCGGCAGGCGGGCGTCGATGTAGTTCTGGTAGGCCTGGCCCGAGACGTACGGGCGCATCGCTTGCCAGGTCTGGCCGAGCCACGCGCCACCGCCGTTGTAGCTCAGATACTGGACCGCGAACATCTGGTTGCGGTGCACGAACGCGGTGGCGGTTGGCGAGACGCGGTTGATTGCGCCGCCGTAGGAGTCGAACAGGATCGCGCCCGATCCGGGCATCGCGGCGCGTCTCTCGGCGGCCTCGATCAGAACCCGTCGAGCGGCCGCGGGCAGCGGCTTGGCCACGTAGTCGGACTTCGCCTGGAAGCTCGCGCGCTGAAGCTGGCCGCCGGGGCGGGTGCCCATCGTGTGGCAGTAGCTGAGGCTGTGTCCCGAGCAGCCGGCGAGCAGCAACTGCATCGAGAGGTAGTTCGTCGTCGTCGTGAACAGCTGTGCGCCGGGGACGCCCAGCAGCGGGCCGATCAGCCGGCGCAGCGCCCTCGGGTTTCCGAGCAGCTGCCCGTTCGCGCTGACGCTGGGAGAGCCGGCGCCGTTGATGTGGAAGATCGAGGTCAGCTGGCTACTCGAGCCCGGTGCCCACGATTGCCAGGTCGCGATCGCTTCCGACGCGCTCGACCACGGGAACGAGACCGAGAAGTACGTGGTCGTGCGCGGCAGCGGATGGATGTCGAACACGAACTGGGTGACGATCCCGAAGTTCCCGCCGCCGCCCCCGCGAAGCGCCCACAGCAGGTCAGGATCGGTGCTCTTGTTGACCGTCCGGATCCGGTCGTCGGCGGTGACGATCTGGACGCCGAGGAGGCTGTCGATCGTCAGCCCGAATGCGCGCGCGGCGAGACCCATGCCGCCGCCGAGCGTGACCCCCGAGATCCCGACCGACGGGCAGGACCCGCCGGGGACCGTCGCTCCCTGCGCCGCGAGCCCGGCGTAGACGTCGATCAGTTGCGTGCCGGCGCCGATCGTCGCGGTCTTCGCGCGCTTGTTGACGCTGATCGAGCGCATCTTGCTGAGGTCGAGCACGACGCCGTTCTGGAGCGTCGAGTAGCCGGCATAGCTGTGGCCGCCCGACCGTGCGCGCATCTGGACGCCGTGCCCGACCGCCCAGCGCACCGCTCCCTGCACGTCCTTGACGTCGAGCGGGCGGCCGACCGCCTTCGGCAGGATGTTGTCGAAGCGCTCGTTGTAGATGTGCGCGACCGACAGGAACCCTGGGTCACCGCGGTTGAACACGTGGCCGCGCATCGCCTGCTGGAACGTGCGCGGGATCGGTGCAGCGACCCGCTTGCGTCGCAGCGCCGCCTCGACTACCTTCGGAGTGCTGCCGGCGCCGCTGCTGCCGCATCCAGCCACCGCCGCACCGACCGCCAGCGACAGACCCCCGGCGCCGGCGCGCGCGAGAAAGTCGCGTCGATCGATCCCCTTATCTGCGCCCACGACCCAGAGCCTTTCACATCACTCTGACGTCGGCTAGGGGCTCACGACTGAATTATTGACGTCTCTGACGGCGTCTGGACGCGCCTGACTCCACCGGCTCGCCGTCAAATACTCCCGGTATTATCGCGGCGAGCCGGCGCCGCCAGACACGCACAGCCACTCGTCAGATCCTGCCACTAATTCAGTCGCGAACCCTAGGGACGCGGCTCGATCTGTACGGATCTCAGCACGCGTTCGAGCGCGGCGAGCTGCCGCCGTCGCGTGACCCGCCCGCCCGCGAGCACGACGTACAGGCAGAACGGGCGCCCCGCGACGGTGAAGAACTGCTGCATGCCAACTTGTCCCGGCCGGGGGTGAGCGAGCCCCGTATTCTTCAGCGCGCTCGGGTCCAGGCGCCGCGGGATCCGGCGCCCGGCGAACAAGCCACTGCCGGGCTTCAGGCCCGCGCCGGCGCGGTATTCGGTGAGGGCGATGAATGCGGTGCCGTCCGTCATCGCGCCGGTGCTGCGATCGCCGAATTCGCCGTCGTCCAGGGCGAGCGTGAAGTTCCCGACGTGCAGCGTCGCAACGCCCTCGCCGTGGCTGAACAGTCGTCCGCTCCATCCTCTCGGGAGCTCGATCCGGATCCCGTGGGCGGACAGCTTCATGTCGGCGTCCCGGTGCCGGCGACCAGGAACGCGCACGCGAGGAGCGCGCACGCCAGCAGCGCCGGCCAGACGCGTGCTGCCAGCGGTCGCCAGCGCTCGAGCCGGGCGTGCAGCGCGATCAGCTGGTCGGGCCGCTGTACACCCGCCGCCGCCAGCGGCGTGAGCCCTCGCACCAACCCGAAGCAGCCCAGCACCAGCGCGCCACCGGCGGCGCTGCCGGTCAGGAACGCCGCCAGCACGCCGACGTAGGTCGCGGCGCTCGAGACGACCGTGGTGACGGCGAGCCCGAGCTGCGCGCCGAAGCCGAGGCCGTACACCCATCCTCTGAACTCGTCGAGCCAACGCTCGTTGACCTGGCGGCGGGGCCCCGGAACCTTATGCAAGACGTCGAGGGCGACGGCGAGCAGGAGCGCGACGGCCAGCACCGCGAGGCGTGTGCGCGTCTCGGTCGATCCGCCGCCGGGCCCTCCGAGGATCACGCCGCCGAGCGCGCCGAGGAGCGCGCCCGCGGCGGCGCCCGCCGCGCTCGCGCCGAGCAGGAACGCGGTCACCGTCACCGCCCACCGCGATTGCCGGCCCCGCTCGCCGAGCGGGGTGATGCTCGCGAGCATCGATTCGCCTCAGGGCGACCACGCGGACGCGACGGCGCCGATGATCGCGCTCGCGCAGCCGAGAACGAGCAGTTCCGTCAGTTCCCCGCCGCCTCCCCGCTAGCGATCGCCCCCTGATGCCCCCCGGCCGGGGTACAGGCTCGGATCATCGTGGCCGATCCCGGCGACGGCCAGCGTGTCGTCTACACGCCGCGCCCGACCCGGGCCGGCGTCGAGGAAGCCTGCTTCTTGCTGGTCCTCGATCGCGTCGCTCACGAGCGAGGCCAGCGCCTGCCACGTGGTCGCGACCCCTTCGCCGCGGACGACGCCGTCGACGAGCACGAAGTAGGGGGCGCCCGGCACGCGGTACTCCTCCCACGCCTCGGAGGCCATCACCACCGGGATCCCGTCGGGCGCGAGCTCGCGCAGCCGGGCGGGCCGCTCGCGCTCGGCTCCGTGGGCGACGATCACGATCTGCACGGGTGCGGACAGCCGTGGCTCGGCGAGCGTCTCCCAGAAGCCGGCGCACGTGCTGCAACCGCTGGTCAGGAATGCCAGCAGCGTCGTCCTCGATCCGGCGCCGTCGAAGGCGAGCGCGATCGCGTCGCCCTGCGGAGTCGTGCCGGTCAGCGGCGCGGGGCGCAGCTGTGGGCCGGTTCGCTGGGTTGTTGCGGGCGGCGGCGACACCCGCCCGGCCGGCGTGAGCGCGGCGTCCCGCTCGCGAGGCTGCCCCAGCCGCCGCAGGATCTCCGCGTGGCTGCGCAACAGCCCCGCGACCAGCACCACCAGCAGCACCAGCAGCACGGTCTCGACCGCGACGAGCGCGGTCATCAGGCCCCGCCGCCTCCGGGCAGCTGGCCGGCGAGCCCCTCCAGGCACCCGGCCTCGTGGTGACAGGTGTTGTTGTCGACCATCTCGGTTCCGTTGCAGTTCATGGCCGCGACCGTGGCGGGGTTCTGGCAGATCATCAGCCGGCAGACGACCTCGGTGGTGCCCTGGACCTGAGTGTTGCACTGCCCGTAGCGGAAGTGGTTGCAGTCGACGCGGCGCCGGCCGCAGTCGCCGTTCGCGCACTGGCAGCCCCCGGGAAACAAGTAGCCTGGGATCCGGTTGCAGTCGATGTAGTAGCGGACGCCCTCGTTATGGCAGAGGCCACCGCCGCGGTAGTTGGTGCATTTCCACCAGCCGGCGATGTAGGTGCCGTTCGGGCAGGCGTTGCGACCGCGCTCGATCTCGCAGCAGAACGCCGTGTATCCGTCGGTGCAGAGCCCACCCGAGCAGCTGTTCGGATCGATCACCGCCCATGCAGTCCCTGGTCGCACCAGGTAGCGGACCGGAGCGACGGCCAGCGCCGATCCCGCCACCGCCGCGCGCGCTATCGCGCTGCGGCGCGAGAGCCGCCGCTCCAGGCGCTCGCCGAGCAACCGAGCAAGCCGCTCCGAGATCGTCATGGCCCACTCCACGAGCGCCAGGCCTGCGGCAGCAGCGTGTAGGTCAGGACCGTGGCGTACGCGGCGCCGGCAGTCCCGACCAGGATCGCCGCAACCTCGATCGCGGGCCGGGTGATGACCCACCCGATGCCATGAGCCCCCGCGGCGAGCGCGGCCAGGGCCAGCAGTGCGAACGTTCCGCTGAGAAACGCCTGCCAGAGCGACGCCGGCAGCTCATGCTCCCCGAAGCAGCCGCACGACGATCGTCGGCGGCTCAGCAGCAGGGCGGCGGCGGCAAATCCGGCGTACAGGCACGCCACGGCGCCCGCCGCCGGCCCGGAGGGGTCGACGGCGGCCGATACGCCAGCCGCCAGCTCGGCTACGGCGAGGCTCCGGACGAACAGGGCAGGAGCTGGGAGGCCAAGCGCTGCGAACGCCCCCTTCGCTGTGCTCGGGGAGCGGAGCTTTGCGGCGCCCGCCACGCACAGAACGGCGGCGGCGAGGAGCATCGGCGCACTCAGGGCTTGCGCCACGGTCAGTCCTCCTTGGAGCGCTCGAGGATCGTTGTCGCGGCGCTCGCGGGATCGAGCTCGCGCAAGACGACCCGTTCGAGCAGCTCCTGCACGGCCGGATCCCCCTTCACCGAGGCCTCCAGCTCACGGCGCATCCGGAACGTGGCGATCGCCAGCACCTCGTTCATCAGGTTGCGGCGGCGGCGGTCGAACAGCATGCCCTCCGATTCGATGTACGCGTGGTGCTCGGCCAGCTTCTCGCTCAGCTGCTCGAGGCCTTCGCCTCTCGCCGCCTTGGTCCTGACGATCGGCACTTCCCAGTCTTCGCGCGGCCCGAGCGCGAGCACCCCTTTGATCTCGCGCACCATTGTGTCTGTCAGCGGATGGTCGGCCTTGTTGACGACGATCACGTCGGGTATCTCCATCACTCCGGCCTTGAGTGCCTGGATTGAATCACCTGAGCCGGGCATCAGGACGAGCACGACCGTGTCGGCGTGGTCGATGATGTCGACCTCGGCTTGGCCGACGCCGACCGTCTCGAGCAGGACGACGTCGCGTCCGGAGGCGTCCATCAGCAGCGCCGCCTGCAGCGTCGCCTCGCTCAGCCCGCCGAGGGCGCCTCGGTTCGCCATCGAGCGGATGAACACGCCGGGGTCGAGGAAATGGTCGCTGAGGCGAATGCGGTCGCCCAGCAGCGCGCCCTTCGTAAACGGGCTGGACGGGTCGATCGACAGCACCGCGACGGTTCGCTCGCGCGCCCGCTCGAGCTTCGTCAGCGCTCCGATCAGCGTCGACTTGCCGACTCCGGGGGGGCCGGTGAACCCGATGATCACGGCGTTGCCCGTGTGCGGATAGACCTCGGTCACGAGGCGCCAGCCCTCCGGATCATCGTTCTCGACGAGCGAGATCGCCCGCGCCAGCGCGCGCTTGTCTCCGGCCAGAAGCCGCTGCGCGAGTGACTTTTCCGTGTCGGTCATTAACGCTCTTCCGTGTCGGTTATGAAGGCGAGCAATCATGCCAGGGCGTCGTGTCGGTGACGGCTGAGGCCGGGGAAACGCTTAGGATCCTTTCGTGCGCACCGCTGGCACGCGACCGACCAAGCGGACTCACGAGCCGCCCGCAGTCCCCCCGCTGGTTCGCGCGCCGCCACCGCCGCTGCGCGGCGGCTTGCTGACGTTCCTGCGCTTCGCGCGCGCACACCACATGATCAGCCCGGGCTATCTGCGGCTGATGCTGCGGTGGCTATGGCTGAAGCTCCGCTGGCGGCGGCGGCTCCAGACCGACGGCATGTGCTTCATCTGTCCCGGCGTCAAGTTCGAGATCGGCCGCGAAGGGAAGGTGCGGCTGGGGCGATGGTCGTGGCTGGGCCACGGCTGCAAGGTCCGCTCGCACGAGGGCGAGGTCTCGATCGGCGCGAAGTCGGTCCTCGGTCAGGAGTGCACGATCTCCGCCTACCAGCACGTCTCGATCGGCCGCGAGTGCATTATCGCCGACCGCGTGATGATGATCGACTTCGACCACGGCATGGTCGAGGTGGAGCGACCGATCCGCACGCAGGGCATCTACAAGCGCGACGTCAACGTTGGCAACAATGTCTGGATCGGCTACGGCGCCTGCCTGCTGCGCGGCGTCACGGTCGGCGACAACTCCGTCATCGGCACGAGCGCAGTCGTCACCTGCGACGTCCCCGCCAATGCCGTGGTCGGGGGGATCCCCGCGAAGCTGATCCGGATGCGGGAACCGCCGCGGACGTTCCGCTGGCAGTAAGGGCTACGGGCTAGCAGTCACCGCCGGCGCTCGACGCGCCGAACGCCCCCCGCTACCCCTCCCACCCCGACAGCTCGGGCGCCAGGTTGCGCACCTGGGCGGTCAGCTCCGCACCCGGGTCAAGCGCCCGCTCGATCGCTGCTGCGTGCGCGGCGGCGCGCTCCTTCGGGTAATCGCCCGCCAGCTCGCGGTTCTGCAGGAACGCCCAGTCGCTGGCCTGCAGTGCAAGGAGCTCCCGCAGCGCCCGTTGGCTCGCATGCTCACGGGCGGCGAGCACCCGGAGCTCTGCGCGGCGGGCCTGCCAGGCGAGCTCTGCGACCGCCGGGCCGCTCCAGGTGCGCAGGTCGCCGCCCTCGCCCCAGCTGCTGACGCCAAGCCCCGTTGGCGCCGGGACGGGCTCGTGATCCACCAGCGCGTCATCGAGGCTGGTCATAGTCAAGCCCCGCCGGGCCGACTCCTCGATCACCGCCGCGAGCCACTGCACCCCCTCGAACCACCAGTGGCCGAGCAGTTCGGTGTCGAGCGCGCACACGCAGACGCCCCCGTTCGCGACCCGTTCGAGCACCCGGACGACGAAGTCGCACGCGTGCTCGTGCACGAGCGCGCGGGCCCGATCGCGATCGTAGGGGCGCCCGTCGTTGCTCAGCACGCGGTGGTGGTGGCGGGTCAGCTCGTGGTAGTCGCGATACGCCCCGCCGGATGGATACCCGTCAGCGCCCCATACGAGCGCGATCGTCTGTCGGTCGATCGGCCACAGGATGGGCCCTTCGTCGGTTTCGAGCGGGCGCAGATGCTCCGTTCCGCCGAGCCCGAACAAGCCGGTGAGCTCGACGCAGGTGGCGCGCACGCCGGCTTCCTCGAGGAGCGGGTCGAGCCACGGCGCATACGCGCACTCGGGGAGCCAGAACCCGCCGATCCAGTCGCCGAACCGTCGCCGGTGCGAGGCGATCCCGGTCTGGAGCTGCAGCCCGACGCCGCTGTCGCTCGCAAGCAGCGGCAGCACCGCGTGCGTGGCGGTCGACGTCCACGTCGGGCGATCGCCGAACAACGTGGCAAGCCCACGATCGAGGCGCCGTATGCGCTCCGCGGCGGCCGCGTAGTCGGCGGCCGAACGCTCGAGCTCGGCGGCGAGCTGATCCTGCCGAGCCTTCGCGAACGCCTCGGCGTCGCGTCTGTGCGACTCCGGCCGGATCTCCTCGAGGAACCTCAGACACCGTTCCGTCGCCCCCGGAGCCTCGAGCTGATCGCACAGGACCGGCGTGACCGACAGCGTGACCGGGGCCCGCCCCAGCACGTTGAGCAGCGGCAGGTAGGAGGTCGCGATCGCCTCCCACAGCCACTCCTCGCCGAACGGCCACGTGCCGAACCCCTCGGGGTCCCGCACGAATGATTCTGCATCCCCCGGCGGCCACTCGCCGCCGCCCTCGACGTAGGGCATGTGCGTGTGAAGGACGATGGCCAGCGTGCCCGCTCGACTCATCGGCTGGAGCCTATTCGGTCCGGCCAGGCTTCCGCTCCCGCCCCGCGAAACTCATCCGGCACGACCCCTGGGGATCGCCACTCTGGGGTGATCCGGCGCCACGCCGGCCGCGTATAGCCGGGTGAGAACCTCACTGCCGGGTGCTCTCTATTACCACTTGCTTGCAGTAGCCAGGAGCTGGCTGGTAGGTTCGTCCTGTGTTCGAGTGCGGCCTGTCGCTGACCGGGCCGAGGAGGGGAGCCTTGATGGAAGCCTCGTCTGTGTCGTTGCCCGAACCGTCCGGCTGGGCGCGAGTCAAGGGATCGATGTCGCCGTCGGAGTGGCGGCGGGCCGGCGGGATGGCCGCGATGATCGCCGGTCTGCATATCGTCGGATTCGGTCTCCTGCTGCTGGTGGTCGCCCCGCGGCATTTCAAGCTCGGCTCGGCCGGGACGTTCGCGATCGGAACCGGGATCACCGCGTACACGCTCGGTCTGCGGCACGCGTTCGACGCCGATCACATCGCGGCGATCGACAACACGACGCGGAAGATGATGAGCGAGGGCAAGCGGCCGCTGTCGGTGGGGTTCTTCTTCTCTCTTGGGCATTCCACGATCGTGTTCGGGCTCACGTTCCTGCTGGCGCTCGGGGTCCGCGCGCTGAGCGGCCCGGTTCAGAACGACGGCTCGACCCTGCACAAGGCGACGAACGTGGTCGGCACCACGGTGTCGGGCACGTTCCTCTACATCATCGCGATCCTCAACATCCTGATCCTGGTCAGCATCGTCCGGATCTTCTTGGACATGCGCCGCGGCACCTACAACGAGCAGGAGCTCGAGGAGCAGCTGAACTCGCGCGGGCTGATGAACCGGGTCTTCGGCAAGGGGCTGAACAAGATCAAGCAGCCGTGGCAGATGTACCCGCTCGGCGTCCTGTTCGGCCTCGGCTTCGATACGGCGACCGAGATCGCGCTGCTCGTGCTCGCGGCGGGCGCAGGTGCGGCAGGACTGCCGTTCTACGCGATCCTGTGCCTGCCGATCCTGTTCGCCGCGGGGATGTCGCTGCTCGACACGATCGACGGGTCGTTCATGAACTTCGCGTACGGCTGGGCATTCTCGAAGCCGGTCCGGAAGGTCTACTACAACATCACGATCACCGGGCTGTCGGTGGCGATCGCACTGTTCATCGGCACGATCGAGCTGTTCGGCCTGATGACCGACAAGCTGGGCCTGCATGGAGCCGTGGCGGATTGGTTTCAGAACTTCAATATCAATACCGCCGGGTTCGTGATCGTCGGAATGTTCGTCGTCACCTGGACCGTCGCGCTCGCGGTCTGGCGGTTCGCGCGGATCGAGGAGAGGTGGAGCGCCG
This sequence comes from uncultured Solirubrobacterales bacterium, assembly GCA_963806475.1. Classification (GTDB taxonomy): domain Bacteria; phylum Actinomycetota; class Thermoleophilia; order Solirubrobacterales; family Solirubrobacteraceae; genus Palsa-465. The sequence continues at coordinate 186,787 of CAWDYK010000011.1, forward strand.
GGATGGAGCTCGCCAGGGCACGCGCAGCCCAGCGAGCCGACGCCTGAGACGGCTAACCTGGACATGCTTTGACAGCAGCGCCGCAGACAGCGCCGCTCCACGTCACCACCATCGAGGAGGCGATCGTGGCGATGCGCGGCACCGGGATGCGGCTCTCGACCGCCCGGCGGCTGGTGCTCGAGGCGCTGTTCGCGGCCGATGGCCCGGTGTCGGCCCCGCAGCTGTCCCGGGAGCTCTCGATCGACGTCACGTCGGTCTACCGCAACCTCGAGCTGCTCGAGCGTCACGGCCTCGTGCGCCACGTCCATCTCGCGCACGGGGCCGGCCTGTATGTGCTCGTCGGCCGCCACGAGTTCGAGTACCTGTACTGCGAACGCTGCGGCAAAGTCACCGCGGTCACGGTCGAGGAGCTCGACCCGATGCGGGCGGAGATCAGGCGACGCTTCGGCCACGAGGCGAGCTTCACGCATTTCGCGATCGTCGGTCTCTGCAGACAGTGCGCGGCTCGCCGCTCCTAGTCCAGCCCTTCCGGCGCACCGTGAGCGTGGTCCACGCCCCGAGGTGAATCCGGTCACCGTCGGCCACCGGCGCCCCCGTGTCGCCGCTGATCGGCGTCGGATCGTCGTTCAGCGTGGTGCCATTAGTCGAGCTGAGGTCGCGGAGCTTGTATGACCGGTCGCCCTGGCGCTCGAGCACCGCGTGCCGGTGCGACACCGCGGGGTCCTCGAGCGCGCCCGCGAGATTGATGTCGGGAGGCTGCTCGGGTGGGTGGGTGCGGCCGATCGACACCTCGTTGCCCGTGAGCGCGAAGTGGCGCTCCGGATAGTGGGCCGGGAATTCCAGCCTGGCCGGCGCGAGACGATCAAATTGTTGGCGGTCGGCGCTCGCCACCGCCTCCCAGTCCGGGGTCGGTGCCGGCCCGCTGACCGATTCCGACGCCACCGGCGCAGGCGCCGCCACGAAGTCATAGCCGCAACCCTCGCAGTAGCGGTCATCGCCCGTGCGGGGAGCGCCGCACTGCGGGCACGGATGCTGGCGCGCCGGCGGGTAGGTCTCGAGCTCGTCTCCCGAAGGCGCGGCATCCAGCGTCTCACTCGGAGACGGAGCCGAAGGAGGAGCCGACGGATCAGCCGGCGGCGCTCCCGATGGTGCGCCGCCCCCGGATGCGGACGGCGTCGCCGCCGCCCCGATCGGCGCCCCGCACTGATCGCAATAGTCGGCGGTCGACGAGATGTGCCCGTTTGGGCAGGTGACGCTCAAGGCTGCCCCGATCCCACGCGGACCGTCTTCGTCGAGCGTGTGTCGAGCGCCATCTCGTCGGCATCGTCGATCTGCTGCTTCAGACGCACGGTCCCGGTCGCCGGGTCGTCGACCTCGACCACCGCCTTCAGCAGCCTCATCGTGCCTTCGTTACCAGACTCCGAGGCCAGCTGGACCGCGTGGCCGAGCTTGAACGTGGCCGTCGCCTCGTCTCCGGTCTTGCGCGCCTCGAGCCCTTCCTGGATCGCTTCCGCGAGCTCGGCCTGGCCGGTGTAATGGGCGACCTGCCGGTTGATCCGAGTGGACAGCGCCTGGTCGTCGGTCCAGACCGCCTTGATCAGCCCCTGGCCCAGGACCTCGTCGCCCTCGACCAGGCTGACCCGCCCCGCGAGCATCTCGTCGCCGGCGTTTCGCGGCTGCACCTTGATGCAGACGTGGTAGTCGCGCGACTCCTCGCCCCAAGTGCCCGTCGGGTACTCGGCGGTCAGCGGGTTGATCGGCACCGCTCGGTCGGTCAGCTCCTCGATCGTCGGCGCGACCTGCCGCACGAACGCAACAGTTGCGCCTTGCGGGGTCCACAGCCGCAGCGAGATCGGCTTCGTCGCTTTACCCATCGCGGTCTCGATCATCGAGCGGAAGTCATCGGCCATGTTCGCTGGGTCGGCGATGATGTCGAGGCTCCCGAGCAGCCTCGACGAGACGCGGCGAAGCTCGCTCACCACCCAGTCGGTCCCGACGCCGCGGCAATCGCACTGAAAGACGCCGTCGCAGCTGTCGAGCACCGCGTCCAGCTCACTCGGCGTCTCGTTGCGGTTCTCGCCGTCGGTCAGCAGGATCGCATGGCAGACGCGCCCAGGGACGACCGAGAAGAGGTCGCGCGCAAGGCTCAGCCACGATCCGATCGCGGTTCCGCCGCTCGCCCTGAGCTGCGAGACCGCCTGCTTTGCCTCGTAGCGCGTGGCATCGGACGCCGGCACCAGCTGTCCGCCGCCGGGGTAGACCTGACGCGCCCGCGCCGTTCCCGAGATCACGCCGAACGCGACGCCGTCGCGGATGCAGTCGATCGCCACGCTCGTCGCCTCGCGGGCGGCCAGGATCTTCGACCGCGGCACGTCCATCGAGCCCGAGGTGTCGACGATCACGATCTCGGCGGCGTCGGGCTGCCCGCCCGGGCCGGCTCCGACTCGCCCGACTCGCCCGACCCGCCCGATCCCGCCGACCCGCGCGGCACGCCCGGCGACTCCGGCATGCCCGCCGAGCCCGACGAGCTGACCGTGACGATCGCGTTTACCTCGGAGCCGTCGAGCGGCAGGAATTCGTTCTGGTAGACCTCAGCAGTGAAGCTGCTCATTGCGCCCTCCTGGATGGCATGTCGATGTCGACGACGACGACTGTGACGTTGTCGTGCCCGCCCCTGGCGAGCGCTGTCTCGGTGAGTGAGCGGGCGACCGCCGCGGGCACCGCGTCCGGCGAAAGCCCATCGACCAGCCGCGCAAGCTCATCCGCAGACGAGAGGTAGTTCCACAGGCCGTCGCTGCACAGGATCAGCCGGCCGGCGCTCCCCGGCCGCAGCGTCACGGTCCGCGGCGGGCGCTCTGGGGCGTCGGCGCCGACCCAGTTGGTGATCGAGTGAAAGCGCTTGTCGCCTGCGGCCTGCTCGGGACTGAGCCGCCCCGCGACGATCTGCTCCTCGGCCCATGAGTCGTCGACCGTCAGCTGCCTGGCGCCGTCGCCAGAGAGCCAGTACGCGCGGCTGTCACCGACCCATCCGACCGTCACCTCGCGGTCGCGCCAGACGGCGGAAACGAGCGTGCACGACGGCATCTCGCGGTCGATCCGCGAGGTCCAGGGCGTCTGCTCGACCGCCGCCCGCGCCGAGGCGATCGCGCCGATCATCGCCTCGGCGATGTCGTTCCCGCCGGGCCCGTTCAGGGCAGCGGCCAGGAGCTCGCCGGCGGCAGCCGCGGCACGACGCGCCGCCGCGTCGGCGGCGCTGGCCGACGAGATCCCGTCGCACACGACGGCGGCCCCGCTGCGCTCGTCGACGAGCTCGAGGTGGAACGCGTCCTCGTTGCGGCGGTGGACCAAGCCCTGGTCGCTGACCGCCGCCGCACGGGCGAGGTCGAGCTCGACGTGACTGTTCGCGGGGCGCTGGCGGACACCGCACACGGCGCAGTAGCCGTCGGCGTCGATCGCCTCGGGTCCGGCTCCACATGCCCGACATCCCGGCACCGGCGCGGGCGGCTCGCTGCACCGGGCGCCGCACCGCTCGCAGAACAGGTCGCCCTCGTTCAACGGCGCGCCGCAGGTCGCGCACGCAAGCTGTGTCTGACCGCTCACGTCCACGTCCTCGGTCGCACGCTGTTGGCTCCATCGACCAGCCGGATCCGCTCGCCGCGGGTGTCCGCGGCCCGGGCGAGGGTACGGTACGAAAGCTCGAGCCCGAACCGCAGGTCGCGCTCGTCCAGCGCGTGACCGAGGAGCTTGGCCCCGCCGCCGTTGCCGCGGCCTGCCCCTGGACGGGCGACCAGCCGCAGCGCTGCCTCGAGCAGCTCCGACGAGAGCTTCGCACGATGTTCGCTGTCGAGCTCGAAGCGACTCGAGGATCGAGCCGGCCGCGAGGAGGTCGTCGACCGTGGGATCGCCGCCGCCGTCGAGGGCGCCCAGGCACCGGATCCGCGTCGTCTGCGCCTCGACGAAGGCACTCGAGGAGTCCGGTACCCGGTCGTACGCCCCCAGGGCCCCGGCCCGGTCGCCGGTCGCCAGCCGGCACCGCGCCAGGCCGAACGCCGCGGCGGTGAACGCGGGGTCGGTGCGCGAAACGATGTCGTACCAGCCGGACGCCTCGGCGTGGCGGGCCGTGAGCTCGCAAGCGACGCCGAGCGCTAGCTTCGGCGCGAGCTCTCCCGGCAGCGGTTCGTACACGGCCCAGAAGTGCTCCCGGGCATCGGCCGGCCGCTCGCGGGCGAGCTCGGCGACCCCGCGATACCAGCTCGTGCGCCACTCCCACGCGTCCTCGGCCTCGACCGCGGCGAGCTCAGATTTGACCGCATCCCAGTCGGCGAGCTCGATCATCGTCGCGGCGAGTCGCAGCCGGATCTCGATCGTCCTCTCCGGCGCGGCGTAGAGCTGCGCGAGCAGCTGGTTCGGATCGGTCGCCGTGATCGTCGCGAGATACCCCGCGCCGGGATCGTCACCGGCGACCTGGGGACGCGGCAGCGCGCGCCAATCCAGCTGGCCAGAGCCGGCTCGAAGCGGCCCGGTGAACAGGTTGCTCGGCGCCGCGACCGGGTGTCCTTCCTCCGCCGCGACGACCTCTCGCAGCACCCCGTAGAGCTGGTCTGCCATCTCCTCGGCCGACTGGAAGCGATCATCCGCGTTCGGCGCGGTCCCCTTTAGCAGGAACCGGTACAGCGAGTCGTAGCGCTTGAACAGCGGGACGTCGTCCGGCGGCGGGAGCGTGAACTTATGGGTGCCCTGGTAGCCCTTGAAGTCGAAGCACAGCACCGCGAGGGTGCGCCCGACCGTGAACAGATCGGACGGGATCGAGGGACCCGCCGAGGCGATCTCGGGCGCCTGATAGCCGACCGTGCCGAACACCGCGCTCGACGAGTCGTCCATCTTGTAGACGCCACCGAGGTCGATCAACTTCAGCGAGTGACGGGTCTGGATCACGTTGTCGACCTTGAAGTCGCAGAACAGCAGGCCCAGGTCGTGCAGGTAGCCGAGCGCGGGGAGGATCTCGAGCATGTAGGCGATCGCCTGGGCGGCGGGAAGCGGGCTTGGCTCGCCGCCGTTCTCCTCCCGCCGCGCCGCCAGGATCTGCTTGAGGCTCCGGCCGCCGACATACTCCATCACGATGTAGCCCGAGCTCTCGTGCTGGACGAAGTTGAAGATCTTGACGATGTTCGGGTGCTCGACCTCGGCCAGGAACCGGCGCTCGGCCAGCGCGGCCGCCATCGCATCGTCGTCGCCGGTGTTGAGCAGGCCCTTCAGCACCACCCACCGGTCGGACACGTTGCGGTCCTTGGCCAGGAAGATCCATCCCATCCCCCCATGGGCCAGACACCCGACCACCTCGTACTGCCCGGCGACGACATCGTCCGCTCGGAGCTTCGGTTCGAACGAGAACGGGGCGCCGCACTTGCGGCAGAAGCCGGAGGTGCGGCCGGGAGCGCCGTCGCGGCCGCGGCCGACGGGTTCATCGCAGCGCGCGCAGAACCTCCTGCTCGCGGGGACCATCGGGTTGGCGAGCACCGCCTCGGAGGGGTCGCGGGACGGCACCGGCGGGACCTCGACGAGACCCGCCCCGAGGCGGCTTCGGCCGCTCGTGTGCGTGCGCCCGGAGCCCGTGCGTCGGGACGAACGCGACACTGCCGAGGGTGCGGACGCCACCGCACTGGCCGGCAGCGTTCCGGCGCTCGGTGACGCGCTCGAGGGGGCGGCGCTGGGCCCCGCGGCGGACGCGGCGGCCCCGGATTCCTTCGGCGGCGCCACCCCGCACACATCGCAGTAACCGTCGACGATCGTGCCGGTACAGCCCGGCTGCGAGCATTTCATCTACAGCTCCTCTTGCGTCGCGGCGGTTCCGTTCAGTGTCTGCTGATAGCGGCGCACCAGCTGGCCGACGAGCGCAAGGTCGGTGGGCGCCGTGTACAGGGCCTCGTGCGCCTGATCGAAGATCCCCTCGAGCTCGGGGTCCTCGATCATCCCGAGGTGCTTGGCCTTGACCTGGTAGGCGTCGAGCAGCGCCCGGAACTGGTTGCGCGATTCGATCGGGGCGCGGTTGGCGCGCACGATCCGCTGCGCCTCATCGAGCAGAGCGTTGGTTCTGGAGTTCCACCGATCGAGCTCGCGCCGCGCCTCTTGCCATCGCCCGGTCGGGCCCAGCGCCGAGATTCGCGCGAGCTGCCCATCGATGTCGTCGCGGAGCTCGAGCGCTGCGGGGGCCGCTGGCAGCGCGATCTTCACAAGCAGCTCCGCGTGCGCGGAGCGCCCCTCCTCGACCAGCGCCCGGAGCCGGTCGACGAGCGCGCGCGTTTCGGAGATCCGCACGTCGAAGTCGCGCTTCAGGGCGGCGAGGGCTTCGAGATCGGCGTGGATCTCGGCGAGCGACCGCGACACCCTGTCGATGTCGCCCCCGGCCACCGACAGCGGGTCCGACGTCGTCGCCGAGGTCAGCCCTTCGAGCTCGTGCGCGGCCGACTCCACATCGCGGCGGCCGGACTCCCCCAGCTCCGCGACGAGGCGCCGGCAGTCCCCGAGCTGCCGGCGGGCGCCGTCGAGCCGCGGGATCAACGTCTCCCAGCAGCTGCCGATCCCAGTGACGACCGTCTTGACCTCGTCGAACGCGGCAGACATCCGCCGGAGCAGTTGCGATACCGAGACGCGGTCGACGAGTTGCGAGTCGCCGAGCAGGGTTCGCTGCTCCAGGGGGACGTCCGTGGTCGAGAGCTCGATCGAGTGCGTGGCCAGCAGCGCTTCGAGCTCGTCGAACCGCTTCGCCTCGCGGAGCTTGCTCGCGTGCTCCAGGCGTGCCTGCAGCAGCCCGTGCCATTGCCAGAGCTCGGTCAGCTTCGCGCTCGCCGAGGCCCACCGCGCCGCCGACTCGCCGGACAGCTTGGTCGCCTCGAGCAGCTTCCGGCTCGAGTCGACTTCGAGGTCGACCAGGTTCTGGCCGATCCGCTCGACCGCGTCGCGGAGCGTCTTCAGCTTCTCGTCGATCTCAGCGCGCGTCATCTCAGCCCGAATAGTGAGGGGTGGGTGGGACCGGGGTCGACTTCACGAGGCTGCCGAGCCACCGCTCGTAGATCCGCCGCCAGGTGCCGTCGGTCCGGATTCGCTCGAGCACGCCGTTGACGAAGCGGACGAACTCGGGGTGTGCCTTGCTGATCGCCATCCCGTACGGCTGCGGCGAGATGCTCGGCCCGACGATCTTCGTGAACGGGTCCTGCGCCCGGAACCCCAGCAGGATCGTGTCGTCGCTGGTGACGGCGTCGACCGTGCCCTGCTGCAGCGCGACCAGGCAGTCGGTGCGCTGGGCGACCGGCACCGGGACCGCCTTCGAAGCGAGCTTCTCGATGTTCTCGAGCGAGGTGGAACCCTTCGTCGCGCACACGCGCTTGCCGGCGAGGTCGGCGATGCCGTGGACTGTTGAGTTAATCGGCACGAGCAGCCGCTGCTGCGCGTCGTAGTAGACGGTCGAGAAGTCGACCTGCTGCTTGCGCGCGCATGTGATCGTGGTCGCGTCGACGACGATGTCGACGCTTCCGTTCTGCACGGCCGGAATCCGCTGAGCGGTAGTGATCGCCCTGAACTGGATCCTGTTCGGGGTCCCGAAGATCGCCCGCGAGAGCTCGTGCAACAGGTCGACCTCGAACCCCTCAATCGCGCCGTCGCCTGTGTTGAAATACGCGAACAGCAGCGTGTTCTGATCGACGCCCGCGATCAGCCTGCCGCGGCGCTGGATCTGGGCCATGTAGCTGCCGGCCGGCATCAGGCCCGGTGCCGGCAGCGTGGCGGGCGGGCGCAGGCTCGCGGTCGGATCGCCGCAGTTCGGCGCCGGGGTGGTCGTGGACGACGTGGTCGTCGTCGCGTGCGCGCCGAGCGCGGCGAGGCTCGCGCTGAGCGCATGATCGGACGTGCCGCCGCAGCCGGCCAGCACCGCCGCCATCAGCGCGAGCGCGAGCGGCGACACGATCCCGCGTCGCCACACGATCCCCCGTCTCATCTGTACTCCAGCGCCCGCTGGCGCAGCCCGAACAGCGTCAGGACCGCCGCGATCGCGATCGCCACCGGGATCGCCACCGACAGTCCGTCGAGCGCCGAGGAGGCGTCGGCGGCCGCCTGCCCGAAACGGCTCTGCGAGGCCGAGATCTGTCTTGACAGAGCCGCGCTCAAGCGATCCGCCGGCGACCTGCCACCGGCTGCCGAGCCCGCGGCGAGCCGGTTGGCCTGCGAGGTGCGTCCGGCCGCGGCGAGCGCCTCGATCCGGACATGCTGTGTCAGCCAGGCAGCGAGGTCGCGCTGAAACTCGGCTGCGGCGCCCTCGCGTCCGGTGCGGTGGGCAAGCGCCACGATTTCACCGACCAATCCACCGCGCCCGTCCGGCGGCCCGAGTGCGCCGGTGACGGCCGCGAAGTCGGCCGGGTCGGTGGTGTCGCCGCCCCGGGCGATCAGCGTCAGGCTGTCGTCGCTCTGGGCGCGCGAGACGAGGATCCTCGCGGCCGACAGACCCTCGACGGAGTCAGAGCCATTTCGCTGAGCGCGCACGAGCGCGTTCTGGGAGCTGACCAGCGCCAGCGTGCCCCAGATCCCGACAGCGGCGACCACTACCGTCGCCACGAGCATCGGCACGTTCAGGATCCGGTTGCTGATCCGCGCCACGTACCACTGCGCATACAGGAGCAGCGCCACCAGAATTACGATCGCGGCGATGAACGCGATCAGCCACGGCGTCGATGTGCCCTCGCTGTAGTCGTTGCGCAGGCGCTGCGCCTCGATCGTGTAGAGCCGGCCGGCGGCCGGCAGGATCGTGGAGCTCAGCAGCTCCGAAGCCTGCCGCAGGTAAGCGGCTCCGATCGGGAGCTTCTGGCGATTGTTCGCGCGCGCTGCCTCCACCAGCCCGGTGTAGATCGGAAGCTCGCGGGTCACCGTCGCGACCGCATTGCGGGCCGCGCCGGAGCCGCCCACCTGCCGCGTCAACGCCGCAAGCGAATCAGTGGCGACACCGATGTCGCGCAGATAGCGCGCCCTCCGAGCCGGGGGCTCGAGCCCTCCGACGAGGAACGTCGTCGTCGCCGACGCGTTCGCGTCCGACAGCGAGCCGTACAGGTTGACCGCCTCCGCCAACAGCGGCTCCGTGTCGGTGCGGGCGCTGCCCGCCGCCCGCTCTCGCGACTGCTCCGCGACTTCCGCGAGAACTCCAAACGCGACGGCCGCGGCGACCGTGACGATCGCCATCACCGCGAGCCGGCCCGGCGTCGTCGTCAGCTGCTCGCGGACCCAGGCGAGCGCTGCATCGGTGGTCCGGCGCCGATCGCGGCGCCGCCCTATGATGCTCGGCTGTACGTCCTCTGCAGCCATATCGAATTGCGGTATGAGCACACGGCGATTGTCGTACGCGACGTGAGCGTTATCGAGCCCCTCAGGTGTCGTGCTCGACACCTTAGACGGACTGCTCAGATGCGGCAAACAGCCAGGAAGTCGAGCGCCGCGTCGAGCCGCGCGGGCCGTAGCGCGAAGTCGCTGGTCGCGATCGACGGGGTGAACCGGTCATAGAAGGGCTTGGTGAGCCCGAGGCCATGGTGGACCGCGTCCCAGCCCAGTGTGAGCGCCAGCTCGTGCACTCGGAGCTTGCGCGCGTGGAACACGCCGAGCAGCTCGATCGTGTCGAACACGGCTGCGCACAGCGCCCGGAACTCCTCGGCCCGATACTCCTTCAGGTGCCAGGGGTTGTTCGATTTGTCGGCGCCGGGAGGGGCCAGCGTGAGCACGTTCGGGGTCGACACGTATACGACGCCACCCGGCCTCAGCAGCGAACGCAGGTGCCCGAGCACCGCGACCGGATCGAACACGTGCTCGATCGTCTGCAGGAAAACGACCGCGTCGAAGCTGCGAGGCTTGCCGTGGTTCTCGACCATGCCCCGCGCGAACGACAGGTTGGACGCCCGGTAGCGCAGCCGGGCATGCTCGTGCGCGTCGGGATTGGCGTCGAGGCCGACGACGCTGGTTGCGCTGCCCGCGAGCGCGTTCGAGCCGTACCCCTCGCCGCAAGCCATGTCCAGCACGCGCCTGCCGGCGACTCGCGGGGCGATCCATTCGTACACGGTCAGATGCCTGCGAAACCAGTAGTTCTCGGCGGGGACATCGGGGAGTGTCCGTTCTCCCGTGAGCGTGAGCGGAGGAACACCCGGCGGCTGGTTCTGCTGAACGTAGGCGTTCGCTGGCACCGCGCGACAGGGTAATGTGCTCCGGCCATGGAGGCAGTCCGGAGCGCCGATCAGATCCGTGAGGTCAACACCAAGTACCACGACCTGGCCGCGTCCGGCTACGACTCGAAGTGGGGCATCGACTTCGGCGAGGTCGGCCGCGCCCAGGTCCTCGGCAAGCTTCGCAAGCTGCTCGGCCCAGAGCTCGATCGCGGCTTCGAGCGCTCGCTCGAGATCGGCGCCGGGACCGGGTACTTCAGCCTGAACCTGCTTCGCGCCGGCGTCGTCGCGAGCGCCACGTGCACCGACATCTCGCCCGGTATGGTCAGCGCGCTCGCCGAGAACGCGCAGCGCCTCGGGCTCGACGTCAAGACGGCGCGCGCCGACGCGGAGTCGCTGCCGTTCGCGGGCGAGAGCTTTGACCTCGTGCTCGGCCACGCAGTGCTGCACCATCTCCCGGACCTGAGCCGAGCGTTCTCGGAGTTTCACCGCGTGCTCCGGCCCGGCGGGCGGATCGCGTTCGCGGGCGAGCCCTCGCGGTTTGGCGACCGCCTGGCGTCGATCCCGAAGCGCGCCGCGGTCTGGGTGGCACCGGTCTGGCGCAGGCTTCTCCGGGCGCGCGCCGCCCCGTCGCCCCGGTCCGATCGTGCCGGCGTAGGCGACGATCACGATCTCGAGCGGTTCGTCGACATCCACGCGTTCGCGCCCAGGGATCTGGCCAAGCTCGCGCGATGCGCCGGGTTCGAGCGGATCGAGGTCCGCGGCGAGGAGCTCGTCTCGAACTGGTTCGGCTGGTTCAACCGCGCGCTCGAGGCCAGCGCCGCTCCCGAGGACGTGCCGATGCTCTGGCGGCAGTACGCGTTTCACGGCTACCTGCTGCTACAAAAGGCCGACCAGCAGGTGCTCGAGCCGCTGCTACCGCCGATGATCTTCTACAACTTGCTGCTCACCGCGAGCAAGTCGTAGGCGCTCCTACACTCCGGCGTGATGTCCGACAGCCTCGTGCGCGACTTCCCGCTGTTCCCGCTCGGGATCGTGGCGCTTCCCGGCGAGATGATCCCGCTGCATATCTTCGAGGAGCGCTACAAGACGATGATGAACGAGTGTCTGCGCGACGACAGCGAGTTCGGGATCGTCTGGCTCTCCGACGACGGACTGCGCGAGATCGGCTGCGCGTGCGAGATCGAGCAGGTGCTCGAGCGGATGGAGGACGGGCGGATGAATCTGCTCGCACGCGGCACGCGTCCGTTCAAGGTGCTCGAGCGTCAGGGACACCTCGCATATCCGGCCGGGGTCGTCGAGTTCGTCGAGGATCGTGATGACGAAGTCGACCCCGAGCTGCTGCGAACGGCGCGCGATGCCTATGCCGACCTCGTCAAGCGCGCTACCGATCGCGAGCCCGATCAGGAGGACCTGGCCGAGATGAGCGCCTACGCGATGGCGGCGACCGTCGACTTCGGCCTCGAGGCCAAGCAGGGGCTGCTCGACCTCCGCTCCGAGAACGCTCGGCTGCGCCTCGTCACGCGGCTGTTCCGGGCGGCGATCAAGCGTTTGGACTTCGTCGACCGGGCGCAGGCGCGGGCCCGCTCGAACGGCAAGGTTCGCCTCGGCTGAGCCGTCGACGGAGCGCTATCCGAGACCGCATGGACCTTGCTCCGCCTGAACCGCGAACAGTTCAGCCTGCGCGAGCTCCTGATGGCTCGCGGCAGCGGTGTCCGGGAACGTGATCGTCCCGTCCTTGAGCTTGACCGTATAGAAGTTGACGCTTCCGCGAGCGGCCGTCGCGATCTGGAGCTTGGCCTTGGCGTCCTTGTCGAGACTGTCGGCGAGCGCGCGCGCTTGAAGGAGCATCGGGTCGGAGAGCTCCTTCGGTGCCCCACCGTTACAGCGAATCGTGCCGTCGTCGTTGACAAGCAGGGTGAGCGTCTTGCCTTCGCCCGTGCGCTTCAGGAGGAACAGGTCGGGCGATTGCACGTTCAGCCCGCAGCCGGCGAGCGCGACCGCGGCGACGAGCCCAGCGAAAGGAACTGCGCCGATCCGTCGTTGCATGCACAGATCGTGCCGCATCGCTGCAATCGGCCCGGAATGACAGGTTTCTCATGATTTCGCGGCGAATCACTCCGGGTATCATCGGCGGCCGCGGACTGCGCATCTGCGCAAGCCAGGATTGAGCCGCGGTCGGGCACCCGGATCTGCGTGCCCGCGAATCGCCGGTCGACCGCCACCACGTCATGCACCCGATCTCGTATTTCCAAGCCATCCTGTTCGGCCTGGTGCAGGGCGTCTCCGAGCTGTTCCCGATCTCGAGCCTCGGGCACGCGGTGGTCATGCCCCGCTTGTTCGGCTGGAACATCCACCAGAACGACAAGTTCTTCATCGCCTTCCTGGTCGCGGTCCACCTCGCCACCGCGCTCGTGCTGGTCGGTTTCTTCTGGCGCGACTGGGTCCGGATCGTGAAGGGCCTGGGGCGTTCGCTGCGCGACCGCGAGATCGGCGAGGACGCCGACGCCCGGCTCGGCTGGCTGCTCGTCGTCGGCACGATCCCGGCCGGGATCCTCGGGCTCGCGCTCGACAGCGCGCTGCGCAAGGTGTTCGCCTCGGCACAATCGGCCGCGATCTTCCTGTTCGTCAACGGGCTGCTGCTGTTCGCGTTCGAGCGCCTGCGCCGGCGGGCGCCGGACGAGCGCGAGACCGATCCCGATGAGGACCACCGGATCGCGCAGCGCGTCACCTGGCGCCAGGCGGCGTCCATCGGCGGCGCCCAGGCGCTCGCGCTAATCCCGGGGATCTCGCGCTCGGGCATCACGATGGGCGGCGGGTTGCTGGTTGGGCTGAATAACCGCGACGCCGCCCGCTTCGGCTTCCTGCTCGCGACCCCGATCATCTTCGCCGCCGCAGCCCTGAAGATCCCGGAACTGCTGGGTAAGGACGGCAACGGCGTCCGCGGTCCCGCGCTCGTCGCCGCCGTGTGCGCAGCCGTCACCGCCTACATCTCAGTGCGATTCCTGATGCGCTTCTTCGAGACAAACCGGCTCACCCCGTTCGCGATCTACTGCGTCACGGTCGGCGCGGCGCTGTCGATCGGCTTCGCGCTCACCTGACGGAGGCTTACCCCTTAGGGCTCACGACTGAATTATTGACGTCTCTGACGGCGTCTGGACGCGCCTGACGCCACCGGCTCGCCGTCAAATACTCCCGGTATTATCGCGGCGAGCCGGCGCCGCCAGACACGCCCAGCCACTCGTCAGATCCTGCCACTAATTCAGTCGCGAACCCTTACCCATGACCAAGAACCGACGGCTGATCATCCCGGCGGCCCTGCTCGGGATCGTCCTGATCGTCATCGCGATCATCTACTGGACCTCGACGGCCAGCGCGCTGCCCAGCTTCTTCCCGGGACACCAGGCCGGATCGAGCACCCACCACGTCAAGCACGGGATCGCGGCGTTCCTGCTCGGCCTCGCGTGCTTCGTGTTCGCCTGGTTCCAGACGGGGCCGGCGGACAAGACTGCCGCGCCCCGCGACCGTTAGCTGGATCGCCTGGTTGCGCGTCGTAGCGAGCCGTCCGAGCGTCCCTCTGGGACTCGAGTCTTATGTTGATAGAGGGGATTGAGGGCCTCGATGCCCGGTGCTCCATCACGGCTTCGGGCCCATCACGGACAGCCGCCACCGCCTCGACCCTGACTAGTGGCCCATCCTGCAAGTCCGTCGCGGTCTGGCGGCTGCAAATCTTCGCGTGCCGGCGTCCTCGGACCTCGATGTGCCAAAGGCACACCTTCGGTCCTGCGTCCTTGCCACGCTCGATTTTCGCTCACCAGCCCATCAACGGACTCACAGGATGAACCACTAGCCGACTGCCTCCACGACGACTGCCGCACCGCCCCGCCGCGGATCGCCGCCGCCCCAGAACGCGCCGGAGGCATCGCGTTCGACGGCCTGTACTCCGCCGAAGAACAGGTTTCGCTCGCGGAAGCGGCCGATCGCGCGGCCCGCCGCCTCGAGCCCGCTTGTGTCGATTCCGGGCTCGGCGTACACGACTCCGTCCTCGAAGTGGACGCGCGGCGCCTCGACCGCGTCGCCCGCCCGGAGCCCGTCGTCGATCACCCGGATGATCGTCTGCAGGATCGCCGAGCGGATCCGGTTCGAACCGGCGCTCCCCACGACCAGCTCCGGCTGACCGTTCCGGAGCACGACGGTCGGCGCCATCATGCTCGGCAGCCGACGTCCGGGAGGGTGGCGATGGAACCCGAGCGGATTCAGGTCCTGCTCGCCGAGCATGTTGTTGAGGTGGACCCCGGTGCCGGGCACGACCACGCCCGAGCAAGACCCGTTCGAGCAGGTCACCGAGCACGCCCAGCCGTCGCGGTCGATCACCGAGATGTGCGTCGTCGACCCGAGCGGTCCGCGACCGCGCAGGAACCGGTCGACGAACTTCGGGTCGTCGAGCGCCTCGAGGAACTCGGGGGTGCGCTCGGACTGGGTGATCTCCATCACCTCGACGACTCGCTCGTTGTCTGGGCCGTGCGCGTCGGCCTGCAGCAGCGACAGGGCGCGCGCGATCAGGATCCCGCCCGCCGACGGCGGCGGGTTGGTGAGGACGTCCCGGCCGCGGTACCGCGCGCGTACGGGCTTTCGGTGGAGAACTCGATAGGCCGCGAGGTCGGCCTCGGTCAGCATGCCGCCGCGATCGCGCACCCACTCGACGATCGCCGCGGCGACGTCGCCCGCGTAGAACGGGTCGGAGCCCTCGGCCCCGAGCCGCTCGAGCGCGTCGGCCAACTCCGGCTGACGGATCGTCTCGCCGGCGCGCAGTAGCCTTCCCTCGGGCGCGAACAGCGCGGCGGCCTCCGTGGTGGCGCTGACGATGTCGCCCAGGATCTCGACCACGTACGCCTGCTGGACGTTCAGCGGCACACCGTCGCGCGCCAGCGCGGCCGCGGGCCTTACCAGCTCCGACAGCGGAACGCGGCCGAAGCGCTCCGACGCCGCGCACAGGCCGGCAGGGAGACCGTACGCCCCCACCGACGCCGCGCCGATGTTGAACACTTGGATCGCGTCGCCGAACGAGACGCTGATTGGCACGAGCTCAGCGCGGGCGCTCCGGTCGGCCCCCCGCCCTGAGGCCTCGACGAAGAAGTCGAGCAGCACCGGCTCGCGCTCGGGCGCGACCACCAGCATGTACCCCCCGGCACCGAGCGCCGTCAGCAGCGGCTCGCACGCGAACGAGGTGAGCATCGCCCCGACCGCCGCGTCGACCGCGTTCCCGCCCTCGCGCAGGACGTCGGCACCGGCACGCGCGGTGAGCGGGTGGCCGG
The DNA here is from genome assembly GCA_963806475.1 of uncultured Solirubrobacterales bacterium. Taxonomy (GTDB): domain Bacteria; phylum Actinomycetota; class Thermoleophilia; order Solirubrobacterales; family Solirubrobacteraceae; genus Palsa-465. The sequence goes on from CAWDYK010000011.1 coordinate 202,292, forward strand.
CGGCGATGACGCCGAGGGGCAGGGCCGCCATCGTCAGGTCAGCCTATGCCGTCTTGACGGTCTAGTGGCGAGGACGCAGGGAGCGACGTGTGCTTCGAACACGAGCGCCTGAGAACGAAGCCATGCGCCGGTTATGGACCGTCAGGATTAGCGTCGAGGGATGAACTCGGGTACGTCCAGCTCCGCCGGCGACCCGGACGGCCGCCTGACCACTCGACTCACCCGAGGCTCCCCGCGCGGCTCCCGCAGCGCGGGGTCGCGCGGCCCAGGCTGCCGCCGCTGCCGCGGCCGGCGGGGCTCGGCGCCGCGCGCGGCGCCGGCCTCGCGGCGGGTCGCCTCTGGTCGCCGGGCCTTGGCGTTCCCGTAGCCGGTCGCCACCACGGTCACCCACACCTGGTCGTCGAGCTTCTCGTCGACCATCGCGCCGAAGATGATGTTGGCGTCGGGATGGGCCGCCTCGGCGACGGCCTTGGCCGCCTCGTTGACCTCCCACAGCGATATGTCGCGCCCGCCGGTGATCGACAGCAGGATCGAGTGAGCGCCCTCCATGCTCGTCTCGAGCAGCGGCGACGACACGGCCTTCTCGGCTGCGTCGACGGCGCGGCGCTCGCCGGTCCCCATCCCGATCCCGAGCAGCGCGTTGCCGGCATCGGACATGATCGTGCGCACATCGGCGAAGTCGAGGTTGATCAGCCCCGGCAGGGTCACCAGATCGGAGATCCCCTGCACGCCCTGGCGCAGGACGTCGTCGGCCACGCGGAACGCCTCGACCATCGACGTGTTCCGGTCGAGCACGGACAGCAGCCGGTTGTTGGGCACGACGATCAACGTGTCGACCTCGTCGGCCAGCGCCTCGATTCCCGCCTCGGCCTGGTCGCGGCGGCGCGAGCCCTCGAACTGGAACGGCTTTGTGACGATCCCGACTGTCAGCGCGCCGAGATCACGGGCGATCTGCGCGATGATCGGGCCGGCGCCGGTGCCAGTGCCGCCGCCGGCGCCCGCCGCGATAAACACCATGTCGGAGCCGCGCAGCAGCGCCTTGATCCGGTCGTGTTCCTCGCGCGCGGCCTGGCGCCCAAGCTCCGGGTTCGACCCGGAGCCGAGACCGCGCGTGATCGCATCACCGATGTGGAGCGTCTCGTGGGCCGCCGACTGCTGCAATGACTGCAGGTCGGTGTTGATCGCCAGGAACTCGACGCCTTCGATCTCGGCCTCGACCATCCGGTTGATGGCGTTGACGCCGGCGCCGCCGACCCCGACGACCCGCAGGACCGGCGTGCCGAGGGGCTTGGGCGCGCCGTACGCCTCGGCGTCGCGTTCGGGCCGGGCATAGACGTCGGGCGTGGGTGCTGGGGCCGCCTGCCGCTGCACCGGTCGGTCCATCAGGTTCTGTGGGATGTCGGCCGAGAAGGCGTGGCGCAGACGCTCTTGCGGCGAGGGGATCCGGTGCTCCTCGCCCTGTTGCGGCGAGGAGATCCCGGGCTCCGTGCCCATTTGCGAGGCGGAGATCCCGGGCTCCTCGCCCTCCGGCGACGGCCTCGTCGGTGCGACCGGCGCGGCCGCAGCGGGCGGAGCAGCCGCAGGGCGCGCCGGCAGGGAAGGATGCCCTCGCCGCTCGCCTTCGCCCGGCTCGCCGCTCGCGGGCTCCCGGGTCGCGGACTCTGAGCCTGCCGCTTCAGGGGATGCCTCGGCGTCCTCTGCGGTCTTACGGAACAGGGCCGCGAGCGGGCCCTCGCGCATGCTCGCGCGCTTACCGGTTGGCATTTGAGAGAACCTCCTTCGCGAGCTGCCTGTACGCGTACGCTGCCACCCCGTCCGGATCGTACTTCAGCACCGACATGCCTTTCACCGGTGCTTCGGCAAAACGCACCGTTTTGCGGATTCGCGACGCAAACACTCGATCGCCGAAGTTCTCCTCGAGCAGCTCGATCGCCTCCTTAGCGTGGAGCGTGCGCGTGTCCACCAGCGTCGGCAGGATGCCTTCGATGCCTACGTCAGGGTTCAGGTTCTCGCGGATCATCGCGAGCGTGTTCTGCAGCTGGACCAGACCGCGCATCGACAGATATTCGCACTGGACGGGGACGATTACCTTGTGGGCGGCGGTCAGCGCGTTGATGGTCAGCAGCCCGAGACTGGGGGGCGTATCGATGAAGACGAAGTCGTAGTCCGCCTCCACATCCTTGAGCGCCTTCTCGAGCGAGCGCTCGCGCCCGATCATCGTCGACATCGCGATCTCCGCTCCCGCCAGGTCGATCGAGGCGCAGGCCACGTCGATCTCGCGGGTGCAAATCACCTCGCGGATCGGGATGTGATGCACGAGCACGTCGTACATCGACTTCTCGAGCGAGTCCGGGTCGATCCCCTGCGACATCGTCAGGTTGCCCTGCGGATCCATGTCGATGCACAGCACGTGGTGGCGCTCCTCGGCGAATGCCACGGCGAGGTTCAGCGTGGTCGTTGTCTTGGCGACGCCGCCCTTCTGGTTGGCGAACGCGATCACCTTGGCGCTCAAGGGAGTCAGCTCCGATGCGTCGGGGAACTCATACGCGCCTGTATTCGCAGGCAGCGAGCGGAATCCTCCGTCCCCCGCGGCGCGCCGGGTGTGAGGCTTTCCGGCCGGGCGATGGGTATGTTCAGCCCCGGTGCCCAGCGTTCTGGACAAGCGACTGGTGTTCGTCACCGGCAAGGGCGGCGTCGGCAAGTCGACGGTCGCGATCGCGCTGGGGATGCTCGCCGCCCGTCACGGTCTGCGGACGATCGTCGCCGAGCTCGCAGCCCAGGAGCGCGTGCAGCGCGCGTTCGAGCGCGGGGGCACGCAGTTCCACGAGCTCGAGCTTGCACCTGGACTGTTCACGATCTCGATCGACCCCCAGCACGCGATGGAGGAGTACCTGAAGATCAAGGTCGGGCCGCTAGGCCACGCGCTCAGCTCGAGCAGGCTGTTCCACGCGTTCGCGATGGCGACCCCGGGGATGCGCGAGCTGCTCAGCATCGGCAAGGTCTGGGAGCTCGCCCAGCTCGAGCGCAAGACGCGCGGGGCGGCCCCTTACGACTTCGTTGTCGTCGATGCTCCCGCGACCGGTCACGGAGTCGGCATCCTGCGGACCCCGCAGACGTTCGCGGAGATCGCCCGGGTCGGGCCGATCGCGCGTCAGGGACAGACGATCGCACGAACGATCGCCGACCGAGAGTTCACGGGCGTGGTCGCCGTCGCCACGCCCGAGGAGATGGCGATCAGCGAGACACTCGCTCTGTCCGAGGCGATGATCGAGGACGGCCTCGGGCTTGACGTGGTGATCGTCAACGCGCTCTACCCGTCGCGGTTCGAGGACGACGAAGCCGGTGCGCTGGCCACGGCGCTGACGCAGACCGAGTCGCCACTCGCCCGTTCGGCCCTGAGAGCGGCGGTTTCCGAGCACGCCAGGGCCGCGCGCCAGCGCGAGCAGGAGGCGCGGCTCCGGGAGACGCTCGACTGCCCGCTCGTCGAGCTGCCCTATGTGTTCGCCGGGAGCGTCGGGCCCGAGGAGCTCGAGGGCATAGCCGACTCGCTCGAGGCCGCGATCCCGCCGCCGCGCTGCTGAGATCGGGACGGTATCTGCTACCGGCGCCCTGACCGCGCGCTTTGGCCCGACCCAACGAAGACCGGTACGAAGGTAGTCGGCGACCCAGTGTCCGGCCCGGCTAGCCGCAGTCGAGCCGGTCCTCCCGACCCCCTAGACTCCCGCGCCGTGAGCGTCGCTGAGCTGCTCGAAGGCAAGCGGGTGTGCGTCTGCGGCGGGTCGGGCGGGGTCGGCAAGACGACGACCTCCGCTGCGATCGCGCTGGGCATGGCTGCCCGCGGTGCGAAGGTCGCCGTCGTCACGATCGATCCGGCCAGGCGGCTTGCGAACGCGCTCGGGCTCGAGGAGCTGCAGAACGAGCCGCGCCGCGTCCCGGACAGACGGCTCGCCGCGAACGGGCTGAGGATCGAGGGCGAGCTGTGGGCGATGATGCTGGACCCGAAACGCACCTTCGACGAGCTGATCGAGCGGATCGCACCCGATCCGCAGCGAGCTCAGGAGATCAAGGCCAACCGTGTCTACCGCGAACTGTCGACGGCCGTGTCCGGCTCGCAGGAGTTCACCGCTGTCGCCAAGCTGTTCGAGCTCGACCAGGAGGACGAGTTCGACCTGCTGGTGCTCGACACGCCGCCGTCGCGCAACGCGCTCGATTTCCTCGACGCGCCGGGACGGTTGACGTCCTTCCTCGAGGGGCGGGCGCTGAAGGCGTTCATGCGGCCGACGGGTCTGGGGATGCGCGTTCTCGGCAAGAGCGCGATGCCGGTGCTGGCAGCGCTGCGGCGGGTTACGGGAATCGACCTGCTCACCGATCTCTCGACGTTCTTTCAGCTGCTCGGCGACATGACCTCCGACTTCACGCTGCGGGCGGCGCAGGTGGAGAAGATGCTGCGGGCGGACACGACCGCGTTCCTGCTCGTGACCTCGGCGCAGCGAGAGCCGATCGACGAGGCGATCTGGTTTTGGCAGACGCTCGAGGACAGCGGCCTGCCGTTCTCGGGCGTCGTCGTCAACCGCGTACACCATGACCTGCTGGGCGAGAGCGATCCGGGCGAGGTCGACGAGGCGCTCGACGGGGTGCTGCGAGCGAAGCTGGCTCGCCGCGTCGCCGAAAACTTTCACGACTACCACGTGCTCGCTCAGCGCGACGAGCACAACATCGCGCGGCTCCGCGCCGAGCTCGGCGATCACCCGCCGCTGCTCGTGCCCCACCTCGATGACGACATCCATGACATCGACGGGCTGCTGCGAATGCGCCGCTACCTGTTCGCCTCGCAGGCCGAGCGGGAGCAGCTGATCGCAGAGGTCGTGGCCTGACCGTGTCGTTGCTTAGGGCTCGGCGGTCGCCCCCGAGCTGCCCGGGACGGCCGCCGCGACGTGGCACTTGTGGTGTCAGCGTGCTGACAGTACGAGGCTGGACCCGTGGTCGCCCGCCCAGGTGGACCAGTCGAACAGCAGCCGCCGCCACTCGTCGGGCTCGACGACGGCCTCGTCCGCGTCGGCGCGGACGATCCTGACCGAGCCGCGATGGAGCAGCTCCCAGATCGCTTGCTCGGCGAGCGCAAGCCGGTCGCTCGCGCGCCATTCAGGCTGAGCCGCGGTTGCGAGCTCGACCACGCCGCGGATCTGCAGTGAACCGTCCCGCGCCCGCGCGAGGATCTGATCGCGAAGCGCCGCCAGCGCGTCGGGGCGGGCATCGGGCGGCTCGGACTCCACGAGCAGCCGCGCGGTCACGTCCTGGCCGGACCGCGTGGCGTTCGCCCAGCCTCGGCCCATGCCGATCTCCTCAGGCCGCAGCTCCGGCCCCTCATAGATCGTCAGCTTCGCCTTGTCGGGCGACCAACGTCGATCCGCCCACTCCACGGGCTCGCCGGCGGCCCAGGGCGCGAGGATCCTCGCGGCCAGTTGCTCGCGGGTGAGGTTGAAGGCGCGTGCCATGTTCGGAAACTGGCGCAGCTGCACGTGGAACACGATCCGTAGGGTGCCAGCCCGCGCGGGATCGCGACCGGCCCGCGGGCCGTGACCCTCTACTCAGCCGCGTGAACGGCGCTGAGCAGGAACCGCTCCCGGCCCGTCTCGATCGTCTTCAGGGCCGACTCGCGACCGCCCCAGCCCTTCACCTTGGGGTGCCGGCCGGAATCCCCGACCCGCTGACGAAGCGGTCGAGCTCGATGCCGCCGAGTTCGTCCGGGGGAAGCTGCGCCGCGCGACATGCCGTGAGCATAGTCCCGTTCGAGCCACAGAACGAGCGGGCTACGAGGCCCGCTCGAGTCTGCGATCGCGCTCCCCCTGACTTCATTAGAGCCCCAGGACTTACGTGTTGAGCCTGGCGGCAAAACACTCCCGGCCCCGGAGGGACCGAGTAGGGAGCGGCCACGAGAGAGCCTAGCGCCCCAGCGTAAATCGGGGGTCAACGTCAAGCTTCAGGCGCTACGCGACGCCGCCTCCGTCAGCAGCTCGTCGGCCAGCCGACGCAGATCGACGTCGAGGTGCCCGCACAGCACGTCCCTCAGCAGTGCCCGAAGGTGCTCGCAGATCTCATCGACCAGTGAGTCGACGCCCGTCTGCGCCGGCGCCAGCCCGGCGATCACCGAGCGCTCGAGCGCGATCGCCCGGGCCGTCCGCTCGGCCAGCTGCGCCCGATCCTCGGGTTGCGCGCACAGAACCGCTAGGCGCTGCGCAAGGCGCCCGCTGCCGGGACCCTCCGGTTCGAGCAGCGCCCTCAGCGCGAGCAGGTAGTCCGTCAGCCCCTCGAACGGGGCTAGCCTCTCGCATCCCATCTCGAATCGTGCCAGCGCCCAGGCGACTTCGCCCCCGCTCGGCGCGCGGCGGGCGATCAGGTTGCAGAACGCTCGGAACTCGTCCTCCTGATCGGCGCCGATGCACGTCAGCAGGCGGGGCCGCCCACTGCTCCCGAGCGCTACCGCACGCCAGACGCCGGTATCCGTCCTCGTCCATGCGACCGGACCGAGCGCGTAGCCACCCCGCTCGAACAGCCGCAGCGCGGTGACGATCCGGCGAAAGCGCGCTCGCGCGATGGAGACCGGCGAACGGACGGACCGCTCCTGCGCGCTGGTAAGGACGATCAGGACGTTTGGCTCTTCGTTGCTGCGCTCATCGGGCGCGAACGTGCCCCAGACCGCTTCGCTCGGCGCATCCTCGAGCGTCTCGCCCCGCACCAGCGACAGACCGCCTCCGAGCGGGAGCTCGGACGTGCAGGCCTCGAGCGCCACCCCCAGCAGCGGAGCAACCACCGAGCTGACGCAGCGGCCCTCGTACAGCGCCCGTTCAAGCTCCTCGTAGGCAAGCTCGAACCGCTCGGAATCGAATCCGAACTCGCTGCGCTCGTCGAACACGCGACCGAGGAACGCCCGCAGCGCGGCGTCGGCTCGCTCGCGCGGGGGCCCGGGGATCCGGGGCGCTCCTCGCTGGCTGAGATAGCTGGCGACGCCGTGGTGATCGGCAAGTGCACGCGCGGCCGCCGCATACGTTGGGAGCCCGGAAAGGAGCTCCAAGCGATCTTCGATGAACGCGCCGGTCAGCGGGCGGTAGCAGTACAGGGCAGCCCCGCCGCGCCGGGTCTCGGTCTCGATCAGCTCGAACGCGATCTCAGCGCCGCTTGCCGTCTCGGCCGCCAACTCGCCGGCCGCCTCTGCCGTGAAGGTCTCGAGGATGCCGTGGAGAGCGGTGTCGCGCACGCATGCCGTTTCGTGCCCGCACTGGTCGATCCTTCACACGAACCTCGGCTTGCAGCCTGTGCCTGCCGATGCGCCCGATGCCGCCCCGGGCGTCTCGCTCTAGTTCGGTGAGCGTTCGATCTCGGTCAGGTGGGCGACGTTCTCGATGTCCGAGTCATCGGAGCTCGAGCGGCCGGCGAACCAGGCGTCGAGGATCTCCTCAAGCGACGCGTTCGAGGTCAATCGCAGGCTCAGCGCGAGGACGTTGGCGTCGTTCCAGCGGCGGGCGCCGTCGGCGGTGACCGCGTCAGCGCACAGCGCGGCGCGGACCCCGGGAACTTTGTTCGCGGCGATCGACGCGCCGGTGCCAGTCCAGCATGCGACCACCGCCTGGTCGGCGCGTCCCTCGGCGACGTCGCGCGCGGCCTGCTCGCTCGCCCACGCCCAGTCGGGCCGCTCGCCGTCAACGTATGCGCCGTGGAGGATCGGTTCGTGGCCGCGGCGGCGGAGCTCGTCGGGCACAGCCTCGGCGACGCCGGTCAGCTCGTCCGCCGCGATGGCGATCCTCATCGTCGCCGGATCAGACGGCAGCGATCACCGGCTCGCCTGAGACGGCCGGCTCGATGTCTTCTTCTTCGGGCTCCTCACCGCATAGCCAAGCGAGCCCGTAGGCGCGCATGTCCTCGATCAGCGGCACGAGTGCGCGGCCCTTGGCGGTCAATGCGTACTCGACCCGGGGCGGAACCTCGGGGAACGTCTGGCGCTCGACGACGCCCTCCTCTTCGAGCGCCCGGAGTCGAAGCGAAAGCGTGCGAGGACTGATGCCCTGGAGTGACCGCTCGAGCTCGCAGAATCGGGACCTACCTTCGGCCAGATCGCGTATCACCAGCAGCGTCCATTTGCCGCAAACGATCTCGGCCGTGCGGCAGACAGGACAAGAGTCGTTCGATGCCATCTCGTGACCAATGGTAGCGCAATGCTTCAGGAACTGAAGCGGGCGATCTGAAGGTATGTGTGTGCCGAAACAAGCCCAAGGGCGCGGACGGGCGGCCACCCGCTTGCACCGCCCCGAGTCGAATCCGAGCTACGCCACGTCGCGAAGCTTCTGAGCCTCGGCGAGCGACTGCAGCTTCTTCAGGGACTGGTTCTCGATCTGGCGGATGCGCTCGCGGGTGACGTTGAACGTTCGCCCAACCTCGTCGAGCGTCCGGGGATGTTCGCCGCCGAGCCCGTACCGGAGCTCGAGCACGCGCCGCTCGCGGTAGGAGAGGTTCTCGAGCGCCTCGCGCAGGGCCTCCTTGGTGAGGATCTCTGCGGCGCGCTCGTACGGGGATTCCGCCCGCTCATCGGCGATGAACTGGCCGAACTCCGACTCCTCCTCGTCGCCGACCGGCTTCTCGAGCGAGACCGGAGCCTGGGCCGAGCGCTTGATCGACTCGACCTCCTCGGGCTCGATCCCGGTGACCTCGGCGATCTCCTCGGCGGTCGGCTCACGGCCGAGCTCGGTCACGAGCTTGCGCTCCGCGCGACCGATCTTGTTGAGCTTCTCGACCACGTGGACCGGGATCCGGATCGTCCGGGCCTTGTCAGCCAGGGCGCGCGCGATCGCCTGGCGGATCCACCAGGTCGCGTACGTGGAGAACTTAAAGCCCTTGCGGTAGTCGAACTTCTCCGCCGCACGGACGAGGCCGAGCGTTCCCTCCTGGATCAAGTCGAGGAACGGGAGGCCCTGGTTGCGGTAGTTCTTCGCGATCGAGACGACGAGCCGGAGGTTCGACTCGACCATCTTCTGCTTGGCGTCGAGATCACCGCGTTCGATCCGCTTGGCGAGATCGACCTCTTCCTGCGCCGTCAGCAAACGCACCTTGCCGATGTCCTTCAGGAACAGCTGAAGGGAATCGGTGGTCATGTCCGGCTTTAGGTCGAGCGCCGTCTTGGGCTTCCTCCGACCACGCTTGTCGGGCGCTCGTTCAACCTCGGCCGCCGCCAGCGCCGGGTCGAGCTCCTCGACCAGCTCGATCTCGGCGCGCTCCAGGAATCCGTGCAGCTCCTCGACGTCTGCCTCGTCGAGATCCAGCTCCGACACGGCGCCGGCGATCTCCGCAAACGTGAGGACGCCGAGTTGCTGGCCGCGGTTTACGAGACCCTTGATCTCTTCGAGTTCCTGCAGTTCCGCTACTGACATCTGGTTCCGTTTCCGTCGTACGCGCCGCCACGGAGGCCGGTTCCGGCGCAAGAGGATCAGTTAGCCGACGCACCCTGACAGGGCGCACGCCCGCTACTCAAACACACGGTTCGAAAGTATAGGCGCTATATTTTCTGAAGTCAATCGGGGGGGTAGGCGCGCGCAACCCTGGGTCGCCGCGATCGTCCTACGCCAACGCCGCACTCGCGGCGCTCGTATACGGATCTAATACGTACAACGTCCCGGAATGTTTCATGTTGCGCTCACATCTTCCCACGCAGTTCGCGCTGTTTCGGCGAACCGGCTGCGCGCGAACACGGACCTGAGTCGACACACCCTCAGTGGTCGCTTTCGTACGTACGGCGACACTCTCGACTCAGAGCCCGCGACGCGATGACAGCGGCGCGGTTCATGCGCGATCATTGGAGCCGCAATGAGTGACGACGAACCCTCCGAGGTCCTCGGCGCGCTTCCCAGGACGCGGCCCCACCGTCGCAGCGAGAAGCGGGGGTCCCGGCATCCCGAGGCGTATCGCGGCAACCACAGCCTCCCCGAAGACGGAAGCTCGCCAGAGGACGCGGCCGGACAGCCCGTGGAGGCGGCCAGACCGCCCGTGGAGGCGGCCAGACCGCCCGTGGAGGCGGCCAGACCGCCCGTGAAGGCGGCCAGACCGCCCGTGGAGGCGGCCGGACCGCCCGTGGAGACGGCGGGAGAGCCGGCCAAGCGCGTCCGCAGGCCGGCCACCAAGCGCACTGGCAAGCCGACCGCGAAGACCACCAAGGCCGCACGGCCCTCGAAACCCTCGAAGACCCCGACCAAGCCCACCGCCGAAGCGACCCGCCCCGCCGAACCCGCCGCGCGCGAGCAGGGTCGGCCGCGGTTGCGGCAGCCGCCGCAGCCGGAGGGAACACCGGGGCCCCTGTCCCACTCCAAGCCGGTGCCGGCGGGCGGAACCGATCTGCTAGGGACCGCGGTTCAGGCCGCGGCCGAGCTCGCCGAAATCGGCTTCTCGCTGAGCGCGCGGGCGGTCCGGAGCGCGGTCTCGAAGCTCCCGCGGCCCTAACCTAAGTGGCTCGTTTCGCAAGTACGACGACATTCGAGCGGAGTCTCGTATACTTCCGCCGTCTTCCAGCCGAGCGATCGTTCGTCCGCGGGCGATCGGCGGGGGAACCACTTGTGGATCTTCGGATCCACAGGGGCGAGTCGGCCCCGTAAAGGACCGTAGCGCCGCCCGGCGCGAGCCCGTCAGCTCACCCCGTAGGCACAACGCGAAGAAGGACCGAGAGGCTGACCGTGATCCGTCGCGCCAACGCCTATGTCGTTGCAGCGCTCCTGACAGCTGGGAGCGCGATGGCCCTGCCCGGGACCAGCCTTGCCAGCTCCGGCGGCTCCGGCATCGGCGGCGGCTCCGGCGCCCGGAGCAGTTCATCCGCCTCACCGTCGACGCCGACAACGACAGCGCAGCCCGGCAACCTCACTGTTTCCTCGACCGTGAACGGCATCACAATCTCCACTCGCTCCTCGGCGATGCTGCTGAAGGGACTGCAGCTCTCGGGGACGGTTCCGAGCTCGGCGACGGGCTCGATCGTCGAGATCGAGCGGCTCGGTCGCCAGACGGGCTGGGCATGGGCACCCACGGCCCACGGCACGGCCGGCGCAGACGGCTCATTCACCGCGTACTGGCCAGCGAACCACATCGGCCGGTTCCAGATCCGGGCGGTGATCGAGGGCCGCGGCGGCACCAGCGCACGCGCGGGGACGCCATCCTCGCCGGTCACCGTCATCGTCTACCGGCCGTCGATCGCGACCTGGTACGGCCCGGGCGACTACGGCCGCAAGACCGCCTGTGGCGTGACGCTCACGAAGGCGACGCTAGGCGTCGCTAATCGCACGCTGCGGTGCGGCATGCCGGTGGCGGTCTACTACCACGGAAGGACGCTGGTCGTGCCGGTGATCGATCGCGGCCCGTACGCGAACCACGCGGATTGGGACCTCACCGCGGCAGCCGCGCAGGCGCTCGGGACATACACCGCGGGGATCGCGACGATCGGCGCGGTCTCGCTTCCGTCCAAGTAGGGCCCCTCGTTCCTGCGCTGAGGAGACGGGACGAAGCCGCTCGGAGCGGCTCAGCTGACGAGCTCGGGACCGGGCTTCCCCGGCGGCTCGCGATCGCCGATCCCCTCGATGGTCTGGCTCCCGCTCGCCGCGGCCGCGAACATCGCCTGTTCGGCTGCCTGGATCAGCGTGTTGCCGTCCCGTCCGTCCTCGCCGAACACGGCCATTCCGAGATTCACGGTCAGCGGCGCCCCGCGCCAGGTGTGAGCTTCTCGCACGGCGCTGACGATCCGATCGCCGAGCGCCCGGGCACCCGGCCGTGGGGTGTCTCGCGCGATCAGCCACGCGCGCGCGTCAGAATCGCAAGCAAGGATGTCGTGGCGCCGGGCGACCCCGCGCACAGCCTGGGCGAACCGTCCGAACGTCGCCGCGGCCCCCGGAGGGCCGTCGGCCGCGACGACGCGGTCGGCGTCCTCGAGCTCGACGAGCAGCAGCGACAGCGGTACCCCCGTGCGCTCGGCTCGTACGACCTCGGCGTCGAGCGCGCTCTTCCACGGCACGTCCCGCGGCCCAGGCGGGGTCGATCGCCTGCGCACCCCCGGCGCGGGCGAGCCTCGGCTGGCCACGATCGCCAGCTCGGCCGCGTCCCGCCGGAGCGCCGCGCTCCGAACCAGCTCGAGGATCAGCGCCAGCCGCTCGGCCAGCTCGGCCACCAGATCCGGGTCGGGGCGTGCGATCTCTTCGCGAACCGCGCTCCAGATCACGGCGCCAAGGGCATCGACTGCACGAGAGATCGATTCGGCGCTCCGCGCACCGGCGAAGGACCCGGCCTGGACTGCCAGTTGCTCGAGGGCGCCTCCGGGCTCGAGCCGGCGGAGATCATCGTCGCTGGCAAGCGCGCGGACCGCTGCCGCGCACAGGCGCGGGCCTTCGCGCGCCAGGTCGGCGGTCAGGACCGCGGCGGCGTCATCGAGCGGGGCCTGCTCGAGCAGCGCGAGCAGCCATCCCTTGGCCAGATCTTCGGCACGTGGCAGGAGTGCATCGACGGGGGCGTCGGCGACGGGTCTCGGCCGTCGGCGACGTGGCGGGCCCTCAGGCATGCGTCCCTTTTATCACGGGAACCCGTCGGCGCTGCCGACGCGAACGCTCGTCGGCGCAGCCGCGAGACAATATCGGGATGTCCACGCCCCTGATATCGATCGGCGAGGCACGCCGGCGTGTGCTGAGCGCCACGCGACAGCTCGTCGCCGAGCAGGTCGAGATCGACGACGCGCTCGACCGCGTGCTGGCCGAGGATCTGCGCGCCGCCGCCGACGTGCCGGCGTTCGCGTGCTCGGCGATGGACGGGTACGCCGTGCCGGCAGGGCCCGCCGGACGCACGCTCGAGGTGATCGGCGAGTCGCGGGCCGGTGCGCCGTCCGGCAGCCGGGTCGGGCCTGGCGAGGCGGTTCGGGTCTCGACGGGCGCGGCGGTGCCGGCTGGCGCGGGCGCCGTGATCCGTCAGGAGGACGTCTCGGGGGCCGATGGCGCAATCGCGACTCGAGCCTCGGTCGTCGACGGCGCGAACATTCGCCGGCCTGGCGAGGACATGCTCGCCGGGAGTACCGTCCTGCGCGCCGGAACGAAGCTGCGCGCGGCCGAGCTCGGTGCAGCCGTCGCCGCCGGCGCCGGGCGGCTCGCGGTCACCGCCCGGCCGCGTCTCTCGATCCTGTGCACAGGAGACGAGCTGCGCGCCCCCGGCGCGTCCCTTGGCCCCGGGGAGATCCACAACTCGAACGCCCCGATGCTGTCCGCCCTCGCCACCCACAGCGGCGCCGAGACCGGTCCGGTGCGAAGGCTCCCCGACGACCGCGTCGCTACCGAGGAGGCGCTCGCAAGCGCGCTTGACGCCTCCGACATCGTGATCGTCACCGGCGGCGTCTCCGTCGGGCCCCACGACCATGTCAAGCCGGCGCTCGCCGCGCTCGAAGTCGCCGAGGAGTTCTGGGGAGTTTCGCTTCAGCCGGGGAGGCCCACATGGTTCGGGACTCGCGGCCACAAGCTTGTGTTCGGGCTGCCGGGCAATCCGGTCTCGGCGGTCGTCACGTTCGCGCTGTTCGCCCACCCGGCGATCCTGCTGATGCTGGGGTCGCTGGTCGAGCCGCCACTCGACAGCGAGGCGGTCCTCGCCACCGCCGTCGCCCGAAGTCCCGTTCGCGAGCAGGCAGTCCGGGTCCGACTGGAGCGCGGCAGCGGTAACACCGTCGCGATCCCCAACGGACCCCAGGGCTCTCACCTTGTGAGCTCGTTGATCGGAGCCCACGCGCTCGCGCTGATACCCCCCGGTGAGGGGAAGCTCGCGGCCGGTGAGCGAGTGCAGTTGCATCCGCTGCCGCGTTGAGCGGGGAACAACTGCGCGCAGCGCCGTCAGAAGCGTGCAGAATCAGGGCTGTGATCGCGCTCATCGCACTGGCGGCGGCGGTCGTGGCGTTTGTGGCGAGGCGCGCGCACCGGCGACGACTCCCGGCTCGAGCGGTGATCCTGTCGCCACGTCAGTCGACCGTGGTCGCGCGCGACGGGACCGTCCGCTCCGTGCAATCGGCCGAGCTGACCGTGTCCGCGGCGGACCTCGACCGCCTCTGGAATCCGACCAACCTCGAGAACCTCGCGCGGACCTACTGGCGCTTTCTGTCGAGGGTCACGCTCGGGCTGATCCGGGTGGTTTACGGACAGAACGAGCGCAGCGTCGTCCTGCTCGCCCGCCCGCTGACGCTGCTGCGCTTCGAGGCTCCAGAGTATCGCCTGGACGGCGACCATGGGAAGGTCCAGTGGCGGATCCGCGACGGGCTGCTGGTCGCGCGCGCCGGGCGTGGCTGCGGCTTCCTTGCGCTCGACGTTCGCCGGCTGGCACCGGAGAACGGCGCGAGCGGTCGGCCGCGGATCCGGATCGAGGTCGAGGTATCGAACTTCTATCCCGCGATCGCGGCGGGGTTCAGCACGCCCGTCTACGAGGCCACGCAGTCCTCCATTCACGTACTCGTCACGCACGCCTTCCTGCGCTCGCTGGCCACCCTCAACCTGGCCGAGTCGCGCGTGCGCACGCTGGCGATGCCCCCGGCGCCCGCGCCATCCGAGGACGGTCCCGAATCCGGGGATGCCCCCGCCGCTCAGCCGTAGCGAACGCCGGTGAGCGCGCGCAGCTTGGCGCGGTCGTGGCGCGCCGATACATGCCGCACGGTCCCGGAGCGCGAGCGCATCACCAGCGACTCGGTGGTGGCGCCGCGATCCCCCTGGTAGCGCACGCCCTGGAGCACGTCGCCGTCGGTGACGCCCGTCGCCGAGAAGAACACATCGTCGCCGGCCACCAGGTCGTCGCTGGTCAGCGCCCGCGACAGGTCGTAGCCCGCCGCTTCCGCCGCCGAGCGCTCCTCATCGTTGCGTGGCCACAGTCGACCGAGCAACTGCCCGCCGATCGATTTGATCGCCGCCGCCGAGATCACTCCCTCAGGTGTGCCGCCGATTCCCCACAGCAGATCCACCGGCGAGTTGTCGCTGACAGAGAGCATCGCGGCGGAAACGTCGCCGTCCATGATCAGGCGAACGCGAGCCCCGGCCTCCCGGACCTGGCGCATGGCCTCCTGGTGGCGCTCGCGATCGAGCATCACGACCATGACGTCGCGAATGTCGATCCCCTTTCGCTTGGCGATCAGCTCGAGCGTTTGCGGCAGCGGCCGGTCGAGATCGAGCAGGTCGGCGATGTCGGGTCCGCCGGCCATCTTCTCCATGTACACGCACGGCCCGGGGTCGAACATCGCGCCCTGCTCGGCGAGCGCGATCACCGCGATCGCGCTGGGCATCCCCAGCGCGGTCAGCCGTGTGCCCTCCAGCGGGTCCACGGCGATGTCGACCTTCGGCGGGCTCCCATCGCCGATCTGCTCGCCGTTGTAGAGCATCGGCGCCTCGTCCTTCTCTCCCTCCCCGATCACGACAACGCCATCCATCGACACGCTTTCGAGCACGTTTCGCATCGCATCGACCGCTGCCTGGTCGGCTCCCTCCTTGTCGCCGCGGCCGACCATGCGGGCTGCGGCCAGCGCCGCCGCCTCGGTCACGCGGACGAGCTCGAGCGCCAAGTTGCGGTCAGGCCTTGTGGTTCCAGTTGAAGAGCTCACAGCACCCCCGGGGGCTTTCGGTTTGTCGGGCCTTGCTCGGCCGCGAACGCGACATTTACGCGATAAGGATCAGCGGTGCGAGCTTCGCCGCGGTCGAGCTGCCTGAACTGCATCGAGCGGCAGCGTAGTGAGTCTCGGCGCGACGTGCCACGACCGACCGGATGCTACGTTCGGCCGGGTCCCGATGGACTTCCGCCAGCTACTGCCCGAGCCGAGCACGGTCGACCTGCAGGCGCTGCTCTCGTCGCTGAACCTCGGCGAGCGCGCCCCTCCCGCGCGGCCGTACACGATCGTCAACTTCGTTTCAAGCGTCGACGGGCGCGCCACACTCCACGGACGCTCCGGTGGCCTCGGTGACGACGGCGATCGGGCGATGTTCCACGGCCTTCGCGAGCAGGTGGACGCCGTGCTCGTCGGCACCGGCACGCTGCGCACCGAGCGCTACGGGCGGATCCTCGGCCGAGAAGAACGGCGCCGGCGGCGGGTGGACCGAGGCGCGAGCCCGGAGCCTCTTGCCTGCATCGTCACGCGTAGCGGCGATGTCCCCGCCGACGTCCCGCTGTTCACCGAACCCGAGGCGAGGGTCGTCATCTTCGCCCCCACGGAGCTCGACACCGGTCGATTCGCCGCCGCTGTCCGGGTGGTCCGGCTCGATCCAGGCGAGCTCACCCTCACGACCGTCCTGCGCCGGCTGTACGCCGACTACGGCACCCGCTCGCTGCTGTGCGAAGGCGGCCCGACGCTGTTCGGAGCCCTGCTCCACGAGGCGGTGGTCGACGAGCTGTTCCTGACGCTCGCGCCGAAGCTGACCGGTGGCGGGGCCGGCCCGACGATCACGGCAGGACCCGAGCTCGCCGATCCGCGTGCGCTGGCGATTTCCTGGCTGCTCGAACGGAACGGATCGCTGTACCTCCGATACGCGATCGCCGGATAAGGGGGTAACTCCGGGTCGGGCACGCCTCGGCGCCGCGCCCAGGCCTGTAAAGGCTTCCTTGACAAGGAGGTTGTAAAGGGTATCTTGACAGGATAGGCGGACCTCGCTCACCACGGCAGGTCGACCGCGAGGTAATGGCTATGATGCTCACAACGAACGCGCAGCTGGTCGCCGACGTGCTCCAAGCGGACGAGCAGTCGCCTGGCCCGGCGGAGCGTCATCATGCATCCCATGCTGCACCCGGGACTGCTGCTCCCGACCCTCGTCGATCCCACCGAGCACGAGGCGATCCGCTTCGGCGAGCGGGTGCTCAGCTACCGGGCGCTGCGTGATGTCGCCGCCCGCGTGGCCAAGCGGCTCGACGGCGCCGATCGGGTGGCGGTGTGGGCCCAGCCGGTGATCGAGACGTGTGCGGCGGTGGTGGGCGCGCTTGCGGCGGGCGTGCCGGCGGTACCGATCAACCCCAAGGCGGGTGAGCGCGAGCTGGCCCACATCGCCACGGACAGCGAGCCGAGCGCGGTGCTCGCCGCCGCCGACGCCGAGCTTCCGCCGGCCCTTGGAAAGCTTCCGCGCCTCGACGTCGACCTCGAGCCGCACGGAGGCGCCGAGATCGGGACCGAGCCCGACCCAGAGCGCCCCGCGTTGATCGTCTACACGTCGGGGACGACGGGGCCGCCCAAGGGCGTCGTCCTTCCGCGCCGCGCGATCGGCACGAACCTCGACGCGCTCGCGGACGCGTGGGAGTGGACCGAGCACGACGTGCTCGTCCATGGCCTGCCGCTGTTCCATGCCCACGGTCTCGTGCTCGGGGTACTGGGACCATTGCGTCGCGGTGGGACGGTTCACCATCTCGGCCCGTTCTCGGTCGACGGCGCGACGACGGAGCTGGCGGGACCGGCGTCGATGATGTTCGGCGTCCCCACCATGTACCACCGGCTGGCGGCTGCAGCCGAGCAGGATCGTGCGGTGGCAGAAGCGCTCGCCCACGCGCGGCTGCTGGTCTCGGGGTCGGCGGCGCTCTCCACCGCTGACCACGAGCGGATCGCGCGCGCCAGCGGCCAGCGGGTGGTCGAGCGCTACGGGATGACCGAGACGCTGATGATCTGCTCGGTTCGTGCGGACGGTGACCGCCGGCCGGGAACCGTGGGGCGTCCGCTTTCCGGCGTCGAGCTGCGCCTGCTGGGCGAAGACGGCCAGGCGATCGAGGCTTGTGACGGCGAGTCGGTCGGCGAAGTGCTGGTGCGGGGGCCGAGCTTGTTTCTCGAGTACCTGAGCAGGCCACAGGAGACGTCGGAAGCGTTCCTCGACGGCTGGTTCAGGACCGGCGA
This sequence comes from uncultured Solirubrobacterales bacterium, assembly GCA_963806475.1. GTDB lineage: Bacteria > Actinomycetota > Thermoleophilia > Solirubrobacterales > Solirubrobacteraceae > Palsa-465. The sequence goes on from CAWDYK010000011.1 coordinate 220,179, forward strand.
TGTCGCCACTCGGGAGCCCAACGGCTACATCCGGCTGATCGGCCGCCAGTCCACCGACCTGATCAAGTCAGGCGGCTACAAGATCGGCGCCGGGGAGATCGAGGCCGCGCTGCTCGAGCATCCGCGCGTCGCCGAGGTCGCGGTCACCGGGCAGCCGGATCCCGATCTCGGCGAGCGGATCGTGGCGTGGGTGGTTCCGACCGATCAGCCACCACCGGCCGAGCGCGAGCTCGCCGATCACGTCGCGAGGCTCCTCACCCCCCACAAGCGCCCGCGCATAGTTCGCTACCTCGACAGCCTGCCGCGCAACGAGATGGGCAAGGTGATGAAGAAGGCGTTGGCGGACCGGCCGCTACCCTGAGGACCGGTCGCAAACCTGATCCTGGAGCGACCGGACCCTGATAGTTGAACGGGTTCACCGTGCATCCGTGCATCAGTGCACGAAGATCCCGGACAACCTCGTCGGTTCTCGCTCGACCCGAACTGGTTGACCATCCTTCAAGTCTGGCCCGCTAGAGCCCCAGCCCGCGCACGCCCTTCTCGTCCCAGCCGAGGTGGTGGGCGAGCTCATGGCGGACGGTCCGGGTGACCTGGGCCTTGAGCATCTCCGGGTCGTGTCCGAAGTCCCGCACCAGGGTGTCGCGGAAGATCACGATGCGGTCGTGAAAGAAATCGTGGGCGACGGTGTCTCCTTGATAAAGGCCGTACGCGCGCTGGCGCCGTCCGCCGTCGGAGATCACGATCGCCACGTGCTCGAGCGCGCGGTGGAACTCGAGCGGCAGCTCGTCGATCGCCGAGCGCACGAGCGCCCGAAAGTCCTCGTCGTTGTGGGGGTCGATCAGATTTTCGTCGTCCGGCGGCGAGCTCTCGTAGTCCTCGCTGTTACCCCACGACTCCTCCGCCGCCAAGCGCTCTGCCCGCTGCACGAGTGCCTCGAAGTCCTCCTCGGATTCTGGGTCGCGCCAGCCGGCGAGGCGCAGCAACACGAGCACCACCGCGCCGCCGATGATCACCGCGCCCGCGGCGAACACGGCCAGACCCTGGAGCAGCCGGACCGGGAACGAGTCGCTGAAGCCCGCGATCAGGCTGGCGGCGCCGAGCCCAACGGTGAGCGCCGCCAGCGCCGAGGCGAGGATCCGGCGAAGCGTTGGTGGCGATCCGGGCATCGAGCAGCTACCTCATGGTGCGGGCGATCACGAGCCGCTGGACCTCATTGGTTCCTTCGTAGATCTGGGTGATCTTCGCGTCGCGCATCATCCGCTCGACGGGGTACTCCTTCACGTAGCCGTAGCCGCCGAGCACCTGCACCGCCTCGACGGTCACCCCCATCGCCACATCCGAGCAGAACAGCTTCGCCATCGCCGAGTACTTACCGAGATCAGGATCTTCTCGATCGATCTTTGCGCACGCCTGATAGAGCAGCTCGCGCGCGGCGGCGCACTTGGTCTCCATGTCGGCGAGCTTGAACTGGATCGCCTGGAAGGAGTTGATCGGTTGACCGAACTGCTTGCGCTCGCGGGCGTACGCGGCCGCGTAGTCGGTCGCGCCCTGCGCGATCCCCAACGCCTGCGCAGCCACGCCGAGCCGCGAGCGGTCGAGCGTCGCCATCGCGACCTTGAAGCCGTGGCCCACCTCGCCGACCACGTTCGCCTCGGGCACGCGGACGTCCTCGAAGACCGGCTGCCCGGTGGGCGACCCGCGGATCCCCATCTTGTGCTCGAGCGATCCGATGCTGAAGCCGGGTCGATCGGCCTCCACGACGAACGCGGTGACCCCCTGGGAATGCCCGACATCGCGATCGGTGACAGCGAAGACGACGTAGAGGTCGGCGATCCCGCTGTTTGTGATCCAGTTCTTGGTCCCGTTGATCACCCACTCGTCGCCGTCCTTGACCGCGCGCGTGATCATTGCACCGGGATCGGAGCCGGCCTCGGGCTCGGACAGCGCGAACGCCGGACTCCACTCGCCCGTCGCACAACGCGGCAGAAACCGCTGCTTCAGCTCCTCGGAGCCGAACAGCCTGATCGGGAGCGTCCCCAGCTCCTGGATCATCAGGATCAGCGCGGTCGTCGCGCACGCCTTGGCGATCTCCTCCACGGCCATGTTCAGCATCAGCGTGCCGGTGCCGGTCCCACCGTACTCAGCTTCGAACGGAAGCCCCAGGATGTCCTGCTCTGAGAGCAGCTTTCGCAGGTCGTGCGGGTACTCGCCCGTCTCGTCGATCTCGGCCGCCCGGGGCGCGACCCGCTCCTTCGCGATCTGCCTGATCGTGTCGCGGAAGTCGAGATGATCCTGAGGGATCGAGTAGAGGTCGGCGAGCGCGCACATGCCATCTGGATGCTACGTCACAGATGACCTCGGTGACGCTCGCGTTCCAGCTAGCATCGCTCGCGACGGTGTACGCGACCTGCCGGAACCCGCTCCGGTCGGCCTCAAACCACAAGGGGATGTGCTCATGTTCCATCCAGGCGCTCGCTCGCAGACGCTTGCGCGACGGACCGCCGCGATCGTCCTGGCGTTCCTGTGCTCGGCCGCCGCAGCCGCCGCCGCGTCGGCGGCGACACTCAAGATCAGCGTGCCGGCCACGGTCAAGAGAGGCAATCTCTACAAGATCACGTTGACCGGAAAGTTCACCAAGGCCGAGGTGCCGAAGCGCGCCTTCTTGATCTCGGCGATCCAGTACAGCCCCCAGCCGTGCAAGGCGACGGCCCAGCAGGAGAACAGAACGGAGTTCGCTCAGTTCTACTTCGGTAGCAAGGGCGGGATCTTCGAAAGCCGCTCGCCGTTCGCCCGCACGGACAGTTTCACGGCGCGCGCGGTCGGTCGCCGTCGCGTGTGCGCCTATCTGTACGCCGGGCAGGTCCGTGCCAGCTCGACGACGCGGCCGATCACGACCGCATCCAGACGGTTCAAGGTCACGAAGTAGCGATGGGAGCGCGGACAGGTTCGGGCGGCACGCGCAGCGTGCCGCCCGGCTCCCTCCTCCGTCAGTAATCCGCGGGGTGGCGCTCGACGAATCCCGCGTTCGAGCGGCCCGCGGTCGTCCACCGCGACCCGTTCGGGCCGTGCGAGCTGGTGTCGAAGCGTAGCCCCGCGACGTACATGTACACGTGGCCGGAATTCGACCACAGCGTGATCCAGCGACCGGCCCCGGTACTCCCGTACGACTCGAGCTCGCCCGAATCCTCGGGCGATGAGATCAGGCCGCCGCCGTGCAGCGCGTAGCTGACCGATCCGGAGCAGTCATAGCCCGAGTCGTTCCAGCTGCCGTGACCGCCGCCGTAGACGTAGGGTTTGAAGGCGATCCGGTTGCCGGCCGCGATCACCGCCTTGACCGCGGCGGGCGCGTCGGCGGGCGCGGTGGCGGTGCCATCGGCGTTCAGCTGCGCTTTGCCGACCGGGGCTGAGCTCTGTACGGTCGTGCTCCGGGCTGCCCCGGGGGCCGCGCGCAGCGCCACGTTGACCGCGTAGGTTACGACGCCGGTGGGCGCCAGCTGATGCGCGCGCTGGAAACCCTGGACGTTTCGCTTCGTGCCAACGCCGAACTGTCCGTCGATCTGCGTCGGAAAGCCGGCCCGGGTGAGGAAGTCCTGAAGCACTCGGACGTCGTGACCGGACATCCCCTGACGCAGGATCCTGTCGCCCATGTGTCGCGAGTCTCCCGGATACTGGTGACCGCTGGAATCGCTGAGCTGAGCCGTCGACTTCGAGACCGACCTCTTACCCGATCCCGAACCTCCGAGTGCGGCGCCGCCGCTGCCGGGCGAGGCCGCGAACGCCGGCGCTGCCGCGGCGAGGCTCAGAGCGATTGTTGCTGCGCTTGCGCAACGCGTGAACCGTCCGTGATGGTGCGGCAAGACATAACCCCTTCTCTTTCTCGCGCCTACGGGGTTAGCTGTCGGGCTCGCGCTGAAAGAGCTGCGCTACGCCGACGGATTCGGCGACTCGCCCCAGGGACCGGATTGGCCCCGATGGGATCCCCCGCTCCTCGAGGCAGGGTCCTCGAGGACTCGGCTTGGCTATGTGAACTGGCGGCAGCCTATCGAACTTGAAAGATCGCTGTCGCGACAGCGCGTTTATGGAAAGCTGGGGAGGGTTCCCGGCTTCGTCGGCGTGCCGCTCCCGCTCGCTACGCTGGTGCCAGTGGAGAGCGACTACAGCCCGCAGCAGGTGGCGGAGCTCCTCGAGCACGGGGACATCCAGCTGATCGACGTTCGCGAGCCCTACGAGCACGAGGCCGGACGGATCGCCGGCGACCGGCTCGTCGAGCTGACGCAGCTCACCGCGCAGGCCCGGACGATCGATCGCGGCCGCCCCGTCGTGTTCTACTGCCGGAGCGGCAGCCGCTCCGCGATGGCGACCGAAGCGTTCCGGCAAGCCGGCTTCGATGCGCACAACATGGCCGGCGGCCTCATCGATTGGGCGGCCGCGGGACTACCGCTCGAGCCTGCGGACGGGCACGTCGCATAGAGCTACGGCTTCCACTTGATCGAGCAGCCCACCGGCTTGGTCTCGGTCAGCGACGGCTCCTCGCCCGCCAGCACGGCATCGAGCGCGTCGCGCAGCCACTGAGCTTTGGCGCTCGGATCCTCGTAGTCGGAGTCGGGCGCACCGCGATAGCGCAGCCTGCGCTCGGAGTCGAGCACGAACACGTCGGGCGTGGTCTTCGCGCCGTAGGAGCGCGCCACCTCTTGGCTCTCGTCCCGCAGGTAGGGCATCGGCCAGTCTTCGGCCGCGACCCGCGCGCGCATCGCGTCGAACGAGTCGCGCGGGTAGCGCTCCGCGTCGTTCGGGTTGATCGCAAGCACCCGCACACCGCGGTCCGCATAGTCGCGGGCGACGTCGATGATCCTGTCGTGCCACGCGAGCGCGTAGGGGCAGTGGTTGCAGGTGAAGACCACGACCGTGGCCCTGGTCCCATCGCCGTCGCCGGCCGACCAGCTCGTGCCGCCGGTGTCGGGCAGTGAGAAGTCTGGCGCCTGGGCGCCGATCGAGATAGTCATCGCTTCACCTCCGGTGGCATTGGACAGCTCATCGCGACTCGTCGGCCCTTGCGCCCGCCCGCCGGAGCACCTCGCGCAGGTCGTCGAGGTCGGGAGTCGGCGAGATCCTGCCGTCACGGCGGCGGTAGACGCGACAGCTGAGGCCGATCGGCGGGTCCTCGGAACGATCCGAGGCGAACAGGTCGGCGCCGTCGATCAGGATCGTGGGCGAGCCGACGAATGCCGCCTCGACCGCATCCTCGTCGGTGCGAATCTCGCGCATCCGGATCTCGGCCTCGCCGAGCCCAACGTCGCGCAGCGCCGCCCGCAGCTCCTCGCGCGCGCGATCGGTGGATGGACAGCCCTCCCACCACAGTAGTTCGATCTCAGGGATTCGCATCTGCCACTGAGGTTAGGGCCCCGAGGCGCCCAGCCGCGCGTTAGGTTAGGTTAGGGCTCGCGCGGCAATCAGTGCCGAAATTTGACGAGTGGCTGGCCGTGTCTGACGCCGCCGGCTCGCCCCGATAATACCGGGAGTATGTGAGGGCGAGCCGGTGGCGCGGTGGCGTCAGGCGCGTCCAGACGCCGTCAAAAACGGCAATAATTTTCGCGCGGGCCCTTAACTTGAAATGCGATGAGGCCGCCGGCGCGGGGCGGCCTCATCGGGTTGCCGAGAACATCAGCGTCGGGGGGCGCGACGCGTGACTGTGTCTCGACCATCCTCCGGGGGCGTCGGAAGATATGGTGGGTGAACGCGGCGGCCGGGGCGGAAGTTGGCCGCTTAGCATAAATTTCGCCCGTCCGCTGGGGGTGTCCCCCGCCAGCGCGCCCGCTACGCGACCGTCCAGATCTCGCCGCTGTGGAGCAGCTCGCCGAGTTCCGCGTCGCTCGCGGGGTCGTCGGGAACGACGCCGGCGCGGCCATAGACGCGCCGCCGGACGTCGCGGAAGATGCCGATCGGCGTGGGTCCGGTCGGATCTTCGGCCAGCCGAGCCAGCGCGAACGCGAGACCGGAATCGGCCCGGTGGGGGTCGTGGAGGAGCAATCCGTCCTCGCCAACCTCGGCGACTTCGACGATGTGCAGCGTGCCGTCCGATGACATCGCAATGCCGCGCTCGTTCTCGGCGCCGAAGCGGATCGACCGGCCGGCCTCGAGTCGGATCTGGTTTGCGTCCTTGGCGTTCTTGTCGGTCAGGGCGGCGAACGCGCCGTCGTTGAACACCGGGCAGTTCTGGTAGACCTCTACGAGCGCGGCGCCCTCGTGCGTGGCCGCGGCGCGCAACACGTCGGTCAGATGATGCCGGTCGCGGTCGATCGTGCGCGCGACGAACGACGCCTCCGCCCCGAGCGCGAGCGCCACCGGGTTGAAGGGATGATCGGCGACGCCGAACGGGGTCGACTTCGTGATCTTCCCGATCTCGGACGTGGGCGATGCCTGGCCTTTGGTGAGGCCGTAGATCTGGTTGTTGAACAGCAGGATCTTGATCGGAACGTTGCGCCTGAGCGCGTGGATCAGATGGTTGCCGCCGATCGAAAGCGAATCGCCGTCGCCGGTGATCACCCAGATCGAGAGGTCCTCGCGTGCGGTCGCGAGCCCGGTCGCGAGCGCAGGAGCGCGGCCATGGATGCCGTGCATCCCATAGGTGTCCATGTAATAGGCGAACCGTCCCGCGCAGCCGATGCCGGTGATGAACACGATCCGCTCGGGCGGAATCCCCAGCTCGGGCATGAACTGCTGAACGGCGGAGAGGACCGCGTAGTCGCCGCAGCCCGGGCACCAGCGCGTCTCCTGATCGGACTGGAAGTCGGCCTTCGTCAGCGCGGTCGGCTCGCCGTGGCCGTTGGTGGTGACCGCGCTCACTGGCGCTTCTCGACCCTGCTCATTGGCGCTCCTCGATGTTCTGCTCGATCTCGCTCGCGAACAGCGGCTGACCCTGAACCTTCGTGAACGACTCGACGTCGACCAAGAACCTCGCCCTCAGCACCTGGGCGAGCTGGCCGCAGTTCATCTCCGGCACCAGCACGCGATCGAACGAGCGCAGCACATCGCCGGTGTTGGCGGGCAGCGGGTTGAGGTGGTGGAGGTGGGCGCACGCGACCTTGTTGCCCTCGAGCCGGGCCCTGCGGACGCCGGAGCGGATTGCGCCCTCGCTCGAGCCCCAGCCGAGCACCAGCAGCGTCGCTCCGGGATCGGCGTCGACCTCGAGCGGCGAGATCTCCTTAGCGATTCCCGCGATCTTGGCGGCGCGCAGCTCGGTCATCCTCGCGTGATTGGCCGGATCGTAGGAGATGTTGCCGCTGCCGTCGGCCTTCTCCAGACCACCGATCCGATGCTGCAGTCCTCGCGTACCCGGCACGGCCCAAGGGCGCGCGAGCCGGTCGTCGCGCGCGTAGGGCATGAACGGCTCATCCTCGCTCCGCCGGCCGTCAGCCTTCGCGAATGCCGGATCGATTGCGGGCAGATCCCCGACCGTGGGAACGCTCCACGGCTCCGAGGACGAGGCGAGGAAGGTGTCCGACAGGACAATCACGGGGGTGCGGTAGCGGATCGCGATCGTGGCGGCTTCGAACGCGGCGTGAAAGCAGCCGCCGGGCGTGCTTGGCGCGATCACCGGCAGCGGCGACTCGCCGTGGCGGCCGTACAGCGCCATCAGCAGGTCCGATTGCTCGGTCTTCGTTGGCATCCCGGTGGACGGTCCCGCGCGCTGCACGTCGACGACGATCATCGGCAACTCGAGCGCGACCGCCAGTCCGATCGTCTCCGCCTTGAGATCCATGCCTGGGCCGCTCGTGGCGGTGACGGCGAGGCGCCCTCCGAACGCGGCCCCGAGCGCCATCCCCGCAGCCGCGATCTCATCTTCAGCCTGGATCGTGCTGACCCCGAAGCGGGCGTGTCTCGACAGCTCATGGAGCAGCTCCGAGGCGGGCGTGATCGGGTAGCTCGCCAGCACCAGCGGCAGGCGGCTGCGAACGCTGGCCGCGATCAGGCCCAGCGACAGCGCGGTCGTCCCGTTGACGTTGCGATACGTGCCGGGCGGAACGTCCGTGGCGGGCTTGACCTTGTACTGGACGTCGAGCAGCTCGGTCGTCTCGCCGAACGACCAGCCGGCGTTGAACGCCGCCAGGTTCGCCTGCATCACCGCCGGCTTGCGCGCGAACTTCTCCTCGATCCAACGGTGCGTCACGTCGGCGGGCCGGCCGTACAGCCACGACAGAACGCCGAGCGCGAACAGGTTCTTCGCGCGCCCCGCGTCGCGGGTCGACGCGCCCTCGATCGCCTCGACGGCCTTAACCGTCAGCGAGGTCATCGGTATCCGGTGCAGCCGGTACTCGCTCAGCGAGCCGTCCTCGAGCGGGTTGGCCTCGTACTCGGCTTTCTCGAGGTTCCGCTTGGTGAACGCGTCCTCGTTGACGATGATCGTCGCCCCGCGCTCGATCACGCCGAGGTTCGCCTTCAGCGCCGCGGGATTCATCGCCACCAGCACATTCGGCGCATCGCCGGGCGTGAGGATGTCGCGAGAGGCGAAGTGAATCTGGAACGCCGAGACGCCGGCCAGCGTCCCGGCGGGGGCACGGATCTCCGCCGGGAAGTCGGGCAGCGTCGCAAGGTCGTTGCCAACCATCGCGGTCGCATCTGTGAACCGGCCACCCGCGAGCTGCATTCCGTCGCCGGAATCACCCGCGAACCGGACGATCACCTGCTCCCGTTCTTCTACTGCCTTGGTCATGTCTTGTTAGGGGCGTGCGCCTGAGCCACGCACCTGTGAAGTCTACGCCCGTCGGTCGACGGTCACGGGTAAGCCCAGCTTAGAGGCACATCGGTCGGCCCCGAAACACTTGCGTACACAGCCAGCCAGCTGCCATGCGGTTACGACACGCGGTGATTCGGGACGGTGGGTGTGCCGTCAGATCTTGATGACGTTGATCGCCTTCGGACCCTTCGGGCCGGCCTCTTCTTCGTAGGAGACCTTGGCGCCCTCGGCCAGCGACCGGTAGCCGTCGGCACTGATGCTCGTGTGATGGACGAAGAGGTCCCTGCTGCCCTCATCGGGCGTGATGAATCCGAACCCCTTCTCGTCGCTGAACCACTTGACCGTTCCGGTTGGCATGGAGTGTTCCTCCGTAGCTTGAAGTGCTGCTACCACGGAGGATCTGTGCTGCGAATACCACCGGGGCCTGCACCTGCGTCTCTCACCGTCCGCGAGCGGGACGGCCTTACGCTGCGGCACGGTATCACGAGGTCCGCGCGACCGAGCGACAGTGGACCAACACGTTCACGCGACTGACAAGCGGGCATCCTCTCTGGGATGGAAGACCCGATGCGAATAGGCCGCCGCGCGGTGGTCCCGCTGCGCGAGATCACCGTGCGGGCCTCGCGTTCGTCGGGCCCGGGAGGACAGCACGCGAACGTGACCGCGTCCCGGATCGAGGCGACGTTCGACGTCGCTTCGTCACGCTCGTTGAGCGACGAGCATAAGCGACGGCTGATCTCCCGGCTCGGGCCGCGCGTCACCGCGGTCGCCCAGGACGGGCGCAGCCAGGCCAGAAATCGGGAGCTCGCGCTCGAGCGCCTGCGTCGGCGGCTGACGGCGGGTCTCGCCGGCCAGCGCCCCCGGCAGGCGACCAAGCCCACGACGGCCGCCCGGCAGCGGCGGCTGGAATCGAAGCGCCGCCAGAGCGAGCGCAAGCGCGCCCGCCGCGGGCCGGCGCAGCACGACGAATAGCGGCTGCCACTACGCTCGATGTCGATGCGCTGGATCGTCGACGGCATGAATGTGATCGGCACGCGTCCCGACGGCTGGTGGCGTGATCGGGACGGCGCGATGCTCCGCCTCGTCGACCTGCTCGAGCGCTGGGCCGCCGCCGAGGGCGAGGACGTCGTGGTCGTGTTCGAGCGTCCGCCCTCGCCGCCGATCCGCTCGACTGTGATCGAGATCGCGCACGCGCCCAAGCCGAAGGCCAACGCCGCCGACGACGAGATCGTCCGCAGACTGCAGGCAGATCCGGAGCCGCACGCGATCCGCGTGGTCACCTCGGACCGCTGGCTCGCCGAGCGCGCGTCCGCCGCCGGAGCGACGGTCGAGGGCGCCGATTCTTTTCGCGCGCGCCTCGAGGCCTAATGAATTCATAAGCACCGGGGTCGCGCTTGCGACAATCTGATGATGGCCGACGAACCTTCACGACGCCCGGCTCCACCAAGGGTCCGTGCCCCTGCCCCCGGGAGCACCAGCCCGCCGAGGTGGAAGGTGACGCCGAGCCCCGATGGGCGCGGTGCTGAGAAGCGTCCCTCGACGCCGAACCGGCCAAGCGCGCGCTGGACGATCGCGCTGCTGATCGTCGCGCTGCTCGCCCTGAACTTCTGGATCTCCTCGCAGGCGTTGAAGGCGAACCCGCGGGTGCGGATCCCGTACAACCCGACCTTCCTGACCCAGGTCCAGAACGGCAACGTGCAGGAGATCTCCTCGACCGGCGACTCGATCCAGGGCTCCTTCAAGACCGCTGTTAAGTACCCACCGGACGACAAGAACGCCAAGGCGACCACCGACTTCTCGACGCAGGTGCCGTCGTTCGCGAACAACCAGGAGCTGTCCAATCTGCTCGTGAGCAAGGGCGTGACGATCGATGCCAAGGCCCCGGACAGCGGCCCGTCGTTCCTCGAGAGCCTGATCTTCGGGTTTGGCCCGACATTGCTCCTGATCCTGCTGTTCGTGTTCATCGCGCGTCGCGCCGCCGGCGCCGCCGGCGGCGGCGCCGGTGGGCTGATGTCGTTCGGGCGCTCGCGCGCGCGGCGCGTGGAGGGCTCCGACCAGCGCGTTACGTTCGAGGACGTCGCGGGGATCGACGAGGCCAAGGAGGAGCTGACCGAGATCGTCGACTTCCTCCGCAACCCCCACAAGTACCTGAGGCTCGGCGGCCGGATCCCCCGAGGCGTGCTGCTGAGCGGCCTTCCGGGGACCGGGAAGACGCTGCTCGCGCGGGCCGTCGCCGGCGAGGCGAACGTCCCGTTCTTCCAGATGTCGGCCTCGGAGTTCGTCGAGATGATCGTCGGCGTCGGCGCCTCGCGCGTGCGCGACCTGTTCCAGCAGGCCAAGGAGGCGGCGCCCGCGATCATCTTCATCGACGAGCTCGACGCGATCGGGCGCTCGCGGGCGGCCGGCGGCGCCTTCTCGGGCGGCCACGACGAGCGCGAGCAGACGCTCAACCAGATCCTGACCGAGATGGACGGCTTCGACCCGCGCACCGGCGTGATCGTGCTCGGCGCGACGAACCGGCCCGAGATCCTCGACCAGGCGCTGTTGCGAGCCGGGCGGTTCGACCGTCGCGTCGCCGTGCAGCCGCCCGACCGCGCCGGACGCGAGGCGATCCTCCGCGTCCACACCCGCTCGGTCCCGCTGGCGCCGAACGTCGACGTAGGCGCACTTGCGGCCTCGACGCCCGGCATGGTCGGAGCCGACCTCGCCAACCTCGTCAACGAGGCGGCGCTGTCGGCCGCTCGCCGCGGGCACGACAAGGTCACCAGCGAGGACTTCACCGACTCGCTCGAGCGGATCGTGCTCGGCGCCGAACGCAAGGTGATGCTGAGCGAGGACGACCGCCGCCGCACCGCCTACCACGAGTCCGGCCACGCGATCGTGGGGATGTTGACGCCAGGCGCGGACCCGGTCCGCAAGGTCTCGATCATCCCCCGCGGTCAGGCGCTCGGGGTCACGTTCTCCGCGCCCGACGCCGACCGCTTCAACTTCGACCAGCGGCACCTGATCGCCCAGATCAAGGTGGCGCTCGGCGGCCGCGTCGCCGAGGAGACAGTGTTCGGAGACCTCACGACCGGGGCCGAGTCCGATATCCAGCAGCTCACTCGGATCGCGCGCTCGATGGTCGGGCGCTGGGGCATGAGCCCGACGATCGGCCCGGTCACGGTGATCCCGATGGACGGCGTCAACCCGCTGCTTCCCGGCGCCGCCGAGACATCCGAGGCGACCCAGCGCATTGTCGACGAAGAGGTTCGCAGGATCGTCGACACCTGCCATCAGGAGGTCACCGAGCTGCTGCGCGCCCACCGGGCTCAGCTCGACTCGCTGGTCGCCGCGCTGCTCGAGCGCGAGACGCTCGACGAGGCGGACGCATACGCGGCCGCCGGCCTGCCACGGAGCCCGATGCTGCCCGAGCCGACGCCCTCGGTCGTCCAGTAGGCACGCCGCGCCCCTACAGCGGCCGGCGGCCGGCGAACCCGGCGTCGCACTCATGCCAGAAGCCGATCTCATCCTCGTCGATGAGCCAGCACAGATAGACCTCGGCGCCGTCGCGGATCGCGGGGAAGTCGATCAGCCCTCGGTCGATGTCGCGCAAGACGATGTCGACGGCCTCGAGCTCGCTGAGGGCGCGGCTCAGCTGAACGAGCGGACGGGCCGGCTCGGGCCCCGGGTAGGAGCCGCCGGAGTCCGGATCGAGAGCAGCGATCCCATCGCTCAGATGGGGGCCGAGCGCGACCAGGCTCGCTCGCGCGACCTGGATGCGGCGAACGCGCTCAGCGACCCAGCCGCGGACCGCGTTTGCCTGCTCGATCGTGTAGTGACGCTCGTGGCGCATGTGAGACTGATAGCCGATCGCCGGCGCGAGTGCGCCGCGGGTACCCGGCCGTGTGCCCGGTCGCGTCAGTCGCCAAGGCGCGTCATCCGCGCGAGCGCCTCGTGGCACTCGACGACCCGTTGCTTGACGGGATCATCATCACCGCGGTCGTGAACGAGGTCCCAGGTCCGATCGGCGACCTCGCGAGCCGTCTCCGGCGTGGCGCTCTCCCACAGGCGGTCGACAAGCTGAAGCTCGAAGGTCTGCAGCTGGTCGGCAGGGTCTCCCGGCGCGAGCCGGGGCAGCGGTTCCCCGGTCGCCTCCTTCCACATCCCGGTCGCCACGAGCAGGCGATTTCGCAGTGTGATGGGATCCATCGCCTCATCATCCTAAACGCGCGCGAGCTTGGACTTTCAGATCGCGCTAAGAGCGCGTCTGGCGCGCCTCAGCCGAGCGCGGGCAGCGACTGCTTGACGCTCAGCAGTGGCGCGAACCGGTCTCTCTGCTGCTCGAACCGAGCGAGCACCTGCTCGGTGTCGAACGTCAGCAACTCGGGGTCTGCGCTCGGCGCGGCAGCGCGTGACCTCCTCCCAGCTGAGCGGCGTCGATACGGTCGCGCGCTCGCGCGCGCGGACCGAGTAGACGTTGACCGTCGTCTTGTGGGCGTCGTTCTGGCTCCAGTCGACGAGCACCTTGCCGGGGCGCAGGCGCTTGGTCATCCGCGAGACGACGAGCTCCGGCATGCGCTGCTCGAGCAGCTCCGCGATCCGCCGCGCGAACGGCTTGGTCTGCCGTAGTCGGCGGGGGTGTTCAGAGGGACGTAGACCTGCAGCCCCTTCGATCCGGAGCTCTTGACCACGTTCTCGAGTCCGAGCTGCCCGAACAGTCCGTGGAGCACGAGCGCCACCTCGCAGCATTCGATGATGCCCGCCCGGGGCCTGGATCGAGATCGAACACGAGCATCGTCGGGCGCTCCGGGGCCGGCGCCAGCGACAGCGACGTGTGCAGCTCGATATCGGCGAGGTTCGCCAACCAGATGAGCGTCGGGCGGTCCTGGCACGAGCGTGTAGTTGACGGCGCCGATCTTCACCGTCTGCACCCATTCGGGCCGGTGCGAGGGCGACTGCTTCTCGTAGAAGTACGGCGCGTCGACGCCGTTCGGGTAGCGCTTGAGCGTCAGCGGGCGGTCGCGCAGGTGCGGCAGGACCGCCGGGGCGATCCGTGCGTAGTAGGCGATGAGGTCGCCCTTCGTGAACGCCGGGCTGGGGAACAGGACCTTGTCCCAGTTGGAGAGCTTCAGCTCGCTGCCCGTCGGTGAGGACCGCGAGCGACCGCCTCGGGCAGCCGCTCGACCTCGTCGAACAGCGCCTCGGGGGTCGGGAGTGACGCTCGGCGCCGGCTCCGGGTCCTCGCCGCCGCGCCGTCGCCTCGAGCGAGACGTCGCGGGGCGACTTGTCCTCGCGCAGCCCCTTGTAAGGACGGGAGCGCGCATGACACCGTCCTCGGTCCAGTTCGGTGAACTCGATCTCGGCCACCAGGCATGGCTCGACGAACACCGATTCGCGCGGGAGCTTCGGGCCGGCGGTGAACGGGCTGTCTCTCGCGTCGCAGCGGCTTCAGCCGCTTGCCAGCTCGTCGAGCGTGCGTTCGGTGAAGCCGGTTCCGACGCGGCCGGCGTAGCGGAAGCTCCCATCCTCGTCGATAGCCCATCAGCAACGCGCCGATCCGCTGCGCGCGGCGCCCCTCGCCGGGGAGCCACCCGCCGATCACGAGCTCCTGGCGCCTGGTGTGCTTGACCTTGATCCACGCGCCGGTGCGCCGGCCCGGCTCATAGCACGAGTCGAGGCGCTTGGCGACGATCCCCTCGAGCCCCTGCGCGCTCGTCGCCTCGAGCAGACGCGCGCCGTTACCAGGATGCGCGGCTGGGACTCGCCATGCCGGCTCCCGAGGCCCAGAGCCTCGAGGATCGCTCGACGCTCCCGATAGGGCCGCTCCATCAGCGAGCGGCCGTCGAGGTACAGCAGGTCGAAGATCGCGTACACGACCGGCGTGCTGGCAGCCAGCCGCCGCACGGCGGCCGGCGAGGTCACGTGCATGCGCCGCTGGAGGCGCCCGAAGCTGGGCCGTCCCGACTCGTCGAACGCGACGATCTCGCCGTCGAACACCGCCTCATGCATCCCGACATCGCCGACGAGCCCGCGAACCTCGGGATATGAGTCGGTGATCTCGCGCAGGTTGCGGCTCTCCAGCCGCAGCCTGCCCGGCTGGACGTAGGCGATCGCGCGAACGCCGTCCCACTTCACCTCGAACGACCACTTGCTCCCGTCCCGCGGTAGGTCGCCCGGCGCGCGCGAGCATCGGCAGCATCCGCTCGGGCATCGGGACCGCGGCCGGATCCGCCACCGGATCGATGCGGTGGATCATCCAGTCGTCCCGAGTCTGCCGCCGCCTTGGCGATCGGGAACAGCCCGTAGCGCCCGCTCAGCCGCTCGCCGTGGAACGTGACCTCGACCTTGCGCTCCTCCCACTTGTGCGGCTCGTACGTCCCGCGGTCCCAGATACGTCATCGTCCCGGCGCCGTACTCGCCCTCCGGGATCTCGCCCTCGAAATCGAGGTACTCGAGCGGATGGTCCTCGGTGTGCACCGCCAGCCGGTTCTGCGAGGGGTCGGGCGGGATCCCGTTCGGGATCGCCCACGAGGCGAGCACGCCGTCGTGCTCGAGCCGCAGGTCCCAGTGCAGCCGCGTGGCGTGGTGCTCCTGGACGACGAACCGCGGCCGCTCGCTCCTGTGGCGTGCGTCGCACCTCGCCCGCCGGCTCGGCGGGTCGTCGCGAAGTCGCGCTTGGCGCGGTACTTCTTGAGCTGTCGGAGCATTGTCTGATCTGACAGTGACGGCATCGCTCCCGCCGGATGTCGGTTTACGGGCGTGGAAGGTCGCCACACGCCGGTCCGAGCCGCTTACTCCGCTAGTCTCAGCAGCCCCATGCAGGCCTTCGCGAACATTTACGCGTTCGCGCGATCATTTCGGCATGGCGCGCGTTCTGGTAGTCGACGACGAGCCTGCCGTTCGGCGGGCGCTCGAGCGTGCGCTCAGGCTCGAAACTACGAGTCACCTCGCCGAGGACGGCGAGCAGGCACTGGACGTGCTCGCCAAGCGGCTCGGCCGATGTGGTCATCCTGGACATCGCGATGCCCACAGCTCGACGGCCTCGAGGTCTGCCGGCGCATGCGCAAGGCCGGGGACCGCACGCCGGTCCTGATGCTGACCGCGCGCGACGCGATCGACGACCGCGTCGAGGGGCCTGGACGTGGGCGCCGACGACTACCTCGTCAAGCCGTTCGCGCTGCGCGAGCTCCAGGCGCGGCTGCGCGCGCTGCTGCGGCGCGGCCGGCGACGGGACGCGACGGCGAGCGTCCTGCGCTACGCCGACCTGGTGCTGGATCCGGTCGCCCACGAGGTCCGCCGCGGCGACCGCGCTGGTCGAGCTCTCGCGCACCGAGTTCCTGCTGCTCGAGCTGTTCATGCGCCACCCGCGCCAGGTGCTGACCCGCTCGACGATCTTCGAGAACGTGTGGGGCTACGACTTCGGCCCGACCTCCAACGCGCTCGGCGTCTACATGGGCTACCTGCGGCGCAAGACCGAGGCCGGCGGCGAGCCGCGTCTGCTGCACACGGTGCGCGGCGTCGGCTACGTGCTGCGCGATTGATCATGACGCTGCGCGGAAGCGCCTCGCCCTCGTGTCTGCGGTGGCGGTCGGCGTCGCGGTCGTGCTCGCTGTCGATCGTCTGCTACGTCGTCGTGCGCAACCAGCTGCGCGGACAGGTCGACGACGAGCTGCGAGCCCAGGCAGCGGTCGTCCAGCAGGGCGATCTGCGCTCGCGTCGAGCAGCGTCCCGGTGATCCCCGGCGAGCGCGGGCGGACCCGGCGCCGTACGCGCAGATCGTCGGCGCCGGACGGCACGAGCTTACCGGCCGGGCGACTTCGACGCTCCCGGTCGACCGCGAACGCACGAGCTGTCGCCCAACGGCGCCGACGGCCACGTACTCGACGACGTCCAGCGTCGGCGGCAGCCACCTGCGCGTGCTCACGCTTACGCCGACGCAGCTCGGCGTCGACCGGCGCAGTCCACGACCGTTGCGGTCCAGCTCGCCCGGCCGCTCAACGGCGTCGACAACGTCCTCGCCGACCTGCGCCTGGTGCTGTTGCTGCTGTGCGCGGCGGGCATCGCCCTCGCCGCGCGCGCTCGGGCCGGGTCGCGGCCCGCCGCGTGCTGGCGCCGCTCGCCGAGGTCGCGCAGATCGCCCAGCAGATCGGCGAGACGCGATGACCTCTCCAGCGCCTGAACGTCCACGCCGACGACGAGGTCGGCCAGCTCGCCACGCGCTTCAACGCGATGCTCGACCGCCTCGAGGCCTCGCGCGCCGCGCTCGACGAGTCGGTCCGCGCCCAGCGCCAGCTCGTGGCCGACGCCTCGCACGAGCTGCGCACGCCGGTCACCAGCCTGCGCACCAACATCGAGGTGCTGCTGGCGGGCGCCGAGCTCGACCGACGAGGACCGCCGCCGGCTGCTCGCCGACGTGGTCGAGCAGAGCGAGGAGCTGAGCGCGCTCGTCGACGACCTGATCGAGCTGGCGCGCGGCGACCTGCCAGCCGGGGCCGAGCCGAGGACGTCCGGCTCGACCGGCGTCGCCGAGGAGTCGCTCGCCCGCTGCGCGTCGCAACGCGCCCGGACGTCCGCTTCGACGACGACGCTCGAGCCCGTGATGGTCGAGGGCGTCCCCGAGCGCCTCGCGCGCGCGATCAACAACCTGCTCGACAACGCCGCCCGCCACTCTCCGCCGGGCGGCGACGGTCGAGGTGCAGCGTCGACCGCGACGGCGTCGCGCGTGCGCGACCACGGCGACCGGGGTCGATCCGAGCCGATCTGCCCCACGTGTTCGACCGCTTCTTCCGCGGCGCCAACGCGCGCGGGCGGCAGGGCAGCGGGCTCGGGTCTCGCGATCGTCCGCCAGGTCGCCGAGCAGCACGGCGGCTGCGGTCAGTGCCGCGAACGCGCCGACGGCGGCGCGATCTTCACATCCGACTGCCGACGGTGCCCGACGCGGAGACCCCACCGGTCTTGTGGAGCGCCGCGGCCGAGGAGCAGGCCGGCCCCGCGACCGCGGGCGATCGACGATAGCCGGCGCTGGGCCTTGCGGCACGATTCCGGCGTCCAGGCGAACCGCACCCGGGGCGCTGGGCCGCGCTCGGGCGGGGCGACGCCCACGACAAGCACGTGCCTGGCCATCGCCCGCGCTGCCGCCCGAGGTCCGACTACGGCACCGGGGGCCTCGCCACTCGCGCCTGGCGCGCGCGCAGGAACCGTTTGCGAAGGAACCAGAACAGGATCGAGAAGATCGGGACTGCCACGGAGCATCAGCAGCGGCGCGCGGTTGCCGTGCGCGCCGATCGCGCTGAGCAGCCCGATCGAGATCGCGACCGCCGGCACGGCCGCCAGCAGCGTGGCGTGCGAGCGGTAGCCGGAGAAGTGCTCCCGGGCTGTCACCTCGAGGACCCCGAGAGTGCAGACGACGAGGCCGACGACGAGCGTCCGGTGCCGCCGCGGATCAGCCGACCCCCGACCGCGACGAGGCCCGCCAGGATCGCGATTTCCGAGACCGGAAATCCGCCGAACGGCCCCGGCGGCCGCTCTCCCTCGGTCCCGAGCTGCCGCCGGCTCCGTGCCTCCCGGTCGCGCGGCCACCGCCTCCCGCTCGGCGCGCTGTTCGCGCCGCCGCGGGACCGTTGCGCGCGGCTGCCGGCCCGGCTCGCGCCGCCTGCGTGAACGCCGCTTTGACTTCTGGCCGGCCAATGTGCCGTGAGGATAGGCCAGCGGTGCCTGCTGGAGCGCCGGACCGGAGACGATACGCCATGGATCGAGGACGGCGGCACCTCGCTCTGCTACATCCCCGATCACGAGCCGAGACCGGGGGCGGCGCTGATCGAGCTCGACGACGACTGGATCTCGCCCGGCGCGCATGAGCATGGGGCCCGGCTACCCTCTGGCCGGTGAGGCGACGGCTGTCACTCGCCCCCCGACTCGCAGCGATCTGTGCGCTCCTACTGGCGCTCACGGCGATCAGCCCCGCCGAGGCGTCGGCGGACGGCGACCCGGCCAGCGACGTGCTGCTCGGCGAGAACGTCTTCTACCCCTACTCGCCGGCTGTGTCCGCGTCGCTGCAGAAGTCGCTGAACGCGACCACCGCCGCCGCCAAGCGCGGAGGCTTTCAGATCAAGGTCGCGCTGATCGCCTCGCCGGTGGATCTCGGCGTGATCCCGGACCTGTTCGGCAAGCCGCAGAAGTACGCGACGTTCCTCGATCAGGAGATCAGCTTCAGGAGCAAGCAGCCGCTGCTCGTCGTGATGCCGGCGGGCTACGGCGTCGAGGGCCTAAGCCCGGAGGCGACTGCCGCCGTGGCCTCGCTCCCGAAGCCCGCCTCTGGCCAGGGCAACGCGCTCGCCACCGCTGCGCAGAAGGCGGTGACGAAGCTCGCCGAGGTCTCGGGCCATCCGGTCCCGGCGGCATCCGGCAGCGGCGCCTCATCCTCGTCGTCCGGCGGTGGCTCGAGCAGCACGCTCGTGATCATCCTCGCCGTGGCGGCCGTGATCACCGCTGGAGCCCTGGCCGCGATCACCCTGCGGCGCAGGCGGACAGGCCCGGCGAGGCGCTGACGGGGCTCGTTCTAGAATCCTGTTCTAGAACGACGCTCAATGGGACTCGCACCGGAACTTGGCTTCCGAGTTGCAGCAGTTTGCCCCCATATATGGGGAGAACTGCTGCAACTCGACTGGGCGCCGCCTACGGTCGAACGATGCGAGCGGCCTTCTGGAATTCCGTTCTAGAAGACCGCTCGAGCTCTCGCAGACGCGCCGCGTACGAGCTCACGCACCCGGGACGGGACGAGCTCACGTCACCGTCGACAGGACGGGCACAGGTTTCCTCACCCGGCCTGTCAGTCCCAGCGGTGGCGCCCGGCCCGCAGCGCCCGGAGCTCGGAAACGGCGCCGAGGTCGTCGAACCGGCGGGCGCCGCGGTCGGCCTCGGGCAGCACGCCGGATCGGGAGTTCGCGTCTCGATCACGCCCGCGTGGCCGTCGGGCTGGTAGCGGACCACCCGCGCTCCCGGCCGAGAGGCGACGCACTCGAACAGCCGCGTGCCCACGTACACCAGCGCCGCTCCGTCATCGGCCGCGTACCCCGGCGGCAGCTCGCCGTCGGCGACGGCCGCGCGATACACGGGAAGCCGCTCGGCCTCGCCGTCGAGATGAACCGACAGGCTGCCCTCGAGCAGGCCCAGGCCGCGGACCGTCTCGGGCGCTCCGCCGCTCATGCTGACCCCACCTTCGAACCAGCACATCGCGCCCGGCGCTGAGTCCGGCGAGCACGATCCCGCGATCCCACGCCTCGCGCATCGCCTCGTCGATTCCGTGCACGCGCCAGATCGCGAGCATGTTGCGCATCGACCCGCCGCCCACGTACACCGCGTCCTGCGCGAGCAGGTGCTCCACAGGATCGATCCGGTCGCGGCCGAGGTGGAACAGCGACAGCGTGCTGGGCTCGCACGGCCAGTCGCCGAAGCGTTCGTAGAACCGGGTTACCTGCTCGCGGGGATCGCCGCTGGCGGTCGGCAAGAAGCAGACTCTCGGCACCGCCTTGCCCGTCAGCTCGAGCACGAGCTTGTCGAGCGCCGCTGAGCGCTCCTGCATCGTGAACCCGCCACCGCCCATCGCAAGGATCCGGCGGTGCTCGCCGCCCGTGCCCGTCGGCCCCTCAGGGCTCACGCAGCGATCGCCTCGTCGGTGCGTAACGCACGCGCGGGCGAACCCAGGTACCTGACTGCCAGCTCTCGCTCGATCGTGCCACCACCGCCATCGGAGGATAGGTAAAGCGCCCGTGCCTCGGGACGGGACGACACGACCTCCTCGAGCTCGGTGCCGATGAAACGAAGTGCGGTGCCGTCGCCCGCTCCGTAGCCGGGGCGGATCCCGTCGGCGACCGCCTGCTCGAATGCCGTCCTGCGGCCGGGCTCCTCCCCGTAGTGGACGGCGTTGCTCCAGGGCAGGAAGCCGAGTGCGTCGATCCGCCGCGGGGGGCCCTCGTGAAATCCGCTGACGGCGTGCGTGAACCAGCACAGGGAGCCGGCCGAGCCGCCGCACAGCACCACGCCGGCCTGCCAGGCCTCTCGCAGCGCCTCGTCGATCCGGTGCGCCCGCCAGGTTCCGAGCAGCGACACGAGGCTGCCGCCGCCCACGTAGACGAGGTCCTGCTCGAGCAGGTGTGCGCGCGCATCGCCCACTCCGGTCTCGCGGCGAAACAGCGAGATGTGCGAGGGCTCGCAGCGACGCGCCGGGAATGCGCGGTAGAAGCGCACCACGTAGTGGTCTGCGTCGCCGCTGGCGGTCGGCAGGAAGCAGACTCGCGGACGCTCCACGTCCGTCAGCGAGAGCACGAAGTCATCGAGCAGCGTGTTACCCCACTCGGTCGAGAACCCGCCTCCTCCGAACGCCACGATCTGGGGCGGTCGTGCGCGCATTGTGGGAAAAGTTAGAGCGGCACGACAAAGCGGTCATTGGCCCGGTGGCCAAACGTATGCAGGGAAAACCCTCCACCGGAGAGCGCTCTGGATGTGAATTGACGATGCTCAGCCGCCGAGCGGCCGCGTCGCCTCAGGCGGGTTCGTCGAGGCGTCGGCCATCTCGCGGAACAGACCGGTCACGACGAACACCACCTGCTCGGCGATGTCGACCGTGTTGTCCCCGATCCGCTCGAGGCATCGCGCGACGAGGATCATGAACATCGCCCACTCGCGAACCTCCTGATCCTCGCCCACGTCGACGGCGCGCCTGAAGATCTCGCGATTGAGGCGGTTGATCTCGGCGTCCTGCCTGACGAGATCCTTCGCCAGCTCGACGTTGCGCCCGGCGAACGCGTCCTTTGACTGCGAAACCTGCGAGCGAGCCAGCTGCCCCATCCGTTCGATCGAGTCGAGGATGTCCTTGTCCTTGGGCGCCTCGTACCCCGATAGCGGGACGAGCTTGGCGATGTTCACGCACTGATCCCCCATCCGCTCCACGCAGCGGATTATGTGCAGGAGCGCGGCGATCACCCGGAGGTCCCCGGCTACCGGCGCCTGCCGCGCAAGCGTGGAGAGGACGCCCTGGTGCACCTCGAGGTAGCGACCGTCGATCCGATCATCGTCGGCGACGACCATGCCGGCGAGCTCGACATCCTGGTAGCTGATCGACTCGAGCGCGCGATCAAGTTGCGAGATCACGAGGTCCAGGCCGCCGAGCGCCTGGGTCTCGAGCTCTTTGAGCGTCTCGCGGAACTGGTGGCGTGTCTCTTGCATCTGCGCTGACCCCCTACCCGAACTTCCCGGTCACGTAGCGCTCCGTGCGCTCGTCCTTGGGCGTCGTGAAGATGTCGTTCGTCGGACCGTGCTCGATCAGTTCGCCCTCGAGCATGAACGCCGTGGTATTCGCGACGCGCGCCGCCTGCTGCATGTTGTGAGTGACGATCACGATCGTGTACCGCTCCTTGAGCTCGTCGATCAGCTCCTCGATCTTCAGCGTCGCGACCGGATCGAGTGCCGAACACGGCTCGTCCATCAGGATCACCTCGGGCTCCACCGCGACCGTGCGGGCGATGCACAGGCGCTGCTGCTGTCCTCCGGAGAGGCCGATCCCAGGTTCGCTTAGCCGACTCTTGACCTCGCTCCACAGCCCCACAGACCGCAACGCCCGGTGAACGCGCTCGCGGAGGTTGTCGCTGCGCGCGCCGGTCAGCCTCAACCCGGCGGCGACGTTGTCGAAGATCGACATCGTCGGGAACGGATTGGGCTTCTGGAACACCATCCCGATCAGCCGGCGGACGGCCGTCACGTCGACCCCGGGGGCGTACACGTCGAGATCGTCAAGCATCACCGACCCCTCCGCTCGCGCGCCGGGGATCTCCTCGTGCATCCGGTTGATGCAGCGAACGACCGTCGATTTCCCCGATCCGGACGGCCCGATCAACGCCGTTACCTGATTGGCGGGACATCCGAGGTCGATCCCCTTGATGCTGTGGAGCTGGCCGTAGTAGGCGTGCAAGCCCTTGACGTTCACCGCGTGTGCGGCACTCCCTTGCCCATCGCTGGCCGAGGTGTCCGGCGCGGTTTCCGTCTGCTTCGACTGTCCCCCCGTAGACATGTTGATCGATTCCTGGCTCGTCGATTGTCTGACCTGATCTGTGTGATCTGGCGGGATCATGCCATGCGGCTCCTTCGGGACGCGGCTCGTGCGACGAGGTTGAGGATCAGGACCAGCGCCACCAGGGTCAGCGCGGTACCCCAGGCGCGCGAGACGACCACGGCCCTCGGCGACAGGATGTCGTTGTAGATCTGCAGTGGCAGCGCGTTCATCTGGTGGCTCAGGTTTGCCGTGAGCGCGAACGCCCCCGCGGTGGTGAACAGCAGCGGGGCGGTTTCCCCCATGCCCCTGGCGACGGCCAGGAGCGAACTCGTGACGAGTCCGGAGGTCGCGGTCGGCAAGACGACCTTCGTCACCACCCGCCAGCGCGGCGCACCGAGGGCGAGGGCAGCTTCCCGGAGGCTCCCTGGCACCAGCAACAGGACGACCTCGGCGCCGCGCGTCACGATCGGGAGCATCAGCAGTGACAGCGCGATCGCGCCCTTCCAGCCGGTGAAGCCGCCGGCGGTATGGGACAGCACGAGCACAATGTAGATGAATAGGCCGAACACGATCGAGGGGACCCCCGTCATCACGTCGACGAAGTAGCGCACCACTCGGGCGAACAGCGACTGCTTCCCATATTCGGTGAGGTAGAGGGCAACGCCAATCCCCGTTGGGACCGAGATCAGCGTCGCCAGACCGACGATCTCAAGGGTGCCGACGATCGCGCTGCGGATCCCCCCCGGGTAGCCGAGGAAGTTCCCGTTCGGATCGGTCGTGAAGAAGTCCTTCCTCCAGCTGCTGAGCCCCTTGTAGAGCAGGTAGTAGATGATCAGCACCAGCGGGATCAGCGCGACGATCGTCGCGGCGAACACCGAGCCGCGCATGAAGCGGTCGGTGCGCCGCCGGCGCGCGCTCACTTGCGGAAGCGCGGTGGAACTCATGCGGCCTCCCCCAGCTCAGCCGCTTGGGCCGCCACCTGCACGTCCGGGCTGGCACTGTGACGGCGCTCCCCACGGACGATGAACGCTCGCGCGAGGATGTTCACGATCAGCGTCAGCACGAACAGCACGAGCCCGGCGGCGAACAGGGCCGAGCTGTGAATCGGCGTGTTGGCCGCCTCCCCGAACTCGTTGGCGATCACCGCGGCCAGCGTATAGCCCTGATTGAACAGGTGCTTGCCGATCACGGGGGCGTTGCCGATCACCAGCACGACCGCGATCGTCTCCCCGATCGCGCGGCCGAGACCCAGCATCGCCCCGCCGGTGATGCCGGGCCTTGCGTACGGGAGCACCGCCATCCGGATCATCTCCCAGCGGGTGGCGCCGAGTGCGAGCGCGGCCTCCTTGTTCTCGACCGGCACCGTCGCGATCACCTCGCGCGAGATCGCCGAGACGATCGGCAGGATCATGATCGCCAGGATCAGACCCGCGATGAAGTAGTTGGGGCCCGTGACGGTGCCGCCGCCGATGAAGGGGATGAACGAGAAGGTCTTGGCGAACCACTTCTCGGCGGGCTCCAGCTTGGGGATCAGCACGAACACCCCCCACAAGCCGTAGACGACCGAGGGCACGGCCGCCAGCAGGTCCACGAGGATCCCGAACGGACCGCGCAGGCGGCGCGGGCACAGCTCGTCGATGAACAGCGCGGTGGCGACCGCGATCGGCACCCCGATCAGGAGCGCGATCGCCGAGGTGATCAGCGTCCCGACGACGAGCGGGGCCCCGTGATAGATGTTGCGTGAAACGTCCCAATCGTTGCCGACCACGAAGCTCGCGCCGAACTTGCTGAAGACGTCCGACGACTCACCGATCAGGCGCACGAAGAAGTACGCCAGTAGCAGCAGAATTGCCACCGCGAGCGCGGTGAGCCCGAACTTCATCACCTGATCGGGCAGGCGCGACGCCGGCGACCGCTCGAGAACCGAGCGGCCGCCGGAGACAGTGGTGGCACTGGCCTCCACTTAGCCGTCTCTCCTAGAGTGCCGACCCATTGCAGGTGAGCTTGGCCAGCTGAGCCTGACCCTTCGACACCAGCTCGGAGGTCAGGGGCGCGTACGGAAGCTGGTTGGAACCCGCTCCCAGCGTCTTCTGCCCATCGCCTAACGCGTAGGTCAGGAACTGCTTCGTGCCCTTCGCGGCGGATTGGGCGATGCCGGCCTTGCACATGTCCTGATAGGAGTCCAGGAACGTCTGCGACACGATCGGGTAGGCGCCGGAGGCCGGCGAGTTGATCGTCGAGATCCCCAGATCCGGCGGGATCTTGATCCCGTTCGCCGCCGCCGAGGTGTTTGCGATCGACGGCAGCACGAACTGGCCCGAGGAGTTCTTCAC
Organism: uncultured Solirubrobacterales bacterium; assembly: GCA_963806475.1. Classification (GTDB taxonomy): domain Bacteria; phylum Actinomycetota; class Thermoleophilia; order Solirubrobacterales; family Solirubrobacteraceae; genus Palsa-465. The sequence goes on from CAWDYK010000011.1 coordinate 245,275, forward strand.
CGAGGCGTAGGTGAAGCCGTTCTGCAGCGCATAGGCCTGCTCGACGTAGCCGATCGCCCCGTTGGTCTGCTTGACCGCGGCGGCGACTCCGGAGTTGCCCTTGCCGCCCGTGCCGGTCGGCCACTTCACGTCCTTGTCCGCGCCCACCTGTGACTTCCACGTGGAGCTGTAGTCCTCCAGGAACGTGGTGAAGCCCTTCGTCGTGCCCGACGAGTCGGACCGGTGCATGACGGTGATTGCCGTGCTCGGCAGGCTGACGCCGGGGTTGAGCGACTTGATCGCCGAATCGTTCCAGGTCTTGATCTTCCCGAGATAGATGTTGGCGATCGTCGGACCGTCGAGCTTCAGCCCGCTCTTCACGCCGGACAGGTTGTACGAGACGGTGATCGCTCCGAACGCGACCGGGAACTGGAGCAGGGGCCCCTTGGCGCCCGACACGTCGGTCGGCTTCAGCGCCGGGTCGCTCCCGGCGAAGTCGACGGTCGCTGACTGCAGGCTGGCGATCCCCGCGCCCGAGCCGACCGGGTTGTAGTTGGTCGTCAAGCTCTGGGACTTCAGCGTGGAGCCCCACTGCTGGTAGATCGGGGCGGCCAGCGTCGAGCCAGCTCCGTTGATCGTGCCTCCGCCGCCACTGCTCGAGCTCGTGCTGCCTCCGCTCGATCCACCCGAGCTCGAGCTCGAGCTCGAACTGCTGCTCGATCCGCACGCCGCGACCACCACCGCGGCGGTGATCGCGAGCGCGACCGCGCTGATACGACGTGTACTCAAAGTCATCTCCTTCATTCGGTGAGCGTGAGAGTGTCTGCGGAAGCGGTCCTTCACGTGTTAACCAGTTGTGAACCGATCGTTGCCGTGCTGTTTGTGCTCGGCCGCCAGCCGGTAGCCGAAGCCGAAATGCGTATGGATGAACCGCCATCTGGGCAGCGCCTCCTGCAGCTTCACGCGCAGCTTCCGCACATACACGTCGACCGAGCGATCGCCAGGCCGCATCTCCCGACCCCATACGAGGCTGAACAGCTCCTCGCGCGCCATGATCCTGTCGGCCCGCCGCGCCAGCTCGGTCAGCAGGCACAATTCGCGGATCGAGAGCACCAGCGCGCGGCCGTTGGCTCGGGCCAGATGCTCCTCGGGCAGGATCTCGAGCGGCCCGACCTCCAGCACCTCGTTGCGCGATCGAGCAGTTGCCGACATGTCGGGCGATGCTGCTCGCGGGCCGTCCGAGCAGGGTTACCAATCCGTGAACCCCTGTGAACAAGCTGTGAACTCGTAGGGGGCCGGCCGCGAGGGCGGCGGGCGGCGCTACCAGGTTCAGCGCGCGAGCGCGGGATCGAGCTCGTCGTCGGGCTCGATCAGCGGCGGCCGCGGCGGGACGCCCGCGCCGGCCGCCGGCGAACCGGCCACGGACTCGAGCGACGCCTCGGCACCCTCGCGTTCCGGGGCGAATCGGTAGCCCACCCCGAAGTGGGTGTGAATGTAGCTCCAGGTCGGCGATGCCGTCCGCAGCTTCTGCCTGAGCTTGCGCACGAACACGTCGACCGAGCGGTCGCCGTGGGCCATCGCATAGCCCCACACCCGCTCGTAGATCTCCTCGCGACGAAGCACCCGGTCGGATTGTGCGAGCAGGTGCAGGATCTCGAACTCTCGGGCCGTCAGCTCCAGGCTCTCCTCGCGGGCATACGCCTGGTAGAGGTCTGGACGGATCGTGATCTCGCCGACGATCGTCGCGCTCTGAAGCTCCGGCATCTCGTTGCGGCGGTGCCGGCGAATCGCCGCTTCGACCACGCAGATCAGCTCTTCCGCGTGACACGGCTTCGACACCCAGGCATCGGCGCCGAGGCGCAGGCCTCGGACGCGCTGCGCGACAGATGACGGGCCGGTGCAGACGATCACCGCCAGTCCCGGCAGCCTCGCGCAGACCCGCTCGAGATACTCCCAGCTCCCGGGCCCGAGCACTGCCACGTCCACCACCAGCGCGTTCAGGCGCATCGGCGACGAGGGCATCGGCCGTCACCGCGCTCGAGACCGCGCGAAGATCCCAGCCGAGAGCCTCCAGGCGGTTTGACAAGACCTGTATGAATCCCGGGTCACGGTCGATCACCGCGAGCCGGAGCCGGTTATGCGAGCGCCCCGAGGCCGCCTGCATCCCGGGCTGCGCGTCGCTCCCGTCGGGCGACATGGCCACCACTCTAGTTGATCACGCTCACAAGCTCCGGAACGCCGGCCAGCTCGGTCACAAGATCTTTACGTGCAAACAGCGATAAAACAACCCCGGGAACGAAGCTTCAGCCTCCGGCGCCGGTGGGTCGCACCGCGAATACCGGAACGTTCCGCCGGGAAATGGTCACGAGGCCAGCCCGGGATGAGTGCATCCACGCCCACTTCGGATTCGGGTGCAACGTTCCGGGAGGCCCGCTAGCCGGCTGCGGTAGCTGACCTCGGGCAGGACGCGGCGTCTTATCTGGCACTTCAGCGCCGCGGCCACCCTGCCGCACCGGCCGACGGCGCGATCCCTCGTGCCGGCTGTCCTGACACACCGGGCGCGCGGGCCTGTTTTACTCGATCGATTGCGAAGCGAGTTGACCGCGCTCCGCGTCCGAGCGACGAACGATGAAGACACGACATCAACGCCTCTCGATCGCAGTCCTGATCATGGGCGCGATCGCGCTCGCCGGCTGCGGTTCGTCGACTAAGAGCTCATCCTCGCCGTCCCCGGCTCAGGCCCGCACCACGTCGACGACCACGGCCTCGCAGTCGACCGCGGCACCGCCGCCGGCGGTTGACGAGCTGGCAGCGGCGGAGCATCCCGCGGCCGCCCAGTTCCCGCCGGCCAAGGGTCGAACGCTCCAGCAGCTCGCCTCGACTGTCGCGCTCGAGCGCCCAGCTCGGGGCCGCCACGGGCACGTTCACGCCCGGGACCGGCCGGTTCGCCTTTGCTCTGAACACCAGCTCCGGCGCGTTCATCTACGCGCCCACGGCGGTGTACCTGGCGCGCAGCCCGAACAGCCCGGCGCAGGGGCCGTTCCTCGCTCCGGCCGACCCGATGACCGTCGCGCCACAGTACCGCAGCAAGCAGGACTCGGGACCGGGCGGGATCCAGGCGATCTACGCGGCCGAGGTGCCGCTCCCGCGCCAGGGCACCTACACCGTCCTGTCGCTGACCCGCACCCAGATCGGGCTGATCGGCGCGCCCGGGGAGATCGCCGTCGCACCCTCCTCGCCGATACCCGCGGTCGGCCAGCGCCCGCCCGGCGATCGCCACCGACACGCCCGCCGCGGTCGGTGGCAACACCTCGCTGTTGACCACACGTGTCCCGCCCGACGACATGCACACCGTTTCCTTCAAGGATGTCCTCGGAAAGCGCCCGGTGGCACTGCTGTTCTCGACCCCGCAGCTGTGCGTCTCGCGCGTGTGCGGCCCGGTGACCGACATCGCGGTCGAGCTCGAGCAGAAGTACGGCAAGCGGATCGACTTCATCCACGAGGAGGTCTACGTGAACAACGAACCGACGAGCGGGCTGCGGCCGCAGTTGAAGGCGTTTCATCTGCGGACCGAGCCGTGGCTGTTCACGATCAACCGCCAGGGGAAGATCGCGGCGCGGCTCGAGGGGTCGTTCGGCGTGAACGGGTTCACACAGGCGCTTCAGGCGGCGCTGCAGTGAGACTGCGCGCTTGGATGGCCGCGCGCACCGCCGCGATCGCCGCGCTGGTCGCAGTGATGCCGTCCGCGTGCGGAGGCAGCTCGAGCGGATCGCTCAGCGCCCCGAAGGTGCAGGCCGCGCGCGCATGGTCGCTGTCAGGGTTTCAACCGTCCGGTCCCGTCGTGCCCGAACGCCCCACGACCGTCGAGTTCGCCGTGCAGATGCCGAACGGCCAGCGTCTGACCCAGTACAAGACCGGGCCGGGTCCGCACACCGGGCGTGCACCTGATCATCGTCCGTGACGACCTCGCGTACATCATCCACCAGCATCCCGCCGATCGGACCCGGCGGCCACCTGCAAGCAAGCCGTCACGTTTCCCGCTCCCGGCTCCTACCGCGTGCTGATCGACGTGTACCCGAACATCTCGGGCAGGCCCGCCGAACTTCCAGCTGTACAGAACCGTCGACGTGCGAGGGCGCTACCGCCCGCAGCCGCTGCCGCGCGTTCAAGCCCGACCAGACGGTCGACGGCTATCCACATCGACATGCAGGGCCACCCGACCCTGCACGCGATCCAGGCGGGCTTCGTCCACGTCGACGTGCTCGACTCGCGTGGGCGCAAGGTCACCTTCGTCCCCTGGTTCGGCGCGCTCGCGCACGCGATCTTCTTCCACCAGGGCTCGCTCGACTACTTCCATACCCACGTGTGCGGCGCCGGCGCCCCGAACTGCACGAGCGCGCTCGGCGCCACCCGCGTCACCGGAACGCGCCACCGCGCCCGGGCAAGCTCACGCTCGGCGTGCTGCTGCCGGTTCCGGGCACTTGGCGGCTGTTCCTGCAAATGAAGCTCGGCGGCAAGGTCATCACTGCGCCGTACACTCTCGCCGTCTCCTCGTGAGCTGATCATCGACGAGGCGAACCGCTGACCAACTGCTGATGATCACGCGCTCGATCTGGCTGAGGCTGCTGGCGGCGTTCGTGGCGCTGGGTTGCGGCGTCGCAGCGCTCATCGTCGCCGTTCTGCTCGTCCGGGGCGTCGTTGGTTCGTAGACAATGAGGAGACCAGAGGTACGTGGCCTCCCGTAAGTTCAACGAGCGGGACCTTCGACGCGCTCCGGGCCGTTCGCCTCACCTACACCGACCAGGGGCCCGAGCAGCTCGGCACCGGGCCAGAGTAAGACTCGCTTAAGACCCGCGGGCTGGACGCAATCCGGCCGGTATCCTGCGACACGAGCGGCTCCCACCTGCCGCGACCGTCCCCCAGCTCGTCGTCCATGGCCTCCCGCACCAAGCACAAGGAAGAAGCCCGCGCTCGCCGTCTCGCCGAGGAACAGGCGCGGCAGCTCCGCGAGCGCCGGCAACGCCGGTTGCGAATGCTGGGCGGCCTCGTCGGCATCGCGGTCGCCGTCATCGTCGTCGCGATCATCGTCGCGAGCGGCAGCAGCTCCTCCAATTCGAACCCGAACAGCGCCGGCGCCAAGCGCAACATCGCGGCGGTGAACAACGTGCTCACGGGCATTCCCCAGTCGGGCGCTCGTCTCGGGTCGCCCAACGCGAAGGTGATCGTGACCGAGTTCGCCGACCTGCAGTGCCCGATCTGCAAGGAGTTCAGCGAGGGGGCCCAGCAGCAGCTGATCTCGAACGAGGTGCGATCCGGCAAGGTCCAGCTGATCTACCGCTCGCTGTCGACCGCGACCGGGAACGGCCCCAACCCGAACATCTTCCCCACGCACAGGCCGCCGCTGCTCGCCGCCGGCGAGCAGCGGAGAGCCTGGCAGTACATCGAGCTGTTCTACAAGGAACAGGGCCAGGAAGGCACCGACTACGTCAGCCCCACGTTCCTGAACAACATCGCCCACCAGGTGACTGGCCTGGACTTCGCGAAGTGGAGCTCTGACCGCAACAGCCCGAGCCTCACCGCCCAGGTGAACCAGGACGAGCAGCAGGCCGCGACCAAGGGCTTCAGCAGCACGCCGACGATCGTCGTCCAGGGGCCAAAGGGCCAAGCCGCGCCGATCGTCGGGAACACCGATTACGCCACGCTCCAGGCGAAGATCAAGTCGGTTCAGTAGGACGCCTCAGCTCTGCGGGTCACGAGGATGAGCCCGTAGACGACGATCGCCGCGGACGGCTGCGCCCGCTCAGCCGCTCGGGCCGGGGCTCACCGCAGGCGCGAGCTTCCGTGCGCGCGCATCCTCGGCGTGGCGTTCCGACAGCTCGTGGATGTACTGGGCTACGACCCCCACCGTCTTGTGCCGGCTACGGCGCAAGCGGCGACGGCGGCTCGGCTCGGTCTTGGGCGTTCCGTTCGGCTTGGTCATCCTTGGTTCTCCATTCCGGAGCGTTGTACGATCCCTCTCGTACATTACCAAAGTACGATGATCGTCGTACCTTCGTAGCGGCCTGGCCCTCAGGCCTTCGAGCAACCCCGGGGCCGGCCGAGATTTGTGCGCTGCCGCCACGCGCCCGGCAGGCGTTGGGTCGCCGTTCACATCTTGATCACAGGAACTTGGCCGTTCGGTCACGATTTTCCCCGCTTAGCGCGTGAATCTGTGCGGTCATGAACGATCCGAGCCCGCGACGCGTGGCGATCGTGGCCGAGGAACGGACCTCCGGCTACGGACTCGCGCGCATCCTCGCGCAAGTCCGCGAGCGCGGAATCCCGGGGCACAGGATCGACGTGCTCGGGACACGGCAGCCCTCGTCCCCCCGGCGGCCCGCGCGCCCTCGGCGGCCCCCCGCGCCCCCGGCGGTCCCCGCGCCCACGCCGCTCGCACCCGAACGACCCGGGGGCCCACAAGCACCCTCGCCCCGCCGCCTACGGATAGCCGACGTGGCGCTGTTCTACGGTGAGCGCAGCGGCGGTATCCGCACCTACCTCGAGGCCAAGGCCGAGTTCGCCGCCCGGACCGGGGCGTTCGAGCACCATCTCGTCGTGCCGGGCCGTACCGCCGGCCCCGCCGGCCGCACTCGCAAGGGCGATCCCGCCGAGCCCCACCGGCACGAGCAGCCGTCGATCCGCCTCGCCGCCTCGAACGGCTACCGGATCCCGCTCGGCAGCGCCGGGCTCCCGGCGACCCTGCGCGCGCTCGCGCCCGATCTCGTGCTCCTCCACGATCCGTACTGGACGCCGCGCCTCGCAAGCCGCGCCGCGCACCAGATCGGCGCCGCCGTGGTCGCGGTCCATCACTCCTCGGCCGCCCTCCATGCGGCGGGCCTGCCCGGGCCACAGGGCGCCTACGAGCGCGCGCTGCGGCGCTGGTATCGCCGCGCGTACCTCGACGTCGACGCCGTCATGTCGGTCGTCGACCCGGCGCCCGACACGTGCCGACCGATGCACGCTGCCGCTGCGGCTCGGACTGGGTCCCGGCGTTCCGGCCCGCGCCCGCAGTCGCGCGCGGCGACCACGTCCTTTACGTCGGGCGGCTGTCGCGCGAGAAGGGCGCTTCGCGAGCTGCTCGAGGCCGCCGCCGCCGCACCCACGAGGTGGCCGCTCGTGCTGCGCGGGACCGGACCGGCGGGCGACACCCTCGAGCGAGCGGGCGCGCCAGCTCGGGCTGAGCGGCCGGATCTCGTTCGAGCCCTACATCCGCGACCGCGAGGAGCTGGCCCGCGAATATGCCGCGCCCGCTGCGTCGTGCTCCCGGGCGCGCACGAGACGTTCGGGCTCGTCGCGCTCGAGGCGGCCGCCTGCGGCGCGCCTGTGGTGACCGCGCGGCGACGCCGTCGGCCTCGCTGATCGGCGAGTTCGTCGACACCTTCCGCGCCGGCGATCCCGACCGACCTGCTGCGCGGCGATCGAGCGGGCCCGCGGCAGACGCCCGCGACCCACGAGCCGCGCCGAGCTGGCGGCCAGCGCACAGCTGGGACGCCGCGCTCGCCGCCGAGCTCGCCGACCTCGAGCGGCTGCTGCGGGACCCGCGATGCCACCGGCCGCGCTCGCCGTCGCGCTCCACGACGTCGAGCCGCGACGTTCGCGCGCTGCGCGAGATCCGCGGCTGGCTGGCCGAGCGCGGCGTCGAGCGGGTGACGCTGCTCGTCATCCCGGCCGCGGACCTGCACCCGCATCGGCGACTCGCGCGCCCCGAGGCTCGCGCTGGCTGCGCAGCCGGGTCGGCGGCGGCGACGCGGTCGCGCAGCACGGCTCGCCCACAAGGCGGCAGCGCTCGCGCCATGGCCGCGCAGCGGTCGTCGCCGGCTGGCAGGGCGGCGCGGCCGCCGAGTTCCCCGGCCTCGACGCCGAGGAGACGCGCAGCGCGTGCACACCGGCAGGCGCCTGCTGAAGCGACGATCGAGCTCGACCCGCGCGGTTTCGTCGCCCCCGGCTACGCATACACGCGCGCGCTGCGGGGCGTGCTCGCGGAATCGTTCGAGTGGTTCGCCGACTGCGCGCCGCATCCAGGCCCGGACACTGAACATCAAGTCGCGCGCCCTCTGCCTCGGCAGCTCGACGCCGCTCAAGCGGGCCTGTCCCCGCCGCTCGTTCGCGCCGCCGCGCGCCGGCCCGGCGCCGTGATGCGGATGGACGTCCATCCGGCGGACTTCGACCTTCCCGGCCACGTCGCCACGCTCGAGTCGCTGCTCGCGCGCGCGGCCACGCCGGGACGGCCGTGACCTACGACGAGCTCGTTGCCTGACCCCGGCCGGCCGCGCGAGCTCGGCTGCGGCCGGCGCCGAGCACGTGCTGCGCGAGAACTGGCGCGAGGGCCACCGTGCGAGCGACGGCGTGCCGCTACGCGTTCAGCTGCCCGGCGACGCCCCGGTACCGCCACCAGTGGTACTGGGACTCGTGCTTTCACGCGATCGCCTGGCGCCACTTCGACCCGGCCGCGCGCGCGAGCGAGCTGCGCACGCTGGTGCGCGCCGGACGCCTGGACGGCTTCATCCCGCACACCGCGTTCTGGGACCGGCCCGCCTACTGGCGCCGCGCGCCGTTCTACGGCACCCACCGGTGTTCGGCTGCACGGCGACCGCGACGATCCAGACGCCGCTGCTGGCGCTCGCGTGGGAGCGCGTGGCCGAAGGCCTCGCCGGACGAGCCCGGGTTCGCACCGAGGCGCCTGCCCCAGCTGCGCCTGCACTACGACTGGCTGGCCGCGAGCGCGATCCCGACGGCGACGGCCTGCTGACGATCATCCTCCCCGACGAGTCGGGGCTCGACGACTCGCCCAAGTACGACGAGCGTGTTCGGCTGGATGCGCCACGACCGCGCCGGCTACTTCTGGCTGATCGAGCGCTGCCGCCGGCTCGGCTACGACGCCGCCGCCGATCGCCGAGCGCTACGACGAGCACGTCGAGGACGTGCTCGTCAACGTGTTCTACGCGCTCGCGCTGCGGGCCCTCGCGCGTCTCGACCGCGAGCACGGGGCGGCGTACGCGGCGCGCGCCGAGCGGACCGAGGCGGCGCTGCTCGAGCGCTGCTACGACGAGCGCACCGGGCTGTTCTTCGATCTCGCCGGATCAAAGGAGGAACCGGTTAGGGTCTCGACCTGGTCATCGCTCGCGCCGCTGGCGCTCGATCGGCTGCCCGAGGGGGTGCGGCGCCGGCTCGTCGAGGAGCACCTGCTGGATCCCCGCCGCTACCGCGCGACGTGCGGGATCCCGTCGGTCGCGCTCGAGGAGCCGAGCTTCGCCCCGGGCTTCTCGCTGTGGCGCTGCTGGCGCGGCCCTTCGTGGATGAACACCGCCTGGCTGCTCGTGCCGGCGATGCGAGCGCTCGGGTATTACGAGGACGCAAGCCGGGTAATCGAGTCGCTGGAGGTCACGGTAGACCGCTACGGCTATCGCGAGTACTACAACCCGCTCACCGGCCGCGGCCTGGCCGCGCGCGGCTTCGGGTTCTCGACCCTGCTGATCGATCTCCTCGCACAATGCGGGAACGACCCCGAGCAACCGTCCGCCGTGCAGCGGATGATGCGCTCGTGAGCTGGCGATCCACCCGCGCGGCAGGGCATGGTGGGGAGGGCATCCGTCAGGTCGCCGTCATCGACCTCGGCTCCAACTCGTGGCGCGTGGTCGTGTTCACCTATGACGCCGGCCCACCCGCCCCGTGGTGGAAGCGCACCGACGAACTCTATGAGACGGTCCGGATCGGCGCCGGGCTCGAGAGCTCCGGCAAGCTCGGCGAGGACGCGATCGCTCGCGGGCTCGAGACGCTCGCGGTGTTCGCCCGGTTCTGCCGCGCAAACGGGCTGTCGAACGACGATGTCCACGCGGTTGCCACCAGCGCCATCCGCGACGCAACCAATCGCGACGAATTCCTCACCCGCGCAACCGAGACGACCGGCCTCGCGATCGAGGTCCTGTCCGAGCGCGACGAGGCCTACTACGGCTATGTCGCCGCGATCAACACCTCGACCCTCACCGACGGCGTGGTTCTCGAGATCGGCGGCGGCAGCATGCAGCTCGTCCACGTGGCCGATCGGCAGGCGCTCGAGATGGAATCGTTCCTGCTCGGCGCCGTGCGGCTCACGGAGCACTTCCTCCGCGGCTCGGGCCCGGCCAAGAGGAAGGAGCTCGAGCGCGTCCGTCAGCACGTGCGCGACGCGCTGAAGGATCTCGACTGGCTACGGGATTCCGGCCCGCCCACCCCCGGCTTCTCGGCGTCGGCGGCGCCGTGCGCAACCTCGCCGCCGCCGCCCAGCGAGCCGCCGATCAGATCGACATCGGCGTCCAGGGTTTCGTGATCACGCGCGAGGCGATGCGCGAGCTCGTCCAGACGCTCGCAGCGATGCCGGCGGCCGAGCGCGGCGAGGTGCCCGGGATCAAGCCCGGTCGGGGTGACATCATCCTCGGCGCGGCCCTCGCGCTCGAGACCGTACTCGACCTCGGCGACTTTGGTGGGCTCGAGGCGACCGAGGCGGGGCTGCGCGACGGCGTGTTCCTGGCGCGCACCCTGCTCGATCGGGACAAGCCGCTGTTCGAGGACGTCCGCGAGGCCGCAGTCCGCAACCTCGCGATCCAGTACGAGTCCGACATGGCGCACTCCGAGCACGTCGCCCACCTCGCCCTGCAGATGCACGACTCGCTCGTCAAGGGGGGCCTGTTCGAGCCGCAGGACGGCGAGCGCGAGCTGCTGTGGGCGGCCTCGATGCTCCACGACGTCGGCATGACGATCTCCTACGACGATCACCACAAGCACTCCCGCTACCTGATCGTCAGCGCCGAGCTCCCCGGCTTCGACCCCCGCGAGCGCGCCCTGATCGCCCAGATCAGCCGCTACCACCGTAAGGGCGCCGCGAAGCTCGGCGAGATCGCAGCGCTCGCCCAGGACGGCGACGAGGAGCTGCTCGACCGCTGCTCGCTGATCCTGCGCCTCGCCGAGCACCTCGAGCGCGGCCGCGACCAGTCCGTCTCCGAGGTCCGCCTGCGCCCCAACGGCCACGGCGTCGACCTGCACCTGGAGGCCTCTGGCGAGAACCTCATCCTGCCGCGCTGGAGCATCGAGCGCTACGGCGACGGCGAGGCGTTCGAGCGCGTGTTCGGCCGCCGGCTGCTCGTCGGGTAGCTCCCGCGAGTCAGGCCGCGCGCGGGTCGTTGTCGGCAATTGATGGAGGGCCTCGATGGCGGGCGCTCCATTGCGGCTGCGGGCCCATCACGGACAGCCGGCGGCGCCTCGAGCGCAGATGCCGGAACCTTGCACACCCACATGCCGGAGCCTGCGCCCGCGAAACATTCTGCCCCCGCTGGTCAATCCTCGGCCGATGCGCCAAAGTGCCGATAGGCAGGCATGAAGCGTTGCGAGGACTGGACCGACGGAGCATTCCGCGGCGCCTATTCACACGAGAGGCCCGATATGGCGCTTCCTCGCTCCCGCTGCGCTCGCAGCGCTCGTGGCCGCAGTTGTCATCATCGTTTCGAACCCGCCCCGCACGGTTGGAACTCATCCCAAGCGGGCGCAGCCCAGGCATGAGCGGACGCGACAGCTCCCTCCCTACTGGACCGTGCATCAGGGCGACACGCTCACGATCATCTCGCACAGGACCGGCCTCACGGTCGATCAGCTCGAGAGCTTCTGAACCCCAGCATCGACCCACAGAGGCTTCTCCCCGGAGAGCGCTTGAAGCTATCGGCGCACCCGCCGAAGCCGCGCCCCAAGCCGCCCGGTCCCCGCTTCTGGATCGTGCGACCCGGCCAATCACTCGGCTCCATCGCAGCAGCGACCGGGGTCAACCTGGCAAAGCTCGAACAACTGAACCCACGGCTGAAGCCTGCCACGCTGCAACCGGGCGACCGAGTGAGGCTGCGGACCTGAGCCGAGCACACCACCAGCTGGCCCAACACCTTGCTCGTGATGGCGGAAGCGGAGGATCGCTGGGGGGAGTCGCGGCGCGCCGTGGACCTCCTCGACAACGTCGAGCAAATCGTCGGGGCGCTACCGCAGCCGTAAGAGCGGATGCGCGGGGCGCTGCCGCGGCACAATCGGGTAGCCGGCGCGTTCGGTAGTGCGCAAGAATGCTCGTAGAGTTCGAGCATGCTCTGGTTACTGCGACACGCCGAGGCGGCGGACGGCCGCCCCGACGACGAGCGACCTTTGACCGACCAGGGGTCGCGCCAGGCGGAAGCGGCCGGGCGCGCGCTGGCGCGACTCGGGGTGAGCATCGACGCCTGCCTCTCCAGCCCGAAGCTCCGGGCAGTCCAGACCGCTCAGCTGGCGTGCGAGCCGCTTGGGGTGCCGGTGACGATCGAGCCGCGCGCTTGTCGGGCGAGCCGTTCGACGCGCGCGAGCTAGCGGCGGACTCGGCGACGTGCTGCTCGTCGGCCACGATCCGTCGTTCTCGCTGACGCTGCACGACCTCACCGGAACGCAGGCGCGGATGCGAAGGGAGGCCTCGCAGGGATCTCCAAGGGCGAGCTGGTGGTGCTGATGCGCCCCGCCGAGCTGGCCGCGATCGCGGATACGGAGGCCAAGGTCGGTTGAGCGACCGTTCCCTCGAGCGGATCGGAGTCACCGCCGCGGCGGCGCCGGCGTCGACAGCACGGACGGACGTCGCGAGCCGGCGGCCGCGACGCTCGAGCTCTCGGATCCGCTCCCTGTTCATCAATCGCGAGCTGTCGTGGCTCGACTTCAACGACCGCGTCCTGCAGCTCGCCGAGGACGAGTCGCTGCCGCTGATCGAGCGCCTGAAGTTCCTCGCGATCTTCGTCACCAACCTGGACGAGTTCTTCATGATCCGCGTCGCCGGCGTCCACGACCAGGTCGACGCCCGGATCGACGCCCGCGGGCCCGACGGCCTGTCGCCGACCGAGGTGCTCGAACGGATCGCGGACACGGTGCGCGAGCTCGACCACCGGCATGCTCGGCAGTTCTCGGAGGTCGTCCGCCCGGCGCTCGCCGAGCATGGGATCAGGATCGTCAGCTGCGAGGACACCGAGTGCGCTCGGCGAGCGACGATCGAGCGCCACTTCCGCGACGCACATCTTCCCCGTCCTGACGCCGCTCGCGGTCGGCCCGGGCCGGCCGTTCCCGTACATCTCCAACCTGTCGCTGAGCCTGATCGTGCGGCTGCACGATCCGGAGCTCGATCACGACGCGTTCGCGCGGGTGAAGGTGCCGAAGGAGGTGCTGCCCAGATTCGTCGAGATCGTCGAAGGACACGTTCATCCCGCTCGAGGACGATCATCGCCCGCCATCTCGACGCGCTGTTCCCGGGGATGGAGATCATCAGCTACGACCTGTTCCGGGTGACGCGCGACGCCGACTTCGAGGTCTCCGACGAGGCCGACGACCTGCTGCAGGCGGTCGAGGACGAGCTGCGGCGCCGGCGGTTCGGCGAGGTCGTGCGGCTCGAGGTGGGCGCCGGGATGGACCCGGCGCTGCGGACGCGCCTGATCGATTGGCTCAACGTCGACGAGATCCAGGTCTACGACGTCGAGGGTCTGCTCGACCTCAGCGATCTGTGGCAGATCGCGGGCATCGACGGTCACGCCGACCTGCGCCAGGCACCCTGGATCCCGATCACCCAGCCCGGCCTTCGGGCCGCGTCCGGGCGACGTCGACGAGAAGCCCGACATGTTCGCCCCGATGCGCGCGGGCGATCTGCTCGTCCACTACCCCTACCACTCGTTCTCGAGCAGCGTCGAGCGGTTCGTCAAGCAGGCGGTCGACGACCCCAACGTCCTCGCGATCAAGATGACCGTATACCGGACCTCGGACGACTCGGCGCTCGTGCCGTCGCTGATCGAGGCGGCCGAGAAGGGCAAGCAGGCCGTCTGCATGGTGGAGCTGAAGGCGCGATTCGACGAGCGCCGGAACATCCGCTGGTCGCGCGCGCTCGAAGAGGTGGGCGCCCACGTCGTCCACGGCATCCCGGGACTGAAGACCCACGCGAAGGCGATCCTCGTCGTACGGCGCGAGCGCGGACGGGATCCGGCACTACGTGATGATCGGAACCGGCAACTTCCACGCGAAGAACGCGCGGCTGTACGAGGACTTCGGGCTGTTCACGACCGATCCGCGAGCTCGGCCAGGAGGTCGCGAACATGTTCAACTCGCTGACCGGCTACGGTCATCCCGACCGCGAGCGCAAGGTGCTTGTCGCGCCGAACTGGATGCGCGTGCCGCTGATCGAGGAGATCGACCGCACGATCGCCGCGCACGAGTCCGGGGTCCCGGCACGAGTCGTGATGAAGATGAACTCGCTCGTCGACCGAAGAGATCATCGAGGCGCTGTACCGCGCGTCCCAGGCCGGCGTGCCGAGTCGACCTCAACGTCCGCGGGATCTGCTGCCTGAAGCCAGGGATCCCCGGGGTCAGCGAGACGATCAACGTCGTATCCGTCGTCGGCCGCTTCCTCGAGCACTCCCGCATCTACTCGTTCCATCGCGGCGGGGAGTCCAGCTACTACATCGGATCCGCCGATCTGATGCCGCGTAACCTCGACAAGCGGGTCGAGCTGCTGACGCCGGTCGAGGACAAGGAACTCCAGGCCGAGCTCGAGGACACGCTCGAGCGGTGCCTGGCCGACGACACGTTCGCGTGGACGCTCGAGCGGCGACGGACAGTGGCGACGACGCACCGGGCGAACGCGCAGCGTCCATCGAGAGTTGATGGAGCGCACGCTCGCACAGGCCTCGACCGCGAGCAGCTGAGCCGCCCCGAGCCGGCGGTCGGCGCGGTCGATGCACAGCGATCTACTGCTCGTAATCGTCGTCGCCGCAGCGCTCGCGTTCGACTTCACCAACGGCTTTCACGACACCGCCAACGTCGTCGCGTCGTCGATCTCGACCCGCGCGCTGTCGCCGCGGACCGCGGTCGCGCTCGCCTCGGTCCTGAACTTCGTCGGGCGCATTCATCTCGCTGAAGGTCGCGGCGACCATCGCAACCGGGATCATCGAAGCCGGGCGCGTGAGCGAGACGGTCGCGTTCGCCGGGCTGATCGGGGCGATCGCTTGGAACCTCATCACCTGGTTCTACGGGCTGCCCTCGAGCTCGTCGCACGCGCTGATCGGCGGCATCGTGGGCGCCATGCTGGCGGCGGTCGGCACCGGCGGCGTGAAGTCATCGGGCTGATCACCAAGGTCGTGCTGCCCGCCGTGGTCGCGCCGGTGTCGGCGTTCGCGGTGGCCGGCGTCGCGATCGTCGTCGATCTACTGGCTGCGTCGGACGGCGCGGCCCGGGACGCGGTGACCCGCGGCTTCCGCGCTCGGGCCAGATCGTCTCTGGCTCGTTGCTGTCGCTCGCGCACGGGACCAACGACGCGCAGAAGACGATGGGCGTGATCGCGCTCGCGCTCGTCGCGCACGGCGACCTCAGCGCCGAGCACTTCCACGTCCCGGCTGGGTGGTCATCGCAGCGGCGTCGGCGATCGCGCTCGGGACCTACGCCGGCGGCTGGCGGATCATCCGCACGGTCGGCACCCGGATCATCAACATGGACAGCGCCCAGGGCTTCGCGGCCGAGGGGGCCGGCGCGGCGGTGATCCTCGCCTCCTCGCACTTCGGCTACCCGCTGTCCTCCACGCACGTCATCTCCGGGCGGGGTCACCGGGGCAGGCGCCGCGAAGCGGCTGTCGGCGGTCAGGTGGGGCATCGCGGGCAAAGTCGATCCTCGCTGGGTGATCGGACTGATCGGCGACGGATGCTCGCGCTCCGCCGTGACCGGGCCGCCGACGCGACCCGCAGCATCCCCGCCTGAGCACCACCCCGGGGAGGCACGCGCGCTTCACGCAAGTGCCTCCCGTGCGGCGTCACGCGGGCTCAAGCCTTCGCTACAGGCCGCTACCACTCACCGCGATTCTGGACCCTTACCCGCCATTCTGGAGGGTGGTGGGCCGCGTGCCCAGGGTCAGGTGGATCTGCTGCTTGTTCCCGCCGCGGTCGACGGTCAGCGTCACCTTGTCGCCGGGCGCGTACCCGTCGACGGTCTGGATGAACTGGTCGGTCGAGGAGATCGCGGTGCTGTCGACTGCGGTGATCACATCGCCTGGCTGGATTCCGGCGGACTGGGCCGGCGAGCCTGGCTGGATCGAGTTGACGGTGGCGCCGCCGGTCGAGTTCTGCCCGAGCGAGACACCCACGTAGGAATGCTTGACCGGCTGGCCGCCGATGATCTGGTTTGCGACCTTCGCGACGGTGTTCGACGGGATCGCGAATCCGACTCCGGCGTTGGATCCCGAGTTGGTCTGGATCTGGTCGTTCAGTCCGAGCAGGTGCCCGTTGGCGTCGAGCAGCGGGCCGCCCGAGTTACCGGGGTTGATCGCCGCGTCGGTCTGGATCGCGCCGGTGATCCTGTAGTCGTTCGGCGCCGGGATGCTGCGCCCGACCTGGCTGACGATGCCGGTCGTTGTCGTCTCGCACAGGCTGAACGGGCAGCCGATCGCGACCACCGGATCGCCGACCTGGGCGTCGGAGGAGTTCGCCAGCGGGATCGGATGCAGCTCCGAGGCCGGGACGTCGACGTGGATCACGGCGACGTCGGTCGACGGGTCGGTCCCGAGCACCTTCGCGGTCGCCGTGCGTCCGTCCTGGAACTGGACCTGGACGTTGGTCGCGCCGGAGACGACGTGCTCGTCGGTGAGGATGTTGCCTTTGGTGTCGTAGACGACGCCGGCTCCCTCGCCCTGGGCCTGCTGCTGACCTCCTCCGAGCGGATCGAGTCCGCCGCCGCTGCTCTGCTCGGTCACGAGGATGTCAACCACGCCGGGGCTGGCCTGGCGGTAGATCTGGTTGACGGTCAGGCCCTTGCCCGAGCTCAGCGACGTCGGCACCGACGAGCCCCGGGGCTGCTGGAGGACCGTGGTTGTGGTCACGGAGTGGCTGCCGCTGGTGCCGGCAATCACGATCGCGATTACGCCGCCCGCGACGGCGCCGGCCACAATCGGAATGATTCTGTTCACGGATCTCATGATCGGTTTCTCCTGCCTACGCAGACGTTGGCGGTCTTATCGTCAGTTCACCAGTGGGCAATGAGAAACCCTTCAGAAGTCGATGAGAGCACCGTAAGAGGGCCCACCTCGGTCGGCGACCCGCCGTGTAAGCGAGTCACGCTCGAGTCCCGGCGCGGGCCGTCGGCGCGCTCAATAGATCGTTCCGGGCTGCGCCGGCGGTGCCGGCACGGCGCCCTGTGGACCCACGCCCGGGTACAGCCGCATCCCGCCGGGGCCGAAGCTGCGCCTGAAGCCCTTCAGGCCGAACCTTGGCGTGAGGCCCTTGCCGTTGATCTGAGCGTCGAGGGCCGCGGGCAGCCTACCGAGGATCTGCTGCTCCTGGGCGCTCGTCAGGAGCTTCGCGGAGACCGCCTTGTCCAGCCGAGCCTTTACCGCCGCGGTCATCGCGGCCTTCAGCCCCGACACCGACTTGCCGCGCGAGCTAGCGATCTGCGCCAGCGACTTGCCCGATGCGAGCTGATTCGCCAGCTGGGACTCGCTCAGGCCGAGATACTTGGCGGCGGCCGAGAGGCGGCCCCCGTGAGCGCCGGGGAGGGGGCCACCGGGGAACGGGATCACCTTCCCGGCGCCGAAGCGCTGCAAGCCTCCGAACCCGAACGACGCGCCGCCACGCTGC
Source organism: uncultured Solirubrobacterales bacterium (assembly GCA_963806475.1). Lineage (GTDB taxonomy): Bacteria > Actinomycetota > Thermoleophilia > Solirubrobacterales > Solirubrobacteraceae > Palsa-465. The sequence continues at coordinate 262,917 of CAWDYK010000011.1, forward strand.
TGAATTCGCTGCTTGATCGCGTTCGCCTGGGCCTGCGTCAGCTTCCCGGCAGCGACCGCGGCCTGGAGCTGATCATCGAACGCCCCTTTCAGAGCGTTCGTCAGCTCCTGCGGCGAGACGTTCAGCCGCTTGGCGACGTCGTCGAGAAACGCGTGTCGATTGCCGCCGCCCGACTGTGTCGCCGCATACGCGCCGCCGGCAAATGCCGCCGCGGCCGTCGCAGTCGCCCCGATCGCCAGCTTACGCCTCAGGTTCAAATGCATCTCGGTAGCCCTCCTGCAGTTGGCCGGGCGCTCCCAACGCGGCACGCCCGTGGCATCGATGCTCTCAGGGGTTCTTCAGAGGAACGTAAGAACTGCCCCGGGTCACGTCGCGGCGCTTCAGCGTGCCGCGGTCGTCGCTTCTGCCAGCGCTACGAACGTGTCGAGCGCCTCGGGGTTCGCGAGCGACTCGCGGCTCGCGGCTCGCTCCGGGGGCGTTCCCGACAGAATCCGCTTGACGGGGACCTCGAGCACCTTGCCGGACAGCGTTCGCGGCACCTCGGCTATTTGCCGGACCTCGTCGGGGACGTGTCGAGGCGAGCAGTCCTCGCGCACGCGCCAACGGATCGCGGCGATCAGCTCGTCGTCGAGCGATGCGCCCACGCGCAGCACCACGAACAGCGGCATCCAGCCGTCGGTCCCCGCCCTCGGCACGTCGACGACGAGCGCGTCGACCACCTCGTCGAGCGACATCACCGCTCGGTAGATCTCGCTCGTCCCCATCCGCACCCCGCCGCGGTTGATCGTCGAGTCCGAGCGGCCGTAGATGATCGCCGTCCCGCGCGAGGTGATCTCGATCCAGTCGCCGTGGCGCCACACCCCGGGGTACTCCTCGAAGTAGCTCTCGCGATACCTGGAGCCGTCCTCATCGCCCCAGAAGTAGATCGGCATCGACGGCATCGGCTGTGTGATGACGAGCTCCCCGACCTCGTCGATCAGCGGCTTTCCCGACGGGTCCCACGCCTCGACCGAGGCGCCCAGAGACCGCGCCTGGAGCTCCCCGATGTACACCGGAAGCGTCGGCACGCCGCCCACGAACGCGGTGCACAGGTCGGTGCCGCCGGAGGTGGAGAACAGCCACGTGTCGGAGCCGAGCTGGTCATAGATCCAGCGGAAGCCCTCCGGCGACAGCGGCGAGCCGGTCGACCCGACCGCCCGCAGCGCGCTCAGATCGCGACCGGTCCGAGGCTCGATCTCGGCCTTCATGCACGATGCGATGAACGCCGCGCTCGTGCCGAACGTGGTCGTCCCGGACTCCGCGGCGAGATCCCACAACGTGCCAAGATCGGGATAGCCGGGGTTGCCGTCGAACAGGATGATCGAGGCGTCCGACAGGAGCATCCCGACGAGGAAGTTCCACATCATCCAGCCGGTCGTCGTGAACCAGAAGATCCGGTCGCCGGGCTGTGCGTCCACGTGCAGGTGCGCCTTCTTCAGGTGCTCGAACAGGATCCCGCCCTGCCCGTGGACGATCGGCTTGGGCAGCCCCGTCGTGCCAGAGCTGTAGAGCACCCATAGCGGGTGAGCGAACGGCAGCTCGGCGAACTCGAGCAAGGCGTCGTCGCCGCCGTTCGAGAACCCTTGCTCCCAGCCCGAGCCCGACAGGTATCCGATCGTCACAACCCGCTGCAGCGACGGGATCGACTCCGCTATCGACGACACCATCGGCCGCCGGTCGAAGTCCTTGCCGCCGTAACGGTAGCCGTCGATCGCGAGCAGCACCTTGGGCTCGATCTGAGCGAACCGGTCGATTACGCTGCGCGCCCCGAACTCGGGCGCGGCGGAGGACCACACGGCGCCAACCGACGCGCACGCCAAGAACGCCGCCACCGTCTCCGGGATGTTCGGCATGTACGCGGCCACGCGGTCCCCGGCTACGACGCCGGACGCGCGCAGCGCGGCCGCAATCGCGGCGGTCTGAGAGCGCAGCTCGTCCCACGTCCACGAGCCGGGCTCGCGCGACTCCGACGCGAAGGCGAGCGCGACGGCATCCGGATCACGGCCGCGGAAGATGTGCTCGGCGTAGCTCAGCCGCGATCCCGGGAACCACGATGCCCCGGGCATCGACCGATCCCCGAGCACGGCCGTCCCTGGCTGCTCGAAGCGGACCTCGAGGAACTCGGCGATCGATGACCAGAAGCCCTCTAGATCATCGACCGACCACTGCCACAGCGCCGCATAGTCGTCGAACTTGAGTCCGCGCGTGCGCGACAGCCAGTCCTGATAGCGGGTGAGCGTGGCCCGCTCGATCCGCTCGGCCGAGGGGGTCCACAGAAGCTCGGGCTCCTTCACGTCAGTATCAGTATCGCCGAGCACGCTCCCCGCGTCCTTGACGCCTCTGCGACTCGGGGCCGCGGTGATCGTCCCCGGCGGCCGAGTCGTGTTCGAGGACCGCGCCGGGGACGCAGGCGATGACGGCCCGGGCAGAGCAGCTGCGCAGCTGCCGTGTTCGCGCGCGGCCCTGCTCGATGCGATGCGGGGAGCGATTTGCGACAGCCGGCGCCCGCCGCTCCCCGCACCTCTGATCCCCACTCCGACCGCCGTCCCCAGCCGTTGGGGGGCGATGTGCGCAGGAGGTCGGCCGTGCGGCGCCGCCATGCCATCACCCTCGATGAGGCCCGTCCCGACGCGGTCGCAGGCCGCCACGACCAGGGCCACCGCCCCGCACGCGTGAACCTCTGCGATCTCCTCGACGAGGGCACGTTCGTTGAGTACGGCCCGCTGATCTTCGCCGCGCAGGAGCGGCGGCGAGGCCGCGGCGACCTGGTCGCTCGCACTCCCGCCGACGGGCTCATCGCCGGGGTCGGCGACGTCGCCGGAAAGCCGACCGTCGTCATGTCCTACGACTACACGGTCCTCGCCGGCACCCAGGGGGTGCGCAACCACCTCAAGAAGGACCGGCTGTTCGAGATCGCCGAGCGACGGCGGCTCCCGGTGGTGCTGTTCGCCGAGGGCGGAGGAGGTCGTCCCGGAGACGTCGACGTGCCGATGGTCGCGGGGCTCGACTGCCGCGCGTTTCACCTGTTCGCGCGGCTGAGCGGGCTGGTGGGGATCGCGTCCGGATACTGCTTCGCCGGCAACGCCGCGCTGCTCGGCTGCTGCAACGTGGTGATCGCCACCGAGGGCTCGAGCATCGGCATGGGAGGTCCGGTGACGATCGAGGGCGGCGGCCTGGGCGCGTTCGAACCGATCAGGTCGGGCCGATCGACGTCCAGTGGGCGAACGGCGTCGTCGACCTGCGCGTACAGGACGAGGCCGCGAGCGTCGCCGCGGCGAAGTGCTACCTCTCGTACCTCAGAGGTCCGATGCAGCCGACGCCGCCACGAGCGTGGCAAGTGCATCTCGATGGCCGAGTACGGTGAGATCGACGACGCCATCGATCCGGCCGACACCTGGCGCTGGATCGCGATGCTGTTCGAGCAGTACGCGTCGCCCTGGTGGGAACGCCCCGGCAAGGCCCGCCCCTACATCGACACCTGGTAGTGGCGGCCCGCAGCTGGTCGAGAAACACAAGCTCTCCGCTGGCATTTCTCGACCAGCAGGTCGGAGGGCTGGGCGCTCAGCAGCTCCCCGAGGACCGGCGAGCGGACCGGACGGGAGCCAGGGCCCGGGCCGTCGCCGGTTCCCCAGGATCGCCCTAACGGTTCGCGCACTCTCCTGATCCGAGCGCTTGGGTCCTATGAGGCCCGCAGCGCTTCTGTCGGGCTGAGTCGCGCGGCCTTGGCCGCCGGGTAGAGCCCCGCGATTGCCCCGATCGCGAGCCCGGCAACCGGCGCGGCCACCAGGGCATACGCCGGGACGACCATCGGCTGGCTCTGCGCCAGCGAGTAGACCAGCGTGGCCAACGCCCCCAGCAGCAGCCCAGCGACGCCGCCGAGCGCTGCGAGCAGCGCCGACTCGGTCAGGAACTGGCTGCTGATGTGTCGGCGGGTTGCCCCGAGCGCGCGCCGCAGGCCGATCTCGCCGCGGCGTTCGAGCACCGAGATCACCATGATGTTCGCGATCCCGATCGCGCCCACCAGCAGTGCGACCGCGCCGAGCCCGAGCAGCAAAGTCGTGAACTGCCCCTTCGCGGCCGCGCGCGCCTCGAGTACGTCGGAGGGCCTTGAGACCTGGACGCCGTCAGGGTTCTGCGGATCGGTCGTCGGCGCGAGCAGGTTCGAGACCTCGCTGACCTCGTTGACGTTCGCGCGCAGGTAGATCTCGCTCGCGTTCGGCTGCGTGCGGAACAGCCGCTCGGCGACGGGCAGCCCGATGAACGCCGTGCTGTCGAGCCCGGGATCTAGGATCACCGGTTTCATCACGCCGATCACGTTGAACCAGTCGCCCCCGAGGAACACCTGGATGTGCCCGTTCAGGCTCTCGATCTGGAGCGTGCTCGCGGCCTGCGCGCCCAGCACGACGGTCGGGTAGTTCTCGCTCGCCCGGTCGAGGAAGCGCCAGGCCGCGATCTCACCGCCGACGGTGGCGAGCAGGCCAGGGTCGGTCGCGTCGACTCCGATCCCGCCCGTCTGCTCGTCGGGCACGTACGGGGTCCGGCGAACGGTCGCGTTCGAGACCTGGTAGACGGCCGAGTCGCGCTGCACCGCGTCCATGTGGTCGATCGACCCGACCGCCGTGCTGGGCAGCACCTCGTTCGCGCCGAAGAACGTCTGGCCGGGAGCGACGGTCAGCAGGTTCGTGCCGAGCTTGTCGATCGTCGACAGCAGATTCGCCTGGCTCGAGGCCGACACGCCGACCACCGCGACCATCGCGCCGATCCCGATCGCGATTCCCAGCGCCGACAGCGACGCTCGCAACCGCCGCGTCCGAAGACCCTGGACGGCCACCGACATCAGCTCGTGCGGCGGCATCCGCGCCCCGCCGCGCGGGGCACCGGCCCGGCGCCGGCCCCGGCGCAGCCCTGGTCTAGGGACCGCGACGCTCACTGGCGCTCGTCTCCGACGATCTCGCCGTCGCGCATCTGAATGCGCCGCGGGAACGTAGCGGCGATGCGCTCGTCGTGAGTGATCAGCACCAGCGTCGAGCCCTCCGAGGCGAGCTCGCGCAACAGCGCCAGCACCTCCTGCCCGGACTTTGAGTCGAGGTTTCCGGTCGGCTCGTCGGCGAGAACGATGAGCGGGCGCTTGGCGATCGCTCGCGCGATCGCGACCCGCTGGCGCTCGCCGCCCGACAGCTGCGGTGGACGGTGCGTCAAGCGATGACCGAGACCGACCCGCTCGAGCGCGACGCGCGCCGCCTCCCGCCGCTCACGGGCGGGCGCGCCCGTGTACAGCATCCCGTTGGCGACGTTGTCGAGTGCACTCATCGCGTCCTGCAAGTGGAAGCCCTGAAACACGAACCCGACCTGATGGGCGCGAACGCCAGCCAGCTCGAGATCGGAGGCCCCGATCACATCACGCCCCGCCACCTCGACCGTCCCACTCGTGGGCCGCTCGAGCGTCCCGAGCACGGTCAGCATCGTCGTCTTGCCCGATCCCGACGGGCCGACAACCGCGACCTGTGTGCCGGTGTCCACGGCGACGCTCACGCTGCGCAGCGCGTGCACACCGCCGGGATACTCCTTCGACACCTCATGCAACCGCAGCGCGGTGCCCTCGATCTCGGCGGCGCTCATCCCTGCGAGTCGGTCACCTGGAGGCCAGAGTAGATCCCCGCGCCGGAGATCTGCACATAGCCCGCGGCGAACAGCCCGGGCGTGACCGCAATCGGCCGCTGCGGCGCTGCCGCGGTCTGCACCGCATATCCACCTCCGGCGGTGGCGACCAGCGCCGTGACAGGGACCGACAGCACGTTCGTGGCCTTCTGCTGCTCGAAGTTTACGCTGACCGCGGCCTGGTCGAGCCCCGAGATCTTCTTGTGGCGGCCGGTGAGGGCGATCGTCACCGGGATCGTCGCGGACGGCTGGCCGGAGCTGCCGCCGCTGCTACCGCTACCGCTCCCATTGCCGCTCCCGCTCCCGCTCGAGGACGAACTGCTGGTCTCGGCGACGGGGCTGACCTCGGTGATCTTGCCGTCGACGACGCCGCCATCCGGGAGCTCGACGGTGACGGGCTCCCCGACGACCGCCTCGCTCTGCTTGGTGGCGTCGAGGTCGACGGTCACGACCAGCTGCGTCGAGGTCGTCTGGAGGATCGCTTCCGCGGCGCTCGACCCCGCGCCTGAGCCGGACCCCGAGCCCGACGCCGCGCCCGAGCCCGAGCCCGAGCCCGAGCCCGAGCCCGCGCCCGAGCCCGAGCCCGACGCCGAGCCCGAGCCCGACGCCGCGCCCGAGCCCGACGCCGCGCCCGAGCCGCCCGAGCCCGAGCCCGACCCCAAGCCGGATCCCGCGCCGGCGCCCGACGATCCGCCGCGGCCGGCCGAGGCGGCTCCGGCCACAGCGGCGCCGCCGCCACTGCCGCCGCTGAAGCTGCCCGGCGATCGGCTCCCCGCTCCGCTCGCCCCGGAGGACGACGAGCGGCTGTTCCGCAGGTCCTGGGTCTCGGCCTTCAGCAGCGCGGTCAGTGCCGCGTCCAGTGCCGACTGCCCGCCAGCGGCCCGGTTGCCGCCGCCGGACTGGTTGCCGCCGGCGGACTGGTTGCCACCGGCGGACTGGTTGCCGCCGGCGGACTGCTTGCCGCCGGCGGAGCGCTGATCGCAGTTCGGGGGCGTATTCGTGGCGCCGGTCGCCGCCCCCGTCTGGCCCGCGGGCGTGCCCGCGTGGGCGCTCCCGGATGGGCACGTTCCCTTCCCGAAGCCGCTGGTTGTCGTGGCCGTCGCCGCGGCCGTCGGGGTCGTCGTGAAGGCCGGGGTCGCCTTCGTCGCAGGGGTCGTCGTCGATGCCGCGCTTGCCGTCGTCGGGCTCGTGGTCAGGCTCACGAACTCGGGGCGCGCCACCGCCACCGTGCTGGCCGTGCCGGCGCTCCCCGACCCCGAACCTGACCCGGCGGCGCCGCTCGAGCCGTTCGAGCCGAGAACAGCATTGACCTGGGTGATCCGTTGCGGACCGGGCAGGAACACGATCTGACCGAGCGTGACGACGCCGGTCTGGGTCTCCCCCACCGACGCCTGCCAGCGCTCGACCGCCACGGCGGTGGCCGAGTCGAAGACGTCGTCGACGGTGATGTCGTGGCTCGGGTCGAACCCGAGCGTGACGAGGTTCTGCTCGAGCTCCTTGACGTCCGGACCGTCGCTGACGCCGTCGAAGAGGTCTCGGTAGGCAGGGACCGCTCCGTTGAACAGCACAACCGGCGCGTTGTCGACCTTGTACAGGGTCCCACCCGGCTTGACCACATCACCGACCGTCGGCAGCCAGGTGACCGTGCCGCCGATCCTGTTGTAGACGGTCTGCGCGCCCGCGTAGCTGAGCGTCCCCGACTCGGTGTCGGTGGCAACGAGGTCACGCCGCTGGACGGTGGCTGTTCCCGATCCTGCCTTCGCGCCGTTGCCATTCGCGCCCTTGCTCGAGCCGGTCAGGTCGGCGCCGAGGATCGCGCCGATGGCGAGCGCCGCCGCTGCGACCACGGCCAGCGTCGCCGCCAGCCTCCGCCAGCGCTCCGTGCCCCGGACGTCGACCCAGATGCCGTGGAGCCCCAGCCTACGCATTCGGGGCACCTACCGGAGCCCTCGCACCGCCGGCGCCGCCGACACCGCCGCGTCCGAATCGGGGCCGCAGCGCCGCGCACGCCTTGCTCGCCGCCTGGAACGCGGGGCTGTTGCGATCGACCGAGCGGAACGCTTGCCGGAACCCGAATCCGCCGCCGCTGTTGAACGTCGGATCCGGGACGTTGACCCCGTGCGAGCGCATGCACTGCGCGAACTTGACCAGCTGCTGCTCGAACTGGGCGCGCTGAGCCGGGGTCAGGTTCAGGCGCGGGAACGCCTTGCCGAGATATTGCTGGCAGGCCTGGCGGGCGGCATCGAGCTGCGCCTGCGGGTAGTTCTGCAGTGATCGGAAGATCCCGCCTCCGCCGCCCGCGGCGCCGCCGCTCGACGACGGGTCGGGAACGTTGATCCCGTGCGCGCGGAAGCACTTGGCCAGATCCAGCCGCGCCTGGTACGTCTGGCTGCTCGTCGAGGCGGCGTTCGTCGACGAGGTCGAGCTCGACGAGCCGCAAGCGGCGACGCCGACGGCCACGGCGAGCACGCTCACGAACGCGCCAGCCCGTCGTACGTTCGAAATCAGGGCACGGGAAGGCATCAGAAGCAACTCCTGTCGGGATCTGCCCGGGTCGATCAGCGCCCCGGGCGAATGGCTGCGGCGTTTGTAGCGCCAGCGCCGTCAGGTCCTTGTAAGCCCCGTGGATACCGCCGCGACGCCGCTGCTCCGCGCGCTCGCCCCAAGACCGCAGTTCGCGCGGTCGCCCCAAGACCGCAGTTCCGCGCGGTCGCCCCAAGACGCAGCTCCGCGCGGTCGCCCCAAGACCGCAGCTCCGCGCGGTCGCCCCAAGACCGCAGCTCCGCGCGCTCGCCCCAAGACCGCAGCTCCGCGCGGTCGCCCCAAGACCGCAGTTCCGCGCGCTTATACCGCCGAAGCTCCCACCCGTCCGCGGCTCCGCCGGAGATAAGCGCGCTGCGCGCGCTTATCTCCGGGCTCCTCGTCGGCGGCGCGCGCTTTCCGGACATAAGCACTCCGGGCGGCGCCTCCGCCCACCCGCTGCCTCTGCGCCATCAAGATGCGTGCTCGCGGAAATCGGAGCCGAACCGATTGCCGTCCTTGCGCCGCGCCTCTATTCGCATGAAAGCGTCAGCGGTAGGTGAAGGCCAACCAAACCCCCAGCAGTGACCCGCTATGCGATGCCGAGCGGCGCGCGCTCGTTCGGCGGCTGTGACGGCGTCATTGGTGGCGTCGACGCCGGAAGCGTCACATGCACCTCGAGCCCTCCCGACTCGGGCGCCCGCACCGCGATCGAGCCGCCGTGCGCCTCGGCGACCGAGCGCACGATCGACAGCCCCAGCCCGAAGCCGCCGTATGAGCGGTCGAGCCGCCGGAACGGCTCGGTCAGCGTAGCCGCGTCGTCGGGTCTGATCACGGCTCCGCCGTTGCGAACCGACAGCCGTACCGTCTCTCGGTCTGCCTCGGTCGCCATCGACAGGTAGCCGTGGCGCTCGTTGTGACGGAGCCCGTTGTCGATCAGGTTCGCGATCATCCGCTCGAGCAGCGCCGGCTCGCCTCGCGTCCACGCGGCGGCGAGCTCCGCCCGCACCTCGACCTCAGCATCCTGTGCCCGGGCGCGAACATCCGTGATGCAGTCCGCCGCCAGCGCCGCCAGGTCGACCGCGTCCTCCCCTCCGGTCGCTGCCTCGCTGCGCGCGAGCACCAGCAGACTCTCGATCAGCCGCTCGCAGCGATCGACCGTCTCGCGCACGCCCTCGCCCATCGCGTGCAGCTCGCGCGCGCTCGCGCCGGGGTCGGCCAGCGCGACGTCGACCTCGGTGCGCATGATCGCGAGCGGCGTGCGCAGCTCATGCGATGCGTTCGCCACGAAATGGCGCTGACTCGCGAACGCCGCGTCGAGCCGGGCAAGCATCCCATCGAACGTGTCGGCCAGCTCCTTGAGCTCGTCGGCCGGGCCGACCAGGCCGATCCGCTCGCCGAGGTTCTCGCCGGAGACACGGCGCGCGGTCGCGGTGATGTCGCGCAGCGGCCGCAGCGCCCTCCCCGCCAGCAGCCAGCCGGCGGCGACCGACACCATCGTCATCGCCGCTAGCGCCAGCACGTACTCGAACACGAGCCGGTGCAGTGCATCGCTGCGCAGCCGGGACCGCACCGCCTCCGCGACGCTCGCCTCCGGCGAGCCAGGGGCGAAGCCGAGCCGGCCGAAGAACGGCGCGCCCGGCGGCGTCGCCAGCCCGAGCTTCTGCAGGTCGGCGCGAAGGTTCCCGCGCTCGCCGAGGTTGTGGCGCACGACCGCGTAGCCGATCGTCAACAGCACAGCACCCGTGACGAGGAACACAAGCCCGTAGAGCACGGTCAGCCGGAGCCGGATCGTCGGCGCCGGCCCCTCGATCCGGGCAAGGCGCAGGCGTCGCCGCCTCGGGACCCGCAACCGCGCCATCAACCGACCCTGTAGCCGACGCCGATCACGGTGTGCACGACCTGAGGCTCGCCGAGCTTGCGCCGGAGCGTCATGATCGTCATCCGCACCACGTTCGTGAACGGGTCGGCGTGCTCGTCCCATACCCGCTCGAGCAGCTCTTCGGCGGAGACAGTTGCGCCCTGGGCAGCCATCAGCGTCTCGAGCACGGCGAACTCTTTGCGGGCGAGCTCGATCGAACGCCCTCCCCGGGTCAACCTGCGGCACGCCGGATCGAGCTCGATGTCACCATGACGAAGCACCGCCGGCGGGCGAGGCACCGAGCGACGAGCGACGAGCGACGAGCGAGCGCACGGATCCGCGCGACCAGCTCCGCGAACCGGAAGGGCTTGGCCAGGTAATCGTCGGCGCCGAGCGACAGCCCTTCGACGAGGTCCTCGATCGCTCCCGCCGCGGTCAGCATCAGGATCCCGGTCTCGGGCCGCTCCCCGCGGACGGCGCGGCAAACCTCGTCGCCGTGGACGCCCGGCAGGTCGCGATCCAACACGAGGACGTCGTAGCGGACGACGCGCGCCTTCAGCAGCGCGTCGGACCCGTCCGGGGCGAGGTCGACCGCCATGCCCTCGCGCCGCAGCCCACGCGCGATCGCATCGGCCAGCCTCCGTTCATCCTCGGCGATCAGAACCCGCATACCTCGTACGAGCATGACGACCGCCGCGTAAGAACTTCATAAGGGCCGCGGCCGCCGCCGGGCATCTACAGCGACGCGGCCTCCCGCCGGAGCACGTCCCACGCCCGCCGCACGTCGTCGAGCGTCGTGCTCATCTACCCGACCGCGAGCCGCAGCACGTAGCGCCCGTTCAGGACCGCGTGCGAGATGAAGCTCTCGCCGCTGCCGTCATCCTCTGCTCGACCGAGTCCGAGTACGCGGCGGAGCGGAAGCGCAGCACCGGGTCGTTCGAGAGCTCGATCCCGTCGACGACCCGCGCGGGATCGAACACGAGCACGTCGCCGCCGGTCTCGCGGTCGGTCTCGAAATCGGCGATCTCGAGCATCCCGGCGTGGACTCGCCGGCGCTCCTTTGGCCAGGCACTCGCGGGATCGTCGACGTTATCGCCTGGTGCGGCGAGCTGGAGCTCGAGCGTGAACCGGACCGGCTCTTCGGCGACGCGGCGGCGGATCTCCTCTTGCAGGTAGTCGCGTCCGCGGCGCTTGGCCTCTTGCGGGCTGATCCGCACGTCGCCCCCGTTGGGCAACAGTGTGTAGCGGGCGTAGCGCGAACCCCCCTGGGCGTCGATGAACTTAAACGCATGAATCGCGTAGTACGTACAGGTGGCATAGCTTGCGGGTGGGCGCAGCGACGGCAGGTTCGGCGGCAGCCGTGGCACCACGTCCGGGTGGCGGGCGAGGAACAGGGGCAGTTTCCACGCCATCGCCGCTCCGGAACGCTGGGCGCGCAGGAGTTCGAGGAACTCGTCGGGCGTGTGCACTGGAAACCGCGGCGCGGACTGCGCGACGATGTCGGTCCGCAACCCGTCGGGCAGGTACAGCTTGACCGCGAGACCGCGGACGTCCGGCCGGTAGTCCGGGACATCTGGATCGCCGCCGCCGTTCGAGACCCTGATCGTCGCCGGGACCTGATCGCCCTGCATGTGCGCGGCGCACGTCAGCACCGCGGCTTCCGGGGTCGCGGTGAACGTCCCCTTCAGCAGCGTGCCCTTCGCGTGGAGCGCTCGGAACCCGGGATGGCGGCCGAACACCTCGTTCGCGGCGGCGGTCGAGTCCTGTGGGGTGATGGGCATCCGCCCGCTAGCCGCCTTCGAGCACGCGAAACTGGATGCCTACGCGTTGGAGCCGATCGATCAGCGCCTGCCCCATCGCGACGGCCGACGTCAGCTGGCCCGCGCGCGCGGGGAGCGGGTCGCTCGCCAGGCAGAGCGCGGACTCCGCGAGCATCTTCGAGGTCTCTCCGTATCCCGGGTCGCCTCCCGAGACCTCGGTGACGACGCACCGTCCCCCAGCCTCGCCGACGAACCGGAGCTTGAACCAGCCGCGTTCGCGCTGCTCGGGCGAGGGACCGTCGCCCGGCTCCTTCAACCTCAGCAGGAGGTCGCGGGTGGGCGGCAATTGCGAGAGCGCGATCACCGCCCCTGCGCCCGCGGCCATCCCCACGAGCACCGGCAGGCGCTTGACGACGAGGTAGTGGCTGTAGCTGAAGTCAGGCCCGTAGCGGTCGAGCGCGCGTGCCGAGCGCAGCACGTTCTGCGGGTCGATCGTCGGAAACGGGACCACCCAGCCTCCGACCGAGGAGTCGTTATGCGGCTTGCCGGGGACGCCCTTCACGGAGCGACCGGCCGGGCGCGGCTCCTGACGCTTTCGCTCGCGAGCCACCTGTGCCCCCTGACGCAGCCGGCCCGCGATGTGGATCGTCGAGTGGTACGTCCCTCCGGACAACGTGCCTCCGACCCGCACGAAGCCGTCGACGTGGATCGGCACGCCCTCCGGAAGCTGGTTCACCGTGTGGAGGACGCCGAGGTCGTACGGGATCGAATCGAACCCGCACGAGTGCACGATCCGCGCGCCGCTGTGCTCGGCCTGCGCGTGATGGCGAAGCCACATCCGGTCGACGAACTCGGGCTCACCCGTCAGATCGACGTAATCTGTGCCCGCAGCCGCGCAGGCGGCGACGAGCGCGTCGCCATAGAGGATGTACGGGCCGACGGTCGTGATCACGACCCGCGTCGACTCGGCGAGCGCGCGCATCGCGGAGAGGTCGTTCACGTCCGCCGTGACCAGCGGGATCTCGCCTGCAGCCGGGTGTGCCTCGGCGAGATCGGCCCGCGCGGTCTCAAGCCTGTCGTGGTTGCGGCCGGCTAGCGCCAGGCGAGCATCGGAGGGCGCGTTCCGCGCGAGGTACTCGGCCGTCAGGGCGCCGGTGAACCCGGTCGCGCCGAACACGACGATGTCGTATTCGCGATCAGCCATCTTCGGCGATTTGGCGCGCGACCCTGAGCGCCTCCTCGGGGCTGACCCCCGCCTTGGCCGCGACCCAGCAGGCGACCGGCGCGGCGACCCGCTCCGATGAATGCGCGGCCTCTCCGGCGACGTCGAGCAGTTGCGCGAACTCCTCGGTGGTGGGTCCCGTCGTGCCGAGCTTCTCCGCGAAGGCGTCGATCCATTCTCGTGCGTTCATCGGACTCGTCGCACTCTATAGTCCAGCTCGCTCGGGCCGTCCCGAGGCCGATGCGGTCGGCCCAGGGCGGCGAGCTCCTGCTCGGGCGACCCGGCCCGGGTGTGCGCGACCGGTAGCTGCACGGCCAGCAGCACGCTAAGACGAAGAGCCCGTGCAAGCGTCGCGTAGAGGACCCACGCCGCACGGGCGGACGCACGGCGTCCGGGCTGACATCAACCCCGGCTTCCGCAGGCGAACGAATGACATCATGCCCAGCCCTCCGTAGGCAAACGAAAGGTCCAACTCAGATGACAGTGCTCGACGGGAAGGTTGCGATCGAGACCGGCTCGGCGCGCGGGATCGGCCGGGCGACTGCCGAGCTGCTGTCGCAGCAGGGCGCGAAGGTCCTGATCAACGACCTCGACCGCGACGCGGCGGAGCAGACCGCGAACGAGATCGAGGGCGACACGCTCGTGTTCGCCGGCGACCTGACCAAGCAGGGCGTTCCCGATCAGCTCGTCCAGGCGGTGATCGACCACTGGGGCAAGCTCGACATCCTGGTCAACAACGCCGGCTACACCCTCGACGCACCGATTCACAAGATGAGCGACGACCGGTTCGATCGGATGCTCGAAATCCACACGGTCGTCCCGTTCCGGATGTGCCGCGCGGTCGCGCCGCACGTGCGTGAACCGGCCAAGCGCGAACGCGGCGAGGAGGTGTTCCGGAATACCGTCAACGTCTCCTCGATCTCCGGCGTCATGGGCAACGCCGGCCAGGCGAACTACTCGGCGGGCAAGGCCGGCGTGGTTGGCCTCACCCGGACCCTCGCGAAGGAGTGGGGCCAGTTCAAGATCACGTCAACGCCGTCGCGTTCGGCTGGATCGAGACGTGCCTAACCGCCCCCAAGGTCGAGTCCAACACGATGAAGGTCGACGGGGAGACCGTCCAGCTCGGGATTCCCGAGCAGATTGCGCTCGATGGCGCCGATGCTCGTCCCCCTCGGCCGTCCGGGTACGACCGAGGAGGCCGCCAGCGGAGTGTTCTTCCTCTGCTCGCCATGGTCGAACTATGTCCACGGCCAGGTGCTGAGCGTCACCGGCGGACAGTTCGGGGGGATGTACACGTAGAGCTGCGCCGGCCGACGCTGGACGCACCCTGTACGGCATCTCCAGGGCGGGTATGACGATCAAGCAGCTCGGCGCTCAATCGCTTCCACGTGCCCGCTCGCGCGATGACCGTCGACCTCGGGATCGGCATCGGCGTCCTGGTGGCCTCGCTGGTGCTGTTCTTCTACCGCCGGATCGTTCAGGACGGGGACCACATACACTTCCGCGAGGACACGCTGGCAGTTCCCGACGCGCGTCCGAGGCGGCGAAGAACATGATGTCCGGCGTCGTGCTCATCGACGGCAACGCCGGTTCGCTGACGGGCGCGGCGCGCACCGTCGTCGTGCGGTTCTGCCAGCCCCAGTTGTTGTAGATCGGCTGGGATCGATCAGCGCTCGCCTGACACGTTGACGCTCGAGTAGAGAGCGGTGACCGGGCGCGGCGCCGACCTGATCGTGGTCGGCACCCGTGAAGTGGGCCTGATCTCGCGGCTGTTCGGCCAGAGCGTCAGCGACTCGGGCCCCCCCGACCCTCGGCCGGCTCTAGTCTAGTGTCGGCGCGACGCTCGTCACGATGAGCTTCGACTGAAATGCCTTGGCGAGCTCGGCCGCGCGCTCCAGCGCCCGCTTGGCGGGCTCGGTGTCGTCGTAGCCAACGATGATCGTCTTCATCGCCTACCTCCCAGCGGGCCACTGCCGGGGTCGCGGTCGCGGCCGGGTTCATGATGCAGCGCGACCGCCAGATCATCTGCGGCAACTTCGGCCCGCGCCTCGGCGACTCGGCGCCCTCCTGCAGGCAGGTCGTAGGTGTGGGCGTAAAGATCGCGCTGTGCCCAAGCCGGTTGTGACGCATCGGTGCGTTCTCGTCAGCCATGGTGGGGTCGGCCTCCTTCTCTAGAGCACAAGCTTGCGCTCGGAGGGCTCGAGCGAGTCGTAGTCGTAGAGCTTCTTGCCGCACACGAACTACACGTCCAGGGCGACGCTCAGCTACGACGGCGATCTCAAGCTCGAGACCTACGATCGCAATCCGGGCGCCAAGCATTCGCTCGTATGCGCTCGATGAGCTCGTGTCGGCGTCCGTCCCTCCCCCGGAATGCAGTCGGGCACCTTCTCGATTCATCGAGCCGGCGTCGCCGAGCGTGATGATCGTCCCGCCCTTCTGATCGACGCCGCTGCGGGCGCCGACCTGGCCCTTGACGACGACATCGCCGCCGCGCTCGAGCCGGGGGCCCCGAGCATGTTCCGGATCTACGCGCTCGGCTCGCCGCCGCAGTTCAGTCGATCCCCAGCGATTTGACCTTGCCGGCGACGTAGATCGTGCCGAGGATCCGCGCACCGGATGCCTTGATCCGCGCCTCGGTCTCGCCGAGTTGACGGTCGGGTTGCCGATGCACATCGGCGCGGGAAGTGCTCGAGCATCCCGCCGAGGAAGTGCCGCGCGGTCTCCGACAGCTTGGCCGGCCCTTCGGGATCGTGGAACACGTTGACGCCCCTCTCGTCGATCAGCGTGAAGTGGTGCAGGTCGGCGAGGACTTCAGCGTCGACCCGTACCCGACGGGCAGCGTGGAACCGCGTTTCGCCGACATGTGGTCAGCGGCGTTGTCACACTGCCTCAGGCGCTTCGAGGGCGACCGCAAGCACTACCGTCAGATCCGATCCGGCGGCGCCGGCGCGTTCACGCCGACAGCTTCCCGGTGTTCGATCACATGCGCCCGAACTGCCTCGGGGATGACGCAGAGCGTGCGATGCACGTGGTAGGCGCGCATCCGCTGGCCGGCGTCGTATCCCGCCTGGTACTCGTTCTCCCCCACGTGCAGCAGCGTCCCCAGCTTCGCGAACGCGCCGCTGCCGGAGTTGATCGATACCACCGGGATCCCTGCCCGCTCCGCGGCGTGGATTGCTGGGGCGAGCGCGGCGGGGTTCGGCAGCGACACGACCAACCCGGACGGTCTCGTCGCGGCGGCCACCTGTATCAGCTGGCCCATGCGCGCGATGTCGTGGATGTCGGGAGCCTCGTATGTGACCGACACCCCAAGTTGGGCTGCTGCCGCCTGCGCGCCCTTTTGTACGATCGCCCAGAACGGGTCGGACGCTTGTCCGTGAGTGATCACGAAGAAGCGGATCCGCTGGCGCGGGCGTGCGAAGATGTTGGCGGCGGCGGCGGCGCCGACGGGCGCGTTCGCCGGGTCAGCCCCGATCGCCGGAAGCCCCGGCTGTTGCGGAAGCCCGTTGACCTCCTTGCTACCACACGCGGAGGCAACCAGCGCAACGACCGCGGCGAACGCGATCAGCGTGAGCGCGCGCCGCCGGGCGGTCATGCCGGGGCGTCGGTGGAGGGGAGGATCGCGGTCACGCGCGTCCCGCCGCCCACGGGACTGTCGACGGTCAGCTCACCGTCCAGGGCGGCGACCCGGTCGCTGAGTCCCCGCAAACCGCTGCCGCCGGCCGCGTCGGCGCCACCGACGCCGTCGTCGGCGACCTCAAGCGCGAGCACGCCGCCGGCGTCGCTGGCGGTGACACGGGCATGAGATGCACGCGCATACTTGACGACGTTGGTCAGCGCCTCGGCCGCGACAAAGTAGCCAGCGGCCTCGAGCTCTGCGGGCAGCCTGCCATCGAGTCTGAGCTCGAGCTCCACCGGTACGACAGATCGCTGCGCGAGCGCCTCGAGCGCAGGGGCGAGGCCGCGCTCGCTCAGCATCGCAGGGTGGATCCCGCGGGCCAGCTCCCGTAACTCACTCTGCGCCTCGCCCAGCTTCGCGATCGTTTCCTCGAGCAGCTCAACCGCGGGGCCATCTGCGATCCCGCCGCGCAACAGCTGAAGGTCGACCGACAGCGACACCAGCTGTTGCTGAGCGCCGTCGTGCAAGTCGCGCTCGAGCCGGCGGCGAGTCTCAACGATCGCCTCAACAATCCGCCGGCGCGACGCGCGCAGGTCCTCAAGCCGAGCATGCAGATCAGCCTTCAGCGCGCTCGTTATCGAGCGCGAGGACCGCCCCGGCCGCAGCCGCTTCGACGAGCTCAGGGCGAGCCTGCAACTCGGCGTCATGGATGATCGCCGCGACCCGCCTTCCCTGATGCTCGACGGCGGTCCAAGTCTTGGCCATGCCCGGTTCGGGAAGCGTCACCGGGTGCCCACGCTCGTCGACGAACAGCCCCCCCTCGGGCAGCCAGTACGCGA
Source organism: uncultured Solirubrobacterales bacterium (assembly GCA_963806475.1). Lineage (GTDB taxonomy): Bacteria > Actinomycetota > Thermoleophilia > Solirubrobacterales > Solirubrobacteraceae > Palsa-465. The sequence continues at coordinate 280,435 of CAWDYK010000011.1, forward strand.
TCGCGAGTGTTCGGTCACCGAGCCGCTCGGCGAGCGCCTCGCGGACCGGAACGCCGACGCCGGTGGGGCTCTCGAGCCCGCGTCGGCTCACGCGCGACAGCAGCGAGCCGGTTCCACACAGGGCGCCCACGGACAGGACGAACGCGGGGACTGCGAGCAGCAGCAGCACGAGCCCGGCGACCGTCCCCAGCGGCCACGGACGAAGATAAAGACTGCTGCCGGCAAGCCCTTGAACCGCTCGCACCAGCAACTCTACGAACAGCACGGCCGGCAGCGCACAGAAGGCAGCGGCACACGCGCTGACCGGAAGCTTTGCGACGAGGAACGCGACCTGGTGTCGTTTTACCGAGACGTCGGGCGCGACCGGCGGCGGCGCCGGGATGCGCGCGCCCAGCACGCCGTTGACAAGCACCCGCTCGAGCTCGAGCATCCGCCCGAACGCAGCAGGACCAACGAGTGCGACGATCGGCAGCGCGGCCAGATAGGCCACACCCAGCGGCAAGCTCACAACGACGAACAGCAGTGCGCGTGCCGCCCCGGCGAGCCGCTGCGGGAAAGCGAACTGGCTGGTGTTGAGGTCGAGCGCCCTCATGAGCCTGCGCCCACCCTGACGTTGCCGGTGTTCGACAGGGCCTGAATCGCCCACGGCGCACCGTCATCATCCACCAGCCCACGAACCGTCGTACCGCCACCGTTGGAAGCGGCCTGGATGCGGTAGTTGCCGGGCGGAACGGTCGCGAAAATGTCGCCGCTATCGCTGCGCAGCGTCAGTCGCTCCGGCGAACAGGAGGCTAGAACGCTGACACCGCCGCTAGCCGAGGCAGCGCCGAGGACGAAGCCGCAATAGCCCTCGACGGTGATCGCGCCGCTGTCGGTGGCGATATCCGCAGACCCGTGATAGCCATCCAGCCGGACGCTGCCGTGCTCCACGCGGATGCTGATCGGTATGTCATTCGGGACGGCTACGCGGTAGCCCGCGGCGCAGGAGCCGATCACCAACTCGGGGCAGCTGGAGGAGATCCGGACGATGCCGGAGCTGATCGACCGCCGCTCCCGCGGGCCATGCCCGAACACCGAGCGGTCCTCCCTGCTGACCGACACCCCGGTCTGACTGCCGCCAACGATCGCCACATCGCCGGACTGCACGCGCAACTCGATTCCCAGCAGCGACGACGGCAGCCGCGAGGAGACCGTAGCTGTCGTCGTGCTGGAAAGCCACAGCACGCCGATGACTGCGCCCGCGATCATAAGCACGATAGCCGAGCCAATCAGCAGAAGACCCCACGGTGACAAGCATCGACGACCGAACCATGGCAGCCGATCCTCACGCGCAACAGGTGCTGACTCCGTGCTCACGCCCTGAGCCTTCACTGAGCAGCGTAGCGCGCAACTCGCGCCGCTAGCCGCTTCTGGGCACAATCTCGACATGAACGACCACGCCGATCGTTACGCGGGCGCCCAGGACCCGGGCGCCGCCGAGCGGACCCGCGTCGTTGTCGCTGACGACTCCGTGCTGCTGCGCGAGGGAGTCGCGCGCCTGCTGGAGGATGCAGGCTTCGACGTCGTCGCACGCAGCGCGACGGCGGCTGATCTGCTGTTGAAAGTCCGCTCGTATGACCCCGACGTCGCGCTCGTGGACATCCGCATGCCACCAACCCACACCGACGAGGGCCTTCAAGCCGCCAGGGAGATCCGCGCCAAGCATCCCCGCACGGCCGTGCTCGTGCTCTCGCAATACGCCGAACCAGGTTACGCGCTCGAGCTGCTTCAGCAGAGCGCCGAAGGCATCGGCTACCTGCTCAAAGACCGCATCAACGATCTGCCGGAGTTCACGGCAGCAATACGCCGCGTCGCCGCCGGCGGCTCCGCGCTGGACTCCTCCATCGTCTCCCAGCTCGTCGGCCGGCGCCGGCGCGACGATCCACTCGCAGATCTCACGCCCCGCGAACGCGAAGTGCTCGAGCTGATGGCCGAAGGGCTTTCAAACGTTGCGATCGCCGAACGCATCGTCGTCACCGAGCGAGCCGTCGAGAAGCACGTAACAAGTATCTTCCAGAAGCTCCGCCTTCCCGCCGCCGGTGACACGCACCGGCGCGTCCTCGCCGTACTCACCTACCTGCGCAATTAGGCGAGCGATGGTGCGGCTATCCGCACCGAAGACACCAGCAGGCCGCATTCTCGCAGTCCCCCGACGGTGCGACGCTCCGCACGTACTTCGACAGGCCACCCGAGAGGAAAACTCCGTCAAACATCGCGGGAACTCTCTTTCGAGCAGACACAGGTCTTCGTACTCGATCCGCCCACCCGTCTGAGAAGCCAAGAGGACACGTCCATGTTCACAACAACAACCGAGATCGCGCTCCGGGAACTTGATCACCGAACCAACGACGGCATCGACGTGACGTTGCTCTGGAATCCACGGACAAATCACGTGTTCGTCGTAGTCGAGGACCAGCGAACTGGCGAATCGCTCGAACTCGAGATCGAAGCGGCCGACGCGCTCAACGCCTTCCGCCACCCATTCGCGTACGCCAACAACGACCACGACGCTCGGTCAGTCCCGCTTGAGCGTCCGCCCGCCAGCCCCCTGCGAGGAGCGGAGGAACGATGATGAGCAGCTACCTCAGCTATCGAGCCTGCCTCGCGCGAATCGACGATCTGCGCCGCCAAGCCGATCAGTTACAGCGCGCCCGCCTCGGGAGCGTTGAGCTCGAGAGGCACCGCTCGACCACGCAGCGCGAGCAGCGGCTGCAGCTCAGCGGGCGCGCGCTATGGCGAGCGCTCGGCACGCTGAGGCCGCGTCAAGCCGCACGCGCGTGACGGTGATGCAAATCGACCGACACACCACAGCAACCACAGGTTCGGCGCCGGGGGTGGTGCTCCGCGGCGAGCTGCTCACGATGATGGCCTCGCTCCACCCCGACCCGCTCGAGGTCGCCGACGCGCTCGAGCTCACCGCGATTTACGAAACCTATAACGAGTGCGGCGTTTTCCTCGGCTACGTCGTTCGCGACGCGAGCGGCGCCCTAGTCGCCGTCCGCGATTCTCTCGCGGAGGTCGAAGACGCTACCCGCTCTCCCGGGCTTCGGGGCGGGAATCCTCCCGGAGCCGCCGCGCTACGTCCGCCCTCTCGGCGGACCGCTTCTCGATACCTCGGACGGAGGCGATCCCTACGCCCCGTAGTAGTAACCCTTCTCCCGTTCGCCCGATAAGCGGCCGCGATCTCGCGGCGAGCGGTTCTAAGCGTAGCGCTAATAGCGGGCCTACGGGTACCGTCGCTACGTCCCGCGCGACGGTCCGCCGCTCCGGCGGCGCCGGGGTTCGATCCCCGGGCGCGACCTACCCGCCTTCCTACTCCCCGCTAGCCGAGCTCCCCCTAACGCATAGTCGGGAGTGTTCTCGGGCTCAGAGTGCTCCCGAAGATGCGTTGTGTCGTCCTCGAGACATCGCATCTCCGGGAGCATTCTCGCCGTCAAAACACTCCCGACTATGCGTTAGGGGGGCCGAGCTTAGGTCCAGTCTAGCGTCCGCCCTCGGCTCCGGGGTTACCCGGTCCGAGCGGGACTCGCGCGTACTCCGCTACGCGGAGCTAACCCGCGAGCGGGAGCGGGAGGAGCGGGGGAAGCTAGCCGCGGCCGACCGCCGAACCCAGAAGCCGTCGGGCGGGCAGGCCCAGCGCGTGCGCTTCGCGCTCGCGCTGGTCGCCGACCCGGCCGTGCTGATCCTCGACGAGCCGACCGTCGGCATGGACGTCGAGGCGCGCCGTGAGTTCTGGACCTCGATGCGGGGATTCGCCGCGCGCGGCAAGACGGTCATCTTCGCGACCCACTACCTCGAGGAGGCCGACGCTTACGCCGACCGCATGATCCTGATGTCCCACGGCCGGGTCGTCGCCGACGGGCCGACAAACGAAGTCAGAGCCCAGGTGAGCCGGCGCACGATCCGCGCCACCCCTGCCCGACGTCGACCTCATCGCCCTGTCCTCGTGCCAGGGGTCGCCGCCGCGGACCGGCGGGGTCTTTCATCCACGTCGCCGACGCGGCGGAGGCGACGGTGGCGGCGATCGAGCACGGCAGCCGCGGCGCCTACAACGTCGTCGATGATGACCCCGCGCCGGTCGCCGAGTGGCTGCCGGCGCTGGCTCAGGAGCTCGGCGCCAAGCGGCCGATGCGGGTGCCTCGGTTCATTGGGCGGCTGTTCGCCGGTGAGGCCGGGGCTGTCATGATGACCGAGATCCGCGGTGCGTCGAACGCGAAGGCCAAGCGCGAGCTCGGATGGCAGCCGGCGCACCCGAGCTGGCGGCAGGGGTTCGCAGCGGCATGACCGATCGCGAGCGACTGCTTGACGAGTTGCGCCCGGTCGCGTTCGCGATCGCCTACCGGATGCTCGGCAGCGTCTCCGGGGCCGAGGACGTGGTGCAGGAAGCGCTGCTGCGGGTGCATCAGGCGCTCCAGGCCGGCGAGCCGATCGCCTCGCCGCGCGCGTTCGCAGCGACCGTGACCACCCGGCTGGCGATCAACGAGCTGCGCTCCGCGCGCGCCCGCCGCGAGCGCTACGTCGGCGAGTGGCTGCCAGAGCCGATCATCACCGACGACGACGAGGATCCGGCCCGGCAAGCGGAGATGGCCGATTCGCTGTCGCTGGCGATGCTGGTGCTGCTGGAGAGCCTCTCGCCCGAGCAGCGAGCCGTGCTGCTGCTTCACGATGTGTTCGACTACGGGTATCGGGAGATCGCGGCGATCGTCGGCAAGAGCGAGGACAACGTCCGCCAGCTCGCCACCCGCGCCAGACGCCACGTCGAGCAGCGCCGGCCCCGCTTCCAGACAACGCGCGAGCAGCGCGACGAGCTGGCAGCCCGGTTCTTCGCGGCCGCCGAGCAGGGCGATCTCGCTGGGCTCGAGGCGCTGCTCGCTTCAGACGTGGAGCTGACCGGCGACGGCGGCGGCAAGGTTCCGGCGCTGGCGCGGTCGCTGCGCGGGCGCAACCGTGTCGCGCGCACGCTGATCAACTGGGCCGGCCGCCTTCCGGGCGTGTCGCTACGCCCCGTCGAGGTTAACGGCGGCCCGGGAGCGCTCTATCTCGACGCACAGCAGCGGCTGATCGCCGTGGTGGCGCTCGATATCGCCGGCGGTCAGATCACAAGCATCAGCTCGATCGTCAACCCCGATAAGCTGACCCACCTCGGACCGGTCGGCGACTTCGGATCGCTACTGAGGTCGGCGAGATGAACTCCGGCGCTCATGCCGCGTCGCCCCCCGTGCAGCTGTTCGGGGCCGCGCTCCTGGCGGCACTCCGCTTCTCGTCCAACAAGATCGCGATCTGGGCCCCTGGCCGGCGCGCGGTCAACTCGCGCCGGGGTGTCACAGCCGGGGGTGTTGTCTCGTCTAGTGCGGGGTGCAGGTAAGAACCGACCAGAGGAGCTGATCCACTGCGGCCGAGAGAGGGCGCGCCAGCGAGGGTCAAGGCCCGTGCGCTCGACCACCGACTTCGTTTGTCGTAGCCATCCGAATGTTCATATACACCAGAGGAAAAGTCACATGTCAACAGTCCAGGCAACAACCAACAAGGCGACGTTCAGGCGCTTCTATGACGCGATGAACACCGGCGATGCGGAGCTCATCTCGAAGACAATCGACGAGCTCGTCGAGCCCGACGCGCTGATCCGCACGCCGTTGCCGATTGAAGCGACCGGGGCGCAAATACTGAAGGAGGTGTTCGCGAGGCTCCATCGAGCCTACCCCGACCTGCAGATTACGGTCGAGGATGTGATCGCAGAGGGGGACAAGGTCGTCAGCCGCAACTCGGTTACCGGGACCCACCAGGGCGAGTACATGGGCATCGCACCAACCGGCAAATCCGTCACCTACAACGAGATCTTCATCGTCCGCTTCGAAGGCGCCCGAATCGCTGAGACCTGGGGGGTGGTCGACGTCCTCTCGCAGATGCGACAGCTCGGCGCCATTCCCGGAGTCGATCTCCCCGCCTCCCGTTCGTCTAAGGGGCGAACGTTTAAGACGAAAGGAGCCGCCGTGGCGTCAACACCCGAACAGGCCCAGGACATCTCGGTCGACGATCTTCGAGCGCAGCTCGAGGGCGAGCTGATCACCCCGGACGATCCCTCCTACGACGATGCGCGACAGGTCTTCTTCAAGGGCGTCGACAAGCGGCCGCTCGCGGTCGCGCAGGTCTCCGGCGCCGATGACGTTGCAGCGGTCGTCAACGCCGCGCGCGAGGGCGGCCTCGAGCTCGCCGTCCGCAGCGGCGGCCACAGCCGCCCCGGATACGGGACTATCGATGGCGGCCTCGTCATCGACCTCTCCCGGATGGACGGCGTGGAGATGGACGCCGACGACGGAACCGCCTGGGTCGAGACCGGCGCGACGGCGAGCAAGTACACGCTTGCCGCCGCCGAGAAGGGACGCGCGACCGGACTCGGTGACACCGGCTCAGTCGGCATCGGCGGGATCACGCTGGCGGGCGGGATCGGGTTCGTTGTGCGGAAGACCGGTCTGACGATCGACAACCTCCTCGCAGCCGAGGTGGTGACCGCCGACGGCGAGGTCGTTCAGGCGAGCGATGACTCGGAGCCGGACCTCTTCTGGGCGATCCGCGGCGGCGAGGGCAACTTCGGTGTCGCCACCCGCTTACAGCTGCGCCTGGCCGAGATCTCGGAGATCGTCGGCGGCATGCTGATCCTGCCCGCATCGCCGCACGTGATCACGGGCTTCCTCGAGGCCGCGCAGGCGGCGCCCGTGGAGCTCTCGACGATCGCAAACGTGACGATCGCCCCGCCGATGCCGTTCCTCCCCGAGCAAGCACACGGCAAGCCGGTGGTGATGGGCCAGTTCGCCTATGTCGGCCCGGTCGACCAGGCCGAGCAGGTGATCGCCCCCTTCCGGGCGCTCGCCGAGCCGCTCGCCGACACGGTTCGGCCGATGCGCTACCCGGAGCTCTACGAGGGCCCCGAGCAGAAGGCCCGTTTCGCGGCCGGCACCAACTTCTTCGCCGACTCGCTCGAGCCGGCGGCCGCCGAGGCAATCCTCGAGCAGCTGCCCAAGTCGACGGCACCAATGAGGGCCGTCCAGCTGCGCGTGCTCGGGGGCGCGCTGGCGCGGGTCCCGAACGACGCTACCGCGTTCGCGCATCGCGACCAGGGGCTGTTCGTGAACGTCGCGACGATGTACATGGACGCCGGCGAGAAAGACGCCCATGACGCCTGGGTCGACGGCCTCGCAAACTCACTGGGCAAGGACGGGGCAGGCGGCTATGTCGGCTTCCTCGGTGAGGAGGACGAGGCGACGATCCGCGCCGCCTACCCAGGCGCGACCTGGGACCGGCTCCGCGAGCTGAAGCGCCGCTACGACCCGGACAACCTCTTCCACCTCAACCACAACATCCCGCCAGCGGAGGGATGACGCCCGACGGCGACCGGTAGCGGTCGGCGCGGTCAACGCGCCCTCGCTTCGCGCGAGAACCAGGCGTCTGGCTCGGTGTTCGCAGCGCGCTCCCAAAGGACGAGAACCGAGCGTCTCGAGCTCGAGGTCGTCGCGGTGCCTGATCAGGCTCGCTCCTCGTCCGTTGCGCAAGCGTGAGCAGACTCCTGCCTCGCCGGAGAGCCCGCGTCGCGTCCAACTGGAGAAAGGTGCGCGCTGCCGGTCGTCGCGGGCTGCTGGTCGCGCAGGTAGGTCTGCCACGTGGGTCGAGGAAGTCGGGAACCCGTGCAGCAAGAGCAGCGTCGGCGCTCCCGGGTCGCCGGCCTCGCGGTAGAACACCTCGACGCCATCGACGTCGACCGTGCGATATGCGGTCATCGGAACTCCTTTCAAGTCGGGACAAGCGCGGGTACTGACAGGGCTTCGGACGCAGCACGCGAGAGCGGTCTTGACGAACCCGTCCTTCTCGCATTCGAACTCCTTGGCCATCGCTGCTCCTTCGGTCCGCTGTGGAGCGATTGTCCCGGCGCGTGGTTTCACGAACCTTTCGCCGATCTTCCAACTTGCTGGCCGACGGTGCTTCGCTCAGGCGAGGCTCGGCCTCGGCGGGCCGCTTCGGGTGTTCACCCGTGGCGGTCGAGCAGTGCTGCGTGGATCTCGTGGATAGCGGGGCCGGGCGGGATACCGAGCTCGTCGCGGAGCACCGTGCGGGCGCGCTCGTACACGTGGAGGGCTTCGGCCACGTTGCCGCGCGCGGCGAGGGCCTGCATGAGCAGCCTGTAGCCGGTCTCGCGGAGCGGGTTGTGCTCGAGCAGGCGTCGCGCCGCGCGCTCGGCGCCCGCGACCTCGGTGCCGCCGAGTCCCAGGCAGGCGGCGGCATACGCTTCCAGCGCGCTGTCGAGCGCGTCGTCGAGTCGTCGCCGCCACAAGTCCAGCCACGGAAGGTCGTCGTGGTCGGGCAGCAGCGGGCGCGCGGTCACGTACCGCGCACAGAGCGCGGCGCTCCAGGCGCGCGCCCAGTCGCCTTGTACGACGGCCGACTCGGCACGATGCAGGGCGGCCAACGCCTGCTCGACATCGACGCGGGCGTCGGGCGGCAAGGCGACGCGCACGCTGCCGCGACCGGCGAGGACGTCCGCCCCCACGGCCGCGCGCAGCTTTGACGGGAGCACAGTGAGCGCCGAGGCATGGTTGGCCGACACGGTGCCGGTCCAGATCGCCTCGACCAGCTCGTGCCGCCCCACCGCGCGCGGCCGTTGGAGCACGAGGTACGCAAACAGCACGCGACCCTGCCGGCCGGGGAAGCGCTGCTCGACGCGGCGGCCGTGGAGCTCGACCACGAAGCGCCCGCAGAGCTGCACGTAGGTGTTGTCCGCGCGCTCCAACCTCGCTCCAACCTTTCCGCCAACTACCCGAAAGACCGGGACCGACAATCGCCCTCGATACCAATCCATGGCCAGGCAGATCACATGCGAGTGCGGCCAGATCGTCCGCGGCGAGACCGAGGATGAGGTCGTCGACCTCACGCTGGAGCATCTCCGCAGCGACCATCCGCAACTCGCCGACCGGATTACGCGCGACGAGATCGTCGCTCTGATCGAGGTCGTCGACTAGCACCCACGTCGCCCGCGCACGCCCGGCCGCGAGCCCGAGAAGCCCTCATGGCGAGCGAGCCCGACCAGCACAGCAGCCCCGCCTCGTTCTACGAGTCACCGCAAGCGGCGCGTCACGCCAGGCCCGAGGAGTTCCTGTATCTCGCCTGCCTGTCCCGGCGCTTCTCCTGACGTTCGGGGCCGCGTCCGCGACACTCCGCGCTCGCTTGCGCCGGGCGCGCTCATCCGCCAGGCGCGATGCCCCACGCCCAAGACGGGGTCGCGCAGGGCGCCCCAGATAGAAGCAGCCCGACCACAGCCTGGCCCTGCCGCAAGAACGGCACATCATCCGCGCTGCCCACTCCCGGCGGGAGGGCGCCGAACCAGCCACGCCCGCCCGCCCACTTCCGCACTGCGTGCGAGAAGCAGGCGCCTCCGAGGCCGCGCTGCCGTTTCGCAACGGACGAGAACCGATAGCCGGCCAGGCGGCTGGCGGTGCCTGTCCCGCTCCGCCTGGCGATGCGGCAGTCGCGTGTATCAGGTCCGTGCGCGCGGTCTTCGCGAAGCGGCGTATGCATCGTGATGTCGTCGTTTGCTCGATCGGCGACGATGAGCAAACGGCCGTGCTGCCGCTTCGCCACGATAGCGGTCGCCTGCTCGCGGTCGATCACGTCGCCGCTCGCGATGGAAACCGGCCACCGCGCGAGGATGACCGGTATAGGCGTCGAGGAGTAGCCCCGACCATCGACGAAGTCGGCGACGCGCCGGCGCGCGCCGTGGTGGTCCGCGTTGTCCGCAACCGGCAGCGCGACCGCCGTGTGCACGGCTGCTGCTCTCGTCTTCCAGCGTCCGGGCGCCTGGCTAACAGCAGCCGCGACGAACTCGGATGTGATGCACGAGCAGGCGCCGCGCGCGCCTCCGACGTCGCCGGCGCGTTCGCGCGTGCGTCAGGATGTCAGATCACATATGTCGACGAGACGCTCGGGGAGGCGCGGGCTTCCAGTCGGGTGTATGGCGCCGCAGACTGGCAGGTGGATGCATGGATCACCACGTATCTGCAGATCGCGCGCGGGGAACTCGAGGTGGTCGGCGACGCGGTGCCTCGCCTCACCGGTCACCAGGCGCTCTCACTTGACGACTTCCTTGTGGCTCGTCCCGAGCACTACGACGAGCTCAAGGCGTGCTGACTCGACACCGGCATGTGCCCGTGAAGCCGGTCGTGTGCTCCCTGCAGCCGCGCGGCTCAGGAGCACGCGTCATGGCGGTAGTCCAAGACTTATCCGCAGCGTGGTGCAGCGAGAGGACGCGCGGCGTGCCGTCGGCTCACGAGGACGGCGGGCGGGCGCCGGATTACCTGGGCGGGCAGCGTCCGAGGGTCGGACGCAAGGCTGCGAAGCGCACCCGCGCCTGAGCGGTAGCGGAGCGTGCGCCGCTCGTCGGGCGAATCCGGGTGTCGTGGCGGGGCGCGCCGGCGCTGGCCTGCTAGCTGACGATGCTCCGGGGGCAGCCGCGACAGGTGTCAGCGCCGTTTGAGCCTCACATCCCGCGCGGTTGGCTGTCACCGGCCCGCAGGTGCCCGCCCGAATGTCATTTCGCGCACCGCTACGGCCGTGTCGGCGTTGTCGGCGAACAGGCCGTCGACGCCGAGCCGGTAGTACAGCGCCAGCTCGGCGGGCTGGTCGCCGCGCGCGTGCAGGTATTCGGGGCTGCTCGGGTTGCCGATCCGGAAGTCTGCTGCCAGGAAGTTGTTCTCCGGCCGGAATGTGAACGGGTGCAGCAGCAGCCCAATACGGTGGGCATCGCGCACGAGCGTGGTTGGCTGGCCTAGCGGATTGCCCGCCGAGTTGCCCGAGACGATGCGGCTCTTGTCGGGGCCGATCCCGTCCGCGTAGGTGGCGATCTCGGCGAGGCCCTGCGGTCTCACGAGGTCGTCATACGTACGCGGGTCGCCGTTCGCGACGAAGTCCGCGGGCGCGCCGGCAGAGTCGATCAGCTGGATCAGCGGGAGCCGCGTCTCGCGCCGCAGCCGCAGCAGATTGCCGACCTCGAAGGACTGGATAAATATCTTCGCGTCCGGCCGGTCGAGCCCGTTGCGGCTCAGCGTGCCGAGCAACGGCGCGTCGTATGAGAATCCCAGCGACCGGAAGAACATCGGATGTTTGGTCTCGGGGTAGATCCCAACGCGCCTGGCCTTCGCGAGGTCGATGACCTCCTGGAACGTGGGGACTTCGAAGAGCCCGTCGAGCGCCGTGTTCTGCGGGCGCACGAGCGGCAGCCGCTCCCTCGCGCGCAGGGTCTTGAGCTCGGCGAGCGTGAAATCAAACGTGAACCACGTGTTGGCGAAGACCACACCGTCGATCGTCCTCGTCTTCCGGCGGCTCGCGAACTCCGGGTGGTCGGCGACATTTGTGGTCGCGCCGATGTCGGGCTCGTGACGGCCGACGAGCTGGCCGTCCTTCGTGAACACCAGGTCGGGCTCGATGTAGAGCGCCTCGATCGCCGCCTTTGCTCCGAGCTCGTCGAGGACCGGGGGGCGTAGTTCCGTGATCAACGCTTGCAGCACTCGGCAGGCCGCGACCGGCCGCTGTGCCAGCTTGTCGGCGGGCGGGTGACAACCCCTGAACCCCAACCTACCACTGGAGGACCCATGAGCAACGACAACTCAACACAGAACAGGACCCACCTGGTGCTCGGCGGCACCGGCAAGACCGGGCGGCGGGTGGTGGAGCGGCTCGAGGCCCGCGGGCTGCCCGTGCGGGTTGGCTCACGCTCCGGCGAGCCGCCCTTCGACTGGGAGATCCCGGCCACCTGGGGGCCGGCGTTCGAGGGGGTCGGCTCCGTCTACCTCACCTACTACCCGGACCTCGCGCTGCCGGGTGCCGTGGAGGCGACCCGATCGTTCGCCGAGCTGGCGATCGAGAGCGGCGCCCCCAGGATCGTGCTCCTCTCCGGCCGCGGCGAGCCGATCGCCGAGCGTGCCGAGCAGGCCGTTCGCGAGACGGGCGCCGAGCTGACGATTCTGCGCTCCACTTGGTTCATGCAGAACTTCAGCGAGGACTACATGCGCGAGCACGTGGTCAGCGGCGAGATCCGGCTCCCGGCCGGCGACGTCCCGACGCCGTGGCTCGACGCCGATGACATCGCCGACGCCGCCGTCGCGGCGCTCACCGACGACCGGCATGTTCGGGAGCTCTACGAGCTGACGGGGCCGCGCTCCCTGACCTTCACGGAAGTCGCCGCGGAGATCGGCGAGGCGGCGGGCCGTGAGGTCCGCTATGTGCCCGTCTCGCTCGAGCAACATGAGATCGAGGCCGCGGAGCACGGAGCGCCCGCCGAGGTGGTCGAGCTGCTCGCCTACCTGTTCAGCGAGGTGGTCGACGGCCGCAACGCCGACACGACGGACGGCGTCCGCAGCGCCCTCGGCCGCGAGGCGCGGGACTTCCGCGATTTCGCCCTAGCGGCCGCCACCAGCGGCGCCTGGGACCCAGCGCCGATCAGCGCCTGAGCCGACCGCCGAAACACCAAGGGCCCTCGGGATGAGGGACCTTGGCGATAGCCGAACTAGGCGACCACGAGGCTCTTGCGCCGCTCGAGCTCGGCTTCGGTTGGCTCGTCGAACTCGAACGACCCGGGGTCGATGTCGCCCCCGCGCACGTAGGTGTTGATCGTGACTCCGGTCTTCGAGACCTTCGTATCGACCAGCCTGAACGCGGCAGGGATGGTCCCTTCACCGAAGAAGCGCTTCCCGGTGCCGATCGCCACGGGGAAGATCCAGAGCCGGTACTCGTCGATGAGGTCGTGCTCGAGCAGCGTCTGGATCAGGCCCGGGCTGCCGTGAACCTGGATCTCCGGGCCGTTCTCGCGCTTCAGGGCCTCAACGTACTCGGCCACGTCGCCGCTGATCACTGTGGAGTTGTTCCACTCACGTGCTTGCGGGTGTTGTTGAGCTGATCGGCGATCGGGCCTTGGTCATACGGCCAGTGGGCCGCGAAGATCTCGTACGTGCCGCGGCCGAGCAGCAGCTCGTAGGGATCGGACTCGGCAACCTGTCCCATCATCTCGTCGTCCACGTAGTTGACGCCCCAGCCGCCGAGCTCAAAGCCACCGGTGGGATCCTCGTCCGGGCCGCCGGGTGCCTGCATGACTCCGTCGAGCGAGATGAACGAGTTGACAGCGAGGATCTCATTGGGATCTCCCTTCGTTCGTGCGTTCACACCTAGAACGAAGATCCGCGAAAAACTGGTCGGTCAGAGCGCAGGGGGAAGGCCGAACGCCGGAAATAGCTCCGGAGTGACGAACGTGGTGATCTCCGCGACCCGCCCGCCCTCGAGCCGGAGCACGTCCAGCGCCAGCGGCCGGTACCCGTTTTCGCCCGGCCGCCGCAGGTAGTGAGCGGCCGCCAGCTGGGTGTTCGCCGCCGCCACCAGGCCTCGGAGTTGCCCGAACTCGGGGTCCCAGCCCTGCCGCTGGGCGGTCATGATCGCCTCGCGCCCGTCGTACCAGGTTGCGTGCGGAGGCATGTTCAGGCGCGCGCCATCGCAAAGCAGCTCGGCCAGCGCATCGGCATCCGCCCGCTCGTACGCGTCCACGCGGCGCCGCAGGAGCTCGAGCTCCTCCTCGGTCGGCGCAGTTGCTCGCCATTCGATGAGTAACGTCGCGCCCCTTGGGAGCGACTGACCGAGACTCCGGAGGTTGAGCATGAAGCAGAGCGTTTCGCTGATCACGCTGGGTGTGGCCGACGATGAGCGAGCGAAGACGTTCTACGAGGCACTTGGCTGGAGGACTGCGGATGGACGTTGAGGAGACCGCGTTCTTCGAGGCGAACGGGGTCGTGCTGGTGCTCTGGGGTCGCGACAAGCTCGCCGCGGACATGGGAATCGCCGACGGCGGAGCGGATTGGGGCGGCATCGTGCTCGCGCACAACGTCGGGTCAAACGTCGAGGTCGAGGCGGTGATTGAGGAGGCACGCAGGAACGGCGCGACGATCACCCGGGAACCAGCCGAGACCTTCTACGGCGGCTACGCGGGCGGCTTCCGCGATCTCGATGGGCACGCGTGGGAGATCGCGCACAACCCTGGCTTCGAGCTCGAGAGCGACGGCAGTGTCAAGCTCCCGGCAAGCTGAGCACATCAGCCCAAGTCAACCCGCCGTATCCAGTCCTTCCATGACACCGCGACGGCCGTCCGCGGCACCGGTTTCTCGGTCGTCTTCTACTGCGATCAAGCGTGTCGCACGGACAAATCAGAGCAGCACCGCCGAGATGCTCGTCGCGGCATCAAGGGCCCGGGCGCCTGACCGGAACGTAGCGCCAGTGCGCCGCTGGACGAGGCGCGAGGGCCTCGCGAGCCGACGCCTACGGCAGCCGCAGCTGGCTGACGGTGAAGGCCGCTCCGGCGGGGTCGCCGAGTGCCGCCTGGCGGAAGGCCGGCCTGTCGGTTGGAGCCACGTGGACCGTGCCGCCGAGCTCGGTCACCTTGGCGGCGGCCGCATCCACGTCCGCAATCCAGAAGTCGACGCCCCAGTGCGGAGGCAGCTCTGCGGGCATCCCGTGGGAGTCCATCTCGACCATCACAGCGACGAGGTCGCGGGGAACCGGCTGCTGGGTCTCGCCGCCGACGTAACCCGGAAGCCGGAAAAGCTCAACCTGGGCGTCGCCGGCGCCGGTGGCGAAGCTCTCGGTCTCCCAACCGAAGACGGCGCCGTAGAAGGCCTTGCAGCCATCCGGGTCGCGGGTGTGAAGGACGCTCATCGACCAGGCGCTTGGCTCGTTGACGAGCTGTGCACCGCGATGCTGTCCCTGCTCCCAGGCGCCGAGCACGGCTCCGCCCGGGTCGGCGATGAAGGCGAGTCGGCCGCGCTCCATGCTCTCGGTGGGCTCGACCAGGACGGTGCCGCCCGTGTCGCGCGCCTTCGCGGCCGCCTCACCGGCGCTCTCGACCACGACGTAGGTGGTCCAGACCGGGGTTGACGGCGCGGCCTCGGGGATCGGCGAGCCGATCGCGGCGACGTCGCGGCCGCGCAGCCGGCAGATGAAGTAGCGGCGCTCCGATCCGGTAGGAGTGGTCTCCTCGATCTTCCAGCCGAACAGCGCGGTGTAGAAGCGCGCCGCAGCCTCTGGGTCTTCCTGCCAGGTGTCGACCCAGCAGGGGACCCCGGAGTCGAAGCCGTCGCGCTCGCTCACGCGCGCTGCTTGGAACTCTCGTAGCGGTCGTGCAGCCGCCACCACCCGAACTTCGGCCCCTGCGGGCGCCCCTCGGGGGTGTCCTCCCACTCCTCCTGGCGGCCGAGCGGGGTGCGATCGAGGGTGCTCCAGACGGTGCCGATCGCCTCCACGCCACGCCAGTTGGTGAAGTAGGTGCGGTAGACGCGCCCCTCGTCGTCGCGGATGAAGACGTTCAAGCCGAAGATCTCGCCGTCCTGGTGCTGGTCGGGCTGCGGCTCGGGGGGCGAGAAGCCGAAGTCGATCCCGAAGTCGCCCTCGCCGTCGGAGTACCACGGGATCTCGTCCCAGCCCATCCGGTGCTTGAACGCCTCCAGCTTCTCCACCAGCGCGCGAGAGACCAGCACGAAGGTGGTGTCGCGAGCGTGCAGGTGAGCGAGGTGCGTGAGCTGATCGACGAACATCGAGCAGCCGTCGCAGCCCTCATCCTGGTTCGGGCCGAACATGAAGTGGTAGAGCGCGAGCTGGCGGCGCCCCTCAAACAAGTCGAGCAGGCTCACCTCCCCGTCAGGACCTTCGAAGCGGTAGTCCTTGGTGATCTCGTGCATCGGCTGGCGCCTGCGCTCGCCGGCGAGCCGGTCGCCCTCGCGCATGTGGGCCTTCTCCTTGGCCAGCAGCTCCTCGTGGGCACGCTGCCACTCCTGCTCCGAGACGACCTCGGGAAGATTCATACGCGCCTCCTTGGCGGTTGTCCAAGTAACGAATCGCCACAATAGGCGAAACTCGTCGCCGAAAGGAGCTACTTCGCTCCTGCTCGGCACGGCTACGAGTCGCTGTGACCACGCACACCCCCAGGCAGAGGCGCGGGCTGGAGTCGCCGTTGAGGTCCATCTCGCGCTCGCCACGCGTGAGGCAGCTCGCACCACGGCTGCCACATCTCCGTCTGTTAGGCCGGATTAGGGCCGTGCCGCATGCCAGCTCGTTTCGCCGGAGGCGGGATCGATCGAGCCCGCGTTCGCTTGGCGCGCGACGAGCGAACGTCTCCGCTCCGGCGCGCGAGGCGCCTGCCTGGGACGAGCTGCACGACTCTGGGCCGGCGCGCTCGATGGCTGGCGCGAGACGCCCGCAGCGCGTCCCGAGCGAGCGTCGTCGGCGCCTTCGCGCAGAGCTCTGTAGGACAGCGATGCTCTCGCGCTGTGTGGTCACAGCCGGCGCGGTTGGCATAGGCAGCAGGGTGGCGTGTCGATTTCTGCTTCGCTCGCTCGACGCATTGGTAGAAGCACAGTTCAATCTAAGGAGGAACGACGGGATGCGAGTCATGGTCCTGATCAAGGCGACGGAGGAGAGCGAGGCCGGGGTGATGCCGAGCCAGGAGCTGCTCACGGAAATGGGCAACTTCAACGAGGAGCTCGTCAAGGCCGGTGTGATGCTGGCTGGGGATGGGCTGCACCCGAGCTCCAAGGGCGTGCGGGTGGCGTTCTCGGGCGGCGAGCGCAAGGTGATCGACGGTCCGTTCGCCGAGACCAAGGAGCTCCTCGCGGGCTACTGGGTGTGGCAGGTGAAGTCTCTTGACGAGGCGATCGAGTGGGTCAGGCGCATGCCGAATCCGACCGAGCAGGACGGCGTGGTCGAGATCCGACCGGTGTTCGAAGCCGACGACTTCGGCGACGAGTTCACCCCCGAGTTGCGCGAGCAGGAGGCGCGGCTACGCGCGCAGGTCGAGGCCAACCAGTAGCCGGCGCGGCGTCGACGATCAGCGTGCCGGCGAGCGATGTCAACCGTACGATCGATGCCGTTTGGCGGATCGAGTCGGCGCGTCTGATCGCCGGCCTGGCGCGGATGGTGCGCGACGTCGGCGTCGCCGAGGACTTGGCGCAGGAGGCCCTCCTCGCCGCTCTCGAGCAGTGGCCCGAGTCGGGCGTACCGGACAACCCGGGCGCCTGGCTCATGGGCACGGCCAAGCACCGGGCGGTCGATCGCGTCTGCGCCGGGCCGAGGTCCACGAGCGAAAGACGCGGGAACTGGGGCGGGAGATCGAGATCTACGGCCAGATCGAGAACCCCGATCTCGAGGCCGAGATCGACGATCCGTTCGATGACGATCTCCTGCGCCTCATCTTCACGACCTGCCACCCCGTGCTCTCGACCGACGCGCGAGTCGCGCTCACGCTGCGCCTGCTCGCCGGCCTGACGACCAGGGAGATCGCCCGCGCCTACCTGGTCTCGGAGGCGACGGTCGCGCAGCGGATCGTGCGCGCGAAGCGCACACTATCGGAGGCGCGCGTGCCGTTCGAGGTCCCCGAGCGCGACGAGCTCGCCGGCCGCCTCGCCTCCGTGCTCGAGGCGATCTACCTCATCTTCAACGAGGGCTACGCGGCGACCGCCGGCGATGACTGGATCCGGCCCGAGCTGATCGATGAGGCGCTCCGGCTCGGCCGCATCCTCGCCGAGCTGCTCCCGCTCGGAGCCGGAGGTACACGGCCTTGTCGCCCTGATGGAGCTGCACGCATCCCGCTCACGGGCGCGAATCGGCCCCTCCGGAGGGGTGGTGCTGCTGCTCGACCAAGACCGGTCGCGCTGGGACTGGCTGCTCGTCGGCCGCGGCCTCGCCGCGCTCGAGCGGGCGCGGAGCACCGGCGGCGCCCTCGGCCCGTACACGCTCCAGGCGGCCATCGCTGCCTGCCACGCGCGTGCCCGGGTCGCCGACGACACGGATTGGGAGCGCATCGTCGCCCTCTACGACGGGCTCGCCCAGCTCCTGCCCTCGCCGGTCGTCGAGCTCAACCGCGCAGTCGCCGTCGGAATGGCGTTCGGCCCCGAGGCGGGGCTCGAGCTGGTGGACGCCCTCGTCTCCGAGCCCGCCTTGCAGCGTTACCACCTGCTCCCAACCGTGCGCGGAGACCTGCTCGCGAAGCTCGGCCGCGACGACGAGGCGCGGGCGGAGTTCGACCGCGCCGCATCGCTCACCCAAAACACCCGCGAGCGGGCAGTGCTGCTCGACCGGAGCGCGGCCTGCTCGACCCGCAACTGCGGCTGAACAGAGGGAAGTATTCGGATGTTGCTCGACAACAAGACCACTGTCATCGATGGAGGCGGCGGCTCGATCGGCGGGGCCGTGGCCCGGGCCTTCGGCCGCCAGGGGGCGAGGGTGTTCCTCGCGGGCCGCACCCAGGCGACGCCCGAAGAGGTCGCGGAGGCGATCCGCGCGACAGGAGGGGGGCCGAAACCGCCAAGGTCGACGCACTCGACTAGCAGGCGGTCGCTCGCCACGCCGACGCGGTCGCGGCGGAGGCCGGTGGGATCGACATCTCCTTCAACCTGGTCACGCACCCCAAACCCACGGAATGCCGCTCGCCGAGATAAGGGTCGATGACTTCATCGCGCCCGTGGAGACAGCCGCGAGGACGACGTTCCTGACCGCGCGGGCGGCCGCGCGCCACATGACCCGCCAGCGCTCGGGCGTGATCATCGCCTTCGGCGGCCGGGCGACCGCAGCGGCCCGATGCGCGACTACTACCTGGGAGGCACCCAGGTCGCGTTCGACGCGATCGAGACGATCCGGCGGCAGCTCGCCGTCGAGTTGGGCTCGCACGGAGTCCGTGTCGTCACGCTCGCAAGCGGAGGTCTACCCGAATCCCTCCCCCAGGGTTTCGATGGCCGGAAGGCAATCGTCGAGAGGATCGAGCGGCAGACACTGCTGGGGCGGGCCGCAACGCTCGAGGACGTGGGCAACGCCGCCGTCTTCGCCGCTTCCGACTGGGCGCGCAGCATGACGGCGGCGATTGTCAACGTCAGCTGCGGCGCGCTGGCCGACTAGCGAAATCCGCTGGGCGCGAGCTTTCGCATCCGCGCGGCTGCCGAGAGTCCCCTCTCTGTCAATGTAGTTTGAGACGTTATCCACAGTAGTAATTTTTTTCGTAAATCGTGTTGATAACTGGGCGGAGAACGGGAGTCTCAGCTAACTGGCCTGACCCCAGCTGGTTGATCCAGGTCGTCTGAGAGTCTTGCGGCCCACGCTGTGGGCGGGAAGGCTCGACACCAAGATGACAACTAGGAAGAAGCACTCTCCGGAGCAGGTCGTGCGCAAGCTGGCGACGGCCGATCGGATGTTGAACGATGGCAAGGACGTCGCCGACGTCTGCCGGGAGCTGCAGGTCTCCGAGCAGACCTACTACCGGTGGCGTAACCAGTTCGGCGGGATGAAGCCCGACGACGCCAAGCGGCTTAAGGGTCTGGAGCGGGAGAACGCCACGCTCAAGCGGCTGCTGGCCGATGCCGAGCTGGAGAAGGTCGCACTCAAGGAGATCGCGAAGGGAAACTTCTGAGCCCGGAGCGCCGGCGGGCGGCTGTGCACCACCTGATGAGGACCCTGAAGGTGAGTGAGCGGTTCGCCTGCCGCGTGACCGGGCGGAACCGAACGACCCAGCGACGGCCACCAGCAGCGACGACACCGGCCGACCCGGATGCCGGGCTGCGCGCGTGGCTGCGGGACTGGGCAAGGAACCATCCGCGCCGCGGGTTCCGTCCTGCCTACCACGATGCCCGCGCTGAGGGCTGGCAGGTCAACCACAAGAAAGTCCAGCGGCTCTGGCGCGACGAGGGCCTGCACGTGCCGCAACGACGTCGGCGCAAGCGTCTCCGCGCGTCCACCGCACCGAACTCGCCGACCGCGGATGCGCCGAATGAGGTGTGGGCGGTGGATTTCCAGTTCGACGCCACCACCGACGGCCGCCCGATCAAGATCGTGTCCATTGTGGACGAACACACCCGTGAATGCCTCGGCGGCCTGGTCGAGCGCAACATCACCAGTGACGACCTCATCGCCGAGCTTGACCGCCTCGCCGTCGACCGCGGTAATCCGGCCGTGCTGCGCTGCGACAACGGCCCCGAACCCGCCTGCGCCGCAATGGCCGACTGGTCCGGCGAACGCACCGGCCTGCACTTCATCCCACCTGGGCAATCCTGGCGCAACGGATACGTCGAGTCGTTCAACAGCCGCGTGCGGGACGAGTGCCTGAACATCAACATGTTCTGGTCGCTCGCGCAGGCACGCGTGGTGATCAGCGACTGGAAGGAGGACTACAACCACCGCCGGCGGCACAGCGCCCTCGGCTACCAGGCCCCAGCGGTCTACGCTGCAGCCCGCACCCACCAATGAGCGACTCTCGCTGAATGCGGCCACCTATGTCACGTGCTTCGGTCGGCCGTGGCCGTTGCGTACTGCGGGCGGCCGGCCGGCCGGTAGACCTGGATCGTTACGCCCTTCGGGAAGGCTCGCGAGTCGACCAGATCAAGCGCGATGTCCGGGCCGGTGTCGGGGAATAGCCGCGTGCCCTGGCCGACGACCACGGGACGATGAGCAGGTTGATCTCGTCGACGAGGTCGTTCTCGAGCAGCCACCGGTTGAAGGACCACTCGTGCAGGCGTTCCCCGCCGTCGCCGAGCCCGTTGCCCGGGCCCGCATTGGGGCCGGCGATGAATCCGTCCAGGGACACGGACATGTAGAGAACGGTTGCGGACACGGCGTCTCCTCCAGTCGTTCTGTCGACTCGGCTTGGATCTCCCCCGCCTCAAACGGGAGACCGGCCCGGTAACCTACCACCATATGGTTGTAGGTGAGCTGACCGAGGACGCGGTCGACGGGCTGTTCCACGCCCTAGCCGACCCGACCCGTCGCGACATCCTTCGCCGCTGCGCCGCCGGCGAGCCTTCGGTTTCGCGACTCGCGCGGGCCTACCCGATGAGCTTCGCGGCCGTGCAGAAGCACGTCGCCGTGCTCGAGCGGGCCGGCCTGGTCACCAAGGAGCCCCGCGGGCGCGAGCAACTCGTGCGCAGCGATGCCGGCGCGGTCGCCCGCGCGCGGCAGGCCCTCGACGACCTCGAGAGGACCTGGCGCGGGCGCGTGGACCGGATGTCGGCCCTGCTCGCCCCGGGCACGGAGCCGGAACGTAAGAACTCAACGATCAGAGGAACTGGATGAGCATCACCAGCGTCGACACGGACTACGACAACCTGACCGTCACCCTAATCGCCGACTTCGACGCTCCGATCGACCAGGTGTGGGACCTTTGGTCGGATCCACGCAAGCTCGAACGCTGGTGGGGCCCGCCGACCCATTCCGCGACCTTCGAGAAGTACGACCTCACCCCGGGCGGCGAGGCCACGTACTTCATGACCGGCGCGGAGGGGGCCATGTGGGGCGCATGGCGCGTCAGAGCCGTCGATCCACCAACATCGCTGGAGTTCATCAACGCCTTCGCCGACACGGACGGGACGCCGGTCGCGGACATGCCGGTCTTCACGGTCAGAGTCCGGCTCACCGAGCGCGACGGCGGCACACGGATGGAGATGCACTTGACGTTCGAATCCCGCGAGGACATGGAGAGGATGGTGAACATGGGCACGGTCGACGGCTTGCAGCAGGCCGTCGGCCAAATCGACGCCCTGCTCGCGTAGCACCGCGATACTCGGCCCGGTCCCGCCGGGCTCCCGTGCGCGGATTGGGGAGCGCGGGCGTCAGACCATGATGACGCGCACTGAGGTAAAGACGCTGAACTCGGCGTCTTGCGTGACGATGGCGGCGTTGTACTGCAACGCCGTTGCAGCGATCCAGGCGTCATGGCGGCGAAGCTTGCGTCCCGCTCGTAGCTCCTGATCGGCGATCCGCGCGAAGCAGGAGGCGGTCGTCTCGTCGATGCCCAACAGCGAGTATTCGGAGCGCACCCTCGAGAGGGTCCGCAACCGGACGGCGCGGGTGGTGGGATCCTCGGCGCGGAGCACTCCGAGTTCAAGCTCCGCTGCCGTCACGACCGACACCGCGATCTCATCGGGAAGCTCGCCGAGCGGCCGCCCCGACTCGCGAGCAATGAAAACCGAGGTGTCGGCGATCGCTCGGCTCATGGGGCGTCGAGCAGAGTTCCGCGGACCGCAGCGAGGTCCGTGAGCAACTCCTGATCGGCGCCGGCATCCTCGACGATCGCGCGGAGCGTGCCGGACGGCAACCAGGCGTTGCGCTGCTGCTGATGCGGGACGATGTCGGCCACCGGCAATCGGTTGACCGTCAGCGACAGCCGCTCGCCGGACCGGATGGCAGCCACCACCTCAGCGGTGTGATTCCGGAGGTCTCTCACCGAAATCTCGCGGGCCATGCCCGCACTGTAGCACCCGTTGCTACAGGATGCTACGGCGGCGCCGAGACCTGCGTTCGAATCAGCACGCGCATGTCAGCATCGCAGGCGAAGAGCCCAGTATTGCGCGGACTGCAGGGGAGGCGAGCTCGGCCCTGCCCGCCACCGTCGTCCTTGCAACGACGGTCCGGAAACGCGGTGCTGGGGACGAGCGGGATCAGAGCGGCCCGGTCCGCGGCGACACCCTGCGATTGGCACATGCGTGGGGCATCAGCCTCTGGTAGGTCGATCAGGGCCTGACGCGGCTCCCCTAGCGGCGATGTCGTCAGGCGGCGCTACGCGATAGCCGGTCTCCCCATCCCAAATCATGTGCCATCGAACCAACTGTTCCAGCGCGCGGTCGACCTCCTCGACCGTCCCAGTAGACCAACCCGACGGAATCCTTGCGTGCACCGCTTTCGCCTGCCACTCATAATTCGGAGGCTCTTCGCCGATTGTCCGCAATACGGACTGCTCTAAGGTCGTCGGCGTTGGTCCCGCCAGCGCGAGGTGGATATCCGGGATGGGTCGCATCAGGTCCATCATCCACGAGTGCAGCGTCTGGGTGCTGAGGCCGGTCAACCGGGCGATGTCACGGACCTTGATTCCGGCCTCCCGTGCGGGTCCGACAACCCGCCTGATGCGCTCGCGGTTCCAGCTGTCGTCCTGCGTTAGCGCGGCCCGCTCCTCGCCGAGTTCGACGAGTTGGTCCTCGATGGCGCGGCGAGCGGCCAGGTCTGCATGTCTGTCTTGTCTCATGACAGTGAGACTAGGCACCAGACGCTTTAAGTCAAGTGCCTTACTTGCGAAGCACGGGGGAGCTACAGCCGACGCTGCGAGCGACTGGATGCTGTCGTGGGAGATGTGCTTGCGGGGGTTTGGTGCGAGCTCGAGGTCCTCGAGCGCGACACGCTCGATCGTGCCCTCGACCTGCGCCCAGCTCACCCCCGCCGCACGAGAACAGCTCGCGCAGATCCTCGCCTGCGAGCCGGACAAGCTCGACCGGGAGCTCGACACGCTCGCCGCCCGCGCCAAGACCAAGGCGCTCAAGATCAAGATCACCCCGGAGACCCGCGAAGCTCGGGCTTGGGGTCATCCGGCGCGATGCGGAAGCCGTTTGACGCGCCGGCGAGCGGGCCCGAGCTCCTCTTCATCGATCAACTCGCCACTCTCGCCGTAACCGGGTGGGCTTCTGGTTTTCGACCTTTGGGCGGCCCCGTTCACCGCTCGCAAGCTGGGTGACTGATCCGCGCTTGCGTATGCAGCGTCGTGGTTTCCCGCGCTGCCGTGCGGCTCTTCTGGTGGTGCGGTCTTCGCGGTGCCGATTTGACTGTTGACACGGGGGCTCGGGTGGAAGAGGATGCGACCGCACGGCATGACGGGTGAATCGACGTCAGCGAGGGTGGATCATTCGTCGGCGATCGCCAGGTCGCTGGTGAGTGCCAAAGGCTTGTGGCGGCGGTCGTTTATCGCTCGCGCCGGTATGGCGGCAGCTGTGGCGAGTGCGATCGCCGTCGGGGCACCCGCGTCTGCCCTTGGGAATTATTGTGTTCCCCACCCCACCGCTGAGGGCTGCAACCTCCCCCGCACCGGGCCCCACATCACCGCCGCGAGCGTCTCGCACGGCCGGCTGCACCTCAAGCTGACGTTCCACAAAGCCGGCAAGTTCGTTGCCCACCTCAACGAGACCCGCCACGCAACCCATACGGCCGAGATTGGGGCCCGCGACCTACGCTCGGCGAACCGATTCCGATCGGATTCCATCCGGCGGGACCCGGGACCGTGACTATCGCACTGCTCAGCGACGATCCGGCGAGGCCAGCTTGCGCTGGCGCTGGCCTGGGCTTCCGCAACCTGCGCAAACGGGACGCCACCGACGCCCTCGACATGGGGGCTTGTGGTCGTGAGCATCTCCTGAGTCAGTCGCCGGTGAGTGAGGTCGGGGTGGGTTGGTGTCCTTGCGGTGGGTCGTCGAGGACGAGCTCGGGGATCGTGACGAGCTTGTAGCCGCGGGAGCGGAGCGTGTGCACGATTCGGGGGAGCGTTGCGGTGAGCAGCACGAGTGCGAGCAGGGCGAGGGTGGCAGTGAGCAGCGCGACCGCGCGGCGGCGGCGCACCTGGGCTCGGCGGCGCGCCAGCGCGCGCCGCCGAGCGGCAGAGGACGCGCTGGTGCGGATCGGTCGGGCTCGCGGATCTGCGCTGCTGGGCACTGTCTGTTAGCGGCCGGAGATGAGCTTCGGGATGTCATGGATGATCTGCGCCGGCTGGAAGGTTGGTCCGTAGAGGGTCATCAGCTTGCCGGTGGCGGAGACGCCGTAGGTGACCGAAGTGTGGGTGACGAGCTTGCGGCTGGTGGGGTCGCGCGTCGCGACGACGTGCCACTCCTTCCAGACAGGGCGCAGCTGGCTCGCGCGTCCTATCAGGTACTTCATGCGGCCGCTCATGTGATGGGTCCTCAGGAACGCGGCGACCGTCCTGCGCGTGTCGCCTCGCGG
Organism: uncultured Solirubrobacterales bacterium; assembly: GCA_963806475.1. Lineage (GTDB taxonomy): Bacteria > Actinomycetota > Thermoleophilia > Solirubrobacterales > Solirubrobacteraceae > Palsa-465. The sequence continues at coordinate 305,281 of CAWDYK010000011.1, forward strand.
GTCGACCGATACCGCGATGATCTGGACGTTGCGTGCTGCGGGTCCGAGGCGGTCGAGAACGACGGAGAGGTTGGCGGTGATCAGCGGGCAGACGTCAACGCAGTGGGTGTAGAGGAAGGTGACCAGCACGGCCTTGCCGCGGTAGTGCTCGAGATTGACGGGATCGCCGAGGTAGTTGCGCAGCGCGAGCGGCGGCGCGGGCGCGACTGGTGTCAGAGCGGTGCCGGCGAACCCGGACTGACCAGCCGGGCTTGGCGCGCTCGCCGTGGAGCCACCGCCGCAGGCCGGTATCGCCAGCGCACACAGCGCGACCGCGGCAGTCGCCCCGGATTGGCTGAACCGGCCGAGTCGCGATCGCTCGCGCTGCGTGATCCTGGTCACGCGAGGACGCCCTTGAGATACAGGATGGCGATCAGGACTGCAGCAGTGCCTGCCACGAGCGCGAGCGCAGCGGCGAGCAGTCGCAGCCGGATCATGCGCTGTGTGGCGGCTTGTTTTCGAGTGTTGTCGGTGGTCATGAGGAGACGTGGAGGGTGAACGTTGGGGTGAGGTGTTTGCCGTGGATGTAGGTGAGCAGGAACAGGCGCCACGTGCCCGGCTCAGGGAGCAGCACGCCGACTTTCAGCTGTCCCGGGGCGCTCGAGGTGCCCGTGACTCTCGTGGCTCCGAGGGCGGAGGTGCAGTAGCGCGAGCCTGGGCTGCAGACGTGGGTATGGAAGTAGTCGAGCGAGCCCTGGTGGATGAAGATCGCGTGTGCGAGCGCGCCGCGCCAGCTCCCGAACACCGGCTTGTGTCCGGCGGGATCGCGGACGTTGATCGTGAGGAAGTCGGCCTCGATCGCTTTGAGTCGGGGGCGCCCCTGGATCTGGAAGCGGTATCCGTCGACCGTCTGGGTGGGGTTGTACGGCGGGAGTGGTCTGGGCGCGGTACGGCCGTGGACGGTGATGTGGGTGAACAGTTGGAAGTTGATCGGCGAGTCGGGATTGGTCTGCTTGGGGTACGCGTCGATCACGACCCGATATGTGCCCGGCGCGGGGAAGGTGACGGGTTGCGTGACGGTCCCATTGGCGGCGATGTCACTGTCGTCGTATTGGATGTGGCTGTCGTCGCTGCGGACGATGATCAGATCGACGCCCTCGTGCGGCTCACAGCACGTGCGGTAGTTGGTCAGCGGCTCGCCGGATGGCTCGCGGATCGTGAAGGACACGGTCGTTGGGCGTCCAGCGATCACTGGTGCGGCGGGTTGAAAGCCCGCGAGCGTGTAGATCTTCGCGGGGGCGATGTGCGGCGCAGTGATCGAGTTGCCTGAGCTGCCGCAGCCGGCGGCGCCGATCATCGTCGCGAATGTGAGTGCGACCGCGAGCGCGGGGCGAGCGGCAGGTGAGTCGGCGCGAGCTCGCATCGAGGCGTGTCGAGCGAGGCGATGTGTGGGTGTTGGCGGGTGGTTCATCCGTTTGCTTGGTCGAGGATCAGCGCGGTGAATCCCGGTCCGGTCTTGGGGGTGATCTGGAACGACAGCGCCCATTTGCCGACCATCACGAGCGCGGGCGCCGCGCGTGAGTAGACGCCCGGTTGGGTCTCGGTCAGCTGGTATTCCTGCTGGGGCATCTGCATCTCGGTGTGGTTGAAGGTCAGGGTTACGGTCGCGCCGCGGACGGGTTGTCCGTTGCGTGGTGATCCGCAGCGCAAAGGAGTCCGGCGCGGCCGCCTTGTTCGGGGAGACGAGCACCTGCAGGACGTAGCCGGCGCGTTTGACGGTCTCGGCGACGCGGCCGGGGCCGACGTTCGCAAGGGCGGAGTTCTGCAGCGAGAACGCGGGCGGCGGCGGAGCCAAGGCTTGAGAGCACCGCTGCCGCAAACACGGCAGCGGTAATGAGCGCGGCCTCGCCGCCGATCAGTCCCCGCAGCAGGCGTGCTGCCGACTCACTGCCTTCAGGATCACGCGCGGCAGCCTGCAATCGCGGCTTGGTGCGCAACAGGTTGCCGGCGGCGAGCGCCATCGCGGCGATCAGCAGCCCGATCTTGACGAGGATCGCGACGCCGTAGCCAGTCTGCCACAGCGCGTCGAGCGCCGGCATGTGGTCGATCGTCGCCCACGTCCCGCTCCCCAGCAGGAAGCACGACACTGACCAGCGCAACGTTTGAGAACCGCGGCACGACGACCGACAGGGCGCCAATCCGCACGGAGGCGTTCACGCTGCTCCACAGGACGATCAGTCCGATCAGCCCCCGAGCCACAGCGAGCCGGTGGCCAGATGCAGCCAGTCCAGGGCCACCGAGATGCCACGTGGCGAGGTTTGCGCCGCATGCCCGGCGCTGCCGGGGAGCAGCAGCACCGCTCCGGCAGCGAGCAGCGCGCCGGCGACCGAGATCACCTCCGCGACCGACCGCCTCGTGCGCTCTGGCCGGTCGAGCCACAGCGCCGTCCAAGCCGCAGCGCAGAAGAGCGCGAAGCAGACGAGCATGTCGACGTAGCCGCGTCCGAACGCGGTCGCGCGGAAAAGCGGCACCAGCGCCGTCAGATTGAACGCGGAACGCAGCGAATCAATCGACGTGGCGATGTCGAGATAGACGGGGATCGCCAGCAGCCCGACGATCGAGGCGATCACGAACGCCCGCGACACCGCCCGCAGACTGGCGCGAGGAGCGGCCGCCGAGCCGCCGGCCGCGCGATCAGTATGCGAAACACGAACAGGCCGATCGCGCTCATCACCGAGAGGAACATCACCCAGCGCGCGATCAGTAACCGCAGCGAGGTCGCCGATCCGGCGATGCTCGGGACCGGGAACTGCGGCGCGGGCCCCGGATTCGGGCCGACCGCGTAGGTGAACGCGCCCTGTACCGGGTGGCCGTCGACCGAGATCGCCCGCCAATAGATCAGATACCAGCCCTGCGGCAGACGCGGCCGCAGCGGCACGACGAGCGTGTCCGGATTCGCCGGCGAGCGGTGCACCGGCCCGGTCGTCTCCTGCCGGCCGGCGGCGTTGGTGACCGAGATGATCGCGAACCGCGGCTCGACCGCCTCGTCATAGGTCAGCTGCACGTTCGGGGGCGGAGCGTCGAGCACGCCGCTCGCCGCCGGCACCGTCCGGATCAGGTACGCGTGCGCCGACGCAACGCTCGGTACCACGACGTCGACGGCAGACGACGGCCGCGAGCGCCGCGACGATCCGCCCCCGTGCGCTCACGCGAGCTCTCGCTCCCGCGACCGCGCGACTGAACAGCGCAAACCCGCCGGCTGCGAGACCCAGGAGCCCGACGATCAGCGCGATGATCGACAGCACCGAGGACCCACCGCCGCCCAGCGAGCTCTTCGCCTCGATCGCCGGCGCCGGAGAATCGGAGGACTCCGGTCCTGACCAGTTCACGATCGACCCGTCCGAATAGGTCTGCTGGACCTGGAACGTGTAGGTCTTCGCCGACGCGGGCTGGGCCAGGAACTGAAACAGCGAGTCATCACCGGTCGGGGTCTTCCCACCGGTCCACGTCACCTTCGTGATGACCGCGTCCTCACCGGAGCCGGTCTGCTGGACCTGCTGAGTCCAGCCCGCCGGCGGCGGCACAAACGAGTCGATCCCGAACCCGCTCGGAACCGTCAACACGATCTTCGACGTCGTCAGGCCTTCCTTCTCGGTCGGCACCGCCAGGCTATACAGCTGCAACTTGCCCGACAGCGACACCGCCGGGCTGACACGCGCGTGCGCGGACGCGAGCGCCGGAACGATCGCGACCAACGCACACGCTGCCGCCACCGCGAGCAGCCAACGCGGCCATGAACCTCTGATCATCACTTGGTCGTTCTCCTTGGAGTTGGTGGATCCGCCGAGCGGAGCACCACGCGCGCGCACTGCCACGCGTGAGTCGATCCGCGTCCCTGGTGGCTCGCCGCGCGTCGCCGCGTTTCGGGGCTCGCAACCGCCGGAGCCCACCTTCACGGAACGACCAACAGGCCGAGCGCCGTCACAGCGCCCGTCCGGGCCAGCCACGCATGCGCTAAGCGCGCCAACCGAACGCAACCACCGACGCCAAGCTTCACAGCGAACGCAAAGGCGGCCAGATCAGCGTGGCGCGAGTCCGGTGTCGGCGCGCGAGCGAGCTCAGCGAGGAGGGCCGCGACCCGACCAGCCCTCGGCCATGCCCTGAGCGGTCGATGATGTACGCCGCCTCGGTATGCGTGATGTAGGGATCGGTCACAGCCCTCTGGCGCACACCCCAAAACTACGCTCGCTTCCTCGGACAGGAACTCTCGCTCAACTACGTGGCCATCCGGCCAATCCTGTGAGCGTGGTCTCGACGCCACGATCGAGAAGGCTGACCACGACTGCGCCCGTCCGCATCTTCAGTCGGAGGTGGGCATCGCTTGGAACTGAGAGCAGATGTCCGCCTCGCTCAGTCGCTGCAGTCCTGGCAGGCGCCATGAAGCACGATCTCGTGCTCCGCGACGCGCATCGGCACGCGGCGGCTGAGCTTCCTGATCGCGTTCTCGAGGTCGGGGTCAGTGAACGGGGCGACCATCCCGCAGCTATCGCACACGAGGTGGTGGTGATGGCTGTCGCCGGTGCGGATCGGCTCATAGCGGGCCATTGCCTGGCCGACCTGGATCTTCTGGACGAGGTGCAGGCGTTCGAGCTCGTCGAGAATGCGATAGATGCTGGCGCGGCCGACGGGGCGCTCGCTGCCGCGCAACGCGTCCTCGATCTCAATCGCCGAGAGCGCACAGGTTTGCGAGTCGAGTAGTTCGACCAGCGCTTGGCGGGCTTGGCCGGCGTGGTGGTTTGCCTGGGCGAGGACGCGTCTGGCGTGTTCGGCCCAGCGCTCGTTGGTGGTGCGATCCATCAGTGCCTTCAGTCTAGGTCTCAGTCCCGCGGATCAAGGCAGGCGCGAGGGTTCGCGGGTCGGTGGTTGCGAGAAAGGCGAGAAGGTAGATGCCAGTCGCGACGGCGATGATCGCCGAGCTCGGGGGGAGCTTGGGGATCTGGTAGCTGAGCGTGAGACCGGCCCATGTGGAAAGAACTGCGATCACGGCGGACAGGCAAAGCCCGTGGTAGGGGCTGGTCGTGAGCCGCGCCGCGGCACCGGCGGGCGCCGCCAGCAGACCGAGAAACAACAACGCGCCGACCGCCTGCGTCGCCTCGGCGGTGGTCGCACCGAGCAGCGCGAGCAGCAGCAGGCCCAGGACTCGGACTGGGACGCCGCGGGCGGCGGCGACCCTCGGGTCAATGCTGGCGAACAGCAGCGGTCGGGCGATCGCCAACAGGGCCATGATGATCCCGGCAGCGATCAGCGCCGCGAGGACGGCATCGGCGTGGCTGAGGCCGAAGATCGACCCGAACAGGGTGCGTGCGCCGAGCAGGCCGTTGCCGCCGCCTGTTCCTTCGCTGAAGATCGCGAGAAACAGCACGCCGAGGCCGAGGATCGCGGCGAACACAATCCCGATCTCCACGTCGTCGGGGTGCGAGCGCTCGCCGAGGACGCCCAGCAGCAGCGCGATCGCGATCGTCGCGGCGAACAGCCCGATGCGGATGTCGATCCCGGCGGCGACGGCCGCGAGCGCGCCGGTGAACGCGACGTGACTGAGCGCGTCACCGGCGAACACCTGGGCGCGCAGCACGACGAAGTAGCCGATCAGGCCGCTGGCCAACGCGACCGCCGTACCGGCCAGAAACGCGTTACGGAAGAACTCATGGGCGAACATCAGCCGGCCGCCTTCATCGTGCTGGTGGCGGGACGGCGCAGGAGCGTCGGGTGATCGATCGCGGCGCGCGCTAGTCGGGTGATCGCGTAGGCGCCGAACGCGAGCGCGGTGACGTAAAACCCGACCGGCCGGTTGTAGAAGTACGCGAGCGCGAGCCCGACCCAGGTAATCGCGACGCCGAGGATGACGCTCAGGGCGAGGCTCGCGCCGATCCGGGGGGTGATCAGCTGCGCGGTCGCCGGCGGCGCCACGAGCAGCGCGAACACGAGCAGCGCGCCTGTAATCTGGGCGGTCGCCGCGACCGCGAGCCCGAGCACGACCAGGAACTCCAGCGACAGCGCCCGCACGGGAACGCCACGCGCTCGCGCCACTCGCGCATCCACCGAGGCAAACAGCAGCGGTCGGCCGACGAGCGCGAAGAAGCCCAGCGCCAGGATGCACGTGATCAGCAGCGTCAGCACCTGCCCGCGTGTGATGCCCAGGAAGTTGCCGAAAAGCAGGTTCTCATACCCCGCGAGCACGCCCTGGTAGAGGCTCAGGAACACGAAACCGCACGCGAGCCCGAACGCTTGGACGGCGCCGGTGACGGCCGTCTCATCGCTGCGCTTGCCGCCGTCTTGAGATCGCGCCATACCGATGACCAGAGCGCAGAGTGCGCAGAAGCCGAAGTAGCCGGCGCTCGCGGACAGGCCGATCAGCAGCGCGCCGGTCGCGCCTGGAAACGCCATCACAGACAGGGTGTGCCCCGCAAAGCTCTCACGGCGAAGCACCATGAACCAGCCAACCACGCCGGCCATCACCGCGACGAGCGTCCCGGCCTCGAGCGCGTTGACCATGAACGGAAACTCGGTCAGCTGTCGGAAGTCCGAAACGAGATCTGGTGAGAGCGCGGCGATCGCCACGGCCCTACCCATGCTCGTGGCGGTCAGCGTGATGCGCGGGCGCTTCGGGCAGCCCGACGACGACGAGCCTGCCGTCGGCCGCTGTCAACACCTCGATCGCAACGCCATAGAGCCGCGAGAGCGTCGGCGCGATGATCACTTCGCTCGGTCCGCCGACGGCGGCGTGCCCGGCGCCGAAGTACACCACCTTCCCCAGGTAGTGCAGCAGCGGATTGACGTCGTGCGCGACGAGCAGCACGGTCACCTTCTGCTCTCGGGAGATCCGCGCCAGCAGCGCTGCGACCGCGGTCTGGTTGGGGAGATCGAGGCTGTCCATCGGCTCATCGAGGATCAACAGCCGCGGGCGGCTGACCAACGCTTGCGCGATCAGCAGCCGCTGCTGCTCGCCGCCGGAGAGCCGGCCGATCGGCCGGTTCGCGTACTCCGTCGCGCCGACCAGCTCGATCGCCTCATCGACCCGGTCGCGGCCCGAGCGCAGCAGCGGCAGCCCCCAGCGGGTGCCGTCCAACCCGAGCCTGACCAGATCGATCCCGCGGACCCGAACACCAGCGTCGAAATGCCGCCGTTGCGGCAGATACCCGATCTGACGGTTCGCCACCCCCGGCGGCCGGCCGAGCACAGACACATTCCCCGCCGTGAGCGCAAGCTCGCCGAGCAGCACGCGCAAAAGCGTTGTCTTCCCCGAGCCGTTCGGACCGAGGATCGCGACGAACTCGCCCGCGGCGACCTCCAGGTTCACATCGCTCCAGATCGCGGTCCCCGCGATCCGCGCCTCCGCCCGCTCCAACCGGACGATCGCCTCCGCCGGCGCCGGCGCCGGCCCGGCACCCAGATCGTCGGCCGAGGCGGCGGGCGCCGGGGCGCGCGCATCGCGTGCCGTCGCCGCGGTCATCGACCCATCGCCTGGTGAAGGGCGTGCTGCAGGCTCATCAGCTCCGCGACCTGCCATTGCTCGAAACTAGCGCCCGCCGGCGAGAGCGTCTCGGTGATCGTCGTGATCGGGATCCCCGCCGCGCGCGCGAGCGCATTGACCCTCTGCACATCCGGCGTGGCGTTCTGGCTGTTGTACACCCACACCTTGACCTGCCGCCGCTGCGCCTGCGCATCCACGGTCTGCTTGTCCGCCGCGCTCACATCCGTGCCCTCCGCGATCGCCTTCACGAAGCTGTACGGCGTCAGCAACTTCAATCCAAGCGCCTGCCCGAGTGGTTGGAAGATGCTCTCGCTGTAGCCGACCGGCACCCCGCCATAGCGAGCCCTGATCTCGGCGATCAACCGGTAGTACTCGGCCAGCCCCCGTGTCTCAAACGCAGCGCGCTGCTCATCGAAGTACCCGCCGTCCATAGGGTCCAGCCGCTTGTAATCGGCGACGATCTGATCGATCACCCGCCGCACCGACCCAGGCGAGTACCACTGATGCGGGTTATCGCCCTCCTTGAGACCCAGCAGATCCCCGACGTTCAGCACCGCGCGCGAGCTCGACGGGTTCGCATCGATCAACTTCGACGCCCACGCGTCATAGCCGATCCCGTTCACGATCGCCATCTGCGACTCCGCCAACGCGACCCCATCAGACGCCATCGGCTCATACGAATGCGGATCGGTATCCGGATCGACGATGATGCTCTTCACGCTCACCTTGCTCCCGCCCAACTGGCTGGCGATGCTGCCCCAGAAGTTCTCCGCCGCCACCACCCGAACCTGGCCACCCCCGCCGGCACCACTCGAACCAGCGGCACTCCCTCCGCACCCGGCCAACCCGACGACCGCAAACACAAGCGCGGGCACGACACACAGCCACGGCGCGAGCGGACTTCTCCTCCAGAACGCGGTCTTGAAGGCAGACGAGCAGTTCACGGCACAGCACGATACCACAGGAATAAGATTTAGTCTCTTTCTCAACGCGATCCGCGCGCCGAGGGTGCGGTCTCGCATCGCGCGCCACGAAGAGAGCGCGACGAACAGTGTCCGCCGGTGTTCGCCCAGCGTTTCGTCACAGGACGTCCGCGCCAGCTGTCGATGTCGTTGGCAGGCAGGACTGCCAGGCTCGAGGCTGTGGCGAGCCTCATTGCTACGGTTCGCGGATCAGGGCGGGCCGCCGACACGCTGTCATCGCTTGTAGCTGTTGCCGATCAGGCAACCTCGGCCTACGCAGCACAGATCAACGCCGGAGGAAGCACAATGGCAACCGGAACCGTTAAATGGTTCAGCGACGAGAAGGGCTTTGGGTTCATCACACCCGACGATCACTCCAAGGACGTGTTCGTCCACCACAGTGCGATCGTCGGCGACGGGTATCGCTCGCTTGCCGAGGGCGCGGCAGTGTCCTACGACACCGAGAGCGGACCCAAGGGCCCCAAGGCCGTAAACGTTCGGCCGGTGTAGTGTGTAGCAGTAGACGCAAGATCTTGGCCATCGGCCCAGATCTCACTGATCGAGGCCGCCTGCGGCGCCCGGCAACGAGCGTCGGACCCAGGCGCAAACCCGCGATCCTCGATACCCACCCGATCCCCGTGATCGGTTTCACGACCCGGCCCGGCGACACACCCGGTAGGCGGCACGCTCACGAAACGCCTACCGCCACGGAATGCCCGGCGTGATCGTCCGCCCCAACCGCACCACCCAGTCATTCCCAGTCCCCAGTGCGCGGTCTGACGAACAACTGAACAACGCTGCGGCCATTGGGCGCTGCGTCCTCTCAGCCAGCCACTCCTCGACGCATCGCGACGCCTCGACCTCGCCGTGACTCTGCAGCAGCGAGCAGACGTCATGACACAAACGTATGTTCGCAGGGGGTCTGGGGATCTGCGCGACCATTGCGTCGTAGGCGCGTAGCAGCTCGTCGGGATCGCCGGTGAACGACCAGATCGAAGCGTGCATGTCAGCCCCTCACCTCAGCCGGCGCTGCTACCCGTGCGGACGCCCGCAGGCCGACGGACGCCTCGAGCTGCGCCGCCAGCGAGATCAGCACCTCATCGCGGCCGGGAGGCCCGACCAGCTGTACGCCGACCGGGATCCCGTCGCCGGTCTCGTGCAGCGGCAGCGAGATCGCGGGCTGTCCGGTCACGTTCCACAGGCGCACGAATGCGCTGAAGCGGACCGCGTCGTCGGTGACGCCGGCGCGCGCCTGGATGGCGCCAGCTTCGGCGGGGAGTCGCGTCAGCGTCGGCGTCAGCAGCACCGACTCACTCGGCCAGCTCGCGATCAGCCGCCGGGCGTACGCTCCGAGCCACTCGATCGCCTCGAGGTAGTCGATCAGCGGCACCGTGGGCATGTCGATCAGCCAGCCGCGCGTCGCCGGCTCGAGCTGGTCGGGATCGACCGCGCGACCGTGCAGGCGCTCGAGCACGGCGACGAGGTGCTGCATCATCGCCGTCGCGACAGTTCCCCAGCTCGCTGCGAATTGCGAGTCGTTCCACTCAGAGGATTCCTCGACCACCTCGTGGCCGAGCCCGGCGAGCGCGTCGGCGGCGCGCCGCGCGGCCAGCAGCGGCTCGGCGTCGACCTGCACGCCGAGCGGGGCGCCGAGCGCAACTCGGACGCGCACCGGTCCCACCTGTCGGCGGGCGGCCTCGACGAAGCTCACCTCCGCGCGCTCGGCGACGTAGCGGTCTCCGGGCTCGTAGCCGCTGATCGTGTCGAGGCCGATCGCCGCGTCGAGCACGGTCCGTGCCAGCACGCTGTCGCTCGGCGCACCACCGCCGACATCGGCGAAATCCGCCCCGATCGACACCCGTCCACGGCTCGGCTTGATCCCGACGAGTCCGCAGCACGACGCGGGGATTCGGATCGACCCCCCGAGGTCGCTCCCGTCCGCGAGCGGGACCAATGCCCGACGCGACCGGGGCGGCGCTGCCGCCCGAGGATCCTCCGGGCGACAGCTGCGGATTCGAGGGGTTGCGCGTGATCCCGTGGCGCGCTGACTCCGTCACCGGCCGGACCCCGAGCTCCGGCGTCGCGGTCTTCCCGACGATGATCGCGCCGGCTTCGCGGAGCCGCCGGATGTGCGCGCTGTCGTGGTCGGCGACCCAGTCGCCGAACGCGCGCGTCCCGTGGCTGGTGGCGAGGCCCTCGGTCGCCGACAGCAGGTCCTTGATGCCGATCGGCACGCCGCACAGCGGGCGGGGGTCGCCGGGCGCGACGGCATCGGCCTCGGCGAGCGCGCGATCCGCGCACAGCCGCACGAATGCGCCCAGGTGCGGGTTCGCGGCTTCGATGCGCGCGAGCGAGGCCTCGACCAGCTGCGCGATGTGATCTCGCCGCTGCGCACAAGCTCGGCCTGCCGGGCGGCGTCGAAGTGGATAAGGTCTGATTCGGTCATGCGCGCACACTCTCAGCCGTCCGCAATCTCACCGTGAACTGCGCGCAACAGCTCCTTCTCAGACCGTCGCCTGCGCAGCGCAGACGATCTCGCGTGCGTGCCTGGCGGCGCGGCCGAGGCCGGCGCGCTCGGCGATCGCAAGCGCGTTCGCCGCGAGCTCGGCGGCGACGGGCACCCCCGCGGAGGACGCGCCCGCGCGGACGAACATGCGCGCGCGATGGACGTCGGTCCACACCCCCCACAGGGTCGCGCCCGCGTCCCGCGACCACGCCCTGGCCGCATCGAAATGCTGGGCCGCGAGCTCGGGGCCGAGCTCGGCGACGGCGCCGGCGAGCATCCCGCAGTACATGTCGGCGGGCCCGAGGCAGATCGCCGCCCGGCCGACGAGGATCGCGCGTGAGCGGTACGGGGCGAGCAGCTCGTACAGCGCTCGCGCTCGCTGCTCGTCGCCGAGGACGACGGCCGCCTGGGCGAGGCCCACGATCGATGCGAGCCAGTTGAGGTCGTCGGGCACCGCGGCGAACGCGTCCGTCGCGAGCTGATCGAGCTCGGTCCGAGCCTCGTCAGTTCTGCCGGACTCGGCGAGCAGCAGCGGCCGGTCGCTGCGCAGGGCGCTCGTCACCGGCTGGACGGCGACGGTGTCCGGCGGGCCGCCCATCTCCTCGCCGGCGGTCTCCCACCGCGCGTAGAAGTCCTGGATCCAGGCGAACAGCTCGGCGACCTTGTCCCCGGCTCGGCGCCCGACATCGAGCGCCTGGGCGCGCAGCTCGCGCGCCTGCTCGAGCCTCCCGCCGGTCAGGGCGAGCATCGCCGACCACATCGGATCCCACCACTGGTAACCGGGGAGTCGCAGCCGGTCGGCGAGTGCGGCGTGGCGCGCGAGCTCCTCGCGTGCCGCCCCGAGATCCCCGGACTCGGCGAGATCCATGAAGCGCCAATTGCGGCCCTGGAGCTCACGCTCGCGATCACCGGTGCGCGCGCCGAGCGCGATCATCTCCTCGGCGAGCGCGAGCCGCTCGCCGAGATGCGCCGCGCTCCACAGCGCGACGTGCCGGGAGCTGAGCGCGTCGGCCAGCGCGGCCGGCGCCGCGGCGGCGCGCGCGAGGGCGACGGCGCTCGAGCTCAACTGCTCGCGGCGGGCGCTCGGCGGCTCGTAGTAGACCTCGATCGCGAGGCGACCGAGCAGCCGGGCGCGCAGCGGATCGTCGTCGCCCTCCAGCAGTGCGAGCGCCTCGTCGAGCAGCGCCACGTTCTCCGGATCGACGCCGAGTACCGTCACCGACAGCCCGCTGCGCCCGAGCGCGGCGCGCGCAAGCAGCGGCGCGTCACCGAGCTCTCGGGCGAGTGTGGCCGCCGTGGAGAACCGCTCGCGGGAAGCCGCCACCTCGCCCGAGCGCAGCAAGGCCTCGCCGAGCTCGAGCACGAGCTCCGTGCGCTCACGGCTGGGAGCGGCCTGCGAGCGCTCGAGCGCCTCGAGCGCACGTTGGCAGAGCACCGCTGCGGATTCGTAGGCGAGCTGGGACGCGGCGGCGCGCGCCGCGAGACGCGCATAGTGGACCGCATTGGCGACCGCATCCGGGCCGGCGAGCAGGTAGTGGTGTGCGATCTCGGTCAGCCGCGTGCTCGGCTCCGGCGCTGATAGTCGCTCGAGCGCGGCACCGATTCGCTCATGCTGCAAGGCGCGCCGGGCGCCCGAGAGCTCGGTGTAGATGGCCTCGCGGACGAGCGCGTGGTTGAACGAGTAGCGACCCGGCTGGCCGGTCTCGCGGATCAGCTGAGCCTCGAGCGCCGCGTCCAGCGACTCGATCAGGTGCTCGCGCGGGGAGCCGCTGACGGCCGCCAACAGCTCGAGGTCGAACTCGCGCCCGGCCACCGCCGCGATCCGCAATGCGTGCGCCGCCGAGCCGAGCCGCGCGAGGCGCGCGCGCACCACGTCCCTGACGCCTTCGGGAAGGCCGAGCCCGCTGACCGAAAACGATCTCCCGTCCGCATCCGGCCGGACCCCGTCCTCCTCGAGGTGGCGAAGGAGCTCCTCGATGAAGAACGGGTTGCCGCCGCACCCCTCGCACAGCGCGTCGGCCAGCCCCGACGGCGCGGCCGGGCCGAGCCACGCCCCGGCCAGCGCGCGGACCTGCTCGGGCACGAGACCGCCCAGCAGGACGCGCTCGACCGGCGCCTCGCGCCGCAGGTCGGCAAGCGTCGCGATCAGCGGGTGGTCCTGTCCGAGCTCGCCCTCCCGGTAGGCGCCGAGCACGAGCATCGACCGCGGATTGGACCGCGCGACGTGTCCGAGCATCAGCAGCGTCGGGCGATCCGCCCAATGGAGATCATCGATCGCGAGCAGCACCGGGCCGGAGCGCGCGGCCGACGCCAGCAGCGACGCGACCGCCTCGAACAGCCGGTAGCGCGCGCCCTCGGGGTCTCGCTCGGAGCGGTCGGCCTCCGGCGGCAGGCGCGCGGCCTGATCGGGCAGAAGTCGCGCGAGCTCGCCGGCGAGCGGCCCGCCATGCGCCGAGAGCTCATCGACGTGGCACGCGGCGACGTATGGCCGCAGCGCCTCCGCGAACGGCTGATACGGGGCGAGCGGCTCCTCGAGCGCGCGGCCGTAGAACACAGTCGCACCCGCCGCCCGCGCCTCTGCGGCGAGAGCGCGCCGGCGTCAGCGAGCGCTACACGCGCGAATGGCTGCACGGCATGCACGCCGCCGGCTACATCGCGCGCGAGGGCGAGTCGGGCGCATACCTGCTGTCGCCCGAGCACGCGGCCGTGCTCGCGGCCGAGGGCGGACCGTTCTTCCTCGGCGGCGCGTTCCAGCTGACGCTCGGCTACCTGCGCCCCGTCGACCGGCTGATCGAGGCGTTCCGTTCGGGCGGCGGCGTCCCGCAGTCGGCGTTCGGCGAGGAGACGTGGGAGGGCATGTCCCGCCTCGGCCGCACGTGGTACGAGCATGCGCTCGTCGGGCAATGGCTCCCCGCGGCGCGCGTGACCGACCGCCTGCGAGCCGGGATCCGCTGCGCCGACGTCGGCTGTGGCGCGGGACTCGCGCTGATCGAACTCGCGAAGGCGTTCCCCGCCTCGACGTTCGTCGGCTTCGACAGCTTCGACGGGCAGGTGGAGCGCGCGCGCCGGCACGCGGAGGAGGCCGGCGTCGCGGACCGCACGCGGTTCGAGCTGCTCGACGCGTCGGACGGTCTGCCCGGGAGCTACGAGCTGATCACGACGTTCGACGTCGTCCACGACGCGACCGACCCGCCACGCCTGTTAGAGAGCATCCATCGCGCGCTCGCCGACGACGGGATGTACCTGGTCGCCGAGATGAACTGCGCCGAGGAGCCCGAGCAGAACGTAGGGCCGGTGGCGACGCTCATGTACGGCATCAGCGTGCTCTACTGCATGACGACCTCGCTCGCGGGCGGGGGCGCCGGACTCGGCACGTGCGGCCTGCCTGAGGGCAAGCTCCGCGACCTCTGCCTAGCGGCCGGGTTCAGCTCCGTGGAGCGGCTCGCGATCGAAGATCCGCTGCAGGTCCTCTACGCGGTGCGGCCATGAGCGGCTACGACGCGATCATCATCGGGGCTCGGGTCGCGGGGTCGAGCACAGCAATGCTGCTGGCGCGCAAGGGCCTGCGTGTGCTCGCGCTCGACCGCGCGCAGTTCCCGAGCGACACGCTGTCGACGCATCAGGTGCAGCTTCCCGGGGTGGCGAGGCTCGCTCGCTGGGGCCTGCTCGACGCCATCGCATCGGCCGGCACGCCGGCCACGCGCCGCGTCCGGTTCGATCCCGGCCCGGCGGTGCTGGAGGGCCGGTACCTGGAGTTCGAGGGCGTCGATGCGCTGTACAGCCCCCGGCGCAGGCTGCTGGACACGGTGTTGGTCGAGGCCGCGCGCGCGGCTGGAGCGGAGGTCCGCGAGCGCTTCACCGTCGATGAGATCGTGACTGAGGATGGTCGTGTGACCGGGATCCGCGGCCATGAGCCAGGCAGCGGTCGCTGAACCGTGCCGGCGGACCGGCGCAGCGGCCGAGCCTGCTCTCACGCGGCTGGTTTGATCCGTATGCGCTTGCGCTCACCCCCTCGGGCCAAGTATGGGTGGCCGACAACGCCCCTCCCGGCAGAAGCGAGTACCTCGCCCGCGCTGACCTCGGCCCGCATCCCGCGAACGCCACCAGGCTACCCGACCAAGCCCCGGCAGGGCTTGCCGCCGCCGGCCGAGACCTGTTCGTGTGCGGCTACACCTCGCACACCCTCACCCGCTACCGGATCAATGCGCGCGGGCGGGCAGCCCGTGTCCGGCCAACCGCTCGCGCACGACTGCTCGGTCGGCGTCATCACGCTCGCCACCGGTGAGCTCGCCTACGCCAACGAGCGCCAGATCCGAGTGCTGCCGCTATCCCCCCGAGAGCAACGCTGACCAGCGTCGCGATCGGGCACTCCCGAACGAACGAGGACTCCGCCGTACCAACTGGCCGATCTCGGCCATCGAGCCCGGGCGTCCGAACCCGAGCCCCGCTCCCAGCGACAGCGTCACTCTGGGTCAGTCACCGCGTCTCTCCCGGTGAGCCGCAGGTACGGCCGTCCGGCCGCCGACGTACCCGCGGGCAACCGAAGCACTACTCACATCGACGTGCAGTCACGGTGTTCAACAGGACCCGGCTGCGTGTACCGCCGGGTCGGGCCCGGGCGGTGTGCGTGGAGCGTTGGGCAGTGAGACGCCGGCCACGCGGGTCGTTGGGACGATCAGTCCAGGCCCGCAGCGTTAGGTGGCGGATCCCGTTGGGAACGCTCCCTCGGCTCGATCGCGAGCAGTAGTGCTAAGTGCGCGGACGATCCTAGATCGTGGCCGCCCTCGCGTAGGCGGGGCGCGCCTCGCTGTGCTCCACGTTGTCGCTGAGCCTTGGCCACGCTGCCAGCAGCTCCCGCGAGCGCGCCCCTGCGAGCACACTCGCGCAGATCACATCGGCGACTGTGAGATCACCGTCGAGCAACCACTCGCGCGCGTCACGTGCCGTCTCGAGCGCTGTGGCGGTCTGGGCGAATCGATCACGCGCCGTTGAATAGTTGAATCGGTCGTGCTTTTCGCCGAGCTCGCGGATCCAGCGGAGCAGCGGCTCCTCGAGCTCGGTCATCTCGAACACGACCCATTGGTACACGAGTGCTCGCGCGGCCGATCCGAGCGGCGAGATCAAGCCGGCGTCCGGGTTGAGATCCGCCAGCTGGAGGCAAATCGCCGCCGACTCGAACATCGTGGTTCCGTCGGCGAGCGGACACGCCCGAGGGGATGTCGTCGGAGATGCTCGGCAGATTGGCGCTGGGCGCCGGGGATCTGGGTCGGCTCGTACCGGGCGCCGATCTCCTCCAGCAGCCACGGGACGCGGCTCGAGCGTGTTCGCGGCATGTAGTACAGCCGGGGTGGGTAGGCTGGGCTCACTGCTCCGCGAGCGCGACCGTCGACGCGGCGGGGAGCCGCCACGAATCCTCATCGCTCCAGCCGGCCAGATCGAGCAACATCTCCGTCTGCCTCTCGGGGAGGACTGCGGTTGGGTCATCGCCAAGCCGTACTCGGTGGCGACCTCGCTTCCGATATACCGAGGCGACGCCGGATAATCTCTGGGTGTCGATCTTCCTCGCTCGCCCGGAGCGATCTGCGGACGGGATCCCGTTGGCTGTCAAGGACCTGTTCGACACGGCCGGGCTCGTGACGACGTACGGCTCGATCGTGTTCGCCGAGCACGTCCCCGAGCGCACCGCGGAGTCGGTCGCCCGGCTCGAAGCGGCGGGATACGCGACCGTGGGCAAGACGAATCTTCACGAGTTCGCGTACGGGATCTCGTCGCAGAACCCGCATTTCGGGACGGTGCCGAACCCGGTCGCACCGGGCCGCCTAGCGGGCGGTTCGAGCGGCGGATCCGCGGCTGCGCTTGCGGCCGGTCTCGCGGACGCCGCCCTTGGGACCGACTCGGGCGGCTCGATCCGGATCCCGGCCGCGTGGTGCGGCGTCGTCGGCTTCAAACCGAGCTACGGCCTCGTGCCGCTCGACGGTTGCTTCCCGCTCGCCCCGAGCTTCGACCACGCGGGCCCGATGGCCCGGTCCGTCCCGGAGTGCACGTCTATGTTCACGACCCTCGTGCCCGACTTCCGAGCGCGCCGTCTCGAATCGCTCGACGAATTGGAGCTCGGCATCGCGTGGACCCCGCTCGCCGATCGACTCGTGCGCGCCCGCGTCGAGGAGGCCGGCCAACACTTTCCGCGCGCCCGGCAGCTCGACCTTCCCCTGCCCGAGCGGGTCGGGAGCGTGTTCATGCGCGAGGTAGCAGAGGTCCACCGGAACCTGTTCCGCGGACACTCCGCTCGCTATGGCGAGAACGTGCGGGTCAAGATCGAGCGCTGCCTGGCCGTCACCGACGACGAGCTCGAGGACGGGCTGCAGGCCCGTAAGGCCTACCGCGAGCGGTGCCTCGAGCAGCTCGAGACGGTCGATCTGCTGCTGACCCCGACGACCCCGTTCGTGGCTCCGTTCGCCGACGCGGACGAGCTAACGATCCGGGATGCTGCGATCCGCTTCACGTACCCGTTCAATGTCCTCGGCTGGCCTGCGCTGGCGCTGCCGTGCGGACCAGCGGAAGATGGCCTTCCCGCGTCCCTTCAGCTCGCAGGTCGAGCGGGCGACGACGCGCTCGTGCTGGCCGCAGGCGAGCTGCTCGAGCGCGCCGCATCTCGCCGGCCAGACCAGACCTAAGCCGATACACGCCCCGCAGTACCGTGGGCCGCACCCGGGCGTCCCACCGAGGAACCGTTACGGCGCCAGGTGGATGTCGTCGACCCAGTGCACCTGCAGCGGGTTGGGCTCGACATCGGCGAGGTCAAGATTCACGACCACCGGCTCTTGACCCGAGCGCGCGAGGACACACGACAGCGGCTCCGACGGCTCGGCGTTGATCTCCTGGTGAGGAACATATGGCGGAACGTAGATGAAGTCGCCTGGCCCGGCCTCGGCCACATATTCCAAGCGCTCGCCCCAGCGCCTCCGGGCACGGCCGGACAAGACATAGATGACGCTTTCGACCGGACCATGATGGTGCGCGCCCGTCTTGGCGGCGGGCTCGATGATCACCGTGCCCGCCCACAGCTTCTCAGCGCCCGCGCGCGCGGCCGTGATCGCCGCCGCGCGCGTCATCCCAGGGGTTTGCGGCGTGTTGGTGTCGAGCTCGTCGCCGCGAACAACGCGGACACCGTTGCGACGCCAGTCAGTCGGCACACTGTGAGTATCCCACGCCTGGACGAGGGCTTTGGCGAAGAAAGACCACGGCTCCCAGTATCCGATCGATCCGCGCACTATTCGATCAGCCTTCCGACCGAGACGGTCGGCGAACTCGGGCCACAACGCGCGGCTGATGTTCGTGGAGGATCCGGGTTGCCGTTCCTCGCGGCCGAGAACAGGTGGTCCACCGCCGCCGACACGGCGTCGATCGCTGCTCGCAACGGCTCGCCTGCGACCACGTGAACGACCCTGGGTTAGAGCTCGTCGTCGCCGTCATCGAGGAGGTCCACGCCGTCTCGGCGGCAGATCGCTCGGGCACGATCGACGTCGATCGGCCCGTAGTCGTCATCGTCGAGGCGGTCCAGGTACTGGAACGTCTCGCCCCGGTCCGTGACCGTGAGCTTCCCCGCGCGATCGACTACGTACACCGTTTCGAGGTTCTCGCAGTCACAGCGAAGCGAGAGTTCCTCGCACCCGATGTCGTGTTGGGCCTGGTGAAAGAAATGCAGCAGCTCGGACGTGTCCATTGCGAAAGCGTCGCAGGGAACCGAGGATGCCAACCGCGAGATCCCGACCCCACCGACCCTTGCAGGCGGCGACCCACGTCGCGCCTCTCCTCGCTTGGGGACCGCGTCCCCGGCGCCAGTAGATGCGTGCTCAGCAACGGCTCGCGATCAATTGGATCCGAACGATGCCGTCAAGCGACTCGTCCGCTCAGCCTTCCCTCGTGAGAGCCATCGCCGTCGAGCTCGAAGGCGAGCATGACGTCCGGAATCCGTCTCGCTCGTCGATCGCTGACCGAGACGACGGGCGGCCGGACGCGCCAACGCGGTCGGACCGGCTGCCTACGCCTGGCCCACGACCTCGCAGACGTCGACGCTAACGAACGTCGCGGGAGCGTCTGGCATCTCACGCAGCCGGGTGAACGTCGCCTCGGCTCGTCGAGCATTCTCCTGCGTCTCGAAGAGCCAGAACGAGTGCTGGATATCGCCGTCGAGCGCCCTCGCCCAGTAGGCATCCGCCGATCCGGCCATGCCTCTCACCATCGGCACGCCATGCTCGGCGATCATCGAACGCGTCTCCTCCTCATGCCCCGGCTTGATCTTCAGACGCCCGATGAGCACATACATACGTTGCCCCAATCTTTGGTTTCCCGGCCCCGGCTGATCCTACTCCGCTGCCACTAGCCCCTGACGACGACGCCGACTGGTACTGGCCCGAGCTCAGCGGTGCGCGCCCGGCCGCCAACGGCTCGCTCGACAGGCGGTGGCAGGGACCTTCCTCTGTGGTCATCTCGATTGACGATCGGCATTCGGGCGCGCAGTTCCACCTCCGGACTCGTGCGGGCCGCGCAAGGCAGGGCGAGATCGAGCTGGGCCGGTGTGCGTGTCGGAGAACGAAGCCGGACAACGCGGGCGTCACTGTTGCTGGGCGCGTGAGACGTTTGCGTGTCGGCGCGCAGCACGCGTAGCCGCCGGGCTCCCGCTTGAGCGAGCGTCGCGTTCCGCGATCCGTCGGGATTTCAATGGGGGCGTGCAGCTGTACGTGCTCGCACGGGGTGCGAGGATCGGTGTAGCGTCGCCGGTGGTCCGGGACGTCGTCCGCGCTGCCGCGGCGCATCCTTCCTCGGTGCGAAGGGCCGCGTCCCTAGCCGTCGTACGATCGTCGGGTGGACGAGATGCTTCCGCCGAATGGGCGTGGTGGCCGCGCGCGGAGGCTGGCTGCCCAGGCGATGATGATGATGATCGTGCCGATCCCGAACACGATCGACGCGGTCGTGTCGTTGGAGTGGCTGTTCGTCGGGGTCGTTGCGGCCGGCGTCGGCAAGTTGTGACCGGATGCGGCCGCCAGGCGCTCGATCGCGCCGAGCGCGCCTGGCCCGAGATTGCGCCCGGGAGGCGAGAGCGCGCTCACGGCTGACGCTTGCTTGTTCGGCGATGCGTGTGGCTGGTAGAGGCCGTAGCCGTTTGGCATGACGACGAGCAGCGGTCCGTTGTAGTTGAGCGAGAGTTCCTGTCCGAGGAAGTGGGCGTAATTCTGCGGCTGGCGCCAGAGCTCGGTGACCGACCCGAGGTCAGCGGGCTCTGCGATCAGGGCTACGCGGAGCGTGTAGCCGCTTCGGTGCGCCGCAGCCAGCAGCGCGGTGAGTTGAGCCTGTTGGGTAGCGGGGACACCCGCATCCTGGGGGAGGTAGAGCGGCTGGGAGAGGAGGACGTCGCTGGCCTGGGTCACCGTCGCCGCGGGCAAAGCCCGCCAGACCGCCGGCCAGCAGCGCTGCGAGCATGATCGAGACGGCCGCCAGCCGTCTGCGGCGGGCGCGGGAGCGGTGATGTGGTGTGTGCGTACAGTCCAGCACCGTGATGGTCGCTGACGCGTGTCGCTTCAGCCGTTCGAAGGCAGGGCGGGTCGCTCACAAGTCTATGAATCGCGCGGGGGCGCTTCTCCGAACGTCGGTGCGGACCCTCGCTGACGGCGTACAGCCAAAATAGGCCGAAAAGGTGTAATCGCCGGGTCCGAGCACCGGGAACCTGATTTCGAGGGTCGTTCGGCACCACATTGCCCGTCGGAGCAGTCTCAGGAGCTCGGTCGGGTCAGCCGCAGGGCCAGCTCAGGCCGCTGAGCAAGGGCTCTCAGCAGCCTGATGCACCTTTTGCCCTTATCTTGGATGGACCCCCAGTAAGACGGGGTGGGTCTATTGCGGGTTTCGGGCGTATCTTGGCCGTACCCAAACTTGCGCGGGCTCGAGCGAAGCTCTTCCAGACGTGAGAGCTGCTCGCCCTCGGGAACGTCCAACAGTTCCTCAAAGCGAGGACCGTGGTGTGCGGTGGCGGCTTCGGAGAGCGATCGGTACAGCCGGCGACCGTACCGGATGTTTCGACCGAACGGGAGAAACGGGATCGCCTTCCGGGACCAACCTCTGGGACGGCCAGCGGCCAGCAACCACGCAAGCTGCCCGAAAAGCTGACCGGACCGTTCCACTTCCAATGATCTGGGACCCACTCCCCCGAACCATGCGTGCGCCGGTTCTGCGCCGCCGTCGCGAGCCTGAGCTCGCAAGCAAGCGCCGAGTGCCGCAAGCAGGCGAAAGCAGCAGCAACCCTCGCGCGACCGCGGTAGGGCGACCGGGGCTGAGCCGCATGGGAAGGACGCGAGTCCGTCCTGTGGAAGGTCACTGGCCGGTGCGAGGTTCGGTTCGACCGTTGCGCCCGTGCTGTTCTAGAGGGGAGGATGCCGGTGAAACACACGACCAAAGGGGGCTGGGTGATGACGACGATCACCGTCAACGGTGCCGAGCTGTACCACGAGGTGCGGGGCGACGGTCCGCCGGTGCTCCTGATCATGGGAATGACGGGCGATGCGGGCCACTTTGAGACGCTCGCCGAGCTGCTGGCCGACGAGTTCACCGTCGTCAGCTACGACCGGCGCGGGAACGGGCGCAGTCCCCGCCCGGCCGGGTGGGCGACGACGTCGCCGGAGGAGCAGGCCGACGACGCGG
This sequence comes from uncultured Solirubrobacterales bacterium, assembly GCA_963806475.1. GTDB lineage: Bacteria > Actinomycetota > Thermoleophilia > Solirubrobacterales > Solirubrobacteraceae > Palsa-465. The sequence continues at coordinate 326,951 of CAWDYK010000011.1, forward strand.
CCGCGCTGCTGGACGCCCTCGGCCTGACGCCCGCAGCGGTCTATGGCAGCAGCGCCGGCGGGGTCTTCGCGCTTTGCCTGCTGATCCGCCATCCCGAGGCGGTGCGCGGCGCGGTCCTGCGCGCGGCGAGCGGCCCTGCGCACCGCGCTGCTGCTAGAAGCAGCGACGCCGCACGAACGGAGCGGCGCCGCCGCGGCAGGCGACAAGGAGCAGCGGGGCTCGACCGTGCGACAGACTCCCACTTCCGCCCGGCAATGCCGGTGATGGGTCGCTGTGCCGACAGTCGTCCAGCACGAGCCACGAACCTTGGCAAGCCGAGAGGGCGCGCCGCGCTGGTGGTTATCAGGGCTTAGCGTACGTTCCTGTTCCGTTACTACCAGGAGGCCGATCAGTGCTGCATTCTCGGTAAGTGGCAACGTCGGGACCGCCGCCTTACAGTGCCGGATCTCCCCAAAGGGCAATGCTAGGGTTGCACTACTGCTTTGCCCGGCGGAAGGGGGAGCGGGACGAAGGTCGCCCGGGACTGGTACTGCTCGTCCTGAGCGAGCGTCTGGTAGGCGCGGGAGACTCCCGGTATCCGCGTCAAGCGGCCGGCCCACCGTTACAGATCCGCCCGAGCAGCGTCGCGCCCGGCGGGCAGCTACTCCTGCGTGGGTCTCGCGCCCCCGCCACCTATCGCCAGATCACCACCCGCAATCGCGCGCCTGAGCCAGCCGGATACGCATCGGCCGATCAATCGTCAGGCCGGGGTGATGTTCTGGTTGACGCTGAACGCGTTGTGCGGATCGTAGTGACCCTTGATCCGCGCCAACGGGTCGTCTCCCGGGGCGTCAGCTGCCGCCGTCGCCGTCGCTTGCCGTTCTCCATCATTACGTCCTCCTGGTTCAGGGCCCCGGAAGCCTCCCAGGATTAGGTTGAAAAACGACGGCACCTCTGTCGCGAAGTCAGAAGCAAACCATGCGGGCACGCACCGGAGGCCATCCCTTCGCTGTCGGATCTCGACCAAAGCGACAGTGTCGTCAAACGTTGGGCTTCGATCTCGGTGAGAATCCCGGTGGCGTGCTGCTTTATCGATGAGCCCCGAGGCGTGTCGCCCGTGCCGGGCGGTCGCGGCGGTGGGGCTCCTTCCGACCTAGCTTTGTTGGGCTTCGCATACTGCTGACGAGCGCGAGCGTCTCTTTGGCGAGTCGCAGTTGTGTCGACTGGTCCTGGTGCGCCCAGGCGAGCATCCACAATCCGGCCTTCTCCATCTCGTCTAGCGCGCAACGCTCGATGTACTCCTCAACCTCAGCCAGAGTCCTGCCGTCGGCAAGCATCTGCTCGACGGTCTCCTGGCAATCAATCAGGTCCGACACTACTCAAGTTTCGCGGTTATCCGGCGGCGGCCTTCAGCTTATGCGCGGGGCCGATGATTTCTTGCTGGTTGGGGGTGCGGGGGGTGACCGGCAGGTATTGGGCGGCGATCACTTCGCGGCGTAGGCTTGAGAGCATGTCCTGCAAGGAGGGGAAGCGCTTCTGCCTGTACCAGGGGGAGAGGCGCAGGCGCCGCTTGACGTCGCGCTGGGCTTGGCCGTGGAGTGCATACCAGCAGACCGCTAGTGTCTGGCAGAGCAGCCCGAACGGGACCGTGCGCTCGACCCCCTTCTTGACGCGATTGCGCGCCTCGCCCACGCCGGTGACCTGCTTGGCGTCCTCGATACAGACCTCGATCGACCAGCGCTCGTCGTAGAACTCGATGATCTGCGCCGGGGTGGCGCGCATGTTCATCGAGACCAGCGCGATGTCGTAGCCCGACTCGCGCCCTCGCTCGCGGACGAGCACCACTTGTACGGGTCGTTCGCCCCACACGTCGTAGAACAGCGCCTCGAAGGCGTGCGCCTGAACCGTCCGGCGCTTGCCCGAGCGCTCAACCTCGGTCGTCTCCCAGGCGATCTGCGGGTCATCGGCGATCTCGGCGAGCACCAGCCGTTTGCCCTTCTTGGCGGGCTGGCCGCGCTTGCCGGTGCGCGGCGGCTTGGGCGCATGAAGCTTGGCGTTTAACTTCAGGCGCGAGGTCACCATCACCCGCTCTTGCAGACCTGCACCCAGCGCCTTGGTGGCGTACGCGCAGTCGCCCACCAACTCGATCTCGCGCTCCGGGTACTGCGCGGCGACCAGATCGAGCATCTCCCGCGCCAGCAGGGACTTTGACGGATAGTCGGGGTTCGGCCTGCGATCCGCCCGCCCGCCGTTCTTCTTCTGCGCCTTGGCGTCGGGGTCGGGCTGCCACAAGCGAGTGAGCACCGCCAGCGAGACCGCCCTCTTCATGAACGGCAGGCGCACGACCAGGGTCAAGATCACCCAGTTGTTGCCATACCCAGTCTGGCTGCCCGCCCCCGCCGGCACCGACCCGTCGTACTGCCAGGCAGCTGCGTGCACCTTCTTGCCCCAACGGTGAAACAGGCTGTCATCGACGGCGAGCTTGATCGGGGCATCCTTGGGCACAAACGTCGCAACCAGGAACCCCAACAGCAGCAACCCGAGCTCATCCGGGCACCACTTGCGCTCGGCGAAGAACGCATGAGCCCGCGAGTGATGCCACAAACGCTGGAGCCGCGCGCCCTCAAGCATCCCGCACACCGAATGCTCCCCGACCCGGCACAGGAAACCCACCACCAGCATCCGGAACGTCTGGAACACCGGCGCACTGAACGCACCAACGAAGAGGAACAACAGCCCATCAAGCGAAGATGGAACAACGGGCATCGGCGACGACCTCCCTCACAGGACTCAGAACACCCCGTGAGTTCGAGCAAGCCGCCGATGCCCCTTTTCGTCACGCGCTCGCGGCCGCGCCTACGACACCAACCCGAAATTTCCTGCAAAACCACCGAAAAGCGCGAAACTCGAGACACTACGGCCCCCCCTTTTTGTGTGGCGGTGCGTCGGCGACCGTTCAGGCAAGCTTTCTCCGCTAGTTGCATTAGATATTTTGTCCGCATCTCCCGGCGGTGGGAAGGGTTGATTTGCAGCGCTCGATACGACGAAAGCCGGAAATAGCGAACAATTCGGACGGGCGCGCTTTGCCGAGCCTGAAACATTGCCTAGCGTAACGAGTATTGGGACTCGGGGGGAGGAGTCCAACGATGAACTGGGGAGAAGTTGATGAGCGCGAACAGATCGGCTGCGGGTTCGCAACCTGTGCAAGCCCTTCAGCTCGCAAACCGCGTGCGGCGTGCACGCTCGATGCTCAAGGCGCGCGTGGCCAACGGGCAACTCGCAGCAGCCGAGGTCATCCTGATCCCCCCATCGGAGGCCGCCAGCATGCCAGTTGTCCAGCTATTGGCGAGTCAGCGCGGCTGGGGCGAGGCGCGTTCCCGCGCGTTTCTCGCGCGGGTTGCCGTGCCAGAGGACAAGTCGATCGGGTCCCTTACCGAGCGCCAGCGCCGGGCCATCGCATCGCAGCTAACTCGAACAGTTGCCGAGCCTGTTCGAGCCCCCGATGCCTTAGCACCGGCCCTACGTTTGATCCCCGAGCGCACTTCTCCTCGGGAGCCGGACCAACGCTGAGCGTCGAACGCTCCCTGCTCTATTGGCTGCATGCAGCAGCGCCTGGCGCTCGCGGCGACTTGCGCGGACAGGTCGAGCCCCGAGACTGCGGATCTCGATCGAAGGGGAAGCGGATACAACTCCAGGTCAAGTCGGCACGACAGCTGGCGAAGACATCCTGGTGGTCGTCCCGACTTGCTGGCGATGTAGTGCGCCAAGCGCAGTCCGGCCACCGCGCTCAAGGCGCGGATTCGGTCCGGGACCACGACCGTGATGCCATGGCGGCCGATTGGAAAATCGACCTCGCACGGGACGATGGCCCCGAAGCTAAACCCGCTGTTCGTCAAACTCCCGGGAACGATCACCGGTTCAGGCACGGTCGGTGTGGGCGACTTCTGCGCCGACCAAATCAATCGGCCAATCGCCCTCAGACGAGATCCGGCCCGTCCCCCGAACGGTGCGCGCGGACCAGGTGCCTCGATCAACTTCACATGCGGTGAACACGTCGGGAATGTTCGGATCACGCTAGCCCCGGCCGAGCCCACTGAGTCAAGGATGCTCGGTGGTTGACTCTTGGCGGCGACATGCAGGCGTAATGCGCTCCACGCCGATCTCCCAACCCGGAAGTAGTGGTCCTCGTCCCCCCAGGACATCCCGCGGCGAGATCCCGACGCTACCTGTGCGTGGCTTAGAACCCAGGCGCTGCTCGAGCAGGTAGCCCGCCTGCCGTCGCTCGACCGGGCACCGATGCGAGGCCCTCACGCCAGTCGACGACCGGGCGATGGGTCGCTCAAAGCCCGCCACACCGATATCCCGGTGCAAGGACTACGTGTTCCGGATCCATCGCACGCGCCGGCACCGGAGCCGCTCCGAGCCATCGATGTGGAGGAATTTCGCCCGCTAAGGGGCTAATTCCAGCAGCGCACGCTGACCAGATCCGGCCCTCCGGCGCTGGGGCGACCCGCAGGCTCTGGTTATGCCGACCAGAGCCAATCCTCCACCTTGCGAATCCACGGCTCGGTGCTCGGATTCGGCATATCCCGGAGTCCAGATAATGGATAGATAGAGGCCAGTTGAAAGCCGTGAGCGTCGGTCAGCGGCGCGTCCGCATCCGGCGAGCCGATCTCGACCAGTTCCTTCGAAGCGCGTCTACCGAACCTCTCGCGAACGCGACCCTCAGCCTCGACGGCGTGGACGAACAGCTGTCGAAGTCGTTCGAGAAGGTGCGCAGCGCGATCGACCGCGGGAACACCAGCGAGGTCGCGGACGCTCTCGCGGCTCTGGGCGACATGGCGTTGTCGCTGGCCGCCACTCTCCGGGACGGGTCCGAGTCGTCGGAAACCGACGACTTCCGGCGGTGACCTCGAAGCTCGCGCGCGACTCATCCGCCGCCCTCGCCGCAGTCGTTCCCGGCCACGAGCGCCTCCAGCCGATCGGCGACGGCGCGAAGGCAGGCGGGGCCTGCTCGGCGGACTGCTTCAGCGATCGGTCACGCGGGGTTCCGGCAACTCCTTCAGAAGCTTCCCGACGATGTAGACCGTCCGCAGGAACTCCTTCCACTGCCACTCTTCGTAGTCCTGCTGCCTCCGCCGTGCGGCCGTCCGAACTCCTGGATCTCCCCTGAGTCGCTCACCATCGTGGGTACA